>DATGLD010000020.1:0-33953 GCA_035294305.1 Ktedonobacteraceae bacterium | reverse complement strand
TGATAGCTTCCAGTGCTACTTTTGCCTTCAGGGCTGCGCTGTATCGTTTGCGTTGTCCCGCCATCTTTTCCTCCTTTTTCTGCCTCTCTCGATACAGCTATTCTATCTTATTCCCCTGTCCAGTTTCTTGGTACCATCATAATATGAATTTGACCTGTTCACCTCAATGATGCAGTGTTTCTCTTTAGCATATCCTTGGCAAGGGGTCTCCCACCAGCATATCCAAAACCCGCATGCCCCCGATATCCGTGCGCAAGAAAACTATCCCCGGTGGCTCCGACTGCACAGAGCCAATAATCGCCGCCTCGCTTCCCAACAGATGAGAGCGCATGGCGGCCAGCGCGGCCTCCGCTTTCTCGGGTGAGACGAGAGCGAGCAGCTTGCCCTCATTGGCGATGGTCAGCGGGTCGAGGCCCAGAATTTCGCAGGCTCCGCGCACTTCCGCGCGCACAGGGATGGCCTGTTCATGAAGCCCGATAGAGACCTCGGAGCCGATGGCGATCTCGTTCAATGTCGTCGCTACGCCGCCACGTGTGGGGTCTTTCATACAATGAACCGCGTCTCCGGCGGCTTCTAGAATCGCGGCCACCATTGTATGCAGGGGCGCCGTATCGCTTACCACATCGGCCTCGATATCTAGCGCCTCGCGTGCCAGCATGATGGCGATGCCATGATCGCCGACCGGGCCGCTCAATAATACCTTGTCCCCCGGCTGCACCTGGGCCTGTCCCATCGGCCAGGTAGCGCGAATAAGGCCCACGCCCGCTGTGTTGATGAACAGGCCATCGGCTTTGCCGCGCTGCACCACTTTGGTGTCGCCGGTGACGATTGCTACACCCGCGTCCGCTGCCGCCTTTGCCATCGACGCCACGATGCGGCGCAGCTCGCTGATGGGAAAGCCCTCTTCCAGAATAAAGCCTGCCGAAAGATATAACGGCTGCGCCCCTGCCATTGCCAGGTCGTTGATAGTGCCATGCACCGCCAGCTTGCCGATATCGCCGCCCGGGAAGAAGAGAGGGCTTACCACATATGTATCGGTGGTGAAAGCCAGGCGCTGCCCCGTGCCATCGATGCCGAAGGTTGCCGCGTCGTCCATTGAATCCAGCAGGGGATTCGAGAAAGCGGGGGCAAAGACGCCCTCGATCAGGTTATGCGTGGCCTTGCCGCCGCTGCCGTGGCTCAGGTTGATCTTCTCGTCGCGCAGGTAGAACTTATGCCTGCGCGCCTGTCGCGTGCGCTCGATCTTCTTCAGCACATCGTCGATGCGCTCACTATTATCCGGCCTTGATGTATCCATATTTGCCTCCAGAGGAGTATTAATTTGTCATTGGGAGAACATTCAAGCGCGTGCGTTCGGCGGCCATAGAGAAACGGCCATAGTTGAAGTACGCGGCGCATGCCCCTTCTGGGGAAACCATGCAGGTACCGATGGGCGTCTCCGGCGTGCAGGCGGTTCCGAAAACCTTGCACTCCCATGGCTTGATCACTCCCTTGAGTACCTCGCCGCACTGGCAGGCTTTGGGGTCGGCCACGCGCAAGCCCGGCACTTCGTAACGTAGTTCAGCATCCCAATCGGCAAACTCTGAACGCAGCTTCAGCGCGCTGTGCGTAATAAAACCGAGGCCACGCCACTCGAAGAATGGACGCAATTCCATGGTGCGAGCCATCGCTTCCAGCGCCTTGACATTCCCTTCGGGTCGCACGACGCGCGAGTACTGGTTCTCGACCTCGGCTCGCCCCTCGCTGATCTGCTTCACAAGCATATATACCGCCTGGATGATATCGAGCGGCTCGAAGCCCGCAATCACGACCGGTTTGTGATGGTCGCGCGCAACGAAATTGTAGGGCCGCATGCCGATAACCATGCTCACGTGTCCGGCGCCAATGAAGCCGTCCAGCCGCAAATCGGGCGAATCAAGGATGGCTTTCATTGCCGGAATGATGGTGACATGATTGCAGAAGACGGAAAAGTTCTTGAGTCCCTCGGCCTTTGCGCGCAGCAGCGTGACGGCAGTTGAGGGCGCGGTCGTCTCGAAACCGATGGCAAAGAAGACTACCTGGCGGTCGGGATTCTGGCGTGCCAGCTTGTAGGCATCGAGCGGTGAATAGACAAAGCGCACATCGGCTCCCTCGGCCTTGGCATCAAGCAGGCTGCCTCTTGACCCAGGCACGCGCATCATATCGCCAAAAGTGGTGAAAATGACTCCATCCATACGAGCAATGGCGATGGCGTCATCGATACGGCCCATAGGAAGGACGCAGACGGGGCAGCCAGGCCCATGCACCAGGTCAATATTATGCGGCAATACATCTTCAATCCCATGTTTGTAGATCGTGTGCGTGTGGCCGCCGCAGACCTCCATGAACTTAAGTGGCTGGCCAGCGGTCATTCTTGCGACCTCGGCAGCGATGCGCCTGGCCAGTTCTGGGTCTCGGTACTCGTCAACATACTTCATGCTCATATGGTTTTCCCTTCTTTCAATAGAACATGGATCACCTCGAGGAGCGCGTGGTAGGCTGTTGCCTGCGCCTCCTGAATACGCGGAATATGGTCTCCTGGCGAATTAATGCAAAAATCGACTACTTTGGAACGCATCATTTTGCCGCCGTCATAGCCGGTCAATCCTACCGTCACCAGTCCCTGCTTTTTGGCCTGTTCGAGCGCAACCAGCACATTTGTTGAGTTGCCACTCGTCGAAATTCCTAGCGCGATATCTCCCGGCCTGCCGAAAGCAATGACCTGGCGCGCGTAGACATTATCGAATCCAACATCGTTTGCCACCGCTGTAACCACCGCGATATCGTTCGTCAAGGCAATGGCCGGCAGCGGCGACCAGTCGGGAAAAGGTGGATTGAGCAGTTCTGTCACCAGGTCCTGGGCGTCGGTGGTGCTTCCGCCATTACCAAAGGCCAGCAGCGTGCCCCCACGAGCGAAAGCCTGCGCCATTGCCTTAGCCGCGTCAACGATGCGCTCACCAGCATGTTCGAGCGTTGCCCGCCGCAGCCCAATCACCTCGCGGCACTTTTCAAGTGTCGAATGGCGCACCTGCGCGAGTACATCCTCTTTGCTTGATTTACCTCCCTCGAAGAGGAAAGGATAAAATAGCCTGTCGTATTCAGAACCTTCCTGGTCGCTCATTGTTTATCTCTTCTCGAAACCTCACCTAAATACCGGCAGTTCCAATTGCAACCCCGCCATGTACCAGCAACAAATCGCCGGGCGCGACATTCTCAATAAGGCTAACATCGACTTCCTCAGTCCGGGTCTCCTCGGCTATCACCTCCACCAGCGCAAGGCCCGTTTCCTCATCAATGCGCAAGACTTTCGCCTGCAATGCCTCGTCCGAGCATGTTGTGCAATGCCCATCCTCCGAAGGTGTGCAATACATGCCAGCATCGATTACGAAGCTAGGATCAAGTGATTTTTTTGCCTCATCGCTCATGTCAACAACCCCTCGTGTTCAAAGAAAATATGTACCAGTTCCCATAGGACATGATAGAGTGTCTCGTGCGTCTCCTGGATTACCAGTGCGTCCTGCGAATGGACGAGGAAGCAAAAATCCATTTCCGTTTGCCGCATCTGGCCTCCATCGGCTCCTGTTAGACCGAGCGTCAGCAGGCCCACCTGCCTGGCCAATCGCAGCGCTGCAACAACGTTATCGCAGTTGCCGTCCGGCGAAAAGCCCATTGCGATATCCTGCGGGCGTGCCAATACCTGAAGCTGGCGTACGAAAGGCATTTCAGCGTCTCCGCCGGCCATCAGTCCGCTCATGGTCGCGCTATCATTGGTCAGCGCGATGGCAGGTAATGCTCGTTTGCCGACAATGACCGGATGCACAAACTCGACTGAGACGTGCTGCGCGTCTGTCGCTCCCGCGCCGTTGCCGAATGCCAGCAGCCTTCCTCCGGCATGGAAACGGCGTGCCATCGCCCAGCAGGCCTCAGCAATCCGCTCCGCTTCTGCCGTAAAAAATGCTTCGGGTACAGTCATGCTTTGCTCGAAGCGAGCTATAACGACTTCCATCAGATCGGACCTTGCCATCTCAACCTCCATTCACCATCTCAATTGCCTCATTCGATCTGACTTGAGTGCAGCATTTGCAGTTCGTCGGTATAGGTTTCGCCCAACAATTGCAGCGCCTTCATCGTTTCGCGTGCCTCGTTTTCGTCGATTTTGCTCATCGCGAAGCCAACATGAATCAAGACCCAATCGCCAGGGGCGATACCCTCTGGGCGTACGAGCGCGACACTCACATTACGCTTGACACCTGAGACATCCACTTTCGCAATCGAGTTTTCATCATCTACGATGTCAAGAATCTTGCCTGGAATACCTAAGCACATACTTGCCTCCTTTATAAATGCATCTACTTGAGTCGTGCGGCGGCAACCGCTAATTGACCGAGACTGAGGCCACCATCATTTGGCGGTACGAGTCGGTTGATATAGACCTGAAATGAGAGTTCTTCCAGGCATGCCACCAGTTGCTCGAGCAGCAACCTGTTCTGGAATACACCCCCGCTGAGGGCAACGATGTTCATGCCCGTATGGGCGCGTACTCCGGCGCAGGTCGCTGCCAGCAACGCGGCGATGGAACGATGGAAACTGCTGGCTATCAATGATACAGGTTTGCCCTGCTGGATATCGCTGACGATAGCGCGAATCATTGGCGTCACATCCAATAGTGTTGCCTTTGACTCTCTCATCTTGAGCGTAAATGGGTAGATGCTCTGTCGCTTATTCTCAATCGCTTCGGCAGCGGCTGGCTGTGCCGCGATTTCGAGTTCGATAGCTGCCTGACCCTCATAAAGCAAGGTTCCCGTGTAAGGTTCGACACCCGCTCCCACAGGTAGCCCGAGCAAGGCTGCGACCGCGTCGAATAACCGCCCCAGGCTAGAAGTAGGTGGACTATTGATGCCCCGCGCAGTCATCTGCGATAGCGTGCGCCATTTTGAGCGATCTAATCGATGTACGAATGGAATATCCAGCTTCAGGAAGGCGTCACCATATGCTTGTTGAAGATAGATTGCCGCCATACGCCATGGCTGGCGAACGGCCTGCTCGCCGCCGGGCAGCGGTACGTAAGCGAGATGGGCCAGGCGTTCAAAATCGCTCAGGCCGGCGCTCATAATCTCGCAGCCCCATACCGCCCCGTCTGTTCCGTAGCCGGTTCCATCGGCGGCAATGCCGATGGCCGGCCCTTGCAACCCATGTTCCGCCAGTACGCTGGCAATATGGGCGTGATGATGCTGCACGCCAATTTTTTGCGGAATGGTGGTATCGAGGGCATATTTCGTCGCCAGGTATTCGGGATGCAGGTCATAGGCGATTGCCTGCGGGTAGATATCGAATAGGCGTTGGAAGTGTTCGATGCCCTCCTTGAAAGAAGTCAGGGTTTCGAGATTTTCTAAATCGCCAATGTGATGGCTGATGAATGCCTGTCGTCCCTTGCCCAGGCAGAAGGTGTTTTTGAGATGGCCCCCGCATGCCAGGATGGGCATTGGCAGGTCGAACGATAAGGGTACCGGTTCGGGCGCATAGCCACGCGAACGACGGAAAAGTTGTTCTCCTGCATTCGTCACGCGTACAACCGAATCATCGCAGCGCATATGGATTGCGCGGTTATGGGTCAGCGTCCCATCGGCAATGGTGGCAAGGCGCTGCTGTGCGTCTTCGTCCAGGTAGGCAATAGGCTCGTCGCTCAGGTTTCCGCTCGTCATCACCAGCGCCGCCGGGCGCTCAGGGCCGATACACGCGGCGAAGTCGCTCAAAAGCAGGTGGTGCAGCGGTGTGTAGGGCAGCATAATGCCGAGGGTGTTATAGGCCGGGGCGACGGCTGGCGCAGGGGAGGTAGAGGCCGGATGTATCGTGTCCAAGCGAGCATTCAGCAGGACGATGGGGCGTTTGTGAGATTGTAGCAGCTGTGCTTCAGCATCGTTAATGAAACACAGTTGCCGGGCAATGTCCAGGTCAGGCACCATAACTGCGAAAGGTTTGGCTTCACGCTGTTTCAGTTGTCTCAGTCGTTGTACGGCCTCAACGTTCATGGCATCGCAGGCCAGGTGGTAGCCACCCAATCCCTTGATAGCGAGAATGGCGCCTCCCGCGAGGTAGTGCGCTGCTTGCATAAGCGGAGAAGCATTTTTGGCGGCGAGAGGAGTAGCATCGCTCCATTTCCAATTGATCAGTTTAACCTGGGGACCACAAACCGGGCAGGCATTGGGCTGCGCGTGGAAGCGGCGGTTGAGCGGGTCTTCGTATTCCTGGCGGCAGTCCGGGCACATGGGAAAGACGCGCATAGTCGTCTTTTCGCGGTCATAGGGCACGTCCTGCACAATGGTGAAACGCGGGCCACAGTTGGTGCAGTTAATGAATGGATAGCGGAAACGACGATCAGTGGGATCAAAGAGCTCGCGCAGGCAATCGTCGCAGGTTGCGGTATCGGGAGAGATGAGCGCATTGCGCTCTGTACCGGCATTGCTGTGTGCTATTGAAAAGCGGCTTTCGTTTTGAGGCGCTATCTCATATGAGACAAGAGAATCGATGCGTGCCAGGGGTGGTGGTTCCTGGCGCAGCACCCACTCGAAAGCATCAAGCGATTCTGCTGGCCCCTCGACCTCGATGGTGACGCCATCACTATCGTTCAAGACAAAACCGGCCAGTCCCCGGCGCTGTGCCTGTCCATACACGAAAGGCCGGAAGCCCACCCCCTGCACAATGCCATGAATGAGGATGCGCCTGCGCTGAATTGTCGATCCTATCGTCGATGTCATAGATAACACCTTTGTAGGGGCCGATTCATCGCGCCCACGGCCGATTCATCGCCCTTGCCAGCCAATTATTTGTCTGAACGCGCAAATGAAAGTAACCAATCGCACCACGTATCCAGCCCTTCACCTGTCCGGCAACTCATCTCGAATAGCCGCAGGTGTGGATTGATGGCCAGAGCCTGTCTTTTGACCTTCTCAACGTTATAATCCACATACGGAAGCAGGTCGATTTTATTCACTATCAGAATCTGTGATGAGGCGAACATCTGCGGGTATTTGGCCGGCTTATCATCGCCCTCGCTGGTGCTGACGATAACGGCGCGCATATCCTCTCCTAGATTCCAATCGGCCGGGCAGACCAGGTTTCCGATGTTTTCGATGATAAGCAGTTCAATTCGTTCCAGGTCTACCTGTTGCAGCGCGTCACGAATCATGTGCGCTTCGAGGTGGCACGCGCCGCGCGTATTGATCTGCACCGTCTCGGCGCCCCGTGCCTCGATGCGTTCCGCGTCGGCGCTTGTTTCGATATCGCCTTCGATCACGCCGATCCCCAGTTGCCCGCGCAGCCGCTCGATAGTCCGTTCAAGCAAAGTTGTCTTGCCTGCCCCCGGCGAGCTCATGATATTAAGGACGCGAATGCCGCGTGCCGCCAGGGATTGTTTGATATGCAAGGCAATGCTATCGTTAGCGGCCAGGATGTTCTGAGCGATGGTCACTTTCGGCACTGTCGATCTCCATCTCCAAGATCTGCATTTCGGTACCAGAAACGATCTCATTCGACCATTCATGGCATGTGGGACATTGAGCGATAAAGTTTATGACGGCAAATTCTTTGTCGCAATGACGGCATCGCGCGCGATGCGGCACAGTATCTATCAATAACTGCGCCCTTGATAGAAGTGGATCGAGGTCGATCAGCATCTCGAAGCAGAAAGTCAGCGAGTCAATCTCGATACTGGTGGCCTCGCCAATCTTCAGCCGTATGCTTTTCACGCGCGTGGCATTGCATTCGGTTGCTTTGGCTACAACAGCATCAAAGATACTCTCGGCAATAGCCAGTTCGTGCATGACCGGCCTCGTTTCCAGGATTAGGCGTATCAGACGCGCTACATCGAACGTATCCTCATGTATCGCTGGATATCAGGAACTGCCTGGACGATAAAGTAGCCGATGCCTGCTGCAACCAGCAAGCCTATTACTATACCGACAAATTTCATGGTTTTCTTCCCTTTCTTGAACTAAATGCCAATTCCATGAGATATATTCATCCGGCAACCCTAATAAATTTGGCCGCCGTCCCTGCAGGACGAGAGGTATGATCTGATTTGATTGTCAAAGATCAGCAAAGTGGCCCTTGATGCCACCCACAGTGTTTTTATTGCTGAATCAAGTCCCTGACCAGCGAATCGATCATCTTCACGGCCTCATCTACTGCCGCCTGTACCGGCTCGCTCAATCCCATCTGCATTTCTTCGTAGCCCGCACCTTCGCCTATGGGTGTTGGTTCGCAGCCAACGAGCAGGGTGCGAATCTCCCTGGCGCCCAGCGCCCTGGCGTAGGCAAGTACCTTCACCGGGTCCATGCTATGGTTATCCAGCGCAACCCTGCCTGCTTCCTCGCCCTTCTCAGGACTGAAGCCCGATAAATCCGGCTCGATAAGATAGAGCGTCCCCGGCTTACCTCCTCGGGGTACAGCGTCTACCAGAATAAGTGTATCATAGTCATCCATCAGCGCGTAGGCCAGGTCGATACCCCGGATGCCGAAATCCACGACACGCACTTGCGGCGGGCAGTCGCGGCGCACCAGTCGCTGTGCTACCTCGACCCCGAAGCCATCATCCCCAAGAAATATGTTGCCGATGCAGGCGATCAGTATGTGGCCGGTTGTACGCTGTGAAGTATTCTCTAATGGCAATGGATGGCTCACGGCGCATCCTCCAGCGCTTCTACTTCGTCGGGAAAGAAGTAGAAAAGATGGCCGGGGAAGACGCGCTTATCGGTCTGCATCTGCTCGAGCGCGGGGTCATCGTCTGCCGTGATAACCAGGTAGACACGATTCTCAAGATCCTGCTGGATGACCTCAATTGTCCCGGTCTTGCCGTCCAGCATCAGATCGAAAATATCCGCGCGCCCCTTTCTTGGGTGCAACCGCACGCGGTTGCCGGCCCGAATCTCTCTGCCGTCGATAGTAATCGATTCTGGTGGCGGATAATCCTCGCCTGGGAAATCCCACCCTCCGCGGCGTATCATCATTCGCCTCCTTCTCCAATTGGTCGCAGGTCGCGAATAGTGCCATGCAGTTTCATAAATTGCTCGGGCGTCAGGGCTTCCGTCCGCTCCAGTATCTCGCGTGCCCGCTCATCTTGCCGCATCTGTTCCTTCTCTTCATCAGTCAATGTCAGAATGCGCAGGCTAAGGATCTCATCGATTTCAGTCCCATCAAAGAGCGCCCCTGGACTTTCCGGCGCAATCTGTGGATAATCATACAAAATGATGGGCGACGATAGCATTGCGTTATACTCTCCCTCGTCGCCTACCAGCACGGGCCACATGCTGCTGTTGTGACATTCGCAGGCGAACCCTCGCAAAGTTGGGGGTGGCTCCATCAGAGAAACAAATGCGCCCTGCCGCACCTGCAAAATGGTATGGGTGGAGACGAAGGACTGGAATAAGATTGCATCACGCCTATTCGTCACAATGCCGGTCTCAGGGGTGGTATTTTCGATCTCGATCCTCAGTTTGAAAAGATGAGCGTCCAATTGCCGCGCCGAGATGGTGAATGCGCCGGAGATGGCGTGCTGCTCTCGTATAATCTCGGCCCCTGGCGCGTTCGCGGAATGTTCGACCAGGCGTGAGGCGGGAAATTCGATTGGCACGCGCCGCGGTTGAGCGAGGATTTCGCTTAAGGGAACGTTCAATGCGCTCACCTCGCGCTCCATGCCCTCTTGTAAAGGTTCATCTGCGAGGCGACTGGCCAGGCTCCATTCTGTCGTGTTTTGCTCTGCGCGCTGTTGGGCCGTTGTGCCTTGCTTCACAACTGTGCGCAGGAGCAGGTGCAAAAATCGTACCCGAATATCCAGTTCTGCCTCATCCGCACTGCCCTCGACCAGGCATTCAGTATGCGTCGTGCAGGGGTCTATGCCGCCGTTTGCCTCGCTGTACTCGTGGGGATAGATGACGCCGAATATCCAGCGAGTGCGATTTTTGATGGCCGACTGCCGGTAGGGGTAGAGCAGGTAGCCCTCGTAGAGGACGGCATTGGCAATTTCCTGAATTTGCTCGAATTTCATCGCTGCACCTCCTCACTACTTGCTCGCAACAAGCGCTCAAGGACGTCATCCCAGGTAAGCAGGCCAGAGCGCATCTTATACCGGTAGAGTTGATCGAAGAGGTCCTTGCGCAGGCGAATCCAGGCGCTATTGGGAAAATGATTCTCCATTGCAGCTTTCCACGTAGCGACTGGGAGCCGGTAGGATGCCTCCTTCGACCAGGAAATCTGTTCGATCTGCAAATTACCGGATTCACCCTGGTAGAAGATGGTGCCACTGAACAGGAACGTCAGCGGAATGTCGCCCTCCTCGAGCGCATTGAAATACTTCGTGCTTACTACCTCGAAGTCGTAGGTACAGGGAACCGGTAACTCGACAACAGTGCTACCGGTGAACCTCGGGACCACCGAGGTAACGTGCGTCCACAGGAACGCTCGCAAAGTTTCACCCCAGCGTTCGGGCTCGCCGAAGAGTTCATATAGTTTAGCCTTTTCATCAGCGTTATAGCGGCGCAGTGTCACCGCAAGCATGATCTGGCTCTTCAGATTAATATTTTGTATCTGCTCTTCCTCGTTCGCGTTTGTGATGCGTAGTTTGAAGAGCACCGTTGGAACGGCGATGTATGGTGGCGCCTCGGAGCCGATTACCGCGAAATTCAGGTCTGGCATCAGACGCTCCTCTCAACAACGCGCGATTTGGCACGCAAACCCGCGAAGAAATCCGCAATCGACTTCCAGACCTCTTCTCCGCCGCTCAGACCGCGCCATTTGAGGCGGATCAAGCCTACCAGCTCGTAACAGGTATCTATCGGTACTATGAAATATTCGCGATAATTCTCGCCGTCCCTATTGCGTACGCGATTGATAAGCAAAGCCTCGACATCAGGCTCCAGTTCGTTCAGGATAGGGTTATCCCTGATAAGCTCGTTCCATCCCTCCAGGCTGAGTAAGGATTCCATTGCTCCTGCCGGACTGGGGTAGTAAGCGACGACGTGTTTCTCTTGAGAGCTATAAAACAGGTAGACCATGTTTACCGGGATCATCAAGCTATCCCATTGCTCGTCCGTCATCTGGAAATCCTGCAAGAACAGGTGACGCGATGGCACCAGCCTGTATTTTCCGGCGCCTGCGCCAGGGTCGCCGAAGAGGATCGAGCAGGGATGGCACACGCAGATCAGCGTGCGATTTGAGAGATCGAGCAGGTGGCGATGTTTTGGCAGTATTCCGACGCTACACAGTTCGCACTGCTCCTCGGGTGGCTGCGTTTCTCGCCTGCGCGCGAACTGGCGCAGCACGTCGTAAGGCGTAGCGAAGCTCTGACCATTGTTGTTAGTCTGCTCTGACGACATAGCTGCTCACCTCATCTAGCGGGCGTCGATAGGGTCGCCTCGGATTGGTCATCTTTTGATAATGCTGCCAGGGCCACTTTCACCCTGTCATCCTCTATCAACAATGGAACGGGTTCGAGAAATAGATGGGAGTCATCCAGGCCTCGCCCTGCGCGGCTGACATCGTATGCTTGCCCGCACTGAGCGCAAGTAAGAGCCGTTGCCGTTATGGTTCCCCTATCAAGGGGCATATGACAGTTGGCGCAGCGGTTGTGGTATACATAGTAGTTCTCTGCGATCCGGCAGAAGAGCAGGCTCTGGTCCTGTAGAGTGATTGCTTTGAGCGCCCCGGCTGGAAGAGTTTCTACGTCTTCAACTACTTGCCATGCTTTCCCCTGTTTCGTCGAATCCCCGTTATCCTTGCGTTTTCGTGGAGCAACGAAGGTCATAGGGATGCCTTGTCGGGCGGGTAGTGGTATGACTCCCTCAACATGGATAGCGTCGAGGTCTGGTGCGGCTTTGTAAATAGCCTCCTCGATAGCCATTTTGAGCGTCATAGTGGAAGAGGGACACCCATGGCAACTGCCCTGGAGACGCAGGTGTGCCACATTGCCCTCAATGCCTACTAATTCGACATTGCCCCCATGTGATTGGAGATAGGGGCGCACCTCGTCCAGGGCTTGCAGAACCCTTGTCTCGAGACCCAATGGGTGTAATCCGTGCAGCATGAACAAGGCGCTCAGCAACTCGTCGTTCGCGAACATCTCAATCAGCGCCAGTCCCGACGCTTCACTTTGCGCAGTGATTTCCAGCAGTCTTGCCAGCCCTTCGCCGTACATGTCCATGAGTGCCTGGATCAGTTCCTCGGTCGTAGCACGAGCATTCGGGTCAGAGAACGCCGCAACCTCCTGAATCAGTGTCTCGATACGTGCCGCGCGCCGCTCGTGTTCCTGCATGCCTTGTTGCATGGTGCATCCCCTTTCTTCCCACGAACTACCGTAGGGACAGTGCCTTGTGCCTGTCCTCGTTGGGATACCGTGACAAGGACGAGCCCTTGTCCCTACAGGCCGTTCGTCAAACGACCTACCCAGGCTGCGGGCGGGACAAGGACGAGCCCTTGTCCCTACTGGTGTAGACCGAAGGTAGGTGAAAGAACCGTCTGAAGCTCTTTTCCTTGACCCAGGTACATATGGACACCGCACGGCAGGCAGGGATCGAAGCTACGGACGGCTCGCATAATATCGATACCCTTAAAGGTGTCGGGGCCATTCTGCTCGAAGATCGGTGTATGCTGCACGGCATCCTCGTATGGGCCGGGCGTGCCATAGACATCACGCACGCTGCCGTTCCAGGGCGTCGGCGGGTACGGATGATAGTTGGCTATCTTGCCGTTCTCGATGACCATGTGGTGGGAAAGCACACCGCGCACGGCCTCGTGGAATCCGCAGCCAATAGCCTCCTTTGGCACCGTGAAGTCGCTCCAGGTCTGAGTGTGGCCTTTATGCAACTCGGCAAGCGCCTTTTCCACACAGTACAAACCGACGGCGGCAGCGTAAGCCTGGAAGTATGTTCGCGCGCGGTCGCGCTCGATGGCATTACTCCAATGCGGGATCTTCCACTCGAACTCTACCTCTGGCTTCAAGGCTGTCTTCGGCAGTCGAATCTTCACGCTTTGCCCGGTAGCCTCGACGTAACCGTTCAGATTCACCAGTCCGGCCAGGGCTGTTGCCCACAGGCGCGCGAGCGGCCCGCCGCCGGTATCCAGCGCCAGGTAATCGCCGGTGCGCTTATCATACCAGCGCGGCGACATCGTCCAGCTATACTTGTCGTTGAAATCGCGCTTTTGCGGCCGGGGGATGGTCGTCTGGTTCCACGGATGGCGCTTGTCAACCGGGTTGCCGAGCGGGTCGCGATCCACATAGGTTCTCTCGTTCTCCCAGTCCTGGTAGTAGGAACTGCCAAGCAGGATGCGAATACCAAGATTGATATCGACCAGGCTCGTCGTGACCAGCTTGCCATCAACGACGACTCCAGGCGTCACAAACATAGCGCGTCCCCATTTATCCATGGTGCGATAATCGTAGTCGCACACCTCAGGGTCCTGGAACGATCCCCAGCAGCCGAGCAAGGTCCGGCGATAGCCCACCTGCTCGTAGCCCGGCAGGGCCTCGTACCAGAAATCGAACAGGTCGTCGTGCATCGGTACGACCTTCTTCATGAATTCGATGTACCGCATCAAACGGACCATGTAGTCCGTGAAGAGTTGCACGGTGGCAACAGTTCCGACCCCGCCAGGATAGAGGGTCGAGGGATGGACGTGGCGCCCTTCCATCAAGCAGAACGCCTCGCGCGTGTAGCGGCTTACATGGAGGGCCTCGCGATAGAACTCGCCGGTAAAGGGGTTGAGCGAGCGCATGATATCGCCGATGGTGCGGTAGCCGTGGTCTGCCGCGTGTGGCGCGGGAGTATTGTTCGCCTTCTCGAGCACTTCTGGATTGGTCTCTTTGACCATTTGCTCGCAGAAGTCAACGCCGACCAGGTTTTCCTGGAAGATGTTGTGGTCGAACATGTACTCTGCCGCTTCGCCCAGGTTGATAATCCATTCACCGATGGCCGGAGGTTTGACGCCATAGGCCATGTTCTGGGTGTAAACGGAACAGGTGGCGTGATTGTCGCCACATATGCCGCAGATGCGGCTCGTGATGAAGTGCGCATCACGCGGGTCTTTGCCCTTCATGAAAATGCTGTAGCCACGGAAGATATGGGAACTGCTGAAGGCCTCAACTACTTTCCGCTGTTTGAAGTCAATTTTGGTATAGATGCCCAGGCTGCCAACGATACGTGTCATGGGGTCCCACGACATCTCTACAAGTTGTGGTGGCTCGACCGGAGTCTCTCCACGTTTCACCTCTGTAGCCATAATACTATCTCCTTTGCTAAAGCTGCCTTAGTGATTTCTAGCGACGCCACGTCGGTTGATAGCCTGTCGTCAGTTCCTTCCCCTTGTGCCGCCAGGATGGCTCTTTGTTGTCGGTGGTATTCGTGATGCTGCGCAGCCTGCGAATGACCGAACCATAGGTGCTGATCAGATTGGTGGAAATCTTCGCGCCGGTCGGCTCATCCATGAAAGGCATAAATTTATCAGGGAATCCGGGCATGGTACAGCCAATACAGATACCGCCGACATTCGGACAGCCTCCAATGCCGTTCATCCAGCCCCGCTTCGGCACGTTACAGTTCACGACCGGACCCCAGCAGCCGAGCTTCACGAGGCATTTGGGAGAGCCATACTCGGTGGCAAAATCGCCCTGCTCGTAATAACCGGCGCGGTCGCAGCCTTCATGGACGGTCTTTCCGAACAACCAGGTGGGTCGTCCTTCCTTATCCAGGGGAATCATCGGGGCCATGCCTGCCGCCATATAGAGCAGGTAAAGGATAGTCTCCATGAAGTTGTCCGGCTGCACAGGACATCCGGGGACGTTAATGATAGGAATGCCGGCTTTGGATTTCCAGTTCCAGCCCAGGTAGTCGGCAACACCCATAGCACCGGTGGGGTTGCCCTGCATAGCATGAATGCCACCATAGGTGGCGCAGGTTCCACATGCTACAACTGCCAGGGCTTTGGGAGCCAGGCGATCAATCCAGTCAGTCACAGGAATAGGCTGATTCGTTGCGGGGTCAGCGCCCAGGGCCGCCCAGTAGCCTTCGGCTTTGACCTTTTCGTTGGGGACCGAACCTTCAAAGACGAGAACAAAAGGGTCGAGTTCGCCGCGCTCTGCCTTGTACCACCAATCCATAAAGTCTTTGCCCCACTCGAAAGCAATACACTTGTTATGGATGTGTACCCTGGGCAGACCAGGAATAGCGCCTAACACAACATCCTCGATGCTGGGTTGGGTCGCCGCGGTAACTGAAATTGTGTCCCCCTCACATCCCAACCCTTCCACAATCCAGATAACGTGGACATCCTCCACTTTGGTCGCCATGGTGTACCTCCTCGCACGATGCCCCGCGTGGGCATCTTATGCAGCTGCATAAATAACCGTAACTACAACCTACGGAAAATGCCTATGCTAAACTTTACGACGGTCAGGGGTCTCGCGAATGTGGCAACCGGTTAAATCCTTCGATCCCTCCTCTCAGAAATCAGGAAGTTCGGCAGTGATGCAGTGTTGTAATAATGAGGTGAAGCGCCATGGAAAGACTGCATCCTTGCATATCTCGTTCGCCAACGACCGAAATTTCTGATACTTAGAGCCTACCGATTAGTAATACGCCTGTTTGCTTAGGTGGATTACCTTCGAGGGGCAAAAACCGTAACAATCCGTTTCCCTCTGCAGTTCGTTACACCAAACCTTGATGTAACTGGGAAACTGTATCTGGAAGGTGCGAATGTCATAGCCTGTAAAAATAACCAGAATATAGGCTTGCTTTTCTCGCGTTCATAATTCAGCAAGGGAAGGCACACAGCAACCTGCGCTGTATCCTTTCGCCTTTACTGAAAGGGCAGATTGCCCAGGAAATAACTGAAGAGCAGCTATTGGTAGTTGCGAGATACTTCCGGGCAATCTCTTCGATTGCTTCAGTATCAAATAAAACAGTATGGTTCATCGGTACATAACATGAGAGATTCTCCTGGCGGTGAGCCAGGTAGGGCGCTTCTCATGCACCGTTCGTGGTCTCCACCTTACAAGTGTAGCATACAATTAAGCATTAATCAATACGTACCCGCACGAATTATTAGACAACTGTAGAACTTTCTCAGTATATTCTAATATGACAATATTATATACACTAGAGTTTATTGTAGAAGAGTTTAAAGAATTTTGTGTACGACGGTGAGCCAGGAATGGCCGGCTGTGTTACAAACAAAATGAGGAGGAGTTCTTAGACAACAACTGCCTCCTCATTTTGAGGTTATATTCAGTGTCGCGTAACCAGCACTGCGGATTCGAGTTTGTGGCTGCCTGCAGGGATACTGACTGGTGTCTTTAGATGTTATTCCGCGGGTTTCTGGCCCCAGATGGTGTATAAGTACCACAACGCGCAGAAATCGTCGAGCCGCATCTCGACTTCGGCCTGTGCATATAACCGGTCAAGTTCTTCCTGAGTGGCCAGGCCAAAGCGTATGATAAATGGTTGGCTTAACTTGACGATTGCAAGGTGATCGATTACCATTGGTTCATGGCTGGCGTTCCCTGCGGACCAATTGATTGGGAACACCCTCTCTTCAATATGCTGGCATCCGGCGGTGCGCAGGAAGCGATGCAACATGATAGTCTGGCCGCCGGTACGACCTGTGGGAGAAAAACAGGTTCCTGCTCGCTTGAGCGCCTGCATCATAAGCACGGTCCAGCGTTCGAACGCTGGACTGGTGGTAATACTGAAATCTTCGCTCTCAGTCAAGCGGATGAGACCACCAGGGCGAGTGATGCGGAACATCTCTCGCACGGCTCCTGGCCAGGCGGCAGTTCCAATAACCGTCATCCAGCGAGCGTTAACCAGGTCAAAGTAGTTATCGGGATAATCCAGCGGTTTGCGCGCATCCATCACGCGGAAACTGGCATTGTCGAGCTTTCCTACCTGGGCCTGTGAGTTGGCATAGCCGATCATTCGTTCATCGATATCGCAGCCCATCACTTCCAGGTGTGGATAAGTATGGGCCATCGTGAGCGCCCATCCGCCGGAACCACAGGCGACATCGAGTATGCGATGAAGTGAGGCGGCAAATGCTTTTTCATCTGTGTATTCCGGCAGTAAGCCGCCAAGGGCCTGTTCGAATGCCCGCTCTTGCTCTACAAGACGTGCAAGTTCTGCGCCACTGTCTTGAATAAAATAGTCGCTTTCATTAGACCGTAAACCATAAGGCTCCGGTGTCGTTGCCATTGTGATGCTCCTCACTTTGTATTTGCTGTGTCTTTATGCTTCAATTGATGAGATAGGTTCAGCAGCAACTCTTCAAGATATTGCCACGCCAACCGCTCTGCATCAAGAAATGTGATGGGTTCTCCTTTTTGTAAAGAATCGCGCAGTATCTGCTGCACGCGCTTCTTATAATCGTCAAGATATGTTCGCTGTATTTGCAAGGGCGGCATGATACGCAAATCGATAAGCGAGGGATGGTAAAAATTCTCGGGATCGAGTGCCAGGGTCATCAAGTGGGTATAGGCCTGAATATGTGGAAAGCGGGACTCGTTAAAATAATCCGCCTGAGTGCTGGAAAAAAGCAGGCAACCTGCTATACGGCCGGCGAAAAGGAAAGGTACAGCCGCCGCGCTTACTTCATGCTCACCTTGCTGGGAAGGGATATAGTTAGTATTGTCTTGTAGATTCTGAATGGTGGCAGGGTGGCAGGTTGCCACTACATATCCGGCCAGCGATTCCGCCCCCAGAAACATCCCTTGTTGCTCCAATTCGTTATTCCATGGAGGCGTTCCATATACTATGCTTTCGCGCAGGCTATGAATTTTTCCGTCCTTCGCCGGGGGCATGCAGCGAACCACGGTTATGGCCATGCCTAAAGGTTCGGGATCAAGATGCCGCAGCGCATATTGTAGAATCATTCTGCTGACGGCCCAAAAGCGGAGCGCATCAGCAGTAGTTGCGCGTGTTCGCAGAATCTCATCAACCAGGGTGAAAGGGATCTCATCCTGTCCGATGATGTCGTTCGTTGAAGAAACAGGAATCTCCCCCTCTTCTAGCTGCAGCAGTTCCAGGAATTGGTCTCGGTACTGCGGTGGGAGAGCCCGGATCAGGCGGCGCATGTTATCAGGACGTGGCTGAGCGGCTTCACTAATCCAGCGCATCAATGTAATCGAGCGCACCCCGGCGGCCTCAGCAAGGCGATTACGCTCTGCTGGGGTGCTGATGATGGCTCTAAGCAGCTCGCGCCAGGTTGATGTTCCCACTTTGCCTATCCTTGTTATAAGCGTATTTCAGACAAACGTACTACGATATGGTTTCAGAGAGGTGGATATCTAGAATGTAGCGGAATCTCTCGCAAAGCTCCTGCATGGAAGATTCCTTGTTCGTGATAGTACCACGTATGCTAGAGCAACGTCAACAGGCCAAAAATTTGGACAACACAAAGACTTGCTTCTACGCCCTTTATAGGCTATACTAAGAGAAGAGGAACGTATACATCGCAAAAAATGCAAAGAAACCAGGTGTTTTCCGTGAAAATTACCGAAATTCCGGGAAAAAAACGAGGCCGTTACATTCCGAAATACTACGTATTTCGTGGCTTCCACCTGTCCACTTGCTACCCCTGAATCGCCTTCTCCCCATCTATACAGTTGGAACCCTGGTACTGTAGGGACAATGGCTCGTCCTTGTCCTCCTTGGAGCACTAGAACAGGCACCAGGCGCTGTCCCTACAATGCTTAGCTTACCTGCGGACAGCTTCAGTTACTCTCAGTCTATCCACTAGCAAGCGTCCTTAGTTTTTACTTGCGTTTATCCCCAGGGATAGGCGCGTTACTACTTACAAGCCTCTTGATTTCCTATAGCCATAAATACGGGATGAGGAAGCGAGATAGTGCTAAGCCGACAGGCGGGTCGGTGTAGGTAGTTATTATTCGTCCGCTTAACGAGAAAGGTTTTTTATGAGTAGCGATGGCTTACTCAAGGCCCTCAACGATTCTCAGCGGTATCTCGACATCGTACAAAAGCCGCGCCTGGGCAAGAGCGAAGCGGAGTGGTTGATCGAAACCACCGTCAGCAACTTTGCCAGGTACTACAACAGCGGGTTTATCGAGTACCGCAAATCGGTCGCCGAGGCTGGTGACTTTGCGGCAGTCGAATGGACGGGGCATGGCGCAACCTTCAAGGATGTGCTGGGTCGTGAATACATCGATTGCCTGGGTGGGTTCGGGTTATTCAACCTCGGTTGGACTCATCCCAAAGTCGTGAGGGCCGTTCAGGCACAATTAGAAAAAAGCCCTTTGCCGACGCAGGAACTACTCGATCCTCTGCGCGGCATGCTGGCCCATCTGCTGGCCGAGATTACTCCCGGCGATATCCAGTATAGCTTCTTCGTCAGCAGTGGGACGGAGGCCGTTGAGGGCGCGATGAAGCTTGCCAAATTATACACCCGCAAGAGTGGCTTCATTGCCGCTGTGCGCGGATTCCATGGCAAGACCACAGGTTCTTTATCCCTCACAGGTAAAGCGATTTTCCGTCGCCCTGCCATGCCCTTGCATAATAACGTCTTTCACGTACCTTATGGCGATGCGGATGCGGTTGAGGAGCAGTTGCGTATAGCGCGGGAGGTCGGCAATGATATTGCTGCTGTCATCATGGAGCCGGTGCAGGGCGAGGCCGGCGCTATTGTTCCCCCCGATGATTTCTGGCCGCGCCTGCGCCAGGTGTGCGATGAGTACGAGGTATTGCTGATAGCAGATGAGGTGCAGACCGGTATGGGGCGCACCGGCAAATTGTGGGGTGTTGAGCATTGGGATGTTGCCCCCGATATTATCACTTCCGCGAAGGCTCTGGGTGGGGGCGTCATGCCTATTGGCGCCTTCATGTCCACGCCCAAAGTATGGAGCGTGATGAACAGCAACCCTTTCATTCATACGACCACGACCGGCGGCAATCCGCTGGCCTGCGCTGCTGCCATTGCCGCGATCAACGTGACACTCGAAGAGCGCTTGCCAGAACAGGCGGCTGAAAAAGGCGCATACTTTATCCAGCAATTAAAGGGCATTGCGGCTCGCCATCCCGATGTATACACGGGCATTACCGGAAAGGGTTTGTTGATCGGCCAGCACTTCGTGAATGACGACGTTGGCTACGCCGTTGCCGCGGGCCTCTTCAAGCGTGGCGTACTCATCTCGGGTACCCTCAATAACTCGCGCGTGGTTCGTGTCGAGCCCCCACTGATCATCACCCATGAGGAGATTGACACCATCCTCAACCGTCTGGAAGATACATTGCGGGAGCTGCATGCGACCATTTCGACGCCAACGGTTCCTGTTCTAGAGACTTCCCCGGCTGCAACCGCTTCCCCGGCTGTAGTGCAACATCCGACTCTTGATGTTTCCACGACGGCAGTAGCATAACTTGTAGCCTGGCATTCCTGACTGGTGCCAGGCCCCGGGATCTTGTACAACATACAGAGAGGGCTTTATGCAAATTATTGTACTTGGTGGTGCCGGCGCTATGGGACGCATTGCCGTGCGCGCACTGACCGAATTCCCTGACGTGGATCAGATCACTATCGCGGACTATAACGAGGAACGCGCTCACGAGGTCGCGGCAGCGCTTGCCAGCAGCAAGATCGAGGTCAAGCAGATCGATGTCAATGACGAGGAACGCCTGCGCAAGCTGTTGCACGGGGCCGATACTGTCCTGAACGCGGTCGAATATGTCTTCAACCTGCCCGTGTTGCGGGCGTGCATCCAGGAAAAGGTGCATTATGCCGACCTTGGTGGCCTTTTCCACATGACACGCAAGCTCACGGATATGACCGCGGAAGCCGAAGCGGCTGGCATTACCGCTATCGTGGGTATGGGTGGCACACCTGGCGTCACCAACCTGCTCGCTCGTGCCGCCGTCGACCAACTCGACAGCGTTGACAGCATTCGTGTGCAGCTTGGTTGTGGAGATGAAACCCCTTCAAAAGCGCCCCTGGTCGCGCCCTACTCAATTCGTACCATTCTGGATGAATTCACCAAGGATGCGCAGGTTTTTCAGGATGGCAAATGGTATCCGCAGAAACCCTTGAGCGGTGTAGAAGAGATGGTCTTCCCCTTGCCCATTGGACGCGCGGCAGCCACCTATTCGCTGCACTCAGAATGCGCCACCTTCCCGGTATCTTTCCGCGACAAGGGTATTCGTCATGTCTCATTTAAGATCGCTTTCCCGCCCGACTTCATGACAAAACTGAAGTTCCTGGTTGATCTTGGCTTTGGCAGCGCTGAGCCAATCAGCGTGCAGGGGGTCAAAGTTTCGCCGCGTGAAGTGCTGGCGCAGCTGCTTGACATGATTCCTGCCGAGAATGTAGAGCCGCAGGATTGTGATGTGCTGCGTATCGTTGCGAATGGTGAAGCGCATGGACAGCCTGTAGAGATCACGAATCAGATCGTCGTCCTGCCTTATAGACGTTGGGGTATCAGCGCGGGCGCGCTCGATACCGGAGTGCCACTCGCCATCGCGGGGCGCATGCTGGCAAACGGCCAAATAACGCGGCGCGGCTGTTTCGGCCCCGAGGCATGCGTGCCCACCGAACCATTCTTCCGCGAGCTGGCAAAATACGACATGCACGCTACCGAGACGCGCACCGTCACGATAGCGTGAACCGGCGCTGCCCCAGCAGTGCTCAGGACAAGGGGAGCCCACGTGATCTCCCGAATGCCAGAGACTCTGAGCGCAGCGAAGAATCTCTGGCTCCACTGCTGGATCAACACCAGATCGTGAAAGGTTTATTACATATCATTGTCGTGATAAAATGACAAAAGGAGAGGATCTCACTCTGTAGATTCGTATCTATTTTGTCATTTTGTTACGAAATTCGAAACCTGTAGGGACAGCGCCTGGTGGCTGTCCTTGCCGGAATGAACCGTTATTTTACCTTTCCGAAAGGAGAATCCTGAATGGCCGAGTACAAACTGCTCATTAATGGCGAACTCGTCGCTAGCAGTTCGGGCAAAACGGTTGACGATATCAGCCCTGCGACGGGCGAACCGATTGCCCAGGTTCCTCAAAGTACACTTGAGGATGTGGAACGCGCGGTTGCCGCGGCCCGCGAAGCGTTCGATGATGGTCGCTGGTCGGGCCTACCGCATGGAGCGCGTGCCGCCACGCTTGAGAAACTGGCAACGTTGGTCGAGGAACATGCCTCTGAACTGGCCGAGTTGGAATCGCAAGATGCTGGTAAGCCGATCAAACTGGCTCGCGATAGCGACATCCCATTTTCCATCGACAACCTGCATTTCTTTGCCGGTGCCGCGCGCCATCTTGCCGGTGTGGCCGCGAGCGAATACAGCGGCGGGCATACCAGCATCATTCGGCGTGAACCTGTTGGCGTGGTAGCCTCATTAGCTCCCTGGAACTACCCGTTCATGATGGCGGCCTGGAAGATTGGGCCGGCCCTGGCCGCCGGCAACACTGTCGTGCTCAAGCCTTCCGTCGAGACGCCGCTGACCACGCTCAAACTGGGCGAGATTGCATTGGAAGCCGGTCTGCCTCCTGGCGTCCTCAACATCATCAGCAGCGGTCCTGGCGTTGCGCAGGCACTTGCCGGCCACGGTAAGGTCAATATGGTTTCCATTACCGGCAGCACAGAGAGTGGCAAGCATATCATGCGCGCGGGCGCCGATACCATCAAGCACGTTCACCTCGAACTCGGCGGCAAGGCGCCATTCATCGTGTATGATGATGCCGACCTGGAAGCGGCTGCCAATGGCGCGGTCGCCGGCGCTTTCGTCAACTGCGGCCAGGACTGCACGGCGGCCACGCGCATCTACGTCCAGGAGGACGTGTACGATAGTTTCCTGAACTCATTCCTCAGTAAGGTCAGGCAGCTTCGCGTCGGCGATCCCGCGCAGGAATCGACCGATATGGGGCCACTGATCTCTGCCACGCAGCGTGAGACGGTTGAGGGCTTTGTCGAGCGCGCATTGCGGGCGGGAGCCAACATCGTCACCGGCGGCAAACGCGCTACGGTCACGGGTTTCGAAAAGGGCTTTTTCTTTGAGCCGACGGTGATTGCGGAAGACCGCAATGACGCCGAGATCGTACAAAAGGAAGTCTTCGGCCCTGTCGTCGTCGTCTCGCGCTTTGGCACAGAGGATGAGGTGCTGGCGAAGGCCAATGATGTGGTATACGGCCTGGCGGCTTCGGTCTGGACGAAAGATATTTACAAGGCCATGCGTGCCAGTAGAGTGTTGCAATTCGGAACCGTCTGGGTCAACGATCACCTGCCCCTGACACCTGAGATGCCGCATGGGGGATATAAGGAGAGCGGCGTTGGTAAGGATATGTCGATGTACGCTTTCGAGGATTATACCCAGATCAAGCATGTGATGATCGAGCTATCTGGCGACGTTCGCAAGGGCTGGCACTACACCATTTTTGGCGATGCCTAAAAATGCCTGCTCCAAAACTGCTTTGGGCATGGCACTCGTAAGGGTGCCATGTTCTCTTTTAGGCCAGATGTGCTAAAATACGAGCGGAATTTGCATACGATCTATGAAATAGACAGGCAGTCTCTTAATCGAAGGAGCAAGTGAGTATGCTGCCACTGATTTATGGTCTGAATGTCTATGCGATCATATTCTGGGTTGTCTATGTCGCCTGGTTTGCCCTGGAAATGATAGGGGCGGTGGCTCAACGTGTGAAACCAGCTGCTCAGAAACAGGACCGTGGATCGATGGTCGTGTTGCTGCTGGGGTTGTATAGCGGATTATTCCTGAATTTCTTTTTTGCTGGTCTGATTCAAGGGGCCACAATCACATGGCATCGCTCCATCTTCGTTTCAATCGGTATAGTGCTAATGGTACTGGGTGTCATCTTGCGTCATTACGCGATTCGGACTCTGGGGCAATATTTTACGCGGGAAGTGGCAACCAGGCCCGATCAGGCAGTGGTACAGCGCGGGCCTTACAAATTTATTCGTCACCCTGCTTATAGCGGAACGCTGTTAACAGTATTGGGAATAGGTCTGGCCACCGCCAATTGGGTAAGTTTGGCGAGTATCATGCTGTTGAGCTTCATTGGCTACTCTTACCGAGTGATGGTAGAAGAGCAAGCATTGCGCAGGGCTTTAGGTCAACCCTATATTGAGTATATGCACCATACCAAACGCTTTATACCGTTCGTCTTTTAAAGCATGGGAGGAGGACCATCATTGGGTACACCGTTCCATGATGATTACTTTGCTGGCGTCGTGTCACGTGAATACGTGATTGACTCAAATTTTCTGTGTACTACTCGAGGAAGAGGATCGCGCTACCATGCCTTTCCTTTCTGATCTCATTACCTTACCCGCCCATCCACTTATCTCCATAGTGGGTGCCGGGGGCAAAACCACTACTATGTTTACATTGGCCGGGGAACTCGCCCGGCGTGGGAAGCGCGTCATCACAACCACAACCACAAACATCTACTTTCCACAGCGGGGTGAGACCGATACCCTCATCGTCTCGCCAGAAACATCCCGCCTGCTCAAAATGATTCGCGCCAGTTGGGAGCAGCACCGGCGTATTACCGTTGCCGCCAGCCCTACCGGCGCCGGCAAACTTGCCGGGCTGCAGCCCGACCAACCATATGAACTGCTTCAGAAAAGCGATGCGGATGTCGTCATTGTGGAAGCCGATGGCGCTCGTCACCATATGATTAAGGCTCCAGCGGAACACGAACCGGTCGTGCCCTTGCAGACAAATGTCGCATTCTTGATGCTGAGCGCTGAGGCGCTCAATCAACCTTTGAATTCAGAGATTGCGCACCGCCCTGAGATAGTTGCGAAAGTGACAGGAATCACTATAGGCGATGTGCTTACGCCGGAAGTTGTTGCGCGGTTGATGCTGAGCGAACAGGGGGGAATGAAGAATATACCTCATGGGGCTTTGATTTACCTGCTCGTTACACATGCATCGGAGAATCAGCGGGACACAATAGAGCAATTCAGCAGGCTGGTACGGTATTTGTCGGATACGGCGCAAGTATTGCATGCTGCTCAGCCTGGGCAATGGTTAGCCACCTGAATTACAAAAGCCATCGCGGCGTGTGCAAGAGTGCAATGAGTGGCAAAAACGCGCGCAAGTCTCTTTTAGCATGAGCCTTGTCTAGCGGGTCAAGTCAGGAAATCTCCTCTCTCATGTGAGAAAAAAGAAGAGTTTGCCTCTTGTTGCCACTGGCGGTCGATTTCCGCGTGGATGGCGGCAGGACTTGTATTGAGCAGGCGCGCTACTTCGAGGAGGGCAGCGACGGCCTGGGCCAGTCGGTCCAGGCGAACCTCATGAATGGGTGGCGGTTGACTGGCGACGGCCACGTTTTTACGAGCCGCACGTGTCACCCAGCCATCACGCTCCAACTCGTCATAGGCGCGAATGACCGTATTCGGCGCCACCCCCAGGTCTTCAGCCAACTGGCGCACCGGTGGCAAGAGCATTCCAGGCAGCAAAATTTGCTCGGCGATTAGCATGCGGATCTGCAAGCTGATCTGCTCAAAAGGCGGGACTGTACTCTGATGGTTAACAACCAGCAAAGGGCCAGCGCTCACGAGGCACCCCCCAGTTGCACCCGGCATATTTGCCGCGAAATACGCCCGCCCAGCCGACCATGACGGGCTGAGACGAGAGATGCGACCAGCAGCAGCGGAATGACCGAGATGTAGCTCAGCCCTAGCAGCGCGCTCAAAGCTCCTGATGGTGTGCTATGCAGGGCAATGAGGATGAGATTGATCAGCCCATATTGTGCCCACGCCAGGCAGCCGATGGCCAGGAATTCGCTGGTCAGCAGCCAACCGGCGAAGATGGCGCGCAGCATATCATCGTAGCGCCGGGCCATTTCGGGCGCGAGTGTGAGCAGGAAGCGCGGGAATCGCGCAATGCGAGCGATCAAGCCTTCAATCAGCGCGACAATTGCAAGCATCAGCGCCGGGATGATCCAGAGCGTCCAGCCTGGCATAAAAAGAACGCTACTCAGCGCTTGTACGCGGAGTGCCACCGGCCCTAAGGATAGCCCTAGCAGGATCGTGCTAAGGGTGATCAGCAGGAAAGTAGGCAACGCCAGCAAGTGTATCAATGGTGAGCGGTAGTCGGCTGATCGCCGTTGGCTCAGGTCACCGAACCTCACACCATGCGCGGCTTTGCTCCTGATCTGGCGCATCGCGAAGAGCAATCCGCTCACGCTGCCCGTAACTATCACTATATAGACTACCAGCACAACATACTGGATTGGCGACGGAACCTTCACTAGCAGCGTTCCAAGCATTGCCAGAACCAGACCGGACAGTACAATGGCCGCAAGCACAAATCCGATCCCGATTGCGATTAGAATAGTAGCCCACACTAGCGCCAGGTAAGAATAGAACGTTCGAAAGACCACGCTTTCCTGTTCTTCTGCGACGGAGACGCGCCAATCGGTGAGGATTGAGCGTACCTGAAATGCCTGCCAGTAATTGAGTCTTCCCTCACGAGGCTCCATGCGCGCTCTCAAGCCCATGCCTGCACTGAAGAAAAGGCCGCCTGCCAGAGCAAGAGCAAGAACAAACACGAGAAAAAAAGTTTCCATATCGATCAGCTATCCTTCCTGCAATGGACGAAGAATCAGCAATCACTGCTTCACCTCTCTCCCGGCTCTGTGTTACCTGTCTGACACAGAGTATAGCTGAAGTGTATGGATTGTGTCAAGGGGGTGAGACAAAAATTTTCTGAGATAGGGAATATTCACAGACTCCCTTATCGGCCTTTGTTCACGTATATCACAGTTGTGCCTCCCCAATATACGAGGCCCAATCCTGATTCTCCCCCGCATATTCCGACGCGAACCATACGTGATTCTTGCCCGCGCCATCATAAGAGGTGGCCTCGAAATCTCCCCAGCGGTCATTATTCGTTGGTTGTAACCCCTTGATGAGGAATTTCGGATTCTCCAGCATTCCAGGCGCATCGCTTTTCTTATGCACGGTATACATGATGCTGGGATTCAGCGAATTGCTCATTGTATCGAAGACCATCAGCACGCTGCCGCCTTTATTGATCATGGTGCAGCCGAACGAAGCGGCCTGGTCGCCCTGGAAGGCAAGGATGCTATCTTGAAGCAGCGTAGCCCCAGTAATTTTGCCGTTTTGATCGAGTGTGGGCTGCACTTCGCCCCAGAAAATGCCTGGCACAACCTGTGTCCCGTTATTCACTCCAGTCTCAAGAGCAAAGGTGATGAAACCACTTTGATAGACGGGGGTACCTGTGATGCGCGTATCAAGCGTCTCGATGCACTGCGAGCATCCTGGTTCATCTGCCTGCGGTGCCAGGATATACTCCGGTGTCGAAACACTGACCTGGGTAAGCGATTGATTTTTTTCGTCTGCGTTCGTGAATGACCACACCACAAGCCCGCTGCACCCCTGACTGCACTCACCCCCGCCGGAAGTGGTATCGAATGAGCTGATCAGTAATTCTGCACCGGGCGCATCCTGGCCTTTTGCCAATGTTTCGACCGGCTGGACAGTATCTACCAGAGTTGTTCCAACCTTCAGTTTTCTGAATCCTTTCGCGGTGACAGGCGAACCAGCCTCCATAAGCGCCTTATTCGCCGCCAGGACCTGGGCGTACTTGTAGACATAGCCGGTTTTATTGTACATATTGACCGAGAAGTAAACAGACGTGCTATTGAAGCCGAACTGCGTGTAATCGGCAATATATTGCGTGCCGAGCAACATATCGAATGCGTACATGTTCCACGCGCCATTGGGGTCACTGGTCTGGCTCACGCCAACCCAGTAGAGCGAGAGCGGCGGACAACGGTCGACGAACCCGCCCTGTAGTTGGAGCATAGCTACCCAGAAGCGCCCATCGACATAGTCGTAGAAAGCGCGCGGGTCGGTCACATATGCGCCATTGGGGTCACAGTTCCCCGGATTTGGGATGCCGAAGAAATCCTGGCTCGTCTTCGGCCATCCACTCTGTAAGTTCCCTTTTGTGTCATAAACAGCGAAGGATGTATTGACGCCCTGGAAGACCCACTGCGTAGACGCGGCGACTGCCATATCTGGCGGTTCGCATCCAATCGGCGGGCAGATTGACGGTGAATCGGCCATGCCATTGAACTTCGTGATTGTGGGCGGCGTATCTGGAAGTATAGTATCCGTGTTAGAGAGAATATGAGTAGCAACAGGGGCCGCTGAGTTATGAGCCGCCGCTGCTTTCAGTTGAGCATACGCTGAAGCACTGACACCCGTCAGCAATGGCCTGTTTTTAACAGTGGGTGTATGGAATGACGTAATTTTAGCAGGGGGTACGGTTTGCATATTGATGGTATGCCTGTATACCAGGGACGATGTGACAGCTTCGGCTGAGCCTGTGATAGTTGTGCCGACGCTCGGACTGCTATTCTGGCCGTGAGCGACTATGAGACTTGTATCTGATATCCCTATCAAGGCCATCGTGAGTATTATAAGGAGCGAAACGATATATCCCCGATACTTTTTCAGCATAGTGACGGTCTCCCGCATGGATTTTCATCAGTTCGTTCATACAGTCTAATCTAGAGCATAAGGAGAAATCATTGGTTGGGGAATTGAGAAGTGGTTATGATATGGTTAAGATTTGAGGAAAGGGGTTCGTAACCATTGCAGAAGTTGCCATGTTCCTCTATCATACGAATTGCTATTGCTTGATTGCAGGCAAATAAAACATTCTCTATAAGAGCTTAAGGATTTTTATGAAACTTGGACTGTACTGGTCCTATGCCACGCGCTCATTGATGCGCGGCGGGCAGCGTACGGTGCTGGCTATTTTCTGTGTCGCGGTGGGGGTGATGGCTATTGTCGCCCTGCAACTGGTCGGCCTTAGCGTCAATCAGGCCTTGATCGGCAATATTGTCGAGGCAAATGGAGGAGATATCCGCCTGAATGCAGAACTGGCTCCTTTGCGCCAGAAAGACCTGGCCTTTTTCGATAGATTGAAGCAGCAGGGACGCATCACCGATTATGCTACTGCCTATGATCCGGGCGGAAGTATTGCGCTTCCGGCAGGCGGCGAAGAATCCTTTTCCTTTATCGCCGTTTCGAGCAACTTTCCCCTGGTTGGTCAGGCGGACTTTATCGCGCCATCTTCCAATCTGACAATTCAAGGCGTCGTCCATGGCAGAAATGTGGCGATGAGTTCGACCGTTTTCAAGGACCTGAATGCCCATATCGGCAGCGCCTATGAAGTGAAGACGCTGGATGGGCGCTACGTACCCATTACAGTTGCGGCAGAAATTCAGGAGAATGGCGTTTTTCGCGGGCCGCAAGTCATCATCTCGCAATCAGCCCTGGCTGCTATCCCCGAACCGGGTGGAATTGTGCCACCTGCCCAATACGGCACGATTTATATGACCGTTCCCCAGGCGAATATCAATGCGGTCAAGGCGCAGTTGAGCGCGCAATTTCCAACGACGAATGTCATCACGGCCAACGATTTGCTGAAGCAGCGCCAGTCGCAGGTTGATCAGATAAGACTCTTCTTGCGCATCGTCGGTTTGTTGGCGCTCTTCATCGGCGGCATTGGCATCATCAATACTATCCAGGTGTTGCTGCGCCGTCGCCAGGTCGAGATTGCCATGCTCAAAACCACCGGCTACCGCCAGGTTGACCTCTACGCGCTCTTTGGGCTGGAAGCTGCCCTATTGGGCATTATGGGCGGAATATTTGGGGCGCTTGTCGGTATGGGGGCCAGTTTTCTTGTGCGTCTCGTCGTCGAGCGCGCCTTCTTCATTCACCTGCCGGTTGTATTAGACAGCCTGACGATTGCATCAGGCCTGTTTATCGGGCTGGCAACCGCCTTGATCTTCGGTCTGCTGCCAATCGTACAGGCCAGCCAGGTGCGACCGCTCGCCGTGCTGCGCGAACTCCCCGAGGGGAGTAGGCGCTTCTCCTGGCTTCTTACTGCCGTATTGCTTGTTGTGTTGTCGCTACTCTTCGTCGCTCTGGCCTCGACAATCCTGGGCGATCCGGTAACGGCGGCCATCGCAGTCTATGGCGGAGCAGGCGTAATCTTTGCGCTCGGACTTGGCTTCGGCCTGTTAGTGCTGGCCATCTCGAAGCTGCCCGTATATGAGCGCCCTCGCCCCCGCATGCTGCTGTGGATACTTGTGGCGCTCGGTATCACTATAGCCTCTATAATCATCCTGACCGCCCTGCTCTTCCTGGGGCAGGCCGCGAACGACCTGGCAATACGTTCAGGCAACAGCCTTCTCGGTACCTATGTCCTGGTTGTGTTGGGCGGCCTTGGCATTATCCTGGTAGGTGGGTCGCTGGTTTACCTGCTCGCTTCAATCCTCAATGGCCTGATCCTGTTCGCGCCGCGTTCGTGGAAGACTGCTGTCATGCTGGCATATCGCAACCTGGGTAGGCAGCGCCTGCGCACGACGACTACGCTTACCGCTCTTTTTGTTGGCGTTTTCGCCATTGGCATGGTACTGATCCTGGGACAGGGCATCAAAGACTCCGTCAATAGCACGCTGAGTACGCTCTTCACTCATAACGTCTTCGTGGTGGTATCTCCCAGCCAGAAGCAAGCTGTCACAAACCGGCTGGAAACATTGAAAGGCGTTGATGCCGGCAAGACGCTGGTCAATCCGGTCGTGCCGCAAGTTTATCCCGTCCTGGTTGGTGGACGCGATATCAATACTATCGTTCGCAGCGTCACCAGGGCCGATAAGATCGATAAAGGCGATATTGTCGGCGATCTGACAAGCATCCAGGGCTTCGACTTGAGCGGCGGCAAGAATAACCTGCCGGACATTACGCTGAAAAATGGCCGCAATCTGTCAGTGAAGGATGCTGGCACCAATAATGTCATTCTCGACTCTCAACTCGAACTGGCGCCTGTCAACCTGCGTATTGGCGACAGCGTGGTCGTGCAGAGCGCCGACGGCTCCGTCACCAGGATACTGAAGGTGGTTGGCTTTTATGATAGCTCGTCGCTTACCAGCAATCCTAATTTCGCGGGCATCCTGGCCGATGACACCGTAACGCTGCAACTCGGAAAATCGCTCACCCTGGAAGTTTTCTCGCTGAAAGTTGACCCCAACGCCGTGCCTGCCTTGCGCAAGGCTCTCAATCAATCCGTGCCAACGGCCATCATTCTCAGCGTCGTCGATATCGATACCTTCGTCAACCAGATTCTCGACAACCTGGTTATCATGCTAACGACCATCGCATCTCTGGCCATGATTGCCGGCTTAATCATCATCGCCAACGCCGTCGCCCTGGCAATGCTTGAGCGACGCCGCGAGATCGGCATCCTCAAGTCTGTCGGCCACACCAGCAAATCTGTCCTTGCCACCGTATTGATCGAAAATGGCCTGGTGGGTTTGCTTGGCTCCCTGGTCGCCATGCTGCTGGTGACGGGCGCGATTACCGCGCTCAGCCGTTTCGTCTTCCATACCGACCTGAACATCGGTCCCTGGCTGGTAGCGCTCATCATCGCCTCTACCTCACTGGTGACGATGCTGGTTGCCACTTTCGTTGCATGGAGCGCGGTACGAGTGCGCCCGCTGGACGTGTTGCGCTATGAGTAGGGGCAGTGGGTGGCGTTTGACAAAATAAGCAGGAAATCCAAGCGGTCCTGACCATGTCATTCTAAACGCAGCGAAGAAACCGTGGCCCATGGATGCAGATTCTGAGCGCAGCGAAGAATGACATGGCGAACGGGTGCTGACCAATTTTGAATGTTCAAATTCATCATCGGCAGTGGATATGATGCACCCCTACATCCCCCCTGTCACCTCTCGCGCGAACAATACAATACTAAGTGCAGTGTAATCGTCGCTCGGCTCCGTGCTTGGCCATGCCACCACGTTGTCGAAATAGCGCGCTCCCATGCCTGTGAATATCTTGTACGGGTCGCTACCATTGGGAGGGCACTTTCTGGCCCCTTTTGGTATGCCCAACCCCTTAAAGGACGAGATTGCGTTTGGCCCATCGACGGCGGCTCCGAGCAGAATGGGTGGTTTACCATCCAGCGAACCAACCAGGTTCGCGACCTGGTGCTGCAGGCAATCCGGAAATGTGCTGCCATCCCCAACGATGAATGAAGCTCCCCAGGCGTTATCGCCCAGCACCCAGTTGCGTTGTGTCAGCGCGAACGCCTCATACGTGTTCGCCCCGGTCAGTTCGTCATAAAAATCGGCCTCTAGCACATATCCCAGGGCATGTGGTGTAGCATCCTCTCCACCATAGGCAATCCCCAGTCCGAACGGGTCTTTTTTCGCCTGCGTTATTCCATTCGTCAACTGCTTATTCAGATCGTGCAGCAGGTCTTGTTGCGATACCTCTAAACCCTGTGGATTTCCCGCCTGCGTGATGGCGTGATAGAGTTCGTAGTGGGCCAGCCCGCTGACATCATAGAGGTTCAGTGAATCACTGCCATCATGCGGGCCATGTATGTATTCGTAGGCCCAGTGTGCTGCCGCTTGTAGGTAATACATTGGATCGGTATGCGGCAGTCCGAGCGGCAGATGGCTCATTGCCGTGGCAAAGTAGAGTTCCGTTGCTCCCAGTTCCATATCGTCGCGCCATTCGACCTCCGGATAATATCCGTGCGGCGAGGCGGTCAGTAGCTGCTTGACATTGCTTGTCTGAGCGAGATCGAAAATATGCTCGGCACTGGTGATACATTTGTTGGCATAAGCGGGGTCGCTGCCATCGTAGAGTTGATAGCATAGGCCCAGGTCTGCCGCCATACGCCCGGCAAGATTAGGGCTAATGGGCAATCCCGAAGGCCCGGCGCGAAAGACGGGGCGATATTTGATGTAATACTTCGGATCGCCCAGCTTCACGTTCAGCTTATCATCGGCTTGCGGCAGGCGCCAGATATCGTGATCGGCCACAATATGCGCATTGCCATCGCCAATGCCGACCTGGTAGTACAGCGTCCTACTGTTGTCGTCCCACATCTTTTGCAGCCAATCCAGCCCGAATCTGGCCTCAGAATTGAAGTCGGATGAGCCGCCGTCGAAAAGATTGGGATATTGGCGCACGGCAAATAGCATAATCGCATCGGTGTAACTGGCCGTCTCTACAAACTTCAGGTAGTCTCCCGCGTCAAACCAGCCACCCGAAACATCGATAGGCCCACCTATTCGAGTCAATCCTTGCAGCACGCCATGCTTGTAAATGGGAATATCGTAGATATAAGCATGCTCATCGGTCAGATGCGAAGGCTGACGCTCCAGGACACGCGGATCGACATCCGGTCCATCGCGCTGCGCCAGGTAAAAGAACAGCGCATTCGGCAGCAAACCGGAGTAAAGATTTTTAGCCGTATCGATTCTGAAAGTGGGTGAGTTTGCGGCAATTGGCCCTTTGACCCGAATGGAGTAGCTTCCGGTGGTCGTGATGGAAGAAAAATCGAGTAAATAGGTATTGGGAAAAGCGGAGTTCCATTTGCCCTGCCCCGCGCCAATCGGAGCCGAATAGACCGTTTTGCCCGTTGAAACATCGACAACATCGAAGCTGGCCCCATTTTCGGAACCCGTCGCCATCAATATCGCCTGTTTGATCTCACCATTGACATATCCTATTTGATTGAGTCTCACGTATGCGCTCCCTTTCGCATAAGTGATGCCAGGGACGAGCAATGGAGAGAAGATGAAGCTGAGGGCGAGAATTGCGGTGAGTAGTGTGCCGGGTATTATAGTAGTGCCTCTGAGTTGACGTGCAAGGAATACCATGGTTGTCTCTCCTGGAAGTTATGAGCTAATGAACAAGAATGTCTGGTAGGCTAGTTGAATCATTGTACTGCCCCCCTTGGAAGAGACATAAAATGAGTCATATGAAGTGAACATGGTCCAAAGAAACGCCCTCCTCGTTCTGACTTCCTGGTCACATCTGCCCAATGAAGAACAAGCAATTAGCTGGCCTGGGGCTTGGTTTCC
>DATGLD010000019.1:0-71704 GCA_035294305.1 Ktedonobacteraceae bacterium | reverse complement strand
AACGCGATCATCTGGAGCGCCTGCTGCTGGTCTTATTTCTGGCCTTCTGGTGGCTGATGCATCTGGCCGCCTCCTGTGTCCATAGCGGACACCGCGAGCGCTACGACCGGCATGATCGTCGCGACAAAGGCCACTTGCGGCTGGGTCGGCTCTATTTACGCGCTATCGAGCGCAGAGGCTATGACGGGGCTTTACGCCAGTGCTTACCCTTGCGTCGGCACCATGGCCAATGGCGCTTTTCCATGCGCTTCTAAAGACCCCCGGCAGGGCGACCACAAGGATCCCCGCCTCACCTCCACTCCTCTCCCGCCCCTACTATGATACGCCGCTGCCTCCCCTGGGGCGGAGCTGTGGTCATTGTAAGGGTGGGGTGGCAGGGATGGGGAGCGGGGATCCTTGTGGTCGCCCTCCATCGAGGTACGCACTTGCTTGCTCCCGTGGAAAAGGAGGCTACGATGCCGGTTATGGACTTGTGGTCGCCCTCCATCGAGGTACGCACTTGCTTGCTCCCGTGGAAAACGATAACAGAATCTCAATTAAAACCTTCTCTCCCTCGCTCGTTCGCGGATCACCTGCAGGTCGAGCAATTCCGCGACCTCGTACATCGTGACCGCCCCTGCTGCCGGGCGCAAGCGTATCAATGCGGGGAAATGTCCCATGCGCCCATGCAACTCTGCCAGCAGGACAAAGGCGGCAGGCGCGTATCCAGGCGGATTGATGAGCAACTGGCGTGTCTGCCACTCCTCAGACGAGAGGCCCACCGCATTTACCAACTGCGCGATTTGTGGTTCCAGCGGCTTCGCCTGGTCGATCTGTACGGGTATCGTGCGAATATCCTCTAAAGATGTGCCGGCCAGCGCCTCGATGCGCGCCCGCTGCTCGGCAGTGAAAGGATGAGAAAAGTTGATGACAAGCATAGAAATACTCCTTCATTCGGGTTCGCCATTGGGTTGTCAACATGCATAATCTGCCATCCACTCATAATTCTTGCAGCGGGCCTACGGCCCGTCAGGACGGGAGGGGAAGCAAGCGGGGACACCCCGCACCCCGGCAGGGGTGAAACCCCTGCACCCCGAGTTATGAGTGGATGTCAGGCATAATGGTAAGCATATGATCCCCCAGAGTATATACCATAACCCTTCAGAACAGATGAGAAAAACTTCTGAAAAATATCAGAACATTTCTGATGTATTTGCCGCCCGGACAGGATATACTCTAGTTGTAGTTTATTTCAAAGTAGCGCGAGAAATGCCGGTAGAGGAATCGCTGGTCGAATGGCCCATAATCCGCGCTATCCCAGACCTGTGCGCAGATATCCATTAGCGGAGGTGTTGTCGGTGATATCGTCCAGCGGGATGTGGTCGAGTTCCAGAATTTTCAGGCGAAAGGGGCACTTGATGAACCGCTCATCGATCTGGTAACGGTCGCCCGCAAATTCGGCGTTCAGGCAATCTATGGCATGCTGAAGGCGTGGTTGAACGGCCCGTGGATGAATCACGATCACTTCACCGATTGTTACGCCATGCCGAAGCAGCAAATCAAGCGTGAAGGTGACCACCTGCGGTTGCCCGCCAAGGGTGGCTACCAGCGTCTGGATATAGTTTAATTCGGGCATCAGCGGCACACTCACTTTCATTATAGAGAAAGGACTATCGAACGATGAACTTGCTTCCGGCCATATTGATCGGCGGCCCGCCCAACGCGGGCAAATCCGTCCTCTTCTACAGCCTGACGATGGCGCTGTATGAACGCGGCATCAAACATCATATCGTGCGCGCCTGCCCTGACGGCGAGGGCAACTGGTATCAAGAGATTCACCGCTCGCTCGATCCAGAAAATGCCCGGCTCATTAAGGTACAATCAAAAGCAGAATGGACGCCAGCATTCGTCGAAGGTATCTGCCGCGACCTGGAACACCGCCATACCCCGCTCCTGGTAGATGTAGGTGGCCGTCCACAAGCATGGCAGCAGTGCATCCTGCACCAATGCACGCACTCGATCTTACTCTATCGCGACCCCAATGACGAGGCCACCCACTTCTGGCAGCAATTGCTCGGCTCAACCCAACTCTTGCCACTGGCCATTCTCCATTCTACCCTACAGGGAGCATCCATGTTGACCGAAGCAACACCCGTCATTCGCGGCACACTTACCAGCTTAGAACGCGGCACGCGCGCGCAGGGGCCGGTATTCGATGCGCTGATGAATCGCATTGCCGCGCTCTTTTCCACTTATCCGCTGGCCGAGTTAGAGCAGGCGCAACTGCAAAAGGCGCCTGCGGAACCCGTCGTTCTCCTAGACTTACTGCGCAAGTTCGATGCCGGCGCGCAGGAATGGAAGCCTGCTATGCTGCGTCTACTCGCCGGAGAACTGCCATCAAACAAGCCACTGGCCATCTACGGCAAAGGCCCCGGCTGGCTCTACAGCGATCTGGCGGCCCAGGTTGGCGAGCAGCCATTCTACCAGTTCGATCCGCGCATCGGCTGGATGAAGCCGCCGCAACTCGAATTCGGCACGGAGCCTGCTCCCAAAGGACTCACGTACCGGCTCTACGAGAACTCCTATGGTCAGATACTCTCGATCAAACTCAACAATGAATACCTTGACTACCTGCAGGCAGAAGGGATGCATTTCCCACCGATTCAGGCCGGTCGCGGACTCATCCTCAATGGCAAGATGCCGCTCTGGTTGCTGACCGCGCTCGTCCGTCTCTATCGCACAGCGGAAGTTCCCTGGATCGCCTGCTACCAGCCGCAGGTAAAAGGAGCGGTGATCGTACTCGCCCGCAGCGATGAATACGCCATTGGCGATGTGATCCTTATGCCCATACCCTGATGTCTATCGCATGTGTCCCTGGGTGGAGGCCATACCTTTTCCGTTCCTGGGCGGAGGGCGACCACCAGGAATTTACTCATATGTTCACCTTCCATGGAGTGTACTCGCTTGCCCTCACTGCAAAAAAGTGTTGGAGAGCGGTGACCGCGGTAATCGCTGTTTCATTGTATCACAGGTGCAAAACGATCAGGCAGGATTATAAGGTAAAGATACTACAGGGCTATCAAAAAATGCGAGAACATTCTATAATAATCACGAATAGAAAGGATGGATGAAGTAATGGAATTTGATCATCTGAGCGCGACGAATGGCCAGGTTGCCGTACAAACTTCTGTTCCGGACACGTCGCCGGCAAAACTGTACGCATTCCTGCTCAAACTGCGCCCCCTGCAAGCCGGTACGCTGATGCCCTTTTCTGGCGAGCTTGTACATGCCGCGTGGCTCGACTGGCTGGCCGCTGCCGCGCCCGACGTTGCGGCCTGGCTGCACGATGGCAACAAGCGCCGTCTCTTCACCTGCTCCAGCCTGCAGTTTCCTCTTCCCGTGCAACGCCTGCGCCAGGCGGAGCGGGAGAACATTCACCTGCCGGTAGAGCCTGATAAAACATACGCCATTCGCATCACGCTGCTGCTGGGAGGACTTTTTCCCCTCTTCCACGAGGCGCTGATGAACTACAACCGGCGCAACGCGGGCGAGCAGAATCCGCCATTCATGCGCCTGGGCAAGCAAACATTCCTGCTCGAAGAGGTATTGATCGGCAACGACGACCCCTCCGACTGGACAGGTTTTACCTCTTTCAGCAATTTCGCTGAAAAAGCTGGGACGCTCAAACTGGGCAAAGTCGAAACCCTCAAACTCGCATTCGACTCCCTGACGACATTCAACCGCAACAACGCGAGAAACAGAGTCCACGGCGTTTATCACGCCCTGTTGCCCCTGCCGGAGTACATATTCCCCGGCCTTGCCAGGCGCTGGCAAGAACTAGCCCCGCCGGAATACACTCATCTTGTTGACGAGGCTACCATCGAACAATACATCCAGAACGCTGGCATCATCATCACCGACTACAACCTCAAGCCGCATCGCGTGACGTTCACGAATCATCCGCAGCCCGGCTTCACCGGCGCCTGCACTTACGCGCTACGCGGCCCCGACGAGCCGGTGAGCGAAGAATCTCCCTTGACGGTGCGCCAGCAATTGATCCTACTCGCGCAGCTGGCATTCTACACCGGCGTGGGCTACAAGACGGCAATGGGAATGGGGAGGACGAGGCCAGTATGAATTTCGTCCAGCCAGAGTCAAATCTTGGAATTCTGTAGGGACAGCGCCTTGTGCCTGTCCCGGGCAAATCGCGAGAGATGTGCTTTCAAAGAACATTATAGGAGCTTGTAGAGACCTCTGTCCCTGACACTTTTTGATGCAAGCCAGTGGGTTCACACCCTGAGAAGGGCGACCACAAGGGTCCCCGCACCACAACCCAGCCACCCCCGCCCTTACTATGGCCACGAGTCCATGCCGCTGGAGTACGTAGTCATAGTAAGGGCGGGAAAGGAGTGGTGGTGGGGTGGAGACCCTTGTGGTCGCCCTCCTCAGGGTGAAGTACGCTGGTTTACCCCAAAAATTCTCTGGGACAATGCGCCTCGGGGTCGATAATAGTATGTCTGTTCTCAGGGTTGAAAATCCGTTAGAGGAATTGAAACTGACCCGGTTTTGTTGAGATCAATTTCTTACTCGTAGTCAACCCGACTACAAGATTTTCCCCGTTAGGGTTTGTTTGATCTCATAAAGAACACCCACTGCAATATCACAAGTGGGTGTTCTTTACTTTCCCGATATATTCTTCGCGTTACTGACCTAACGATGATTAATCCAAAATTCAGAACTTTTCTGAGGAAAACCAGAAGTACTTCTGATGTTCAATCTACAAAGACTGTGCTATACTACTCGTACTTGAGCCAGACCCAGGGTGCAAACTGAGAGAAATTGGAGGGAGAACTCCTGTGGGTAACGTGCTGATTGCCTTTGATACCGACCATATCAAGGGCTACGTCTTTGGAACAGATACCCTGAAAGAGATTCGCGGTGGCAGTTCCCGCCTCGACCGCCTCAATCGCGACACGATGAATAACCTGGCACAACAATTTCAAGCCACTCGCATCTTTACCAATGGCGGCGCCGGTCTATTCGTGGTCGATGAAGGACGGGCAGAAGCATTCGGCAAGCAGGTACAGAAAGCATACCGGGATGACACCGGTGGCGGCTCATCCATCACCTACGCCATCCAACCTTTGCCGGAAAACGCCCCCGGCGATAGATCGGCCTTAATGGATTTTCCCATGCGAGATACGCTTGCCATGATGCGCTATGCATTACGGCAGCAAAAAGACTGCCCCTCAAGCCTTGTAACGCAGCCATCACATCCTTTCATGTACCTGTGCGATTCGTGCGGGGTTGAATATGCTGGAAAAACTGAGCCAGATCAAGATGTGACCTTGCTGCTATGCGAAAGTTGTTACAAAAAGCGGGTGGAGGATTGGAAAATAAAGAACAGTATTGAGGAGTATCTAAAAGGAAAAACAGATCTGCCGTCCTTTCATGCTAAAAGCCCTTTGTGGGCTGATGCCATTAAACAGCTAGAAGACCTGAAGTACGAGTTTCCCGAAGAAGTAGACCGCCCGCAAGATTTCAATGTCTTTAGCGCCTTCAAGGGGTCAAAAGACTACTTCGCGCTCATCTATGCTGATGGCAACAACATGGGACAGGAGATTGAGAAAATAGAGACGCTGAGTGGACTGAAGCAGTTTGCGGATAACGTGGACGATGCCGTCAAATGGGCGGTGAGCGACGCAATTGCAAAGCACTTGCAAGTAAAACGGCACTTAAAGCCGGGCGCGGTTTTACCCAAAGACCAGGGAGAATATGTATTCCCGTTCGACATTCTGCTTCTGGGCGGTGATGATGTGGTGATGGTAACGCCTGCCTCGGTAGCTCTCGATGTCGCGATGGCCATCGCGAATAATTTCCATGAATACACAAAGAATAAATACTCGCTGTCGGTCGGTGTGGTACTGGCTCCTATCAAATATCCTTTCGGCCTGCTGCTCGATCTCGCCGAGTCGACACTGAAATTCGCGAAGGATGAACGGGCAAAACGCAATTTAAAGGCAAAGGAGAAAGGACGGCAGTACGAAGATACCGGTATGATCAATTTCGTTGCTGTGCCGGGAAGCGTGAGCCGGAAATTCAAGAAAGTCTATAGTTCCCTTGAGAAGAAAAGCACCCAGCGGGATTTCTACGCAACACTGCGCCCTTATGATACACAACAGTTGGAGAAGCTGCTGAAAGCAATTCATAATGGACACAAAAAGAATTTGGGGCGCACGAAGTTGCATCAACTGCGCGAGGCTATCCTGGAGTTGAACCTGACAACATCGCTGTCTGATGCGCGCGCCTTATGGAGGAACTGGAGGCAGGACCAGCGCGAAATCGTAATAGGTTGCCTGCATGAATTCGCTAACGAGTATGAGCGGCAGCACTACCAGGCCGATGACCCGTCGTTGTTCTATGAGCGCCCGTTCCCCTGGTTCGCTGATGGCAAGGACGACTACGACAGGAAAGTCTACAGGACACCTCTTCTAGATTTCGTGGAATTGTATGATTTTGTAACGGGAGAGGAGGCCAATGGTGGCGACGAGGACTGATCGCATTCGTATAGATTATACGCTGACATTCCTGACTCCATTCCATTTTGGCACCGGCATACGCGAGGGCCTGGTTGATCGCACCGTTGTCAAGGATGGCGCGGGCTATCTCTATGTCCCCGGCTCCACATTCAAAGGTGTCGTACGCGAACGCTGCGAGCAACTGGCGCGCCTGTTCGAGGAGCTTGACCGGGACATGCATGACCGTATCATCGACCCGCACGAAGAAAAGCTTGCGCTGTTGACCGGTTTCAGCAATATCACGACGATGATTACGCGCATCTTCGGCTCCCATATCCAGCCTGGCCATCTCTTTTTCGATGACGCGCGCCAGGATCAAAAAGCGATAGATGAATATGATGGTGTAGGGGAGCATGAAAAGGGCCGGTATAAGAACCTGCAACTTGACCGCTATACGCAGGTGCGCATCAATCGTCTCACCTGCACTGCTGTACCTGGCGCATTGTATACCAGCGAGTTTGGTCTGAAGGGTTTGCAGTTCCACGGCTCAATTAGCGGCTGGTTGCAATGCACACCGATTGATGGGCAGCCTGAAAACCCCACCTATTCGCTGCTGCTCCTGTTGACGGGGCTGCACATGGTTGACCGGCTCGGCGGCAACAAATCCACCGGCAAGGGACAATGTAGATGCGAGATCACGCGCGTGGCAATGGGCACGAAGGAATACATCCATGGAGAGTGGAAAGCCTGGTTTGACCGCCTGGATGCGCTCTCACTCTATTCATCAGATGCCGATACAGCACGCACACAGGAGGAAGAGAAGTGAAAGAGCTGGTCATCACACTGGAAACAATCTCTCCCCTGGCGATACGCTCCGACCACGCCCAGGGAGGGTCGCAAAGCGCGCAATATATCTCCGGCACAACGCTCATGGGCAGTCTTGCCAGCACTTTCAAATTTACGCGACAGGGCCAGGAGAAAGAGTTCGCAGACCTGTTTCTCAGCGGAGCAGTTCAATACCCTAATCTGTATCCTGCGCTGTTCGCAGATAGCGGCTTGCAGGACGCAGGTACACCGGTCTATCCCCTGCCGAAAACCGCGCAAAGCTGCAAGCGGTTCTCAGGCTTCAAGCGCAGCTATAGAGATGATGATGAAACACGGCACGGCGTGCGCGATACCTTGATCGATTGGGCGCTATACAGTATGCAATCCGCTCCTGAGGACAAACGCCTGAAAGTGATGGATGACTGCAAAGAATGCAGCGAATGCCATTCGCCAATGGATCACTTCACGGGATATTATCGTCGCGCCGCAACAGATCCGAAAGAGATCATTTCGGCGAAGATCGATCTTCGCCTGCAAACACATACCGGCATCAATCGCCGTACCGGAACAGTGCAGCAGCGCATCCTGTACAATCGTGAAGTGCTGGAGGAGGGCATGCGCTTCTGGGGAGTGCTGAAGATCGACGATGAACTTGCTCGAACGCTGGAACCGGACAATGATGTTGCCGAAACGCTTGAGGCTTTTATCGATGAAGTTGGCCATGCTGGACTCGTGCGAGTCGGCACGGGCCGCACGCGCGGACTGGGAAAAGTCTTGCTGAGCCTTACCAGGGCGGATGATGGGCAAAATACATTTGAGCAATTCAAAGATCGGCTCATGGCATTCAATAGGATGATGCATGAGCAGGCAAATACATTTAATATTCCACTGCCGGACAAATTCTACTTTGCCGTAACGTTGCATGCTCCCACGATTCTACGTGATGACCTGCTGCGTTACGAGGGGACATTGACAGCGGCGCGATTGGCGCAACTGGCAAGCGTGGGGCAGGATAGCAATTTACCGGCTGACACATTCGAGCTTATATATCAGGCTGCGAGCGGACGGCACATCGCTGGCTGGAGCGAGTTATGGGGTACGCCCAAAGCCAATGATTACGCTATTGATACCGACTCCGTCTTCCTGTTTGCCTGCCGGCTCGAGCCAGACGATGATACACTGCTGCGCATGCTCTACGCTATGGAGCAACGAGGCATCGGACAGCGGCGGGCGGAGGGTTTTGGACGCATTCTCATATCTGACCCATTTCATAGAGAGGTGAAGATGCTATGAATCAAGGTATGCAAATTATCCGCGAGGTGAGCGCGACGGCGGAAACCGACGCTTTTTACGGGAAAGCGGAGCAGTTTGGCCGGCACGCGGCCCATGTTTTAAGAGGCTCGCGGTCACAGTTGACGGGTCTGGAAAATATCGCGGAAAGCACGCTCAAGACCACGGATATTCTGGATTATATCAAGAAACAGACGGCGCGTTACCAGTCCTGGCAGAGAGGATTCCCACAAGCCACAAACCCCAACATGGGGTTTGGCGAGGGCCTCAAGCAGTACTTTGAAAAAGATTTGCGCGCAACACGCGATGCAATGTGCAACGGGAGATTGAAAATCGGCGACAAAACGGATAAAGACAAGCTGCTGCGCCGGCGCGTCTATCTCCTACTCATGCGCCAGTTCATTCGCCAGATGGTCATCGAGTACGAATATAGCGTAAGCCAGGCTCGTGGCAGCAGATAGAGGGGAGTTGAGCATCCATGCTTTCAGAAGCGCAACAGCAAAAAATCAGCCTGCTGAGCGATACTGTTCTCTATCCCGAAGCGGTCGCGTTCATCCGCAAGTTGGTTGACGAGCAGGATTGTTCGCCCCTGCCTACCACCCAGGTAAAAGGGTTGCAGAGCATTGCCGAATCGTATCAGTTCAATGAGCTTCACCGCTACATCGTACACCAGTTCGAGCGCAACTGGCCCGACTCGAAGAGCAGTATCAAGACCTTGTATATCGAATTAGACAGGCTCTTCACCACCATGAAAAATAAGCGACTCCGCGACGAGTTCCACCTGATGGGCGAGGAACGTGGTAGCAGGGAAGCAAGAGCCATGGAAGACGCGCTGATGGCCGCGCTTGCCCGCGAGTTTATCCAGCATATGGTCGCGGAAAACGGTCTATTAGAACTCGAGGAGAAACAGCGGAGGGCAAGAGAGCAGCGAGAACGAACAGCAAATAGAGGAGGGAACAGGCAATGACAACAACATCCAGGCGGAGTGACCGCTTTGTTTTAAGTAACCGCTACCAGTTCAAGGGCCGCTTAGTCATGAAGACAGCGCTGCACATCGGCGGTGGAAGAAACTCGCTGAGTCCCAGCGATAGCCCGGTGGTACTGACGGCAGAGGGCATTCCATTCATCCCCGGCTCCAGTTTCAAAGGCGCCCTGCGCAGCACGGTTGAGAAACTGGCTCCCAGCCTATCAAGTACCTTTACCGCCTGCGGCCTGGTTGAATTGAGCAACGAAGAGATCAACGAAAAGTTGAAGGCTCGTGAGTTCGTGTGTTCGACGCAGCGGCAAAGATACTTCACAGAGCAGCGCCGTAACCATCCTGAGAACAGCGAAGCCATTCTTGAGGAAGCACTGAATGGCCGTTGCAGCATTTGCCGCCTGTTCGGTTCGCCTTTTGCTGCCGCGCTGATCAACGTCAACGATCTCTATATGCCCCCGAATGAGCAGATCGACATTATCCAGATTCGTGACGGCGTGGCTATCGACCGCGATAGCGAGAAGGCAAAGGATCGCCTGAAATATGATTTTGAGGTCGTGCCATCCACCACCGTTTTTGAACTGGCGATCACGCTGGAGAACGCCGACGAGCAGGATGTGCAACTGGCCTGCGTGGGATTGAGCGAGTTCGTACACGGCTATGGCGCGATTGGTGGCATGCGCTCGCGCGGACTGGGAGCCTGTATCCTGGAAAATCTGGAGGTTTCCGCCTTCGAATTAACCGGCATTGATGAGACAGAGCGCAACAGGCGGCTGAAGTCGTTTTTGCTCAACAACGAATTTCCGGTCAAGGTTCCCGGCACACAATTTCTGCAAGAGCATATTCAGAAGATCATGTAATAGAAGCGAGAGGAGCGGGTTGCTATGCTGAAGAAAATACTAAACGAGGCGCATTTCACACTACGCATCACTACCACCGGCCCACTACTGATCAAATCAGGCCGCGCGACTATAAGCGGGCCGGATATGACCCCGGTGCTAACCTTTCGCAACGGCAGGCAAGAAATTTTTTTGCCGGGTAGTTCGCTCAAAGGCGTGTTTCGCAGCCACATCGAAAAGGTGATCTGCAGTCTGAAGCCGCGCGTTGCCTGCTATCCCTTTTCGGGCCCTGAGGATAAAGAGGCCGATATAGAGTTGCGCCGCCGCGATTACCGCGACTCGTGCAGCGCCATGTTTACCGGAGCAGGACACAGCAATGATACGACTGAAAAGGTCTACGAGCTGAGCTGCCCGGTATGCCGGCTCTTTGGTTCGACCGGCTTCATCGGACGCATCGCCATTGGTGACGCCTATGCTGTTACCGAGCAAATCAAAGAACAGCGCGACGGCGTCGGCATTGATCGACTGACAGGCGGGGCCAGCAGCGGAGCCAAGTTTGAACTAGAAGTGGTCAGCACAGGCGTCTCGTTCGAGACCGATATTCACCTGCGCAACTTCGAGATCTGGCAACTGGGCATGCTCTTCGTGGTCATGCAAGACCTGGAGGACGAGTTGATACGCATCGGTTCAGGACGCTCGCGTGGCCTGGGCAAAGTCAAAGCGGAACTAAGCGGTCCCTCAAAAGGCATTGTTACGAGCGCGATACGCAAGAACGTCGAACCAGCCAACGAACTCTGGGGCCTCGGTCGCTGGCTCAATGACACGAGCTACGGAACGCGCACCGATGACCTGGTAAGGCTGTCAGAGCCTGTCACCAGCAGCGTTCAGGGCATCCGCAGCACGCGCACATTTAGCGGCGATACCCTGAATACACTCCGCAGTGCCGCTATCGGAAAATTTATCGAGCGAATAGAGCAATGGCCTTCCTCGCCAGCACCGGCGCGGTCATCTGCGCGGGAACAGTAGTTTTCGCACAGCAGAGAAGGAGTCTCATCGTGGCAGATATGGTATACAGCGGCCCGGCTCATGATATCGAAGCCCTGGTCGCAAGCTGCCAGTTTTCGCCGGAAGCGTATGTGCTGGTGGAACAATTTCCGGCACACCTTGTGACAGGCGCAACAGAGCGGCAAAATCTCCTGCTCTTCATTCATTTAAAAGATTTGAAGTCGGACCGCTATAAGGGCATTCATTTGAATGACTACACTTCCGGTCGTGTTTTTGATCAGCATGCCGAGATACGCTGGGAGCAGGCACCCCAAACGGGGCAACAAAAAGGCAAATTCCAGGTGGTGTACGTAGGGCCAGAACGCGAGCAATTTCCGCTTGAGAAAAACAATGAACAGGGCGAGAAGTTGGGCGAGCCTCACAACACGCGCTACTTCCTTTTTGGGATGCGACTTGATCAGGATGACATCAACGCCATTGGTCCGCAAGCCCAGGAGGGTGATTTTGCTCAACTGCGCATCCCTCGCCTGCTGCGCTACCCATCTCTGCCGAACGGGCAACGAGCGCAGCGATTGCGATTGGAAGTAAGCGAATATGTTGATGAAGATACCGGCAAAGTACACCTGTTTCGTTTCCGAGACCTGCAAGCTGGAGAGTAACCGCTATGAATCCATATGATTTCGCACGTATCGAGTGGAACAAACCACCTGAGCGCCACAAACCGGTATGGCATCATCGCCTGACCGGAGAGGGGGAGCAACAGCTCTATTCCGGCTCCATCGAGCTTGACATTTACACCGAGACGCCCCTGTTCATCGCCGACCCGCGTTCGGTGCCAGCAGACCCGCGTAGGGCCGCTCTCTCGATCAAAAATAAGCACAACCAGTACATCATTCCTGGCAGCTCGCTCAAGGGCATGCTGCGCACCGTCGTTGAAACCATCAGCAACGGCTGTCTTACCCTGTATGATGGCAGCTATGAGCATAATAAGGTAAACTACCGGCGCGCAGTGCCGGCAGGGTTCCAGAAATGTAGCGATAACACAAACCTTTGTATCGCCTGTCGTATCTTCGGCATGCTGAGAGAACGTACTGAGGGCGTCTTTCTGGGTAAGGTCAATATCGGTGACGCGCTCGTTATTCATGAAACCCTGGCCAGCTACGGCCCCATGTATACAGCTGCCCTGGTAGACCCCAAGCCACGCCACGCCGATTTTTACCTCGATCCCTCTAGAGCGCACATCGCCGGGCGCAAATTCTACTTCCACCATCATTATGACGATTTGCTCACTGCCGAGAACCTTTTGCCCACAAAAACGGGTGGCTATTATAACCGCTATATCGATCCCATCGACAAAGACACCGGATTTCACGTGCGCATCGATTTTACCAACCTGGAGCAGGAGGAGTTCGGCGCATTCCTCTATGCCTTGACACTGGAACAGACCATGCGTCACAAAATCGGCTACGGCAAACCGCTCGGACTCGGCTCAATCCTCATCACTCCGACCAGCCTGACACTGATCGATTACACAGCACGCTATAGGCAATCTGAAGCACAACGGGGCAAGACCACATGGGAAGACAAAGATGTATGGACCGTTATATACGATCAGGTTGACGAATTTTCAAAAACCCACCTTGCCCAGGAGGCGATGAAAGACCTGCAGCGCATCTGGGCCTGGCCACCCGATAGCAGCGTCGAATACTACTATCCCAGCAAACGCGACTGGTTCGATACTCCCGCCAGCCAGGGAAAACGTATTGCTCAAACGCGCAACGTCCCCAGGCAGCGGTAGGGATATAAGGAGAGAGAACCATGGCTCGCATTCTGGTCGCTTCCCTCGGCGAATCACCGGTTGTCGTCACGGCAATGTATCACGTTTTACACCAACAGGGCCTGGAGATAGACATGGTGATGATCTTGCGCCCCAACGGCGAGGATGTGAAGCAGGGATATGATTTGATCGAAGAAGGCTTGCGAGGAAAATGCGAACTGAATTTCCTAGTTCTCCCTTTTGATGATGTCAATGGTGAAAGCGAATCCTACCAGTTTTTGCAGTTGCTTGCCGGACAATTGCAGGTGTACCAGCAACAAAACGATACCGTCTACCTTTCGCTAGCGGGTGGCCGCAAAAATATGTCGGCCCTCATGGCGCTTGTTGTTCCGTTCTTTCGCTGCGTTAAAAGTCTGTACCAGGTATTAGACGCTGATGAAGTGAATAGCGACGAGCCTCATCAGTTCAAGTCGGTCGCTCAACTTTTCGACCTTTCCGATGAAGATCGCAAAAATGCTCTTTTCCCGCCAATTGAGAAATTGATTCCGGTGAAGATCCCTTCGCAAGATTGGCAGTTCGTCAGCAACGATGTTCGCTCCCGGCTTTTTACGTTAACTCCTGATGAGTTAGATGATCTATGGGATGAAGACCCAGCGTTGGCGGAACCAGCAGAATTTTATCGGCCGCGTAACAATAATCAGGCTGCTCAACGCATTCTTGCTGTTGAGGTCACTGAACGTGTAAAACAAGAATACGAGAAAATGCTGGTTCACGATAGTCCGCGAGCAGGCAGATTCGCTACCTGCTTTCGACAAATGAGGGACGCGAATCTCCTGTTCGGAAGAATACATGGAAGTTTTTCCCGTAGTTCTCTCTCGTTCCACTTTTACAAGCGCCGCCGTACCGTGGAACGTCCATTCTATCACACCGAACCGCAAGGCATACATCTCTACCCAAAGGCAAATATTGAAAAGGTGATCATCTCGGGTCTTGCAATAGAGCAACCTGATGGCAGCTATAAGCCAACAGCAGAAGAACTGCTTCGTTATCCATTAAAGCCGACTGTTCCCGTGAGCAAGTTGCTCAATACCAAAGAAGCTGTCTTAATCGTCCCGCTCGGCACAACTCCAATGATAGTAACACAACTCTATACATTGCTGAAAAATGAGGGACGCACGATTCGGGAGGCCGTTATCACCTATCCCGCACTTTCACAGAAGGTACGCAACAGCGCCACTCTTGTTAAAGAGGCTTTCAAGGATGAACTATTACCCGGCATGATCCATGACGTGCCTATAGCCGGTATAGGCGATATCACTTCGGATGAACTCTGCGTGAAATATCAGCAAGCACTGGAAACTGCCATTGATGATGTTCAAAACCGTCATCGAGATTGTGAAATTGTGCTGGCCCTCACCGGTGGGCGCAAAAGCATGGCCGCGCTCGCCATGTTCGCGGCCCAGCGCAAAGGCATTCGCTACGTCTACCATACCCTCATCAAGGACCCGAATTTTAGCACCGAGGTAGAAAAGAAGACCACAGTCGCGGCATTGCGGCCACCAAAGGTCAATAAACAGGAACGCAACGACCGTCTTTTCCTGCGCGCCTATTCATCCCAACAAGACCAATTCGTGCTATTTAAAGTGCCGGTAGTTCCGGCAGGCCGCGACAAATGATCATCGTTTAATAGAGTCTTACCACCCCATCGTCCCCGGTCCACCCTTAAACGGTCCCACGATATCGCTCGTCACCCATCCACCATAAAAATCACCCGCCTGCGCCTGTACCCGCTCACCGTCCACGAAGCAGGCGTCCATCTTGCCTGGGTAAAAGGCTATATAGTTGGCGAGCGCCTCGTATGGATGCGTGGGACGGCGATAATACCAGGCGGCGTTTGGCACCGTCTTATTCCCCACTTTGATGGTGTAGTAGGAGGCGGCGCCTTTCCATTCGCAGAACGTTGTGCGCGTCGTGGGCGTGAAGTACTCGAGCTTCACATCCTCAGGTGGGATATAGTAAACGGGTGGATGGCTCGTCTCTAGGATGCGTTTGGCGCGATGCGTGTCCGCGATCACCACGCCGTTGAAGATGACCTGAATATGCTTCTGCGCGGTGGACGCGGATAATCCCAGACCGATTCCTGGCCCGGCCCCGGTTCAATGCGATTACGCTGGTTCATCTATCTGCTGTGCTTTCACTTTTAAAGTAAATGCGTTTTCGAGGGCCGCAATTACAATATCTGGTCGGGGTCGATGCCCAGGGAGCGCAGTCTCTCTGCATACGCCTGCGCTTTGCGCGCCTCTACTTCGGCTCTTTGACGCTCTGCCTCTGCCCTCTGGTGTTCTGCCTGTGCTCTTCTGGCTTCCCTCTCTGCCCTCTGGCGTTCTGCCTCTGCCCGCAGTTGCTCCATTTTCCTGGCCTCGGCTTCTGCCTGCTCTCTGGTCAGACGCGGCTCTCCCCGGCTATCGAGCAGGCGCAGGTGCTGCTCATCAGCAATCAGGTAGCTGTCCAGGCGTGGACTCCACAACTGCCCCTGGTCATTGAGCGAAAGAGGCTCCAACAGGCCAGTCAGCGCATCACGCTGCCAGCCGAACAATCGCTGCCCCTTGCGTCGGCTCAGCGACAACATCGGGTCGTTAGGGTCGTAGGCATAGTATTCCTCTACGCCCATGCGCGCATATTTCCAGACCTTTTCTCCAAGGTCTTTGGCCCAGGTTTCCTCGGAGCCAATCTCAAAGACCACCTGGGGAGCCGGCCCGTAGATACCAACCCGCCAGCTTTTCACGCGCCGGAACGCCACGCCCTGGATTACGGCAATATCAGGAGCAATCGGGCGTTCATGCTTGTTGGGGGTTTGATAGAAATTCAGGTTCTCATAGATGGCATACAGTTGCCCATGAAAGAGCCAATCGAGGACCGCCATCAGGTAGTTCACCAGTATGGCATGGTCCGCGGTTTCCCCCATCTCGTCCTCCTCGGTGGGGTGGGAATCGTAATAGTACTGTACCTCGTCTTCAATCTGCTTTGACATAGAGGGCTTCCTTTCTTGAATGCAGACCGCCTGCCAAGGTCTCTTCGTCCCCCAACCTTTTATCGTCTGTAGTGGCTTTCCTGGCCTATCAAGGGGCCAGGAAAAGCTGGTTTAATCTTACCACAGTCTTAGCGGAACACCAATAGGACGATAGAAAGCCTATAGACAGGTAGAACTATTTCGGTCTATAATAGCTCTAGAATAGGCAGCGAGGCATCACACCCCTGGCCAGCAGTATGAGGAGGGCATACATGTTTAAGCTGATTCGTAACCTGCTCTTTACGGCGATCATCGTTGGCGGCGCGCTTTATTTTTTCACTCCGCGCCTCTTCGCCCAGGTGGGGAACTCGGTGGTCAACGCGATCAACAATTCGACAGTCACAGGGCTGGCACAATATTTGCCTAAAGATGTGAATGGGACAACAAACACGCTGCAATTGAATCTGAGTGGCCTCACATCCCGGTTCAGCTACTTTGTTACAATCGATACCGGCAAATGCGGCGGCTCTCCTATGATAGACCTGGGAAAATACCTGTCCGATAGCAGCGGCAATCTTAATCTCCTTACTACACCGGGAAACCTCGATACCTCGCATACCCTCTATATCGATATTCACCGGGGTAATACAGATACCAGTACGAGCATCGCCTGCGGCCAGCTGCAGGTAAATAACCACGCGATTACCCGCCTTGATCTCACCGGCAGTAGCTCTCAATCCAATAACCTGGCGCCCTCAAGCGGACAGAACACGAGCCAGACTTCCAACAACTCTGAGACACAGAGTCGCCCTCAAGCCGGTTTTCCCAATACAGGCGTGGCTCCGGCAGGCAGCAGTTCGTATGATAACTACAGCTTCCCGCGCAAATACTAGTGGCGCAGGATCAACACCTTGAAATTTCCCATGCCATAGGGGTCGGTCAGAAGTAGGACGCCCTGCCGCACGTTATACCATTTCAACAGCGCCACCTGTCCCCGGTCGCTGGCACGCGCCGTATCGGCCTCCGCGAATTCCTGCTGGCGGAGCAGTTCCAGTTCCTCACGAATACCCAGGCCCTCCAGCCATTCACGCTGCGTCGTAAATTTGCTGACACGCAGGCCATGCCGCCTCGCCTCCTGAATAAGCGCGCTAAAATTGACATGCGCCGTGATATCCTGCGCACCCGGACGCGCCAGGGGCCACCCGGTCATTTGATGCTGGTAGTAGCAGTTCAGCGTGCCAAGCCGTCGCTGGGGCGTATAGAGGTCACGAGCCTTCTCACCGTAATCGACAGTAAGAATAAAGCCCTTGCGCACCCGTCGCGCCACGCGCTCCACCCAGCGCAGCGCATCCAGGTTAATCTCCGCCCGCCATCCATCGCCATACGTCCGCCAGGGAATCTTATATGTATCCAGGTACGCAGCAACTTCTGGCGTTTCCGGCTCGCTCAAAACCTCGCACAGGCGCCCATTCTGCTCATCCACGTACACCTCGTATAACTGCCCGTCGCGTACCTCAACGACATGCACAGGAAAAGCATCGATCAACTCGTTCGAGAGGATAACGGAAGGCGCGGATTCACCGGCATCTGCCGCTTCACTAAGCACATCCTGCCCCACTCGAATATCCTCTACCCGGTAATCGAGTACTTTGTGGAAATCAGGAGCCTCTCTTTCCGCCCAGGCTCGCACACCATGCGCCAGGTGTCCGCGTCCGGCCCCCTCCTCGACTACAACAAATGGAACCGGCTTTTTCAGTTTCTCCCACATGGCATAGAACTGGCGGCCCATGCAATTGGCGAAGAACGTAGAGACATCCGTGCTGGTGAAATAATCGCCCTCCCAGCCCGTCTTCGCCTCGCCGCTGACGTAGTAACCGTGGCCCGGCTCGTACAGGGCCATGCGCATATATTCGGAGAAAGGGATCGGCCCTTCGCGTCGAATGCGCTCGACGATTAATTGCTTGAGGGGATTGCGCGCTTGACTACCCATTGCCAAAATTCACCACCAGCAAATCCAGCGCCATATCCGGCGTCATGCGACTGCGTTTCAGAGCGGCATCGGTGGCCAGCAACTGGTGATAGACCGCTTCCAGTTGCTGCGTGCTGAACTTCCCGATCTGGCGCGTGGCTTTCTCGGCCACGAATGGCGCCATGCCCGTAGCGGCGACAATCTGTGAGACACGCAAGCCCTCGCCGGCCAGTTCTTTCACCAGCAGTAAGCTGCGTACTTGCGAAGTGATGGTGCTGATCAGGCGCAGCGGCGGCTCCCCGTCGGCCAGCAAGTTGTGCAGCAGATCGAGGGCCTTCTTGCGATTGCGTTCCGCCAGGGCATCGGTCAGGTCGAAGACACGCGCCTCCTGTACCTGTGGGGAAAGTTTGCGCACATCTTCAACATCGATAATGCCCCTGCTACCAACATAGGTGGCCAGTTTATCGAGTTCGTTCGCCAGCATGCGCAGCTGGTTGCCAATATAATCCGCCAGCATAGAAGCCGCCTCTGCCGTGATCTTCACACCGATGCTTTTGGCGCGATTCTCAATCCAGGTTTTCACACCAGCGCCTTTGGGAAGCGTAAATTGCATCACTTTGCCGTGTTCCTGCGCTGCTTTGAGCAGTACATTGCTGGCGCTCAGTTCCTCATCCACCACAACGATTAGCACGGTGCTATCGGGCATCTGAGGAATATATTCGGCGAGGCCTTTTTCAAAACCCGCCCGCGATTCCGTGCCGCTTTTCGCACCTTTCTTGCCTTTTTTGGATTTGCCGCCTTTCTCGGGTATTGGCCGATCAACCGGCGCTGTGCGCGAAGAATCGGCCCCTACGGGCGCTTCAGTCGCGGGAGTTGCCTCTGCGCTCTCAGCGAATGGGGCTGCATCTTCGCCGCGTCGTTTTTTAGGCAGGCCTATGAGGACCACCAGGCGCTGATCGGTGAGAAAAGGCAGGGTACTACAAGTAGCGGTGAGCGTCCTTAGATCGACCTCACCGCCAACGTAAGTATCCTGGTTATATTCGAAATTCCCCTGCTGGCGCAGCTTCTTCAGGTGCTCGCGGCAGGTGAACTCGTCGTTGCCGTGTAAGAGATAGAACATGGTTGCGAATATGCTGGCTCTGTGCTATTCATGGGCGGCAGAAGGCGATCTGAGGTAATCGCGCCTGCTCATACGCGCCACGATTAGATCCGCAATAATTCCGCCGGACAATCCACCCACTGAACATAGGAACAACGAGCCGAAGAAGGTCGAGCCGGGTGAGGCCCCAGGCAGCACTGTATCATAGATCAGCGTGCCGACCCATCCCAGAATGATAACAAACGCCAGGAAAGCGCCGATAAATGCGCCCACGACAACCGCGAGACGATTTTTCACGCTGCTCATCCAGAATGCCAGGAAGAGCGCCACCGGCAAAGCGAGAATGAAACCAAAGAGATCGCCCCAAAAAATACCGTGCGGGTCTATAATTTGTAGTGCGGGACCACCCATACTATTTCCTCCTGAAAGAATTGTATTTGCTATTTCAAGCTCTATGGTGATTATACGGTAGTGGAGAGATCGTGACAAGCCGGCAATTATCAAGGCGCACAATGCATATGAGACTTTCTGCAATATTCGTCAGCAAAGGATACCCCTTTCATTTGAAATGACTGATAATTGCTCATGCTAAAGCTCTCCTATTTACCTCATTAGTATACCATGCAACAAGCTCAGAGTATCTACGTATATTGCATAGAAACAAATTTGAGACGCGGGCCTTCCACTCAAGGGGCAGCTTGGAGATGGGCTACTCAAGAAACCCGAACGTCGAAGAAAGAACGAGGAAGACAATGATGAATAGGGAAAGAATGTCAAGAAGCAGAACGATAAGTAGAGGGACGACTCTTGGTCTCGACGAACGTCTCGAAAGTATCTTGATTTACGCGGTCAGCCTGATCATCAGCTTATTCTTGCCATTGGGCTGGCTTCCAGGATTGATCATCTACTTTATTGAGAAAAATCGCAATGTGCGGGTACAGGCCGGGCAATCAGGGATTGTTTTCGGTGTACTCTCAATACTTTACTTTGTGGTACACCTGCTGCAACACGTGTTTGGTCTGATCCCCATACTTGGTGGCGTTCTAGTTTTTGGCCTCGGCCTGCTGGCCTCGATCATCATGTGGGTCATGATCATCCTGGCGGTGTACCTGATTATTATGGTCTGGTTCCGGCCCAATTACCGCCTGCCGGTCATAGGCCGCTACCTCGGCAGCGGATTCTGATCTCATCGCTCGCGGTACAGCAATCCCAGCGTCAGGCCAAAGAAGAAATGACGCACAATATTCTGCAAAAACGAGGTCCAGTTGGCGAGCGGTGGTAGCACACCGCGCTTGATCAAAGGGTGATACTTATCCGCCAGGGGCGTCAACCACCATACAGAAACGATGAACGCCTCGCCGAAGATCACGCCTCTCAGCCAATCTGGACCCGGCAACAATCGCTTGATTACCGCGGCATACAACTCCGCAAGCATCACTCCATTAACCAAATGTATTCCCCATGCCAGTAGGGGTCGATTCTTCGCTTCCCACTTACCTGTCTTTCCCGGCAATAATCCTTCGATGAAATGTACATCGCTGAAGTGATTGCGAGTCACGGCCATATCAACCTCCATTTCCGCCGTATAGACGCCCAGGGCTACTATGCCGGCGAGAGCCGCGCGCCCTGGACGCCAGGAAGTTGATACAAGCTTTCCTACTATGTTCATGCTACACGCCTCCTATTTATTAAGAATAGTGATTTGATTGACTATAATAGAGATGCGCGGCATGCTCATAAGGGATACTTTTAACCGTCCCCCCTGACATTTTTTCGCGCTAGCAAGCGTGAAGTATCCCCTGGAGGGCGACCACCAGGGTCTCCACCCCCATCCACCATTGCCCCCGCCCTTGCTATGACCACGAGGACACTTCGCAAGGGTACGTCGTCATAGTAAGGGCGGGAGAGGGACGGCAGGGTGGGAACCCTGGTGGTCGCCCTCCTCGAGGTGCTGCACGCTTGCCCTTGTCGCAAAAAATGCCAGGGAGAGAGCCACTATCGCCCCAAACATTGTCGCCACAAAATTCACCACATCATTATCGATCCATGGCACGCCGCGCAGCGGTGTCGTCTTCACCCCACAGCTATGGATGCGTCGTTCGGTCTCTTTCCCGCATATAGGGCAATAATACATGGCCTGTACGGTTGCGCCCAGCAAGCTGTCGAAAAAACTTCCCGCCAGCCCACTCAGCAGCGCAACAAATGGCAGTGATGCGAACGATCGGGGAAATCGCTGTAAACCCCAAAAAACGAGGCCCAGCGAAAAAGCCCCCAGCGCCGAGGCCGTCGTGCCCAGCAGCGTAATACCACCTGAGGTTCCAGGTGAAACACGCTTCCCCGACGTAATCAAACGCGGGTCTTGCCTGCTGAGCACGCCCAACTCTGTAGCCCAGGTATCGGCATTAGCAGTTGCCAACGCCCCCGTAAAACCGGCCTGCAATAATTTTGCGCGTGATGATGAGCCGGACAGGCCATAGGCGAGCGCCAGTAGCGTCGCGAGACCGCCATTGGCCGCCACTTGCCCGATATCGCGCTCAGACCCCTTGCTGAACTTGTCCGCGGCGGCACGGGCCTTCTCGCGCTCGCGATAGTGTGAGAACAGCGTTGAAGAGACGAAGAAATAAATTAATGAGAGGCCCCATGACCAGCCTCCCATGCCGAAAATCGCCGTGCCAACTGCAACTGTCCCGGCGGCGCCGCCGCGTGTAAGTGACCGCCGCCTCCGCGCCAGCAGAGCAATGATACAGCTAAAGACCAGGCCGAGCAGTAGTTTGGGGCCCCTTCCAGATGCGCTGATCTGAGTATTGCGGGCCAAAGTCACAGGCGCGCGCAAGTGTATGGACGAATACGCTTCAGCCACTCGCCAAGGGATGAAACGAGGTGACATTCTATGAGCAATTCCGGACATCTATAACTCCCTCTGAGAAAATATGGGCAATTTGTTACAGAAACATGATATTGCCAGTTTTATTGTAATGAAGGCTTTGCATAGAAGCAAGCGTGGGGTTTTAGTGTGCCAGGAGGACATACTCCTTATCGAACTGCCAATCGGTCAGCGGCTCCAACTCAACATAGAGATGGGGATGTAAGGGGTCAATGTGCTTCGTCAGGTGAATGTCCACCACACGGTTGTCATTCAGGCCTAACCCTTCGCAAAGCGCATCTAATGTGATCTTCAGACCTCCATCGAGGTCTCTTTTGAGGGGTGTGGTGAAGTAGAAGTCGAGGAAGAGAGCTAGATAGCCCTGGCGAAAGTGATGGCACAATTCATCGGGCAGCAAGCCCTGCCGCTTGAGCAAGCGCAGGGTCTCTTGCACCTGCTGTTTGTAGCGACGAGCAATCTGCGAACTCACGCGATGACCATTCACAGTAGCATACTGTTCATTAATGCTAGGGGGAAGGGGGAGGGTAAGCTGCAACAAATGTCCATGCACAGTTCCGCCCCAACCCTCAAGCTGCTGTGACATGAAAACCTCCTGATCGATTAGTAGTTAGTCTGGATAGGTTCCGTAGTACTTTTGGGAGAGTAGTAACGCGTGTATTGTATCATATCAATATGTCTTATCATATCGCTTACCGGAGGATACCCCTTCTGGGTAGTCGTCGTTGTCAAGCTCAAAAAAGCATGATACACTGCGTTCGTAGCAAGCGCATTCCGGTTTGTACGCGTCCAGGTGAAACAGTTAGCCATTATGCCGGGGCCTGGCGAAAGTGAGGAGTAAAAGTGATTACATGTAAACGCTGTGGGAAGTCCGTCCAGGCAGGCGCACTTTATTGCCCGGTCTGTGGCTTGCCCTTGTCGAATGAACAGCCGGAGCTACCGGCGTGGCTAGAATCGCTGCGCACCAGTGAGCGACCCGCGGGATCGAAAGCATCAGCGGATGGGCAAGCAGGATATATGTCCCACGAATTTTCTGACGAGGGTGCGCTGCCCAGCTGGATGAGATCGGAAAAATCGGACCTAGCGGAGGCAGGTAATTCAGCAAAGATACCGGCCTGGCGCGCGGCTTCGATGCCGGCTCCTGATACTGATAGCGATTTTTTGCCTCCCACGGGTTTTGCCGCCAGTTCCCTGATCGATGAACAATCCCTGCCATCCTGGCTGCAGGAGAAACAGCCAGGAGCGAATCAGCCTGCGCCGAAAAACATCGACGCCTCCAGCCTGGTTCAACCTGACGCTTTACCTGATTGGATACGAAATTTGCCGCAGCAGCACCAATCGCCAGCGGTCCAACCTCTCACCCCGGGCAATAATCCGCCGTACACGGGACACAATAACCAGGCAACAGGCATGGCCTCTTATGCTCCGGCTCCCCAGGGCTTTTCATCACATGAACTGATCGACCAGCAAGCGTTACCTCCATGGTTGGGGGGGCAGGCCAATTCACCTGTGCAAGCCAATCCTCCAGGCCAGCAAGCCGCATTTCATAACCAGGCGCCCGCTTCAGCACCTGGCCAGCAGGGTCCGCAATCGGGAATCGGCGCATCTTCGCTGCTCGATATGAATTCCTTGCCCGGCTGGCTACGTGAAAGCGAGCAGGGGCAGGAACGCCCACAACAGGCATCCATGCAGGTTCCAAATAGTAATAGTAACGGTGGAAATCTAACAGGAGCCTCCCTGATCGATATGAACTCCCTGCCGCACTGGCTGCGCGCATCTGAAGAGGGGCAGGGACAGCAACTAGAGCCTGCGAGTACCATACGGCCCACGCCATACGGCAATCCTCCACGTGTCGAGAATGTGCGCGTGCCAAGCCGCCCCCGCGGAGAAGCCGGGCCATATGAGCAGAGCGAGGTCGCGGCCAATGTCTTTTCTTCAATGCTGGGCGTGGCATCAACAGCTCCCTATTTCCCTTCACAGCCAGGCTCCACTCCTGGATACCAGCAAGGATTTCAAGGGGAGTTATTCCAACAGCAGCCGGCATCTACGCAGATGAGACAGATGCCTGCGCAATCACCCAATCCATCTGGGTCCTTGCCGCAGCCTAATAATGCGCTAGCGGGCATGCAGCAGGGATTGCCTGTTCAAGGGTATGTGCCAGCAGGATCACAGGCATACACGCCCGTAAATGCGCCCGGCATGCCTGGACAGCAGTTGCCACCCTATGGTGGAGGAGCATCACCGTCTCAGGCCAACAACGCACATAGGCCCAACGCGAACTCCTCGGGCAACAAACCGGCACGACGAGGGTTTATCGAAACTATCCGCAGCTGGTTCTCTCATTAAAGGGGGCCAGGATTACCCCTGAGGAGCGCCTACACCGGTTCTTTCGCAGCCGATTCGAGCACAAAGGACAAAGGAGATGTATACAGAGACTAAACTGGAGGAGGGACCAGGGCAGATCATGAATCGCAATCCAGCATCGGCTAATTCGATCCTGGTTGTCGATTGTGGCAGCGTCTTCACAAAAGTTTCGCTGCTGGGCCTGGTCGAAAATCAGTATCGTCTGATGGCACGAGGTGAAGCGCCTACTAGCCTCTCGAACCCGAACGAAGATATTACGCGCGGTATTATCCAGGCAATTCACCGCATCGAGCATATCACTGGCCGTCAACTGGTATCCGACGGACAGATGATCTCTCCCGAACGGCCGGACGGGAATGGGGTAGATGTGTTTGTCACGACCGTAAGCGTCGGGGGAACGATGCGGCTGGTCGTACTTGGAGGCGTAAGCGCAGCCCTCGATGAACTTGCTACCCAGGCCGTTTCTGGACTCTACGCGGAAACCTTTGCCATATCCTCTCCTGCCTTTCAAGCAGCTGCGAGTTCGAATGCGAATCCAGCGTCGTCCTGGACACCCGAACGGCTGGCCGCTGAGTGGAAGAACCAGTTGCAACGGATGCGGGAACTGCAGCCCGATGCCGTCCTGATTGTAGGCAACGCCGAAGGACCGGCCGGCGCGACACCTCTACAAGAGGCCTGCCAGTTAATCATCAACACGCTACAATCCGGTGCGCTCGAAGCATACTCCCCCGGCAATACTTCGCGCCGGTTGCCCGTCCTCTACGCGGGCGCTCCCCAATATGTCGAAGCCGTACGCACCATGTTGAAAGGGTTCGCCGAAGTTACGCGCATCGACACACTCACCTCTCAGGCTCAGCTTGGACCCGTGAGCATGACCGCTATGGCTCTCTATGAGCGTGATATCATACAGAGCATTCCCGGTTACGAACGTATGCGCTCATGGGCCGCCACAGCGCCCGTGGCAACGGCCAGCTCGCTAAGTAGCCTTGTGCGATTTCTCGCCCAGCACTATGCGATGAATGTAACCGCGGTGGATGTTGGTGGAACAAATACAACCGTAATGATGGCCAGCGAGCGCGGCGAGTTTATCCCCATCGTAGATACCGGAATAGGGGTTGGCCCAGGCATAGGAGCCATCCTACAAAAAGCAGGCCCGAAACGTATTGCCCGCTGGCTTCCTTTTTCCACCAGCGATGAAGAATTGCAGCACTATGCACGCAACTGCATGCAGCATCCGCAGGTGTTACCAGCAAACCAGCGCGAGTTGCAAATTGCGCAGGCGTTCGCGCGTGAAGCAATGAGGCTCGCCGTCGAAGCGGCAGATAGGACACATCCCGGCCAGTTCGAGGCCGATCTGATCTTAGCCACGGGAGGCGTGCTGGCCCATGCTCCGAAATTCGGCCAGGCTATGCTCATGCTGCTCGATGCCTTGCAGCCGCGCGGCGTTACATCGATGATCCTGGATAGTACCATGCTGATTACGCAGTTGGGAGCCGTGGCTACTATAGCTCCCATTGCGGCGGTGCAGGTGAACGAGAATGACGCCGTCGCGCATCGCCTGGGCACGTGCGTTGTACCATATGGTATATTACCTCCCGGCCAGCTTGCCATCCGCGTTGGCGTAGAATACAGCAACGGACGACAGGTGACTCTAGATGTCATGAGCGGCACGCTCGAAATCATCCCCCTGCGTGTAAACGAGCAGGCATTGTTGACGCTCTATCCGGCGCCAACCGTTGATGTCGGCTTAGGGCCGGGTGAGAGGGCACGCGCGGCTGAAGAAATTGACGGAGGTCTGGTAGGACTGGTCATTGATGCTCGCGGCAGGCCGCTGGCCCTGCCGAATAATGAGGCAGAGCGGCAGGCCCGCCTGCTACAATGGATGCAAGTAATTGGGGCCTGATGATCAATCGTCTTGCATTACATGTATTGCTCGTTATCCACACGGGTTAACAGTTATCCACATTTTACATTCAAATATGTGGATAACTGTTATGCATTTTGGCGCAAAGGCAACCGGGTGCTTTTATGCGGAGGGCCACCAAGGGTACGCCCTCCGCTCCTGTTTTCTTTGAGCCCCTATGCGGCCGAGACCGCCTCCAACTCCCTCCTACCCTTGTGGTCGCCCTCCACTCTCCCCACCATTAGGGCAAAATTAATGAGCGTCCCGTCATATCTTTGGGTTGTGGAATGTGCATCACCTGGAGAATGGTCGGCGCAACATCGGCCAGGATGCCATCGTCGCGCAGGCGCGCCCGCGCTAACTGCGGCACAACCAGGTAAAGCGGCACCGGATAGGTAGTATGGGCGGTAAAGGGCTTGCCCGTATCGTACTCGATCAATTGCTCTGCATTGCCATGGTCAGCCGTGATCAGCAAGCCTCCACCTGCCGCCAGCGCGGCTTCCACTACGCGCCCCACGCCCTTATCAACCGCTTCAACCGCTTTGATCGCTGCTTCCAGCACACCTGTATGCCCAACCATGTCAGCATTGGCATAGTTCATAATCACCAGGTCATACACGCCGCTGCGGATGGCTTCAACTGCCGTATCGGTCACGCCTGCCGCGCTCATCTCCGGCTGCAAATCATAGGTAGGGACTTTGGGCGATGGCACCAGCACACGATCCTCTCCTGGAAATGGCGTTTCGCGCCGGCCATTGATGAAGTAGGTGACGTGCGCGTACTTTTCCGTCTCGGCGGTGTGGAATTGGCGCAAGCCATGCTCAGAGATCACACGCGCCAGGGGCATATCCACATTGTCGGCGCGATAGGCGACGCCGGCGTCCAGCCCCTCTTCATATTCCGTCATCATGACGTATTCCAGGTCTTTCAGGCGCGGCCCGCGATTAAATTTCCCCCCGGCCTGTGGCGGCAATTCTTTCAGCACGAACGCCTTGGTCAGCTGGCGAGCCCGATCGGGGCGAAAATTGTAGTGAATAAGCGCATCACCGTCCCGCACGACGGCTACGGGGAGGTTGTCTTCCATCACGACCGTGGGAACAATGAACTCGTCGGTGACGCCTTTCTCATAGGATTGCTGAATTGCGGCAAGCGCGGAACCGGCATGCTGGCCCTCGCCGCGCGTCATGGCAAAATAGGTCATCGCCGTTCGATCCCAGCGATTATCGCGATCCATCGCGTAGTAGCGCCCACTAACGGTCGCGACTCTCGCGGGATGCTCGCCGCCAATCTCCCTGGCCCGCGCCTCCAGCTGGCGCATGAACTCCATACCGCCCGTCGGTGAGGTATCGCGGCCATCGGTAAATGAGTGAATGTACACTTGCTCTATATTGTGCATGTGCGCCAGGCGCAGCAGTGCCTCTAAATGGCTTTCGTGGGCATGCACGCCGCCATTGCCCAGCAAGCCACAAATATGCAGGCGCGAGGAGTTTTTCTTGACATGCTCGATGGCCCTGAGCAAGGCCGGATTCTGAAAAAATGTGCCATCTTTAATCGATTCGCTAACGCGTGTGAAGTCCTGTAAAACGCGCTTGCCCGCCCCGATATTCTGGTGGCCAACCTCGGAATTGCCCATCTGCCCCTCCGGCAGTCCAACCGCCTCGCCAGAAGTTTTTATGGACGTATGCGGCCACTTGCGCGCCAGTTCATCAATATGCGGAGTACTGGCAAGCGCAATAGCGTTGCCCTCTTTACGAGGATTGATGCCCCAGCCATCCATAACAATCAAGACAAATGGGCGCGGTCGCCCGGCAGGTGTCGTACTCATATGATATTTGCGCTCCATCTTCTGCTTCAAAAAGCAAGGCTTAGTGATCCTATTTTATCATCTTGCATCGCTATACTGAGGTGAAATGGCCACATCTAAGCGCAGCGAAGAATCTCCTGTCACTTCTGGATAACCAGCGGGCAAAAGTCTTTAGTTGCCGTTATTCAATGTGATCTATACTCAGGAAATGCCGTAAGTAAATGACCAGTATGTTCCATTCAGCGAGTCGGTTGAGTTTGCGGACGCTCTCGCGCGCTCTCGCGCGCATACACCATCCATATGATTTCGCAGAACTTGGCATTTTCCAGCACGTAGAGGCGCGTTCTACCATCAATCCATGGCTATTATTAGGCGATGGGAGCAGCCTGCTACGGTTTCTAACGAAAGCAATATTACCAGGTTCGTGAGGATTTGTAGATGAACACGTTGCTGCTGGCATTCTGGATAGTTATTGGCGTGCTTGCCGGGGCGCTGGCAAATGGGGCTAAAATGCACCCTCTTGCCTGGGGTCGCAGGGGGTGGTTGTATATGCTCGTCGTGGGAGCCAGTTCGGCGCTCGTGGAGGGATGGATTGCCACGCTGCTGTTGGGACTACAGTTTGCGGCGATGATGGCGCTGTGGACGGCAGTAGTGGGGATGGTTGTTTTTCCCTGGGGAGCAAATAAATATGAGAGATTCCGAATGTTGGCGAACGGACATATGGAGGGCGACCGCAAAAGTCTCCCCTTGCGGCCGCCCTTTCTCCCCTGCCTGTTTCTCACATTCAGGATCACTCATGTTATTCTTGCGATGGGGGCATCTGGATGCGACGGCGATCATGCCGGCGAGCCAGTTCGGCTACACGCAGGCGGCTCAAAGCGCGTTCCAGCGCAGCCTGCATTTCGGCGCGTTCCGCGTCTGAAGTAGCCTGTTCCAGGCGCTCTTGAGCGCGGCGGCGCGCCTCTTCAGCGCGCGCCTGGTCGATCTCCTCGGCGTGCTCGGCTGTATCCGCCAGGACCGTCACCGTGTTGTTATTCACTTCGAGGAAACCGCCCGACACAAACAGCGGCTCTTCAGCATCGCCCAGCTGAATGCGCATCGCGCCGGGCTTCAGCGTCGTCAAAAGAGCGGCATGTTGAGGTAAGATGCCCAGTTGCCCCTCTGATCCAGGGGCGACGACCATAGTGGCCTCACCATTATAGAGTTCGCGCTCGGCGGTCACGACCTCGACATGCAGGATATTGCGTGAGCGTGTCGCCATCGTTTAACCCTTCTGTTGATCGGCTTCGTAGGCATTCACAACGTCTTCGATGGGGCCTTTGAGGTAGAAGTAGTTCTCAGGGATGTGATCGTACTTGCCCTCGAGAATTTCTTTAAAGCCCTTGATTGTCTCCTTCAGGGAAACATACTTGCCCTCGAGGCCGGTGAAGACCTGCGCGACTGTAAATGGCTGCGAGAAGAAACGCTGCAGCTTACGGGCGCGGGCCACGGTCAGCTTATCTTCGTCCGACAATTCATCGACGCCCAGGATGGCGATAATATCCTGCAGGTCCTTGTAACGCTGCAACACCTTCTGCACGCTCCGTGCAACATCGTAGTGTTCCTGGCCCACGATTTGCGGGTCAAGCAGGCGGCTGGTGGAAGCCAGTGGATCGATGGCGGGGTAGATGCCCTGCTCAAAGATCGAACGCTCCAACACAATCGTCGAGTCAAGGTGAGCGAAGGTGGTCGCCGGAGCCGGGTCGGTGTAGTCGTCGGCGGGCACGTACACAGCCTGCATCGACGTGATCGAACCCTTTTTGGTCGAAGTGATGCGCTCCTGCAATTCACCCATTTCCTCGGCCAGGTTCGGCTGGTATCCCACGGCGGAGGGCATGCGGCCGAGCAGCGCTGATACTTCGGCTCCTGCCTGTGTGAAACGGAAGATGTTATCAATGAAGAGCAGCACGTCCTTGCCCTCTTCATCGCGGAAGTACTCCGCCATGGTCAGGCCGGTCAGCGCGACGCGCAGGCGCGATCCGGGGGGCTCGTTCATCTGCCCGAACACCATCGCCAGGCGGTCGATAACGCCCGCCGTAATCATTTCATGATACAGGTCGTTGCCCTCGCGGGTGCGCTCGCCCACGCCGGAAAAGACGCTGTAGCCACCATGACCTTTAGCGATATTGTTGATCAGTTCCTGGATGATGACGGTCTTGCCAACGCCGGCTCCTCCAAACGCGCCAACCTTACCACCACGCATGAACGGGCAGATCAGATCGATGACTTTGATGCCGGTCTCGAACACCTCGATGGCCTCGGACTGGTCTTCGAGGTTGGGCGCGGGCCTGTGAATGGGCTCGCGTGGGGCATCTGGGATATCGGGCTTCATATCGACCGGTTGCCCAAGGACGTTGAAGATACGCCCGAGCGTCTTCGGTCCAACTGGAACGGTAATCGGCTGGCCGGTATCATAGGCGTCTATGCCGCGCTGGAGGCCATCGGTCGGCCCCATTGCCACACAGCGCACCCAGTTATTGCCCAGCAATTGCTCAACCTCAAGGACGAGCTCAGAATCGCTGCCTTCTATTTGGGTGCGAATTTCGTTATATATTTCAGGGATTTTATCTGGGGGAAACTCAACGTCTACGACGGCCCCCAGCACCTCCACAATTTTTCCTTTGGTGCCTATTTCTGTTGCCATGTATTCTCTATTCTCCTGTTAAACGGCCCATGGGGGCGGACGGGGACAAGCCCACGCCCCTACAGTGCGTTAGCGCCAGACACCACTTCGAGAATCTGGGTGGTGATGCTGGCCTGGCGCGCCTTGTTATAGGCCAGGGTGAGGTCTTGCACAAGCTCGTTGGCATTATCGGTCGCATTCTTCATCGCGACCATCTGTGCCGAGTAAAAACTGGCGATATTTTCAAGCAGAGCCTGGTAGACCAGGACATCTACGTAACGTGGCAGTAATGCCTCGTAGATGCTTCGCGGGTCCGGTTCGTAGATATATTCTACCGTTCTTTGCTCTTCTTCCTGGCCAGACGGCGGCTGCACCGGTAACAACTGCACAACGATTGGCTGCTGTGTCACCGTGTTGACGAACTTCGCGTAGACCAGGTAGACGACATCGACTTCACCTTTCAAAAAGGCATCGACGGCTACCTGGGCAATCGCCGCTGCATCGCTCAACGTCGGTCTATCACCATAGTTCGTGAATTCGGCGATCATCTGCAGCCGGGATCGCACAACGAAATCGCGCCCCTTGCGGCCTACCGCGATAAACTGCAAACCTGGTCGCTGGCCGCCCTGCTCAGTCAATCTATTCTGTTCCTCTTGCACGGATAAAAGCGCGCGGCGGTTGATATTGCTCGGTAACGCTCCACTCAGTCCGCGATCAGGGGAAATCAGCAGATAACCGATATTGCGCACCGGGCGTTGCTTGAGCAGCGCCACTCCCTGACCTACATCCTCGCCAGAGGCATTCGCAAGGCGCGAAACCAGCGCGCGTAGCTGCTCAGAGTATGGACGCGATTGCTGCACGCGCTCCTGGGCTCGCCGCATCTTGCTGCTAGCCACCATCTGCATTGCCCTGGTGATCTGCGCCATATTCTTAACGGCACGGATGCGCCGCCGTACCTCTCGGGTTGATGGCATAGACTGCCTCCTTTACGACGGTTGGGCCATCTTGTCAGAGGAACCGGCCCCGGCGCGACTCAGATTCTCCTCATTGCGCCCCGCGCCGTTCGCCTGCGCCTGTGATGTGCCCAATGGGGCCGCCTCGGCCCGTGGTTCCGCGGTCTTCTTAAATTCTTCAATCGCGGCATCCAGGCGCTTCAGCAGGTCATCGGACATCTTCTCTTTGCCCTTGACGGACTTGTCGATGATCTCCTGTCCGATCTCAGGATGGTTGGCTTCCATGTAACGATAGAACGCTGGCTCCCACTTGATAACCATATCCACAGGAACGTCATCCAGGTAGCCATGCGTGGCGGCGTAGATGATCATGACCTGCCGCTCGACCGGTACCGGCTGGTACTGGGGCTGCTTGAGGATTTCGGTCAGGCGCTGGCCGCGATCGATGCGACTGCGCGTCGCCTTGTCCAGGTCGGAACTGAATTGCGCGAAAGCCGCCAGTTCGCGGAACTGCGCAAGATCGAGGCGCAGCGAACCTGCTACCTGCTTCATGGCGCGCGTCTGCGCGCTACTACCCACGCGCGAAACCGAGAGACCGACGTTAATGGCTGGACGAACACCGGCGTTGAACAGGTCAGTCTCCAGGAAGATCTGCCCGTCGGTAATCGAAATGACGTTCGTCGGAATGTAGGCCGAGATGTCATTTGCCTTCGTCTCGATGATGGGCAACGCCGTCAGCGAGCCATTGCCATAGTCGTCATTCAGACGGGCGGCGCGCTCTAGCAAGCGCGAATGCAGGTAGAAGACATCGCCCGGATAGGCCTCGCGGCCAGGAGGCCGGCGAATGATCAGCGAGATGTTGCGATAGGCCTCGGCGTGCTTGGTCAGGTCATCGTAAATGATCAACGCGTCCTTGCCCGATTCCATGAACTCCTCACCCATCGTGCAACCGGCATATGGGGCCAGGTATTTCAATGGAGCAGGTTCCGATGCTCCCGCGACTACCACGACGGTATGCTCCATCGCACCATGCTGCTCAAGGATTTCGATGGTACGCGCGACCGAAGAGTTCTTCTGGCCGATTGCCACGTAGATACAGATCAGGTTTTTACCCTTCTGGTTGATGATCGTATCGATAGCGATTGCCGACTTACCAGTCTGCCGGTCGCCAATGATTAGTTCGCGCTGGCCACGACCGATAGGAATCATGCTATCGATAGCCTTGATACCGGTCTGTACTGGAGTATCGACGGGCTTGCGGGTAATCACGCCCGGAGCTACACGCTCGACCGGGCGAGTCTTAGTGGTATTGATAGGCCCTTTGTTGTCGATTGGCTCACCCAGGGGGTTGACGACCCGGCCAATCAGGGCATCACCGACCGGAACGGACACAACGCGCCCGGTTGTGCGCACCTCGTCATCTTCTTTAATATGTGTATAATCGCCCAGGATGGGGCAACTGACCGTCTCTTCCTCAAGGTTGAAGGCCATGCCCACAATACCTGTGCGCGGAAATTCCACCAGTTCGAGGTATTTTACATCTTGCAGGCCATAAACACGGGCGATGCCATCCTGTACCGCAATTACGGTGCCGACGCTGGCAGTTTCCGTTTCAGTGCCCCCGAAGCCTGCGATGTTTCTTTCTATAATTGCGCTGATTTCATCAGCCCATGAAGCCATCGTGAGTTCTCCTCTTAGGAATCGATGCTGCGCAAGAGCCGCAACAGCCTAGTATTACGCTACACGGCCCACATCGATTCAGGGTGGGGCAAGCCCACACCCCTACTGTATTTTGGTCGGTTCAACCATCGTCTCCTGCGTATCTGGTGGTTCAGAAGGAGGCGGTGGAATACGTCCATCGCTCAATTCGGGCGGAAGAAACGTATCATCAGTGCTGGTAGTAGCGGCGACCCCGCGCAACAGTTGCTGCCGCAACGCGGAGAGGCGATAACGAACACTTCCATCGATCACCTGGTCTCCTACGCGGGCCACAACGCCACCCAGGATTTCAGGCTGAACCTTTGTTGTCATCAGAATAGTTTTGCCTGTTCTACGTTCCAGCGCCTGCTTAACGGAATTGCGCTGCGCCTCATCCATCGGTGCTGCCGTTGTCACTTCGGCTTTCGCCTCGTTCTTATACTCAAGCACGAGACGTTCGAGTTCATTGGCAATGTTTGGCATAGCCTCGACCAGCTCGCGCTGGACGACCAGCAGGGCGAGGTTGAGCGACGTAGGCAGCACCTTAGACGCCAGAGCCTGGCGTACCGCTGTCTCTTTGCGCTTCGCGGGCACCTTTGGTTCCATTAAGAGATAGGCCACCTTGCGGTTGGCAAAGACTTTCGCTATCTCCTGCACGTCCTCAAGCGTGCGGTCTACCGTATTCTGCCTGCGGGCGATATCAAAGATTGCCGCCGCGTAGCGACGTCCTATCGCTCCCTTAAGCATTGCTACTGTTCCTTTGTTGTAGAACTAACAAAATCCTGGACCAGGCGACGGTTATCTTTGGTGTCAACCGATTTGCCGATAACCCTCCCTGCCGCGTCAATCGAAAGATTGACGACCAGGCGACTCAACTCTTCACGCGCCTGGGCTGCCTGCTGCCGGATACGAGCAACATACTGTTGTTCCACCTGTTGACCCCGGGCATTAGCCTCTTCTATGATGCGATTCGCCTCGCGTTCGGCGGCTTTCTCCGCGCGGTCAATCGTATCCTGCGCCTGCCGGCGGGCCTCGGCAAGTATCTGCTCGGCGCGCTCATTCGCCTCCGCCAGGTCGCGCCTGGCTTTTTCTGCGTTCTCCACACCCTCGCGAATCGTCGCCTGCCGGCGCTCGAGTGTCCGCAATATTACCGGAAAGCCCCAACGCCAGAGGATGACGAAGACAACGCCAAAGCTGAAAACCTGCGAGAGCAGGGCCAGTAAGTTGATGCCCAGCCCACTCGCTACATCAGCAAAGATAAGTGTATGCACTACCGCGTGCATGGTTTTGCCTCCTTCCTTCAGTTCACCACGGGCGGCTACCAGGGTTCATCCCCTGCATCCGCATCGGTTGGATTGCAAAAGGGCAACCAAACCACCAGGGTCTATTCCCCGCACCCGCCACTGCTCCCGCCCCTACAGCATGGAGACGCCCCTTGTCGTTTGCTCAACTACACGATTATAAACAAGTTGCGGCTACAGCAGTCGCAAGAGACAGACGGCATACTGCGTCTCTACGCCACGGCGGAAAAGTATTACTTGAGGAACTGAATCAGGAAAGCGACCAGCAATGCGTAAATCGAGATAGCTTCCGCGAAAGCCAGACCAAGAATCAAGTCTGTACGAATGAGTGGCTCGGCTTCGGGGTTGCGCCCGATGGCATTAAACGCCTGGCCGGCTGCGATACCGATGCCGATGCCTGGCCCAATCGCTCCCAAACCAATTGCTAACGCTACTCCAAGTGGATGAAGGTCTACTGGCATAATAATCCTCCTTAAGGACAAGCCTTATAATGTTCTATCTTTGAAAAAATTTATGCAATCGCGGAAAAATCCCGCGAGTAGCAATCTTTACCTAGGCATGACTGGCTGCCGCTCGCTCCTCGTTGCGCTCAAAATCTTCGTGAGCCTCTTGCTCGCTTTCGGCGTGAGCATGAGGAGTAACCGCCAGTTGCAGGTAAATCAACGACAGCAAGGCGAAGACGAAGGCTTGCACAAACGCAACGAAGAGTTCAAACGGAATAAAGACGATATCTGAAACGAATGGGATGATAAAGGCAAACACCGCCAGCACGACCGTTCCGGCAAAGATATTGCCAAAGAGACGGAAAGCCAGCGAAAGGATGCGCCCAATCTCCTGGACAATGTCCAGAATACCGACAAAGAACTCTACAAAACCCGTAAAGTCCAATCTGAAGAGCGCCGGGAAGTTAAAGTACTTGCTCAGGTGCTCTCCCGCTCCCAGGGTCGCGAAGCCATATACCTGGGCGGTAATCACCGCGATCAGCGCCATCCCAATGGTCAAGTTCAGATCGGTGGTAGCGGGGCGAATCCAGGGTATCAATGCGTTAGAGATATCTCCGAATAAGAATATGCCCAGGACCGGTCGACTGCTTGTGTGAGCAGCCTGAATAGCCGCCGCATTGATCTGCCCGATGGTATCCACGCCTGGAATAATATCAATGAAGTTGGAAACGAAAATGAAGACGAAGAAAGTGGCAACCAGCGGGAAAAACTTTCTTCCTTTCACTTTCCCTGCCACGCTTTCCGCCAGACCGAGCAGCAGTTCCACTACCCACTCCATCAGATTTTGCATACCGGAAGGGATCAGGTCACGCCTGCGCGTCCCAAAATAGAAAAGTACCAGCAGTATAGCGATAGATATCCAGGTACCCAGCAGTGTGTTTGTGACCGGAAATGACCCGATATAGAATATTGTGTCCGGTGCAAGAGATATGTTAGGAAGTCTCCAGAGCACTCGGCATCCTCCTTATTCACCGTGCTCTGCCAGGTCTGTTTCGTTGTAGACGGCCCCGTCTCTATGCTGTTCTTTTATAACAACCTTTTTAATAAACGGTACGCTCCATATACTCCGGTGATCAGGCCAAGCAGCAGCCCGAGTAGTAAAAACACAGGTCCAGTTTGGACTTTGCTATCCAGGAAGTTCCCCAGGATAGCTAATATAGCGATGGGAAGGGCGATGGTCAAGCCCAATTGCCCCATTAAGGCCAGTGAATCCCAGACAGAGGGCGGTTGCTTCTTGTTCATGTTCTATGGGGCACAATTTTCCTGCCCCTACCCCTCCTTGCCCTCGGAATCTTGCCGCCTTGCTTGCGCTTACGGTTATGGACCTTTTATCTCTCTTATTATACCAATGGGATTATAGCACATGGAATAGAAGATGTGCAACAGGTGATACAAAACGGCTTACAGCCGCCTGTAGCAAAAGATGAGGGAAAGTCTGGCACAGCATATTCACCTCGATGGGGATAACAACGCAGGCGTCACTTGTATTCCTCAATCCAGCATGAGTATGAAGTATGTATCCGGCTCATTATCAAAATCATTATTCTGACCACTACAAAGCCTTGATACCTCTCAGGACGCTTTAAAACAACCTTTACTACTATTGCGAAGATAGACCTCTAACTGGCGACCTCTATGCGCTTTTTAGTCATATTGCTCTACTGACAAAGCGGCTTAGTGATTAATGAATTAGTTTCAAAAAAACAGCAGTATTGAAGAAATCAGTGTTCTCTTATAAGTAGATATACTTAAGCAATTTTGCTTGTTCATTCGTACAACCAGATCAACGATAATCAATTGGTGCCAGGAAGCAGTTGCCAGATTCCTCTTTGTTGCCTGAAAAGATGCCTGCTTCTTTTCCAGGTTCTCAAAGAATTTTCGAAAGTTAAAGTGTGTAACGCCGGTGGCTGGGCCGGGTCACAACTGCTTTGCCGGCGCGGACAATTGAAAAATCAGGCGAGTGAAATACAGTAACTACTAAGGTCTACTAACGACTTGCCAAAGGAGAGAAAAGCGGGTAAAATAGACTCATGACGCAAGAAGAAGAACTGCTCACGTTGCGAGAAGAAAATCGACTGCTCAAAGCCCTGGTGGCGGAACTGCTGCCCTTGAAAGAGCAACTGGCGAGAGCAGAGGCGCGCATCAAGGAACCGGAAGAGCGCTTGGCCAAAGACAGCCGTAGCAGCAGTAGACCTCCCTCCTCTGATGGCTTGGGGCGTCTGCCACGCCGGTCTCGTCCGGCCAGCGACAAGGGTCCAGGAGGACAGCAGGGACATGCTGGTCACACACTGCAGATGGCAGAGCAACCCGATGAGGTGATCGCTCACCGCCCCAAGTTCTGTCAGCAGTGCGGGCAGAATCTGGGCGAGGTGGTCGGCCAGGTCGTCGAACGTCGGCAAGTGCTCGATGTGCCAGAAATCCGCTTGCTGGGCCACGAGCATCAGGTGCAAAGCCTGAGGTGTCCCACGTGCCAGAGCCCCAATCTGGGCAGTTTCCCCCCGCGGTCAGTGCTCCCGTGCAATATGGCCCCAATCTGCAAGCCCTGGCGGTCTATCTGCATCAGGGGCAACTGTTGCCGACCGCACGCACCTGCCAAGCCCTGGCTCCGGTGGTCAAGCGCATTGGCGAGCTGATCGCGGCCAGTCGTTTGCAAGATGGAGACGAGACCGGCATTCGCATCTATGGCGTCTTGCATTGGCTGCATGTCAACTGTACGCGCTGGCTGACGCATTTGGCCTGGCATCCCTCTCACGGTCGAGAAGCCATGGATGAGATCGGCATCTGGCCGGTCTTTGAGGGCCGTGGCATGCATGACCGCTTTGCCAGCTACGATGGCTACGACTGTGCGCACAGCATCTGTGGGGCGCACTTGTTGCGTGATTGTCTGGCCATCGCCCAGCAGCCGCAGCAAGACTGGGCTCAGCAAATGCATGACTTCTTGCTCGATCTGCATGAGGCCTGCCAACACTGGCGTGGACTCCATCTGTCGGCGGTGCCGTCCATCGAGCGCGATGACTGGGTTGCGCGCTATTTCGAAATCCTGGCCCTCGGCTATGCGGCTCAAGGGCCGCCTGCGGCAGCCACCACGGGCAAAAGGAAAGGCAAAGCCAAACAAAGCCCTGCCAGGAATCTGCTCGATGCCTTGCTCTCTCGTGCCGAGCAAGTGCTGGCTTTGCTCGACGATCTCTCCATTCCTTTTACCAACAACCAGGCCGAGCGTGACCGAAGCCTTGCCAAAGTGCAGCAAAAGATCTCCGGCACCTTTCGCAGTGCCACGGGAGCTACTGCCTTTTGCCACATTCGCAGTTATCTCTCCACCATGCACAAGCAGGGGCATTCTATGCTCTCGGCTCTGACCGCTGTCTTCCATGGTCACCCTTTCTCGGTTGCTTGGTCTCCTGAGTAGTTACTAAAATAGTTCACAATAGACATTTCCTTGCAGTAAAGGAGGCCTTGATGAAAACGATCGCGGCTTCACGAAGAACAGAAAGGCCTCTGGTCTTGCTCGGATTGCTTGTGAGTGTCCTTCTGCTGGCAGGCTGCGGTTCCACACCTGTTGCCGGTTCGCCTACACCTACACCGGTCGCCTCGCGCACTGTTTCAACCAGCAACGTATCTTTTCGCGAATTTTCATTGCCGGGTTCGGATTTGACCGGTATTACTGCCGGGCCGGATGGAACAGCCTGGTTCGCGAACGGCTCCCACATCGGACACATCACCTCACAGGGAGTTATAACCCTGTTTCCACTTACTACGACCACCCACGCATATCACCTTGTTCAGGGGCCGGATGGCGCCCTCTGGTTTACCGATCTCCCTGGCAATAAAATTGGGCGCATTACGACCAGCGGAGATGTGATCGAGTTTTCCAGGCCGACTATTGGTAGTACGCTGGGTATAACCGCCGGGCCGGACGGCACGCTCTGGTTTACCGAAAGTGCGGTCAACAAGATCGGGCGCATCACCACTAGCGGCGCAATCACGGAATATACCATTCCCACAGCAGATAGCCTGCCTGCCTGAAGGCATAATCGCCGGACCGGATGGCGCCCTCTGGTTTACCGAACTGCATAGCAATAAGATTGGGCGCATCACCACTTCAGGCGCCATCACCGAGTTTGCACTTCCCACCGCCGCAAGCCAGCCATTCAGGATAACCAGGGGATCGGACGGCGCGCTCTGGTTCACCGAAAGTGGCGCTAATAAGATTGGACGCATAACCATTTCAGGCGACGTTACCGAGTATGTTGTTCCTACTGCTAACAGCGGCCCTTACGATATCACCGCTGGCCCTGAGGGAACGCTCTGGTTCACGGAGCAGCGCGGCAGCAAGATAGGACAGATCAGCATAACATAAGGTCATATTTTGATGTTTCTTCAGAACGATATGTTTGCTCCTTTCAGGCCAGGAACTTCAGCAGGGCGTTGTTGACCTGATCGGCATGGGTCCAGGCGATGGCGTGCGGGCCGCCGGCGATGACCACCAACTTCACGCCGCTGATCAGGCCGACCAGCCGTTCGCCCGTTTTGGCGTAGGGCAGCACACGGTCGTCATCGCCATCGATGACCAGCACCGGCACCTTGATCCTGGGCAGGTCGGCGCGGAAGTCGGTCTCCCACGTAGCGATACAGGCCACTGCCGCAGTGGCCGAGGCGGTTGTGGCCAGATTCCAGCTGGCCTGATACGCCTGGTTGCTGACCAGCGTACCACCCAATTGCTCGATGTTGTAGAAGGTGTCCAGGAACTCCTTCATCCACGCCGGGGTGTCCTTCCTGGCAGCCTGTATGAACCCATCGAACAGGCTCGCCGGCAGTCCTTGAGGGTTGTCGGGCGTCTGCAACAGGAACGGCGGGATCGGGGATATCAGCACCCCCCTGACGACCCGCGCCGACCCGAACTGGCCCAGGTACCGGGTCACCTCGCCGGTTCCCATCGAGTGGCCGACCAGGGTGACGCCGTGCAGATCAAGGGTTCGCAGGAGCATGTTGAGGTCGTTGGCGAAGGTGTCGTAGTCATACCCGCTAGTCGGCTGGCTGGACTTACCAAAGCCGCGCCGGTCGTAGATAATCACACGGTACCCATGCTCTAACAGCACCGGGACCTGCTTATCCCATGCGCGACTACTGAGTGGGTAGCCATGGATCAGCACGACAGGCCGTCCTGAGCCGTGGTCTTCATAGTACAGCTCGATCTCGCCCGAATTCTCCTGGCCGACCTTGATGTAAGGCATAGCTCCCTCCTTTGTGTTGTGCATTTCAAATGTGTCCTTTGATAGGGAAGTCGCCGGTCTCTCGCACCTATCGTCAAAGGACATCATGCTCCCCATCCTCTCTGCTCAAAGCATAAGCAGGAAGCATCATCAAAGCGTCATGAACAGTGTTATGGGTTGTTAGACAAAAGTGATGACCGATTTTTGGACAACCACCACCCACAAAACATGCTATAATGAAGCCATGACCCAGACCCAATTCACACACAATTCAACCAATATACAAAAGAAGACCGACCTGCTCGCCTTCACATTGCCAGAATTGCAGCAATGGCTCGTCGAGCGGGGAGAGCCTGCGTTTCGCGCGAAACAAATCTATAGCTGGCTCTACCAGCATCTTGTCACCGATTTTGCGGCCATGACCAACCTGCCTCAGGCCCTACGCATCCGGCTTGTTGAGGAAGCCTGCATCGGCCCGGTGGTCGTGCGCAGCGAACTACACTCCAAAGACGACCGCACGCGCAAAATCCTGCTGGAACTGGACGACGGCAAGCTCATCGAATCCGTTCTCATGCTTTATTCATCGCTGGGCGAGAGCAGCGCCCGCGCTACCGTCTGCGTCTCCTCGCAGGCTGGCTGCGCCTATGGCTGCACGTTTTGCGCCACTGGCCAGATGGGTTTTGATCGCCACCTCAGCGCGGGTGAAATCGTCGCCCAGGTGCTCTTCTTCGCCCGCGAACTGCGCGCCGCGCCATGGAGCGCGGCAGGACTTCCCGGCAGCGTGCCTATCGACCACATCACCAACATCGTCTTGATGGGCATGGGCGAGCCACTGCATAATTACGACAACGTACTCAGAGCTTTGCGCATCCTCAACAGCACCGCAGGCTTCAACCTCGGCGCGCGGCATATGACCGTCTCGACCGTAGGGCTTGTTCCAGCGATAAGAAGGCTCGCTCAGGAACCCTTGCAGGTAAACCTCGCCATCTCCCTACACGCCCCTACCGACGAACTGCGCAGCCGCACAATGCCCGTGAACCGCAAATATCCAATCGCCGAGTTGATTGCCGCGTGCAAAGATTACATTGACGCAACCGGAAGACAGGTCACATTTGAATACGTGCTGCTGGCAGGCGTGAACGATACGCCTGAATACGCTCACAAATTGGGCAAGTTGCTGGCACCGCTGAAACAGTTCGCGCATGTCAATTGCATTCCCGTCAATGCTACGGCTGCCGATTACCGGCCCCCATCCGGAGAGGCCATTCGCGCCTTCCGCGCCATCCTCCATCAGCATGGAGTCAGTAACAGCGTGCGAGCCGAACGTGGAGATGATATCGCAGCCGCTTGCGGTCAGCTACGAACACGTTTCGAGAACCAGCGCAAGCGCGGCGAGAAAATTCCATCATAAGAGTCCCGGGCTGGGATAGAGACGAAAGGAAAAGGCGAACATCACATATGCCGAATGCCAGCATTCCTACAGCCTCGACAGAATACCTCAATCGTATCCGTTTCCCGGCTCCGGCAGCCATGGATTCTCTTGCTCCATCCCTGCAAACGCTGCAAGCCTTGCATGAAGCCCATCTTCTGGCCGTCCCGTTCGAGAACCTCTCCATACACTATGGGCAGCCAATCATTCTGCAAGAAGATGCGCTCTTCGATAAAATCGTGCGCCGGCAGCGGGGGGGGCTTCTGCTACGAACTCAACGGCCTCTTCGTGTGGTTGCTGCGCCAATTGGGCTTCGAGGCAACACTGCTTTCCGCTGAAGTTGCCAGCAGTTCCGGCGGCTTCAGCCCTCCTTACGATCACCTGACGCTGCTCGTTCATGAGTTGGATGGCAGCGACTGGTTGGCCGACGTAGGATTTGGTGACTCGTTCCGGCTGCCAAAACGCTTTGTAGCTGGAGTAGAGCAGGATGATACAGATGGGCACAGGTATCGCCTGGTGCCAGCAGAGGATAAGGACGAGCGGTATGCGCAGCGCGAGTATTGGATATTGCAGCAATTGAACGCCGAGCAATGGGAACCGCAATATCGTTTCACTCTTGAACCTCACAATTTGAGCGATTTTAGCGAAAGATGCTCTTTTCAGCAGAACTCGCCGGAGTCGCATTTCACCCAGCAGCGGGTATGCTCGCTCGCCACTCCAACGGGTCGTATTACCCTGACGGCTCATAGTCTCCGCTTCAATGCCGCTAATGCTCAGCTACCATCTTATGAACAGGCAGGACGAGAGGAAGCCGATTTGCGCCTGATAACGACGCTTCATGGGCAAAAGGAAGAGCGGCAGTTACAGTCAGAGGATGAGTTTCAAGCAATCCTGGCACAGCTGTTTGGAATCGTTTTGTAGCAGCTCACTCCAATAAATCTGTAACCGCCCCCACGATCATATCTGCCCCGCGTTGCTGGTATAGCTCGACCTCGTCCTGGCGTACGAGCATGACAGCCAGCATACCTGGCTCGCCTGCCTGGCTTGTAGCGCGATAATTCAGCACCACGTCGAGGTCATCGCCGGTATCGCCAATGTAAAGACCGCTCCTAACATCTGATCCGATACCCTCAAGCGCCAGCCGGAGGGCGCGTGGGTCAGGTTTGGGGCAGACATCGGCGGGAATGACCACATCCCACCAGCGCTCGCCACAGTAGTCCTCTATTCGTTCCAGCACGCTTTCGACCTCCGGCCCGACGCGCCCGGTTATCATACCCATATGCTGGATGCCGCGCTTGCGCAAGCGCGCAAAGAAATCCGTTGGGAAAAGCATGCGCTCGTTCTTCACAAATCCCGGGCAATCGGGCAGGTAGCGTGGCGGGCGGCCAAACCAGCGTTGGTATTCGGACGCGCCCCAATATAGCTCATGGTAGATATCGCCGATGATATTATAGGGAAGCTGCGCCGTTGCCGGCATAACGTCTCGTACCCATGTAATTCCACCGTGGCCCTCTACGTTGGCAACTCGTGAGAGCGCCGCCCATTCCAGGCTGCTGCGAGCGGCAAACGATGCGCCCTTCCATTCGCGCAAGCGGGCAACGCCAAGCGTTGCCAGCAGGTAACACATATCCCAATCGTTATTGTAGCCACCCGCCTGCTTGAAAGCGAGAACATCATCATGTGTAAAGAGTGATTTTCCCTCACCCTGTCCCCAATCCAATCCGAAAATCGTGCCCGCGACATATTCTGCCGCCGCGATATCTGTGGCATGGAACGAATCTATGGTTTGCACCAGCACGCCGTCAATATCGAAAAGCATGGTATCGAGAGAAGAGGGGAAATCGACACCTGGTCGCCGCCAGAAAATCGAGTTTTGCATCGAAAAGCCTTCCACTTAGACAATCTCAACCACCGTATCCATGTCACCTTCGCCTAGCACGTGAACCTGCTCCCATCCTTCATCGGGTGCGTCCTGTAATGTGCGCTGCAATAGCCCTGCATGATAGGCCACTACCTGCTCACCTACAATACGATGACGCATCCTATCCCGTTCCAGGCAAATCTCCGGTGGGATATCGAAGATCAGCAGGCAGCCCAGGTAGCCGAATTGACGAGATAACTCGCGTAGCTTGCGCCGGGCCTCGAATTGTAGCGCGGTGCTGTCCGCGACGGTAAAGCGTCCCAGGAACAGGCGCTTGTGAATAATATAGTGGAAAAGGTCGAAGGTATCGCGGTTGACCTGCTGATTGTTTTCATCGTCGCAGATCATGGCGCGGCAGTGATCGGATGAGACGATACTGGTTGGAATGAAGCGCTGAGCCGCGAAGGTGCTTTTGCCGGAGCCTGCCGGGCCACAGAGGACAAGGAGGGTTCTATGAGGAACCTGTATAATTTTCGGCATGATTGCTGGATATAGCCCTCCACTCCTGAGAAAGTTCAAGTTCAGATTAACTGATCCGGGTCTATGCCAAGCGAGCGCAAGCGTTCTGCCATTCTCCTGGCTTTCTCGGCTTCCGCTTCGGCTAACCGCATCGCCCTTTTCCTCGCTTCGGCTTCCGCCTCGGCTAAACGTATTGCGGCCTTTTTTGCCTCAGCTTCCGCCTCGGCCCTGGTTGGTCGCACACGCCAGGAACGATCATAGAGGCACAGCTTAGAGCCCCTGGGAACGAGCAAGCTATCGAGTTGCTGGCTCCATAAGCGTCCATCAGGACCAGAAACCATCTTCCGCATCAAACCGGCCTCTTCATCTAACTGCCATCCGCAGAGCTGGTAAGGTTGATTACGCCACACCGGAGGCAGGTTCGGGTCATAGGCAAAGTATTCCCGCACCCCCATGTGTGCATACCGGTACGGCTTTTCTTCCAGGTCACGCTTCCAGGTCTCTTCAGACGCGACCTCAAAGACGACATGAGGGCCTGGCCCATGTACCCCGATTCTCCAACTGCGCACCGGGCCATATGCTACCCCTCTAATGACAGCGATATCAGGAGCCAGGGGCTTCTCATACTCATCACGGGTCTGGTAGAAATTGAAGTTTTCATAGATAGCGCACTGTTGATCGCGGAAGAGCCATTTTAGAACCTCGACGAGATAATGCACCAGTTCCGCATGCAGCCAGGATTCCCCCATCAAATCCTCCTCGGTAGGATGGCTGTCGTAGTAATACTCTATCTCGCCCCTGGTCTGCTCGATCATGGCATACTCCTTGTCCTGTATCCACTGCCTATCTAGCTGCATCCTGGTCGTTCCCTTGCGAGCCTTGACTCCTACCTTATCCTTTAGTAGAACTTCTGGTCTTTTTGGAGCCAGGGTAGTTCCTTGCCTCTAATAATAACATAACCGGCAGCGACTCTACAAGCCGATTTTCATACGCCACATAGCCTGTTTATGACTTTTTTTTAGATATAGACATTTATGTTATACTCGGATAAGGTGGCCAGGGACGAGCGAAAAATTGGAGCTTAACAAAAAGAGGCCGGCTGATCGGCCCAATAGAATGCCCTTGCGCCCTCAATAAAAATACATACCTATCTCTGAGGAGGATTGACGCTGTGTCTATAGATATGAAATTGACGGGTACCGAAATTCGCCAGCTTTTCCTGGACTTTTTTGTCAGCAAAGGCCATATGCTTATGCCCAGTTCTTCGCTAGTGCCGCGCAACGACCCGACGGTGCTGCTGACAACCGCAGGTATGCAACAGATGATCCCTTTTTTCCTGGGTCGTGAGACCCCGCCCGCGTTACGGCTCACCTCAGCTCAGAAATGCTTCCGCACAACGGATATCGATAAAGTTGGCAACGAGCGCTCGCTTACTTTTTTTGAAATGCTGGGGAATTTCTCTGTTGGCGACTATTTTAAGCGCGACGCGATTGCCTTTGCCTGGGAATTTCTGACGCAGGTGGTCAGACTGCCCGCTAACCGCCTGCACCCGACGGTGCATCCAGAAGACGACGAAGCGCCACACTGGTGGAACAAGATCGCGGGTTTCTCCGATGAAGCGATTGTGCGCCTGGAAGACAACTGGTGGGGGCCACCGGGAGCCTCGGGTCCATGCGGACCGGATTCCGAAATTTATTATGACCGCGGCGTCGAACACGGCTGTGGCCGGGCTGATTGCAAACCCGGCTGCGACTGCGAGCGCTTCCTGGAAATCTGGAATCTCGTCTTCATGCAATTTTACCAGGACCTGGATGGCACGCGCACTCCCCTGCCGAAGAAGAATATCGATACCGGCCTGGGCCTGGAACGCCTCTCGATGGTCTTGCAGGGTAAAGAATCGGTTTTCGATACTGATCTCTTCCGCCCGATCATCGATAGCTTCGCGACCCTTGCTGGCACCGCCTATGGGCTGAATCCGAAAAGCGATACCTCCCTGCGAGTGATTGCTGATCACGGGCGCGCGCTGGTCTTCCTGGCAGCCGATGGAGTGCTGCCCAGCAACGAGGGGCGCGGCTACATCTTCCGGCGCATCCTACGGCGCGCGGTGCGCCACGGCAAACTGCTTGGCCTGGATAAGCCGTTTCTTTCCGAGGCCGCCGATACGGTGATTAACCTGATGAAAGGACACTACGTCGAGCTTGGCCTGCAGCGCGACCGCATTGTAGAAATTTTGAGCCTGGAAGAGAAGAAATTTGGCCAGACGCTCAATACGGGCCTCTACCTGCTCAACAATCTGCTTGAGGACTTGCGGCAAAAGGGTTCGCGTGTGATACCGGGAGCAGAGGCCTTTAAACTGTACGACTCGCATGGCTTCCCCCTCGAGTTTACGCAAGAGGTGGCTGCCGAACACGATTTTACCGTCGATATTCCCGGCTTCGAGAAGGCGATGCAGGAGCAGCAGGAGCGCAGCCGCTCGGCCGCTGCCTTTACACAGGGCAAAGACGTCGAGGCGCTCACAGCAGTTTTGAAGCGGGTGGGGCCAACCGAATTCACCGGCTACGACGGTATCAGTGGCAGCAGTAAGGTTATGGGTCTGATCGTGGACGGCGCCGAGGTTGAGAGTATTAGCGCGCCACAATCGGCCCTGGTCATACTTGATGCTACCCCATTCTACGCCGAGAGCGGGGGGCAAATCGGCGACCGCGGCGACCTCAGTGGCCCGATGGGCGTTTTCCACGTTGAGGATACAAAGCGGCCACTGAAGGGACTGATCGTCCACTATGGGTACATCGCGGAAGGCTATTTGCGCGTTGGTGATACCGTGCAGGCTGACGTAATTGCCCAGCGGCGGGAAGATACGATGCGTAACCACAGTGCAACGCACCTGCTACACAAGGCGCTGCGCGACATCATCGGCCCACAGGTGGAGCAGCGCGGCTCGCTGGTTGAACCGGAGCGCCTGCGCTTCGACTTTGCCAGCTCGCGCCCGCTTACCGCCTCTGAAATCGCGCAGGTCGACGAGCAGATCAATCGCTGGATTCGGGCTGACCTGCCGGTGCATACCAACATCATGCCCTTACAGCAAGCCCTGCAGACCGGTGCTATGGCGCTGTTTGGGGAGAAGTACGAGGATGAGGTGCGCGTTGTCTCGATGGGCAGCAGCATCGAGCTATGCGGCGGGACTCACTGCGCCTCAACCGGGCAGATAGGCATCTACATCACCATTCAGGAAACGAGCATCGCAGCCGGCATCCGGCGCATCGAGGCGCTGACGGGCCGGGGAGCCGAGGCCTATTTACGCCGGCGCAGCGCCCTGATAGACACGTTGAGCGCTAAATTGCAGACACAGCCGGATGTGCTTGAATCGAAAGTTGACCAGCTTGTCGAGGAAGTCGTGACGTTGCGCCGCCAGGTCGCCCAGTTCCAGCGTGAAGCGGCCCAGCGCCAGGTGGAGACACTGGCAGAAAAGGCGCAGGACGTATCTGGCGTGCCGGTGGTCGTCGCGACTATCGACGTACCTGACGACCGGATGCTGCGCGAGATGGGCGAGATGGTGCTGAGCAAACTCGGTCGGCCAGGCATAGTTGTACTCGCCAGTAATTACGCCGAACGAGCTAGCATCCAGATCAGCATCTCGGCCGAGCTGACCAGGCGAGGACTGGATGCCGGTAAGATCGCTGGCGCCGTTGGCCAACGTCTCGGCGGCAAGGGTGGCGGGCGACCCGAATCGGCGCAGGGCGGCGGTAAAAACAAGGCCGAGTTGGGCAGCGCGCTGGCTTTAGTGCCGAAATTGGTGAAAGAAAGCCTGAAGTAGGAACCAGGTGTATCGCGCTCGTGGTTGAGCAAGCATTCGGCACGTTGATCCCACGCGGGCCGCAACACACCTGACCCCGACCATCCCCAATGCATGTGGAGACGTGGTGGCACAGGCCGATCAACAGGCGAGAGGCGCGATGAATCAATCGTCCCCTACGGCGCGAGCCGTGGGGTTGTCACCGGTTTCATCGCCCAGGAATCCCCGTAAGCCCCGATTGATCGTGGGCCGCGCCAATTTACCGGCTTTCGGGGCTTGCGGTCGCCTGCTGTACGTGTTATAAAGTACTTAACAGATTCAAGTTCAGCAAAGCATCATACGGAACCGTTGAGCGCAGCAAATGTCACGTTCTCTTAAATAAGGATAGATTGACCTGGTCTAGGAAGACATACATGAGGAATCCTCTTCAACAATTACGCAAACTCATATTAGGACGAGTAGAAGAGAACGGGTATCACTATGGGTATGATGGCACGGCAGGTCCCCAGCATGCCGACGATGGGAGCGAAGAGCGCGCGGTCTATACGGCGCTCGATATCGGCACAGCCTACGCGAAGGCCATCATCGTCGAAGTGCAGGACGATGTTGGAGTTGTGCTGGGAGCAGGACGGCACAGCCAGAGCTATACACACATGTCGGACGGTATTGTTACCGATATTCCGGGGGTGATTGAGAATTGTAATCAAGCGCTGCTGCGTGCTGAGGAAGCGGCAGGCGGCATTATCGCGCCCATGGCGGTTATCGGCATCGCAGGCGAACTCGTCAAGGGGAGTTCGGCGACGATCAACCAGCAACGGTCGCAGCCGACCAAACCCATTACGCAGGAAGAATTGGATGCAGCGATTATGAAGGCGCAACAGAAATTGCTCAAGATCGCGAAAGAGCGCATCGCCGCCGAGACCGGCTACCAGAATATCGAGGTGCGTTTGACCAACGCGGCAGTGATATCTGTGCGCATTGATGGACAGCTTGTGAACAATCCGATTGGTTTTCGCGGTCGCCATTTTTCGCTAACGCTTTTCAGCGCCTTCGCGCCCCTCATGCAGCTGGGCGCGCTGGAAACGGTGGCGCAGGGATTAGACTTGACGCTGGTTACCATTGTTACGGAACCCTACGCGCTGGCACGCTGCTTGAGTAGCAATGCCAGTACGGAAAGCGGTGCAATCTTCATCGATATTGGCGGCGGCACAACCGATATCGCCCTGGTGCGCCAGGGTGGTATCGAAGAGACACGCATGTTTGCCCTGGGTGGACGCACGTTTACACGCCGTATTGCTACCGGCAAGGGTGTTACCCTCAAAGAGGCAGAGAAGATCAAGCTCAGTTATAGCAATGGCCTCATAAAAGGGGTTGAACGCGAAGAGATACAACACATCTTAGCGCCGGAGACGCAAACCTGGATGGACAGCGTGGAACTATTGATTGAGGAGCTTTCCAAGGGCTCGCTGCTGCCGCCTGCGATTTATATGGTAGGAGGGGGCTCTTCACTGCCCGACTTGCGCGAGCGCCTTGAAGCATTCCCCTGGACGGAGCGGTTGCCATTTTCGAGCCGGCCACTTATCGAGATCATCCAGCCTGGTATGGTTACCAACATTGCCGACCCCGACCATCATTTGAAAAACGCACAGGATATCACGCCTATGGCATTAGCATACCAGGCCATTGAACTGCAGAATGAGAATAGCGCCCTGGAGAGATCACTCTACCGGGTCATTCACAGCATGCATATATAGGTGTTTTCAATCTCTAACGGGTTCAGGAAAGGGCCTGGCTCCCGCAATAGAGCAGCCAGGCCCACGAAGGCCAAGCGTGAATACACCAGGCAGCGGCGATGCTGAATATACGAGAAGCAGGGGGATACAGGGCATATGGCTGATGAGCAGATTATTTATCTCAGCCCGGATGAAGATTTGACGAGTACGCGTGAACGCCTGGAGCAGGTTCAGGCCAGGAAAATAATTCTCGTCATACCACCACAAACGAACTTGCGCAGTCACGTGGGGTGGCGTGTCCTGCATGCACGCGCGCGCGAACTGGGGCAAGAAGTGCTGGTAATCAGCTCTGATCGCCAGATCCGCGCCGTTGCTAAAGCAGTAGGATTCAGGGTCGCCGAATCCCAGGCATCTCCTTCCCCGAACAAATCTCGCCCGGTCAGGCGAACACAAGGGACGCCTGTACAGCGCGGCGGACGCACACAACGCCAGAATGAGGGTGGCCCGACCAATCGACCGATGAGGTCAGGTCTTGAAGGGCGAGCTATGAGGCAGGGTCTTGAAGCGCGGCCCGGCGATTTTGAAGCGCGACCACAAGAGCCGTCCATACAGGGTCCACAAGCGTCCCGTAGAACAGGTCAGCCTCGCCAGGAACATAGGGGACAAGGCTTGAGCGAATCCGAATGGCAACGTCAAGGGCCTGAGCCACGCACGCGATCCACATTCCAGGAGCCAGGTGATACAACCAGCAGGATAGCACCTCCAGAGGCAGCAGTTCCTCTAACCTCCGAGAGCGAGCAGCAGCATTTGCATATCGAAACCTCCCCCTCTGTTAGCCCACGGCTGCCCCAGCACGACGAGGAAGAACTACCAGATTCCCTGGTCGATCATTACAACCAGGCCCAGAGTATTCGCAAGCAGTTTTTCGGGAGCGATCTGGTATCCTCACAATTTGCCGGTCCAGAAGGCCTGCTAGAGGCCCCCACCCCATTATCACCGGCAAGAAAGCAAGAAGAGAAGCAGGACCAGCAGAAGGAGCAAAATAGACCAGCATCCGGCATGAGTAACTACCAGCAGGGCCTGGCAGGACCATTACCCTCCAGAGTCGCCCACGAGGGCAGGTACCAGGCACTGTCTCCACAGAACCGGCAACAAGTATTGGGGCAGGAGGATACGGATGTTTATGAGTATTACCTTGAAGACGCCGTCCAGACCACTTTGCCAGAGCAACATGGATCAGCGCTGATAGAGGATGTCGACACCAGTATTCCTGATCTCTCAGAGAGACCAACCGACATACTGGATGGTGAGATCGAGGACCTGGGGGACGAGGGCGCTATTCTAGTGCAGCCGGAGACCCTTGTGCCGGAATGGAATGAGCCACCGGAGGACGAGCTGGAACAACCATCCTCAACACGCGGCTTTGGCTCGCGCTTTCAAACCGGTCGCGCCGATATCGATGACGCGGAGATGCTCCCACCTGTGGTGGACCAGCCGACACAGATAAGGCAGCAGCATGCGCCAGCACAGGTGAGTCGATCAGGGCCGCTTCCAGCCCCTACCGCAAGAGACAGGTCTGGCGCGTTGCGCAATCGCGGGCAGCAGCCAACCGCCCCGCAGCAAAGGCGGGCCGGGAGTGAGCAGCCAGATTCGTTCGCCGCGCCAGCGAAACAAGCGCCTGGTAGAGAACGTGCCAGCGCCTCCCCCCAGGCAGCGGTACCTGCCCGCTCCGCCAACGCTGGCAAACAGCCAGGGGGCGCTGCGACAAAACAAGGCCGGGGAAAATCGGCAACGCCGGGCCAACCGGGAAAACCGGCGCCACAGCCCAGAAATGACCGCAAAGTCTTCACCGGGTTCCTGATCGCGGTGGCCTGTGTGCTGATCCTGTTCGCGCTGTTCTACTTCTTGCCGAGCGCGCGGGTGACGATTGCTGTGCCTGCGCGTCCCCTCACAATGAGCGCTCTGCATTTCAGCGCCAGTACTAATTCGCACAATGCGGCGGCGAATACGGTCGCCTCGCAGGTTCTCAGCTTTGAGAAAAGTGCGACGGGTAACGGTACCGCTACTGGAACGAGCCAGGTTGGAAACGCCCGCGCAACAGGCCAGGTCATTTTCACCAATCACGGCAGCCAGCAGGTGGAAATTCCTACCGGAACGATTCTGGCAACCAGCAGCGGCGTGAAGTTCGCCACCACAGCGGACGCGGTCATTTTCCCGCCCGGTGGTGGCTCCAATCCACCCATTCCGGTGCAGGCAGTAAATGCAGGAACCAGCGGCAATGTGGCAGCAGGCAGCATCACGGTTATTCCTCAGACCAGCCTGACCGCCATCGCGCAATACAATAACATATCGACCTCGGCGTTGAGCCTGGACGTGACGAACCCTCAGGCGCTGGCCGGTGGCGGCGCAATGGCAGCAAGTACCGTTACATCGAAGGATATTTCGGCTGAAAAGGCGGCGCTAGAGAAACAGTTAAAGACGGCTTTGCAGAGCTGGCTGGCACAACAACTGCACACCGGCGATATCTCAGGAACACCTGCCCAGCAATCAGAACAGGTGACGACGAATCCCACGGTAGGTCAGATTACAAAAGATGGCACGTTCAGCATGACTGTCACAGTGCATACAACCGTCCTGGTAGTGCGAGCGGCGGCGTTACAGGCCGCCGCCGCCGCACAACTCAACACCAGGGCCATGCAGTTGAAGCCCGCTTACATGCTCGTGACCGGACAACAACTGAAGCTTTCAAAGATCAAGAGCACTTCTTCTAAAGATGGTAGTTCCATCGCTATCACCCTCGATGCCACCGGGCAGGTCATTCAGCATGTTTCTACCAGTGACATTCGCGCGGCCCTGGCCGGCAAGTCCATCAGCCAGGCGAGCAGCGACATTAAAAATGGTCTGGCGGGTCTGCATGGCGTGTTGCGTACTAACATTGCGGAATCTCCCGGTTTCTTGCCCATGCTGCCATTCCGGTCGGACAATATCACAGTGATCTTGCTGCCGGTGACTACGACAACGCCAACCCCAGGAGTGCCGAACGGGTAAACAGGCCTGCCTCCGTCGCTCAGGACGTGCCGAAGCTCAACCCCAACTGCCGCAGCCACTTACGATAGGCGATGGCCGTGCGGTCCGAGCGCAAATGCAACTCGGCCTGCAAATCCAACGGTAGCAACTCAGGCCGTTGAGACTCAACGATGGGCACATCCTGCCAGGTAATCATGTCTTCAAAAGCGCGAATCTCTTCTTCAGGAATATTGTCGTAGTCCTGCGCTACATACGTCCAGGCGATGGATTCGCGTTCGGAAACCGGTGTCACCGTAAAATACATCGCAAAGCGCGCGCCGCCGGAAGTCTTTACAAAGCAGGCCGTCAAGGGTCGCAGCACCTGGTAGGTATAGGTGACGCTGGCTCCCTTGCCCGAACCATCCGGATCGGGCTGCCACACCGTAATATCGCGCGCAATCACACCATCAGGGCGTATTTCGGCCTCATAATCGCTCACCTCGGGATGTTCAGGATCGCCCAGGTAGCCCCGGTGAACGAATGGGAAATGCGCCACATCGAGGAAATTCTCGACCGCACGCGGCCCGCCGGCATGGAACTGATACGGGCCACAGTGGATTTTACGAAACGAACCATCATCCCACTGCTCAAAAGGTGGAATATCCTGCGCCGGATCACCCAGGCACACCCAGACCCAACCATATTTCTCCCGCGCCTGGTAGACTTTTGCCCGCGCCGTAGCAGGAGGCCTCTGATTGGGATGCGCCGGAAAGCGAATGCATTGCCCCTCTGAATTGTAGGTCCAGCCATGGTACGGGCAGATCAGCGTCTCATCTTCCACCCTTCCCAGCGAAAGCCTGGTTCCCCGGTGCAAACACAGGTCACGCCAGGCATGAATCTTGTCGCCAGCACGCCAGAGCACAATATCTTCCTCTAAGAGACGTGCTGCCATGGGCTTTCCTTCTTGCAGATCAGGCGCATAGGCCACCACATGCCAGTCGTTGAGCAGAACAGGGTCATTCAACATCGCAGTATCCTCGTTTTTGCCCTGATTATATCATACCGCTTCAGCACCGAAACTTGTACGTTTGCCGATAAGATGAAAAGCGAACATATATGGTTCGTCTATTCATAATAAATTGGAATGTTATAAATAACTTGAAGGAATGGGAAAAATATGTTATTGTTACATTCAAGGATGTGATTGTAGAAATCGGGTAAAGGACATCGTTGTAAAAGCATTTGGCGCCAGGCTATCCAGGTTGATCAGGAGATACGCATGCAACCACGCACTTCTTATCTTATTTGCGCCACCTTCTTTAGTGGTGGCGCGTTGCTTAGTAAAGTTTTAAGCAGTACCGGAGTGGCCGGGCGGCCAAAGGAGTACTTTATGGCCCACCATAACGTTCATGCGACAACTTTTCAGCGGCAGGCAGTTCATAGTGACTCCGTGCTGCCATTTTTTTATCGTGAGCAAGGGCAGGCTCATGTTGATTCACTCGCTCATATATTTGAGCAAGGAACAACCGCCAATGGGATATTCGGCGCGAATGTGATGTGGGACTACTTCGACGACTTTATTTGCAACCTGCGACGCATCCCTCTTTATAAAGAGATACCGGTGGTAGATTTACTGCCTGCAGTTTTTCCCAATCTGCACTATATCTGGGTGACACGGTGCAACAAGGCACAGCAGGCCGTATCACTGTGGAAAGCCGTTCAAGAATGGACGTGGAATAAAGAAAGGCCGGTACGTTCAGCAAGCAGGAATCTTGTCTCCGAGAGAAAACTGGTCTTCAACTTTGAGGCGATCGACGCGCTTGTACGGCGTATTTTAGCTGATGAGGCCGATTGGCAGATGTATTTTGACATCTGCGGTATCTCGCCGATCACTGTAGTGTACGAAGAATTGGAGATGGAGCCCGAAGCTATGGTGCGCTCTATCCTGCACGGTTTGCATATTCCGATACCGGACAGCCTGGCGTTCAGCGATTGTTCTACTAAAAGACCGGTAGATACGCTTTGTATGGACTGGGTGCAGAGCTACACCGCTCTGAAACGACAACAAGAAAATGGGGTAGTCATGAATAGTCCCAATTCCCCTTAAATAGATCCGGAAGAGGATGAGGAGTAGAGAATGATCGCAAGAAACTCTTCTTCATTCCTCATTCGCAAAGGTAACTATAGTTACCTTTATTGAAAGGGGAGTATCTCTTCCTTCGAAGAATCCCCTCGTAAAGGATATCCGAAGAAATTGTTCTCGGCTATTTTTGTCTCTCTCATAGTATATTTCGTAACATTAGTTACATAAATTATAGCAGGAAGGAGAAATCCATGTCGGTCACGCAAGAATCGCTTGAAGCGGGCGTAACAATCGAGCAGGCGGAGATGGTTTTACATTCGTTACATCCACTCAATGCCGGGATTGCGCCTGAAGTAGCGCGTGAGGAATTTATCACGTCGCAGAAACGCTTTTTCATCCGCAATCATGGCTCTATTCCAGATGTGGATGTGGAAACGTATCGCCTATCCGTGGGCGGGAGGGTAAAGGTTCCATTGGAGTTGTCTCTTGATGACTTACAGATTGAATTTGCCAGTTCTAGCGTTGTGGCTACGCTACAATGCGCGGGGCACCGGCGTAACGAACTTGCTGTTGTTCAACCAATCCGGGGAGAGGTTGCATGGGACGCCGATGCAATTAGCACTGCTGAATGGCGAGGCGTGCCTTTGCGCGAGGTGCTGCTGGCGGCGGGTATAGGACCCGGCGTGAAGCACGTAGCATTTCTGGGTCTCGATGAGATTGAAAAGGGCGGAGAGCGATTTGGGTTTGGCGCTTCTATTCCTCTCGAGAAGGCGCTATCTGGAGAAGTGCTGCTGGCCTATGAGATGAATGGCGAGCCATTGACACGGGAGCATGGTTTTCCACTGCGCGTTGTGGTGCCCGGCTATATTGGCGCACGCAGCGTGAAGTGGCTGGGCAATATTCGCCTGCAAGCTTCTCCTTCCAGCAATTATTTTCAACGCCACGCTTACAAGCTCTTTCCACCTGATACACAAGTCGAAGATGCGAATTGGGATGAAGGAAAGGTGCTGTCTGACCTGGCGATCAATACCGTTATCTGCCGGCCTCGCGCATCTGAAGTGCTTCCCGCAGGGCCTCTGACGATCCAGGGATACGCGATTACGGGCGAGGGGGCGCACATCGAAACAGTTGAGCTTTCGCTCAATGGTGGCGCGACGTGGCGGGAGGCAAAGTTGCTGGAAAGGCCGCATCCATGGACATGGTGCTTCTGGGAAGCTTCTTTTCAACTGGAGCCTGGTTGTTATGAGATTGTTGCGCGGGCCTCGGATTCGAGAGGACGCACGCAGCCTGCCAATCTGCGCGAGGTGTGGAACTTCAAGGGATATATGAACAATGCCTGGCACCGCGTACACGTGTCTGTATTCTAGCATAGAAAGAGAAAGGGAGATAAATACATGCAACGCTTTCGCCTGCTCGCTCAAGAAGGTCTGAGAAACGATGCCGGTAACGTTGATATCCAGAAAGGCAAGTTAGATCTGGTCGTGCTGCGTTATATGGCGCGCAGGCTCCATTTGACGGTCCGCCAGCTAGACGAGCAGGTTCCCGCATCGCAACCATTATTGTACCGCTTACAGGAACGGTACGGACGCATGCACCGTATAGCGATTTACAAACAGCAGGAACTGGTGCTGAGAGATACGCTTATGTTCGTTGGTTTTATCAGTCGCAAAAGAAAGGCATTGCAAGACTCGATTGCTGATCAGATCGAGGATATCGACAGGCAATTGCTGGTAGAGTTGGTGAATGCGCCGGGCATAATCAGTTATTCCTCGCTGGAATTGCGCAATGGAGATTGGTGCAACCTGGTGCTCTTAAGCGATGTGGAGGCGAAGATGCATATCAGGGACACGCCTATCCATCGCTACGCGGCCTATAGCCTGTCGGAGGCCTATTATGAGTGGATACGCCTGCATCATGGCATCATGCCGCAAGGACTCGATCATACCGAGATGCTGTTGCAAAAGACAAGATACTACTTTTTTGAGGAACCACAGACGAGGCCAACAATTTGGGAGTGTATCTACGATGGTGTAGGGACAGCCGCTCGTCCCTGTCCTCGTACCTCACATATGACAGCGCCTGGTGGCGATCCTAAGCGCCTGAAGTGGACAGGGACGAGTCGCTGTCCCTACAGGAAGAAGGTCTTGCCCGATTCGGGTGGAAAAGTTCATCAGGCCGCCTGCGCAGGTGGTAGACGGGAACAAAGCAAAATACGCCCGTCATCTCCTTGAGCCCGCTCCTATGAAGTGCCTACGAGGGGCACTTCATAGGAGCGGGCTTTGCATTGTAAAGTAGAGGCTTGAACCACGCCGGGCGCTGCCTCTACTACACCCTATACATTGGCTCATACGGTGATAGTTGATCCGGGTCGTTGAATTCGGCGCCAGCGGGAGCAGGGACAGGCCCATGTAAGAGCGGATCATCGGTACTGCTCATCCACTGCTCCAACCGGCTGCGCATCTCATCCAGAACCGGGGCCAGCCCCGGATCATTCGCTACATTGCAAGCCTCGCCGGGATCGAAGATCAGATCGTAGAGTTGCTCCTGCGCGATGGGCCGGTCCTTCCAGCCGTAGCGCAGCAGCAACCTCTTACTGGGGCTGTCGTCTGTATTGGGCAACACAGGCGTCAGACGGTCGCCGAAGCGCCGGATGTACTTCCAGCGTTCAGTGCGCACGGCTCGCTGCGGCTCGTAGGCGGCGTGGTAGGTCGTCTCGGCGAAAATCTGCTCGTTGACGCGCTGCGTCTTGCCCTGAATGAGGGGCATCAGCGATTTGCCTTGCAGCCATTCCGGTCGCTCAATTTGCAGCAGATCACAGACGGTGGGGAAGAGGTCGATCTGCGAAACCATGGCGTCGCAGACTTTGCCGCCGAAAAAACCACCCGGCCCGCGCAGTATGAGCATCACACCAATACCATGATCGGTCAGATTGGTCTTCATTCTTGGGAAAGCCAACCCATGATCGGTTGTGCAGATGACCAGCGTGTTTTCAGCAAGCCCACCGGCCTCAAGGGCGTTCAGAACAGCGCCTACGCCCTTATCGAGGGATTGCGCGCTCGCCTTGAACGCTGCCATGTCCAGGCGCGTCTCAGGTATATCGGGCAAGGTTGGCGGTGGCAAACAGTAATTGGCTTCCTGCGGCGAGACAGGCTCAAAAAACTCGCGATGCGTTTCGAAAAATCCCACGGAGAGAAAAAAGGGCTGTCGTGGCCCATTGCGCAGGATATCAACGGCGATGGGCGCGATTGATGCCACATGATTGGTTTCAATCTTGAACACCCGATCATAGCCGATGATATCAGGCTCCTTCGAGATATGCTGCTCGCCGATTAAGACGGAATAATAGCCCACTTTACGCAACGTATGGACAATATGATGACGATAATTGCGCAAAGAGAAACCCCGGTGGGCCAGTCCGAGCATACCATTGGTATGCGCAAACTGGCCGGTCAACAGGCTTGCGCGGCTGCCGGAGCATGTTGGAGCAACACAAAACGCCTTACGGAATAAGATTCCCTGCTCAGCAAGACGTTGAATGTTGGGCGTTGGGATAGCAAATCCATAAGGTTGAACATAGCGCCCGGTATCATGAGAGTGAAGATAGAGGATGTTTGGATAATGTTCTTGCATAAGTATGTACTCTTCTTTCAACTACTACGGCGAATCCACCAACAACAGCTGCCACAGTAGGGGCGGGGGTTACGATGACGGATGGTAGGGGAAACTCGTCCGCCCATCACTCCTACTAGTTGATGGAACCTACTCTAACCCCAAAATCGTGTCATAGCTACAGCATAACATACCGGTCTAGTGCGCGATGCGCCAGACCTACCTATTATTATAACATAAATGAATGATATAGATAACTTGAAAGAATGATGAAAATATGCTATTGTTCATTTACAGACGTTTCAGATAGGAAAATGAGAGGAGTACAAGGTGCCAAAGCCAAACACGTCTTACCTTATCTGTGCCACCCCTCGCAGTGGAAGTACTCTACTGTGCGAGGCGTTGGACAATACCGGCCTGGCCGGGCATCCGAAAGAGTACTTCGAGGCGCTGAAGAAAACAGGACTTCCCCGCCGCCCTCGGGAGTACTTCGAGGACATAGAAAATACCGCTATTCTCGAACTACTCGGGAATTACTCACGCCTGGATGATGAGTATGGCCAGCCTACATTCTGGGATGGTCCCGGTTACGCGCAGTATCTTGCGCGCGTGCTTGAGGAGGGAACTACCTCCAATGGTGTTTTTGGCGCGAAGATGATGTGGGGATACTGCGGTGATTTTATCGAGAACGTGCGGCAAATTCCGGCCTATCGTCACATGGCCATACCGGATATACTGCATGCGATTTTTCCTGACCTGCATTACATCTGGGTGACGAGGCGCGACAAGGCGCGGCAGGCAGTCTCGCTATGGAAAGCCATTCAAACCTGGACATGGAAACACGATGGGCAAGATGCACTGGCAGACAGGTACCATCATAACGAGCTGGTGTTCAACTTTGAGGCGATTGATCATTTAGTGCGGCGCATCAATGCCCATGATGAAGCCTGGCAGCAGTACTTCGCCGAATGCGGTGTGCGACCATATACAGTGATTTATGAGGAACTGGCCGGCTCATATGAAGAGACAGCATTGAACATTTTGCGCTACCTGCATATTCCCTTAGGTGAACGTATTGTTTTTGGTGAGCGGCGCATGAAGCGGCAGGCGGATGGGCTGTCTGAGGAATGGGTGCAGCGCTACTACGCCCTCAAACGCGTGGATTCGGTCGTGTAAAACAACTTGAAGAGAACCGGAGCAAGATGACCGCAAGGGATGTACTCTTGTGGTCATCTTGTTTTCTCTCCTGGAAGTTTCCTGCGAACTCCTATAGCCTCGCTCTTACGATAAACTTGTCGGTGGAACATCCATCTGCACAGCAGGTTGCTGCTGACGAACCAGCCGATCAATCGAATTGAGTATATCATGCACGACGCTGTATTGTGAGAATGCTCCGACAGCAGCGGTGATCAACAGTGGATGCAGCACAAGGCCGACAGCGCCCACTGCTATCTGGTCTACCCAGTCCTGCGCCCCAACGCGCACAAGCGTCCCATCGTTGGAATACTGTAAAGTGATACCGAGCGCTTTATTAAAGCCGACGATAGAACGCAAGGTACTTTCTTTCCTTAGCTGAACCGTCATATATTCGGGATTGCCAAATTGCTGCGCTTCGTATCCCTGAGCCAGGTATTCTTGAACGAGCGCCTGAGCAATACCGGGTAGGTTAAGAGATCGTGTTTGGTAGAAACGTGTTTCCATATGCTTATTCTCCTGAAAAATGGAGCTGTGTTCGACTTTTCTTCACACTACAACTACGAATCCGGCGCTAAAAGGTCTCTCAATACACGGAGTAGATTCTTCGCTGCGCTCAGAATCCCTCAGTAAGGGAGATTTTGAGGAGAAACAAGCAGAAGTGTTATACTTAAGGGCAGTAGTGCGTAAGAAAGGGTAAAGAGGTAAGCGTTGTCTATTGCCCATCTTCGAGGTGATCGCGATGAAAAAAATCCCCCGCATCTTCCTGCCAATATTGTTAGCGGTAATGCTGGCCGGCTGCTTTCAATCAGGGCCATCTTCCGGTCCGAAGAGGAATACGGCGCTTCTGCCCACTCCCACACCTACCCCCAACATCTCCTCTCCCTTGATCGGGACCTATACGACAACCGTCACCTCAAAAGACGTAGCGGGCCATCCTGAACTCAACACTGGCTATATGCAAGGAAATGCCGGAGGTATGGCCATTCCGGGGATGTGGTATTTGACGTTTCGCAGCGATGGTATCTGGATCGCGCAGGACAACAACGAGTATGGGCGTCAATATATAGGCACCGGCATGTTTAAGATCGACGGTAACCGGGTTATGCTGCTGACCGATTCGAAGTGTCTGGAATATTATGTACCCCTCTACGGGTCAAACGCGCAATTCGCGACCTACACCTGGCAGTTACAGGGAAATACGCTGCTGCTTCAGACCACAGGAGATTTATGCCTGCCGCGCCACATCGTGCTGGCCAGCCATACCTGGATGCGAGTGAGTCAACGGGATTGAGACAGGCTTTGCCAGGCAAGAAAAGACAGGCGATAACGCGGAACAAAAATTGGGTTACGACGCTCAAAAAAGCGTCACAAACCATCCTTCTGTTTCTTACTTCCTTTCTTTCCGCCTTTATTATCATCCTTCTTCCGTGGCCCATAAATCCGTCCGGCCATCTCCTCGACCTGCTCCATCACCTCTTTCAGCACCGGCTTTTGCGCGAAGAAGATGACTTCACTGGCGGTATCTTGAAACACATCGCCGGCGATATTCAAGCCACGGTAGACGAGCAGCAAGAGATGTTGGCAATGCGCGGCGCGGACTTTTTCCACTTTGCGCCGCAGGTATTCGGGATGCCAGAAGCCTACGAGTTCGATAAGAATCTTGCGCGTTTCATCCTCCTCGTCAACCAGCGTAAAATCTGGGATCATCACCGTATCGTCAAGCAACAGGACTTCGCTTTCACGCCTCAGTAGCCAGTGGCCGCGTTTGTCGCCCATCTTTTGCTCAAATTCGCCGGCGAAGTCGGCCTCCAGGCGGCTGTCGAAGAGGCCGCTCTGTTTGAAATGGCTCTGAAAAGGCATCGTATAATCGAGTCGGTAGGTTGCCATAGCGCCTGTCTGCGGAGCGATTATTGTAGCAGTCATGCGCCAGCGTTCGCAGAGGAAGAGCGCCGGTAAAAAGGCGGCGAACTGCCGCCCGTAGCGCGTTGTGGCATTGACGAAAGGAGAAATAGGGCCATCAAGGTCGAGCAGGTAGCCATCCTCCAGGACATGTCCCCAGAACATGAGTTTAAACAATTTGAGGTATTTCCAGAAGTTTTGGACACAATCTGCATCAATTTAGGCGGGGCAACCTCAAGCTGAATACGTGTTGGGTATTCCGGTTTATCCGGGAAGACCTTCGCAGTGACACCAAGTATGACGCAAGCTGTCTGCATCTCTTCATAGGAGGGCTTGAAATCTGGATCATCCAGTAGTGGTCGCACCTTTGCTGTCCATTGCTCAAAGCGTTGCAACTCTCTTTCCAACTCCTCCTGTAAATCCTGTTCTTCTGCCACCTCGTTCAGCAGGATCGTCAATTCGCGCTTCTGCTTCTGGAGGTCTACCATTCTCCCTTTTATGTTGGTGAGTTCATTGTCGTCGGTCACATCCTCGGCCAGCCTGATGAGATTATTGATCTTTCGATTGAGGTTAGCAATGGAGGCCTTCACATCCTCAAGTGTGTCAGTCGGTTTATGCTGCGCGATAATTTTCGCGACGCGCTCTCTGATAAGATTCGGCTGGCGGATGTAGGCCGTAGCGAGTTCCCAGGCCTGTTTATCCAACAAGTGAACAAAGATGGTCACATAGTGATGATGCTTAATATCCTCAACCCCATCACGTCTGCCACAGACGTATTTGGGCGGCACAGGAATATTGGTCTGCTCTTTATACGAGCGCATGGGATGACTGACAATCATGGTATAGCCACAGATGCCACATTTGCACAGACCACCGCGCAAAATACCGGTATCTTTGGGATGCTGGTTATTACGCATGGAGAACTGCTTGTTTCGTGCTAGTTGCTCCTGGGTCGCCTGATAGCACTCGACTGTGATAATCGGTGGCACAATGCCATCCGGTAGCTTGATTTGTTCCTCAGTTGGCCGCTTGGTGACTTTCTTGCCGTGACGTTCATAGTAGTAGACTGTGAGGTCTTTACCGGTGTACCATTTATCTTTGGCAATGTAGTCAACGGTTGTCACGCTCCAATATGATTTCCCGCGAGGGGATGGAATCCCCATCTCAGTCAATGTAATGGCAATACTCCTCAGGCTTTTACCTTGCTGAATCGAGGTGTGGATGAACCGAACAACAGTTGCTCGTGTCCAGAGGATGCCTTCAGCATCCATGTAAATGACCTCCGTATCAATGAGGTAGCGGGCACGTTCATAGTCGTCTGTGTCGATATAGGTGTAGCCATACCTCGGCTCTCCCTGTCCGGTGAGGTTTTCTTGAGCGCGATGTTTCTTCGCACGGCTGGTGCGATACAGGGTTTTCTCTCGCTCGACCTCGGCAATAAACGCATAGACTGCGCGCATAAAGTTGCCAATGGGTGAGTCATCAAACTTCTCGGTAACAGACTCGACCTTAACGCCGTAGCTCTCCAGAATGTCAATAATCACTGCTTGTTGCACCTGGCGACGATCCAGGCGATTGTACTCGGTGACAACAACCACATCAAACTCGCCGCGTTTTGCGGCCTCTAAGAGCTCTACAAACCGTTTCCGCTGGCGGAACGGTACCAGGTAGGCACTCTTAGCTTCGGGGTACATGCGGTCTTCAGTCAGTTCATACCTCATCTTCGCAATGTACTCGCGGATTTCCTTCTCTTGCGACTCCAAGGTTTTAGAATCAGCGAGACCTTCGTCAGAGACACGAGGGTAGCCTGCGGCACGAATGCGGGTTTTGTTCATCCCTAGAAACTCCATCTCTAGGGCATACAAAGAGGTAGCGCTTGGCATAGTGGTGGCTCACTTTCCAAAAACGGTGAGCCAAACACATAGACCAATGCACGGTCATTGTGGTACAATGAGGTTAATCGTCATGCGTGGTGGCTCACCATGACGGGAATGGATGTGTTGACTGCTCGCAACAGCAGCACATCCGCTTTCTATTTTGTTGTCTGCTACCTCTAAGTATACCAGTAACTTGCTTTATTTTCCAGTGTTTACGAAACGAAGCCTGAGAATCGGCTTCACAATTGCCGTGACATACAATCTGAGCGTTATGACTCCTTTTCTGCTCGTGATACCAACAATACTAAACTGGACACTCGTTAGCCTTCCAAACTGTTTTCCCGCTCCCAGTATTTGCTTCTTGGCGGCTATGAGATTGAAGGAAATTGCGCTGCACGTCACAGTTACTGTGAGTACTGCGATTTTTGTCTCCTGCCCAATCTCCGGTGAAGGCTTATCAGTAGTCGAGCAAGTTGGATTGAGCACAATAGCGGATCTGAACAGTGCTATTGTCTGCGTTCGGAGGGGAGGGGCTAACGAGGCAAGCACCTTGTTTACGTTCTGACGAGTGAGGTAGGTAAAATCTCGCGCATCGATTCCTCCTGTGAAATTGTAGGGGTTCTGGGCAATCACGGAAGTCGCGCAGCAAGCAGTATTGATATCTCCTGCTCGAATGTTGCCGCTTGCGCCTGCGACCATCGCATGAGCCGGTATGCTGACCTGTCCATAAGTTGGCGGAGTAGTTTGCGCCGCTGGTGGGATCACGGCCTGCGCATCGGTGATAATTACTATTCCATCGGCCCCTTTTAAAACGGTATCTATCGGGATAATCTGGGTATAGATCGCCCCATTATAAAAGGTGATGGTACCCACAGCATAGGTAGCGTTGAGGTGGCCTTTTCCTGTAGCGGGAACTGTTGCTGTGGCCGTTTTACTCACCGAAGGTAGGCGGAACCCAGTGATGGTTGTTTGAAACGATACTGTAGGTTCTGACTTTGGTGAAAGGAGGATGAGTCCAATAAACCCTAAAAGGATTAAAGAACAGAGGGTGGCGATCAATATCCCTACATAATCAGGCCTGGGTGGGAGTTGGTCTTCGGGGACTATGTATAGGTGTACAGTTTGCATCTGCTCTTCGTTAACCATCGCAATCTCCTTTGAGGGGCATTGCTGCCCCTCGGTTACTTTGGCGATTGAAACTGACCTTTCCCATCATTAAGGAAAACAATCGTTTGGTTTCCCACATGAACCAACATATCAACCTTCCCATCCCCATTCACGTCCTGAAAACTCAAGGTAACAGGAGTGAGGGCAGGATTGGAACCGAAGATAGTTGGGCCAATATACACTCGTTCGTGAGTTGGATCACCTCCTGGAATCTCAATCACTTCAATATGGCCGTTGAGGTTCAAGGCAATGAAGTGAGTCGGATGCACACTTGAGTCATTGTGTCCGACTACTGCATCTGTCTGGAAGGTTCGGGGCATCCCGTAAGTCCAGGTGTTTTGCTGATTTATCCACCACGTACCAATGGAAGTGAATATCCACCAGCCACTGATCATGATGAACATCCCCAGGCCGAGAAAGAACAGCCAATGAAAGCGAAGGCGTCTCCTCCGGTATTGTGGTGGTGCTTCCCGGTGGATGACAAGCCGTTTATTGCCTCGAACAATTTCCTGCTCATCAGTAGAGCGATACCGTCGGGTGCTGGTTGGTAGACGAGTTTCGTAATACGAAGCATCAACCTCGTCCTCATCCTCATATGTCGGCTGTCCTCCTTTCAGTTCGGTTGACGTATAGGATCGGTCTTCTGGATGGAATCCGTCGTGAAATCCCGCACCATGCGGTAATGCTGTTGCACGCGGTGCGCTTCTTCGAGGTTGGATAGTTGGTTTTGCGCTTGCCCTTCTCACCGGTGGCTGTTGTGCAATCTGCTCGCGCATCTGTCTTCTGTCTTGCATGGAAGCCTCCTACAGGATTGTCCAATAGATGATATTGGCCGATTCCTGTGCCGTAAGAAGATTGACCCGAATATGAATTGCACCATCAGTGATATCCCCCTGCGCTGAGTAGTACTCACAAGCGGGATCACAGCAGAACGGATTGCTCGCCAGAGGAAGGATATTCCTCAGCGTAATGGGTATGAAGTTGCCTGTAACAGAGCCCATTTTTTCCTCTCTTGACGAGAGGGCTTCCCGTATGACTAGATGTCATATGAGAAACCCAAACTACCTAAGTAACGGTTCTCACAAATTTGCTGGCCTCGATACTGCGAATATCGAGGCCAGTCTCCTTATACCTCCTTTCTTTCTAAAGAACGGCCTCATAGACAATAATACATAATAATACACTAAAATGTCAAGTAATTAAAGGCAAACCACAATAATTAGCAGTGATTGACTGAAATTGCTAAACTGGCCTATAATGTAATGAATAAAAACTGATGGGGGAACTGCCATGGACGAATGGCTTACTCTTGAGGAAATCGCAGAAGCCTTAAAAGTTCATATTGAGACAGTACGTGGGTGGGTGAGAAGTCGTAAGCTGCACGCGGTCAAACTGGGAAGAGATTACCGCGTAAGACGTTCTGACCTCGAAAAGTTTTTACAGGAACGGAGCAATACAAATGAGGACAAGTAGGCGCTCTCTGGTAACTACAGGCTGCGTAGCATACCGATAACGGACAATTTTGGGTCTGCATCCTTCCGGGGGAAAAAGGAAAAAAGTCTAAAGGAGGAAGCAGGCAGCTTGTCCTTCGTTAGATTGGTTAGGAACACCAAATCTCAACGAGGACAAGTGATGCGAAACCAGCATATCATAGAGAGCCAACCAGAGGCAGATCAGCTGAGCCAGGGGATTGTGGTTCCTCTGGATCTGCCAGAACTGAGGATTCTCAAGCAGAGCCTTCAAGCAGATGGAAGCATCGAGGTGCATGTGATAGCGACAACCAACCAAGAAGTCTGTCCGAGATGTGCAACCCTGTGTATCAAAATCCATGATACGCGGGGACGGGTGAAACGAGATAGCAGCTTGCGAGGCCATCGCGTTCACCTCGTCCTCTACAAACGACGCTTTCGCTGCCTGACCTGCCGACGCAGCTTTACCGAACCCGATACGGTCTGTGGCCGCTATAAACGCACGACCAAGCGATGGCGTGAGCAGGTTATTAACGCCGAGGTATAATTGGCTCATCCTGGTTTTTGGTGAAGCGCTGGAAAACTTGGCCCCACCCACGCCAGTCAAGCAGGTTCTCGACCGTTAGGCGTCGTGCAAAAGCCGTTGCCGCAGAAGAGCAAAGCCCGCACGACCATACATGACGCGTTTGAGCGTCTTGAGCTTGTTGACTTTGCCCTCAGTGACTCCTTGGCTCCAAGGCAGACGGAGAGCGGCATGCACGGCATCGTAGTCTCGTTCAATCCCCGCAACAAAGCTCCCCAGTTCAGGAATACCGCTCCTGATCGCATCCTCCATCCAGGCACGTAACTCCTTATGCCTCCGCTCACGCACCATCGAGAGGAAGGCTTGCAGTAAGGCATAGACTGTTTGCACTTCCGGCGAGAGGTTCAGCAACTGATCTAACCTGGCTTGTTCATCCTTTTCGAGATCATCACGTTTGTGGGCCAGCAGCCAACGTAAGGCACGTGGGGAGATGGCTTTGGCGCGCTCCTTGCGCGAGCGAGGCGGGGAGCCATCAGCGGTGGTGCTCCGTAGGTGAGCGACATACGCTCGCACAAGGGTGGCACAGCCCCGATAGCCACGTTCACCGATTTCGCGGTACAATTGGGCGGCGTTGCGCTCCCCCTGGCTCCATCGTTCCAGGAGATAGTCTTCATACGGGTCAAGCTGACTGGCACGCAAGGGCCGCGGGGTAGGCAGCGGCGGCTCCGGGGCTTGTCGGAAATACTTGCGCACGGTATTGCGGGCTAGGCCCAATGCTTCTCCGATCTTGCGCAGGCTCATGCCGGTTGCGTGCAGTTCCTGCACCCGCTGATAGAGCTTCCACTTGCGTAAGAGGCGTGCTTGCGACTTGCGCTGCGCGGCGGGGGTGGCAGAAAAAGAGGAGAGTGGTGTGTTGAGCGTCTCCTGGGAGGCAGGCGACTCTGCAGCAGGTTGTGGCAGGCGAATGCGAGCACGAATCAAAAACTCCTCCACCGCATCACCGAGATTCGAAAGGAGGTGCCAGCGATCAGCGACCTGTGTTGCTTGAGGGGCTCCCCAGGTGGCGCCATCGATATAGACGCCTCCACGATCCCGGCTCACCACTTCGACTTCCGGGTGTGCAGCTAACCATCGCTTCACGCTCTCCGCTTCGCGATCGGCAAGCAGGTCCACAATTTTGTGCGTTTCCAGGTTGACGAGAATGGTGCCGAAGCGTTTGCCACGTCGCCAACTCCAATCGTCAATCCCGACGACGCGCACCTTCCCTACCTCAGGCAGCGGAACTAGAAACAAAGACCAGAGCACGGTAGCGTCTGAGGTCGGCATTCCCAACTTCTTACTCAGACATTCTCCGCCTTTGCCGCAGGTGGCAAAACCGACGTCTTGCACTGACGTGCGCAAGCGCTTGGTCAGACGAGAAGAGGCTTCAATAAAATCTGGAAGCCGTTCGGTGAAGACTTTGCGGGAGCAGTTCGGATTGCGACAAAAGAACTTGCGCACCGTGAACACCAAGCGAATGGGACGGCCAACGGAGGGCAGATCTCGGGGATGCCTGTGGTACGAGCTGTGAATGGCAGAGGAAGACATCGCACACTGCGGGCAAGGCGAACTGGAGCGGTGCGAGGTCACACTCACGAGCAGTTCCTCTGCTGTCTCGCTGATTGAGGTTAATTCCAGTCCTTCTGGTAAGGGAAATAGCGGCGTAGTTGGCATTGTGTGCCACCTCCTGCAACATTTTTTGGCAGGAGCATAGCAGACAGATCGCTATCTTTCAATATTTCACCAAAAACCAGGATGAGCCAATCGGCGTTAATACCAATGGACTTCTCTTCCCGCGTCGTGTCCGCAGCGGCCCTCATACCGGTGAACTCCATTGGATGCCACCGCAGCACAACGCCGTGCTCAAAGTGCTCCGCAACCCGCGCTATGCGGGAGCCTTCTGCTTCGGACGGACCCAGACCCGCAAGCATCCTGATGGCTCGCTCCACATCCAAACGCTTCCCCAGGAGCAGTGGTTGTTTCTCATTCGAGAGGTGCATGCTAGCTACATCAGCTGGGAAGACTACGAAACCAATCTCGCGCAACTGCGCGCCGATCGCCAGGCACATGGGGAGGACCGTCGCCACGGTCCCCACGGGAAGGGTCGGCATTGCTTCAGGGACTCGTCATCTGTGGACGCTGCGGCAACCGGATGACGGTGCGCTACCATGATGTCAAGAAAGGCAAGTGTCTCTACCCGGAGTACCTGTGTCAAAAGGAGCATATTGAAGAGGGCGAGGACAAGTGCTGCCAACGTCTGCTTGGAGCAGGGTTAGATGCGGCGATCGCTGAGCTGCTGCTGGCACAACTGACCCCTCTCACCATCGAGACCAGTATCCAGATCCACGAAGAACTCCAGGCTCAGGTGCAAGAAGCTGGGCGTTTGCGTGTCCAGTAGGTGGAGCGTGCGCTCTACGCGGCCGAAATGGCGCAACGCCGCTTTTTCCGGGTTGATCCAGAAAATCGTCCGTTTGCTGATGTGCTAGAAGCGGACTGGAACGCCCGCTTGCGTGAACTGGCAGAGGTCACCGAGCAAGCTGAGCGTCAACAAGAAGCCGAACAACGAACACTGTCGGTGCTGGACAGCAGGCGATGAGGGACTTGGTGGAAGATTTCCCACGTGTGTGGAAGGATTCCCGCACCTCCGATCGAGACCGCAAACGCATGGTTCGCTGGCTGCTGGAAGATGTGACCGTGCTCAGGCAAGCAGATGTGATCACCGCTCACGTTCGCTTCAAAGGGGAAGCCGCCCAAACCATCACGGTTCCTGTGGGGCGTGGGCGTTGCAGCTCGCCAGAACTGATTGCGCTCGTCGACCAGTTGCTCTCGGATTTCACCGATGCCGAGGTGGCCGAGCAACTCAATGGGCTTGGGCGGCTTACCTACGAAGGAAAGCCCTTTGCTGCTGCTCGCGTGGTCTCCTTACGACGCTATCACCAGTTAAAAACGCACGGCACTAGGCTAGCCGAGCTTGGCCTGTTGAGTGCCGAGGAAGCAGCGTTGGCCTATGAGGTCTGCCGAGAAACGCTCATGGCGTGGGGACGCGCAGGACTGCTTCCCATGTATCGGATCAATGATCAATGGACGGCGGTGTTTCCACCTCCCGACGAGCACGCTCCTCGGAAGAATGCTCACAAATTTGCAAAAACACGCTAATCATGCGCAAGGAGGGCAGTATGCAATCAAATCGTTGGTTTGAGGCGTGTAGGGCTTGCAGAGGCGGGCCGTCACGCCGATAGAGACCATGAAATCGGCAAAGCGCGGATTCCAGCGCGGATTCTTGTCCTCCATTTCCAGCAAGACACTCTTCATGCGGTCGGTCAGGGTGACTCTAGGGAGTCCGCCGAAGTACTCACAGGCCTCCATGAAGCAGCGGATGAGCGTGGGCGTGTCGCAGCGTTTGACAAAAGTGATGAAGCGCATGCGCGAATAGCCAATGATGGCGACAAAGCCATAGAATTTATGCATCTGACCTTCCTGCTCGTAGACAAATTCGCCCCAATCGAATTGAAGTTGCTCTCCCGGCTTGGTTTCATAGCGCTGGACGGGGGCATGGCCAGCGGCGGCTGGCCGGAGCGGATGCACAAACTCTTTGAGGATACTGATCCCGCCGGTGTAATCCAGCTTTTGCAGGCGCAGCAGCATCACCTCGCAATTGGTGCAATGGTCTTCCACAACCCACTTCTGAATTTGCTCTTTGTAAGGATCCAGCTTGGATGGCCGGGGGCGCACGGGGGTGCTTGAGGTATTTACGCACGGTGGTGCGAGAGATCTGCAACTCTTGAGCAATCTCCTGCACGGACTTCCCTTGTGCTGCTAAATCGTGTATTGTATTCACGGTCTGACTCCTAAGCATGGCTGTTCTCCTCTGGATATTCTTGTGTTTGATATCCCGAAGTCTACAGCCTTCTTGGGGGTCGGTCAATTCTTCACCGGCTCTGCGAGATTTTGGGATTTTGCAGGGGGCGGTGCAGAAGCACCTGACTCCGGTCTACCTGCCGGAGGAAGCATTTGCTTATCTGGCATTGTATTTATACCAGCGCCAACCCTCTGACGAGAAACTGCTTGGTGATCCAGAATGGCAGATCTTTTTTCTTTCCCGTCAGGTGGTTGAACAATTCTTTTTTTGAGGCCAGCATCACGTACTGGAATATCGAGCTGCGGGGTTGGGCGTGACCCAAGATTTTGGATTCACTACAATATTCTTCATTAAGATTTCCTCATGCAGCTTGGCGGATTAACATTATCCTTGCATGTTGACTGCTACAGCGGATAGCAGAAGGATTGAGCCGGGTGATAGAATGGAGGCATGAAAGCATATTCACAAGATCTCAGAGAACGGGTGCTGCGTGCCGTAGACGAGGGAAAGCCGCGAGCCCAGATTATGGAACTCTTTCACATCTCACGAGCCACGATCAAGCGCTACTTGAAGCAGAGGCGAGAAACCGGCAATGTGCAGCCACAAGTCATTCCAGGACGCACGCCCAAGAAAACGGCGGCACTACAAGCCAATGTCGAAGCCCTGCTGCAAGAACGCTGTGATGCCCGGCTAGAAGACTATTGTCAGATGTGGGAAAGCCGCTCGGGCATCAAGGTCAGCCCAAGCACGATGAGCCGAGCCATCAGAGCAGCAGGCTATACACGAAAAAAAAGACACTGGCAGCTAGCGAACAGAATCAGCAAGATCGAGCGGCCTGGCAAGCCCAAGTGGAGCAGCTAGATGCCCGTCAACTCGTCTTTATTGATGAATGCGGTTCCACTATTGCTTTGACGCCCCGCTACGGCTGGGCCCCTACAGCGGTGTACTGAATCATCGAGCTATAATCTCTTCCATTAGAGAGGAAGATTGAGATGAGGTGGGCGGGTATCCACAATGGGTAAACCAGCCCGAGGCATCCTGAGCCGTCACCGTGAGCAAGGCCTGAGCAATCGCC
>DATGLD010000018.1:0-21630 GCA_035294305.1 Ktedonobacteraceae bacterium | reverse complement strand
TCGCCGGTATTCCTCACCCCAGGGCAGGTTCCCACGTGTTACTCACCCGTCCGCCACTCGCTTCTTGCAAAGCGCGTTCGACTTGCATGTGTTAGGCACGCCGCCAGCGTTGATCCTGAGCCAGGATCAAACTCGCCATCCAGTTCTCTATATGAATCTCTCCACGGAGACTCAAGTGCTGTATAAACGAGTTGTCGCTAATTGACAGGTCATATGGTATTGCTTTTTGTTCCTTACCACTCTTCAGTTGTTCAGGTACATCTACTCCGAATACGATGCTTCCGCATCTGGCGCGCTCCAACAGTTGTCTGTTGAGTGCAAGTGAGATATTACCACCGTGTTTGCGCTATGTCAAGAGGCTTTTTGGGAATTTTACAAAAGTACTAAAAATTTATTTTATACCTGCCCGACGACCCCTGGGGAAACACCAGGGGCCTGCCGGACATTCTTCGCTGCGCTCAGCATCTCGCACCCGAAGCCGCCCAGTCGTTCCAGTTTCAATCAACTGGCTACTTCTGAGGGATCTCCAGAACGTTCTAATTTGACACTATCGAGCTTGCTATGCTACCATACGAATGAGGTAGTGTACAATTGACACATAGGTACCATCCATGTACGGTGCCTGGCAGTATTACATAAAGAAGTGAAGGATCCCGGCCATGGGAATTATCCCCATCTTAATTCTGGTTGCGCTGGCTATCCTCTTCGGTGCATTGGTTATGATTCTGACCGGCATTCTCGGACCTAAGAGACCAACACCTGAGAAGCTCGCGCCTTATGAATGCGGCATTCAAGAGATTGAAGCGCCTAAAAGACGTTTCCCCGTGAAGTATCTCTTGACGGGCATGCTTTTTATTGTCTTTGATATTGAAATCGTCTCGTTTTATCCGCTGGCCGTCCTGCTGCGCCAGCTCAAAGTGTTCGGGCTGGTCGAATTGCTGATCTTCCTGCTGATCTTGATGATTGGCTATGTGTATGTCTGGCGAAAGGGGGCATTCACATGGGAGTAACGAACCCCTGGGAGCCAGTTCAGACCTATTCCAATACGCAGACGCCGCGCCTGCGACGTGAATTGCACGTAAAGAACGGCGAGGCGGGTATTCTGACCACCCAGGTCAGTAAACTGATTGAATGGGGGCGCAGCGCATCGCTGTGGCCGGCCCTGTTTGGCCTGGCCTGCTGCGCTATCGAAATGATGGCGACCAGCGCCGACCGCTTTGATATCGCGCGTTTCGGGGCCGAGGTTTACCGCGCCTCACCACGCCAGTCCGATCTAATGATCGTCGCGGGGCGTTGTTCTATCAAAATGGCTCCCGTATTGAGGCAAATTTACGATCAGATGCCCGATCCTAAATGGGTGATTGCGATGGGCGCCTGTGCGTCCTGCGGCGGTGTTTTCAATAATTATGCCATTGTGCAGGGTGTAGACAAGATTGTACCGGTAGATGTATTCATTCCCGGTTGCCCGCCAACCCCTGAAATGCTGCTCTTCGGCTTCAATGAACTACAGCGCAAGATTCGCGAAGGTATACCCAATCCTCCTGATCCCCTGAAGGCCAGTGGCCTGAAGCTGGTGGGGCCGACCAGAGACGATTTATAAGTCCGGTGAGGCCGATGCAAAAACTTCTGGCAAGGAATAGATGTAATATGGCTATAACAGCAGTATCGACAGTAGCAACGATACGGGAAAAGTTCCCGCAGGCAGTCGTCGAAACGAGCGCTTTCCGTGGCGAGCAGACGATTGTGCTGCAACCGGCATCGCTGGTAGCGGTCTGCACATATCTGAAGAAAAATCTGCATTATGACTACCTGTCGGATGTAACGGCGGTAGACTGGTTGGAGCGCGCCCCGCGCTATGACGTGGTCTACCACCTGCTCTCGATGCGCGATCAGAACGAACTGCGCCTGAAAGTACGTGTAGGCGAAAAAAATGAGGATCATCCCTCTGTGCCGACCGTGACGGAAGTCTGGCCGACGGCAAACTGGTTCGAGCGCGAGGTCTACGATCTCTTTGGCATCGTCTTCACAGGCCATCCTGATCTACGGCGTATTCTGATGCCGATGGATTGGACGACGCACCCGCTGCGCAAGGATTACCCACTCTCGGGCTTTGACCTTCCTGAGCCTCATTGGGGTGGTCAGATTCCTTATGATGTTGATCCCGGCGTCGGCAACCAGACCCTGCGCACCCCGTTCAGCCGCGAACTCAACGAGAGCCGCAGCAAGTTCAGTCACACCCAGGAGCCTGGAACCGAACGGTAGGGCGACCGTATTCTGGATAGTGATTCTTAAACAACCAGGAGAGGAAAGGCTGTAGGGACTGTGCCTCGGGCCTGTCCTGGCCGAGATACGAAGACAGGGACCGGCCGCTGTCCCTACTTGCGATGCCACTAAAAAATGCGAGCCAATGACGAGGACGTATGCAAACACAAGACATGCAAACACACTATACGCGCGATGAGAGCCAGACCCTTGAGGGCGCGCAGCGTATCGATACGATGACTATCAATATGGGCCCGCAACATCCCAGCACACATGGCGTGCTGCGGCTGATCCTGACTATCGAGGGCGAAACCGTGGTCAAGGCTGTACCGGATATCGGCTTCCTGCATACCGGCATCGAAAAGACTGCCGAGGGCAAAACCTATCACCAGGCCCTGGTGCTGACCGACCGCATGGACTACCTGGCGCCGATCTGCAATAACCTGGGCTATTCGCTGGCCGTCGAGAAGCTGCTGGGCATCGAAGACGAGATCAACGACAAAATTCGCTACACGCGCGTGCTGCTGGCCGAATTGCAGCGCATTGCCAGCCATCTTGTCTGGTTAGGCACGTCCGCGCTCGATCTTGGAGCGCAAAGCGTCTTCCTCTACTGTTTCCGCGAGCGCGAGATGATTCTGGATGTCTTTGAAGACCTGTCCGGCGTGCGCATGATGACCAGCTACATCTGTCCCGGTGGTCTACAGGCTGATCTGACGCCCACTTTTGAGAAGAAGGTGCGCGCATTTACCAGCAGCTTTCCCGACCGCCTGCGGGAATACCATGATCTACTGACGAACAACCAGCTATGGCTTGAGCGCACGCGGGGCGTGGCCGTGCTTAAAGCGGAGGATGCCATTGCTTATGGCGCCAGCGGCCCGGTGCTGCGTGGCAGCGGCATTGTGTGGGATACGCGCAAGGCATTTCCTTATAGTGGCTACGACCAGTTCGATTTTGATATTCCGGTGGGGAGCAATGGCGATGTCTACGACCGCTACCTGGTACGCATGCTTGAAATGGAGCAGAGCTTGAAGATTGTGAATCAGGTCATGGAGCGAGGTATCCCACCTGGCCCATTTCGCGTGCAGAATACCAAGATCGCGCCGCCGCCCAAATGGCAGATTACGGGCAGCATGGAGGCATTGATTCATCACTTCAAGCTCTATACGGAGGGCTATCGTCCCCCCAAAGGCGAGGCATTTGTACGCACCGAATCCCCCAAGGGCGAGCTTGACTTCTACATTGTAAGCGACGGTACGGCCAGACCATATCGCATGCATGTGCGCGCCCCGTCGTTCGCCAATCTCGAGGCGTTACCGACGATGATCGAGGGCTGCCTGCTCTCCGATGTGGTAGCCGCGATTGGCAGCATTGATATTGTGTTAGGCGAGGTAGATCGATGATTTCAGAACAGGCGAAACAGCGCATGCGTGACCTGGCATCGCGCTATCCGGTGGCGCGTTCGGCGGTCATGCCCGCGCTTTATATCGCGCAGCAGGAAGAAGGGTATATTACGCAGGAGGCATTGCAAGCCATCGCGGAGGCCATCGGCATGACGGTTGACGATGTTGAAAGCGTGGCTACCTTTTATACCATGTACTACCAGCAGCCGCCCGGCAAAAAAGTTATCAAGGTCTGCACCAGCATCTCGTGCTACCTGCGCGGCTGCGATAAACTGGTCGAACACCTGGAGCAGCGGCTCGGCATCAAACGTAGCGAGACAACGCCTGATGGCAATTATACCCTGATGACCACAGAATGCCTCGCCTCGTGCGGCACGGCGCCGGTGCTTCAGGTGAACAATCAGTTCGTTGAAAAGGTGACGCTAGAGATGGCCGATACGTTGGTGGACGAGTGGGACCATGAATTGAAAACAAAGCTGGACCTGTCATGCTGAGCGCAGCGAAGAATCGCAGTAATCCTCGCCGCAGATTCTTCGCTGCGCTCAGCATGACAGGCCGAGTAACGCTCGCAAAGATCTTATAAGGAACATATCTATGCCAGAACTTATTGTCACAAAAGATATCGATGCGCCAGGACTGGATACGCTTGAGGGATACCGCCAGCATGGGGGCTACGAGGCGCTTGCGAAAGCCTTGCAATCCCAACCAGACGACCTGGTCGAAATGATCAAGAAATCGGGGCTGCGCGGGCGTGGCGGAGCAGGCTTCCCAACAGGCATGAAGTGGAGCTTCCTGGCGAAAAATGACAAGACGCGCTATCTCTGCTGCAATGCCGATGAGAGCGAGCCGGGCACCTTCAAAGACCGTATGTTGATGGAGAAAAACCCGCATCAACTGGTTGAGGGCGTCATTATTACCAGCTATGCCTGTCGCGTATCGGTCGCCTTTATTTATGTGAGGGGCGAACTGGCGCTGGCAGGAGATCAGGTTGAACGGGCAGTCGCGGAGGCCTACGCCGCGGGCTACATCGGTAAGAATATCCTGGGCAGCGGCTACAACCTGGATGTGATTGTGCACCGCGGTGCCGGCGCTTACATCTGTGGTGAGGAGAGCGCCTTAATGGAGTCGCTGGAGGGCCGGCGCGGCTATCCACGTTTGAAGCCACCATTCCCCGCCGCCATCGGCCTCTACGGTGGCCCGACGGTTATCAATAACGCCGAGACGCTTTCGACCATCCCGGCCATTGTCAAAAACGGCGCAGACTGGTATGCCTCGTTCGGCACCGAGAAAAGCAAGGGCACGCGCGTCTTCTGTCTGAGCGGGCACGTGAAAAAGCCCGGCAACTATGAGTTGCCACTGGGAACACCCCTGCGCACGCTGATTTATGACGAGCAGTATGGCGGGGGCATCCTCGACGATAAGCAACTCAAGGCCATTATTCCGGGCGGCTCGTCCACATTCATCCTGGGCGCCGATAAGATTGATACGCCCCTCGACTTCGAGGCAATCGCCGCCGCCGGTTCTATGCTCGGCTCCGGCGGCGTGATCGTCATGAACGAGGACACGTGCATAGTAGACGCCGTACTGCGCATGACAGAATTCTACCGCGATGAATCCTGTGGCAAATGCACCCCCTGTCGCGAGGGAACCTACTGGCTGACCGAAATCCTGCATCGTATCGAACATGGCGATGGCAGAGAGCGCGATATCGACCTGCTGCTGGATATCTGCGATAACATCAGCGGCAAGTCGTTCTGCCCACTGGGAGACGCGGCCACCAGTTCCATCACGAGCAGCATCAAGCTCTTCCGTGAGGAATACGAGCATCATATCACACATAATCGTTGCATGGTTGGCAGCCGCCAGTTCGACGTGAAACCGGAAGTAGAGGCCCACTCGCTGCAGGTGGGAGCCAGATAATTGTTAAGAGCGGCCTTGCGGTCGTATCACTATAAAACGGTAAAAAACTATGGCAGAAGAGAAACAAGACGAACTAGTACATCTCACTATCGACGACATCCCTGTCGCGGTTCCCCCCGGAACGCTGGTCTGGGCGGCGGCAAAGCAGGCCGGCATAGAGATTCCCATATATTGTTATCATCCGAAGATGCCGCCGCTGGGCGCCTGCCGCATGTGCTTCGTCGAAATTGAGAAGATGCCCAAACCGCCGCAGACCGCCTGTACCACGCCAGTCAGCGAGGGCATGATCGTGCATACCAGAACCGACAAGGTGCAGAAGGCACGCCGGGGAACACTGGAGTTCCTGCTCATCAACCACCCGCTCGATTGTCCTATCTGTGATAAAGGCGGCGAATGCGACCTGCAAGACTTCACGCTGCGCTATGGCCCTGGTGGCACGCGCTTCGACCTCTACAAACGCCACTATCCGAAGCCTGTGCCTGTGAGCGACCGCGTCATGCTTGACCGCGAGCGCTGCATCCTGTGCCAGCGCTGCACGCGCTTCAGTTCGGAAATCTCAATGGATAACGGGCTGGTAATGATCTCGCGCGGCTATAAAATGGAGGTCGGAACGGCGCCCGATCACGCTTTTGACTCGATCTTTTCAGGCAACACGGTCGAGATGTGCCCGGTGGGTGCGCTTACCGCCTCGGCCTACCGTTTCAAGGCGCGACCGTGGGAATTGAAACATACGCCCAGTGTGTGCAACAACTGCAGCGTCGGCTGCAACGTGCGCATCGATGTGCGCGTGGACAAGGTCATGCGCCTGATGTCGCGCACCAACGACGACATAGACGATGGCTGGCTGTGCGACCGGGGACGCTGGGGCTTCGAGTTCGTCAACAGTCCGCAGCGACTGCGCACCCCGCTCGTTCGCCGCGGCGGCAAGCTGGAACCGGCAAGCTGGGACGAGGCATTCTTTTTCATTGCTTCGCGCTTGCAGGGAATCATCAAGAACTATGGCGCGAAGGCTGTTGCGGGCATCGGCTCGACACGCACCACCAACGAAGAAGCTTATCTCTTCCAGAAGTTACTGCGCCAGGTTATTGGGACACCTCACGTCGATCACCATCACGGTCATTTCCCCGGCCCGCGCGACCTTTTGACGGGCAAACCCTGGATGATGACCAACAGTATCGCCGAGATTGAGAAGGCCTCGCACATCGTGCTGGTGGCTTCCGATCCCTACCAGCGCCAGCCCATTCTCAACCTACGTATCAAGAAGGCAATGAAAGGCGGCGCTAGAATCTACATCGTCAACGAAGGTGAGACCGAACTGGACCGCTTCGCGGCTAGCAAGATTACGGTTCCGCAGCATGGAGCCGGCATGGCCGCAAAGATGCTGCTGAAATACATCTTGAACAACGAGATCGACAACCCGCATCAACATGAAGACCTGCGTGCTCGCTTGCAGAGTGAGGACGCGGACATCCAGGCCGCTGAAAAATCCTTTGGGCCTGAGACATCGACGCGTTTGCAGCATCTCGCGCACGAAATCGCGCAGGCAAAAGGCGCAATTATTCTCTACGATGAAATGGCGACGCTAGCGCCCGGCTGCCAGGGCCTGGCGGCAGACCTGCAAACAGTGGCGGTCATCACCGGAAACATCGATCGTCCCGGAGCTGGTGTAGGGCCGCTCCTGGAAGATGCGAACTCGCTTGGCGCGCGCGATATGGGGTTGCTGCCTGATGCTCTTCCCGGCTATCAACCCACTTCCGAGCCTGGTTTGCCTTACAACGAGATATTGAGCAGTCCCAACATCAAGGCATTGTACGTCATAGGAGCCAACCCTATGCGGCATGTCGGGCAATTTCCACCCGACCTGGAATTATTGATCGTGCAAGATATTCTGCTCACAGAGACGGCTCAGCAGGCCGATGTGGTACTGCCGGCGGTCACCTTTGCCGAAAAAGATGGCAGCATGACCAATGTCGATCACCACGTGCAGGCGGTCTGGCATGCCCTGCGTCCACTGCCGGGGGCGAAAGCCGATTGGGAGATCCTGACCACGCTAGCGAATCACCTTGGTCATAAATGGAACTATAGCAGCCCGCAGGAGATTCTGCTGGAGATCGCGAGCACAAACCCGTTCTACGCCGGCCTGACGTGGGAGGATCTGCGCCCCCATGGCGTGCGAACAAGCGAGCAGGAGGTGGCGCATGTTTCTTGACTTTCTAAATAATCCTTATACCGCCGCGGTCATCAAAAGCGCCATTGTGATCTTCGCCCTGCTGACCGCTTTCGCGTACCTGACGCTGATCGAGCGGCGCGTGGTCGCAAAGATTCAGGGTCGCCTGGGACCGAACCGCGCCGGTCCTTTTGGCATATTCCAGCCGGTGGCCGATGGCATCAAGATGGCTTTCAAAGAGCAGATCGTGCCATCGCAGGCGAAAAAGTTCATTTACCTGATCGCTCCCATCATTTCGGTGATCGTGGCGCTGAGCGCATTTGCCGTCATACCGATCGGCAATAACTGGATCAATGGCAAGCCCAGCGTCTGGGACCCCTGGATTGGCGATATCAATGTAGGCCTGCTCTGGATTCTCTCGATGTCCTCACTGGCGGTCTATGGTATCGTGCTGGGCGGCTGGTCGTCCGGCAATCGCTATTCGCTGCTCGGTTCGCTGCGCAGTGCGGCCCAGATGGTTTCCTACGAAACGAGCCTGGGACTCGCGCTCAGTGGCACACTGATGTGGGCAGGTACGCTGAGCGTGGTAAGCATTGTACACGCGCAACTGAACCAGGGTATCTGGTTCGTCTTCGCGCAGCCTCTAGGCTTCGTCATCTACCTGATTGCCGCCATAGCCGAGGTGAACCGCGCGCCATTCGATCTGCCGGAGGCCGAACAGGAGTTGACCGCCGGTTACCTGACCGAGTACAGCGGCCTGCGCTGGAGCCTGTACCAGATGGCCGAGTACATCAATATGATCACCGTCAGCGCCGTGGCTTCTACGGTTTTCTTCGGCGGCTGGGGCCTGTTCGGTCTGGGAGACAATATTCCCGGGCTGACAATCGTCTTCTTTTTAATCAAAGTCGCAATTTTCCTGTTCCTGTTCATGTGGATACGCGCCACGCTGCCGCGCATCCGCTACGACCGCCTGATGCGCCTGGGCTGGACGACACTGCTGCCCCTGTCTGTACTCAACATCGTAATAACGGCAACGGTCGTCGCCCTTGGCTGGCCCTGGTGGGTAAATGGGCTGGCTGGCCTGGTGGTCATCGCCGCCGTCCTGCTCTACGAACGCCAGCAGGTGCTGCGCCGCCAGGCAGAACTCGCGGCAGTTGAGAAAGCCCTGCCCGCGTCGGTGCGCCTGGTGAAATTTGAAAGGGTTGCGAAGGAACCGAGTCCCACAGCCCAGGAGCAGCAAGTGGCACAGGAAGTGGGCGCAATTGTTGGCGGAACTGGCCATCCTGGTTCATCACCGCATCCGGGAAGCTGACATCCACTCATAACTCGGGGTGCAGGGGGTTCACCCCTGCCGGGGTGCGGGGTGTCCCCGCTTGCTTCCCCTCCCGTCCTGACGGGCCGTAGGCCCGCTGAAAGAATTATGAGTGGATGGCAGCCGGGAAGGCCTTGACGTGGATAAATTTATTGATGGGGAGAGAAATTCCTGGCACTAACTTGTACTATGGATAATGGACGAGCCCTGAGCCATAAAAATGTGACAAGTGGTGATGACTCTGGTATGATTTAAGTGGTACCGGTAACAGAAGCTGCAAGGAGAAGGCCATGGCAATTTACATATATGAAGAAGCCCTAAATTATGCGCGAAATCTTACAGCAGATGAGCAAATGATGACATAGACCTGGCTCAAGAGTATCGAACTCTTCTCTTTGATACGGAAGGTTTATCTACTCACATTATCAATCGAGAGATTGCTGAAGAGGCAGCGCGCCTACGAGCAAGTTATAAAATTAGGACGCCTGACTCTATTCAACTAGCCACTGCCTTCTTGGAGGCGCTTCCTATTTTCTAACGAATGATGTCCATTTTCAATCTTTGCCGGACATAAAAATATTGCTGCTAGACAACCTGAACAAAGAAATAGACGCAGAGCAATCATCCCAAAAACCATAAGGAGTTCACACCATGTCATTCGACATCATCAAGGGTATGGCAACGACCCTGAGAAATATGGGCAAGAAGCCGACGACGGTCTCCTACCCGGAGCAGGAGCGCGAGCTGCCGGCGCGTTTTCGCGGCCGACACGTGCTGCACCGCTACGAGAATGGGTTGGAGCGCTGCGTCGGCTGCTACCTGTGCGCGGGCGCCTGCCCCGCCGACGCCATCTATATCGAGGCCGAGGAGAATACCGAGGAGAATCGCGTCTCTCCGGGCGAGCGGTACGCCAAGGTCTTCGACGTGAACCTGCTGCGCTGCATCTTCTGTGGCTATTGTGAAGCAGCCTGCCCGACCGGGGCCATTACGCTGGAGCGCATCTATAAGCTGGCTTCGTACTACCCGGAAGATATGGTCTATCACAAGGAACAACTGCTTGAGCCGAAAGGGCAGGCAACGGTCGGTTCGGCTGCCGTCTGGTTCGAGCCGCCCCCGCCGGAGGCCGCGCAACCGCTTCCACAGGAAGCGCACGTGTTTGATGGCTCGCAGGCCAGCGCTGCCGCCGTCGGCCTTGGCGATATTCCCACGGTGGAACCCGTGCTGCTGACAGACGAGGAGCAGGACGAGGATCGCAGGAAGTTGCAGCGAAGAAAGGAGGGGGAAAAGCCATGACCATCACACCAACGGTCGTCACCTTCTTTTTGCTGGCAATCGCCAGCGTCGCTTCTGCCATCGGGGTCATCACATTTCGCAATGCCGTACATAGCGCCCTGAGCCTGATCCTGACGCTGCTCTTCCTGGCGTTGTTCTACCTGCAGCTGAACGCATTGTTCATTGCCATCGTGCAAATCTTGATCTATGCTGGCGCTATCATGGTCTTATTTCTCTTCGTCGTCACCATGCTGGCATCGGAAGCGCGCGATAACGAGCCGCCCGACCGCATTCCCTGGCAGCGGGGAGTGGCTACCGCGCTGGGCGTGGTGCTGGTGGGCGCCTTGAGCTACCTGCTTTTCAATACCGCGACCATCAATAACAGAGCCATCACTAGCGGAGCGAACGGGCTTGCGCATGAGGTGACGACGCAGGGCGATATTCAGGCCTTCGGCCTCGCCCTGTTCCATGGCTTTGCCTTTCCTTTTGAGGTAACGAGCCTGCTGATCGTCGTGGCAATCCTGGGCGCGATGGTATTTGGGCGGAGATCATAACTCATAGGGACGAGAGCGTACCCGTATCTGGAGGAAATTATGCCAGTATCAGGATATTTAATAGTAAGCGCCATCATTTTTACGGTTGGGGTGGTAGGAGTGCTTGTCCGGCGCAATCCACTGGTTATCTTTATGTCTATTGAGTTGATGTTGAATGCCGTCAATCTCTCGTTTATAGCCTTCTCGCACTTTCTTAACTCGGTGGATGGGCAGATGTTTGTTTTTCTCGTGCTAACCGTCGCAGCGGCCGAGGTAGTGGTAGGTCTCGCTATCATCGTTTCGATCTTCCGCACGCGCCGCGACATCGATGTTGACGACATGAATGCATTACGAGGCTAAGCAATTATGACGAACCTGACACTCTATGTGCTGCTCTTGCCCCTGCTCGGATTCATTATCCTGGGTCTGGTCGGGCGAGCAATGAGGCGCTCCGCGATATTAACGGTGGCGCTGGGAGCGTGTGGGCTGGCCTTTTTGTTCGCGGCTATCAGCTTCTTCTCGATGCTGGCCACTTCGCCTGTTACCGCGCGCTTCAGCGATCAACTACTTTATACCTGGGTTTCTTCCGGCACAACGACCGGAGTGTCTCCTCTGGTCATCAGCTTCGGACTGCTCTTCGATCCGCTGTCGGCAATCATGCTGATGGTGGTGACGGGTGTAGGCTTTCTCATTCACATCTATTCAGCCGGATACATGGAGGATGATCCCGGCTTCTGGCGCTTCTTCTGCTACCTCAACTTCTTTATTTTCGCCATGGTACTGCTGGTCAGCGCAGATAACTTTCTTTTCCTGCTGGTTGGTTGGGGGCTGGTCGGACTGGCCTCGTTCCTGCTGATTGGCTTCTGGTTTACGCGCCGCGCGGCGGTCGATGCGGCCCGCAAGGCCCTGGTCATCAATATTATCGGCGACTTCGGTCTGATGATCGCAATCTTCATCATCTTCAAGCATTTCGGCACGCTGAGCTTCTATTCGAATAATAATGGCATCGGTGTCTTCAATCAGGCAACCAGCGGAGGGGTGACGACCTTAACCATCACCGTTATCTGCCTGCTGCTCTTCCTGGCCTGCACAGCGAAATCAGCGCAGTTACCCCTCTACATGTGGCTGCCCGACGCCATGGAAGGCCCCACACCCGTCAGCGCGCTGATCCATGCCGCGACGATGGTCACTGCCGGTGTATACCTGGTGGCCCGCGCCAATCCATTGTTCACGGTTTCGCCCACAGCGCTGAAGGTCGTTGCCATCATCGGGGCCATCACCGCTCTTTATGCCGCGACCATCGCCCTCTTCCAGCTGGATATCAAGCGCGTGCTGGCATATTCCACCATCAGCCAGCTCGGTTACATGTTTTTAGGCGAAGGCGTGCAGAATTATAGCGCCGGCATCTTTCACCTTGTCACGCATGCATTCTTCAAAGCGCTGCTCTTCCTGGCTGCGGGCGCCGTCATTCACGCTCTGCATGGCGAACAGGATATGCGTAAGATGGGGGGCCTGCGCTATCGACTGAAAATCACGTTCTGGACGTTTTTGATCGCGGCCCTGGCGATCAGCAGTATTCCACCGCTGGCAGGATTCTGGAGCAAAGATGATATTCTGGGGTCCGTACTGGCCCAGGCGAACAGCGGCGGGGGCGCGCTGTACTACATTCTCTGGATTCTGGGTATCCTGACGGCCGGACTGACTGCTTTCTACATGTTCCGGCTGGTTTTCGGCATCTTCGCCGGCTCCTACCGCGGCCTGAGTTCCACGGAATATGCTCATGAGGAGGAGCCGGATCACGGCCCACGCATCAGGAACGTCTACGATATTCACGAGGCACCCTCTGTGATGACCGTGCCGATGATTATCCTCGCTATCCTCTCCGCAATTGGCGGAGTGATTGGTTCGTTCGCGATTATCGGCATTCCGCGCTGGCAGCCAATCTTCGCGTTCCTCGATCCCGTCTTCACCAATCCACAGTGGACGAGCGTGCCTGCGCGCGTGGCAACTGCGTCGTTGGGCCTGCAATGGGTCTCGACGGGCATCAGTATCGTCGTGGCAGTGCTCGGCATCCTGGGAGCCTGGTCATTGTACAGGCGCGGCTTCCAATATAAAGAGAACAGGAACCCGGTCTACCAGCTGGTATTTCACAAGTACTACGTGGATGAATTGCTCATCCTGCTCGTAATTCAACCGTTACAATGGATAGGCCGCACGGCATCGAATTTGCTGGAGGGCGATTTGCTCGATGGCGGCAGCCGGGGAGTGGCATGGGTGCTGGGAGGAACGAGCGCATTGCTGCGCCGCCTGCAAACAGGCTATATGCGCAACTACGCCCTGGCTATCCTGTTGGGCGTTGTACTGATTATTCTTTATTACGCGGTGAGGGGATAGGGTTATGGTAGAAGCTTCGAGGGCGACCTCAAGGGTCTCCTTTACAATACAGCTGAGGGGGTAGGGCTATGTTTCCATTATTATCTCTGATCACATTCCTGCCCTTACTGGGGGGCATCGTCGTGCTGTTCTTTCCGAGGGGACGAGAAAACGCGATGCGCTGGACGGCCCTGGGTTTTGCCTGGGCTGACCTCATGCTTGTCCTGGGGCTGATGCTGGCCTATTCGCAGGCCAATCTGACCGTCAGTTCAACCATTATCGGTTCAGCTCCCAGCAGCACATTCCTTTTCAATGAGCAATTCACCTGGATTTCGGGCATCGGCATCAACTATAGCCTGGGAGTTGACGGTATCAGCCTGCTGCTGGTTGCGCTCACCTCACTGCTGACGGTGGTATGTATCGGCGCGTCGTTCCGCATCGAGCAGAAGGTCAAGAACTACATGGCCTTCATGCTGCTGCTGGAATGTGGCATCCTGGGCGTTTTTCTCTCGACTAACCTCTTCCTGTTCTATATTTTCTGGGAAGTGATGCTGATCCCGGCCTATTTCCTGGTCGGCAGCTGGGGCGGCGAGCGACGCATTTATGCTGCCATCAAGTTTGTACTCTATACTTCGGTTGGCAGCCTGCTCATGCTGGCCGGCATTATCGCTCTCGGCTATTATCACCAGCAGGCGGTAGGCGGCAGTTATACGCTCGACCTGGCGACACTGTTGAATGGTACTGTTAGTCCGGGCGTGCAGACCTGGTTGTTTCTGGCCTTTGCCGCCGCGTTCGCCGTAAAAGTGCCACTTGTGCCATTCCACAGCTGGCTGCCAGATGCCTACAGCGAAGCGCCCGCGCCTGTGACGGCAATGTTGGCCGGGGCGATGTCGAAGACAGGCGCATATGGTTTCTTGCGCTTCTGCCTGCCGCTCTTTCCCAATGCCGTGCATTACTTCGCGCCGCTCATCAATATCCTGGCGGTCACCGGCATCCTGTATTGCGCGTTAATGGCCCTGGTACAGATCGATATCAAGCGCCTGCTGGCCTATTCAAGCATCAGCCACCTGGGCATCATCATGCTGGGTATCTTCGCGTTCAATGTGCAGGGAATCGAAGGCGCAGTGCTGCAAATGGTCAATCACGGGATCACAATTACCGCGCTCTTCCTGATTGCGGGCTTCATCGAGGCCCGCGCCGGTACGCGCAAGTTGAGCGACTTTGGCGGGCTTGCGCTGCGTATCCCGGTGCTGGCGACCGTGATGATGATCGCCGCGCTCTCATCGCTTGGCCTGCCCGGACTCAATAGTTTTGCCGGCGAGTTTCTGGCATTGATCGGCGTGTTCCGCGCACATGCTATATATGGCGTGCTGGGCACCGCTGTGATTGTGCCCGCGGCCTGGTACATGATTCGCTTCGTTCTCGGCATCATGGAAGGCCCACTACAGAAAGAAGGCCCGGTAGGCGCGCTGCTACGCAAGGGCACCCTCAGCGATATCAACATTGGCGAGTTCATGACCCTTCTGCCACTGCTGGCGCTGATCTTTTATATCGGCTTCCAAGCCAACCTGTTCACCACCTTGATGGAGCCATCTGTCGTCAATACATTGCAGAATATCGGAAGCGCTTTGGTACATTGACAAGCATAGTCGGGTCGTTGTAAGGGTATCCCTTGTGGGTACCCTGGCACTTACCCGCTTTGGTACATTAACTCGGCACCTATCCATCCTGCCAACGCCGCTCGTTCGTGGCTAGTGCTATCGCACGTGGGCAGGATGCAAGGAGAAGGATTTTTCTATGTCGTTCACATTTATCGTCTCTGCTGCTGATTGGGGGCGCATCACCCCCCTGATAGTTCTGGCGGGCACGGCATTGCTGGTCCTGCTGGCGGATTTACTCCTGACACGACCGGCTCAAAAGCAGCAAGCCAAATCAGGAGCGCTTCCCATGGATAGCATGCAAGCGCCTCCAAATACCCTCCTATCTTTTAACTTTCTGGCGCTGCCAGCCTTGAGTTTATTGGGAATACTGGGCGCTTTTGCCGCCACTATCGTCCTGTTCTTTGTAGGGGATCACCAGGCTGCATTCAATTCCATGATCGGCTCAGATGGTGGGTCACTATATGCCTATATCATCATCCTCAGCGCCAGTTTCCTGGGCGTTCTCCTGTCTCCTGGCTATCTGAGCCGCCTGAATATTCTGCACCAGGGAGAATATTATGCCTTGATGCTCCTGGCCACTGTCGGCATGATGATCATGGCGGCAGCCACCAGCTTTCTAACCATCTTCCTGGGCATTGAGATGCTCTCGCTGGCCCTCTACATTCTCTGCGGCTTCGTCGCGCGGCGCATCACGTCGCAGGAAGCCGGCATGAAGTATTTCCTGCTCAGTTCATTCGCCTCGGCCTTTTTGCTGTACGGTATTGCCATGACCTATGGCGCAACGGGCAACACCTCGTTCGCCGGCATTCGGGGCTATCTCTCGGCGCACACCGCAAGCACGACATTGCTGCTGATCGGGATGGGACTGCTGATCGTCGGCTTTGCTTTTAAGGTCTCGGCAGTGCCGTTTCAAGCCTGGACACCTGATGTCTACGAGGGCGCTCCGGCTCCTGTGACTGCCTTTATGTCCGTAGGCACCAAGGCCGCCGCTCTGATCGCTTTTGCGCGAGTCTTCGATGTTGCGCTGCTACCCATTAAAACAACGTGGGAACCGGTGGTCTGGGCTATCGCTATTCTGACTATCGTGGGTGGCAACGTGCTGGCGCTAGCGCAGAACAACGTCAAGCGCCTGCTGGCCTATTCCAGTATCGCGCACGCGGGCTATCTTTTGATCGGCGTCGTAGTGGGGGGAACAATCGGGCTTTCCGCCATCCTTTTCTACCTGCTCTGCTATACCTTCTTGAACCTGGGAGCTTTTGGCGTCGTCTCGGTCCTGGAGAAGCCTGATAACAGTGGCAACAGCTTGAGCGAGATACGCGGACTGTGGTATCGCCAGCCGGTGCTGGCCGGACTGCTGGCCTTATTCATGGTGGCCCTGGCCGGTTTCCCGCCCATGGCCGGTTTCGCCGCCAAATATTATATCTTCTACGCCGCGCTTGTCGGAGGCCACCCGGAACTGCTGATTATCGGCGTCGTCGCTAGCGTCCTCGGCATGTACTACTACCTGCGCGTAATCGCGTCGATGTTCATGGAGAGGGAAGTTGCGCCAACGCCAGGACAGGCGCCAGGCGCTGTCCCTACAGGGTCTGCTGGAAGGCGCATCTCATCGAGATTGAGCAATGCCGCTCCTGCCGGCACGGCTACTGCTGTCGCTGTCAAACCGTCAACCGCAGGCCGCACGAAACCGCCCTCCCTGGTAAAGCCCGTCGAAAGCAAGCCGATTATTGCCTGGACAACCTGGCTGGCGCTCTATATCGCGCTGGCCGGCACCTTCTTGATGGGTACGATTCTGCCGTTCTGGCTCGTGACCGTGGCACAGCAGGGCACCCAGATGATGCTGCATTGATGGAGATGGAGAAGCACGAAAAACAACAGCTTGCAGAGGATATAGAGAGGGCGACCACAAGGGTACGCCCTCGTCGTTACATGAACGCCAATCAGGCTGTAGCCTGTAGTCGCCCTGTTGCTCGCCTGCTAATGCTTTAATGATGGGCTACTCTCGGCCCTGGCCCACTTCCAGCAGAGTAGTCGCCCTGTTGCTCGCCTGCTAATGCTTTAATGCCCGCGCAATCACCACTCGCTGAATCTGATTGGTGCCCTCGAAAATTTGCGCAACCTTCACGTCTCGCATGTAGCGTTCGACCGGATAATCGCGTACATAGCCTGCCCCACCCAGCACCTGCACCGCGTTGGTCGTGACCTCCATGGCCGTATCGGTGGCGAAACACTTAGCCATGGAGGAGTACATGCTCGCGCTCTGTCCCTCATCCAGCCTGTAAGCGGCCTCGTAGACCAGCAGGCGCGCCGCCTCGATCTTCATCGCCATATCCGCCAGCATGAACTGGATGCCTTGAAAGCTGCTGATCGGCTGGCCGAACTGTGTGCGCTCGTGCGCATACTTTGTGGCAGTTTCAAACGCCGCCTGTGCCACCCCAACAGCGATAGCTCCGATGTTGACGCGCCCACCATCTAACGATGCGAGCGCTATCTTGAAACCCTGACCGTCTTCGCCGATGCGGTTGGTAAGCGGTATCTCGCAGTTCTCGAAGATCAGTTCGCGCGTCGGAGAGGAATGCAGGCCCATTTTACGCTCTGTTTTGCCAAAGGAGAAGCCAGGCGTGTCCTTCTCGACCACGAAGCAGGAGATACCCGATGAGCCTCTGCCCTCCGCGGTACGCGCCATCAGTAAATAGATATCGGCCTCGCCGCCATTCGTGACCCACAATTTGGTTCCATTAACCACGTAGTAATCGCCTGAGCGTTCCGCGCGACATTGCAGACTCGCTGCGTCCGTACCGGACGCCGCCTCACTCAGCGAAAACGCGCCCAGTAGCTCGCCGGAAGCTAAACGCGGTACCCAGCGCTGGCGCTGCTCTTCGTTACCGAAACGCGCTATCGAGCCAGTAATCATGTTATGTACGGAAAGGCCGACAGCCGTCGCCATCTCGCCTTTTGCCAGTTCCTCGTAAACAAGCGCCGCTGTAAGGCGACTGAGGGCGCTACCGCCATACTCTTCAGGCGTGGTCATACCCATCAGGCCGAGTTCGCCCATTTTTGAGTAGATTTCGCGGGGAAAGTGATACGTTTCGTCCCATTCCTCAGCATAGGGAGTAATTTCTTGCCCGGTGAAGCGACGTACCATGTCGCGAATTTCGAATTGCTCTGCGTCGAGATCAAAATTCATCGTTGCTCCTCTCAAGACGACATGAGAGCCGCCCTTTTGCTTCTATCATAGTAATTACTATTAGTGGTAGCATATGGGACGGGGTTATGCAAGCTCTCTCTGACACTTTTGGCGATGTTCTTCACCAGGGCGACCACAAGGGTACGCCCTCTATAGACTCCCTCCTCTATAGTCGCCCTCCACAAACCCTTTCTTGAAATGCTCAGTACCAATCAGTCTCCGTAGACATCAGGATCAGGCACGAATTGCTCAGATACCTTATATGCCTGGCTCGAACAGGAGCGCGTTTGCAAAACCAGTGGGGGCAAGGGCTGCTGACTATAGTTGAATACATTGGTCAGGTCATTGGCCTGTTGATCCAGCCCGCCGAGCGATGGTAGGTTGAGCGTCGTTTCCACGTACTTGAGCATCGATGGGAAGCTGTAGAAGGTGTGATCGATGAAACCCGGCTTGACGTAGGGCGAGATCACGATCAGGGGCGCGCGCAGGCCATACTCAAGGTATTTATTGGGGCCTGTCGGTGGCACGACGTGATCATAAAAGGCCCCCCAGTCGTCCCAGGTCAGGAAAATGGCCGTTGAACTCCAGAGCGACTGGTTGTTCATAATCGCGTTGATCTGCTGCACGGTGAAGTTCTCGCCGACGCAGACACTGGCGGGCGGATGGTCGCTCACGCTCGAAGGCTGGACGAGCCAGCTGACGGTTGGCAGCGTACCCGCGGCGGCATCTTTGGCGAACTGGGTATAATCGACGACATGCTGCTGCCATTGCTGCGTATTGCGAATGTCCGAAATGGCGTTATAGGCCGACCACTCGTAACCATCCTGGCCCTGTCCCGGCGCGTAGTATTTCCAGGAAATGCCATTCGCGGTGAGAAGATCGCCCAACGTCTCAAACGAGAAACACGGGAACGTCTTGGCGAATGTCCCGTCTGGATGCTCCTGTTGGACGTAAGTATTTGGGGGAGCATCGCAGCCCCAGTTCCATTTATCTTTCTGTTTTGTGATATGGGGAAGTCCAAATACATCATCGTCGGTCGCGGCAATGGAGAAGAGATGGTTGGGGAAGCTATCCGAGTTGATCGTGTAGAAAAAATGATCCGGCAGTGCGAAGGTCTGCGCGTACTGCCAGTAGTTGGGAATATCCGACTGGTACATCTGACCATCCGCGACATCCTCCATCTGGCCGTTGATATCCTGGATCGCTCCTTTCAGTTGTGAGAACTTATCCAGTTTACCATGGTCGAAGGCTTTGAGATAGGCGTAATGCGTGTGCAGGATATCTGAGACGAGCGTATCGGGATCGTGGGTCAGTGGGTGTTGCTTGCCATCAGTACCGGTATAGGTAGTGGCTCCATCGGCCCCTGGAAAGGTGCCAAAATAGTTGTCGAAGGTGCGATTCTCCTTGACCATGATCACAATGTGCTGGATGGGATTGGTTTTCCGCTTTAGCGCCTGTGTCGCACGTGCCTGGGAAATAGGGCTGAGGCCAAGAAATACCAGCAGTACCGTGAGGACGCAGGCGATACGGGTCAATTTTGCCGTGCTGAGTTTTTGCCAGAAGGCAAGTGGATGCTTCCGAGGCTGATTCATTCTTTCCCCCTTTAAGAAAAAATTGTAGCCAGTGCGGTGTACTACTCGTTAGCGCGCTTAGCCATAATAGAGAAGCGAGGGCGAAGAGGATAGCGCGCGTCAATACCTGGATAAAGTGTAACTGAAATTGAGAGCAATGTAAAGGAAATGGGTAGAATGACTTGGAGGCCAATCGGTCATGACAGCTTCGCCAGCATCGCGAGGAGAAAAGCCTCAATTTCTCCCGTTACTGCCTCTAATGGGCCGTTATTGGAAATGATCTTCACTCGCTGTGGATCGATTTGATATCTTTGAAAAAGGATACCGGGTAAGTGTTGCCCATCATCATGATCATAATACTGTTTAAAGATATCTGGCGACACAGGATAATCATCTTCAGTTTGTGGATTGGTAATCCGCTGCGATATCCGCCGTTGGCAGATATCCGGTTCAACATCCAGGTAGAGGAAATAGGTGTTCTGCTCTTGTAAAAATGCTTTACTGAACTGTAAGAAAGCATGTTGATAGTCATTGCGAGAAAATTCAATCAAAATGATCTTCGTCGATTGCGCTTTAGAGATATATTCGCGGATACTTTGTTCCAATTGCCGCAGGGCAGTATCGAGTACAGCATGATCAAGCATATCGAAGCCACCATTTTTGGCGGGCACAAATAGCTTGTGCTGAGTATCCTTCTCGAACATTGCGCGTAGAAAGGGATAGTCGCCGCAATGCTTCGTAGACCAATTCCTATCTTCCACATAGTTTGTGATATACCGCGCAATCGTCGATTTGCCGCTGCCAGGCAGACCCAGAAGGAATAGTTTCATAGACAAGACAGTACCTTCCCCTCGTTTGCGATTGAAAAACACAGTGGGTAATTTTAGCACAAAGATACACATATTGAAATATTTCGTGAGGGATTGTGCATACAGGAAGATTGCGGCAATGAATGATTTTACGGTTTCCTGCATGATTTCACGCTGAAAAAAGGTAGGAAGCAAGCACTTTTGACAGCCTGAATAGGGCGCAGAGATGTTGCGCCCTATTGGCCTTTCAGTGTGATTCTTACGAAAAAGTACGACGTACCATATAACTATTGATTGCCTGTACATTTACGAAGCCAGGTGGCACATTTGCAGCTGTAGGAATTGTATCCACCATGGCCTCTGAGGAACACCAGAACGAAAAAGTACGATAATGGTGATCCAGCAAATCTTGTCCATATTTTCAGATGAACGAAACAGTACAAGGCTGTTTAGAAAAGTTATCCTCAATGAGGCGGAACCGGGCGGATGCACCGCTAGTGTGAGTTTCCGTCCGGTTGTTCCTCAGAGGCCAGCAAGCGCTATCGAGCGGTGGCGAGCGGAATTATCTGGTGAGGATAGTGGCTGTGCCAGTACTCAGTTCCGTTGCTGGCGTTGAGCGCGTAAAGGATACTCCGCCCATGTCCATCGATGCTCGCCAGATAGACAACCCTGTCTAGGACGACTGATGGCGTAAAAGAGACGCTGGGACTACTTCCCAGATTCTGATGCCAGAGGACTGTGCCATCTGCACTGCTGAGCGCATAGGCTCCATCTGTGTTGATGTACAAAACGTTCTCTGCAATGGAGGCAGGATAGTGTCCCGAGGAAACAAGTTGATATTTCCAGCGCTGACTTCCGTTGCTCTTCTGTAGAGCGTAGAGGTACCGATCGCCCGAGCTGACATAGACACTCTCGTTGTGGATGACCGCTCCAATATAGTGGCCCATGGCGTACTGAGCTTGCCCCGATTTGATAGAGTCTCCAGAGGTGGGAGCTGAGGACGATGAGAAACGTTTTTACGTCATGTAACGTTTGTACTTTTATTATACCATAATGAGCGTATTACGTCAAACGTTTCTTTCCACAAGTTGCTTTCCCAATTGCTCATAGACAAGCGGACTCACGTATCCCAGTGTCGAATGGCGACGAATGCGATTATAATACAC
>DATGLD010000017.1:0-63715 GCA_035294305.1 Ktedonobacteraceae bacterium | reverse complement strand
GGCCGGCCCCGTTGTGGTCGTCGTTGGTGTGATGGAGCCTGTAGGTGGCGAACTGGGCCTGGTTAGAAATATATACGATAAGGAAAAGCTGATGACAAGGACGGCTAAAGCGAGCAACGCGAAAAAGATGAGCAGATTGCGATTTCGATGTGGATTTCCGGGAAAATCATTCATTGCACACACCCCTGGGCGCCTGTCAAGACGACGGCGACCTTTTATTCACGATTCCATGATCGGTTCGACCAGTAGTATCTATATCCCGCTTTGGGGATAGCAGCCTGCGGCGCCCTGAGATGTAGTAGCCGCCTCTGGTGAGCGCCCGTCTTTTGCGGTTGCCATGTTGTGCGGAACTGTAAAGGATTTGTCGTCACTCAGGATGCCGTTGAAATACAGGCCTGATGTTCCGAGTATAGTACAGTTGCCAGGAGTTGGCAAAATTGTGAGGTTCAATGCGGGAAAAGTACCAGCCTGACGCTGCACGAGCAAAGAATAGGGATGGTTGCCCATAGGTGGGACATACCAGGATACGGTGATGGTCATGGTGCAGTTTTTGGGGACGACGACATAGCCACCGAACATGGCGCGGCCAGGCTCGTCGCTGGTGAGGGTGGTTGGTGGTCCTATAGTATCAAGTGGCAAAAAGTCACCGCCATTCGGGTCGATGTTGGATGGGGCGGCCGCTCCCGGCTCGTACTGGCCGGTGGGGCAGGTGAGTTCATTTCCTGGGTAGACGCCGTTAGCAGGGCATGCCGCATAGGGGCCCCCACAGAGAGGTGTGCCGGTATCGAATCCATCGCCCCACAAGAATTTGCTGGTTGGTGGCACATAGATGCGCACGTAATCACGATAGGTATCATAGCCGTAGACCGGCCCAATCTGGCTATAGCTGAGCCGCATTTGTAGCACATGGGTAGCTCCGCCTTGAGCATCGAGTGTAACCGTATCATGCAGGCTGGTCTGCACATATTGAGAGGCTTTACTGGCGCTGACATTGGCTTGCACGACGTAAAGCCCATCATGTGTGGTTGAGCGATCCATTTGTCCGGCATCGCCGTACCGCATTAACAGACCTTCGACCTGCGGGTTAGTGAAGTATACCTGCAGGTCGCGCGTCTTCAGATCATACAGCGCTTCGCGAGCGATGGCGAGCAGTTCATCGAGCGGCGCCTGGCGAATTTTCTGTACCAGCAGTTGAGCCAGCAGCGCTGTGAAGCGTTTGCGGCTTGAGGTCACTTTGTCATTTGGCTGTACTGCGGCCTGTTTAGCGATGCCCGCGTTGTCCTGCTGATAATAATGCAGGCGATTTTCAAGGTTTTGCGCCGTGATTACCTCGTGGTAGGCAGGAACCGGGATGGGGCCGATGATATTGAGGATGTGCTCGATCAGCATGGGGGTGAACAGGATATCCCCATCGACGCTGTGACCTGTTTCCTGCCGGTATTGAGTAATGGCGATTTGCGCCGAGGTGGGGAAGTCGGCGGAGAGGTTGGAGTCGCGCAGCCCCCAGTTTGCGAAGGGCCACCAGGAGCGGTACTGCGACGGCGCCAGGTTGCCCAGTGTAGGGCTATTATCGGCGTACTCGATTAGCGAGATATCTTTGAGCGTAAAGGGTGCGACCCGCCCTCCACTGATGGTCAGTTCCCCATACTGGCCGGTAAATCCACCCGTCGGTCGTAATTCAGCACGATCCATTGTCTGCACCAGAAAGGTGCGCGGCTCGTCGACGCCAAGAATCCAGCCAGCCGCGCCAAGCAGATCCTGTGCCTGTGTCAGGTCGGCATTTACCTGTGGCAGGGCTTGCAGCAACTGCGCGAATTCGTCTCGTTCCTGCCTGCTGACCGGCAAAGCGCTGAGCGTCATCAAGCGCGATTGCGCCATAATATCATGTAGCTCCGGTAACACCTCATCGATCGTCGTGCCGAGCAGATTCAATGTATTCTGCGTCACCAGAGGCTTGCCCGTGCTTGTCAGCAGGGAGCCATGCAATGAGGGCGCGAGGGCCAAGGCTGTATTGAGCACGTCCTGCCCGATAGCGCAAGCATCAATACCGATCTGGCTGGCGGCCCGTGCCGACCTGATTTGAGAAAGATATTGCGGCAGAAGGCTAGCGACGTTGCGGATGATCGCAGAATGATCCAGCGTTTGCTGTAGCTGGCGGAAATCGTCGTTGGCTGCGTTCAGTTCCTGTTGTGCGCGATGCAGCTTGTTGGTGTCAAGAAGACCACTGGAATGCGTTTTGACACCGGTAAAGATGGTTTTGACGTTCAGCAGGTGCTGGACGCCGTCGTGCGCCTGGTTGCGCAGGTCGGTGTAGGTTCTGTACGCGTCGATGCCCAGCCCGGCGGCAAAACCAATGGGAACAAAAATGCCCAGCAGAATGATAGCCAGCAATACAATATGTGTGGCACGGCGCTTTTTTGGCGGGCGCTGTACGGGTTGATGATCTGGTTTCACAACATGATCTGCTAGTGCAGGTGAAGCCGGTAAATCGGTGGTGGGCACGGTGAACCGGCCACTACCGCCGGGCATATCTGCCGATGCATGCGCGTCCGATTTATCGATCCCTGCTTGTTCTCCGACCGTTTCCTCTCCAACTTGCGTGGATATCGCCTGGCGCGCGTCCTCGTCGCCCGAAAGGTCTATCAGGGGCAAGGGCCTGGTCTTCTTTTCCGGCGGAGCCTCCATTGAATCAGTTTCGCCAGGATGCGCCATTACAGCCGCCAGGGTATCCTCTGCAAACATATCCGGGGGTAACTGCATGGGCCGGTTTGGCAATTGTTCGTAAAAATCCAGCAGATCAGACTTCCCACGGTCATCAACTGCGAACGGATACTCTGTGCCTGAAATACCACTATGCGAGCATTGTTGCAAAAAGAGGCGGTGAATATCTTCCGAACTTAAAGCCGGCTCTTGCTTGCTGCGTGTGATGAGCCACTGCTCTAACTCCGGATGCTTGCTCAATAGGTCGAAAAACTCCGTGTTGGCCGTATCATGGCCGGCAGGTGTGACTGACATGGAATAATTCCCAGGCCCCCAGGATAGACCCGTGGCGATGCATTATTTCAATACCCTACAGTTAATACGCAGCAGCATCCCGACCTGATACAGATCATGAAATAGGATGATGCTCAGCACTGAATCAGGTCTTTGAAGAGACTGTGTGACTCCCTTACATCTATTATAACGCCAGCGTGAGATATATCGTTTCTTTTTGTATAAGCCGCCTGTGATATACTTCCGTTAAGCGGACAACATGCTGTGTTGACATTGGTGGAGTAGCCTGCTTGCGAAAAAAATTTCAACAAAAAAGCCTGGGAACCTACTATACCTGTCCCGAAATCACCACCTACTTGAGCAAGCGGACTATTCATGGCTGTATCCTGCAAAAAATCAACGCGGCGCGCGTCTTAGATGACGCGCGAGGCCACTACTTCTCCTCGATGGAAGCGCTGCTGCTGAACCTCGAAACCGGTCTCTGCCGGAAATTGCTCGCTATCCTGCCTACCATTTCCATTCTTGACCCTGCTTGCGGTGATGGTGCGTTTCTCGTCGCGGCGCTAGAAACGTTGATCGGCGTATACGAAGCCATAACGAGCAGGATGGCCATCCTGCATGATCCTGACCTGGCGCGCTGGCTCGAACAGGCTCGTGCTGAGTATGGCAATCTGACGTATTTCCTCAAAAAGAAGATCATCTGCGAAAACCTCTTTGGCGTGGATATCATGCAGGAAGCGGTTGAAACAACGAAGCAGCGTCTCTATCAAGCTCTGACAGCGTCAGAGTTTGCTAGCATAGAGCCTGTGACCGCCATCCCGTTTAATATTCGAACCGGCAATGCGCTGATCGGGTTGCTGCGGTTAGAGAGGTATATGCAGGATGGAGATCGTACCTGCCTCAACCGGTTATTATTTGCCGAGTTCAAGCAATTGAATATTACATATGCGCAGGCAACCTGGGATGCGCAGAAGGAGCGAACAGGAAAACCCATCGCGCGAGCTCTGACCATTGAGGATATTGAGGCGCTACAACCTTTCCACTGGGGCTACGAATTTCCTCAGATCATGAACGAGCGCGGCGGATTCGATATCGTTATCACCAATCCACCGTGGGAAATATACAAGCCGCAGGCCAAAGAGTTCTTTGCTACCCACTCTGAACTGGTGCGCAAAAATAGTATGCGCATCGAGGACTTTGCGCTAGAACGGTCCAGGCTGCTACAGGCCTCCGAGATTCGCTCCGCGTGGCTGGACTATGCGAGCCGTTTTGCCTACCAGAGCGCTTATTTTCGCTCGGCTGCGCAATACAGGCGCCAGGTTTCCATCATCAATGGTAAAAAATACGGCAGCGACGTTAATCTTTATAAGCTCTTCACCGAGCAGTGCTACAATCTGCTGCGCGAGGGAGGATTCTGCGGCCTGGTTATTCCAAGTGGCATCTATACGGACCTGGGAGCGAAGAATTTGCGCGAAATGCTATTTGAGCAGGCGCGTATTACGGGCATGTGCTGTTTCGAGAATACAAAGACCATCTTCGCGCAGGTGCATCGCAGCTACAAGTTTGTCGTGCTGATGGTAGTAATCATGAAAAGTCGTTCTTACACACATTTGGTGAAGCTCGTGGGAAATGCCCCGAAAGTTGCCCAGCAGCTTTGCTCTGAGATGTGAGCCCTTGACCTGAACCATGAACACTTGTATTTGTCAATGATATTGGGGATCACCCCAACATTTGGGGAACAGTGCCTGCTTACTGCTTTGATTGATGCTCGGTGATATACTCTTGGAAAAGATACAAGCAAGGTGCTTCCGCTTTTCAGGAGGATGATGGCGATGGAAAGGTCCCCGTTTCTGCCCTTACCCGAAGGGATGGTCATTGGTCAGGTTGAGATCACCCAAACTCAGCTCACAGTCGAAGTGATCTCCACACCGCCTTGCGCATGCTGTCCTGGGTGTGGAAACCCCTCGGACTCTGTTCACTGTCAGTATCAGCGAACGGTTCACGACGTTCCATGCGGGGGTCGCAAGGTGATGCTTCGGCTCAGTGTGCGCAAGTTTGTTTGTCGGACCGCTACCTGTCCCCGCAAGGTGTTTGCCGAGCGGCTTGCCGACCTGGTCCAGCCCTGGGCCAGAATAAGTAATCGCCTGCTGGAGGAGCTCAAAGCCATTGGGCTCTCTGCCAGTGCAGAGGTGAGTGAGCGCTTGGCTCCTCGACTCGGGATGAAAGTCAAGGCGCCAACTCTGTTGCGCTACCTGCGCAGCATCTCTCCCCCTTCCGATACACCTGTGCGGGTGTTGGGAATAGATGATTTTGCCATGAGGCGTGGAGACAGCTACGGAACCATTCTCGTCAACATTGAGACGGGCAAGCCCCTCGATCTTTTGCCTGACCGCACTGCTGAAGCGGTCTTGCCCTGGTTAGCAAGGCATCAAGAAATTGAAGTCGTCAGCCGAGATCGGGCCAGTGCCTACGCGGATGCAGTCAAGCGGGCGCTGCCTCATGCCACTCAGGTGGCGGACCGCTACCATCTCGTGCAAAACCTGCGCGAACACCTGCAACGCTTCTTGGATCGCAAGCGCACCTGTTTACCAGAGATTGAGGATATTGCACTCAAAGCCGTGTCCGCCAGCAATCAGGGCCGCGGAGGTTCTCTGAATGATCAGACGGGCACGGTGACAAGGAACGTCTCTGCAGGCAGGTCACCGGCTGAGAGAACCGATCAGCCACAAGAGCAGGTTCAGCCAGAACTCTCACCTGTGCTGATGGATCAAGAGATGGAGCTTGCTTGCTTGACCTACGCGGAACGCAAGAAGAAGATCAGCCGAGACAAGCGCTATGCTCGTTATGAGCATATTCTGGCTTTGCACCGAGCGGGAATGGGACAACGGGCGATCGCTCGCGAGCTGCAGATGAGTCGGCGCATCGTCCAGCGATATCCTTCCTCAGATGCCTTCCCGGAACGGGCTCCCGGCTCCGGACTGCGAGCGCCTGGCAAGAGCAAGCTCGATCCCTATCTGGTCTATCTCCGTGAACGCTGGAGCGCTGGAGAGCATTCAGGCTCACGCCTCTTCTCTGAGATCAAGGAACGTGGTTACACCGGCTCAGCATCCTTGCTTAGACACGTGCTTGGTGAATGGCGCACAGAACTTCCGCCTTCGCCCAGGCAAGGACCACCGCGCAAACTGCGTCTGGCACCCAAGCCGAGGAAACGGCGCCTTTCCTCGCGCGGCGCAGCCTTCCTGATGATCTTATCACCCTCAAAACTCACCGAGGTGCAAAAACAACGGGTTGCGCAGATGAACCTCAACGAGGAGCTTCGCGTCGTCTACCTCTTGAGCCAGGAGTTTGTGACCATGCTCAAAGAAGGCCAGGCGGAAGCATTGGACTCCTGGCTCAAGCAAGCCAAAGCCTCTCACGTGACCGAACTGGGCAGCTTTGTCAACGGGATTCGTCGAGACTATGCCGCTGTTCACGCGGCCTTCTCCTTGCCTTGGAGTAATGGCACCACGGAAGGGCATGTCAACCGGCTCAAATTTCTGAAGCGCCAAATGTTTGGTCGTGCTCATCTCGATCTGTTACGTGTGAAAGTTCTCCACGCTGTCTAGTCGTCTTTCGCTCCCTGCTCTTCGGACCACTGGTGTATCTTCGCTTCCTCCGCCCTCATTCAGCTCTCTGTTTTTGGAAGCAAGCAGGCCCTGTTCCCCAAATGTTAGGATGAGCCTCTATTAGAGTAGCATAAACAAACACTGGTACACGCGTTTCTTGAGAAAACCGCTCCCCTCTGGTATACTGTTCTTGAGTGTTGTAAATGGTATCCACGCGTCTCAGACGGACTGACTATTGGAACACTCCATGTGCCGCTTGTGCAGGAGGAAGACCGCTGGTCGCACCGGCTGCTCGTGGCATCGATTCGTTCCCGCATTGCGGACCACGCTCTCTCGGGGTGGATGAAGATGAAAAGCCTCTCCCACCCGGTACGAGGATCAAAGACGGAAAGGATGGAAACATGGAAAAGACTCCGCCAGGAGATCAACCTCACGCAGCGGCCCCGGTGACCCATGTTTCGGGCCCTGACTTCCTAGCCCTTCAAGTTCGCGATCTTGAACGCGCGACAGCTTTCTATCAACAAGAGATCGGCCTCAAACGTGCGCCTACGCCCGAGGGCGTGACTGGTGTGGTGGTGTTCGAGACATCAACCATCCCCTTTGGGCTTCGCGAGCCACTCCCGGGGACAGACTTGGAAGCTGGTCCCCCCGGGCTGGGAGTGTCACTGTCGCTGCATGTTGACGATGCCAAGGCCCTGCATACCCATCTGAAGAGTCGCGGCGTACCGATTCTCACGGACCCCTTCGATACACCCTTTGGGCTCACCTTCGTGTTCCAGGACCCTGACGGCTATGTCATCGCCATCCACGGCGCTGGCTGATAGGTTTTGTCCCCTGAGGGTTCTTCGAAACTTCTTTCTGGTCGATAGCCCAAACAAAAACGAAGCCAATTGACAAGGTAGTGATAGAAAAAGCCGGATGGGAGCGGTTTCTCCAGGCCAGGAAGCAGAAGTCGCTCCTGATTCAGGTCAAGGGCTCACATCTCAGGGCAAAAGCGGCTTCGTTTTTGGGGCATTGACCAGTTCGCTGATTTACAGATATGGCATGGCTTCCCCTGGTGAATCATGCTTTGATGCTAGAAGGCATGGAGAACACGCTGGCGGAGCAAAGGGAAGCCTGCCCGTCCATATCCCATCCGTTTAATTAACTTGAGCTTGTTCACGTGGCCCTCCACCACTCCGTTGTTTTGAGGAAGGGTCAGTCCTGCTACCACGGCGGCTTTGTCTCGCTCAATCCCCCGCACAACCCCCTGCAATTCGCGGATCTGGCTGGCTTTCACCCGTTGGAGCCAGTCGTCGAGCGGTTCTCCCGTGCGTGCCCGCAGCAGGTGAGCAAACTGTTGGACCAACTCATACGCCTGTTCTACTTCGGCGTGCAGAGATCGAAGCAGAGCCAGTGTTTCCAGGTGTTCAGCTTCCAGTTCTTCGGAGCGGCGAAGAAACAGGAACACCGCCTGTCGTGCGAGGACCGGAGGGCGCGGCAGTTGATCGGGTACCTCGTGGTTCTTCCTGCCAGAGGGCAGGAAGCGGACCAGCTGCTCATAGACGGACCAATAGGAGTGGGGTGGGGGTAGCCACGGGCGACGAGTTCCCGATACAACTGAGCAATATTGTGGCAGCCAGCTTCCCAGCGTTGGCGCAGATAGGACAGGTGTGCATCCAGTTCCATCTTGCGCGGGCGCGGTTGTTGTTCAGGAAAGGTGCCATAAGCGAGCCAGCGTGAGACCGTGGCATGGCCGACGCCCACCTGCTCAGCAATGGTCGTCTGCGAGAAGCCTTGTTGGCGCAGCGTCACCACTTGCTGGTAGCGAGCCAGGCGCTGCTCTCGCTTCGCCTGTGCGATCGCGGCTTGCTTTGGCTTCAGCTTCGGCGGGTGGATGGCGTGCTCTGTGGGGAGAGGGGTGGCTCTTGATTCCTGCGCGACGCGGCTGCGATGAGCGGCAAGATGGCGTGCCAAGACTCCCTCCACTGCCTCGCCAAGATTTTTGAGTAGATGGAATCGGTCCGCGCACTGTCTGGCTTGCGGAGCGCCACTGGCCGCCGCAGAAGCATAGTCGCCGCCGCGGTCCCGGCTCACCAGCTTGATTTCCGGGTGAGAAGCCATCCAGGCAGCAGCCGTTTCTGCCTTGCGATCAGGCAACACCTCAATCACCTCATGGCTTTGCAGGTCGACGAGGATCGTTCCAAACGTGCGCCCACGCTTAAACGAGAAATCATCAATGCCCAGCTGAGAAACCTGCTCAACTGGTGGGGTGGCCAGAACCATCATCCGGCGGATCACCGTCATCCAGGAGGTCTGCATCCCGAGCCGCTTGCCTAATCGTGCGCCCAGCATCCCACTGGTCGCCAGACCGATCTGCTGGGCCGCCTGAAACAAGCGGGTGGTCACCCGGGCCCAGGGGTGGATGAAGGGGTCAAGCCTCTCAGTAAAGATTTTGCGCACACAGCTCTGCTCATCGCAAAAGAATTTGCGCACATGCAGCAGGAAGCGAACGCGCCGTCCCGCGCACGACATATCTGTCAGTTGACGACGGTAATGGCTATGCACACGGGAGGCACTTCTCCCACACAGCGGGCAGCAGGGCTTCTGCTGGGTTGAAACGACCGTCAGAGTGATCACCTGATCGGTGACATCACCGCTGACCACCTCCAATCCTTCTGGCAAGCCCAAGATTGCTTCTAGGTTCATCAACGCTTCCACCATCCTTCCACATCTCTTTTTTCTCTAGAACATGCGTTTGAGCTATTCTATTCCTCTCGTCGATGGTCTGAGCAATTTGGGGTGATGCCTTCATGAGGCGTCTGTAAACTCATCCTTCACCAAATGTGTGTAAGAACCACTCTTTACGCTTACTACCAGCTGACCTTCGAAAAGGGTGGGCAGACACAGGCGTTCCCGGCGGCTTTTATGCGCCAGGATATCGCTGAACTGCAATCCTTTCCTGAGCATGGTGCAGTGGAGATTCCCCTCACTCTTATTCGCCGTCTCGCGCCTGTTTCGCTTTCGGTTATGGAGTTCAAGCACGAGATGGATAAACGTATTGCTCGTAAGATGCTGGAGTATCCATTGCTGGGCGAAAGACGCGCGGAAACATGGAACCTGGTGCTGGCGAACGAGTTGCATATGACCAACGATAGTTTCCTCTTTCGGACAGAACCTGTACCGGGCTGTCTGCCGCTCTACGAGGGCAAAATGATTCACCAGTTCGCTGCGTACCATTCGCTGACCACGCTGGCACGGCCTCGCTATTGGGTGCTTGAACAGGAAGGACGACGTGGGCTGCTCGGTCGCAGGAGTGATGGCGGTCAGAAGCTGGATTACCAGTACTACCGCCTGGCATACCGCGCCATTGGGCGCAAGACCGACCGGCGTACCCTGATTGCTACTATTCTGCCCGGTAACGTCTTCGCCGGAAATTCGCTGTTCGTTTCGCGCCGGCTTGATCCAGGCAATGGTTCCATGTTGATTGATGATTGCGAACTGCTCTATCTTGTCGCCATCCTGAACAGCTTTGTCGCAGACTATTTCATTGGGCAGAAAATTTCGGCTAATCTAAATATGTTCTATATCTACCAGTTGCCGGTACCTCGCCTGACGAGAAAGGATGCCCTGTTCAGAATGATTGTGGAGCGGGCCGCGCGGCTTACCTGCATCACGCCTGAATACGGCGCGTTATGGGAAACGGTCATGCCCGGTTCAAGCTGGTCGCCCGTGCCGGTTGCTATCGAAGCGCGGGAGAGGGCGGCATTACGAGCCGAATTGGATGGGCTTATCGCACATCTTTATGGTCTGAAAGGGGAAGAATTTTGTCACGTGCTGGAAATGTTTCCCCTGGTTGACGAGGCTCTAAAAGCTGCCGCCTGGGCTGCGCTAGCTAGATAGATAGCAGGTGATAGATTTTTAAGAATTTCTCGACGAGAAAATAATTACGCTCAAATAGTATACCCGCGAGAAATTCCTCTCGCATCAGTGGCAGACCTGGTGATTCCCCAAAAGTAGAACAGATCAGAGTTGCAAAGCGAGAGGGCTGAGAGTCCACTACAGGACTGGTGGTTGTACAGGTTCCACAAACGCCAGGGAGAAGCAGGGGAAGAACGAGGAGAGTAAAGAGGTGGCCAGAACCCGCGTCCTGTAGGGACAGCGGCTTGTCCCGGTCCCGGCGTAGAGGACAGGCACGAGGCGCTGTCCCTACAGGATATGCGGCATCCCCTATACAAGTCCGGGGAAAAAGTCCTTTTTGATCTGCTCGCGGCCAACATGCATATTTTTAAGCACCTGTTCATACGCTCTCACCATCCCTGGGGGACCTGACAGGTAAAAAGTGCGCTCCCCGTAGTCTGGGACCGCTCTTAGAATCATCTGCTCGTTCAAGCGGCCTGCCAGGGCAGTCCAGTTGCGCGGAATAGCCTGCGTACTGGTCAGCGTATAGAATACCTTGATGCCAAGTTTCGCCTGTGCCTCGCTTAAAATGTCCTTGTAGGCGATCTCATCTGCCGTCCGGTTGACATAAAACAGCACGATATCGCGTCGCTGTCCTGTGTCGAGCAAGTATTTCAACATGCTGCGATAGGGCGTAATGCCGATGCCGCCGGCAATGAAGACCAGCTTTTCGTTCGGGTCAGGTGGCAGCGTAAAATCCCCGGCAATCTGTCCCGCCAGGATGTTTGTACGGGCATCGATGCGATAGAGGGCCTGTTTGAAGGTACTGCTGTTTTCGTAAAAGCGCACGCCCAGGCGCAGGTGTTCCTCGGTCGGGGAAGAGGCAAGCGTAAAATAGCGCCGGTTGCCCCTGCTGTCGGGTTTTGGGTGCCCAAGCGTAAACTCCATATACTGCCCTGGCCGGTACGCCAGTTTTTGTGATGGCTTGAAAACGAAATCCACGATATCGGACGCGATCTTACTTTTTTTGCGCAACTTGAGCGACACTCTGAACTTGGGGCTCACGATGTATGAGTAAAGATTGCCGATCACCAGCGCCAGTTCGGGCGTCGAATAAACCGGGCCGATATGAATTTGCGGTGTGAACAGGATACCCACAATCACAGCATAGATATCCCTCAGCGTTTGTGTCGGTGGTACTGTTAATGGCTCTGTCAGCATGATCGCGGCGAAGAAAAAGAGGGGCGATTCGAGCAGCAATAGAGGAAGTTCTTTGGTCAAAGCAAGCCCTTGTGTGATGCTGACGAAACAAACTGTGAGCAGGGAAGCCCCAATAAAGAACAACACCATCTCGGTCTGACGCAATTTGCGCACCAGCAGCGCTCCGCCAATCAATACCACAGGTAGCATACTCGCGGTTCCTATCCACCAGCTAGCCGAATCGCCCAGCGCGAACGAGGTAATCACGACCGCAATCGCGGCAGGGTTAAAAATGTGCTTGTTGCGAATGGAGAGAATGTATTTAGAGGACATCGCCAGGATAGCGGCCCAGCCGAGAAACGCCAGGTCGCTCGCCGACGAAAGGGGGTCGATTATCAGCGCCAGGATCAGCGCCGTAATATAGGCCGATTCCACGTTGGTCGAAACGGCGAAGATGCGGGCCAGGATCGTATTCGCCGCCCAGCACATCAGAACGAGAAAGCCAGTTGATACCAGCAGCGCGAGTGGCGAGAAAGACAGCAGGTGAAAAAATGAGAGCACCTCCGCTAGAGCAATAGAGGCGATCAGCACGTATAGCACCAGGCGATACATAGTGATGCGATCAAGCAGATCATCAATGCGTGTTAGCATTTTGCAATACATACCTTTCAAAACCCGTGGTATAGGTTGCGCGCGCGGAGGTATCGATCATATACCCCTCAAACCCTGGCAACTCCTCGATAAAAGAGATACCCTTCTTTCCCATCGCGAAAGCCGCCGTCGCAAAGCGGTCGGCCTCATAGACATCGGGGCCAATCACTGTCAGGCTCACGACATCCAGCAATTGTTGTCCTGGATCATGTGGATTGTAGATATGCTGCCCGCGAATGGCCGTGCCAGAAGTAGCAATGCCCTTATTCGTCACCGCCAGCACTTTGACGATTTCGTTGCGATTGAACGGATTGCGAATGCCAATGCGCCACAGTCTGCCAGGTTGCCCATCTTTGTAGCCTGATACCTGGATATCGCCCCCGGCATCGATGTAGAAATGCTGAAATCCAGCTTCTTTTAGCATCGTCGCCGCTTGCAGAATGGCCCAGCCCTTCACGATGCCGGACGGATCGAGGATTCCATTGTGCAGGATGTCGAAGTATCCATTGGTTTCCTGTCGCGTTTGCTCGCTCAACGCCAGGATGGTCCGCATGTCATCGCTGTATGCTTCAGGGGGCAGCTCGCCGCGGTTGATTTGAGCAATCTCGCTGTTCTCCTTGTAAATGCTGAAAGTATCATCAATGGCACGAAAATAGTCAAACACGCTCGCGATAGCGGTCTCTGTAACGCCAGCATCGTCAATCTCGACAGTGACCGGCATGCCCATGAGTAGTTGCAGTTGTCTCATCGCTTATTGTATTTGCACCTGGCCTTCTCGGGTTTGGTAGTAGACTTGTCTTGTACGGGTGCGGCAGGAGCAAGACCTTTTCCCCATCTCCCGGTTGGGATTGAAATTATGCTTTCGCCTGCGCCAGCGCGTTCGAGAGCGATTGGATAAAGGCCAGGCTCGTATCGGTCGCGCCCGTGATGATATCCACATTCGCGCTCTGGGCCTGGATCGCCTCGCTCGTCAGTTCCGGGTCTGCGATACTATTGATATAGACAGAACGGCTGCGATCATTGGGATACTGCAAGAACTGCACATCGCTAATCTTGCCGTTCCGAATGACCGCTTTGACCTGCACATAGCCCCATTGCGCATCGACAATGCTGCCCGTATAGGAGCCGTCTTTATAGAGCTCCCCCGGTACCGGTGTCGAGGTCGTTCCTGCCGACCCACCCGCGGGAGTAGAGGTTGAAGCTGGAGCCGTAGCGGAACTCGCCGGACGAGAATCTACCGTAGAGGTAGGCACCTGCGCAATCAGGCCGGCGCGACCATAGAGAAAACAATACAGAACAAAGACACCAATAATAACGACCGAAACAATGGTTTTTTTCACCGCTATGTACCCTCACACAAACACATACTAGCTGCCAACCTGATTATCTCAATTGTAACATGAAATGGTCATCCTGCATCGCCATCCATAAACATGAATATAGTGTAAGCGACGTGTATCAAATGGATTTCAGAAATGTGTAAAAAAATTGTAAAACCGCCTGTGGCTGGCCCGGTTATAATGATCTTACCAGGTACTACTTTGCCGGCGAAAAAGAAGAGATATGTTACACTTGTTCTGTTGAGGCGTGTGATGAGTAGGCGTTAACATAAAAACGGTAGAAAAGGGAGTCGACGTGGATATGCAATTACGTGGAGAACGCTTCAGTCCGGGCAAATGTGCCATCTCTTTAGCTGCCATACTCAGCATATTTATGAGCATACTGTTCTCGCTAGCTCCTGGTGCGGTAGCTGCTACGCAACCGGCTGCGCGCGGGCTTAAAGCGGGAGATATGCAGAATCTTATTTTCATCTGGGCCAGTGGCACGACGACGATTCAGCAGCAGGCGTTACAGATTTGCCGGTCCGATACCATCTCATCTCAGAATTGCGCGGCCATCAGCGCGGCGGTGCGTGGCTCCTGGCTGGAGTTGATGCAGGCAGACCCGGCATCTCTTGGAAGAATCGGTGTGCGCGCAAATCCGTCCGGCAGTATGCGCGTATATACTAGACTTGCGGGCCAGCTCTCTGCCCTGACACACGGCCAGGAGCCATTGTTACTCGCTCAAACACAGCAGACCTTGCGACTATTGGAAGTCTCTCTACAGGCGGCAAACCGTGAATTGCAACCGGGAGGAAGTACAAGCTATACCGTCTGGGCGACTTCTTTCACACGGCAATCGTCGCTAGATAGTATCAATGCGAAGACCGGCCACTACGTGGCTATGCCCGATGCCTATATCAAGTTCGCGAATCTGGGAGAAATTTCGAATATCCCATCAATTTACCAGCCGTTTTACGTGCCGAATGGCACAAAAACGAAGTGGTCAGTCAATATTTCCCTACCGGACGGCTCGAAGCATATTGGCAAGGTGCGCATCACCGATGTGGGGCCATGGAACGAAGACGACAACTGGTGGGACCCAAACGGTATCAGCTCGACACCCCCACCGGGGTGTCCCGTCTCTTCAAACCTGATCGCGAAAGACGCCACGAGCAATCCGCTCGTCAACGGCATCTGCCCCGATAGCAAGAACCGGCGCAGGATGTATTATTACCTGCTCTACATGCATGCCGGCCTACCATTCTATTCGGCCCCCAGCTATTCGCCGACGGGAAATTTCGCCGATGGCACCAACTGGCCGACCGCGCTTCCTCAAGGCTGTGCCGAAACCGCTGTAGCTTCACTCAATAATGATGGGATCACCTGTGGAGGTGGCCCGAGCGGCTATAATGCAAACAACGGCGGCTGGTTGCGCGACGGGACGTACAACGCTGGCATTACGAACCAGTCCAGCATTGATCTTAGCCCTGGCGTTGATAAGGCCCTCGGCTGGAAGTATCCATCGAGCGGGCTGATTACGGTGAATGTGGGTGGATTGCCTTAATTGTGAGCATAAGCAAGGGGAGAGGGCGTAACCCGGATGATTGCCCTCTCCATGCCCACTCGTCAAAACCCAGGATGACTCATGCTTGGCCCCTACTCCCTGAAGTACTGTTAAGCTACCTCGAACTCCCCAAATTCCTCTCCCAACCCCAGTTCCTCTTCCCAGCGTTCGGCTTTCACTTCGTGAGCGGTGCGCGGAGACAGCGATGGCAAAGCGAGTACAACCTCGAAATTGTCATCTGCCGCGATTCGATTGAAGCGTTCGATACCGCAGCCGAGGCAGCGATGTACGAGGACATATTCGCCGTTAGTGCGCTGGAAACTGCCAATCGGCTCCATTCTGCTGCCGCAGGTACTTCTGCGATCTCCTATCTGCCGGTCATCGACGTGACATGAGAAAAGACAGAATGGGCAATGGTTGCGATGATGCCCTCCCGATGGAGGGGGGCAGACGAAACGACGACACTGCTTGCACTTGAACACTTCTTCATAAGAGTTACGATGGCTGCGCGTGTAACGTGGCTGGGCGTAATGCTCTTCACCCGGGCGTACAACTTTCCTGTATGATTTTCCCACGGATGGACCTCTTCCTTTTTCTCTTCAATGCAATGTTTACTGTGTGCGTTGATGCAGTGCCTGCAACCGCCGGCAGGCGAAAAGCAAGGACAAGGTCCATTGTGGTTGGGGAATACCTCTTCTGTTTCAGCATAAAAATGCTCTTTCTAGCTCGAAATGGGCACACTCCAGCGCGGAATGTGTGCGCGAACAAACGAAAGGACGGGTTCAGGAAATGGTGGTGAGGGGCGCAGCAGAATTGCTACTGAAAAATGCTGGGAGATGAGAGGAACAGAATAGTTACCTTCATCGAAGCGCTACTCGTTCGGGTGAAAGTTTCTATCCTGACAGATGTGAAACAGAAGACGCACTTGCCGGTTTTCGCGCATTGACTGTTAGCAGTTTCGCTTTTCTTCAAGCAAGAAGATCGGAAATGCACGTAAAACCATAAAAACAGGATCCACCACCCTATTGAGGCAGACCTGCAAAAGGCCATGATTTATAGCTCATACGTGTATGAGCCATTGAACGAGTAGTTTATTCGCAATCTGCTGCGCAAGTGGGCGTGGGAACTTGCATTAAAAAGAACCTTTCCAGACCTGACGATCTATTGCCTGAAAGAAGTATACTGACCGTTTTGTGAAAAGTCAATGGTTGTGTTAGCCCGTTAGCCCTTTAAAAATTTAAAGCAGCAGCGAGGCTACAGCGCCGCAAACATGCTGGACAATGGTGTACTCATCATCCAGAGAGTTCTGGTCGCGCGTGTAGACGGATATGATGTAGGTCTGCCGGCCCATTGTCACAATACCGGAAGTGTTCATCGCCCACAGTCCGTCAGGCGCGGGAACCCAGCCATCTTTCATCGCCACTGTAGCTCCTGCGGGCGCGGTATCCCCAACTCCTATCTGTTGATCGGATTCGATATTCTCCATCAGGTAGAGCGCTAACCGGCGATCCTGTGCCGTCAGGATAGTGCCGTTCTGGAGCCGTGTAAGCAGGTGGACCATGGTCAGAGGAGTAATCAGACTCCAGCCGAAAGCGCCGGGGTAGGGACTCAAGCCGCCGATACCTAGCTGCTGCATATAGCTTGCAACTCCGGCCGCGTTGCCGTCCTCATTTTCATAGAGCGCCTCCGCCGAGTCGTTGTTGGAGTTCTCGATCATCGTTGTGAGCAGGTTCATTTCGTCAGCATCCGGCTGGCGGTCCTGCTGCTCCGTCAGATTGAGGAAGGTAAGCATAATAGGAACTTTAATCGAACTGCCGGTGATGAACTGGGTAGAGGCATTGTAGATGTAGTAAAGGTGGTTCGTCACATCGTAGACTGCCGCTCCTACGTTATCGCCAAAGCTGGCGAGGTAGGCGGCCAGATCTGGCGAGAGCGCGTCGAAAGAGGCCCAACCGGGCGCGTTACCGGGCGAGGTGAACGTTAGCGCGGATGCCTGCGCCCAGCCAGAGCGCGTTTGTTTGTGGATAGACCACTGAACGTGATACCAGAGCGCGCCATTGTTCCAGGAGCTGTCGCCGGAGGTTGTTAGAGGGAAGTCCCGCCCCATATGCACGATGGCCTGACCTGGGCCTGGCGTATCAAGCAATGTGATATTACCTTGTGCCCACATCTTTTGCTGTGCTGTCAGGGCAACGATGGGAGGCCCAAGCGTGTTCAGGTAGTCAAAGCCGCTTTCTAGCCGCTGGATTAGGGATTCGCCATTGCTATCGGACGCGTCTTGATCGAGCAGTAACCCGTCGCGCCAGAACAGCTGTACCAGCATGTGATGCGTACTGCCGTTCTGAGCTATCGTAAAGGCAAGCGCCCCGGTAAGTGGAGGGCCGAAGTCCGTCTGCCAGCCGTCGGGCGAGACATCAGGACGATTGATATAATTCCAGAGCGCCTGCGGAATGAGATGACCAACATGCTTTCCGCCGCGCGTGCCACCGGTGACGAAGACGCCCTGGCTGGTGGCGAGAGCTGGAGTAGCCGTGCGATGGCCTGTTGGTGCCGGCTGCATAAGATTGGGGTTGGTTGCGGCACGCAGGTCAACATAGGTGAGGGAACTGCCCAGCCCGCCAACCGGCGCCTGGCTGCCGACGGTTAACAGCGCCTGGAGCAATGGCAGGCGTATAATCCCGCTTTCAGGGTCGCTGGTGCCATTGACGATCAAATCGACCAGCGGATCATTCGCGTCATGAACATGTTCCTTCTGCGCTACCGGCAAGAACAGCGCGCCCGACTCAAAGAACTGAATCCACCCCCGATCGGTTGGGAAAGCCACCGTCACCGGATTTCCCAGGGTTTGTGCCCCATTATAACTGTCATAGTAGGGCTTAAAGAGGATAGAAACGCTCAGGTTCCGAGATGCGCTCGCCGGGAATTGAAAGTTGGGCGCTGTAACCTCTGTATCCCCCACCCACGCATCCGCGCCATTCGTCGCCTGCGTTTTGTTCTTAAGTGGCGAGGCGGATGAATTTTGCTGGCCAGCAACGCTACCGATACTGGAATATGAGAGCATCATAACCACGACTAACATCAAAAGAGCAAGGAGCATGTTTCTGGAGAGAAAGATGAAATGCCTCGCTTGTTTGTGTTCCTTCATTTGTTTGAAGCTCCCCTCTAACAGATAATTTTTCGGAAAGCAGAAGTTTGAGCGCTTTGCCCGGTTGCTAACTTTAAATATAACAGAAAATCTTGAACAAGAGAACGGTATTCTAGTTGAAATATTGTAATGGAACAGCCGCCTCTGATCCGGTCGTCAAAATTCACCGGGTCGTCTATGGCCTGTAACAAAATGCCGTCCGCCTGCACTATAATAGCAGTATAGAAAATGAGAAGGGAGTAATTGTATGACACAGCAACCAACGCCTCGCGGGCAAGGAATACGCGAGCCATTTGTCCTTGCCTTGGATGTCGGCACCTCTTCGACGCGAGCTTTGTTGTTCGATGCTGCCGGTGAGGCCATACGAGGTGTCCAGTCTCAACACGCCTACCAGCTTACCCTGTCTGCCGATGGTGAGGTCTCCGTGGACCCGGATATGCTTGTTTCAACCGTTGCACAGACGATTGACGAGGCGCTGCACATGGCCGGTCCGCTGGCCGCGTCAATAGGCATGGTGGCGATTGATACGTTCTGGCATAGCCTGGTGGGTGTGGATGCCAACAATAAGGCCCTCACGCCGCTCATCACCTGGGAAGATACGCGTCCGCGGCAGGCAGCAGCGCAACTCCGCCAGCAGTTGAACAACGAAGAGATTCATACTCGCACCGGTGCCAGGCTGCACGCGAGTTACTGGCCCGCGAAACTGCGCTGGTTGGCAACGACCCAGTCCGATCTGTTTGCAAAAGTAGCGCAGTGGATTTCTTTCGGTGAATACCTTCACCGCCGGTTCCTGGGACATTCAGTCTGCTGCCTCTCTATGGCATCGGGTACCGGGTTGCTCAATATTCGAGAGCGCGATTGGGACCGGGAATTGCTCGATTTCCTGCATGTGCGGCGTGATCAATTGCCGGCTCTGGGCGATCTGAAGGATAGTGTGAAAGGGCTGACCGGCGAGTATGCCTCGCGCTGGAAGGCACTGCGTGACGTGCCGTGGTTCCCTGCAATTGGCGATGGCGCGGCCGCCAACATCGGCTCGGGAGCCACTACCGGTGATCGCTGGGCGCTCACGGTTGGCACCTCCAGCGCGATGCGTGTGATTGTATCGCCGGATACAACGAACGTTCCCATGGGGCTATGGCTCTATTTGTTGGATAAAGACCGCGGACTACTTGGTGGCGCCTTAAGTGAGGGCGGCAACGTCTTTGCCTGGATGAAAGAGACACTGTGTATTCCATCCCTGGAGGAGGCGGAGCCGAAGGTTGCCGCTCTACAGCCTGATGGGCATGGCCTGACGATGCTGCCATTTATTTCTGGCGAACGCAGCCTGGGCTGGCACGCGGAGGCGCGCGCGTCTGTGCTGGGCATCCAGACGGATACAACGGCTATAGACATCCTGCGCGCGGGAATGGAGGCGTTAGCCTACCAGCTGGGAGCGGTCTATGAAGGGCTGATTACGGCGTTGGGCAGAAGCGAAGTGGCTCCCACCATCCTTGGCAGCGGAGGTGCCCTGCTCAATTCCCCCACATTCCAGGGCATCATCGCCGATACGTTGAATGCACCCATCTATCCCTCGTTGGGCCACGAAGCCTCGGCACGCGGGGTGGCGCTATTGGCGCTGGAAGCTCTCGGCGTCATACCCGATGTAGCCCAGGTACCATTGAATGTAACTACGCCGGTACTTCCCAACCCCGAACGTCATGCCATCTATAAGCAGGGGGCCGGGCGGCAGTGGAAGTTCTATCATTTGCTTTTGGGGTGAACGGCCTCATCACAGGCGCGGCGGCAGCACCCATTTTATCGGCGGCACTACCTGTGCAACAGCGGCGTAGTGATCATAATAGCCGCGCTGTTTCTGGATGCGGCCATCGCGAAAAGCAAAAATGCTCACGCCCTCCACGCGAAAGGGCCGCGTTAGCCAGCGCTGGCCCAGCAGGCGTGGTTGTCCCGAGGCTGTCCATTGTACCGCGGCATGCTCCTCAGAGAAAAATTGAGTTGAGGGCTCGTATCGAATCGACGGCATTTCCTGAAAGCGCTTGCTGAACCACTGCTCAATCTCACTATATCCGGTGCGTGGTCGTTTCATGCCAGAATCAAACAGTTCCGCGTCATCGGTATACAGGGCAACAATGGCCGCCACGTCATGCGCATTAAAAGCGCTGATCCAGCTATTCACCAGCAAGCGAAACGTTTTTCTGTCTGCAAGCGTCATAACCACTCCTACTGCTATGTAGACCGACACTGAGTTTTAACAAATCAATTCAGCAATATTGGTTCCTCACAAGGGGCCGGTGAACCAGCACACGGGGGGTCTCGTTCCCTTAATCTTCCGTTCAGGCCCTGGCTTATTATATACTATGCACAAGATGCAAACAGAAGATGTTATTCGGCACCACGATCGCTTTATCGACGAGGCCACATTCCATGCTGATGTGGCTTCTATTGAAGCGCTCTGGAAACGCAGCCCTATCGGCGACCTCGATATGCCACTGATAGATATCGGGCAGGGAGAGTCGCTTGTATTGGTCCCCATCCTCGAGCATCTCGAATTTGTGTATGCGCGGCAAATGCGCGCTTTGAGCGCTGGCCGGCGCATCATTACCTACCGCAGACGCGAGAGCCGAACGCGCCCGGTTGGATTGGTGGAGCGTGCTGAAGAACTCAAGCGTGTGCTTGACAGTCTTGGACTGCCGCGGGCCGATTTTGTTGGACACGGTGATGGGGCTATGGTGCTTTTTGAGTTCGCCGCGCGCTATCCAGCACGCTGTCGCTCATTGATCGTCATCGCCCAGGGCGCTGATTACCAGATCACTCCGCATCCTTTCATCTGGCTGCTGCACGAGCTGTTTCTGCGCCTGCCAGTTGAACATTTTTTGCCCGCCTGGTTCCTCCGGCGTATCGTAGTCAATTATATTGTGTCCAATCGTCCGGTGGAAGCGCGGAAGACAAAAGGCGGAATCGATCTCGCTCCTCGTTTTCCTCGCATGCTTCCCCGGCAGCTGATCGAGGAGCAATTTCGCAAGATAGGGCTCTGGCCATTGGTGTACAAGTTCTCCGTCCTTCCTGTCATCCACAATTTTGATATGCGGAAACGCCTGGCATCTCTCACTATGCCTGTTCTGTTGATCAATCGGGCCAACGACGCGCTTTCTCCGGAAGCGAAGACGCGCTGGCTCGCCGAGAACTTACCCAACTGTGCTGGCTATCACGTCCTTTCAGGAGGAGAGCGGTTCTTTATGTACGCGGAATCGGAGATCGTCAACCGGATCATAGAAGAGTTTCTAACCGCTGCAAAAGAGCCCGGATGAGGCACAAAGGCGTATCAATGTAAGGGCGCCCTCCAGGAGCGCCTCCGGCCTGATGAGTAACTGTAAGGGTGATTCTGGAGATAGCCCTATGGTTTTGCATATCTATCCTTGTAGGGGTAAGCAGATGACGAACGCGATAAATCAATTCTTTACGAATCCGTACTCTATGCGTGGGCGCCCATATGCAAAACGGCGGGTAGTCATTACAGGCCTCGGTGTCCTGGCATCCAATGGCATAGGTAAGGCTGATTTCTGGCAGGCGTGCCTTGCCGGCCAATCCGGTATCCGGCGTATTACGCGCTTTGAGCCAGGGATATTAACGACGCAGATAGCGGGCGAGGTGCCGGAATTCAACCCGCAAGCGCTTGGACTGACGGAGGAAGAGAGGCTTTCTTATGATCGCGGTACGCAGTTCGCGGTGGCCGCTGCCAATCTTGCGCTCCACGATAGCGGCCTGTATGGGCAATTGGGCGAAGAGGAACGTGATACTACCGGCGTTTATATCGGTTCGGGAATGTCGCCAGCGGAAGAGGGGGAAAAAATATGGAGGGAGGTAACGAATTCCGGCAGGCATGCCCCTCTTGACCTCGTGCAGGATGCTCACTCCAACATGTTCATCATGTCATTTTTGCCTGCCTCTGCCATTGCTATCCACCATCAACTGCATGGCCCATGCACCGTCATCTCTACAGGCTGCTCATCAGGCTCGGATGCGATAGGGCAGGCTTTCTGGGCCATTCAAGAGGGGCAGGCCGATCGCATGCTGGCGGGTGGTAGCGATGCCGGCATCTGTCTCACAGGAATGAATGCCTTTTGCATCATCAGGGCATTGAGCACGCGCAATGATGAACCAGAGCGTGCTTCGCGTCCGTATGATGTGAAACGGGATGGTTTTGTGATGGCAGAGGGAGCAGGAGTACTGGTTTTAGAAGAGCGAGAACTCGCCCTGGCGCGTAATGCACACATTTATGCTGAACTGGTGGCGTTTATCTCCAATAGTTGTGCCTATCACATGACCGCTCTCCCTGAAGATGGCGCTCCTTTGCAGCAATTGATCCGGCAGGCGTTACAGGAAGCTCAGATTAGCCCGGATCAGCTTGGCTATATCAATTCCCATGGCAGCTCAACTCTGTTGAATGATATAGCTGAGACGGCTGCGTACAAGGGCGTCTTTGGCGAGCAGGCGTATCGGATACCGATCAGTTCCACCAAATCGCTCATTGGGCATGCGCAGGGAGCCGCTAGCGCTATTGAAGCGATTATAACAGCCCTTGTTCTGGAATGGCAGAAGATACCGCCAACGATCAATCTTGAACACAGCGATCCACGTTGTGACCTGGATTATGTGCCCAATGTAGCAAGAGAAGCTATCGTGAACGTCGCGCTAACCCATTCCAGCGGCTTCGGGGGGATGAATAGTGCGCTTATCCTGGCGAAATCCGGCTGGCTTGATGAGCAGAGATGATAGGCATGGAACATCATACAAATCGGCGCGTGGTTGTTACAGGACTGGGCGTCATTGCTCCCAATGGCATTGGTAAGCAGGCATTCTGGCAGGCTACCAGCAGTGGTATTTCTGGCATAAAGCGTTTCCGGCGTTTTTCTGACGCCGATTTGCCAATTCAGGTGGGAGGGGAAGTCTCAAATTTCGTCGCTGAGGACTACATTGAGCACAAACTGGCAGATCGTACCGACCGCATGACGCATTTTGCCCTGGTCTCCACGCAGGAAGCGCTCCAGGATGCAGGTATTGAAATGGCACACGAGGACCCCTACCGTGTAGGAGCAGTGATTGCGAATACCTTTGGCGGTACAGAATATGCCGTAGAACAGGTGAATAATTTATATGTGCGCGGACCGCGCACGATGAGTGCCTTTACCTCCATAGCGTGGCTCCCAGTCGCCAATGTTGGCCAGGTATCCATTCGCTACAATATTCGAGGATACTCTAAGGTGACGTTGAATAATATCGTTGGGGGTCTGGATGCGCTAGGACTTGCATATAGGGCAATTCGACGTGGCGAAGCGGATGTAATCATTGCCGGTGGTTCTGAGGCTCTGCTACAACCATATATGTTACTCGTCCTATCTCATAGCGGCTTCTGTGCCGGCGGAAATGATCCCCATGCCTATCGCCCGTTTGATCGACGTGCCGCCGGTTTCCTGCTCGCCGAAGGAGCCGGTATGTGTATCCTGGAAGAGTACGAGCACGCACGGCGACGTGGCGCTTCAATCTATGCGGAAATCGCCGGCTTTGGGCAGACCAATGATCCGCATAGATTGGAACAGCCTCCTATAAGTAGCAGGCAATATGCGCGCGCGGTGAGTCTAGCCATGCAAGATGCGCAATTGCCGCCACATCAAATTGGCTACTTCAGTCTTGATGGGCGGGCCTTACCCGCATTCGACGCGAGCGAAGCAGAAGCTCTGTATTCAATATTCGGTTCACAGATGGCAAACATAGCCGTCAGCGTGCCGCGAACAATGCTCGGCCATAGTTTCGCCGCCGCGGGCGCGTTGGATGCCATTACCACCATACTTGCGCTTCAACATGGTATTGTTCCACCAACCATCAACTGCGAGGAATTAGATCCCAACTATGGTTTAGACCTTGTACGTGATGAACCTCGTACACTGGCCAGCACAGCTGCCCTTATGGGCGGGCGTAGTCTTACAGGCGCCAATGCCGTTCTGGCCCTTAAGCGTATATAGGGATCGGATTCGTCGGCCCTAATGCGCCCTGGCCGCTGGAAAGTCCGTAGGCCCCAATTGATGCTGGGCAGCGCCGGCTCACCGGCCCATGGCGCGTCGTGCGTCCTGATCGCTACCTCTTCGGTGCATTGCGACGAGAGCCGGCTGCCTTCTTTGTGATTGCCTTTCAGAAAATGCTTCAGCAGAAGGTGAGAGGGAGGGATGGGTAACAACTGCTGAGCCATACCAGCAAAATATAATAATCGATAATAAATTACCATTGTCTTGATTTTACCTGTACGCTAAGTGAAAGTGGCCTGGAATTCTGCCAAAAATGCTGCAACTTTTTACCCCACCTGCTACGTACAACGGATAGCAATGGAAGGTTTCTGGCACGTCCCGGTTTCCTGTTCAGAAATTTTCCAGAGGCGCTCTCATGTCTCGAAGGAAAGATTTCTCTCACATAATCGTGAAGGACTATGTCTAAATCAACCATCCCTATTGAAGAGCGAGCTACAGATCAATTAGCGCCGGCCCGGTCTCATTTGCTTGCGTCGGCAATGCTCATATGCCTGTTGCCGCGTGTCATTCTTGTCATGATGTTCAGCGGCCTGGTACTGCTCGATGCCGTTCTTCCTCTGAAAGGTCTCTCTTTTGAAAGTGTGCTTTCATCACGCTTGAGCGGGTGGGCACTTCTGCCTTCACATTTGCTCTTTGCGCACCTGGCCACTAGCAGGCCGTTAGAACCTTTGCGGTATCCGCCAGCAATCTCACTGAGCTGGTGGGAAACGGTATTATTACCGGGTGTAATTCTCTTAATGTTTCTACTCTATGCCTTAGCGCTGTATACTCTTCCCAGGATCATCCATCACCGCTACCTGATATACTCGACCGTCCTGCTAGGAAGCGTCTGCCTGTTTTTCCCCGTCGTAACCTCATCCGATGTATTCTCTTATATCGCTTATGGGCGCATGGAGGTCATTTACCATCTCAATCCGCTTGCTGCTATACCCGCTGTTCTACATGGGGATCCTGTCCTTGGATACGTGTATTGGAAAGATCAGCCTTCGGCCTATGGTCCAACGTGGGTCATCATCACAGGATTTTTACAATGGCTGCTTGGCTTTACCGGCTCTGATGGCATCTTGCGCATGTTATTCACGTTACGCCTGTTGGGTCTAAGCGCGCACCTAGGTTCCACTTTGCTGATATGGTCGATCAGCGGTCAGTTACAACGCATCACCGGGGTCATTGCGCCGGAAAAACGCATGCGGGCCGCCCTGGCTTTTGCCTGGAATCCTTTGTTGCTCTTTGAAGCCTGCGTCAACGCACACAATGACGCTGTTCTCCTATTCCTCATCCTGCTTACATTGTGGCTTCTCCTACGCCGTCCCCAAATGTCGTTGAAGTGGCTGCTTCCGGCAGCGGTGGTCCTGGCTTTAGCTACATGCCTTAAGATCAACATTCTGATCTTCCTTCCTGGGCTGCTACTTTTCCTATGGATGCAGCGCCGGCGCAAAGTCTTGCGCCTGCTTTTCCTCTCCTTGGTCTATTCTGCTGTGGTTATCCTTCTTTACATGCCATTCTGGCACCATGGAGCAGTATTGTACGTCCTGAGTGTCAACCCGTCGACCTCGCGTGTTATCAACTCTCCCTATGATTTTCTGAGCCAGCTCTATAATGCCCTCATACATGTTCCGGTTCATCTGAATGCCTCGGGCGAAGCCATTGCCACAACGGTTGAAAGCTTCATGCATGGCTTGAGTATCCTCCTCTTCGTGCCTGTTTATGCTGTTCTCTGCTGGCGCGCGACCTGTCGCCCATGGCGCATCAATACTATTCCCGGCCTCATTCGTTGGATGGTGCTGGTATGGCTGCTGTACTGTGCCATAGGCTCACCCTGGTTCTGGCCATGGTATCTGGTAACGTTCTTTGGGCTGTACGCCCTGGCCGCATCATGTACACGTAAGAATTATTGGGGCGGTTTAAACATTCCATTGGCCGTGGGACTGCTCGCTTTTAGCTCGCTCAGCCTGTATAGTTTTTACGCATGGGCGCCTGCTCATATCCCCATCCAGGGCCTGCCCGGTTTTTTCTGGGTAGACTTGCGCGGTCTCTGGATATGGCTCTTCCCTTTCCTCGCATTGCTCTGGCTGCCACTATGTACGCTGGCGAAGTTCCCTCAACTGTGCAGGGGATTCTTTACGCAGAGAGCAAGGGCATCGACTTTTTCAAGATAGGGAATTCCCTGGATTGTTCTGATTGGAGCCATTATCGGGCCTGAGCAATTGAGTCAGGCTAAATCAGGCAACCATAGTATACGATAATCATCCCCTCAAATATATCATCATTGCCATCGCATCCAATCGCATCACATTTTCCTGCGACCCCTGGACTTTGATCGCGCCCTGCATGTAGTTGGAGGCCGGGTTTGCTTCCCCCCAGAAGATATTGGTCAAATCCTCGCTGCTGCCCCGCACGATCAGGTCGTGCTGCTCCTGCTGGCCATCATGGACGCTAACCTGCCCGTCTTTAATGATCATGGTGAAAGCCGCATCGATATCGGTTGCCTCGAAATAGATCACACAATTCCAGTTGCGCAACGCCTTCAGCACGCGCTCGCTTTTACTGGCCTCGGCGACGTAATCATCGAGGGCTTCGCGCATCTCTTCTCGTGTTGCCATCGCTGTTTCTCCTGATCCGTATTTATTGCTTGCCCAATGCGGCAAGCACTTCGACGGCGGCTCGCTGGCCCGATTGTATCGCGCCGTCCATGTAGCCATTCCAGACCGTTGCCGTCTCCGTACCGGCCCAGTGGAGCCGCCCGATGGGCAATCGCAGGGCCTGCCCGTATAACGACCATACTCCCGTTGGCATGTACCCGGCATAGCAGCCGCGAGTATACTCTTCCTCAGCCCAGTTGTGCTCGACATACTCGTATGGTTGGCCTGCCTTCTCGCCGAAGTAGCGTACAAGGCATTCCAGTACCGCTATCCGGCGCTCCTCCAGGCTCTTTTGACTCCAGGCGCGGCCTTCATCTCCCTCGATAAAGCTCAAAAGTATGCCAGGAGTCCCACTTTCCGGCGTGTTATCGAAAGTAATACGGGTGATGCCGCTGTCGCTGGTGGCCTGCCCGCTCAGGCCCTCAACGCGCCAGAAAGGGGTCTCATAGAGACAATGTACCTTGATCACCGTTCCCATCGGCATGCGCTGTGTCAGTTGATCGCGCAGCGCCGGGAGCGGCGGATTGTAACGCAGGCGACCGGCCAGCGTTGGAGGAATAGCCACAATCGCGCGCTGCGCCGTAACAGTCATGATATCGCTCTCGACGCGCACTCCCGCATCATCATAGGAAATGGCCCGTACCGGCGCATTTAGCACGACGCGCGGGCCGAGCGCTTCCGCGACGCGATTGGCTATGAGCTGCGCTCCACCCGAAAAGCGGCTCTCCTGCGCTCCTCTTGCTACGCTCACCAGAGAATTGAGGTTGCCGCCCGAATGAATATAGAAGAGGAAGTGCAGCAGCGAGAGATCGCGAGGCTCTGCGGAGAAAACCGCCTGCACCGCCAGCGTTAGCAGGCTGCGCGCTCCCTCGGACGAAATGTTGGCCTCCATCCAGCTAGTAACCGTTTGCGCGTCCAGCGACGCTGCCTCCGGCGCGTTCCATGGCGCATCTAGTGGAACTTTCATGGCCATAAGATTGAGGTCGAGCAGCTTTTCGACAATTTCCATGGTGACGAGTGGGTCAGTAGTGGGAATGGCTCCTGAGTAAGTTATACGCTGCCCGTTGCGATATTCGATGTTTTCTCCAGCATCATACGTGCGGAATGTGGACACACCGACCTCTGCGGCCAGGGCTGCGAGGTGGTCTTGCGTCGGCCCCATCCACTGGGCGCCGAGGTCCAGCGGTGTGCCATCGCTGGCCGGTTGGGTATAGACGCGCCCTCCGACGCGATTGCGGGCTTCGAGTACCACTACATCTACGTGGGCTGCCGTGAGTGCACGCGCTGCTGAAAGGCCCGCGAGGCCAGCTCCGACTACTACGACGTCAGCACGAGATTCTTTAGAATTCATGAAGTGAAGTATACTGTCATTTGATGAGGTCGTCAAGCGAGATACTGGCTCAATCCTTTCTCATCCGTTAAAATTAGAAGACAATCGATGTTTGCTGGCCTGCGGTCGATTTCGAAAAATGGAAAGGACAGCAACAGGCTCGCCCATAGCAGAATAGAAGGAGTATTTCATGCCTGCCGAGATTAAAGTAGCGCCTCCCGGAATCACAATCAGCCAGGGTCGAATCTTCATGGTGACCAACCAGCGGGGTGAGATCGATCCGGAGACCGATGCGGGTGTCTATGCCATCGATACACGTTTCATCTGCGCCTATCACCTCTACATTAACCGGCAACCGTGGGTGCTGGTGAACTCGGGCCAGCAGGCTTTCTACGCCTCCCGTGTTTACCTGACCAATCCGAAGCTCAGTGCCGAAGATGGCGATATCGAGGCCAATACCATCAGTTTAACGATTGACCGCACGGTTGAAGAGGGTATTCATGAGGATTTTTATATTGTGAATTACGCGGGCAAGCGTCTGCGCCTCTTCTTCCAGATGGAACTGCTCGCGGACTTCGCGGATATTTTTGAGGTCAAGTCAAAACGCATTGTAGAACGCGGCAGAATCCGCACGCGTTGGGACCAGCACAACTACCGGTTGTCTACTTCCTATGATCATGAAGATTTCCATCGCGCTGTGATCTATTCAATCCCTACGCCCAGCGTGCCGATTGAATATGCTAACGGGCGTATCATCTTCGAAATTGAACTGGAACCTAACCAGGAATGGCATACATGCGGCGATATTATCCTTGAACACGGCCAGCACGTGCGTACGCCGGCCCATGCTCACCGCCAGCACAATGCTCCGCTTTCGGTAGATAATCCCGAGCCGGCGACAGAAATGTTGAGCTTTCTCGACCAGCGCCAGATGCACTGGCTAACGACCAGTCCAGGACTGGAAACGCCCAACGATCATGTGTACCGCATGTATCGCCAGGCGGTCGAAGACATGGGAGCGCTGCGTATCTACGATCTGGATGTTTCCCAGGAGGAATGGGTGCCGGCGGCAGGCGTGCCATGGTTTGTCACACTTTTCGGGCGTGATAGTTTGATCGTCTCGCTGCAAGCCATGTGCGTCTCGACGGGCTTTGCGCGTGGCGCGCTCAAGCGGCTGTCCGAGTATCAGGCTAGCGACCGCGATGATTATCACGATGCCCAACCGGGTAAGATATTGCACGAGATTCGCTTTGGCGAACTGGCGCACTTCCACCGCATTCCGCATACCCCCTACTACGGCACTGCCGACGCGACTATCCTGTACCTGATCGCGCTTTCAGAAACCTATCGCTGGACGGGCGATGTCAACCTGCTCAAGCACTTTCGCAAGGTGGCCGAAGGCTGCCTGGACTGGATCGACCACTATGGTGACCTGGATGGCGACGGCTTTCAGGAATACAAAACCTATTCGACACTGGGCTACGAGAATGTCGGTTGGAAAGATGCCTGGGACTCAGTTGTCTATGCCGATGGCACGCAGGTGAAGCAGCCCAAGGGATTGTGCGAGTTGCAAGGCTACGTCTACGATGCCAAAGCGCGCATGGCCGAAATTTTCGACGTGCTTGGTGACCACGCGCGAGCGCAAGCGCTGCGCACCCAGGCCGCAACCCTGAAACAAAAATTTAATGAGGTCTTCTGGATGGAGGATCAGGGCTGTTATGCCTATGGACTCGATCCAGAGAAGAAACTGATTACCTCCATCGCTTCCAACGTGGGTCACTGCCTGTGGAGTGGCATCGCCGACCAGGACAAGGCGGAGCGCACGGCAAAGCGACTCCTGCAAGAAGATATGTGGAGCGGCTGGGGCATTCGCACGATCTCCAGCAGGAATCCCGCCTACAATCCCTTTTCTTACCATCTCGGCTCGGTCTGGCCGCACGACAACAGCATTATCGCCGCCGGTTTCAAACGCTACGGGCTGGCGGACGAGGCAAACTTTGTCATTCGCGGCATCTTCGATGCGGCGCGGCGCTTCGAGTCCTACCGCCTGCCCGAAATTTTCGCGGGCATCCGGCGTAAGGGGTCCGAGGATTTTCCCGCGCTCTATCCTCCCGGCGCGAACATTCCACAGGCATGGGCATCGGGCAGCATTTTCGAGATGCTGCGCACTATCCTGGGCCTGCGTGCCGACGCGCCACACAAGCGACTCTATGTCAAACCGACGCTGCCGCCCTGGCTCTCCGAACTGCAATTGCAGCGCCTGGTGGTTGGCCCCTGCGCCTTCACCCTGCACTTCTGGCGCGAAGGAGATCGCTCACGCTGGGAGGTAGTGAATATGACGCTCAATCCCGGCGTTCCCCAGGAGGAGGCGATTGAGGTGGTAGATGAGATATAATTCATAACTTCCCCCTCTCTCCCTGACCCTTTTTGGTGCGAGCAAGCGTGTACTGACTCCCGGCCGGAGGGCGACCACAAGGGTCCCCACCCCGCAACCCAGCCGCTCCCGCCCTTACAATGATCGGATGAGGCGCGGAGTCATAGTAGGGGCGCACACCCTGGTGGCCGCCCTCCGGCGGGGGTGTACAGCTCTCCCCACCTCCCATCCGCCACAACCTCCGCCCCTACTCGATCATTCCAAACAAATTGTTCAGCGACTCTGCCAGGGTCGGGTGGGCGAAGATGGCTTCGCGCAGGGTGGTGTAGGGAACTTTGCCCAGCATGGCGATTTCTAGCATGGCCATGATCTCGCCGCCCTCGATGCCGAGGATGGCGCAGCCGAGAATCTGGTTGTTGTCAGCGTCTACGATGGCCTTCATGAAGCCACGGGACTCGTCTACTTCCAGGGCGCGGGCTACGTAGTCCATGGGCATTCTGGCTACTTTGATGTTGCGGCCGGATGCTCTGGCCTCGGTCTCGCTCAAGCCGACGCGCCCAAGCTGGGGGTCGATAAAGACGGTGTAGGGTACCAGGCGGTCGCGCATGCTGGCGTTGCCCCCTTCAAGCAGGTTGGTGCGAATGATGCGGAAATCGTCGTAGGAGATGTGCGTGAAGGCAGGTCCGCCTTTGATGTCGCCGAGGGCGTAGATGCTGGGGACGCTGGTCTCGAGGCGGTCGCTTGTCGGGATGTAGCCACGTTTATCGACCTGGATGCCGGTGGCGGGCAGGTTGAGCCAGTCGGTGTTGGGGACGCGCCCGGCGGCCATGAGCAGGTGCGAGCCGTAAAGGACGCGCTCGCCGTCGGGTCCCTGCACGGTCAGGGCGATATGCCCATCATTGGTTTTTTCTACGCTCACCGGCTTCGTTTGCAGGAGGATCCCCAGGCCGTCCTCGCGCAGGATATTCGCGACTGCCTCAGCCACGTCGGGGTCTTCGCGCGTGAGCAGGTTCGCGCCGCGCTGCACGATGGTTACCGCGCTGCCGAAGCGGCGGAACATCTGCCCAAATTCCAGCCCGACGTAGCCGCCGCCGATGACGAGCAGGTGTTCGGGGACCGTGTCAAGCTCCATGATAGTGGTCGAATTGAGTGTTGTTACGTTTTCCGCGCCCTTAATGTCCGGCTCTGCGGGCCTGTCACCGGCATTGATGAAGATGGTGTTCGCGCTCAATTGCCGGAGTTCTCCGTTGCCCAGGCGCACTTCCAGTTCTTTAGGACCGCTAAAGCGCGCCTCACCCATCAAAAGGTCCACACCCTCGGTGCTCTCGATGCGCCTCTCGCTGCCGGAACGGAAGCTATTGACGATGTCACGTTTGCGCTGGCGCACTTTAGCCATATCGATGGTGATGGGGCCGGTATGGACGCCATAATCGGCGCCTCTACGGGCTAAATAGGCTACGCGAGCGCTGGCGACCATGGTTTTCGTGGGCGTGCAACCCTCGTTGATACAGGTACCCCCTACGTGAACTCGCTCGATGATGGCCGTTTTCCACCCGGCCTTTGCCAGAGCTGTAGAGAGCGGACCGCCTGCCTGACCCGCGCCGATGATGATTGCGTCGTATGTCGATGTTGCCATGTGCTATTCTCCTTTTTGTTTTATTCGAATGTACGTGGCTATTATACCCTGTTCAGGGGCGTGCTACTATTGGGTATGCTCCACGACACCCTTGCGGTTACCTTTGTTACCGCGGTTAAGGTTGTGTTTTATGCTGGTACCATAGTCCTACGCCTGAACTTCGAGGATTGACCGAGAAAAATCGAGCGAGTAAAGTTCTATTAAATAGTAGGAACATGCGGGATGCTCCTTTCGCCGATGGACTGAGAGATGCAGCGCCGTATTATTTCGATGCAACCTGATGGATTGGGGACTTTGTATGTCGTCTTTCGAAGATCGTCAAAGTAGCGTTACCAACGAATTGCCGCTTCTGGGGCAGGGAAGTCAGTATCCTCCCGTGGAGCAGTTACCGTTTCCCAGTAGCAGCCCGTTTACAGTGAGAAAGACACGCCTCCTGGATTTCACGCCTCCTCCCGCTACGACCGGCCCGTTGGGGGCCTCTCCGTCTTCTCCTGGAGTGACAGGAGTATTACCGGAAGTCCAGACGGGCGCATTACCCACTCCATTTCCTCGCAGTACCACGACATCCTTACGTCAGCCGGTTGTCATTCGCGGCGATACCAAAAAAAGCAAACCTGCTCACCCACCAAAGGCTCGCCGCTGGGTAATCAGCGCCGCCGTCGCATTTCTGATGTTGATGATTACGCTTGGAACGGCCATGGCGGTATCTCCTGCCGGTAATGAAGGCGCTCATGGTTTTAACCCGATCCAGATTGTAGGCAACATGTTTGGGAGCAGCAGCAGCAATCCAAGCCTGGTAGCGCAGCAGGCGGCAACTGCCACGGCAATTACACAGCAGGGTGGCAGTTATAATCCCCCATCCGGCGGTCAGTATTATGGCGGCGGATCGGGCGGCCCCAATCGCTTTGCTTTTGGCGAGTGTACATATTGGGCCAATATGCGCTACCACGCGCTTACAGGTTACTGGGTGCCCTGGTCGGGCGATGCCTGGGCGTGGGCCAATGGCGCCAGGGCCTATGGCTGGGTGGTTTCGTCCACGCCTAAAGTGCCCTCGATCATCGTATTGCAGCCGGGCGTGCAGGGCGCGGGCTATCTCGGCCACGTGGCCATCGTCGAGAGTATTAATAAGGATGGCAGCGTCTATACCAGCAATTATAACTGGTACAATGGCGGCGGCTGGGATATTTTGTCGTACTATACGTTCCATCCTGGGCCCGGCGTCAGCTTTGTGTGGCACTCGTGACGCTGCTTTTGTCGCGCGCTCTGCCATTTATGGCAGAGCGCTTTGTATTTCATACTGGTTTCTGTGTCATCATTGGTGGAAATACACAACTGCTTTTCATATATTCAGAAATTTCTATATTAGATCAATTCATGGGTTTGCGCTCTAGTATTAGAATTAAGATAGAATAATGATATAGGATGAGATTTCATTTAAGGGTTACTGTGAATCTGCTCAACCGTTGTAAAGGTGAAGCTACATTTGAGAAGATTATGGCCTGTCATCCTGGTTAAGTGGTCAAGGGAGAAGGAATTACGGATTGCTTTGGGGAAAGCTCCTGATTAGCTCTGGGTGAGTTTGAATAAGTCCAAAGTGAGGTTTGTGGCTTTCACATGTATTTTCGAAATGCTTTATTTTTGGCGTCTTATTGGGTGATATTTCTGGGCAGGGGAGAATAACATGGGCATTTTGCATGCGTACACTACGTCGCGCATTACATCGACACTTAAATCCTCCACGGTGCCTTCTACCTCTGTTCCCCCTGCTAACTCTACCTTTTACAAAATTGATAATGTACGAAAAGCAGAAAACGCCACTTTATTTTTCACGCGTGATCCTGAAAACAAGCATGTAGTGATGAAAATACTGAACAACTACAAAGATATTCGCTATAGCCTGGAGACGCCGGAGAAACGTCAACGCTGTCAACTTGATGCGTTACGATGGAATAGAAAATTCACGAAAGATGTCTATCTTGGATTGGCCCGAGTCGGGGACCCAGAAGCAAGAAAACTGATTTGGGTTGGAAAAATTATCGAGGACGCAACCCTGGAAGACCTTGAGCCTCACGCTGAATACGCTTTACTGATGAATGAGTTGCCAAGAGACAGGCGCCTGGATACTCTACTGAGGCGAGACAACATATTATCTAGTAAATATTATGCATCGGTTCTTGCCCGCTATATGGCAGAAATGCATCGCATTGATAATAAAGATGAGGAAGTAGTGCCTGGCGCAGGCGGAAGGGAGCAGTGGGGTAGTATCGAACAACTCAAGGAAAAACTTCACCATAACTTTGCTTTCGTTGACCAGCCGCCGGCGGATAATAAGGTCATTTTACAGAGCGCTGCCTTTAAAGCTCTTCGCGATTTTTGTGCTGTTCTCAAGGCCAGGTTGCTGCCCATATTCGCGCAAGACAAGCACCAAAAATATTTTGAAGGGCGAGTGAATGAGGGGCGTATTCGACGGTGTCATGGAGATCTGAAAGCGCGCAATATCTGGATCATGCCTTATGAGGCACAGAACAATGAGCAGCCCTGGGAAAGGGTGAAAGCCCTGGATGCTGTAGATTTTAATCCAACGTACAGTACGATAGATATTCTTAGCGATTTCGCCATGCTCGTCGTAGACGTAGATGTGCGTTCCAACGCGGAAGTAGCCAATAGCATGTTGGAGGACTATTTGCATCTAACGAATCAGAAAAACTTGTCAGCACGCTTTGTCTTGAACTATTACATCGTAGAAAAAGCCTTTATCGGCGCCATCGTGAATATCCTCTATGATGAGAAGCCAGATTTAGGGTTAGCTTATTTAAGGGTGGCAGAAAGACGCCTGGAAGACGTGAAATTAGGCAGGTAGTCACAGTAGATGAAATCTGGCAGCTTGCTCATGCACTCTCCTGGTTTTCACATCTATCATTCATAGCGACGGAAACAGATTTCTATTGTATGCCTCTCACTCCAACGTGAACCAATCTGGATGATTGAGGCTATAGATTCCGCCATAGCGGTTTTCAATGATTTCCTCGCCTGCGCATTCTTTTAACTTCTTTCTCAGGTGAAAGAGACGCTGGGTAAACGTTGTATGTCCGGTGGGCTTGCCCCATACACTCGCGATAAGTTGCTCTTCTGTGCAGCGCTCCGCGTGTTCGAGCAGCGTTTTCATTAAACGAAACTCCGTATCGGTGAGTAGGAGGCGTTTCTCGCGCTCATGAGGTTGCCTGATAACGAGGCCGGTTCCACGCGCCGGTAATGATGGTTGAGCAGGCGTTGGACTCGAGGTTACGGTTTGTTCGTTGACCTTTTGTAAGAGATAATTGCTTAAGATAGCGCCCGGAAAGTGGACGGGTTGGAACAGCCCAGCACGGACAACTCCCTCGTTACAGAGAATATAGCGAAGCTGCTGGCTATGTTGATGCCATTCATCAAGACTCATTTCTTCATCAGCGTGCTTTTGAGCCGCCCTATGGATAAAGTCATAAAAGTCGTGTTGTGTTTCCGGAGTGCTTTTGTCTAATGCCTCCTGCAGCCTTTGCCAGAAGTGAGCAAGAAAGATGCTCAACCGCTCCCGCGTGTATTCGTTAATGGTGTTCTGATCTCTGCTTTTCAGCTCTGTCCATTTGCCATATTGGGAGGCATATTGTTGTTTGTAACGAAAGGTGCGCAAGCAATACTGGTGAAGCAGATAGGGATGCGTTCCGGCCTGTTCGCGTATCCACTGTTGCTCCGCAGTTGTGAAAATGCAGCTTTCGCCTGATGCTCTGAATGCTTTCGCCCAACTGGTGCCAAAAGACTCCGGATGTTGTGCGACCAGCATTTGCGCATCCTCCCAGGTAAAGATTTGTAAGGTGGTGGTGGCAAAACGCGCCAGGTCTGCTGATACCTGTTTGAACTGATCCGCCAGACCTGGGCGCGGAAGGCTCTGTGTTGAGAGAAGCACGCCAAAATTGCTGAACTCATCGATCAGGTCAACGAGCATGCGCAGCGCTCCGCACCGGTCAAGCAGAGCCAGTCCGTGGTCCTGCTGCGCTCGCACACCCTCCTGGCTTCTAGATAGTTCCAGGTCCTGTTTGCCTACATATTCAAGGGTATCAAATACCAGGAAGAAACGCGCAAGAGGTATCTCCTGGCGTTTGTTGCGTAAGAACTGATTAATAATCCGTAAAAGCTCGGAAAACTTTTTCGCTTCTATCTGAGATGGTGAATTGCCTTCAGGAGCATTGAGCGCTAGTAGTCCAATGGCGCACTGCCTGGCAAAAGCCAGCAGCAGATCATCTTTGCGCCCGATCTCTTCGAGAGGCGCCAGGTCAACAGGGATAAAATGGAAATCGTCAAACTTCCACTGGTCACGCAGGTCTATCAATTCATTGCGCCAGGACCATTCACTTTGAGGTGAGCGTGCCAAATAGCGCAGCAGGGTGGATTTACCAATTTGTGACGCTCCTGTCATGAGAATGGCGCTCTGCACACCTGTAACGATATCTATGATATCACTCCTTCTACCGGAAACATGCCCGGTAATGATTTCAGATGTGTCTGTGGTTTTCTCAGTGGGAGACTCCAGCAGGCTTTGTGTCGTGATCCTGCTAAAAGGATTGGGTAGCGTTGACCAGTACGACATACAAGTACTCCTCGATATATGAATTTATAGGTGATTGGCAAAGAGCCAGCGATTGCGTGTGAGCCAGCGGCGTACCAGATCAATTTTGAACGAGTAATACGGATTGATGCGCGATCCATTTTCGTCGAGAATAAGCCCGATACGCAAGCGATCAAGGTGCCTGCGAACCGAAAAGAGCGGCAATTGCAACCCTTCCGCAATTCGTTTCAGCTGCACTTTTGCCTGTTTCGTATGCTCTGTCAGATCAACGATCTTTTCCAGCAACAGGAACTCTTCCTGGTTTTGCAGTTCCTTGGCCAGAAAATCGAAATTCTGGCTTGAACCTACCTCGATCAATTGATCGACGACCAGGCGCAGATCGGCATCCGTTACCTGCTGCTGGTGGATTTCTCGATTCAAGTAATGGATAAGCTGCTGGCCGATCAAGGTCATGTAATAGGGATTGCCTCCAGTCAGTTTTAGCGCCAGGGCCAGTGTGCTGGCATGAATCTCTATCGCTTGATCGCGTAGGGGATCGACCAGCAGTTGTTGCGCGCTATCGTTATCGAGAAATGAAATCGGCAATTGCTGCGTAAAGCTAAACACATTGACGAATTCTTTCGAGGTTAAAAGTTTATGCGAACTCATCGGTAAGACAATCACCAGGCTGAGTTGCGAGAACTCGGCTATCAATTCTTTCCAGTAGGTAAAGAAGCGGTACTCGAGAATCTGCTTCTGATAGGACTCAAGGACGCCGCCAAATTCATCCAATACCAGCACCAGGCGGGCGTCGAGTGCCCGTGAGAAGCAGTCTTCCAGGAGACGGCGGAAGCGTATTTCGGGATCAGCGTCGTGATAGTCTTGCCAGTCAGGTCCCGGCTGCCATGACTGTTGGCTAAATTCTTCGCTTATTTTTCCTGCTAATTGTTGCAAGATTGTTTCTTCCGCTTGCCCGGTGGCATTTTGTAATGAAAAGAGAACACCCCAGGAGGGCGGTTGTATATAGCGATCAAGAAAGTACCGGCAAATAGATGATTTGCCGGACCTCAAAGGCCCGTACAGGATAAGCGCCTTGCCATTTTTGCTATCGCATAGCTCGCGCCGCATCGTTTCAGTTTCGCGAGAGCGGCCGAAAAACATTTTGGCGGTGGCAGGCCGGGAAATATCAAAAGGATTATGCAAGATGGTGCTGCGTTGTTCTTGAATCGAGAGGGCTGGAGTTGGTTCCGGCCAGGAACTTTTCGCCGCTGCCTGCTCGGATGTCGAGACCTGTTGTTTGTATTGTTTCAGCAGGCGGTCATACACGTGAATGGCAGTTTCAGCAGGATCGATTTCGACGCGCAACACCTGGTCAATTTTGCGAAGTCTCTGCCAGAGATCTACTACTTCTTTGTCGTTATATGTCTCTATAGTAAAGCGGACGGTCGCTTGACTGGATTGATCAGTTTCCCCTTGCGCATTAATAGAGATCAAATCGCATTGATATTTACGTATTTGCCTGGCGATGTCGAGAATCAGTCCTCTACGGTCCTGGGCTAGCAGATAGAACGCAACCTGGAATGTTGGTGGTTGAAGTTCCCAGATCATAGGTATAAGCATCGAAGCAGTATGACCTGTGCGATCGATCAAATAGGGACAACTATCTCTATGCACGACCAGTTTCCCGTTGTGTTTATGCAGGCGGCCCATAATTTTCATGTCACGGGGGTAAGCTGGTTGGCAGAAATTACACAGGTGTTGATGCCAGAGCTTCTTATTCGCGATTGCCTGTCTATCAGGCGCGGGAATCCAGTGAGGTCTTCCAATACCGGCAGGATGAACAGTGTTGTGCTCCATGATCTGTTGCATGATTTCGGATGCGGCCCACTTCGGAGTAAAGCGTTGTTCTGCCTGGTCATCGAGTTGTTCCAGGTAGGTCTGCGGCGTGCCAAGGTTGTTCTGCTCTACCAGCAGATTTAATTCTTCGCTCAAGACTTCATGCGAGAGGAAAAAATGATGCCGGGCTAACTCCTGGTAAAGCAAACTATATCCCCTGCCTCTACGATCAGAAGACCGGCGGTTCAGTGTCTCGGTAATTTTCCGTCGTGTTTCCGCTGTTGTGGGGTAGTGTGCCCAGTAGTCCTGTACCTGAATCTCCTCCGATGTTCTTATCTCTACAGTATCACCGGCATTCAGTGTCTGATAGAGGACCGTTTTGCGGTTATTTACGATGGCATCGACTGCATGTTCGCCGATGGCGATATCGAGTTCATAGGCAAAATCAAGCGCCGTCGCACCTTTTTTCAGCCCAATTGGCCTGTTATTCTTGTCATAGACGATCAAAGGGGCATCGCTGTTCTGTATCTGGACTGCCGTGAGATTCTGTTTGATAGCAGAAAAAATTTTGCCTTCCGCGTTGTTCCATAGCCCCTCAGGTGAGGGCGGGATGTCCTCATCCTGCTGTGTTTTCCGCGTGTACATTTGATAACAGCGAGGGAAAAGACACCCGTACCAGGCAACTGCGTGCATGATGGGCGTTGAGATTTGTATCTGGCAGATGGCTGGCTGCTTATCTGCTGTTGCCAGGTTTTCATATGCATCCGGAAGTTTAAGAATGAGTCCAAAAGCAATATGACTAAAACCGTTCAGCTTGGGGGTGGCGATCAAATCGGTGACACGGTCCTGAATTTGACCGAGCTGGCTTAAAACTCCAAGGACGGCATAACATTCTTGAATGGTTGGCGCGAGAATCTCAAAAGTAGCCAGGTCAAAACCGGTGAGCTGCCTTTTTAGCGATGTGATGGTGGTATGGGCATCCTGGTGACGACGCCTCATCCCGCGTATGTTGCATATAGAGTAGAAGGTGTGGATGGTCCGCTGCGTGGTTTGCAGATAAAAATCCGCGAAAAGCTGGCAGATGTCACACAGTTTTGGCTCGTCTTCCGCCAGGATATGCGCTAACTCCTGTGTGTCCTCTGCAAATTTCTGTGGGTTATGCAGTTGCTCGTTCAGGTCTTCGATCTGATGCTTGAAGTGCCACATACCAAGCACCGTCGAAATATTGAGCAAGGTTTCCCCAATGCGCTCGATGCGCGATTGCATGAGACTCGTCAACGGGTGTTCATTACGAAGTTCCGGGTGCGTCTTCAAGGCGTGGTAATAAATAGCAACCGTGATCAACAGGGCGCCTAAATCACGGTAAGGAGGCTTGAGCAAGACGAGTAAGTTCTCATCTTCAATGTAGTGGGCATAGAGGTTTGCTTCATCTATATGGCTCAGTATAATATCCACGTCTTCCAGGTTGCTGGCGCGTATTTGTTCTTTGTCGTATTCCCAGAGATAACCGGCCATGACAACAGTCCAGGGTAAACCCCAGGAGCGCAGGGTATTACCAACCCCTTGCGAATCGTAGCGTACATTAAGTACGTACCGATGCAAAGAGCCTTTGCCCTGTGTCGCCAGCCTATTTACCAGCTCCAACCACCTTTCGGGTATTGCGGTTGGCTCCGGTTTCCAGACTGCAAGATCAGCGTGTGAATGTAATAGAGCCATAATTATTCTCCCCTATCCGTAAAGGAATGATAACACTTTTTTACTAATCACACTGCCTAATCTCCAGCATACCCTTAGCATAGCAGCTTTGTCAAGCCCAAAATGTAATTTCTTCGCGTCCTATAATAATTACAAAGAGTAGTGATATATATATTTTCGCTACGTTTTTGGCCGCGAGTATAGGCTGTTTATACGAGCACCAGGTGCCTTTTATGCTGTTTTCTTGCTTCATATCCTTGCCCTGCCATTACGACATCTCATCACTCATAACCCATCACTTATGGTTCCTAATTTTTATATATTGTAATTATCATAAAAATAAAGTATATAATAATTACGTAAATATTCAGAGTGGCAAACCAGAGGAGGTCATCATGGGCACAATTGGTTTACCTGGTCCATCCATTTCCGATGCTGATCCTGATATTGAGCGTGTATTAGAAGAGATCGATTGGTATATTCAACTTCTGGCCAGGAAAGCATTGCCTGTTAGCGGCAGTATGTTCACGCACGTGGATTTCGACGTAGATGATCTGACGCAGGTGTCTCGCATCAAGCTCTGGCAGGCGCTGCAAAAGAAAGATATCGATAATCCCAGGGCGTATCTTCGAAGGATCGTCCATAACGAGGTCGTGAATATACTGCGTCAATTGAGGGAGCATGTCTCTTTGCGGACGGACATAGATGGGGAACTTTCTGCCGACTTCATGGTGGAGACGTTCTGCGAAGAACTGGACTCGCCAGAACATATTGTGGAGCAAGAAGAGGCGGTGGCGGAGCTTTTATCGGACATAACCAGCGCCATAGCCAGGCTCCATGCCCGGCAGAGGCACGTCGCGTTTTGTACCGCGAGGGATCGGGTGGACGACCTGGATCAATTTTTGGATGCCTGTGAAGCGCACGGCCTGGATACGGGCTATGAATGGCCGGATGATGAGAAGGAGCGTCACCTGTTACAGGCCTCTTTTGGAGCGGCAAGAAGCAATATTGCGCGGCATATGGATCTAGATATGGCAGCATATAGGGGAAAAAGAAGATGAATCTGCTCCATCCTCTTATTGGCCCCGGTCGATTCATAAAGGGGAAGCGGGGGCAATGAGCTACACCATTGGTATATGCTCAACCTGCCTCTGCTCCTCACGCGAGGAGCGCCGTTCGATCAAGCGTTTGATGGCCTTGCCTATACGCTTTACGCCTTCTTCGATGTCTTCTTCGACGGGGAAGGCGTAGCTCAGGCGAAAGTGTTGTTGACCGCCTCCATCGACGTGGAATGGCTCTCCGATCAGGAAAGCAACCTGCTCGGTGGCGGCTTCACGCAGCAGGGTGCGGGCGCGCATATCGCCGGGCAAGCGGCACCACAGGTGAAAACCGCCGTTGGGAGTATTGACACGCACCTCGGCTGGCCAGTACCTGCCGATTGCCTGCAACATCAGATCGCGTTTATACCTATACTGCTGGCGCAGCGTTGCCAGGTGTTCATCCAGCAGGCTGCGGCGTATGACTTCTGAAACGGCCCACTGTCCTATGGAGTTCGTAGTCAGATCAAAGATTTGCTTATGTAAGGTAAGGCGCTCGATGATGAGTTCTGGCGCCGCCATCCAGGCCACGCGCAGGCCAGGGGCAAGTATTTTAGAAAAGGTGCTCAGGTAAAGCACCTGTCCATTCGTATCCAGCGCCTTCAATGGCTGCGGGGCTTTCCCATCAAAGTAGATTTCACCATAGGGATCATCTTCTAAAATTGGCGTTTGATAGCGCTTCGCCAGCAGCAGCAGGCGGCGGCGGCGCTCCTGTGACATCACGACACCCGTTGGATTTTGAAATACTGGCTGTGTGTAGATGAAGCGCGGGCGGCGGCGCGCCAGAATCGATTCCAGCAGATCGACACGAATCCCATCGCTATCCATCGGCACGCCGATGACGCGTGCGTTCAGCGAGCGAAATGCCTGGATCGCACCCAGGTACGTAGGCACCTCGACCACCACTTCATCACCCGGATTGAGCAGGAAGCGCCCGATCAGTCCAACTCCCTGGGTTGAGCCGGAGAGGATCAGGATATGCTGCGCGTCTACGGCGACACCGCGCCCGCGCATACGCGCTGCGATACCCTTGCGCAGGCTGTGCAGTCCCTCGACCGGGCAGTAGCCGAGCGCGGCCTGGCTTGCTGCCAGAAGGCCCTCGGAGAAAATAGTACGCAGCATCTGCGCGGGCAGCAGGTTGGGAGCAGGGGAACCGGGTGCCAGCGACAAAATTTCCCTGCGCTGCCCCGCCGATGCCAGTTCGCTCAACATACCGGCGTCCGGGCCAAGAATTTCGCGCTCTCCCGCCGGCAATCCTAAGAGCCAGGAGGCCGCCTCGTCCTCGAAAGCATCGCTATCGTGTATAATATGATTGCGTTTCACGAGCGTACCGCGCCCAACATGTCCCTCAATCAAACCCTCGCTGGCCAGTTCGTTATAAGCATTCATGACGGTGGTTCGATTGACACCCAATTCACTCGCCAGCATACGCTCGGTAGGCAGGCGCGTACCCTCGGCCAGCTCGCCTGACAGGATTGCCTCTCGCAGGCGCTGGCAAATCTGCCGGTATAATGGCAAACCGCTATGGCGTTCAAGCTGGATGAGTGTATGGATCGGTGCCGTAAATAATGGTCTTGGCGAATACTGATTTGAGTGCTGTCGCATGTTTTCCTCCTGATTGGCTTAGACCAATCAAATGGACGAGCAATGGGTTCGTCGCTCCTGCTGAATGTTGCCCATCGAATGGGAGAATCCCGATCATTGTCCCCGGCAGGGACAGCGGCTGGGGCCTGTCTTTGCCCCCCTATCCCATTCCGCGATTCGATTGTCAAAATTCAGCAGGATGACCCGATTGAATTGGCACATACCAATAGAAGTGTAACTTATCTTTAAGGCTAATTACAAGGCCAATTGGCCCATAGGAAGTGGGCCAATGATAGAGGTGAGTGTGAGAATGGAAGATGGAATCTATCCCACTTCGGGGATTAAAGTATTAAAGATGATAGTGTTGTGAGTATATGGTTAAGATCAGAGGAACGAAAGGGAAGTATCCCTGGCCAATTCATACCCCCGCACAATGAGAGAGGAGTGAAATGAGTGATTTCGAGCAGCGCATTGACCAGGTGCGCAATGACCGTGAGCATGGCTCGCGCTGGCTGGTGCATGAGACGATCTCGATCTTGCACGACATAGCGAGTCAGGCGAATATTTCCGCTGGTGAACGCTTGCGACAATTGCAGCAGGCGGGTTCGGAACTGGCGCACGCCCGCCCGGCTATGGCCGCGCTGGCGGGGGCAACCGGGCGCATTCTCTCCGCGCCGGATGGGGTAGAGGGCATGGCGCGCGAGGCGGAGCGCTTGCTGAAGGAATATGATACCGCTATAGAGCATATTACAGAGCATGCTCGTCCTTTCTTGCATGGAACATTGATGACCGGTAGTATCTCAGGCACGGTGCTGGACGTACTGGTCTCCTGCCGCGAGCAGATCGAGCGCGTTATTGTGCTGGAAGGCCGCCCGCGCTACGAAGGACGCGAGATGGCGAAGGCATTGAGCGGGCATGCTATGGCAGTGACACTGATTACCGATGCGCAGGCGGATATTTTTCTGCCTCAATGCCAGGCGGTCGTAGTGGGGGCAGATTCGGTGCTGGCGAATGGCGATGTGCTGAACAAAGCCGGTACCGCGCTGCTGGGGTGGGCGGCTCAGGGGCATCGCCTTCCCTTTTACGTGCTATGCGAGACGTTGAAGATCTCTCCACATGGCTGGTCTGGCGACCTCGCGCAGTTAGAGGAAAAAGAGCCATCGGAAGTGCTGGATCAATCCATTCCCGGTGTAACGGTACGCAATTTCTATTTTGATCGCACCCCTGCGCACCTTATTACCGCGGTTATTAGCGAACAGGGGATATTAAGCGGGGAAAAGATAGAACAAATTGTGTCCTCCTTTAAAGGTATAGTCTAGATTCTCTATCCATATTAACTGGCGCTTCGCTATAAGCCGGCGAAGAAGCCTCACGCGAAGCCGTTCGCCAGTCTGAACTTCTGTGGCCCGGTACTTCTAGAGAATCACCAGGCATCAAGAGTCCTATTCATTTGGTGAAAGGCGAGAATACCGGTATCCTGGTAGCAGAGATAACAATTATCTCATAGCCATGTGGGAAGTGAAGGGATTTTCATGGATACCAGAAGCGAACAAAACAATCAGCAGGCGAGCGTAGTTGATGGACAGCATGTGAAGGAAATATCGATTACAGAGGATTTAATTAGTCCGGGCGTGACGATTGTGCGTGACAACACGCCACCTCCGCGTACGCCCGGGCTAAGCTCTGCCCGAGCAGATCAACTCCGTTTATCCAGGCAATCATCGCCGCACTCCAGCGCGGAATTTCCATCTGCGCCTCCAGAGGCCCCATCCTTGCCAGAAGATTATGACGATGGGGAAGCTGCCACTTCAAAGCCCATAGAACTGGTTCCTTTACAGTCAGAGAGCAAACAAGAATCTCGCGACCAGGAACCATCCGGGTTCCTGTGGCTTTTTGAATATGGCCTCGAGATAGAGAGCGCCTATTTGAATAGTCCTGAACGGCTAAATGGCCAGGCTTTCACGTATGGGCCGGCCGTTTTGAACGGCTACCGCATCCTGCCTGCTGGCGTTGAGGTGCGTCCGGGCCAGGTAGCAGCAACAATCGTACCTACTCAGCAATCGGATGCTGCGGTATGGGGCATATTATATCGTATCCCTCGCTGTTTAGCCGAGCGAAATGGCGAAGAGCTTTCTCTACTGGATAAGATTCACGGAGCGACCGTATTTGCGCCGTTAGAAGTCACTGTGCAAGAGATATATCGCAAACGCGCAGTAACTTGCCTGACCTATATTGCCCCCATCACGCGCCAAGGACAATCACCCTGGTCGCCATCCCAGTACCAGGAAATGCGGTCAGCCTATGCTCAACAACTGCTAGCATATGCCGCGCGGCAGCAATTGCCCGGTAACTATCTCACGGAATTGAAAGAGTTCGTGGCAGCCGGAATTGAGACGCGGGAAAAAACTGTGGTCGGGCCGGTTGAGCGGAATACGGAGCCACTACCCATAGTGAAAGGCACGACAGATACTGATAGCGTTAAAGAGAAGTCGAATCAGCCCGGACAGGATGTCCTACCGGCAGACTATCCGGCCCGCTGGTTAACTGCCTTTGCGCTTTACCTGGTTCTCCTGTTGCTAGCCACGCTTACGCTGGCGTTCTTGCAGGCGCTTGGATATGGGAATACCGTACTTGCGGTCAACTTTACGGTACTGGCTGTGCCCTGGTATGTCCTGGTTTATGGTTTATTGGGAGCCTGTGTAAGTGGTATTCTTACTTTGAGAAAACAGACTATCGCCCACCCGCCAGGGTTTGTGATGATGACATGGTTTGCGCGGCCCTATATCGGCGTCATACTGGCAGCCCTGGCGTACCTGTTGCTCAATAGCGGGCTTGTTGTGATTGGTGGCAATGCCGGGCAGCATTATGCATTGAATGCGCTGGTGGGCGCGCTGGCCGGGTTTGGTGAGGGGTGGGTGTACTTTCGAAAAGTATCCATCCCGTAGGGACGGTACCTGGTGTCTGTCCTTCTCGGCATGTGGCGACAGGCACCAGGCGCTCTCGCTGCGGAATGCCCATAACGATGAGCTTGTATATAGTTGTTAGAATGAGTACAATCAGTAGTAGAGTTGAATGTATCGTGAATGCTATGCCAGGGTTGTCAGCGAATGGAGGAACACCTATGCCAACCTACATTAGCCTGGTCAATCTTACCGAGCAGGGTTTTAAAGAGATCAAGAATGCGCCACAGCGGTTGCAGACATTAGACACAGCGGTAAAAGAAGCCGGAGGGCGGCTGGTCGGTTTCTACCTGGTAATGGGGTCGTTTGATTATGTGATCATAACCGAGGTTCCCGATGACCAGACGGCGGCTCGCCTGATCCTTGGCACTATCGCACAGGGCAGCGTGCGCACCCAGACCATGCGCGCATTTCCACGTGAGGAATTCGAGGAAATCGCGCGCGGCATGCGTTAGTTTTCATCGTTCACCATTCGTCGCTAGGAAAGATGGCACGGACCAGGCGTTCAGGATCGTGGCGCGCAAGCCGGTCGTTCTCCAGGTTCAGTGGTTCGATGACCACATGAGGCACCAGGCGTAATAGTTGTGCGCGGTCGGCTATGACCGGCTCGCTGACTTCCTGGGCATACGTTGTCAGCACATCGGGAGGGAATGGGCCATCATTGGCAAGAACACGATCCACATGCCCGCCCAGGTATTTGTGAATCTCCCTGACAAAGTCAGAAGCTTTGAAGCCATCCGTTTCACCATGTTTGGTCATCAGATTGCAAACATACACTTTTTCAGCATCAGACTCACGCACAGCACGCGCAACATCTTTTACAAGCAGATTGGGCAGCAGGCTGGTATAGAGGTCGCCAGGGCCGATAATAATCGTATCCGCCCGCTTGATGGCTCGTATCGCCTGGGCGCAGCCGGGTGCGTCTTCGGGCTGCAAACGCAAGCATACGATTGGTGAGAGTTGGCCAAGATTCTTCTTCCCCCTGGTATCGATATCCGTTTCGCCGCAGATGGTTGTGCCATCCGCAAGTTCCGCGCAAATGCTTGTTTGTGAAAGGGTGACCGGCAGGACGCGGCCGGCTGTGTTAAGCAATTCCTGGGCGTCTTCGATGGCCAGCAGGAGATCACCATTGTTAATGTCCTGTAGCCCTTTGAGGATAAGATTGCCCAGGCTGTGGCCGGCTACACCGCGAACCGTTTCACGTTCATCATAGTCTTCTGATTGCTCGAAGCGGTGCATAAATACTTCACGCCATAAGGCCCCATTGCGGGCCAGCGCGACCAGTGACATGCGCAAATCGCCCAGCGGCAACTGGCGACGAAATTCATCCATCAACCTGCGGGAACTGCCGCCGCTATCCGACATGGTGACGATGGCGGTGATATTGAAAGGGTATTTTTTCAGATGCGAGAGAAAAGAGAATGTTCCTGAACCGCCACCTATCGTGACGACGCGGCGTCCTGCAAATCGATCTCCGGTGTGATGATACGCTGGCAAAGAGGTTCTCCTGCGGTTGATTTCAGATTCGTCGTCCACAACTACATCCTTGTTAACATAGAAGCCGGAAAAAATGTGCCCCACATTCAATAGAGGGGGCCTACCATGTGATGAGTGTGATAAATTGACTATGTGCCAGATAAATCTGCACTCTCTGGTCGCTCGACTCGTCAATCCTGGGATGAATGGGTGAATTATGATAGAGCCTGCAAAATAGAGTTTATCATAGACTCTTCAACAGTGCAAGCAAGCATACGGCAAGAACAACCAGGAGATACGTCCTGGCCGCTTGTAGTGGCCTTGCGAGTGTGTTATGATAGCTATGGGTAACAGTCTTTTCATACTATGAAAAAAATCTTGTTTCCACTCTTCGCCCTCTTCATGATACAATCAAGAGAAATAAAATACGTACCCCATACATGGGCGTTGTGTGCATGGCGCGGAACGCATTCATAAAAACTAAAGAGAGAAGATAGATAGGTTATGGCATCAAAAAAGCATACGGATGCTCTTGCTCCGCAAGGAAATACTGCGCAGATACAACAACTACTGGAACTCCGGCACCACATCGCGGAAGAATTGCATAATAGCACCAGCCGGCAGCAGGCGGAACGCGCGCTGGCTGAAATCAGCAGCGCTGATGAGACAACTCAGATGTTCTTGCTTAAGGCTCTGGTCAAGCAAGGCGATACCGATGCTGCGGATGTCTTGCTGGCAATCAACGAGTTGACAGCAAACAAGGCCGTACGTAAGGAATCGCGCCGGGCATTGATACAGCTGGCGGGCGCGAAGGTGTATCCCAGCTGGACGCCCGCACAGGAAGAGATAACACCGGGGCCGCTTGAGTATCCTCCGCGCTTCTGGAAGGGCTATGCGACGCTCTCACGCGAGACGGGCCAGGTACAACTGATTTTGTGCTGGGAACAGGGTTTTGAATATGGTCAGGCGCGTATGATGGGCTTCTTGCTTGATTACTGGCGCTACGGCGTCAAAGACTTTTTTAACGAAAATGGTGGCAGGAGGCGCATCGAATCACGCGTGCAGGAGATGAGACACCTGTTCGCGAATTCGGAGGAGGGAGAGGTTGAGGTTGTTGAGTGCACGCTGGCCGAAGGGCGCCGCCTGGTACTGGATGCCCTCGATGTGAACAACTGGCGTGGCACGGCACCGCACAAAGATTACCGCCACTACCTGCCGACCGTACAGCAACTGGTGTTGAACGCGAAAAATGTGGGTGAGGAGAGCGGTCGCACCTTTATTCGGCCAGATTTGCTTCCTGATGATGTCGTGGGCAATTTTGTAGGAGCATGGTCGTTAGGGGATTATGGATTGTGCTATGATCTCCTGGCTGGTACTAGCGAACTGCTTGAGGGACGCTCGCGCGAAGAGTGGGTGGATTTACGGCGCAAATGGGCGGATGAAGCGCATCCCGCCCGTATGTCACCATCATTTATACGCGAGCGCGAGCACAACCAGCAATCGCTCTGGCTGCCCGGTTCGGTCATTAACAGCCGGGCATCCGCGCGGCGCGAGGTCGAGATAGCCTGGTCGCTTGAATTGTTGAATACGCCTCTTAGCGGCACGCTGCCAGAGATGCCTATGGGGACGGCCGTCTATAAAGAGACGCACCGGCACTGGTTCTGGACTTCGTATGTCCTTACGCAGGAAAATGACCAGTGGCGCATTTCTCGTATGATAGACGAGGGCGCAAGGGCACAGGGGTTGCCGATTGCGGACTTGCAACAGCAGGTGAAAGCGCATGAGGACCACATGCAGGCAATTCTTAAGGAGCATTCCCCAACCGACCCGGATGCTGGACAGTATTACGAAGAGATCGTCTGGCGCATGATAGTGGCAATGCATCTCGATGATGCCCTGCTGGTGAAGCTGCCATTTGACCGGGCAATCTATGAAGATGCTTTAAGCCGTGCTATGGGTATACGCATGGTGGAGCGGGCAATCGTCTATGCCGGCGAACTGGTGCGCCGTTTTGCCACAACCGCTATGCATGGAGAAGATTTGAGGCGATTGGGCGCGCTGCAGGTCGCCCTCGCGGATCAGTTTGTGCAATTTGGCATGGATGAGCGCGCGGATGAGTTCTTTGCTATGGCCGAAAAAACGATGCGTGACTCACTTGAGGTCGAAGATAGCTCGATGGGGCATATGCTACTGGGCGAACTGCGCATGCAACAGAATGAATACGAAGACGCGATAGCGCAGTTCGAGCTTGCCCGGCCCCTGGCGCGAAATCGAGATGAGGAGGCTCAACTTGAATTTGATATCGCAAGTAGCCTGATTGAACTCGAGCGCTATAGCGAGGCAGTATCGCATATGCAGCGGGTCGCGGAAATCAATCCCAATTACGCCGGCATCTGGTTCAATATTGGCCATGTGTATCGCCTGCAGAAAAACTATGCCGAGGCGGAAGCCTGCTTCAAGCGCGCCATTGAACAGCAACCTGATGATATACGGCCCTATTCTGAGCTTGGTTCTATCTACCTGGACACGCGTCGCCTCTCCGATGCTTATCAGATTGTGGAGCAGGGAATAGAGGCCAACCCCGCATCCGCGCATCTGAAAGCCCTGCTGGCCGGAATCCTGGACGAGATGGGCCAGCACCGTCGTGCCCGGACCACTCTGGAAGAGGCGGAACGCATAAACCCCGATCTGCCAATTGTCCAGGCGATGCGCCAGATGCTTGATGAGAGGAAGAAAAGGTAGGGACAGCGGCCGGTCCCTTTCCTATGCGCGTACGAGGACAACGACCGGCCGCTGTCCCTACTGGATTGGTAGGTTCATGATGGCACGAAAAAAAGAGCGGAAGCAGGAAGTTCTTATAACCTTTCTCGAAAATCTGACAGTCGGAGCGTATGCATTCTCCTATGATTTGCTTGCAAGCGATAGCAGATTGCGCGGCGGCCTTACAAAAGACGAATGGATAGAACTGCACAAAACCTGGCAGGAACAGGCCAATCCGAGAGGGTACAGAACGGATTTTGGTCGAATACTGAAACCCGAGTATACTGATACTGATCTAACCCCATCGAACGAAGAGCATGATGCCAATCTTGTGAAAATAGAGATTGGCTGGTCAATGAGCATAAATGATACGCCGCTTAATGCTTCCATCTGCGAACTCCCACAGCCAACTGCGATCAATCAGGTAACGGGGCGGCGCTGGTTCTGGGCGCTCTATACGCTGGTAAAAGAGCGGGGCAACTGGCGCGTGCAGAGCATGATCGATGAGGTAGCCGGGGCGCAAAGCCTGTCAAGTGCGGAATTGCAGGAACGAATTTCACAGCATATCCCATTTGTGAAGGAATTTTCAAGGCAGCACACTCTCTCTGACCTGGAAAAGGATTCGGATGATCCTGCTGAAATCGAGGCCCTGCAAGAAGCGCGCGGGCGTACCGGCCATGTTCTCGCTTATTTAGACGCGCTGATCGAGCAGGAGCCGCAAGAACTGCGACGTTATGAACTTGCAGCCGCCCGCGCGCTGTCACTAAATGAAATTGAACGCTGTCTGGTCTACTTTGATCTCATGTTGGAACGTTTTCCTGAGAGGCGCAGCGACACCTTATTACTGCTGAGTGGCGTGCAAATGCGCTACATCCAGCATCTACAAGACCGGTTGGATATCTTCGATTATGAGGAAGAGTTTATTGGCCGTATGCGCGAACGTGCAGAGGCCAACCTGCGCGAGTCAATATCCTTGAACGATAACTCTATGAGTCATCTGTTTCTGGCACAATTGCTCCAGGAAGATGATGAACACCTGGAAGAAGCGGAAGAGCAATTGCGCCGGGCGAGGGCATTAGCCCCGGACGAGGCGACAGTGGCTATGGCCGAGCATGAATTGGGTCAGCTTGCGATGATGCGCGAGGACTATGAACAGGCGCTTGAGCATTACCGGCGGGTCGCTGAAATTCATCCAGATAGTCCCAAAGCGTGGGCCGATATTGGGGATGCTTTCAATGCGATGGAGCAATTTGATGAGGCGGAAGCGAACTATAAACATGCTATTGAACTGAAACCGGATGCTATCAACCTCTATGTTGACCTGAGCACAATCTATATGGCAAACGACGAGATGGACCGGTCTCGCGATCTGTGGGAAGAGGCATTACGCGCCAATCCTGGCTCTGCCAGCTGTCGTTATTATCTCGCCATGACCCTGGCCGAGCAAGGCGAATTTCGGCGCGCGCAGAAGCTGTTGGAGGAAGCGCAGGAAATTGATCCACAATCCGAGATGGCCGTCATGATTGATATGATGCTCAACGCCTTTAAAACAAGAAAATTGCCTGCCGTTAAAGCGGACGAGCAAGCTCCCGCCGAAAGCACAATCACGCCCGTAGGGGCACCTTCTGTGGTTGCCCACCCGCTAAGCGGCGTTAGGCCCCCGACAAAATTCTCTAGAAAGAAAGCGCGCAAACGCAAGAAAAGATGACACAGCACGAGCGCATCGTCAGCTATCATACCGTCACTCTCGGCGCGATGACCCGTGAGGGCAATACGCTGGCCGAAAATCTGGCTACATCATCCGCGCCAGGAACCTGCACCGTACAGGTTCCCTGCGGCCTGCCGGGTGAGCGCGTCACCATTGCCGTAGAAGAACCTGCGCAGCCGCCTACCGGGAAACGCAAACGTCATTGGAAGCCGCGCCCGCCGCGCGCCTGGATCAGTGAAATGCATGAGCCCTCTCCCCTGCGTGTTTCCGCCCCCTGTCCAGTATTTGGCGCCTGTGGAGGCTGCCAGTTGCAACACATGCAGTATAGCGCGCAGTTGGAGTGGAAACGCTCTATTGTGTGGGATCTGCTCCACGAAGTTGGGGGGTTTGACGATCCGCCGGTGCTGGAGCCAGTGCCCTGCGACGATCCCTGGCATTACCGCAATCATATGCGTTTCTCCGTCAATCGCCAGGGGCAGGCGGGGCTCACCGCACGCGGTACGCATCGCGTCTTGCCGCTGAGCGCGTGTCCAATTGCGCATGAGCATATCAATCGCGCCCTGGAAGCATTAAGTACGCAGGTCAACCCACGCCCGCAGGTCTTGATTCGTTGTGGAACTGCCACCAATCAAGTGCTTTTGCAACCCGCTCCCAGTCCAGAAGTCGCGCAGCGCCTGTGTGAAGCGGGTCTCGAAGTACGTACGGAGGATATGGAGGAGGTGCTGGCAGGCGAGACATTCCGCATTCGCCCCAGTTCATTTTTCCAGACCAACACGCGGCAGGCGGAAAAGATGGTGCAGATGGTGCAGGATGGATTAGGCGACCGTGCAACAAGCGTTATCGATGCCTATTGTGGCGTCGGCACGTTTGCTCTTGCGCTGGCGAAGCACTTTGACAGGGTGATCGCGATAGAGGAGTCGGCCAGCGCCATCAAGGATGCGCAGGAAAACCTGCGCGATCTACATAATGTCGAGATTCGCAAGGGCAAGGTGGAGGACCTGCTGCCAGGCCTGGCCTCACAGGTGCAGGGACTGGTCATTGATCCACCGCGCGCCGGCTGCCAGCCGGTCGTGTTGGAAGCGCTGATCCGGAATCCGGTTGCCAGGATTGTCTACGTCTCATGCGATCCTGCGACCCTGGCGCGTGACCTGCGCATCCTCTGTCAAACGCATGCTGCGTATCGCTTGCGCTCGGTGCAACCGTTGGATATGTTTCCGCAGACGGCGCATATTGAATGTGTAGCCGTCCTGGAGTGTCTATAAATATGATTGAACCATTGTTTCTCGCCTCGGCCTCGCCCCGCCGCAGGCAGATACTGAGCTTGCTGGGTCTGCCGTTTGTCACAGGCGTTGCGCCCGTGGATGAAGATGCGGCTCAGGCGCGCTATCGCGGGCCACTCGAGGGCCTGGCGGAATGGCTCGCCAAGCATAAGGCTTCTGCCGCGCTCGCATTACCGGAAGCTGGGGGCCGCCTTGTGATTACTGCCGATACGACCGTCTTGCTCAACGACACTATTCTTGGCAAGCCGCGTGATGCCGCGCATGCCCGCGAACTGCTGCTCGCCTTACGCAATCGCCAGCACCATGTGGTCACCGGTGTCGCCGTCAGCGGCTCCATCAACGGCAGCTTTGCCATGCGCAGCGCCAGTTGCATCACTCCGGTACGCATGCGCGCGTATAGCGAAGCCGAAATAGCTGCCTATATCGCCACCGGCGATCCCATGGACAAAGCCGGCGCGTATGGCATCCAGCACCCATCATTTTCTCCCACCGGCAGTATCAACGGCTGTTATTTGAACGTCGTCGGGCTGCCACTCTGCGTGCTGGCCGACCTGCTCGCCGAATTCAACGTCTATCCTGTTGTGCCGCTGCCACTGGTGGCGGGTTGTCCCTGGTCTGAAAAATGCCGCTTCTAACGAAATTCGAACGCATACGCGGTCGATACGCGCCCAGCCCGACGGGTGATCTACACCTGGGCAACCTGCGCACTGCTTTGCTGGCCTGGCTTTTTGCTCGCTGCGCCGGTGGCCAATTTGTGATGCGCATAGAGGACCTGGATCGCCCTCGTGTGCGACCGGGCGCAACGCAGCGTATGTTTGACGACCTGCGCTGGCTGGGATTGGACTGGGACGAGGGACCGGACACCGGCGGCCCTTATGCGCCATATATACAGAGCGAGCGGCAAGATATCTACGCCTTCTACCTGCAACGTCTAATTGATCGCGGCCTGGTTTATCAATGCTATTGCACGCGGGCCGAGATTGCCCGCATCGCCAGCGCGCCGCACGGCGAGGAAGGCCCGCGCTATCGCGGCACCTGCCGGAATCTGACCCCGCAACAACAGCGCCAGCATGAAGCGAACAACCGCCGCCCCTCGCTGCGTTTTCGGGTCGATGATGAACGCATCGTCTCCTTTGCTGATCTGCTGGCGGGTCAGGTAGAACAACACGTACAACAGGCTGTGGGAGATTTCATTATCTGCCGCTCCGATGGCATCTTCGCCTATCAATTTGCTGTCGTGGTGGACGATGCCCTGATGCATATCAACCAGGTTGTGCGGGGAGCCGATCTGCTGCCGTCGACGGCCCGCCAGATTCTTCTATATGAAGCGCTGGGGTTTCCTGTGCCAACCTTCGCCCATGTCCCACTTGTGCTTGACGAACAGGGCAAGCGCCTATCCAAGCGCGAGCGGAGCGCCGGTCTGGAGCCGTTACGCGCGGCGGGCGCATCACCTGCGCAGGTCGTGGGAAAGCTTGCCGCTGCCTGCGGGTTAGTAGAGGAGGGCGAGCAGATCAGTGCACCTGAACTATTGAATCGCTACAAGGAAGAGGGATATGATATAATGCGCTCGAAGTTAAGGCAGTTCAAAAGTTCATGAGCATCCCGCTCCTTTCATACACAAGCTTGAGAATTACGACATGCTGAATATCGCGGCCCGTATTGGCCTGACCGTTTTAACTATAGTTGTTGCCCTGGGTATTGGTTTGCTGCTGCGCCGCGTCATTGTGCGCAGGCTTAAAGACAGCGAGCTTGATGACTGGCTCATCCAGACACTGGGTGCGCTGGTTATCTTGCCGTTGCTGCTGGTGGCCGCTCTCGCCTCGCCCATTATCATCACCTGGGATATCAATCAACTCACTAACGTCTTGCAGAAGGTCTTCCCAGGAGCTACTTCGCAAGATATCAAGAACTTCGCCCTCAATCTCTTCTGGACCCTGCTCATCGTCTTGCTGGCGCTGGGTGTTGCCCGCACGATGATGCGCATCATCGTGCGCAGGCTTGCTGAGAGCCGTCTCGATATCAATATGCGCATCTTGTTAGGCCGCGTCACAGCCATTCTGGTCCTGATCCTGGCCTTTTTCTGGATTCTCTCACTATGGGAGCCTGCGTTAACTGTGCCCGTTACCGTCGTTGGCATCATCACAGTTGCCATTTCGATAGCGCTCCAGGATATTGTCAAAGATCTGGTGGCAGGCTTTTATATTCTCGTCGAACACCCCTTTCGTATCGGCGACCAGATCAGCACGGCCACTTATACAGGTAGGGTCGAAGATGTGCAACTACGGGCAACCAAATTGCGTATAGTGAGCGGGGAAGAGGTGACGATCCCCAATTCCCTGGTCTTTGGCGGTGTCGTTGTCAATAACACTTTCTACAATGAAAGGCGAGCCACGATCAGCGTCACGCTTGCCCAGGAAGAATTCGCGCAGGACGAGACGCCAGCATTGATTTTGAAGACGCTCAAGGAAATCGCCGACGTCATGGCCAAGCCGGAGCCACGTGTGACTGTGAGCAGTATGACCGGCATGGTGAGCGGCTACACGGGCTCAGCGAGTGGATATACGGGCAAGGTTGTCTCGCTCACAGTACGTTTCTGGATCGCAAGCGGGCACCTGACGACGGTGACGGAGGTAATGTGTCGCCTGCGTGATGCCTTGCCAGGTGCCGATCTCGTTGTCCGTGAATCTGCCGGGGACGTGTAGGGGCCGAGGATATCTTTAGTACCGGTTGTTTCTTTTCGAAAGGGTTAAACGTTGCAGTATACAGGTAAATTATTCCCCAGCAGGGCGAAGATTGCGGCATCAGGAAAGAAAACTGGTCAATGACAAAGGAGCGGTCCATCGGTGTCATAGGCGGAACCTTTGATCCAATCCATTTTGGTCACCTCGTAATAGCCGAGGAGGTGTTTGCCACACTGCATCTCGCCGAAATGGTGTTCGTGCCTGCGGGCCAGCCCCCGCATAAGCCGGATCGCGCAGTGACATCGCCGGAGCATCGCCTGGCGATGCTGGAATTGGCCATTGCGTCGAATCCGCATTTCACCATCTCGAGGGTTGATCTGGATCGCCCGGGGCCGTCGTATACCGTTGAGACACTGCGGCTGCTGCGGGAGCAGTGGGGAGAGCAAACGGCGATCTATTTTGTGATCGGTTGGGATAGCCTGGAAGATTTGTTGCATTGGTATGACCCGGCAGGTATACTTGGGCAGTTGGATTATCTGGTTGCGGTTCGCCGCCCTGGGTATGAAGATGGAGAGGATTATATCAACGGGTTAGAAGAGCGTTTACCGGGGATAAAACAGCGTTTAATCGTGTTGCCAGCGCCGCAATTGGAAATCTCGGCGACGGAACTACGACAGCGCGTTGCGGAGGGCCGTCCCATCAAGTATCAAGTGCCGGAAGCCGTCGAACAGTACATTATGCAACATGGATTGTATTGTAAGGATAGAGGGCGAAATCGTCAGGATGGCCGCAATAGTCATCCCTGCAGGGAGAGAGCGCATGGTGCCGGTGCAACTTAACGTAGGGGATCGGTTGCGTTTGCGTAAGCCGCATCCCTGCGGAAGCTACGATTGGCAAGTAGTGCGCCTGGGTGCCGATATCGGCCTGCGCTGTGAGAAGTGTGGGCGCCGCGTCTTGTTGCCCCGCGCCGAAGTCGAGCGGCGTATGAAGCAGATTCTTTCCCGCGCCGCCGATGCTGGCACATCAATCAACAGTGACATGTAGGGGCGTACCGGGGCGCGATCAATCTGGCTCCCGCCGGTTGCCCTGATAAGGAGCATATGTTTATGGCTGTGGCCGCGCCACAAAGCGGGTTTCGTACGCTTCTCAGGAAGAGGAATTTTGTGCTGCTTTGGATGGCGCAGCTCATCTCTATGACCGTCCTCAACGCGTCTAACTATGCGATACTCGTTCTGATTGAGGAAATCACCGGCTCAACCACGCTTGTCGGCCTGGCTATCATCAGCTTCAGCCTGCCTGCCGTGCTCTTCGGCGCTCCGGCGGGCGTATTCGTTGATCATCTGAATAAACGCAGGGTGCTGTGGAGTAGCAACTGCCTGCGCGCCATCGCCACCTTCGGATTTGTCGTCTCATTGCTGCTCAACCGCCACGAACTCATCACCATCTACCTGCTGACTTTCCTCATATCGGGCATTGGCCAGTTCTTCACGCCCGCCGAGGGTTCTACCATTCCGATGCTCGTCAACGAGGAAGAGCTCTTGCCGGCGCTGTCCCTCTTCAACATCACCTTTATGCTTGCCCAGGCCCTTGGTTTCATTTTGCTCGCTCCCCTCGTCTTGAGCTTCCTGCCGGCCTTTATGCTGTTTGGCGTCACCATTGGCCCGATAGTTACGCTCTACTCAATCATGGGAGTGCTCTACGGCGTTTGCGCGCTATTGGTTGCGCTCATTCCGCCCGGGCTTTTCGCGCAGGCCCACATTGAGGATAGAGAAAATCTGGGTACGCGCTCGTTAAGCGTGATCGGCAATGTATGGAGCGAAACGAAGCAGGGGTGGCACTTCATCCGCAGAAATCACCTGCTTTTCCTGGCAGTAATCCAGTTGTCGTTTGCCGGCGTCCTGTTGCTCGTCATTGGTGAGCTTGCCACGCCGCTGGTTACCAAATTGTTCGAACTTCCGCCCAGCGCCATGGCATTTATTTTTGCGCCTGCCGGAATCGGTCTCGTAGTCGGTTCGGTCTTGATGCCTGGAATTACGCGTCGATTGGGAAAAACGCGCGCGATCTTCACCGGCACCATCATCATGGCGGTGGACATCCTCTTCTTGCCGTTCTCTACCATTGTCGCCCGGTTCTTAGAACCCGATGGTTGGAATACGAATCCTCTTCTGCTTATATTTGTGGCGCTTGTCATGTTCACCGCCGGCTTTGCCATCGACCTCATCAACGTGCCGGCGCAAACAGCTGTCCAGGAACTTACTCCCGATTGGATCAAGGGCCGCGTTCTAGCCTTGCAGTTGATGTTTTACAATGCCTGTTCAATCCCTGTGATCCTGTTTATCGGAGCGATCGCCGACCTGTTTGGACTCGCCAAAGTGATTTATCTTATAAGCGCGTTAATCGCCGGTTTCGGACTCTGGGGCCGGTACTACGAACATAAACCGCGTTATTCCAGAAAAGAAGATGAGATGATAGAGGCGCCAGGGGAGCAGCGCGAACCTGACAAGATTCAACTGTAGGGACAGCGCGTGGTGCCTGTCCTGCAACCCTGGTGCGGACAGGCTCCAGGCGCTGTCCCTACAGTGAGAGAAGAGAGATGGATCCAGCTTCAGCAGCGCAGTTGAAAATATATGAGCCATGGTTCATCATTGCCGGCGTCTTCGTTTGCTTTACTTTGTTGCGCTTCACCCGCAAAGCTTTGCGACGGCGTATTGATGAAATAGGCTACCGGCTGCGTGGCGAGCGGGGCCTGCTGTTCTGGTTCTGGTTGAACGCGCCAGGGGTCATCGTTCACGAACTGAGTCACGCGCTTGTCGTTTTGCTTTTCCGCCCCTTTGGTTTTCGCATCACCAGCATTTCGTTCTTTCACATTCAACCGCAGCAACAAAGAGGGCCTGGTGGTCGCGTAGTCAAAAGTGGCAGGCGGCAATCGCTGCAACTGGGCGAAGTACAATATATGCGACCCTCCGGGCGCTTCATGAGCTATGTCGGCGATGGCATGAGCGCGATTGCGCCCCTGTTTGGCGGCATCGGAATGCTGCTCCTACTCTACTGGGTGGCGACGGGCTATAGCCTCTGGGACCTGAGTATCCAGCACTTCCAATTACTTCGCCCCGGCTGGCCCTGGTGGACGCTCATCTTCGCCCCTTATCTCATCCTGACCGTCACGTCTGAATTCTGGCCCAGCCACCAGGATTGGCGAGGAGCGCGCTGGTTCCTGCTTGGCCTGGCCAGCCTGCTGCTTGCGCTGGTGGCGTTTCTCTATCTCTTGAGGTATCTTGTCTTTAACAATGCACTTCTCCAGCAGGTCTCGGCAATAGCGCTGCATATTGACCTGGCGCTGGGCGTGCTGCTCGTGTTAGACTTGCTTTTCCTGTTGATTGCTGAATTACTGGTACAATTAGTGCGTCGATGATCTAAGCATGCCCAGAATACCACTCATCATTATTTCGGGACCGCCCGGCACCGGTAAAACAACGCTGGGGAAACGCCTGGCGAAAGAACTGAATCTTCCATTCATCCACAAAGATGGCATTAAGGAACTCCTCTTCGACAAGCTCGGCTGGAGCGATCGCGCATGGTCCAAGAAATTAGGGACGGCTACCTATACCCTGCTCTTCTATTTTCTCGAGACGCAGCTAAGCGCCGGTCGCTCATGCATTGTAGAGAGCAACTTCCACGCCGACTTTGACACGGAAGGATTTCTGGTTCTGAAGGCGAAGTACGGTTTTGAACCCCTGCAAATACACTGTGTAGCCGATGGCGAAGTACTTTTCCAGCGCTTCAAAGACCGGGCCGCCTCAAGCGAGCGCCATCCCGGGCACGTCGAAACTTCCAATCTCGAAGAGTTCAAACCAGCGCTCTTGCGCGGCAGGGACGAGGTGATGAACATCGGCGGTACGGTGATCGAGCTTGATACAACGGATTTCGCGAAAGTGGATTATGAGGGGCTGGTGAAGAGGGTTCGGTTGCAAATTATGGGTTTGTGACTTTAAACAGCAATGCTTTTGTTGACAACTTACTTAAGTTGTTATATAACTTATATAAGATTTTCTTACGTAAAGGAGGTAGCTCGTGAAGGAGCAGACATTATCCATTTCGGAGGCTCAAAAAGAGCTTACACGTATACCGGATCGGTTTGAAGAAGAATTAGAAGCTGTGACGGTAACTCGCTATGGCAAGCCTGTCATGGCAATTCTCCCATTCAAAACCTACAAGTCCTTACTTGAAACAATTGATTCGTTGATTGAGACCCTCGAGATCTTGCAGGACGAAGAACTAATGGCGGCATTTCGCGAGAGTGTCAAGGCTCTGCAAAAGGGAGAGACCGTGGATTGGGAAGATGCTAAGCGGGAGCTAGGATTATCGTGAAATGGCGCATTAAATTGACGCAACCTGCTCTCAGGCAACTAGAAGCGATCAAAGATATACATGTGAAAGGAAGCCTTGGTAGACGCATAGACGCATTAGAAAATGATCCCGAAAAGCAAGGCAAACCCTTGAAAGAAGAGCTTACAGGTTACCGAAGTATACGAGCGGTTGGTCAACGTTATCGAATCTTGTATAAGTTAGAAGCGGAGCAGGTTGTGGTATTGGTAGTAACTGTAGGCATACGCAAAGAAGGGGATAAGGCCGATGTATATGCGCTTGCAAAAAAACTTGAGCGGTTGGGGTTGCTTGACGAAATAGATTAATCAAGTATCAAAGCCTTCGAGCAAGGACTTAAAGTGTAGGTCCTTGCTTTTTTATGCTACAAATTATCCTTTTACTGAACGCATATATGTTATGCGTTCAGCCTTGAAATGAGACAAAAGTTAGGAGTATATATGCCTGATTACTGTTCAATTCGCATCTGGCAACTCAAACCCGGAAGTTCTGCCAGAGAACTGGAGGCGTTGGTGGCGTCGGGTCTGCTGGAGATGCAACGCTGGATACCGGGAGTGAAACATGTTTCGCTGGTACGCCTGGGAGATGCATTTGACGGGCGTTATATTTTAACCACGACGTTTACTAATCATGAAGCGTATACAAATTGGCGGCAGGTTGAGGAGGAAGGCCCGGATTATTGGGAGCGTTATGCTTCAGTCATGATGCATTGGGAGCAGATGGCCCGCCTGGTAGACGAATACCACGGAGAGCTGGCTGTGGATGTGACAATTGCGAGGCAAGAAATGTAAAACTAATCCTTTCTGGTAAATCACCCTGCTGTTCTGGTTATGGCACTAGCAGTGAACAAAACAAACTGGTATATTACTAGATATGAGAAAGGCTGACATTTGTGGCCTGATCCGTATTCCAAAGAAATGATGCGGACACAGCACGGTCAATTTTCGAGTGCCAGGGATGCTCATGAATCAGAACTATGGTGTGTTACGCGTCGTGCGTGTGATGTCAGCTCGCTCTTCTAGTGGAATGCCGGATGCCCAGAATACCCAGGCGAAACATCCCATGGGCTGGCTGCCGGAAGAGGGACTGGTCCATGTACTTACGCGCCGCACTACCTTTATCGGGCGTGCGTTACATAACGACGTGATCTTGATGGATCCGACTGTCTCGCGCGAGCATGCGAGGTTGATACTCGATCAATCTGGCTGGTATATTATCAATCTGACGGAACAAAACGTTGTACGTGTCAATGGGAGACCGGTTCCGGGAGGTAGTAGCCTGCGCGTGCACACGCAGGATATTATCGTCCTGGGCAATACGATGCTCCAGTTGATTGCCCCATCTATCTCTCAGCTTGCGATTTCCGGCACCGATATGGACTCCTACCTGGGTAGTAAGACGGATACCTTGCCCCGGGCGCAATTATCACATCCAGCGCCATCCGGTAGCATGACTCTCGAAAAGGAACGACCGCTCCTTACATCGTCAATGTCTTTGCAACAAGAGCAGGTAACCGCCTGGAAACAGGATTCCCCACCTTTCGAGGTGCGAGATCAAATCAGGAACCTTGACGAAAATTACGCCAGAGCCTTTACACCGCCCAAGCTCTCGACTGTGTCCGAACAATCTGATGCTCAGTCCGAACAACAGGTATGGGAAGATGACGAGGCCGTGAGCATACTGGGAGCCGGCATTACAATGCAGTTTGCCTTACCGCAGCGTATGGGCTTGCGGGCCCGCTGGCTGATCGCCGCCATCGGCCTGGCGATCCTCCTGATCAGCGCCATGATCACCATCATACTCAATAGTGTGATCGGTCTGTCGGCCCTCGAACAAAATGGTGTGGCAAGCATCATAGCAGCGCTCATCATACCTATCATACCCGCCATCGGTATCTTCTTGCTGGTCAACTTCATGGACCGTTACGAACGCGAGCCCTGGTTCCTGCGGCTGGCCGCGTTTTTATGGGGAGCCATTATCGCCATTCCCCCGGCCTTTTTCATTGAACAGAAGGTGGACCCTCTCCTGCAAAATCTCCTCAATCAGGTCAGCACGAGTGATGTATTACATACAGCCTTGCAGGAGTTGACCGTCGGCTTAACAGAGGAGACAATCAAAGGATTGGGCCTGCTGTTGCTCTTCATCATCCTGCGTGACGAATTCGACAACGTCACCGATGGTATCGTCTATGGGGCATTAATCGGTGCCGGCTTTGCCATGGTCGAAAACTTCAGCTATTTTGCCCTCAACTCGAAAAACTTTCTGGTATTTCTTATAGTCGGAAGGATTCTCCTTGGCTGGCTGGGGCATTCGACCTTTATTGCCTGTTTTGGTGCCGCGCTTGGCTATGTGCGCCATACAAGGGTGCGCTGGAAACAGATAGTGATCCCACTGTTGGGGTTTCTGGTGGCTGTAGGGCTGCACAGCTTCTTTGATTTTGTGGATTTTCAGGCCAGCGCTGCTATCCGCTCCGCGCCATATGACAGCACAGTTGTGACGTATGCGCTGGTCGCTATTATCGGCAATTACATCCCCCCGTTCCTGGCACAGTTGGGGCTACTCTACATCTTGATCAAGTCGCTAGCGCACGAGGCAGCGATCATCCGCGAGTTTCTGGCCTCTGAAGTGAGTGATGGCATAGTAACAGTAGGCGAATACGCGCTGCTCCAGAACTCTTTCAATCGCACAAAAGAGGAGCGCCACGTACTGAGGAAGTGCGGCATCCAGCAGTGGATGCGCGTGAAGGCGCTCTATCAGACCGAGATAGGGCTGGCTTTCCGCAAGTGGCACGTCCACATGGGCGATAAACCCAAGCTGGGCTATATCCAGCCGGAAGATGCCTATCGGCGCCGCATTCGCAACTTGAGGAATGAGATCCGGGCGGCAGGGTGTGTCTCACAGATGCCGCCCGGATAGAAGGACTAGCCCACAATCATCGGTGGATTGATACCAGGAGCAGGAGGGTCAGTTGTATAGTGCCAGCGCTGCATGCCATTGCTGTCTTGCAGGGCATAGACGCTACCATTGTCGAGACCATTCCAAAAGTGAGCTTGCCCCGATTTGATAGAGTCTCCAGAGGTGGGAGCTGAGGACGATGAGAAACGTTTTTACGTCACGTAACGTTTGTACTTTTATTATACCATAATGAGCGTATTACGTCAAACGTTTCTTTCCACAAGTTGCTTTCCCAATTGCTCATAGACAAGCGGACTCACGTATCCCAGTGTCGAATGGCGACGAATGCGATTATAATACAC
>DATGLD010000016.1:0-2574 GCA_035294305.1 Ktedonobacteraceae bacterium | reverse complement strand
TTGCTCAATAGCTTCCTGTTGGCTCTCTTCGATTTCTTGGGAGTCGGCAATGTTCCCCAGCAGATGCGGGCCTTTGACGCTCAGCCCTTACTGGCGGTTCGTCTCTTGCTTGGCTCTCTTCTGACTTTTAAATAGCCCTGGACGATTCCCAGGACCTTTGAAATGTCCTGTTTGGCATTCATTGACTTGATATTATACCAACCGGTCTATATAATGGATGTGAGAAAGGAGTAGTATCATGGCTTCGACGCGTGACCAGATCATTGAAACGACATGCACCTTGTTAGAGGCGCATGGCTATCACGCGACCGGCCTCAATCAGATCATCGCCGAGAGCGGTTCGCCCAAAGGCTCGTTATACTATTACTTTCCAAAGGGCAAGGAGGAGCTGACCGCCGCGGCGGTTGAACGATCAGGCAGACTCGTCGAACAGAACATCCGTGCTGGCCTCGCGAACATCGAGGACCCGGCGCAGGCCATTGCCAGCTTTGTGCGTTCGATTGCCAGGGGCGTCGAACTGTCAAATTTCAGCGCGGGTGGCCCGCTGACAATGGTTGCCATGGAAACAGTCAATTCGAGCGAGCGCCTGAATCTGGCCTGTCGTCAAGCGTATGGCTGGCTGTGCGATGCCTTCGCGGAGAAACTGCTCGCGGGCGGCTTTACTCCCGAACGGGCGGCTTCACTGGCAACATTTGTTGTTTCCGCTATCGAAGGAGGCATCATCTTGAGCCGCACAAATCACAACGGAGACCCGCTGCGGCAGGTTGCCGTTGAACTTGGAGCTTACCTGCGCTCGACCCCAAAAACATAACGGCTTTCGACAATCGAACCAGGTAATGCTGTAGGGACAGCGGCTCGTCCCTGTCCTGCGCCCCCACCAGGACAGGGACGAGCCGCTGTCCCTACAGGACCTGTTCCCATTCCCCCATTCGATGGTCAGCATTCATCAGATCAGACCGCGATTCCCCCCCATGCGGTTGTCAAAGTTCATCAGTGTGCTGTTGTCAGTTTTCTCTCATTCTTGCGGAATTTAGACGAAAAAAGATTGGTTTCCATACTGTAGGAGAATGCTAAGAGTCATGAAAGGAAATCGTAATGGATTTAAACGCCAAAGGCTTGAGCCACCTTGGCTTGAGAGTTACCGACCTGCCACGGGCGAAACGCTTCTATGTTGATACGCTCGGAAGCAAGGTCGTGAGGGAAATAGAGGGCGCCCTGCTAATCAATATGTATGGCATCCTCATCGGACTGTATGGTGCCGATTCGTATCTTGCGCGCCAGGATCGCTTCGATCCGTTTCGCGTTGGTCTGGATCACCTCGCCTTAGCCATAGAGGATGCAAGTCTGCTAGAAGGTTTGCAGAAGGAGTTAGACGCGGCAGGGGTAGTTAACCACGGGGTTGAGGAAGAACCGGAGACGCATGATAAGTATATCAGCTTCTATGATCCCGATGGCATCGCCTGGGAGCTCTATTCGATTACGTCCCCTGGCCTGTAAACATATGAAAGAAACGCCGGAAGACATCGAGCGCCTGCAGGCGCTTCTGGATAATAGCATTGAGCGGGCAGGAGTTTTCCTGCGCCGCTCGTTTCGGATGCCGGAGCACTCGCTCACTGCCCAGGAGTTGATCAACTGCTGGCAGGGCGTGCAGACCGTCGCGCTGGCAACGGTCACGACGAATGGTGAGCCGCGCGTTGCTCCGATTGGTTCGCTGCTCTACCACGGGGATATCTACATTCCGACCGTCGCCACTGCCGCCCGCACGCGCCATATTCAGAAACGCCCGGCTGTGAGCCTGACCTTATTTCATGAAAACGGGCCGGCGATCATCGTGCATGGCGCCGCGACCATCATCACGCCTGACCACGCGGATTATGAGATGCTGGAGGACCTACTGTATGCATCTACCCATACAAAGGCTGGTGAATGGGGCGATGGCGTCTACCTTCACATTCAGGCCGCTGCCATCTACACCTATAGCCGGCATCCCCACCGGCCCGTCGAAACGCTTGATCTCCAGTTGAGGCCACTTACCACCGATGATAGCGCGTGGGTACGACAATTTGTCAGCGAAAGCTGGGGCGATGCCATCATTGTCGTTCATGACAAGGTCTATCATCCAGAGACGCTGCCCGGCTTCGTCGCCATCCTGAAAGGGAACCGTGTGGGACTCCTCACGTACTCACTGGAAGGTGAGAACTGCGAGATCGTGACGCTTGATAGCACAAAGCCAGGAATTGGCATCGGCACGCTGCTGATCGAGGCAGTCACGCGGGCGGCGCGAGAGGCAGGCTGCAAGCGGCTCTGGCTCATCACCACCAATGATAATCTATACGCACTGCGCTTCTATCAAAAACGCGGGTTCAAACTGGTCGCCGTGCATCGCAATGCGGTTGATGCCTCTCGTCAGCTGAAGCCAGCTATCCCTCTGGCCGGCAATGATCAGATTCCCATACACGATGAGATCGAGTTAGAGATGCTGTTGTAGAACTTCTTACGCTCCACAATAGCCGGCGGGAGATTGTTAGTATGAGTGGAGAGACAAACGACTTCGGACTGCTGGCGAGAAATGAA
>DATGLD010000015.1:0-3260 GCA_035294305.1 Ktedonobacteraceae bacterium | reverse complement strand
CCGAGGCCAGCCGATTGACACGCTCGCCAAACTGGCGATAGGTGTAACGGCGCTCTCCATGCACGATGGCAACTTTTTCAGGGAAAATAAGCACGCTTCGTTGCAGAAAACTGACCGGGGTAAGCTCTGTTCGATAGACTTTCTCTGTCATCGCACATCCTCCTTACAGGACGCGAGGGACGGACGCGGCAAACCGTTCCGTACTATAAACTGTACATTAACTCTATTATACGTTTTACTGAGCGCCTGACAAGTGCGGTATGATAGAGATCGTTGCTTTTTGATATGAGAACAGAAAGGAGCCAGCCTTTCGCCCTCCTGAAGATGGCTCCAAACCCGGCTCCCAAATCCTGACCTGGACAAATTACAGGTACATTCCGTCCATGCTGGCAGTCAGGCGGCACGTCATGCCGTAACACCCATCTGTGCCAGCAGAAATGCTACGATGTCGGCCCATTCTTCATCTCTCTGCTGTTGCGTCGAACCCATACCATGACCGGCGTTCTTTTCGACGCGCAACAGAACGGGCTTGCCGGAACTCGTCGCGGCCTGCAAGCGTGCCGCCATTTTGGCCGGTTGCCAGACAACCACGCGCGGATCGTTCAGGCCGGTGGTGAGCATGACCGCTGGATACGCCACGCCGTCCTGCACATGGACGTAGCTATCCATTGTGTAAAGCCCCTTGAAGTCGTCGGGGTCACTGAGCGTGCCGAACTCCGAGATGTTTGAAGGGCCATTGGCAGTAAATTCCGCGCGCACGGCATTGGTGACGGGAACCTGCATTATCATAGCCGCCCACAGGTCGGGGCGTCTGACCAGCGCGCCGCCGGTCGGAATACCGCCCGCGCTACCGCCCATTCCCGCCAGACGCTGCGGTCGCGTGTAGCCCTGTGCGATGAGATATTCGGCGCAGGCGATAAAGTCATCAATCGTGTTCTGCTTGGTGAGCTTCCAACCGCCCAGATGCCACTCTTTGCCATATTCACCGCCGCCGCGTAGATGCGCGACCGCATAGATGCCGCCGCGCTCCAGCCACACCAGCGTCCTGGGATTGAAGTTAGCGCTGAGAACAATGCCGTATGAGCCGTAGCCGACCAGGATCGTCGGATTGTTGCCATCAAGTTGCAAACCTTTTTTGTGGATGATCGAGAGTGGAATGAGCGTGCCATCGTGCGCCGGAGCTTGCACTTCATGCACCTCAACATCGCTGAAATCGGCCTCAATCGGTAGCGGCGCAATGATGCCGGTATCTGTGATCGTGTTCGTCTGCACGTCATAGCGGTAGAGGCGCGGCGAAATCGTCCAGCCGGTCATTTTCAGCAACACTTCCGCGCTCTGTGGTGCTGAGGCCCACTCGCTGATGGTGCCCTCGAACGGCAAGGGCACCGTTTCCAGGGCGCTACCATCCAGCTTGCAGCGCCGTATGCGCCCGATGCCACCGTCCAGGTCAAGGATCAGCAAAGAATCGCCAACCACTGTCATCGCTTCAATAACACGCTCGCTGGCGGGAACAATCGTGGTAGCCTTCGTAAGATCGGGCTGCTGGAGCGAGAGTGCGATGATCTTGTAGCGCGGTGCATCCTTGTGGGTGCGCAGATACAGCGTATCGCCGTTGAGCGCGAAGCTCTCAATACCATCCGCAATATCGGCGATCTTACGCCATTGGCACTGCTCAGGCTGCTCAAGACCGACGCGCGGGGCCACGTAGAGCGTCTTTTCGTTGAGGTCGCCATGCTGGATAATGCCCAGCATCCACGAACTGGTCGGGGAGATAAGTATGAGCGGATAGTCCTGGTAGGTTTTATCCCAGGCCGGTACACCCTGACTGATTCCTTGCGCGAAGACCACTCTATCTTCTTCTGGTGCACTACCGAGATGATGCAGGTACATCTTGCCGCCATTGAGCTTCTCGGCCTCCGGTGCTCCCTCTGGTAAGGGCGGGAAGCGCAAATAGACAAAGGAGCGGTTATCTTCCAGCCAGTTAAAGGTGCCAACGTAGCTGCTATAGACATATGTGTGGGGGATCGTCAGGTCGAGCAACTTGCCAGTTTCAACATCCAGTACATGTAGAACGCTCTCTTCGGAACCACCTTGCGAGAGACAGAGCGCGACAAACATTCCATCCCACGACGGTTTGTACCAGTCTATTCCCGTTTGCACCTCGCCGCCAAGCACGTTGGGGTCGAACAACACACGTTCCGGCTCCTCTGGCCCATTGCGCATGACGAGTTTATACATATTCTCGCCCTGCTCGCGCTTCTGATAGAAATAGTGACCGGCGGCAAGCTGAAAATCTGCATAAGATGCGCCAGTATTGCTCAACTCGCTAATGCGCTTGAGCAGGGCGGCCCGCTCAGGCAGCGCATCGAGATAGTTGCGCGTGTAGGCCGCCTGTCCCTCTAGCCATGTATTCAGTTCCTCGCTATGCCAGTCCTCCATCCAGCGATAGGGGTCAGCAATAGTCACTCCATAAAGCGTTTCGGTCACAACCTCAGTTCGTGCTACTGGTTGCTGCATATATGTTTAACTTTCTAGCCATACGTGAGACAATGAACATATTCCGCCGCCGCCTCGTGGTTACATTATACCGCAAGAAACGTTCCGGCATCCTGGGGCCATAGTGTGTTTCCAGCTTTACTGGCATCAATAGTGGTCACGCTTGAAATTCCGTTCGGTCGCGTCCGTCCTGTTCGTTACCTCTTCTATATGCTATACTGGCAGCATCTTATGTGGTCAGGAGGTACGGGTATGGCCAAGCCCTGGGACGATGCCATTAAACGCTTGATTCATCTGCGACCAGAGGCGTTCGTGCGCCTCTTTCTGCCAGAAGCACACTTCATCGAAGCCCTTCCCCCCAAACTGCGGCAAGAAGAAATGGAAATGGACAATCTCTTCCGCACGGAATTTCAGCACCACCCCCTGTTGATGGACGTAGAAGTACAAACACGCTATGATGCCAGGATGCCGGAGCGTTTATTGCGGTATAATATTATCACAAGGATGCAGCACAATGCGCCCGTTGTCTCATGCGTCCTCCATTTGTTAGACGACACGCCGATACATCCGTCGCCGTTTACCTGGGAGGTGGCAGGCAAGCAAGAACGTCAGAGCTTTTCGTATCACGTGATCGAACTTAGTCAGTATACACCAGAGTCTATCATTGCATTGGGCGAGGTGACATTACTGCCACTGTTGCCTTTCACCAAAGGTGGCAAGAGCCGTGAAGTACTAACCCATATGTTTCGTCTGATTGAGCAGGA
>DATGLD010000014.1:0-80030 GCA_035294305.1 Ktedonobacteraceae bacterium | reverse complement strand
GCAGTGTTGATGAATATGTGGATGGAAGAAGTGAGTGAGGGGCGAGTGGTGTTCGCCGCCGAACCGGCAGAATATCACTACAATCCGATCGGCACTGTTCATGGCGGACTGGCGGCTACATTGCTTGATTCGGCTCTTGGTTGCGCTATTCATTCGACGCTGCCCGCCGGCACCGGCTATACCACGCTCCAGCTTAACATCAACTATGTGCGTCCTCTTTCAAGCAAAACCGGAGTCGTCTATTGCGAGGGCAAAGTTATTCATAGCGGTGGGCGTGTTGCCACTGCCGAGGGGCGCCTGACGGATGCGAGCGGGAAATTATACGCGCATGCCACAACGACGTGCATCATCCTGAGAGCATCATAGAAAGACGGTGAGCTATGATCGAAGAAAGACAGCTTGTGCCTACAGAATGCGAAGGCATCCTATCCCCACACGTGAAGACGGTTCAAACGCAGGCGGGTATGCTCTTTTTGAGCAACCATTGTCCCGCCTGTCTTGTCGAAAGCCTGGAGATCGATGATGGCATGCGGGCATTCGCTCGCCGTCCAGAACGCGAGCATCAACTGCTGGTGAATATTGCCAGGCGAGAAGACTCCGCTCTGACGCTGGCATACACGCCATCGCGCAAGATCGTCGGCCAGGTGACGGTTGCACCCGCTGATGCCTGGTGGAGCGGGTTGGAACACGTTTATGAGACGGCGATTGAGGTCAGCGCAAACTGGCGGCGGCAGGGCATCGGGCACAGTTTATTGGCATTTGCCGCCGAGCAGGAAGGGCTGGAGGACATGATCCTGCTGGCATTGGGCCTCTCGTGGCACTGGGATACCGAGGGACTGGGCCTCAGAAGTTCTCAATACCGGGACCTCATCGCGCGTCTCTTCGCTTCCCTGGGCTTTGTTGAGTACCTGACATCAGAGCCGAATATTCGTATGGACCCTACGAATATTTTCCTGGCACGGATCGGAAGAAATGTTGATCAGCAGACCATCAATGCCTTTCTCAATCGTCTGCTGGTTTCACAGACTCTGCCGGGGATGTGAGTTCCTTTTCATGCTCTTTGAACAAATTGATCAACCACTGCTCATCGTGAATCGGCACGCCTGCCTTCTGCGCTTTCGCCAGCTTTGAACCTGCATCTTCGCCGACAACCAGGTGATTCAGCGACTTGCTTACGCCCGAGGCAATCGAGCCGCCTAACTGCTGTATCTTCTCTTCAGCAACGGGACGTGTCATGCTGTTGAGCCGCCCGGTCAGCAGAAATGTCTGTCCCGCCAGTGGTCCGGTCGTCTCCTTGGGACGCTCTTCCTGCATGTTCAGGCCTGCTGCCCGCAACCGCCCGATTAAGGCCCTGTTGCGCTCGTCTTGCAGCCAGAGATACAGGCTATGGCCAATTTTTGGTCCAATACCGGGGATGGCAATGATCTGCTCTTCGCTCGCGGCCAGCAGGTTATCCATCGAACCAAATGCCTGGGCGATAATTTGCGCCGTCTTCTCACCCATGTAGCGAATGTTCAGGCCAAAAAGCAGCCGCCAGAGCGAACGCTGTTTGCTAGCCTCAATAGCCGTGATCATATTATCGGCGCTTTTGTCCTTCACGCCCTCCAATGATAATAATTGTTCGCGGGTCAGGCTATAGAAATCAGCAACGTTTTTCACCAGGCCTGATTCGACGAGCTGCGCGCACATTCTCTCACCGATGGTATCGATATCCATAGCGCCGCGCGAGACGAAGTGAATGATACCCTCCAGGTTACGCGCCGGGCATTCGATATTTGGGCAATAGGCCATTGCCTCATCGGGCACGCGCACAATTTGCGTATCGCATAGTGGGCAGCGTTCGGGTAGATGATAGACCTGTTCCTGACCGGTGCGCCGTTCTTCGATGGGTTTGACGACCTGCGGAATCACCTCACCTGCTCGTTGCACCAGTACCCAGTCGCCGACTCGTAAATCCTTGCGTTGTATATCGCCCTCGTTGTGCAGAGCCGCGCGAGAAACGATCACGCCGCGAATATTGACGGGTTCCAGTAGCGCCCAGGGATTTACGGAACCGGTACGGCCAATATTCACGCGAATATCGAGCAGTTTCGTCGCTACCTGTATGGGAGGGTATTTGAAGGCAATGGCCCAGCGTGGATCGCGTCCCACGGCCCCCAGTTCTTGCTGCTGCACCAGTTCATTGATCTTAATGACCACGCCATCAATTTCGTAGGGCAAGTTGAAACGTTCCCGTTCCCACTTTTTGCAGTAGTCCAGGACCTCTTCCAGGGTTTTTGCCTTGTGGATGTGTGGGTTGACCGGAAAGCCCCATTCACGAATCAACTGCAATGCTTCCCACTGATTATTGAAGTCCATGCCCTGCATGTAGCCAATCTGGTAGCCGAAGAAGTCAAGGCGACGAGAGGCTGTAATGCGGGCGTCTTTTTGTCGCAATGAGCCTGCCGCAGAGTTGCGTGGATTGGCGAATAAACGGTCATCTTTCATCTCTTCATTGAGTTGCTCAAAGCTTTTGATGGTCATGTATATTTCGCCGCGCACTTCTAGCCGTTCAGGAATCGTATCGCCGCGCAGCTTTTGCGGAATAGTGCGAACTGTGCGCACATTGGGAGTCCAATCCTCGCCTATCATGCCATCTCCGCGCGTTGCGCCGACGCTCAGCCTGCCGTTATCGTAGGTCAGCGCCATCGCCAGTCCATCGATCTTCAGCTCGCAGACATATTCAAACGTTGCGTTGGGCAGGATGCTCTGCGCGCGTCTATACCATGCCAGCAGTTCTTCCTCGTTGCGGGCATTAGCCAGGCTCAGCATGGGGACCGGATGCCGGTGCTGCGGCACATCCTGCACAGGTCCTGCTCCGACACGTTGAGTGGGCGAATCCGGCGTCTGCAATTCAGGATGTTCTCGTTCGATACGCTGCAATTCGAGCATCAGCTGATCATACTCGGCGTCGGTCAGTGTTGGATTGTCCTGAACATAATATTGATAGTTGGCCTCTTCGATCTGATGACGCAGTTGTGCTACGTGAGCGGCCAGCAGTTCTTCATCGCTTGTTCCGGCATGCTCAAAAAGGTCATTTTCGTTTACTGCGGGCGAATTATCAATCTGGGCAGCATCGTGTGTTTCGGGCATGGCAAATACTCCTGGAGCATATTTCAGTCCTTTCGCATACTCTTATGTAAATACTATTCTTATTTGGAAACTCAGAACGGGTAGCTCATCGCCTGAATTTTTTCAGGTGCGGATTGTTATTATAGCACAACCGTACTTAGAAAGGCTGGTAATGTAATACCACAGGTGTTCCCTCAAACAGGCCATTAATATTGCTGCGCCATTGCGTAAAGAGTGGGCCGCTCCGGAAATCTTCCATGTGCGCTTCCAGCGAAGTCCAGATATTGATGACCATATACTGTCTTGGCTGCTCGATGCAGCGTTCCACGCGGGCGGAAATGCATCCCTGATGCTGGCGAATTACTTCGAGGCCTTTCAAAATACCCTGGCCGAGTTCATCCTCTTTGCCTGGGACTGCTGTAAAAAGCGCTATCTCTGTAACCATATAAACAACACCTCATCTCTATTTTCTTTGACTCTCTATAAATCTAGCTCGTAGGGGCCAGGTACTCGTCCTCCGATCAGATGACGAGGGAGCCGCAGCCGCCAGCAGCCGGCGCTTCTGGTCGGAATAAGACCGCAGATCGCGCCTCGGGGCCGTCTGCCCCAATCACCCTGACGCCAGAGAGTAACTAAACGCTGTGCGATACCGACCAGTCATACTGAAATGTGCTCTGTAACGTGCTGAGCACTCCCGCATCTGAAACGATAATACCAAGCTCGCGGTTTCGATCAAGCGACTGGGCGGAAATGTTCTCCGAACCAACAAAAGCCGTTTTGCCATCGACCACAATGATCTTGGCATGCATATAGAGCTTCGCATCCTCCTTGACCTGTACGCCTCCCTGTTTGATCGTATCGATGCCCTGGCTGTTACTGTCGCTCTGTGACCCGTGTGGCGCGGGCAAAATAACCTCGACCCGCACTCCACGCTGTTCAGCATTCACAAGCTCCTGCTCGATAGAGCTATCGTTCATCTCCTCTGCCTCAATCAGCAGTGTATGATGGGCGCTGTTAATCAAAGTGTTAAAATCGCTGCGCGAATTGACCGGGCTGACGACCAGGTTAGGATCGTTGAATTGAGCTGTGGTGTGATTCCAGTCGGCGTTAAAGATGCTGATTACCGCCTGCACGTCGTTTGTGTTGGTATCGATGATATCGTATTCGCGATTCTCCAGGTAACTGCTGCCGCTGTATCCCCCGAGGGCCGCGCGTGTGAAGTTGGAGGTCATAATAAAGGCAGTGGTCCCATCGATAATCATACCCTTTTCATGTGTCAGTGAGAATTCGGGGTCGCTATATTGCGCCTTAATGCCGGCCGCCTTCAGTTCATCGATAGTACGAGATGGTGAGGTGCCTCCTCCCACAGGATGTGGCTCCAGCATCACGCGTACATCGATGCCACGGTTAGCATCATCCTCAAGCGCATGAATCACTTTCGTATCGCTCAAGAGATACATTTCCAGCCACACCGATTTGTGGGCATCGCCAATCGCATTGACCACAACGCTCTCGCCCGCATCCGGCTCTACGAAGACCTTGACTCCCTGGGCTCCTGAACCTGTTGTGCAATTGCTCTGGCATTGACTACTGCCGCCAGTGCCATTACTGCCGCCAGTGCTGATGTTGACATCGCAGCTCGCCAGTAGTATACAAAGCGCCACAATCAGAAAGGAGAGAAAAGGAATGGTCCGGCTGTTGCTCCTGAATGGTTGATGCTGCATCGCTCCTCTTTCTTTACGGTGTCTGGCCCGTAATCATTGCTATTCTCATGTCTAGAAAACAACTCCCAACACGTTCTGTAGGGACAGGCCTGCAGTCTGTCCCGGTGCCCAACAGGGACAGACTGCAGGCCTGTCCCTACATCTAGTAAACAACACGAGAGAGTAATAGTACATGTGTATAAACAACCGGATTTCTCCCAACGAAACAGGCCCTCATTCATCGTAGCGGTGAACGAGGGCCTGTTTCGTTGCAAAGCGGTAGTTTCCTAATGCAAAGCCACTGTAATCGGGTGTATGGTGATATAAAGGGGAGCAAGCACAAGCGTGATCGTGCTGAGCAACTTGATCAACACGTGCAGTGACGGGCCGGCTGTATCCTTGAAAGGATCACCAACCGTATCACCGACAACACCGGCCTTGTGAGGCTCGCTCTTCTTACCCAGCACCGTACCCTTCGGGTCCAGGCGATCAACCATCTCACCCTGAGCGTTTACGCGCAGGTAGCCGGCCTCGATATACTTCTTAGCATTGTCCCACGCCCCGCCACCGTTGTTGAGGAAGAGGGCAAGGACGATGCCGCCCATGGTGCCAACCATCAGCAATCCCGCCTCCGATTCCGGCCCAAGGACGATGCCTACGATAATGGGCGTTAGTACAGCAACCAGGCCCGGAAGGACCATAGCGCGCAGCGCGCCGCGAGTGCTGATGTCAACACACTTCGCATAGTCCGGGTCATGGCGGTCTGCGGGATCTTCGGCCATGATCTTGGGATCGGCGCGGAACTGGCGGCGTACCTCTTCGATCATACGTTTTGCCGCCGCACCCACAGCGCGAATGGCAAGCGCGCTGAAGAAGAAAATCAGCGTAATACCGATCAATGCGGCAATGAATACCGGGATATTGGTCAGGTTAACGCTGTATACGTTTGCCTTCTGGATTGCTGTGCAGTGAGCAGAAGCCGGGCAGGTATACGAGTAGAGTACATCCAGGTAAGCGCTGAAGAGCAGGAAAGCAGCCAGAGCCGCCGAACCGATACCATAGCCTTTTGTCAATGCTTTGGTAGTGTTGCCCACGCCGTCGAGCGCGTCGGTAATATCGCGCACGGACTCGGCCTGGCCGCCCATCTCGGTGATACCACCGGCATTGTCGGTGATGGGGCCGAATGTATCCATCGCCAGGATGTAGGCGCAGCTCATCAGCATACCCATAGTAGCGACGGCTGTTCCGAAGATGCCGCCGACATTGATCGGGCTGCCGGTGTTAAGCGTCACCTGGCTTCCAAAGAAGAAGGAGAGGCCGAGTGCCACACAGATAGCCAGGACAGGTAGGGCAACGCATTCAAAGCCAACCGCGATACCGGTGATAATTGTTGTAGCAGGACCGGTTAGAGTCGCGGCAGCGATTTCACGTACCGGCCGCCAGGTACCTGCAGTATAGTATTGCGTAATGTAGACGAAAGCAATGCTAAGAAGAATACCAACGGTTCCGGCCAGGCCGAACCAGACCCAGGCGGGAACACTTGGAGCAAAGCTCGAACTGGTTTGTACTCCGGCGCCGCCCAGTAAGAGATAGCTGCCCAGGAAGACGCCGATAACGGAGAGGCCGCAAGTAATGAAGTAGCCGATATTCAGCTGCTGCATTGCGATCTCACCAGGGTCTTTGCCGGCTGCTTTGTCAGGCTCGATCACTACCGAGGGACGAATCCAGAGCAGGCCTAACGCCGAGGCGATCAGGCCGAATGCACGGACAACCAGCGGGAAGAGTATCCAGCCGACATTCTTAGTAGCCAGGTAAAGCGCTACACCCAGGATCATCGCGCCAATATTCTCGGCAGCGGTAGACTCGAAAAGGTCAGCGCCACGGCCAGCGCAGTCGCCAACGTTATCACCTACCAGGTCTGCAATTACGGCAGGATTGCGAGGGTCATCCTCAGGAATATTGGCTTCCACCTTGCCGACAAGGTCAGCGCCAACGTCAGCGGCCTTCGTATAGATGCCGCCGCCAAGCTGGGCGAACAATGCCACAAAGCTGGCCCCGAAACCGAATCCAACAATGAGAGAGGGGGCCAGTTCTGGATTTGTTAAACCGCCATAAGCGGTGAAAACGAGCGAAACGCCCAACAGCGAAAGGGCGACTACCAGAAAACCGGAGACAGCGCCACCGCGCAGGGAAACCATGAGAGCCTCGCCAAGGCTACGAGTCGCGGCGCTGGCGGTTCGGCTATTTGATTTTACGGCGACATACATGCCGATGTAACCGGAGACACCAGAACACAATGCCCCGATCAAGAATGCGATTGCTGTATGCCACGCCAGGCTGATGCGAGCGGCGGCATCACCCTGGCCTAATGCTCCCAGTACCAGGGCAACAATGATGGCGGCAACAACCGCAAGCATGGCAATTGTGCGGTACTGCCGGTTAAGGAATGCCATTGCACCCTTAAAGATGGCATCCGCCACCTTCTGCATCGCGGGGGTACCAGTGTCTTTGCTTAGAACATAACGTGCAAGCGTAAAAGCAAATAGGACCGCGAGTACTCCCACCACGATGGGAACAAAAATATAGTTGCTCACGTTAGAAAATGTCCTCCTTGGGCATGCCAAAAGATGATAAATAGGTCAGCAATGACCTTTGTAATATACGTGTTGTGCCAAGTTTAATGAGCGTACAGTAACGTATATTGACCTCTGATAGAGATTACTGAGTCGAACCATAGTTTAGCATAGTGTTTGTCCTATGACAAGTGGATTAGTAACAGAAAAACAGATCGACTTCATCAAGAACGTTTATACGAGGGAAGTATTAGCGTACGTTTGTTACATCGTGTCCATGTCTCCGCCCCTGGGCACAGTGCCAGGAACCAGATTTATCGCGTCTGTGGCCGGGCTGTCCGCCTATCCTACATCGCGCCACGGATACGTGGAAGCAAGGGAACGAGCTGTTTCTTACGTGAAACAAGCCCCTCTACTACGAGCGAATGTCCATCCGGCTCAAGAGGCACACCCAATGTTTCAGCTACTGCTCGCTCTCCACCCCAGATTAACAGGTGGCAGACCATATTAATAATGTCTACGATCATGAAGAGGAAAACGCTGTAACCGCGTTCCTGCGCCAGTTTGTGCATGGTTTGCAACAGTTCTTCGCTCCGCTTTTCTATAGCTTCCGGGCTAGCCGTCTCGACTGTGCCGATGGCGAACTTTGTATCACCGGCAGTAAATTCCTTGAAATCAGACGTCAGCAATGCTTCGGCGGAGCGCGTATTGAGGTCGGTAGCAGCTGCTGCGAAAATCTCCTGGCCATACTGCTCGATATCCTCTCCGGCGACCTCGGCCAAAATTGCTGCGATACGCTCGTCGCGCGGCGTGCAGGTAGGGGAACGCAGGATCAGCGTATCGTACAATAAGCCGGCCAGTAGCAGACCCGCTACTTCGCGAGGAATATCGATGCCCGCCTCGGCATATAATCCGGCAATGATTGTGCCTGTGCAGCCAACCGGCTCGGCCCGGAACATGATGGGCCTGTTGGTGTGAACATCGGCGATACGATGGTGATCGATAATGCCGAGCAGTTCGGCTTCTTCGATGCCATCTACCGCTTGCGAGCGTTCATTGTGATCGACGAGTATGACCTTCTTAGGATGCGCATTGATGAGATCGGTACGTGAAAGATATCCTACAAGCTTTCCCTTTCCATCTACGACGGGTAGCGAACGCCTGCGCGCCAGCACGTTTTGTATTTCGCTTACCTGATCTTCAGGGTGGCACGAATCAAATTCGCGATTCATGATATCCTGCGTCCGAATGCTGAGGTTGATCAGGCGCACGGCGGTAAAGGTGTGGTGAGCGGTGCTGATGACCATGACGCCCTGCCGCCGAGCCTCGCGCAGGGTTCGTTCAGAGACGAGCAGATCGCCAGTAACCACCAGCGCGGCAGCGCCGCATTCGATAGCCTTCAATTGTGCATCTTCACGGTCCCCTAGCACGACCAGGCAGCCAGGCTCGACGTAATCGGCCATCGTTTCGGCCTGCATTGCTCCCACGAGTACGCGATTCCCCAGCTTGCGCCGTCCCTCTACCAATACCCGTCCTTTGAGTACAGAAACCAGATTTTCGCGGTTAAGTGGTACGCGATTAACGGATTGGGGGTCAAGATCGTTGAAGAACAATTTAGCAAAATCTTCGGTGGCGATGATGCCATGGACTTTGTTCTCGGCGTCAACAACAGGCATTGAACGGCGTTGATGCTCCTGGAGCAGTTGACCGGCCTCCAGTATTGGCTGGTCAAGATAGGCGCAAATGACGCCGCGCCGCATGACATCGCGCACCTGGAGATATACATCATCAATTGCTTCCGGCGGTTCGACGTGATAGCGCTCAAGGACGAAGCTCACTTCTGGTTTCAAGCTGCCGTTGCGGGCCGCGATGACCTCTTCTTCCCCTTGCATTCGTAACAGGTGTGCATACGCATAGGCCGAGGCGACGGAATCCAGGTCGGAGTTCTTGTGTCCAATCACATAGAGGGGCCTTGGCATATCTTCAATCCCTTTCGATGAGATATTGTATCCTGGGTTACTTTCTTTAATATTTATTCTATCACGCGGCATGTAGTAGAAGTGTATATCCTTATGAAGGCTTTCCAGAGAGTGCTAGACCCCGACGGCGCAGTCTTCTATATTGCCAGAGCTTCTGCGAATTGTTGTCAAACGTCTGCTTTCCGGCGCCTTATGCTGATCCATACACCGATTACAATGAGCGGCGTAGCTCTGACATCCAAAATCCGCTAAGCAGCTTGCTTTCTTCTCATCCTGACTATTGCTAAGCCTGTACCAATTATCAAAATCACTATCAGAACACCCAAACCGATGTAAAAGCCCACCGGTTGCACGGTAGGAGTAGTTGGCAATGGAATTGGCACTGTCGTAGTGGGCGCCAGCGCTACTCTATCAGAGAGGCTATTATCGGGAGCAGGTAGCGTAACCGCTGGATTGGCAGGCGGCTTGCCATCCTGGTTAAGATGTATCGGATTAGTGGCGATTGGCTGCGTCGTTACATCTAATTGCTTACTGATGGTGCGTCTTCCGGTGGACGAACTGACTGTCAGGGTTAAGGTATAATTTCCGGCGGCTTTATAGCTATGCGTCACGGCGATGCCTGTCGCTTTTGTGCCATCGCCAAAATTCCAGGCATAGCTTAAATCGCTGCTATTGTTGCTGTTGGGGTCAAATGAAGCTCTGGCATCCAATGCAAGAGGGCGGTTAACTCTCGTTGCGCCAACATCGCTGATTGCCGCAACCGGGTTCTGATCGAGACTGGCTGTGCCGAGAATTTCGGGCCGGTTGAGCATCCACGTCGTCAGCATTCCCGGCAGCGCGAGCGCTAAGGTCAGGGCCTGTGATTGTAGGGAACTGCCATCGGCAAAGGTATTCATTAATTGAATCGTATCTGTGGGTTGATCGTAAGGATATGACCATGGCGGCGGGTTGCTATCGTAGTAGGTAAAGTTCCCGACCGGTGTGGCGCAGGGCAGACCGGCTATCGTGAAAGGCACCTCGTCGCTGCCCGCCAGATTATCCTCCCGCATTTGAATGTTATTGTATTGATCGGGCGTGAAGATAGGCTGCAAGACATCCTGGTGGTTGCTGCCGTGATAACTGAGCATCTGGTATCCCATTGCGCGAAACTGCACGAAGGAGGCGCTAATAGCCTCTTGCATCAGGGCGTCAAATAGGGTGATGCTGTCGCGCTGTTGCTGTGTAAGCTTATCGCGTCCCCGGTAGAAATCGTTGTTTTGCAACGGCGACGTGAAAATGTAGAGGGGCAGCAGCGGGTTTGATAGCTGGCCCAGGTAGCGCAGCGGGTAAGCAATGCCATTCTGCTCCTCATTGATCATCGCAACGATATTATGAATATCTCCATTGACGGTATTATCGACATAATAAAATGAGCCGTTCAGTCCCGATTCTTCCGCGTCAAAGATGACAAATCGCAGCGTGCGCGCCGGATACAGGTGGTGGCTTTTCCAGTAGGCGGCCAATCCTTTTGCTACCCCTAATTCGATAGCGCAGCCGCTGGCATCATCGTTGGCCGACTGCGTCGAACTGAGCTGGCCGTCATAATGGCAGCCGATCACGACCTCCTGCTCTGGATGTGTTACCCCCGGAACGCTGACTTCCACATTGAATGCCGGTACGGTCGCGGGAGCGCCTTTCCACCCGTCTATCGGAAAATAATCGCGGCGCACCTGTGGCGCGAAACCCTGTAGATCGCGCACCATTTCCTGCGACCAGTAAGCCGCAAACTGATCATGCCCCTGGTTGACATTGTAGCCCGCGCTACGGTGTTGAAAGTGTGTGGCCATATAAAAAAGCTGGTTATAGATATAGTCAGGATCGACTGCTGGAAAATCGCTGGATGCCTTTTGCTGGTAGGTGATTTTGGTACTGGCAGTGCTGGTTGCGGCCGGAAATAGGAAGTTGCCAATGAGAATACACAGGCAGCACGCACGTATCAAACGGCGTATCATGAGGTCTCTCCCTGTTACGAATGATTGCGTAATAAAGCTACTATTATGATAAGACGTGAATTTCCCAAAAGTATTGCAGAAAATTTGTCTAGCCTATTTGCCCCATATCGCTGAGAAAAAAGAGACGGCATAGTATACTTTGACACATAGTAAGAGATAAAGGGGTGTAAAGATATATGCAAACGGTCGAAATATTGATCGAAGCGAATGCTTGTGGCATGGTACATGCTGTGGAAGTAGCTGCTCTGGCGCCTGTATCCGAACTCGTTCCTGCGCTCGTCGAAGAACTGGCGATGCCAAAAACGGACCTTTTTGGCAACAGGCTGGTCTATATGCTGCGTTACGCCTCTGGGGGGCGGGTTTTACCCGATGATAAGAGCTTGGTTTCATGCGGCGTTGCGCCTCGTACAAGATTTGTCCTCGATTCATACGTGGTCGATGGTTCCGTGGCTGCTCTATTAGACGGAAGGCCGGATTATTCACCGCCAGGTTTCTATGCTGCCCCAACATTAGCAGATACGAATAGTTTTATGCTGCCGGACAAAAATACATCTGGTGCGTTTCCCGTGGTAAAAAAGAAAAGAGGTCGCTGGACGCGCAGGGGATTTTTAATCCTGGCAGGAACTACCCTGGTGGCGGGTACAACGGGCCTGGGTTACGCGGCCTATCGATCAATGCTCGCGGGCCCGTCTGTTACAAAACAGGTTCTTAAACCTCGCATGACGCCCGCCGCGACTCCTAAACCGGTTTTGCCTGCTACCCTCAAGTCGTTGTTGGTATTTTCGCAACATCAGCAGCCGGTGCGTTGTGTGAGCTGGTCGCCAGATGGCATGACACTGGCAAGCGGCGCAAACGATGCTCGATTATTCACCTGGGGGCTCGACGGAGCCGTACATCTAGAGAGCAAGCAGGCGGGTCCTGTACGGGCGGTTGCCTGGTCGCCGGATGGCCAACGGCTCGCTGCCGGGGCGCTTAACCAGTTATCGTTCCTGAATGCAATGACAGGTACGCTACTGGCCCGTTCTACCCATACACATACGGCTGCGATAACCACTCTCGCCTGGTCCGCGCAAAATCCGTTCTACCTGGTTTCCGGCTCGCTCGACGAAAAGGGGGTGGTATGGAATACGGCGACTTACCGGCCACTCACCAGGTTCACATTACATACGCAACCTATCGAATCGGCATCATGGGCGATGGATGGACGCACGGTTGCGACCTCTTCGTTGGGAGGGGTCGTTCGGGTCTGGAATGCGACGAGTGGCCAGCAGGTGCATGGGCTCTATATGGATGCGCGGGTACCAATGCGCGCGTCGGCATTTCAACCAACCGGCTCGCAGCTCGCAGTTGGTGGAGACGATGGCATCGTACGGCTATGGAATAACGGCCTGGTATGCCAGCAACAAGTGGAAGGCCAGTTTGGGATGCAGTGCCAGGATATACCTATGCGCCTGCATGGACACAGCCAGGTCGTGCGCGCACTTGCCTGGTCTCCAGATGGCCGTTTTCTGGCAACGGGTGGAGATGATGGTAAGCTCATTATCTGGTATCCTACGCGCGATCAAGTCCCGCTGTTGCAACTACAACTAAATGCTCCGGTCCTTGCCCTTACGTGGTCGCCAGATGGCAAAATGCTGGCGGCTGCTTCTGGCGATGCAGTCAGGGTCTGGAGGGTAGTCTAAGTTTTTAAGAGTGGATGAAGGAAGCAAACCGGGCGAAGCGAGGGTGGGGCATGGGGAACAGATGATCGCGCCCGGGACAAAGCGCGGACGCTTCCACCTGAAGCGCGATCATCTGGCCCCTGCGCCCACTGGCAATCAGTTCTTGACGATGTCTTCTACGAAGTGAACCAGCGTCTGCAGGTCATCAAGCGCGCGAGCCGCTGTGGTGCTGGTCGCGTGTGGCACATTTGCCAGGGCCTCGTGAGCTATGTGGCACTGTTTTGCCAGGAATGCCCGGCAATAGGTTAGTGTCTCGGTACGCGCAAAAATTGCCAGGACTTCCTCCACATATTCGCCTGTGATGGGGGATGCCTGCCCGTAAATCTGCTGTAAGAACTGTTTGTCGCGTGAGTTTGCGTGTTCCAGGGCATGCAGGACAGGTAAGCTCTTTTTACGACGATAGATGTCCCCGGCGTGTGTTTTGCCTGTTTCCTCGGCGCTGGCCCAGATGCCAAGCATGTCGTCACGTACCTGGAAAGCAATTCCCATGGCGTGGCCGAAACGGTGCAATCGCTCAATCGTTTCCTCGTCGCGCGTTCCCAGCAATGCTCCCATCTTTGCCGCGCATGCCATTAATGAAGCGGTCTTACGGCCAATCATATCCATGTACATAGAGACCGAGATATCGAGGCGCGATTCGAAACTGATATCAAGATACTGGCCTTCGGAGATGACAAGGCAGGTCTGATCCAGCACTTCGCCGAGGCGTACCGCGATGTCAGGCTCGACGCCCTCGTCCAGACTACGCCAGAGAGCCAGGCGGCCGAGCGCGAACATGCCATCGCCGGTATTGATGCCATGCTGAATGCCCCAGATACTCCATAATGTGGGCTGGTGGTGGCGCTCGAGATCGCCATCTTCGATATCATCATGGATCAACGTGAAATTGTGGGTTAATTCTACAGCTGCCGCGGCCGGTAAAGCCCGCCGCAAGTGGCTGGCAGGCCCCTCCTTCGCAGGCAATTGCGCCCCGGATATGTTATCATTCAGCTTCCATGCTCCGGCGGCTTCGTAGGCCAGCAGGAGCAGGGTTGGGCGCATCAATTTGCCCGTGCTGTCAGACACAGGCGAGAAATGAGAATCGACCCAACCCAGATGATATTGCATTTGCCCATAGAAAGGCACTAAAGCGGCAGCCGCTTGTGGCGACGCTCCTTCATTAGCCTCTTTAAGAGCACAGCGCAACGCTGCCAGAATCTCAGGGCGATAGCGTGACAGCGTAGATTGTATGGTTGGTGATACTGTCATAGTTTCTTCTAGCCAGCATAAGATACACGATCAATATATCTCCATTGCTCTGGCTGTTCCTCTCAATCCAGCACGATACTCAGGGATGGAAGTGGAAGAAGACAACTCCCACAATAGTTCCTGCGACAACGACCCAACTGGTCAATCCCCTTATGCCGCCTACACGAGCAAAGGGCGAGCAGAGGTCGCAATAGCGTTTCGTATATTGATAGCGATGACCCCGCATGCCCTCCCGAACGACGGTCACATCTTCAGCTTTTCGCTGCGTGTGTAATTCGTCGCAAATATGGCGGCCACATCCCTGGCAGCGATACTGGTCGATGATGTGGGATGTTCGTGAGAGCGACCACTGGTCGGGATAGACAGGAGTACCACATACATAACAGACCTGGGTTTGCGCCAGTTTCATTTGTCTTTCGGCGCAGGGAGAATGCTGCTGTTTGGGGAAATGGTCCTGGCAAAAACCGCGATGACAATCGGGACAACGTCCAAGTGCCTCTTCATTGCATTCATGGCAGCGGCGGGCTATTGCCACAACATTGCGTCCTTTTTTCATTTCGGTTGTGCTTTTCATCTGGCCTTCCCTTTATATGTTTGCAATCTCTCTTTTACAAGAGACACATCAACGTGTTGAGACGGGTAATATCATTACTACTATGTAGTATAACATTGTACAGGTAGGGGTGGCAACGTAAGAAAATCGGTGTTACCTCTAAATGAGACAGAGATTCTGAGTGAAGCGAAGAATGACATGCCCCTATCTTGTAAATCGCCCATCAAAAGGGATATCATGAAGCTATGAAGAGATCGCTACCACCAACAATCTGGGCCAATCATCGACTCGAATGGGGCCAGCAGACGTATGTTATGGCTATTCTGAATATCACTCCCGACTCCTTTTCAGGTGATGGATTATCGGAAGAGACATTGTCGCGGGAGCAAATTGTCGAGCGTGCCGTTGCCAGGGGCCGGAAATTCGTTGCCGAAGGAGCAATGTTGATCGATGTGGGTGGCGAATCGACGCGGCCCTATGCTGAGCCTGTTTCCATCGAGATAGAACTCGCGCGCGTAATACCCGTCATTGAGGCACTTCACGCGGCATTACCAGCGGAAATTCTGATCTCTATCGACACCTATAAAGCTGAGGTCGCGAGGCAGGCGTTGGATGCGGGAGCATGTATCGTGAATGATATCTGGGCGTTGCGTCGCGACCCTGATATGGCAGCATTAGTAAGCGAACGTGGCGTCCCCGTCGTGTTGATGGCAAATATGCGCGGCTATCAGAAGCGTGAGATTGTCAGCGATGTGGTGCGTTTTCTTGCTCACAGCATTGACCTGGCACTAGCGGCAGGAGTGGAATGGGAGCGTATTATCATTGATCCTGGGATTGGCTTTGGCACGACGCCGGAAGAGAACCTGGCTTTGCTGCGTCGTCTGGGTGAACTGCGCGTCCTGGGCCGGCCAATCCTGCTTGGTACATCACGCAAATCCACTATTGGTCACGTGTTGGGCGGTTTGCCCGTATCAGAGCGCCTGGAGGGTACGGCGGCCAGTGTCGCGCTGGGTATCGCTCAAGGAGCGGATATCGTGCGCGTGCATGATGTACATGAGATGGTGCGTGTTGTAAAGATGAGCGATGCTATTGTGCGTGGCCGATAATGATTTTTCGCGATCAGAGCCGGTCATGATGACATGAGCAGGCAGATGATGTGACGAGAGCGATTAGCGGTGGTGGCTGTCAAAGGCCATTGCCGGCCACAGCTGGCTAATCTGACTCCTATCCTCTAAAGGATAACAACCATGAATTATAAAGAAGCCTTATCCTACCTTTATAGCCTGAGCGATTTTGAACGTAGCGGAGTGTATACGCGCAATCGCGAGGGGAATTTGTCGCGCGAAGAGCTGCTGCTTGAGGCGCTGGGCAATCCACATACAAGCTATGGCAGCACATTGATTGCGGGCACGAAAGGCAAGGGGTCGACGGCGGCTATGATCGAGCGTGTCTTGCGTGAGGCAGGATGGCGCACCGGCCTCTATACGCAGCCCGACCTGCACACTTTTCGCGAGCGCATTCGTATCAATGGCCGCCTCATCAGCGAGGAAGAATTTGCTGAACTGCTGCCACAGGTCCGCGCTGCCGTTGAGAAGATCGAGCAAACCCCTGGCGCCGTTCCATATAACACATACCAGGTAGCGACTGCCCTGATGTTCCTCTATTTCGCGCGCAAGCAAGTGCAACATGCCGTCCTCGAAGTTGGCTTAGGCGGGCGATTGGACGCGACCAATGTCACACAGCCGCTCGTCTCGGTGATTACTTCGATCAGTTACGATCATATGCAGGTGCTGGGAAATACACTGACGCAGATTGCGACCGAAAAGGCTGGTATTATCAAATCGGATGGGGTGATTGTTACTTCTGCCCAGTCTCCAGAGGCTTTACTTGCTATTGCCGCCGTCAGTCGCAAACGGAATGCCGAACTTGTGCGCGCCGGTCCACTTGAGAACGATCCCGCGCAGGCAGAAGTCGATGCGGGACAATTACCGGCAACCAGCTATCGCTACCAGCTGGAGCAGCGTTTTGAGGATCGCCAGCGCTTCACTATCTGGGCGCCGGAAAAGACGTATTCAGGCCTGGAAATCCCACTGGTCGGTGAGCACCAGCTTGAAAATGCCACGGCCGCGCTCGCAGCCCTCGACAATCTGAACAAGAAGGGCGTCAGGTGGGATGAGAAGGCATTACGCGAAGGATTGCGCTTAGTCCATTGGCCCGCACGCATTGAGGTTGTCGGGCATAATCCGGTGATTGTGGTTGATGGCGCGCACAATGCCGATTCTATGCAAAAGTTGATGCAGGCGCTACGCACTTCGTTTTCCTGGCGCAAGCTCATCACTGTGCTGAGTGTGAATCGTGACAAAGACCTGGTTGGCATCGTACAGGCTCTGGCAGGAGTGGATGCCGTTGTTTTGACACGAATGAAAAATCCGCGTGGGGCTTCAATCGAAGAGATGCGGGCTATTTTTGCGGCCCAGGCCCCCAACGTAAGTGTTTATACTTCAGAAAATAGCAATGCTGCTATGGAACTGGCACTTAGCCTGGCGGAGAGCAACGATTTGGTCTGTGCTACCGGTTCGTTATATGTTGCGGCAGAGGTTTTACAATGGGCGGCTGCGCGTGGGGATAAGGTGGCAAGGGAGGATATTCATGGGCTCGACCATGAAAATGGATGATCTCAAATTCCACAATAAAATTGATGCAATCCAACTTTGCATGGTTGGCGTATTACTTTTTTGAGAGGCGAAACTAAGCGATGCTATGCGCCCACCGTGGATTATCAGACCACGAAATATAGCATGATGCATTTGTCCTTGACATGTTCGGGTGTGCCGCTCTACTCTCCCACAGAGAAGCGGCAAGAACAAGCGGCCAGATAGTAACATACGTCTATCTGGCCGCTTGCTATCTGAGCATCCCTTTTGTAAAACTCCCTAAACCAGTTTCTATGTCCAAAGAGATGAATAACTATGACTGGGCGGAACTATTGGCCTTTCTCAGTGCGTAACGCGCGCTCCCTTTCTTACCTGCGGCAGAGGCCTCTTCCGCCGTCCATTGATGCGCGGTTCCTCGCGCCTGTGATGTACGCCCACCTTTACTGGCAATCTCTCTCCGGCGTTCCAGGCTCATCGCAGCCAGGCCACGTGGTCGTCTGTTAGTAGTATGTAAAATCATTTCAGGCTCCTCTCATATTGAAAAAATAATTGCAAAAGGCTTGAAACGCAATACAACATCATCCCCTACTTGTTACTTGCTTGCTACTTTCTTGTGTACTCCTTCTAAATATACGGCTCATCAGTGCAAAAAGTTGCACAACTTTGTGTACTTATCCTTAATGTGACGCGCTACAAAATACATAAATAGACACGCCTCATCCGCAGCAAAGGATACAGGAAAACCATAACCTCTAATAATCAGCATAACAAATAAGCTGCTCATGAGCAATATGATTTTGAGGGTTCTAAAAAATTCTCAGCAATTTCTAATTTAAGCTCATGTTTTTTACAGGTTTTTGAGATCGAGAACCAGTTTGCAAAGGCATTGCGGTTATCAGGTCGGGCTTGTAGAATAGAACAATAGATGAAACCGGCTTCAGTTTTTTGTAGCAGGGTAAGGTAATAGACGTGGCGCTCCTTAGAGGGCAGGTTCACACAGGAGGTATGTAGTATGCAAGGTTTGATGATGGATTATCCATTGACGTTGCAGCATTGTTTCGATCGTGCCGTTCGTATTTTTTCCCGCAAGGAAGTTGTCACGCTCACCGAGAGCGGATTGCATCGCTACACCTTCGCTGAGTGGGGGAAACGTACTCAGCAACTCGCTCATGCGCTTCATAACGCGGGCATCAAGGAGGGCGACCGCGTTGCGACCTTTGGTTGGAACACCTACCGGCACCTCGAACTGTATTTCGGTATTCCCTGTATGGGCGCGGTTCTGCACACGCTGAATATACGCCTGTTTGCGGATCAACTGGTCTACATCGTCAATAATGCTGAAGATCAAATGATCTTTGTTGATGGGGACCTGGTGCCCATCCTGGAAGGACTTGTGGATCAGCTAAAGACGGTGAAGCTGTATGTGATTATGGGCGATGCGCCCAACTCTACAGGCAAGCTGCAGCCCTCCGTTGACTATGAAACCCTCATCGGCGGGCAACCCGAGAAGTACGAGTGGCCGCGGCTCGATGAGAATACGGCTGCCGCTATGTGCTATACCTCTGGCACCACCGGCAACCCTAAGGGTGTAATTTATAGCCATCGCTCGGTATTCCTTCATTCAATGGGCGTTGGACTGGCTGATGGCGCGGGCCTTTCTGAACAGGACACAGTTTTGCCGGTTGTTCCTATGTTCCATGCCAATGCCTGGGGCTTTCCGCATGCCGCTGTCATGATGGGTTCGAAGCTCGTCTTCCCAGGCCGCTTCATGGACCCCGCTCGTATCGCGCATCTTATATCCGATGAGCGAGTGACCGTTACAGCAGGTGTACCGACAATCTGGATCGGGCTCTTAAGCGTGCTTGATAAACAGGAGATAGACCTTTCTTCGTTGCGCGCTATTTATTGCGGCGGGTCGGCGGTTCCTCGCTCGCTGATCGAGGGGCTTTATCGCAAGAATATCAACATCGTTCATGCCTGGGGTATGACGGAAACTTCGCCGCTAGCTTCGCTCTCCAAGCTGCGCAGCTACCAGAAAGATTGGCCGCTTGACGAGCAATTTCGTATCAAGGCGCGGCAGGGTACGGTGCTGCCCGGTGTTGATTTCCGTGTGGTGAACATGGATACAGGCGAGGAAGTACCCTGGGATAATACCACTTTTGGTGAACTGCAGGTGCGCGGCCCCTGGATTGCGCGCGCTTACTATGGTGATCCCGCGACCGGTGAGAAGTTTGTCGCTGGCTGGCTGCGCACGGGTGATGTGGCGGTCGTCGACGAAGATGGCATCATCCAGCTGGTTGACCGTACCAAAGACCTGGTGAAATCCGGTGGTGAGTGGATCTCCTCGGTCGAGGTCGAAGGCCTGATTATGGGCCATCCAAAGGTTTTTGAGGCGTGTGTGATCGGTATCCCTCATCCAAAGTGGGATGAGCGCCCCGTCGCCTATGTAGTGCCCAGGCCCGATTATGCCGGACAAATCACGAAAGATGAGATTATTGAGTACCTGCGTCCCAAAGTTGCCAAATGGTGGCTGCCAGATGATGTGATCTTCATCGATGCCATTCCGAAGACCAGCGTGGGCAAGTTCGATAAAAAGGTGCTGCGCGCCCGCCACCAGGTGCAATCGACGACGCTGGCAGATTAATCCAGCGTTTCTTCTGAGAAATCACAGGGTTTGGCCCTTTTCCAGAGTTATAAGGATAGAGAAAAGGAAGGAAACTGTCGACACTCTTTCATCTCAAACTTATTGCAGGAGAAGGGCCGATGGCGCAATCATTGCCCCCCGATTCTACCAGTACAGGGCTGGCAGAGACGCTGGAATCCGCGCGCGCGGGAGATCAGAAGGCCTTCGCGCAATTATTTGCACTCTACAACGGTCCTATTTGTAAGTATCTTGCGCACCTTGCCGGTAATGACGAGGTGGGATGCGACCTTGCCCAGGAGACGTTTGTCCGGGCCTGGAAAGGCCTGCCGAAGTTACAGGGGGAGATTGCCTTTCGTCCCTGGCTCTACCGCATTGCCACCAATGTTGCCCGTTCATATCTCAAGCGTGAACGATTGATCCGCATGTTGCCCTGGGCCGACCACGAAAAGGAAACCTCTACGGGTGTTTTGAAAGTTGCGGGACCAGAGGAGCAAGCAGGAGAGCGGGAATGTATTGCGAAAATTCTGGCAATGCTCTCACCGCAGAGCCGTACGTGCCTGCTCTTGCAGCATGTTGCCGGTTTCTCGCAACGCGAAATCGCCGCCGTGCTGGGTATCAGCGAAAAAAGTGTCAGCGCATACGTCAGCCGCGGGCGCGAGCAATTTCGCCTTGAATACCGGCGCTTGAAAGGAGAGCCTTTGCGATGAAATCAACGGAGCAATTCCCATGCGCTTTCTGGGCCGAGAAGCTGGCCGCGACCCATCCAGATGACCTCGCGCCTTTTGAGCGAATGGCTCTTGAAACACATATCGCATCCTGCCACGCATGCGCTGCCGTGCGCACTGAGTACGAGGCAATGGGAAGATATCTGGAACAATTGCCAGACGTTAAACCGCTGCCGGCAATACCCGCGCGCTTACTCTATGTGTGGGATGCGCACGGTAGCTCTCTGGCATCTACTCCGTTTGTGAAAGAGAGCGAGCAGCGAGAGCAGATCGCGACCACAGCCGGTGGGTCATCACGCAGCATGCGTCATTCATCTCGTTTTCGAGTGAGCGGGCAAGCTCTTGCGGCTGTGCTGGTTGTGGTGGCGCTGCTCGGTACATTTCTGACAGTGCTGGCTTTGCATAATCATGGAACAATCACGGAGTCTGGCCCGGTATATACCTGGAAAGTTGTCCCCAGCCCAAATGTCGGGACATTCCAGAATCAACTTGGCAGCGTGGCTGCTCTCACATCCAGTGATGCCTGGGCGGTAGGAACTTCCTCCAATGGCAGCATACAGCAAAACACTGTCGTAAAAAGCGCTCTAATCGAACACTGGGATGGAACGCGGTGGAGGATTGTGCCGAATCCAAAGCCTGGGGATGGCGATTTTGGACTGGAGGGAATTGCTGCTATCTCGTCAAATGATGTCTGGGCGGTAGGCTATAGCTGGGATAAGCAGGTGATGAATACCCTGATCGAACGCTGGGATGGGAAGCAGTGGAGGATTGTGCGGAGTCCCAGGCCTCAATTTGACCAGAGCGATCTTTCCTCAATCGCCGCTGTCTCGGCCAATGATATCTGGACGGTGGGGTACACGTTAGACCTGGAAACCTCGACCTCGAAAACGTTGATCGAACACTGGGACGGCAGCCGCTGGAGCATCGTACCCAGCCCGAATGGAACGCTAGCCCAGAATATTCTCTACAAAGTTGCGGCTGTCTCGGCGAATGATATCTGGACAGTGGGGTATAGCTCTAATAGTGGCTATTACAATAGCGGGAACCTGATTTTGTTCGAACACTGGAACGGCCAGCAATGGAGCATTGTCTCAAGTCCGACTCTTGCCGGAGCAAATGAGCAGGTACTGAGCGGATTATCTATCGTTTCTTCAAACGATATCTGGGCTGTCGGCTTCTTTACAAGTGGAAGCGATTCCAGCATCATCAAGACGTTGATCGAACACTGGAATGGGAAGCAGTGGAGCATTGTGAGCAGTCCTGATCCGGGTGTAGGTGGCAACCAACTTACCGACGTGGTCGCACGTTCGTCAAATGATGTTTGGGCGGTTGGTTATTCGCCGCGCAGCCGGTATCCCGGACAGGAGTCGCTGACCCTGGTCGAACACTGGAATGGGAAGCAGTGGAGCGTGGTTAAAAATACAGATTTTGGCACGGATAGCAACATTCTGTATGCTATCGTTCAGGTTCCTCATACTGGGGAACTGTGGGTTGTAGGAACCGTTCAGGTCAGCGCGTTCTCTTCGTCGCGGACACTCGTCGAGTTGTATTCTTCATGACTCGTCTGGTGATTACCTGGAAGTCTGAAATTGTCCCACCCATCCCAATCGCAAAGTCTTACCAGCTTCCAGGTAATCACCCGTGACTCCAGGGGAGCAGATTTGGGTTATAATAAGGAAAATCGGCAATACTTTTCCGCTTTTTGCGTCTTTGATACAAAGGGCTATTGTGGTAGAAGTGGCTATGGCCCAATTATAAAAATTAGAGGTAGAGATGGCTCGCTCGACAAAACCCGGACAGCATCCACCCGGTCTTTCACCTGTAACCTCTACGCTAGAGCTGGCGTTATGGCGTTGGCGGCAGCACTGGTATTTGTTGTTAATGACAGGATTGGGGATCATAGCGGCTGTCATGATCGTTTGCGCCGTTCCCCTTTTTTCAGAAGTCATGCTCACAGCCGGATTGCGCAATACGCTGACTGCTACTCCATCGAGTTCGGAAATGACGGTAGGGGTTGACTCCGCGGGCTTATCCACCCATGGCGTCGAACAAGTTGGCCAGCAGGTGACGCCTGTCGTACCAAAATTCCTGAAAAGCTATCTGAGTGGGCCGCCGGAGCGCGAGATCACTACCCCTAATTTTGGGTTTATCTCCCCCCCAGAGGGCGGCAACCTGGTCTCGCTCGAAGCGTTCTCTATGCATGAATCGGCTTCTCATCTCTCAATAGTACAGGGAAGACTGCCCGAAACTACTAGCCAGGATGTCGAGGTAGCAATCACGCCGGAAACTGCCAAAGAACTACACGTGGGCGTCGGTTCCGTGATCACCATCCAGCTCTCTTACTATACGCAGCCCGCAGTTATCAGCATTGCTAAAGGTTCGCTCTTCCAGAGTGGCATTCCCTTAGCGTTTCATATGCATGTAGTTGGTCTCTTCAATGTTAGAGCTGGCGATCCTTATTGGAATGGCGAAGATTTTCAACCTTTTGCGCCCGATAATGGACCGACCTTTTACTACATCCTTGCTTCCGATCAGCAGTTACTGAATACCTTTCAGCAAATCGCGCAGCGCCATTCAGTTGACCAGATATTCTTCTCGAAGCCCTGCCACATCTACTGGTACTATCATCTGGCTCCGGCGCGTATTTCTATCAATCAGCTCAATACGCTCATCAATCAACTTACCGCTGCCAAAGCCTTTATCGCGAATAACTTCGGCGACCCTGCTATGATTCTGCAATCGCCCTTTATGCAGACTGTTCAGCTAAGTGGCGCGGTTTTCAGCACTCCATCTACTCCCAGCACTTTAGAACGCTTTCGCAGCCAGATGGCCCTGGCAAACCTGCCCTCTTCTATTCTTGCTTTGCAGGTAATCCTGCTGCTGCTCTTCTTTGCCAGTATGATGGCCCAATTGCTTGTCGACCGGCAGGCCGAGGCGATCGCGGTCTTGCGCAGCCGGGGGGCAAGCAGCTGGCAGGTACTGGGTTCGCTCATCACACAAAGTATTGTGTTAAGCCTGATGGCACTCATCGTGGGGCCACCGCTTGCCAGTGTCGCCGTCTATTTCATCGCCTTGCACTTACTGCCGCCGGCCACACAAAATGCCATCAATGTTATCTCCAATGCCCCTCTCCAGGCGCTGCTGGATATTCGCGCGTATGCCATCATCACTGCGCTTGTGGCCATCGTCGCCATGATCTTCTTCCTCTATCGTGCATCCCGTGTGAACGTTGTCAGCGCGGGGCGAAGGCGTTCGCTATTGCAGCGCCTGAACCTGGATGTGATCGCCATCATCATCGCACTGGCCGGGTATGGTATCTCGCTCTATCTTGGAAATGTGCAAGGATTGCTTAGCGCGCAGGCGCAATCCCTGATCTCTACGCCGCTGGCCTTAATCGGTCCCATCTTTCTCCTGCTTGCGGTAGTGCTGCTCTTCATGCGTTTCTTTCCTTTCCTGCTGCACCTGGGATCAAGTCTTGCCATACGCATGCGGGGGGCAGCGCCAATGCTGGCGCTGGCGCACATGGCCCGCGCTCCTCGCCAGTCGGTGCGCATGACGCTCCTTCTCGCGCTCGCCACGGCATTTACCATTTTCACCCTGGTATTTATCGCCTCGCAGAATCAACGCAGCCTGGATATGGCCGCGTATCAGACAGGCGCGGATTTCAGCGGCAACTTTCGCCTGGATATGAATATTCTTCCATTGAGCCAGCAGACAGCTCTTTATAAGCATATTCCCGGGGTTATCTCGGCCTCGGTTGGATATGCAGAAGATGCGACTGTAGTCGAGGGCCTCTCGGCGCTGACGGCTCCAAGCATTCCAATTCAGATTCGCGCAGTCGATCCTTCGACGTTTGCACGGACCATGATCTGGACTCCGGTGGACTCGTCGCAATCTCTCTCATCCCTGATGGCGCAACTCCTCGCTCAACGGGGGAATGCCATGAGAACAACATCGGTACCTGCTATCGTCGATGCCTACACCTGGAATCGGCTTGGCCTGCACGTTGGAGCATCTTTCTCGGTCAATAACACTGCTACTCCCGGTGATAGCCTGCGCTATATTGCTATTGCCGAGGTGCAGCATATTCCTACCATCACCAATACGTCAACCGGTGGCGTGCTGGTCGATTACGCGAGCCTTGCCGCCGTGCAGTTCCAGGTCAATCGCTCATATCTTACGCTTAATCAAATCTGGTTGCGAACAAGCGATGACCCCGCCTCACTGGCAAGTGTCCGAACGGCTCTGAGCAGCGGCAATTTGCAGCTTGATAACCTGGTTGATCGTCGCATGCTGGCCGGTACGCTGCATTCTGATCCTCTTTACTTGAATTTGATAGGCGTACTCATCCTGGGCGCAACCGCTGCGCTGTTGTTAGCGGTTGCTGGCAATTTAATGGCATCGTGGTTGAACGTGCGCACACGCCTGACCAGCTTCGCGGTGCTGCGAGCTCTAGGAACTGCCCCCAGGCAGATTGCCCGCGTTCTCCTCTGGGAACAGGGCATTGTCTACGCTGCCGCGCTTGTGCTGGGCATCTTTTTCGGCGCCCTGCTGGCTGTAACCGTAGTGCCGACCCTGGTCTTTACCAGCATCACTCCCAGTACCTTTATCAGCAATAACGACTTTTACGCGCTCCAGCAGATTATACCGGTGCAGCTAGTGGTCCCGGCTTCACTGGGCATCGCGTTTCTGGTGTTGATCGCCATCCTCGTTCTCGCGCTTGTGATGATGATGCGTGTCATCTTACATCGCTCAATGAGCCAGGTACTGCGTTTAAGCGAGGATGGGCGCATGGATTTCTTGTCACGGGAAGAGGAACTGTTCATCGCGCGTTCAACAGCGGTGCAAAATAACCATCGTCGCCCCCGTCGCTCTCTGGCCCCGTCCCTGTTAACGCTCACGCTGTGGCGATTGCGCCAGGTGCGCTTTCTGCTCTTGCTGACCTGCATTGGTATCACTGCTGCTGTCGTGATCGTCTGTGCTGTGCCGCTCTTTTCAACCGTCACTACGACTGCTGGTCTGCGTGGCTCTCTTACGGCCACTCCAACTACCTCAGAAATCACGCTCGATAGCACTACGCAGGGGTTATCAACGGGCATCGTGCAAAACATACAACAACAGTTTGCTCCCATTATCCAGCATGATCTGGCAAATTATCTCAGTTCATCCACAGAATTCACTGTTCAAGGATCGGGCTTTACGATTGTTTCACCTGTCCCGGCTAAGGGTGCTTATACGTTGAATCTTTTCGGTACTTCGATGCAGCAGGCCGCATCTCATATCACCCTGGTCCAGGGACGATTCCCCCAGGTGTCGAGTGGCGCGATTGAAACCATGCTTACACCTGAAACGGCGCAGAGCCTGCATGTCACCGTTGGTTCGGTAATGACGCTGCGCGCCGATTACTATACGGATACGCAGGAGATGTTCGGTGGCCCTCATCCGGTTGGCATGTTGCAGTTACATATCGTCGGGCTCTTCAATGTCATTCCTGACTCCTTCTGGCATGGTCAAGATTTCCTGCCGATCAGCCAGGATTCACAAACCTCGTATACGCTGCTTGTGCCAGGCACATCTTTCCTCGCGGCGCTTGATTCGATTGCCGCCGCGCACAATTCAAATGTGGTCTTCTCACCCCAGACATATGATTTGGCCTGGCGTTATTATCTTGATCCCTCGCGCGTAAACATCTATCAGTTGAATAGCCTGTCGGATCAGCTTTATCATTTGCAGTCCGATATTGCTGCTAAGGCCGGGCCTATACAGAATCAGGCCCAGTCAAATGGGGTCATCGTCTATCCTTATCTGTTGCAGGTAAGCCTTTACAATCCTGTACCCAATTCATATCAATTGCCCGCGACGCTGCTGCAATACAACAATCGTGTCGCGGTAGTGAATGTGCCTATCGATATTCTTTCCTTGCAGATCATCGTACTGATTCTCTTCTTTGTCAGCTTGATGGCCGGCTTGCTGGTCGAGCGCCAGACTGCGGCCATCGCCATGCTGCGCAGCCGTGGGGCGACGACACGCCAGATTTACGGCTTCCTGGTCATGCAGAGCATAGGCGTTGGTATTATTGCGCTCGTTCTTGGGCCTATCCTTGCGCTTATCGCCATCGTCCTGATCTCGCAGCGCATGTTGCCGACGGCCCAGCAGGATTCCCTTACCCTCCTCACGGCTAATCCCATTCAAGCCATTCTAGGTGTCGCCTGGTATGCAGTCGTAGCAGTGCTGGTTGCCGTTCTTGCCATGGCTCTGCTGCTCAGGCGGGCCGCGACTATGGATGTACTGGCCCTGCGGCGAGAAACAGCGCGTGCGACGCAGGTTCCTTTCTGGCAGCGTTACCGGCTCGATGTCATAGCCGCCGTAATTGCTTTAATTGGCTATGGTATCTCGCTGTACATCACAGGCATTGGATCGCTGCTTGATAGCCGCGCCCAGGTGCTTGTCGCGACACCGCTGGCGCTGGTTGCTCCCATCTTCCTGCTCATCGGGCTTATCCTGCTTTTCTTGCGCATTTTCCCCTATCTATTAACCTGGGGAGCAAATATCACCGGGCGTAATCGTGGCGCGGTTTCTATGCTTGCTCTTGCCCAGGTAGCGCGCTCTCCCCGCCAGGTAGTGCGCATGACGATGCTGCTGGCCCTGGCAACCGCTTTTGCCATCTTCACGCTGGTCTTTTCCGCATCCCAGATTCAGTACAGCCGCGATATTGCCGCCTACGAGGCGGGCGCGGATTTCAGCGGGGATATCCCTGCCGCCATCCACGTGACCTCATTGCAGGATGTCACGACAAAATACTCCGGCATACCGGACGTTCTCTCTGCCACAGCGGGCTATGTGGGAGAGGCAACTTCATCTGGAACATCGGCAGCCACCACAGTTGATATCCGAGCCGTCGATAGCAGCACGTTTGCGAAAACCGCCATCTGGACTTCCCAGGATTCGACCGAATCCCTCTCTTCATTGATGGCAAAGCTCGCGTCTGGCCAGCAAAATGGCATTAGCAGCAACGTTATTCCGGTAATTGCCGATGCCAATGCCATGAACAGGCTGAATCTCAAGATCGGGACTACTTTCTCTTTGCAGGTAGGTTCTGGGGATTTCTCCAGCCTGAACTTCGTCGTCGTTGACCAGGTGCAGCATATCCCGACCGTCAATGACAACACCTCCCTTGGAGCAGCAGGAGATTATGTGCCGCCGGCGGGAATTCTGGTCGATTATAAGACGTATTCGAGCATTTACGATACTCAAATTGTACTGGCAAACGGCTTGAAGAGCAGTGCTTTTCTGCCGCTCAATCATGTCTGGCTGCGCGCGAAGGATGATGCAAATTCGCTGGCGCAGGTGCGCGCTGCCCTAAACACTCCCAGGCTGCATCTGGACAATCTGACTGACCGCTATGCGTTGGAAGGCACGCTGAGTAACGACCCGCTCTACCTCGATCTCATCATCATTCTGATAATAGGCGCAATTACCGCCCTGTTGCTGGCAGTCATCGGCGACCTGCTCACTTCGTGGCTTAATGTTCGCACACGCCTGACCAATTTTGCCGTCCTGCGCGCTCTAGGCGCTTCGCCGGGTCAGGTTGCCGGCGTCCTGACATGGGAGCAGGCGATTGTCTACATTACAGCCCTGATTCTGGGAGTCGTTTTCGGCGTGTTACTCTCGTTGACGGTCGTGCCGGCGCTCATCTTTACCGGCGCACCCGCGAACATGACGAATATCGATGAATTTTATGCCCTCCAGCACATTATTCCGGCGCACATCGTCGTACCGCTCTCGCTCGATATCGTCTTCATCGTGCTGGTAATGGTGTGCGTTGTCGCCCTGGGCATGATGGCGCGTGTGGTATTAAGCCCTTCAATGAGCCAGACACTGCGGCTCAGCGAGGACTAATGGCCTTTATCTTTGCGCCATGGCATGTCAGACCGTTTCATCCAACGGTCATTGTAGAAGAGAAAGGTATCTTCGCGGTTGAAGAACGAATCGGTCAACTCGCATTCTTCCCAGAAGCCAACCTTGCCAGCCTCCTGGTTGACTTTATGCGTCAGGAAGCTGATGATGGCAGGACCGTTGTCCAGATCAATGCCTGGGAAGCTCTCTTCGTCGATATCGCCTTCCAGTTCAACAGCTTTGCCCGCCTGTGTTCCGCGCAGGATGTAGTAGATATACATGATGGCCCTCACTGCTCTTTGGTGACGATGAATCCTAATCATGCCTTACCTTAATTATATACCATCACATTTGCATGGACGGCGGAAAGATGAGGAAGTTGATTTACGCGAGTTTCGGGCTAGTCTTTATTTTCCTGAGTACGTTCATTCCTGTAAGTCCAAGTTTTGCGGCATCCAGGGCTATTGCAAAATCTGACCCTTTAGTTGTTATCGCCTTAGATGTCACGAGGTCATCACATTGCTCCGCGAGCAAGATTCTGAATGTTGGAACACGTAAACAGGTCACAGTAAACTATGCTTGTCCGGCAGGTAGTATTATCGAGACAGAAACCGTTCATCTTTCGCAGGCTGTGGCACAGCACGAACCATATGTTGTTCTGCCATCGTCAACCTCCTCAGAGAAAGTGCTGAAGCAATTTTTATTACAGGTTCAGCAATTAGTGGCAATGGTGCGAGAAAAGGCAGAGCGAGAAAGTCCGAATTCGTTCCAAGGACCTTCCATCGCTTGTGGATCGAGTTCCACGCCGTCAGTAAACTGGACGGCCAATGGTGATTCAGTGCATACCTATGTACACTACACAAAGAGTTCAGACTGTTCGACAGTTTTCATTCAATTTAGCGGCGTGCAGGGTAATACTGCCCCAAATCCTCTTTGGTGGGACCACGATCAGTATGCAAGTTGGTCAGGTAGTGTTAGCGGACCCTGCCGTGTTGCATACACTAGTAGCCAAATTTGGTACAACATTGTTATTACGATCAATCGTTTCCTGCGCTATTATCCATGACTGAGGAGGAATCTGTGCGTTAGTTGAGCTAATTGAATAATCGAAATTCAGCGGAGGCAAAAAATATGGACGCCAGAAGACCTCTATCAGGATTCGCATTACAATAAAGACCACCAGCGCAATGGCCATAGCTGGGACAGTTCTTCGTAGTAGTATACCTGCAGCAAAACCCAGGACAAATGAGAAAAGTGCATAGGCAGGAAGAACTATTCCCCGAATATCATAGAATGGCCAGATGGTGGTCAATACGTTGCTCAAGGGTTGGCTCCACCAGGATAATAGGAGAAAAAGGAGCATAAAAACACAAAGTGTTGCAATGGACGGAACCTGAAGCTGTCCCCTGAGAAAAAAGTACATCTGTACGTTGTATTTCGATGATACCATATGCTATACTTTACTATGTGCTGTTATAGAAAGTTTGTACGAGAACGCGGTATTTCTCGTCGATGAGAGTCGGCCGGCTAGTGTGTGGAGTTAATATTTTATGCCCATGCTCCTGATTCCATTGCTCGCGGTTTCCCTGATCATTACCCTGGTCGGATTGCTGCTTTCCCCTAAACCGCAAGCGCGCGATCAACGTCCACCATCGTATCCCTCAATGCGCGGCAGGCGGCGTGTTTATGATCCGGTTGATACTGAACCGGTGCGCGCGCGGCGTTATAGAGCTTCTACTGAGGAACCGGCCTTATTGAGCCTTTCAATCCCGGCGCTATGGGGACGTGCCATGGGCCGCGATGCAGGCGAGCCTCTGCCCTGGAAAGTCATCATCATTGGCCTTGTGGCCATTTTTATCCTTGGTTTTTACTCGTTGAATCTCCTGCTGCCTCATCCCGCTTCTTTCGGGCCGACATGGTTCCTTTCGCAAGATGCTTCCGCGGCACAGCAAACTCCTGGAAGTGGTGGTTCCGCCTATAATGCCTCGCAGAAGCTGGTTCGTATAAGTCAGCTTGATCCGTCGCAATATAGCTCTACACAGGAATACAATCTCTGGGCTTATTCTGCCTGTTCCGCGGCATCAATGACGGAAGTCATCAATGCGTATGGGCATCATTATCGCATCACAGCTATCCTGAGGGTTGAAGCGCAATTGGGTGCTATCACACCTCAATTTGGGCTATTGAGAGATTCAGGCATTGCGGAAACGGTGGCGAAATTTGGTTTCAAGACAGATTGGGGCTACAATCGCAGTCTTGCACAGATCATAGCTATTGCCAATCAGGGAAAGCCCGTCATCGTGGACTTCCCGCCAAGTAAATATCCGCAAGGGCATCTTCTGGTGGTGATTGGCGGGAACAGCAGTAGTGTCTATTTAGCCGATTCCTCAATCTATAATCGTCATTCGGTCTCGCACCAGCAATTTATGCAGTGGTGGGGCGGATTTTCTGCCATAGTTACACCGAAGTAAGGCGGCATCGCTGCGGGGTCTCTGCCGGCAGAGACCCCGCAGCGATGCCGCCTTACTATTCTATATCGCGGTTGCGTGCGCGTTCGTGCTGGGTGAGGTAGCGTTTGCGCAGGCGGATATTTTGTGGTGTCACCTCGACCAGTTCGTCGTTATTGATGAAGTCGAGCGACTGCTCCAGGCTCATGATGATGGGTGGCGTTAAACGCACGGCGATATCGGCGGTCGAGGAGCGGACATTCGTCTTCTGCTTCTCTTTGCAAACGTTGACCACCATGTCCATGGGACGTACGTTGAGTCCAACGATCATGCCCTCGTAAACGGGCGTGCCAGGCTCAATAAACGTGTCGCCGCGCTGCTGCGCGTTGTTTAATCCATATGTCACTGCCACGCCGGTCTCAGAAGCGATCAATGCTCCCATACGGGTCGTGCCTATTTTGCCGAGCCAGGGTTCGTAGCCGATGAGCATGCTGCTCATTGCCCCATTGCCCTGTGTGAGCGTCAGGAAGGCATTGCGGAAGCCTATCAGGCCGCGTGTTGGAATGTGATACTCCAGACGCACATTGCCTGATCCATCGTTGGTCATATTCGTGAGCTGCGCTTTGCGGGCGGCGAGCGTTTCCGTCAATACTCCGATGTATGTGTCGCGGGTATCTATGACCAGGTGTTCGATCGGTTCCAGTATCTCGCCATTCTCGCCCTCGTGCGTGATAACCTCGGGGCGCGAGACCTGAAATTCATAACCTTCGCGACGCATGGTTTCGATCAAGACGGAAAGGTGCAGTTCGCCACGTCCAGAAACGATGAATTCGTCCGGCGTGTTGCCATCTTCTACACGCAGGCTGACGTTCGTCTCCAACTCGCGATAGAGCCGGGTACGCAACTGGCGCGACGTCTGAAACTTCCCCTCGCGCCCGGCAAACGGACTGGTATTCACGCCAAAGGTCATCTTTAATGTAGGCTCGGTGATGGCGATGGTCGGCAGTGCTTCGGGCGTATCGATATCGGCAATGGTCTCACCAATATTGGCGTTTGGGATGCCCGTCAGCGCAACGATGTCTCCCGCCAGCGCTTCATCGACTTCAACTCGCTGTAAGCCTTTGAAGGTGAGGACAAGATTGATTTTCTGGCGCGAGATAATGCCATCACGGTTGATATGCGCAACGAAGGTATTGGGCTTCACGCGCCCGCGCATGATGCGACCAATCGCGTACTTGCCCTTGTAGTCGTCGTAGTCGAGGGCAGCCACCAGCATCTGTAATGGGGCTTCAGTATCCACTAACGGCGCCGGAACGGTATAGACGATGGTTTCAAACAATGGTTCGAGGTCGCGAGGTTCATCGTCTGGTGAATACATGGCGACGCCATCGCGCCCAATCGCGTACAGGATAGGGAAGTCGAGATGCGCATCGGTCGTTGCCAGTTCAAGGAAAAGGTCCTGCGTCCAATCCACTACCTGTTCAATACGCGCGTCACGGCGATCAATTTTATTGATGACGACGATAGGTTGTAGGTTGAGTTCCAGGGCCTTTTGCAAGACGAAGCGCGTCTGCGGCATCGGTCCTTCGACGGCATCGATGAGCAGGATACAGCCATCGGCCATGTTTAGCACGCGCTCAACTTCGCCACCAAAATCGGCATGACCCGGCGTATCGATGATATTGATCTTAATGCCTCGATAGGTGATAGCGGTATTTTTAGCCAGGATGGTAATGCCGCGCTCGCGTTCCTGGTCGTTGGAATCCATAATAAGTTCGCCCACCTGCTGGTTCTCGCGGAAGATGTGGCTCTGCTTCAAGAGGCCATCCACCAGCGTGGTTTTGCCATGATCAACGTGGGCTATGATGGCGACGTTACGAATATCTTCACGCCGCACTAAACGTTCTGTCTGGGTCATACTCTTCATAACCTGCATAAATTCGATTTAAGACTTTCTTTTCTAAAGGCATAAGAAAACCGGACGGCTAGAGTCGCCCGGTACATTTGATAATTTTTCGACCGATACTTTCCGCCTATATTGTATCTCTTCTAGAACAGAACGTCAAGCTCCGCTCCTGGCGATAGCTTGCCTTCGCCACCCTACCTGCATCCACAGGAAAGCGAGTGCACTCAGTTTACTCGGTTATTACCGCTCTATCAAGGGACCATCTCTTGCAAATATTTTAAAAGTATGTTATCCTATTTTTAGCAAGCTAAAACTTTTGTTTCGGGAGAGATAAATATGGAGGAGCCGATTCAAGATCTTGCCCCCCGTATCAGTGATTGTTTGAAGGTGATTTATGATATGCAGGAGAGGGGGCAAAAGGTCTCTACTTCAGCAGTCAGCGAGCGGTTGGGGGTGAGTGATGCGACCGTTACAATGTTATTCAAAGATTTTGCGGCGGCCGGTTGGGTTGAACACGCGCCTTACCGCGGCGTGCGCCTGACGCCGTTAGGAGAGCGCAAGGCGATGGAGGTTATTCGTCACCATCGCCTGCTCGAGCTGTACCTGGCACGTGAGCTGGGCTATAGCTGGGATAAAGTGCATGACGAGGCGGACAAGCTGGAGCATGTCATCTCCGAAGAGTTTGAAGACAAACTTGATGCCCTGCTTGGCTATCCCACGGCTGATCCGCATGGCGATCCCATTCCCAGCAAGGATGGCGTGATTCCTCTGCGCACGGGCATTCCGCTGCCGCAGTTGTCGCAGGGGCAAAAGGCGCTCATTCTGCGTGTCAGCGACCAGGACCCAGAAAAGCTGCGTTATCTCGGGCAACTCAGTTTATATCCGGAAACGCACGTGGAGGTGATCGAGCAGGCGCCATTTGGGGGTCCACTGCGCATTCGTGTGGGTGAAAAGCCACGGCAGATCGAACATATGCTGGGGGTAGAACTGGCCGAACATATTATTGTAACACCGATTGAAGCAGGTGAGATGGCAAACAAGTGAGATTATGGCTATAGAATAGGATATGTACCATGGCGTTACTACGTTCAAAAGCAACCGAGGAAAGATTCATTGGGGGTGTGGACAGTGCGACGGTCAGGGCTGCCCGCGAAGTTCTGGAGGGACACAGTAAGCGCAACTTTCTGGCGCGCATTCTTCCTTTCCTTGGTCCTGCCTTTATTGCCAGTGTAGCCTATATCGACCCCGGTAATTTTGCCACCAATATACAGGCTGGTGCCCAGTTTGGCTATCTGCTGGTCTGGGTGATTATTGCCAGCAACCTCATGGCGATGCTCATTCAAACACTATCAGCAAAATTGGGCATTGCGACCGGAAGAAATCTCGCGGAAATCTGCCGCGAGCAGTTTTCCCGACCTGTTGTGCTGGGAATGTGGGTGCTTTCAGAAATCGTAGCCATGGCTACCGACCTGGCCGAATTTCTTGGGGCTGCGGTTGGCTTCAATCTGCTCTTTCATATACCCTTACTGTTAGCGGGAATTTTGACAGGCATTACAACTTTTATCATCCTGGGCCTTGAGCATCGAGGGTTCCGGCACCTCGAGGCCGTTATTGCCGCGCTGGTGGGTGTGGTTGCCGGCAGCTATTTGATAGAGACATTCCTTGATAGACCCGATTGGGCCCAGATTGGTTATCATGCTGTTGTGCCGCAATTCGCGGGCGCGGATAGTGTACTGCTGGCAGTGGGTATTCTGGGCGCTACGGTGATGCCGCATGTCATTTTTCTGCATTCATCGCTCACTCAGAACCGCGTTATTGCCAGGGATGCGAAGGAACGCCGGAAGCTTTTCCGCTTTGAACTGCTAGATGTAGTCATGGCGATGTCTTTAGCTGGCCTGGTCAACCTGTTTATGCTGGTGATGGCTTCGGCGACTTTCTTCTCCCATGGACTGACGGGTGTCGGAACTATCGATGAGGCATATCGAACGCTGCAGCCATTGCTTGGCAGCGCGGCCAGCGTGATTTTCGCGGTATCTTTGCTGGCCTCCGGTCTATCCTCTTCGACGGTTGGAACGATGGCGGGTCAGGTGGTGATGCAGGGCTTCCTGCGCCGCCAGATTCCCGTATGGCTTCGGCGCCTGGTAACGATGCTGCCTGCGCTGATCGTAATCGCTTTAAATCTCGATCCCACCAGTACGCTGGTTGTGAGCCAGGTCATTCTGAGCTTCGGCATTCCTTTTGCGCTCATTCCGCTGGTGATGTTCACCCGTCAAAAGGACCTGATGGGTGACCTGGTCAATCTCCGCCATACAACGCTGCTCGCATGGGTAGTTGCCGGGCTGATCGTAGCTCTCAATGTCTACCTGCTCTTCCAGCTTTTCCAGGCGATCTTATGATACAAATTTACCTTTCCTCGCTAAAGGTCAACATAGCATTTCGAAAAGAGGTGACTGGTTAAATACCAGCTGACCTCTTTTTTGCGTTTATTGGAGATGTGATTGCAAAGACTAAGCAACCACCTCCTCAGTATATTGAGAGCCAGAAGGCCGGCAGAGGAGAAATAGCTATTTGAATCAGGAGAGAAATCATTACATGCAAACGTCCCTTGTAAAACGTCGCACATCTTTCGTTATTCTCATCGGAGTGCTGCTCGCGTTTTTGTTGGCAGCGTGCGGCAATAATGCGTCCGCTACCTCCTCCAACTCATCCACATCGAATTCGCCATCCCCAACAGCGACACAGTCCACCTCAACAGCAACAACGGAACAGGCATTACTGCCACTCATGACGCTTGTTGGTACCCCCACGGCAAAAATAGTTGCCGGACATCATACCTTCGAGGTAGATGGCAAGATCAAAAATGGCGACACGAAGCAGCACGATATTTATGTGCAAGGAATATTGCTCGATGCTTCAGGAACGGTGGTTGGCGCAACGGCTTTCTTCAATGTCGATAATGTTCCGGGTGGCGGAACTGGCAGCTTTTCCATTCAAGGAACGACAGTGCAGTCAACATGGGCCAGCGTGCAGGTCAAGGTGGTTGGTGTGACCGAGAACATCGGCAGTTCGGGCGACAACTAGTTTCAATGCGAGAGATTCGGAGCGCCGCGAAGAATGACAGCCACAGGCCGCGTCATTCTTCGCGGCGCTCCGAATCTCTGCCTACCTTCTGGCGAATCACCAGGATTTTTTCATTGGTTCCTATCTATGACAATGGTATAATGAGTATGTACTACAAAAGCCAATCTAAAGCTCATCTTCCATATGATGAAATGTAATACATCATGAACAAACAGGTCTCCAAACACACAATTCAGCACCGCCAGCAGGTGCAATCGCTGCTCGACCAACTCGATCCTGAAGCAGAGCCCCAGGCTTTGATCGTATCCGGCTCACCCGTGCCGCAGGGAATCGTCGTAGTTTTCCCCGGTTCGTTTAATCCACCTACGAATGCGCACCTGGCGTTATTGAGCCAGGCAAGGCAATACGCGCGTTCCCACCTGATATCGGTGGGCGAGAAAAACCAGGCCATCAGGCTCTATGCAGCAATGAGCAAGCACATTGTCGATAAGGAGAATGTCCAGAAGCCTACAGTGCTTGACCGCATCATGCTGCTCGAAACGGTGCTGCGGCATCATTTGCGCCATACAGGGATTATGCTTTTGAACCGGGGATTATATGTAGAGCAGGCTCAGGGAATACGCTCCTGTTTTCCGAAGGTGACGAGACTCTACTTCCTGATAGGCTTCGATAAAATTGTCCAGATACTCGATCCCCATTATTATAAAGACCGCGATGCCGCCCTGCGCGAGCTTTTTGCCCTGGCGGAATTGCTGGTTGCTCCCCGCGGAGATGCAGGCCCCCACGAGCTCAATGCTCTTTTGCACAAACCCGAAAACCTGCAATTTGCCGGGCATATTCATCCCCTCCCATTCAGCGCCTCCTACCGCGATCTTTCTTCGACGCGCATCCGGCAGGAACCCCAGGCGCATTGGCGAGATGTGCCGCCGGAAGTGCAGCGGTTTATACAGCAGACGCATGTATATGATTTTCAGGCCTGAGCACAAGTTATCAGGGCTAAGCGCCCTCCCGTAAAGCGCTCATTCTCCCGTCAGAGTGGAGTAGATGTTTTGCGCCAATAAGCGCAACGTATAACCTTCCTAAGAAGTCGAGCGCTTGAATACTAGCTTGCTCGCGCCGATTTGTACCACGTCGCCTTCGAGCAAGTGGTAGCGAGTAATGGGCATGCCGTTGACGAAGGTTCCAGTGGCCGAGCGATGATCCTCGATCTCGTATCCCCCGTCTGGCAGTTGGCGTATGGTCGCGTGGAGACGACTGACGGCCAGGTCCTCCAGGAAAATATCGCATTCGCGGCTGCGCCCGATAGTCATTTCGGGCAGCAATTCAAAACTACGCACGATTGCCCCACGCCTGCCGCTAAGGTCCAATTTAGCAATTGCGCTGGCCGATGGGTCTGCCTGCTTGCCGATCTGAAGCTCGCGGCCACGCGACGAGGCAAGCTGGAATGGACGCGTTCCCTCGTGGGCGAAAAAGATGAGGAGCGTGTTGCCGAATTGCAGCCGGTCGCCATCTGCCAGCAGTTGCTCTCTCACCGGCTGCTCATTCACGAAACTATCGCCGCTGCCATGATCATCGCGCAGGACATAACCGGTCTCAGTTCGCCAGATACTTGCTTGCTTGCGATGGACGGCGAGGTCTTCTAAGAAAATGTCACAATTGCGGCTGCGGCCAATCGTGGTGCAATCTTTCCACAGTTCCACGCGTTTACCGGCCTGCGGGCCTTGTTGAATGAGAAGGTATGCCGGTGATGTATATTCCTGCGCCATATTCCTACTTTTCCCTGATCCTGGCTATTGATACGGCTCTTCATCTTCGTAAAGGGATGCGAGGAAACCCCGCCCATGATACGATAGAACCGGGTTCCTATTCCCCATCCCAGAGATGGAGAACTAATGATCTTTTTGTTTGTCTAATGCTTGCAAAATTTTTTCTGGAGTGATGGGTAGGCTACGAATACGCACCCCTAACGCATCGTAGACCGCATTGGCGACCGCGGGAGCCATACCGTTGGTAGGTACTTCACCGGCGGATTTTGCTCCGAATGGTCCCGTGTATTCGGTGTCCTCAACCAGGATGGTTGTCATCTTTGGCATATCCAGGGTTGACATCACTTTATAATCCACAAATCCGGGATTGCGCACCCGACCCTGCTCGTCGAATTTTAGCTCTTCGCTGAGCGCATAGCCCAGGGCCATCGTGACAGCTCCCTCGACCTGTCCTGTGGCCAGGGTGGGATTAATGGCTTTGCCAAGATCAAGCGCGTTGACGGCCCTTGTCACGCGTACCTGTCCCGTTTCCGTGTCTACCTCGACCTCTATAAATTGGGCGAAAAAAGGAGCCGGCGAATCGTCGGTCCAGAAATCTCCCTTGGCCATAATCTGCTGGCGATGCCTGCCATACAATGTTTCATGCGCGATATCCGCTATGGTAAGATTGCTGGCGCCGCGCGGCGTATAGATGACTCCATCGATGATAGACATATCTTCGGGGGAGCAGTCCAGCATATCGCCTGCCACTTCCAGGATTTGCTGCCTCACCCGTTCCGCAGCGAGCTTGACGCCGCCGCCACTGATATAGGTGGTGCTGGAAGCATACGAACCGTAGTCAAAAACGCTGGAATCGGTATCGGCGGAATGCATGATAATTTTATCCATCCCTACTCCCAGCGCCTCGGCTGCGATCTGGCCAAGGATGGTATCGCTGCCCTGCCCGATATCAGTGGCACCAGTCATGACATTGAACGAGCCATCTTCATTGAGTTTGATCGATGCCCCACCAAGTTCAAAGCTGGCGACGCCGCTGCCTTGCATTGCGGTTGCCATCCCTCGCCCGCGCCGGATAGGTTTGCCGTCGCCGCGGTCAAACGGCTCGTACCAGCCAATTGCTGCTGCTCCACGCTCCAGGCACTCCGGCAGGCCACACGAGCGAAATTGCCGTTTGGAGTGCCATACGCCATCTATTTCTTCGCCCTCGACGGGATCCCAATCGCCTTTCTGCACGTGATTCTTGCGCCGGAATTCCAATGGGTCCATATTGAGGCGGTGGGCGATTTCATCGATGTGCGATTCGAGCGCGAAAAACCCCTGCGGCGCACCGTAACCACGCATCGCGCCTGTAATGGGCAGGTTGGTATAAATGGCATCGGCCTGGAAGAGATAGGCTTTGGCGCGATATAGACATAATGTTTTATGCCCCGTGCTGCGGGTGACGGTGAAGCTGTGCGTGCCATACGCGCTCGCGTTGCCGATGGAATGCATGGAGATGGCAACCAGCGTGCCATCGCGCTTCACACCGCTGCGCATGCGCATAATCATCGGATGGCGGAATCTTGCAGCGGTGAATTCCTCCTGGCGGCTGTACTCGATACGCACAGGCCGGCGCGTTTTCAGGGCCAGGGCTGCGGCGACGGGTTCCAGCAGCATCTCCTGTTTGCTGCCGAAACCACCGCCGACGCGCGGCTTGACAATGCGCACGCGCGAAATGGGCAGCTGCAACACCGAGGCGAGCTGGCGGCGCGTGTGATATGGCACCTGCGTGCTGCTGACGACAATCATGCGCTCGTAACCGTCCAGGTAGGCAACACACACATGCGGCTCCAGCACAGCATGTGAGATGTAGGGGACGCGATATTCACCCTCGACAATGATATCGGCCTCGCGCATCGCGGCTTCGAAATCGCCATGCCGGATCACTTCGTGCGCCGCGATATTGTGGGTTGCGTCGTAAATACTTCCCAGATTCTTGCCTGCGTTGGGATGCGTGGTATCGGGTTCGTGCAACCGGGGCGCGCCATCTTTGCAGGCTTCGAGTGGATCGAATACGGCAGGCAGCAACTCGTAATCGACTTCGATCAGACTGAGCGCTTCCTCGGCGATAGCTGGGGTCTCAGCGGCGACGAAGGCGACCCAATCTCCTACGTAGCGCACGCGACTGTCAAGCAAATAGGCATCATAGGGCGACATCTCCACATAGGGCTGGCCGGCGGTGCTATGGGCCACGCGTGGGAGGTCTTCATGGGTTAGAACGGCATGGACGCCCGGAAGTGCGAGCGCCTTGCTTTTATCGATATGGCGAATGTTGGCATGCGCGTGCGGAGAATGCAGGATACGCGCATGCAGCATATTGGGTTGTTCAAATTCGGCGGCATAGACGGGCGCGCCTGTGACAAGTGGTCGCGCATCTACACGCCTCTCTTTTTGTCCTACGACGCGTGTGCGCGCTTCCTGGCGTGTCCGTTGATGCTCCGCGTCAGCAATATTTCCTGTGCCGGGTTCATAGTAGTCATGAGCCATAGGTAAGTTTCCGAGTCTCCTTCCCAATGTTTCAGAATCATACCATGGTTGGCATTGTGAGACAAGCCTGTTTTAAGACTTCATATTCTCGGCGGCCCTCAAAACTGCCGCAACCGGCTTCACATAGCCTGTACACCGGCAAATGTTGCCGGCCAGTGCCGCTCGTACCTCCTCCTCGGTAGGGCGAGGATGCTCCTGCAAGAAAGCATAGGTTCGCATGATGAAACCGGGGGTGCAATAGCCACATTGAGCCGCGCCCTCCTCGGCAAATGCTTCCTGGATGGGATGGAGTTTTCCTTCTTGAGCCAGGCCCTCGATAGTGAGCAGGTCCGCGCCGCCGGCCTGGGCTGCCAGCATACAACAGGAGTTGATGGAGCGGCCATCCAGAATAACACCGCAGCCGCAGCAATCGCCGGTGCCACAGATAAGTTTGGTGCCTCTGTAGTGATGCGCGTGCAGGGCTTCCAGTAGTGTTTCACCCGGCTGGACGCGCCATGTCTCCTGGCGTCCATTGACTTTCAGGGTAATTTCTATCTTAGGCATGGTGCCATTCCTCTCCATGGGGCGCTAATCCTGCCGCCTGTCGCAGCGCCCGCACTGCCGCGATGCCGCTCATACGCCGCCGGTAATCGGCGGAAGCTCGCTGATCGCTGATCGGTCGGACTTCCTCACGCACAATTGCCGCCACCTGCTGGAATGTTTCCTCCACGGGTGGCTGCCCAGTGAGCGCCTCTCCGGCGGTTAATAGATATAATGGGGTAGGCGCTACTGCTCCCAGCACCAGGTGCGCAGCAGTGATTATTCCGTCTTGAACGGTCAATGTTGTAGCTGCGTTTACCAGCGAGATATCTTCCGCTGTGCGGCCAATTTTGTAAAAGCCACCATGCATGTTGGGAGTGGGCAATGGAATGCGCAACTCGCGGATCAACTCGCGCTCGCGCACGCTTCGGGCCGGACCGGTGAAAAATTGCCTCAGGGGTACAATGCGCTCTCCCTGTTCGCCAACAAGCACTACCTGCGCGTCGAGCGCTAATAGAGCGGGCGGAGTGTCGGCGGAGGGTAAAGCAGAGGCGACATTTCCTGCCAGCGTCGCCATATTGCGGATATTTGGAGAGCCGCACACTGCCGCGCCTCGCGCAAGTATGCCATCCGCGAGCGCCTGAACAGTTGGGTGCCTGGCGACAGTTCGCATAGTGGCTCCCGCGCCGATGTGCAGCCAGCCATTTTCTTGGGAAATATAGTTCAGCCCCAATTTGCGAATATCCACTACTTCCCGCACACCAACCATGTAGCGTGGATTGACAAGCAGGTCTGTCCCGCCGGCGATAACGGTACGCCCCTCTTCCGCCAGCAATCTGACAGCATCTGCGATTGTCATGGGGCTATGATAGCCAGTAATTTTAAGCATTCAAGCAATACCTCGACAGCATTACGAAATTCTTTTCCTCCCGAGATACATAATGGCTTCCAGCACGCCTCCCGCAACAGCACGCGACTTATCCGATATCGTAAAGCAGTGTTCGCGAACCGCGCGGGGATCGATATCCCCCACTTTCATACCAGGACTCACCTCCAGGCCATCGCGCACCAGGCCGCGTAGTATGCCGGAGATAGCAGCTATAACCGGCATCTCATCTTTACTTGCTTGAGATGCCTTGACGATTGCTACCGTTTCTCCTGCCTGTACCGTCTCGCTGATCTGGCGTAGACCGAAGATCATGCCAGCGCATGGTGAGCGCAATAAGCGTTCAGTGCTATAGCCACCAATGGCGCCGGGAACGCCCGTGTTTGGTTCGGCGCTGCCCTCAAGATAGACGCGTCCCAGGTTATGGCCGCGATTGGTCTCGATGACGGCATGGACGTCTCTGCCCGCCTCGTAGCCCGGGCCAAGGGCAATCACGATGGGCGCGTCATCCATGTTAATCCCACTGTTGCGCTTCGCGAGCGTCGCTTCAACCAGCACCACCGGTTGTATTTGCTTGAGTAATATACCATCAGGATCAACGACCACCGGTACAAGCCCTTTTTTTAATGCGACCTGGATGTCCTCCATTGAGTGGGCCCGCTGGGCGGTAATCCCTTCAACTGTCACCTTGCCGGCAGTTACGGCTTCAGCAAAAGCTACTGTGCGACGCAGGACCGTGGGTTGGGGTAGTTCCGTGGCCATCACTGGAAAGCCTGCCCGAACAAGCCGGTGAATAACCCCCGTAGCAAGGTCTCCAGCGCCTTTTATTGCGACCAGGGGTGCTGGCCGCTCACTAAATATCTTCATCTGGATTTTACTTTACTCTGCTTTGCCATAATGATGACCTTGTCTAGTGCCAGCTGATGTAACGCAACGCTTGCGAGATCTGATGTCCGGCGCGGGTTACTGCCGCGATATGTTCGCTCTGCTTAGGGCGGCAACGTTCGCTAGGGCCGCCGATTGAAACCGCGGCAACGACGGAGCCGAGATGATCGAAGATGGGAGCCGCGACGGCGTCAATACCCTCTTCCAGTTCTCCACAGGAGATGGAGTAGCCGAGTGAGCGCACGCTGCGCAGTTCTTCGAGCAGCAGGCGGGGATCGGTAATAGTGCGATCGGTATATTTTGCGAGCGGTGTATGGTTCAGTATCTCGCGCAGGCGGACCTCCCATTGATAGGCGAGCAGCACCTTGCCTGTCGAAACAGCATGAGCGGGCAGGTGCTGGCCAGGGACATTTACGGCTCGCACGACAAAGTAAGAATCTTCAGTGTCGATAATTACCGCTTCCATACCCTCCAGCACTGCCAGGTGTACGGACTCGTGTGTCGCATCCCGCAGCTCCATTAGAATGGGACGCGCCGACCTGCGCACCGTATGCGAACTCAGGATGCTCGCGCCGAGCGCCGTAACGCGCAGGCTCAGTGCGTACTTATGACTATCCTCATCCTGTACGAGCAACCCTTCATTGACCAGGGCCGTTACAAGCCTGTGAGTGGTAGACTTCGGCAGGCCCGTGGCGCCAGCCAGGTCGGTGATGCCCAGCAACCCCTGGCTACCAAAAGCGCGCAGCACGCTGGCAATACGATGAACGATCTGTACTGTTTTCTCGCCGTCCAGGGGTTCGCCGTGTCGCATGCTTCTTCCTTACTATCCGTATGCTGTTCTGTGTTCTATTGAGTGGAAAAGCGTTCCACTTATGTATGGATTGAGTATAGTCAATGGAGTAAGCGGTGTCAAGCCAGCATAATCAGGCCCTTAAGGCCCGACCAGGCGTTGCGCCTGTATGCTGTCCCAGGCGAATCACGCCCGTCCCATTGACCCACACGTCGCGAATGCCGGTCGAAAGTTGATGCGCATCCTCAAATGTAGCGCGGTCCTGTATTGTTTCAGGATCGAAGAGCACAACATCGGCAAAGCAACCGGGGCGGAGCAGGCCGCGGTCATGCAGTCCGAGTCTCGCGGCAACGGCTCCGCTCATTTTGCGCACCGCATCCTCCAGCGTCAGTGCTTTGTCCTCGCGCACGTACTTTGCCAGCATGCGCGGATATGTTCCATACTCGCGGGGATGCGTCGGTCCCAGGCTCTTTGCCCAGGTAGGGTCTACACCGCCGGCATCTGTTGAGATCTTCACCCAGGGCTGCTGTAGTCCCAGCGTGACATTTGCCTCATCCATCACAAAGTAGATGGTGAAGATGCGCTGTTGTTCCGAGAGCAGCAAATCAATCACGGTGTCGAACCAGTGCTGATTGCGCATAGCCGCGATCTCGGAAAGCCGTTTGCCCGCATATTGCAGATTCTCGGGCTTTTCAAGCCCGACGGGCATGACACCGTCGGGTCCGGCGCCATGTGCCATCGCCTCCCACTCGCCTGATGGCGCAAGCGCTTCTTCGCGCACGCGCTTTTGCACATCCGGGTCTGCCAGGCGCTCGAAATACCTGCCTCCCTCAGCTATCCAGGGCGGTAATACTGAGTCCAACCCGGTGCCGGAAGCCGCGTAGGGGTACATATCCGCAGCCACATCCACGCCGCTATCACGTGCCTGCTGGACACGCTCTATAACCATCGCCATCTTATGCCAGTTATGCCTGCCCATCGCTTTAAGGTGATAGATTTCAACAGGTAGTTGCGCCTGGCGTCCAATCTCGACGGCTTCGTCTACGGCTTCCAGCAGGCGCTCGCCCTCCGAACGCAGATGGGTGACGTAGATGCCACCATAGCGGCCCGCTACTTTCGCAACCTCGATAAGCTCCTCGGTCGATGTATACGTATCGGGGGGATAAATAAGGGCGTAAGAGACACCGAATGCGCCATCTTCCATTGCTTGAGCCATCGCGCGCCGCATCGTTTCCATTTCGCCAGGCGTGGGCGCGCCCATGTCGCGGCCTTTCACGTACTCGCGCAGCGTCCCACCACCGAGAAATGTGCCGATATTGGGCGATACGCCCCGTTCCACCATTGCGTCCAGCCAATCGTTCAAATGGTTCCACGTTTTCGCTCGCTCAGCCCATTCACCGATCAGGATACGCCCCTGCCGGGAAAGATCCAGAAAAGGGTCTTCGATGCGGCCACCGAAGGGCGCAGGCGTCCATCCCTCGCCCATGATTTCGCTCGTGACTCCCTGTGTAGTCTTGGAAAGAGCACGTGGATCGTGCATAAGTGGAATGTGCGAGTGACTGAGAATATCGATAAAGCCGGGACTGGCGACCATGCCTGTCGCGTCCACGACCTCGCGTGCAGCCTCCGTGGGGATACGACCAGGCGGGACAATCTCTATGATGCGGTCACGCTGGATGGCGATATCCCCATAGTACCAGGGATTTCCTGTTCCGTCCACGATTTTTGCTCCACGAATCAGGATGTCAATAGTGTTTATGGTCACGGGTTATATTCTCTCTTTCAACTTTTATAGGTGTCTACTTGGTGTGTATGTACGTTGCCCCCTCACAGGCTACAATACGAAGTTTGTGCCAACACTGTTGGCCATATGTCTCCTCCTGGAGCAAAAATGTGTCATTTCTCTTGCAGGAAGTATATCATAATCATGGGAATAGTTTAAAAGAGTAAATTATGGCATAAAGAGGGGCGACTGCACTCGGCGTCGAGTGCAGTCGCCCCTCTTTATGCCATGGCTGCTAAACACTCAGGACACATTACCCTTACTGGTGTTGTGTTTCAGTGTTGATCTTCCAGGTGTTGTTCTCATCGACCAGTGTGTAATCAAAGGTCGCGGTAGTGCTTCCGTTGAGCGTGTAAGTGATCTGCCCGGTTCCTGCTGTATCATTGACGTTGCTCACTGTGCAGTCGTTGACGGTAACCGAGTCGAAGTTGGACGCAAACTGGGACTCCGTTTGCTGGCTCTGCTGAGCGCTGGAAAGCTGGTTATATGCAGTCTGGTAATCCTGGTTTTTCAAAGCGTTACAATAGTTGAGCAGGGTCAGGGTCGGCGACGAGACGAATTGCTCATTATTGATCTTCCAGGTACCCTGCTCGTTTGCCAGCGCCTCGTTTGCATGTATCTTCAGGCCGTCGCTGCGGACATAGGTAATCATGGCGGTGGCCGCCGAGTCCTGGACGCTGTCTACCGTGCAGCCCTTTATCTTATCAGTAGCAGCGGCACTGGCAAAGCTAGATTCGGAGCCGATTTGATTTTGATAGTTCTTCGAGAACTGGTCGTAGGCGGTCTGGTAATCCTGTGCTGCTAATGCGCTACAATACGTGTTCAAGGTCAAAGTTGGCGTGGAGCGTGGATTCTGAGCGTTGATCTTCCAACCATTCTCATTAACCAGCGTATAATCCACCGGAAGCGCGCTACCTTTTGAAAAGGTATAGTTGATCGTGCCCGTACCGGCCCCATCATTGACGTTGCTGACCGAGCAATTGCTAACCTTGCCAAGCCCTTCATTATTAGAGAAACCGGCGGCAAAAGCCGCTTCCGAGCCGAATTTTGCCTGTAGGCCGCTGGAAAGCTGGTTATATGCAGTCTGGTAATCGCCGGCCTTAAGGGCGGTACAGAAGGCGTTCAGCGTTTTCGTAGGTGTCGAGCGATTTGCGTATGCAATCGCACCAAATGCGATGCCCGCGATCAATAGTACGGCTATAATGGCCCCTATGATAAACCATAGCCCACGGCGGCTGCGCTTTTGTTCTGGCACGGGCGCTACTGGAGGGGCGACGGGCGGGTAGGATATGGGCGCTGATTGCTGGTAGCCGTAGCTACTCCCTCCATAGGAGGGTGGAGGAGCCGCAACCGGGGGTGGAGGCGTATATCCTCCCTGCTGGGCGCCATATTCATATCCACTATAGGAGGGTGGCGCCGCGATAGTGGGAGGATAGGAAGGATTACTTCTCTGGTCTGGCCCGCCATAGACGGTTGGCTCAATCTGAGATTGCTGCGGCATTACGCCCGCTTCAAAGAGAAAAACAGTATCGCCAAAGCGAATTTGATCACCGTTAGACAGCAGTCGCGGCGTATACGGGGCCAGGCGTTGCTCATTCACGAAGGTTCCATTGCTGCTCGCCAGGTCGACGATTTCATAGCTCTGTCCCTGGGAGCGTATCTCAGCATGGTGCGATGAGACCTTCGTATCCTGTACTACAAGTTGATTATCCTGGCCTCTCCCGATGGTATATGGATTAGAGGTGGGTTCTAGAATAGTCTGTCCGTATGGACCTTTTAATGTAGCTGCCATACTCTCGCTTCTCTTTCTACTCTTGTCTTGGCTTGCCTTGCATATTGGCACTAACTACTATATTTACGATAGCGGCATCATATTTTTGCGTATTGAATTCAAATTCTCTATCGAGTCTCGACCACTGTATCCAGCTTGCCTTATTTTGTGTGGGGCCACAATAACGATACTCATGTGCATCGCCGTAAAATGGTCCCAACCGGGCTCTAGCATTGTCCTGAAAACCATGTTAAAATTCTCTCGAATCTGGCTGAATATGATGTTAACTTCATCAGGATAAAGTGGTATCCATTTGCGTTGAAACAATACAGAGGCAGTAAACCAGGCGGGGCGTTGGCGACCGTGAGGCACTTTGATGCTGGAATGAAAGCCGGCCTTTGCACCCATTGGGCTATCGACTTGACGGGCAGCCCGAATTCGAGTAACGTAACGGTTAGGCACGTTTAGCCGGGATCAAGCTGATCCCATTGTCTGGATATTCAAGGTGAAGGGGAGGAATTGTGGCGACACAGTGTGTACGATGTGGAATAGTGTTGCCGCGAGACGACGCGCGGTTTTGTAGCAAATGCGGAGCGGAACAGCCTGTTCGTCAGATCGATTCTTCCCTCGCATTTCCTGGTGTAGAGAGGGTAGGGCTCATGCAAGCGGGCAATGATTTTGGTTCTTCTTCGCCCCGTTCCACCTCTGCCAGCGAGTCCTCCAGATCAGCTGCAGGTGAAAAAGACTCGCAGAGCGGGAGCCGACCTGCCATACGGGAACAAATTGCGTATCGTCCGCCGGCCCGACCTTCCCGGCGTCCCATTAATAACGAACCTCCTGCCTGGATGAATAAGCTTGAACGTGAAGTTGCTCATCCAATAGTGCATGCCGATGCTTCAGCTGCGCGCGAATTGCGTGTGAGGGTCTGGCAGCAGGGGCAGAGCGAAGGCGACGATGGATCACCAATCGTGAAGAAAGAGGTCGAGTCTTTTGATAGGGATGCCTATCCAACGCGCAAAGACCCTGCTATTTCAAGCCGGTCATCAGCGAATGACGAAGTCGAGAATTTACCCACTGCCCATCTCCCAGCTGCCCTTTCCAATATATCTCCTGGAGACCCATTACCAGGCACTGGCAGGCCAGTAGGCGATACTTCATTCTCTCGTGGAAGTGTGGCAGCTACTAAGGGGTCTTCACACCTTGGTGAAGTGGAGCAGCTTGACACCCGTCCGATGGTTTCACAGCGACAGGCGATGGTACAGCCTTTACCTCCGGCAGCAGGAAGATTTGCTGAGCAGCGAGAGAACGCACCGCAGGACATGTCCCGGCCCGTTCAGTCGCCAGCGCAGCAGAGATCGCTATCACCTCTACTCTCGCCTCAATCGTCTCGTCCCGAAGTTCGGCCTGCACAGGATTTTCAGGCGCAGCGAACCCCTCCTCCGACTTCGGTGGCAATATCGCCTCGCGCGACCCATCCTAATCGCAAGAGTCGCAAACCGCTGGTGTTCTTGCTCATCGTGCTGGGCTTATTGTTGATTGGCGGCCTGGTCGCATGGATTGTGGTAGACCAGCCCTTTACGGTTCCCGCCGTGACGAATACAGATCAGCCGTTTCAAAATAGCACACTGGGTTTTGTGTTGCGCTATCCGCAGGGTTGGACGGCTCATATCGATACGAAAAAAGGCTCTGTGAGCTTCTATGACAGTAGTCATACCGGCCAGGTGATCGTTCAAGAAGCTACAGCCACGGGTAGTATCGCACAGTATAGCAAGAATGAAGTGGCGCAATTAGGAATGACGGGCCAGACAAGCCTGCCGTTACTGGCATTTGCCGGAACTACATGGCAACAGATCAAGGGTAGCGTGGTGCAGGGTGGGGCAACATATACTGTAATCCTGCTCGCGACCGAGCATAACAACCATTTCTATTCGATAGTGCAACTGGCTCCTCCGGCGGCTTATAGTGGGGAGGAACAGCTAGTGTTTTCTCACCTGCGGGCAACTTTTCGATTTCTATAGTACCGGAGAGCCAGGAAAGGCTGAGTTATAGGCATTTATCTGTGCCCATACCATCCTTCCGATAGCAAAGCTGTTGTATGGCTCTGGTATGAATCATGGCATCACAAATTCCCCAAACGAAGGCATCAGCAAGAAACTGCTCCCTTGCTTCTCGTGGGATCGATGCAATAGTTCCGTAAGATTCCGGTCATAGGGCCGGTATTGCCTTTTCTAAGGCATAGGCTTTTCAACTGATCCATATGTTCCAGCCGTCATCCTGAGATGGGCATAGCAAATTTTGTAGCCATAGACCCGGACGAAGATGCTGATATAAAATGTTGAGAAGAATGATATCTCTGAGAGGAATCGGCCTGCATGAAAAACCGTATTGAGCGATTGCGTGGGATGCATGACCTGTTACCTGAAGAGTACAGGCAGCAGCGTGGAGTAATGGAGCGCCTGGGAACATTGTTGTCGAATGCCGGCTATGCCCTGATCGACACTCCAATCGTCGAGCAGAGCGATCTCTTCCAGGCCAGTTTTGGTCAGGAATTGTGGCAAAATCTGTACACGTTTCGCTTGCATCACCGCGACCTGTGCCTGCGTCCAGAATATACGGCCGCTGTTTGCCGTCTGTATCTCGATCATTACTGGCAGCAGCCATTGCCGCTGCGCTTCCAGTACGCGGGGCCAATCTTTCGCTATGAAGCGCCGGGAAGAAATCGCTATCGCCAGCATACTCAGCTGGGCATCGAATTGTTCGGTGGTCAAACCGTTGCGGCAGATGCTGAAATCCTGCTTTTAGCCTGCGACATCCTCAAAGAACTGCACATTGACCATTATCGATTAGAGTTAGGCCACATTGGAGTTGCCAGCGGCTTCATCAATCGCCTGCACCTTGATGACCAGGCGGCACGCCTACTGCTTGGCCTGATGGAGCAGATCAGCCGTTCCGAAGAGGGTGAGCAACTGGCCAAAGCCCGCCTCGAAGCCCTCTATCCCGCGAATGGGTCGGAAGATAGCCCGCTAGGGGCGTTTGGAGCAGGAACTACGGGGGCTGGCGCACTATCAGAAATGGAGTCGCGTTTTATCACTTCGCTCCTGGGCAGCATCACGTTTGCTGACGATGCTGCTCGTAACGAGGTGGTTGAACGCTTTCTATGGAGGATGGGGCGCGGCGAGCAGCGACAGCAAATTTTGCACGCGCTGGAATTTCTACGTGCTCTGCATGCCATCTCCGGTTCTCCTCCAGAAGTTTTTGAAGCATTGCGCGATCTGTTAGGCCGGTATAAACTTGATGCGGAACCACTAACAGAACTAGAGAATCTCGTGGCGTTTCTTGAGTATTGCGATATACCACGCCAGCAGGTTATACTCAACCTGGCACTGGGACGGAGCGTGAGCTATTATACCGGGCTGGTGTTTGAGATTCATGCAAGGGGTGGAGATGGATTCGACGTCCAATTATGCGGGGGGGGCCGGTACGATCAATTGATGCAGGCTATCGGCGGGCGCGAGGTCAAAGCCTGCGGTTTTGCTTTCGGTGTTGAGCGCTTGCTCTCGGTTCTTTCAAAAGACGATCTGCCGGACTTGCCGCCAAAGCGAATGCTTATCATTCCTGTGAGTACGCGGGAGGTGTTCTATGCATTACATGTCGCTCACCTCTTGCGCATGAATGAAGTGCAAGTCGAAGTGGATTTGACGGGGCATGGTACCGGAGCAGCACTGAAACTGGCGGTGGAGAAAAATATCCGCCAGGTGCTGACCGTTGGCGAAGGTGAACGCCGCTCCAATACGGTTATCGTGCGTGATCTGAAGACAGGTGAAGAGCGAGTTTTGGCAGTCGAAGCGCTGGTACGCAGCCTGTGAGAGAAAGAGTGGCATAGATGAGCCTGGAACATGTAATACGCCTGGCGCTGCCGGGAAAGGGCGCCTTAGAGGCCGCGACACTGGCATTTCTGGCCGAATGCGGCATGAAAGTCAGTCGCAATAATCCACGCCAGTACCTGGCGCGTATAAGCAGTATGCCGGACCTGGAGGTGGTATTTCAACGAGCGGCGGATATACCGGCGCTGGTACAGGATGGCGATGCCGCGCTCGGCATTACCGGCTATGACATCCTGGTCGAATACCGGGGCGATGGGGATGGAGAGGGTGATGAGGATGGCTTCGACGATGACCTGGTGACGCTGGAACGCGACCTGGGCTATGGCCACTGCCGGCTTGTCGTGGCCGTCCCAGAAACCTGGATCGACGTGAATACGTGCGCTGATCTCTGGCACCTGGCGGGATATTACCAGGCGCATAAGGGACGAGGATTGCGCATTGCCACCAAGTATCCCGCCCTGACTGGCCAGTTCCTACATCAGCATGGCATCACGCACTGCAAGATTATTTCGCCTCATGGCGCGCTCGAAGCCGCGCCCTTGACCGGCACGGCTGACCTGATTGTAGATCTCACCGAGACAGGCACAACCTTGCGTGAAAACCATCTGAAACTGCTGGACGATGGCGTGGTATTGCACTCGCAGGCCTGCTTTATCGGCAACGCGCATCTGCTGTGCCAGAATGAACAGGCGCTGCACATGGCCTGCCTGATGCTAGAATTGATCGAGGCCCACATGCAGGCGCGCAATCGCTCCCTATTGACGGCTTTCATCCCTCGCGAAAACCTTGAGAGCGTTCAACGCATTTGCGACCAGATACGGGCATTTGTTGCCGACTCCCAGTTACAAATTTCAACGCCTGGGCATGAAACATCCAACCTCTACGCACTCTCAGGTATGGTGAATATAAAGGGCTCGGTTGCCCACTTGCTTGAAATCGTTACGGCAATGCGAAGTGCGGGCGCGTTCTATATCCACATTACTCCGCTGACGTACCGTTTCGCGGAAGAATCGACAAGCGTGCGCAATCTGCGCGAGCGTTTGAAGAGGAGACATGAGTAAGCCGGTGAACGAGATCGATAGTCTTGTGACCATCCAGCAATTGCAATTTAGTGACCGCAAGAAAGCAGAACAATCGCTGCAACGCTGGTTTGCCCTGCATATGCACTTGGCGACGGAGAGCGTCACGTTGATGCCCAGGGCCGTTTCGCTCAACTCGTTCAACGGCTTTTATCGCAGTGGTGGTGAGGAATATTTCTTCAAAACGCATGTCGAAGAGCAAGGAGTCCTGGAAGAGTACTATCATGCTGAACTGCTCTCCAATGCTGGCTACAATATCGTCAAGCCTTTAAGGGTGCTGCACCAAAAAGAGCAGCAGATGGTTATTTATCCCGTGGTACGCTGGCCGGTCATGTTTGACCTCATGCGAGCAGCGGAGTCAGGCAATGTAGAGGATGACGGTATAATGGCAACCCTGGTAGCTGCTGAGACGCGTGAGTGCGAAAGGCTGCTCGATATTTACCGGGCCACGCTCGCGGCATCTAGCAGCGAAGAGAATGCGCTGGCTCCAATTCACCAGCTTTTCTGGCATCGCATCACGGGCGGCCGATTTAATAACTTTTACGCCGGTAAATTCATCAGATTTCCTATAGCCATAAAAGAACAACAAAGTATAGCTTTCAATGACCTGATGGGAGCGCGATGGGTAATTAATGGGGTCCGGCAGCAATGGAGCCTGGGCGAACTGGTTGAAAGGGCCAGAGTCGTTCTCGATCCGAAAAGGCCGGGTGCGACGATTATCGGGCATGGTGATGCTCACTTTGGCAACGTATTCCTGGAACAGGAGAAACATTATCTCTACTTTGACCCGGCATTTGCCGGTCGTCATTCACCATTGTTGGATGTAGTCAAGCCTCTGTTCCATAATGTCTTTGCGACCTGGATGTATTTTCCTGCTGATGTTGCTTGCGACCTGCATTTTTCTGTGAGCGTAGATCGGGCCACAATCGTTGTCGAACACGACTATACCCTCACACCTGTACGCAGGGCAATATTGCGGGCAAAAATTGCGCGCTTGCTTACGCCGTTGATAGAAGAATTGCGTATGGGGGATGCATTGCCTGAAGAGTGGCCTGAGATAATGCGACTGGCATTGATGTGCTGCCCACTGCTGACCGTCAACCTGCTCGATGAGCAGCGTTTTCCGCCTGCTATTAGCTGGCTGGGGCTGTCGTTTGCAGTGCAGATGGGCAATAGCGGAATAGAAGCATGGAGGGGTAATATATGATTGCCATTATTGATTATGGTGCCGGCAATATTCGTAGCATCGCGAAGGCGCTGCAATACGTTGGCGCGCAGGTGCAGGTGACTGATGATCCGGCAGTGGTTGCTACTGCGCAGGGTATTGTGCTTCCTGGTGTAGGCTCAGGAGGGGCCGCAATGACGCGCATGAGGCAGCGGGGATTGGATGTTGCTATTCGGCTGGCGACGGAGCGAGGTCAACCTTTCCTGGGCATTTGTCTCGGTATGCAATTGCTGGCTGATTATCATGCCGAGGGCGACGTGGATGGACTGCGGCTCTTTCGCGGTGAAGTGCGCCCTATTCCGCGTGGCCCGAAGATTCCGCATATGGGCTGGAACTCGGTCAGGCCAACGCGAGGCCTTTTGCCTATCTTTACCGGTATTCCAGAGGAAGCCTGTTTCTACTTCGCGCATTCGTACTACGTCGAGCCTCAGGACCAGCAGGGTGTGGCGGCGGTCACCGATTATGGCGCGCCGTTCTGCAGTGTGATTGTCACCGATCGCGTGTGGGGAACGCAATTTCACCCTGAGAAAAGCGGCTCTCATGGCCTGCAGTTGCTCCATAATTTTATGAAATGGGTTGAACAATGATCATTCTGCCGGCGGTTGATATGAAGGACGGTCAATGCGTGCGTCTTTATCAAGGAGACTTCGAGCGTGTGACGATCTATGATGCTGACCCTGTGCGCGTGGCCAGGCGCTGGCAGGCGGCAGGAGCGAACTGGCTGCACCTTGTAGACCTTGATGGGGCCGTGGCAGGCCATCCTGTGAATCTCGAAACCGTCGCGCAAATTCGCGCAGCTACATCACTGTCTATAGAGTTAGGCGGGGGTATGCGCGGGCTTGCGCACATCGAGCAAATTCTCGATCTGGGCGTAGAGCGTGTCATCCTTGGTACTATGGTGCTTACAGATCGCGTACTGCTTAAGGATGCGCTGGCAAGGTGGGGAGAGCGCATCGCGATAGGGCTGGATGCGCGCGATGGCCTGGTTGCTATCTCAGGCTGGCGCGAGATGACGCAGGTGCGGGCAACATCTCTGGCCGCCGAACTCTATGCTATCGGCGTACAGCGGTTTATCTACACCGATATCGCGCGAGATGGAGCCTTGCAGGGGCCGAATGTGAATGCGCTGCGAGCAATGCAGCAATCGGTGCCTTGCTCCTTGATTGCTTCTGGTGGCATCAGTTCGTTAGAAGATATACGCATGTTGGCTGCATTGGGTATTGAGGGGGCAATTATCGGAAAGGCTCTCTATACGGGCGATGTTGACCTTGTCGCGGCTATTCGAGCCGTTCAAGAGGTGGAGAAAGGGTAGGGGTTATCATGCTTACCAAACGTATCATTCCCTGCCTGGATGTCACGGCGGGGCGCGTGGTCAAGGGAGTCAACTTCGTCAATTTGCGCGATGCGGGTGATCCCGTGGAACTGGCGGCGTACTATAATGCCGAGGGAGCCGATGAACTGGTTTTTCTCGATATTACGGCCTCATATGAGCAGCGAGCGACGATGCTGGACGTGGTGCGGCGCACAGCAGAGCAGGTATTTATTCCGGTGACGGTGGGCGGCGGCATTCGTAGTATCGACGATATCCGAGCGGCGTTGGCAGCAGGGGCAGATAAAACTTCGCTGAACACGGCGGCGGTGCAAAATCCCGATCTGCTGCGTGCTGGCGCTGATCAATTCGGAACGCAATGCATCATCCTTGCCATCGATGCGCGCTCAAATCCCTCTATGCCGAGCGGTTACGAGGTTTTCATTCATGGTGGACGCACGCCTACAGGCATGGATGTGCTAGAATGGGCACAGCGCGGCGTGAAACTTGGCGCGGGAGAAATCCTGTTGACCAGCATGGACCGCGACGGTACGCAGCAGGGCTATGATCTTGTCCTTACTGCCCTGGTTTCGAAGCATGTTTCCGTGCCGGTGATTGCATCCGGTGGTATCGGCAGGCTTGAACATTTTTATGAGGGCCTGACGCTGGGAGGCGCGGATGCAGTGCTGGCGGCCTCAATCTTTCATTTCGGGCGCCTGCGTATCCGCGAGGTCAAGGACTTTTTGCAGCGAAAGGAGATAACGGTGCGGCATGCTGAAATTTGATCGCCAGGGACTGATTCCAGCTGTCATCCAGGATGATGCAACCGGAGAAGTGCTGATGGTTGCCTTCATGAATGAGGAGGCGTTCGAGCGCACGCGTCAGACCGGCCAGGCGCACTTTTTCAGCCGCTCGCGCAACGCCATCTGGCATAAGGGCGAGCGGTCCGGCAATGTGCAGGAGGTTCGCGCTATCTTCGTGAACTGCGAGGAGAATAGTCTGCTGATCCGCGTGTTACAACACGGCGATGCAGCCTGCCACATGGGTTATCGCAGTTGCTATTATCGTCGCCTGTTGCCGGACGATAGCTATGAAATCGTGGCTGAGCGTGTCTTTGACCCGCAAACGGTCTATGGTAATGGAGGTGCGAGTGAGAAGAAGGATGTGGGCGCCCGGTCGCCATTCATAGAGCCTTTAGAAACGGCTTTGCGCCAGTTATACAATTTCTACCTGTATTTAAAAGATCATGATCTGAGCGAGGAATCCAATACATCGCGCCTGCTCCAGGAGCGCAGCCTGACTTACCTTCTGGCGCGCCTGGCCGATGAACTGGAAGAACTCGCCGAAGTGCAAAGTGGAGAACACGTGCACACCGGCAGGCAACCCGATACCATTCTCGAGGGCAGCCAGGTTCAGTACTGGCTATTGCTGGTTGCTACAACTCTGAACCTGCCGTACGATGATTTTTCACCGCATCTTGCCCTTATCAAGGGGTATAATGCCGGGGCAATCCGCGGCGATACGGGAAGTGAGATCGAACAGCAGCAGAACTGCCTGGACCTGCTGGCCTCCAATGAGCACTCATTGATCGTGCAGGGAATGGAGCTTGGATTTGCGTTAGTGGGCAACGCATGCGCTCAGGCCGGAGTCAGCCCGCTGGAACCGGCGGAATATGATCTGGAGCAGATGCGGCGCAAGGGCCTGATAGGATAAGAGCATGATACATTTCTACGAACTCTCTGGCGTGACTATAGAACAGAGGACGCGCTTATTGCGCCGCGCGGAATTGCAGATCGATGCGCTTATCGAGCGCGTGCTCCCAATCGTGCAGGCCGTCCGCGCACGCGGCGACGAGGCGCTGATCGAATTCACTGCTCGCTTTGATAAGGTGCAGCTCTCACGCGACCGGCTGCGTGTAAGTCGTGAGGAAATCGAACGAGCCTACAATATGCTAGATGCCGGTATACATGCCGCTCTCATGCATGCTATTCGTAATGTGCGCGCGGTTCACCAACGACAGTTGCCACACGAACAGTGGTTCACTGAGGTAGAGCCCGGTGTGATGGCCGGTGAGAAGATTACGCCGATCAGTTCAGCGGGATTGTACGTGCCACGTGGCAAGGGAGCATTTCCCTCAGTGATGTACATGCTTGCAACTCCTGCCAGCATAGCCGGGGTGCCACGTATCGTTGTCTGCACGCCGCCGGGGCCCGATGGCGAAATCGATCCCGCGTCGTTGGTTGCCGCTGACCTGTGCGGCGTGCATGAAATCTATCGCGTTGGGGGCGCTCAGGCGATTGCCGCGCTTGCCTATGGCACAACTACCATTGGTCGCGTGCATAAGATCACGGGTCCCGGAAGTGGGTACGTCGCAGCCGCCAAACGACTTTTGTATGGTACGGTCGATGTAGGCCTGCCCGCCGGTCCCAGCGAATCCATCACTCTGGCGGATGCGAGCGCAGACCCTGAATTACTGGCGCGTGATCTATTGATCGAGGCCGAGCATGGCCCCGATTCCTCGGCTCTGCTCGTTACCGATAGTCGTTCACTGGCCGAAGCCGTGATCGCCCTGCTGCCAGAAAAAATAGCTGCCCTACCGGAGCCGCGCCAGACATTCGTGCATACGGTGCTTGAGCAACCGGAAGGAACCGGTGGCATTGTGCTGGCAGCAAGCATGGATGAGGCCGTCGATTTCGTCAATGATTACGCCCCGGAGCACCTCGAAGTGCAGGTGCGCGAGCCATTCGCGCTCTTACCAAAGTTAAAGAATGCCGGCGAGATACTGATCGGCCCCTGCACGCCGTTTTGCACAGGAAATTATTGTGTTGGAACCAATGCCATCCTGCCTACAGGCGGTTTTGCCCACACCTTCTCTTGCACATCGGTCTACGATTTCCTGAAGCGTACCGGCATCGCTTATGTAACTGCCGAGGGCTATGCTCCCCTGAGTCAGACCGCCCGCCGCCTGGCAGATTTCGAGGGCTTTCCGGCGCATGCTAACGCGGTGACGGAGAGGTTTGGGTGATGGCGTCAGAATTCGTAGCTATACAACCTCTTGTTCGCCAACTCAAACCGGTACTAAGACGAATACGCAAACAGGTCTGCACCCAATTTAACAGTCTGCTCTTCCCAGTCGAAAGCAAAGCGCTCAGCAATCAGGCCGTTGAAGCATTCAAGGCCTGGCAAGCCTTTACGAATACAGCTTGTGCTGATCCGCAAGAAGAGTTCTGCCTGCAAGCTGCTTACCACCAATTTGTACGCATCTGTTTGGTACGAGCATGTGAAGACTATCGACTGATCCCGTGCCTGGTTATCGATAAGCACCTGACTCCCGCAATTCAAGAAACGGCTCTCTCGCTGCTGAAGAGGCTCTACCCTCCCGTTTGTTCATCGAACTGTTTTGAAAGCCAGAATTTTTTTGACTGGTTTACGCCCGATGCTCGAAGCATTCGCTCGCTGTTTCGCCTGCTTCGTCGCTACGATTTCAAGAATCTGAGCATGGATTTGCTGGGCAGAATATATGACGAGAGTTTTATCGAGAGCAAGCATCGCAGCGAGACAGGGCAGTTTTACACACCCGACTACCTTGTGGATTACATGCTTGATACCCTCGGTCTGCCTTATTGTGGCGAGCAAGATAATCAGGGTATTACCGAACTTTGCGCATTCCTTGAGAAGACGATCGGGGATATTTCTTGCGGCAGCGGGTCGTTTCTGGTGGCGGTCGCCGCGCGGAAAAAGGCAATGTTACGGCATCTTGTAGCTAGGAACGAGGTTAGTCTGGAATATGCACTATGGATAATGACTAACACTCTGCTGGGCTTTGATCTCAATTCTTTTGCGTGCTACCTGGCCCAGATGAACTTGCTGCTGCAATGCCTCCCTTTTCTTACCGGCGAGCAGGGGCTATTGTGCAGAACCGTCGAGCAATTGCATATCTATTGTCTGGATGCTCTCAATCCAGCCAGTTCTGAGAGAGTAGACCTGGTAACCTGTTACAAGGGGCTTGATTATCTGCTAGGAAATCCACCATATGTCAGTGCGGGCAAGAGTTCAGAGAACTTACGCTATCGTAAGAAAGTGTCGGAATATGGTATTTATAAGTTGCTATGTCAACGCTGGGATCTCTTTGTGCCGTTTTTCGAGCGAAATCTCCAATTCCTCAGGCCTGAAACTGGACGTTTAGGTTTGATTGTCTCCAATGGGATTGAGACGGAAGGATATGCTGACCGGTTACGACAAGCTCTTTCAAAAAATTATAGCCTGTTGCAGATAGACTTTTTCCCCGGATTACGCCTTTTTCAAGATGCGGCTGTAGAAAATACTATAGTGCTTCTTGAGAATCATGTTCCTGATGAAAATCATCTTGTAAGAAGGCGCAGGCATGTACAGGCCGATTGTAAACGTTTTGAAACTCTACCACCTCTTCTACAATTAGCTTCCAACGACCAGCTTTTTCGTTGGCGTTATGATCCTATCCTTCATAAAAGCATGGCGGAAGAAACTCTACCCTTGTGTGCCCTGGTTTACATTGGCACTGGCATTGAAGCACAGAGTGATGAGGACTCTGACCCAATAATTGACGGAAAACGAGAAAAGCGCTTTACGCTCACTGATGTCTTTTTACCCCCATCTATGGGAAAAGAACGTCCCGCGGAGTATCCAGACGTTGGCGTACTGGGAGACGATGTAGATTGCTATTTTCTGCGCCGGAAACGTTTTGTTGCTTATGAAAAATTCCGTCCATACATGCGAGGTCCCAGGCATGTTGCTCTCTTTCGCACACCTGAAAAGTTGCTCTTAGGAGAGACTTCTGGTGGTTACTATGATCGCGATAGCTTATTTGCCAATCATAGTGTGCAGGTGGTGGTTCCCTGGAAGGCTCTGGAACAGGCAGGTGCTATCGACGAGAAAGGCATCCAAACGGTCCTCCGCAAATCGCGCCAGCTTACCAATCTTATAAACAAAGATTTCTCCGTTGGTGAACACTTTGACCTGCGATACCTCCTTGGTATCATCAACAGTAATTTCATGCGTCAATATATTGCGTCCAATATGCACGAGGGGACACGAGAGGGGCGCATTTATCCTGATATCTGGAAACGCTTGCCAATCAAGGTTGCTTCTGCCAAACGGCAACAACAGATAGCAGAACTGGTAGAGGTGGTTCAAACTATTATGGCTTCTGTTGACAATTTGAACGCAGAAAAACAGAGCATTCGCGCAGCTATCAATACGCTACTCTCGCAGCTAGATGATCTTGTAAAATTAACTTATAGCGAGCCAGCAGATACGCAGATAATGGAGAAAATCAAAGTGGATGACACATATCACTAATGGAGAATTATTTTACAGTGCGCTTGCAAAATGGTGTAGGCTCAACGGTGGGAATAATCTCTGACTATTAATAGCAACCCTGGATGGGGGATAGGGCGAGCTAAGTTGTTAAGCTGCTTGTCCGACATATCCCCAAAATGCTAGAATCCTTATGAGAGCTATATACCGGCCAAGTATAGTGTGGCAGCAATGATAGGTATAGGAGGGCCACAATATGAACGTGGATATGGATGCGATTAACCGTATGCGTGCGGTCACCATCTCACGTGAATATGGAAGCGGTGGCGGTGAGATAGCCGCCCGGCTTGCCCAGTATCTGGGATGGCAACTGGTTGACCATGAGGTGGTGGTGGAGGTAGCCAAAGCCCTGGGAGTGAGCGAAGCGGAGGCCCAGATTCACGATGAACGCGCCGAAGGTCTCATTTCACGCATTCTAACCAGTATGCAACTGGTTGAGCCGGTTATGCTTATCGGCCCGGGGACGCTGCCTGAGGCTAATGAACAAAAATACCGCAATGCTCTGCGTGATGTTGTAGAGGCGGCAGTGACGCAGGGACATGTGGTGATCGTGGGACGTGGAGCGCAGATGCTACTGGCGCAGCGGCGCGATATTCTGCATGCCAGGATCGTAGCTCCGCTGGACTTGCGCATTGCCTATGTGATGCGGCGCGAAGGTCTCAATCAGAATGATGCGCGCTCACGGGTGCAGATGAAAGATCGAGACAGGCTACGTTACTTGCAGGCAGAGTATCATCAAAGCCCGGAGGATGCGCATTTGTATGATCTGGTGGTGAATACTGCTGTCATCGACCTGGATGGCGCCGTCGATTTGATCGCGCTGGCCCTGGAGCGCAAAGCACTGAAGCTGGGTACTCCAACAGGAGAGCTTGGTCCTGGAGCAGGTCTTCGTCGCTATCCCGGTCGCCCCGGCGATTTTCGCCCGCCTGAAAGTATTAGCGGATCGTCCCAGTAATAACAACGAAAGGCGGTCAAGAGCCATCAGAGGGAAGGAGAGATCAGACCCGGCAGAGAAACGGCGCAGTTCAGGTAGAGAACTGCGCCGTTTCTCTGCCGGGTCTATCAGGCGTGGTGCCGGGTATCAGTAATCGCAATGTTCTGAGGCGCTGTAGAGGTTGGTGCTGACCCTACGGTAACGGCTCCTGTCGCTATCTGATCCTGGCCGTAGATGTAGCGCTTCCCGCGCAGCAGGGAAGCGATGGCGGCAATGAGGCACATGAATGCCGACAGGTAAAACACCGCGTGCAGCCCAACCATGAATGGCGAAGAGATCAAGGTCGGGAAGAAGCTCTTGCTGAGCAGGCGCGCCTGGTTAGCAGCCGGCAATGCATGCAGTGCCTGTGCCGGCAGCAAGGTTGCCATTGGATTGTAGCCCAGGAAGGCGGCGAAGAGCGCAGCCGTTGGCGGTAAATGCGAAATTGAGTTTGCTACCGTGCCTGGCAACCCGGCCTGCGTTAAACCACTGAAGAGCGAACCGGGCAGCGCCGAAGCAAGTCCGGCCGTCACGATGCTGAAGAAGATGCCGATACTCACCACGGATGCGCCATTCTGGAAGGTGGCGCGCATACCAGATGCAACACCGCGCTGCTGTGGTGGCACGCTGTTCATGATCGCCGTCGTATTGGGGGCCGCGAACATTCCCTGGCCGATGCCCAGGAACACCAGTATGATCGCGAACCATATATAGTTGAAGTTGGCAGGCAAGAATGTCAACGCGATAAAGGTTACGACCTGAATAAGCATGCCCGTTGTCGAAAAGAGGCGCGCGCCGAAGCGGTCGGAGAGATATCCACTGAGCGGCCCCATCACGATAAAGCCAGCCATCAATGGCAGCATGTAGATGCCTGCCCACAGCGGTGTCACTTCGAAACTATAGCCGTGTAAGGGCAGCCAGATGCCCTGCAGCCAGATGATGAGCATAAACTGCAGGCCGCCACGCGCTGTGCTTGCAAGAAAGCCGCTTACATTACCGGCGGCAAACATACGGATTTTGAACAGATCGAGCCGGAACATTGGATCGCTGACGTGTAGCTCAATCCAGGCAAAAGCCGCAAGTAAGGCGATGCCAAGCGCTAGCGCACCGATCACCATCGGATTGGTCCAGCCCATCGAAGAATTGCCATACGGTTCAATGCCATAGGTGGCCCCGACCAGCAGCGCGGTCAATCCAAGCGCGAAAGTGATATTGCCGGGCCAGTCAATCTTCTGATGACCTCGAATGACGGCGGTCTCACGCAGCATGCGGTAGGCCCAGATGGTACCAAAGACGCCGAAAGGGACGCTCACCAGGAAAACCAGTCGCCAGTTGACGACGGCAAGCACGCCACCGAGTATCAGGCCAATGATGGAGCCGAGAATGGCCGCGATCTGGTTGATACCCATCGCCATACCGCGCTGGTGCGCAGGAAATGCATCGGTAAGAATAGCCGTACTGTTTGCGAAGAGAAAACCGGCACCAACCGCCTGCACCAGCCGGAAAATGATCAGTTCGAGCGCGGCCGCATTGCCCGAGCCAGGTGTCAAAAAGAGCAGAATGCTGCCGGCCGTGAAGACGGCAAATCCCAGGTTATACAGCCTGACGCGCCCGAACATATCTGAGATGCGCCCGAATGTTACCAGCAAGGTAGCGGTAACGACCATATATCCCATCAGCATCCAGAGAAAGTAGTTTGTCTCGCCGGCAGACAGCGGATTGATGCCGATGCCGTTGAAGATCGCCGGAAGCGCAATCAGAACAATGCTGCTGTTGATCGTCGCCATCAATACGCCCAGAGTGGTATTCGACAGCGCTACCCATTTATAGTTCGGGCCTGGCTGTTGAAACCTGCGGGGGGTGCGCGGCTGAACCCGTGACTCACCACTTTTTGAAGGAGTTATTTTATCGCTGACCTTCATATAAGAAGCCTCCCATTGCTACATCATTATTTACTAAAAATTGCTTATAAAAAATGATTAGAGAGCGATCACCAGGGTACGCCTGCACAAAGCTGAGTTAGGGTTGCCCTGGTCATAATGTTTTCCCATTGCACATTCCTATCGTACCATATATTATCGTTTACGTCAACGTCAAGGTTAGAGGCGAAGTAAGGACTTGACGCTCTTTGCCAGGCGGTGCTATGCTGCAAAGAGCAGAGTAGGCTACTGGTGAAATCCCACATGACACTGTCGTCGAGAGGAACACGTTTCAATGGCAATAATCGAAACACACGTAGATCGTAGAAGTCCCCAATTTTTAGAGAACAAGCGCCATTTTGAGGAATTGCTTGCCCAACTGAACGAGCGCTTGCAGCAGGTGCAGCAGGGTGGCGGCGTGGATGCCATTGCCAGGCACCGCAAACGCAATAAGCTGCTGGCGCGCGAACGTGTACAGTTGCTTTGCGACCCTGACACCCCGTTCCTGGAGTTTAGCCCGCTGGCAGCATGGGATATGTATGACAATGAGGCACCTTCGGCGGGTATCATTACTGGAATCGGAGTGGTCGAGGGGCAGGAATGCGTGATTATCGCGAACGATGCGACCGTTAAAGGCGGCACGTATTATCCAGTGACGGTAAAGAAGCACCTGCGCGCCCAGGAAATTGCCGAACAAAATCACCTCCCGTGCATTTATCTTGTCGATTCGGGTGGTGCCTTCCTGCCCTTGCAGGCGGATGTCTTTCCCGACCGTGATCATTTCGGGCGCATCTTCTATAATCAGGCGCGTATGTCGAGCCAGCGCATCCCGCAGATTGCCGCTGTGATGGGTTCCTGCACGGCTGGAGGGGCGTACGTACCGGCCATGAGCGATGAGACGGTGATTGTGCGCGGCAATGGTACGATCTTTTTGGCCGGCCCGCCGCTGGTTAAGGCGGCGACGGGTGAGGAGGTGACCGCGGAAGAACTGGGCGGGGCCGATGTACATAGCCGCATCTCCGGCGTGACTGATCATTATGCCCTGAACGATGAACACGCACTGGCCATCTGCCGCAGCATCGTTTCTAACCTCAACCGGCGCAAATACATTCCCTGGGATATCGCCGAACCGGAGCCCCCGCTTTATGATGCGAGCGAGCTGTACGGCATCATCCCCCGTGATAACCGTAAGAGCTATGATGTGCGCGAGGTGATTGCGCGCCTCGTCGATGGCAGTCGCTTCCACGAGTTCAAGGCATTGTACGGCACAACACTGGTTTGCGGCTTCGCGCGCCTAATGGGCTACCCTGTGGGAATCATTGCCAACAACGGTATCTTGTTCTCCGAAAGCGCGTTGAAGGCTACGCATTTCATGGAGTTATGCGGGCAGCGCCAGACTCCTCTGATCTTCTTGCAGAATATCACAGGCTTTATGGTTGGGAAGCAATACGAGAATGGCGGCATCGCCAAGGATGGCGCGAAGATGGTGATGGCGGTCGCCAATGTGCCCGTGCCGCGCTTCACAGTCATCATCGGCGGCTCATTCGGGGCAGGCAATTATGGTATGTGCGGGCGCGCTTATTCGCCGCGGCAGTTATGGATGTGGCCGAATGCGCGTATCTCGGTGATGGGCGGCGAGCAGGCGGCCAGTGTACTGGCTACTGTGCGCAAAGAAGGACTTGAGGCTCGTGGCAAAACCATGACCGGGGAAGAGGAGGCCGAGTTCAAGCAACCTATCCTTGATAAGTACGAAAGAGAGGGCAACCCTTACTACAGCACAGCGCGCCTCTGGGACGATGGCATCATCGATCCACGTGATACGCGCACGGTGCTGGCGTTGGGAATAGCTGCCTCTTTGAATGCTCCCATGCCCGATACGCCGTTCGGCGTCTTCAGGATGTGAACAAATAGACGGCGAAGCTGCGGGGCCGATTGATCGCTCTCAAAAGCCGGATTATGTCCTAAATGTTCATCACCGACCCCAAACCAAAGGAGTAAATCATGTCAACAACATATGCGCATCTCAGCATAGAACATAGCTACCAGGATAGGGTAGCAACCGTTACCATGCGCCGTGGAGAAGTTCACAATGCATTCAATACGCAGCTCATTATGGATTTGCAGGCGGCATTTACTTCCTTGCGCACCAATACAAAGCTGCACGCTGTTATTTTGACCGGTGAGGGGCCGTCTTTCAGCGCCGGGGCTGATCTGAATATGATGCAGGCGGCGGCCTCATTCACCCAGGAACAGAATCTGAGTGATGCCTTACGCCTGGCTGATCTCTTCGATAGTATCAATACCTTTCCCTGTCCTGTCGTAGCGCGCGTAAACGGCACAGCCATGGGTGGAGGTCTGGGTCTGGTCGCGGTCTCGGATATTGTCATTGCGGTCGAAAGCGCGCGGTTGGCTTTTAGCGAGGTCAAGCTGGGGATTGCTCCGGCGGTTATATCGCCCTACGTGATACGCAAGATCGGTGAATCGCACGCGCGTGTGCTGTTTGTGACGGGTGAGCGCTTCAGTGCTACGCGTGCTAAAGAGGTTGGGCTGGCGCATGTAGTGACGGCTGCCGAGGAACTTGACGCTGCTGTCGAGAAGACGGTGCGAGAGCTACTGAGTAGTGGGCCACAGGCGCTGCGGGCCTGTAAAGCGCTGGCATTGAGTGTTGGCCAGATGGATCACGATACGGCCCGCCGTTTTACCGCCGAACTGATTGCTACGCTGCGTATCAGTGAGGAGGGCCAGGAGGGTTTGCGAGCATTCCTGGAAAAACGTAAGGCAAATTGGATTGCATGAAAGTGTTTGTTTCATGCATCTCAATGGTGTTATGGATGGGTATCGCTATATAAGCATAGGACTATCTCTATCATAGGCATGCTGATTGTTCGCTGGCAGTTCAGCTTCTATCATGTTGAGCTTCTGGAGCTACTACGGCATGTCCAGGCGCTCGCATCCATAGTGGAACGGTTCCTTACAAGAAAACTCCCAGTTCCTTGAGGTTAGCGATCCAGAACATTTTCTAGAAGCTCACGTAGTCGCTCGGAAAGTATATGGCACTGTTCGCATATAACTCGTTGTTGCTGGCATAATAGTTGTTGTCGCTGGCTCAGCGCCTGCTGTTCCCTGTTTAAGTCGTGTTGAAGACTATGCAGTCCCCTGAGTTGCTCAAGGATAAGACTCAGATCTTCGATGTTGACTTTCTGAGTCGTGATCCTGGTTTGAGGAGATAATGAAGTTAAGAGTTGCATGCTATCCTCTATTCCGTCTTAAACCGAGTCATTGTTCGATACAAGAAGCGCTGAGAAAGGATTGAATTACGGAGACTTGTACACCTGATTTACTACGAAATTGCTGAATTAACTACATGGAAGTATAACATACACAAGACGGAAAAGTAAATTAAAGTATTGTGAAACTTTATCTTATTTAACGCCCTTTATCGATTATCTATTTTTAGCTCGCGCGGTGGCACCAGCTTGTGTTCGACGGCATATGCTGCCGCTTCGCTGCGTCTTGAGAGTCCCAGTTTCTCAAGGATATGGCTAACATGGTTACGAGCGGTCTTTTCAGAGACGTACAGCGTATCGGCTATCTGTTTGTTCGTATAGCCACGAGCTATCAGGGCCAGCACTTCGCGTTCGCGCTCGGTCAGTTCGCTGCCAGGCGCCTGCGAAGCCATACGTTCCATTGCCTGCTTCGCTATGGCTGTGTCGAGCAGGGATTGGCCAGCGGCTACCAGGCGAATAGCTTTCAGGAGCTCGGCGCGTCTTTCGTTCTTTAGGAGGTAACCACTGGCGCCGGCCATGACAGACGATAGAATGGCGTCATCGTCGGTATACGAGGTGAGCATAAGAATAGCTACATCGGGGTGCTGGCTTTTGATCTCGCGGCACGCCTCGATACCGCTCATCTTTTCCATGCGCACATCCATTAAGATGACCTGCGGGTCCAGGATGCCAACTTTTGCCAGGGCCTCCGCGCCATTGGCGGCCTCTCCAACCACTGTAAGGTCTGCTTCCGGCTCGATGACGGCCCGCATGCCCATGCGCACTACCTCGTGATCGTCGACAATCATGATGCGAATCTTTGCCATAGGAGTCTCCTTACATGGAAATGTGTGCCCGGACGCTGGTGCCCCGGGTAACAGGCTGTATTATCGTAAGAGTGCCGCCGAGTTCCTCCGCTCGCTCCCGCATTCCTCGTATCCCGTGTCCGCCGTAGATACGTTGTCGTTCTCCGTCAGCTTCAAGATCATAACTGTGCGGAATAGCGACCGGGCTTCTGCCATCGTCGCGAATCTCGACCTCTATACTGCCCGGCAGGTAACGCAAATATACAGTAACCTGCGTCGCATTCGCGTGTTTATAGGCATTGGTAAGGGCTTCCTGAGTGATACGGAAGACGGCGGTTCCTACCTGGGCAATCTTGCGAGCGCGCCCGGCATCTCCACCCGACTTCTCCTCTTCGCCCTCGACCTCTAAGTGGGCCGGCAATCCGCTGATCGCCTCGAATTCGCGCAACTGGTTAGTCAGCATCTGCGCCAGCGTCGATGTGCCGCTGATTAAGGGCTTGAGGGTGAACATATAGTGGCGCGTTTCCCAGAGCGCCTGTTTGGAAATCGTCACTAGCTTGTCCAGGTACGTAGTAATGGATGCAAGCGCCTGTGCCTCTTCACCTGAATCCTCAACAACACGTTGAACAAGGGCGGCGCATGTTTCAGCATTCAGGCTCATCATATAGATGAGTTGCGCGATTCCGTCGTGGATCTCGCGCGCGATACGCCCGCGCTCCGCCACTGCTGCCAGTTCGGCGGCCTGCTCCCTCAGGCGTATGTTCTCCAGGGCAATCAATAGTTGGGTTCCCGCGATAGTCAGGAAATGTTCCTGTTTCTGATCAAAAGGAGTGTGTCGTAAACTCTCTGCTCCCAGCACCATATAGACCTGGCCCTCTCTTGACACCGGAAGATAGAGACGCGCCAGCCTGTAGGCCTCGTCGCCCTGTCCCTGTTCACCTTCCAACGGTTCAAAAGCCGTCAATTGTCTTCTTGTACGCGCTACTTGCTCGATCAACATCTTACTCTTATCGGGAGATATGGCCTCAGCTACACCTGATTCGACGATAGAACCTGTTTCAATTTCCACCTCCTTACCGTCACCTTCAACGGTGATGAGAGCCACGATCAGGCGTTCAAAATGGCCACCTTTACGTATCTGCTCCGCGCTTTTTTGCAGGAATTGCAGCTGATCGCCCGCCCCTGCAACCAGTGTTTCACTGACGCGCAGCAGCGCATTTTGCCGGCGGACAGTATCTTGCTCGCGCCTTTTGCTTTGTGTCAGGCCGTTGAGCAGCGTGGCGAGGTAGGCGGCGAGGAGCGCCACCAGCGGCGCGTCGATGAGCGAACTGGCGAAGTCCTGTGTCGTAAGCATCAGTGGATAGTGGTGATGAGGTGGGGGCACGAATGCGCCAAACAGAATAATCGCCTCGTAGCCAAAAGCCGACGCCAGACCGCCGGTATAACGATACGTGAAAGCTGCCGCCAGCACGGTTGAGAGGCCGTAACGGTAGAATGCCGATCCACTGCCGAAGGGGGGATTACCGAAAATCCCGGCGTAGTAGGTAACCAGGCCGCAGATGATGACGTCAAGCGCATAAATGGCGGCGTTCCATTTAGGATTGTTTGTCGCGGATAGTGGTTTCAATATTTCCGCATCGTCGTCAGCGGCCAGTGGCTGCTGACGCCTGCTGCCCAGCAGGCGCACTTTTCGAGTATTCGTTCGCTCTTTAAGCGATCCAGGGGCCTGTGTTTTCTTCAATAGGGGCAAATCCGGCAGGAAAATTCGGAAGACGGGCGCATAGAGGGTGACGACCGATGCCTGAACAAATGTCACGGCCAGCGGGAGCAGCGCCTCGTTCAAGGGGACATGGGTCGTTACGATTACCAGCAGAGCATAGAGCCATGTCACCCAACGCCAGATGAGGAAGAAGTAGGTGGGAGTGTTGCGCAGGCGACGCAAAGATGCCTGGGTTACGCCTCGTAGTGTCTTCGCCGGCTGTGGCATAGTTCGTTGCTTCCTGAAAAGCTATCCGATGCATGATCGGCCTGTTCTTTAATAATAGTGCATATGAGTGTACGGCTACTTCTTATTGTTTGTTGTGATAACCATGAATTCAAGGGTTATCACCGGCCAGTCTGCCCCAGGCTGTCAAGTATAGCATGACGGCAACGAAATCAGAAGAATTCATATCGATCTCGGCCTGATAATACAAATCATCAAATTGTTCCTGTGTGACGACACCCATTTTGGTCAGAAAAGTACTACCCAGTTGGAGAGCCATTCTTGCATTGTCGTATTGTAAGGGAAAGGCGTCTGTGCCGGCAGACCAATCGATCATATGGGCCTGCTGGTGGATATCCTGGAACCCGGCATCGCGCAGGAAACGTGCCAGCATAATCATGGTTCCTACATAGCGTCCCTCAGAGAAGAATGCTCGCTTTGCCATGCGCGCAGCTTTAGCTCCCAGGGCAGTGATTTGTTCCAGGGCAGCGCTATTGGTAATGCCCAGGTCATCGACATCCGTCAAGCGTAAAATCCCACCAGGGCGCAGCACTCGCTTGCACTCCTCAATCAGATGCGGCCAGTCGCCAGGAGAAAGTACGCCTACGAGAAAACGTACATTGACCATGTCGAATGATTGATCTGGAAATGTGAAAGGCTTGAGGATATTCATGACCTGGAACTTAGCATTCTTCAGTCCCTGCGATTTAGCTCTCGCCTTTGCATAGGTTATCATGGTCTGGCTGATATCGACCCCTACCACCTCTATCTCTGGGTAGGCGCGAGCCACGTCGAGTACCCAGCCGCCGGGCCCACAGGCGAGATCAAGTACCGAAGTCAAAGCAGTTGGATCAACTTCTGGCGGAAACAATCCCCCCATGTGTTCTGTGATCAGAACATGCTGGTTGATCAAGCGGGCCATCTCGGTCATACTTTCCGGGTCCATGACATATGTATCTTCTCGCTGCTGGTCCCCTGACTGCATCTCTCATCTCCTTTAATTCATTGTGCTGTAGTAGCTGCTGTAGTCACCCTTAGCAGAGGTATTATATATGATCTTGAGGTTTGCAACAAGCCACCTGATATGCCCATATGTGATACACTTTCGGCCCCATCGATACCATCTTTACCGCAACCGGATTGCTGGTGATCCTGGGCGCAATATTTATAAAACTGATCAAAAACGGCACCCGTTCAAGAGAAGTCAGCTCTGGAGGGCCTTGAGTGAGCAGCGCAGGCAAATCTATACGGTAGCCTCGCCAATTTCATCCAAAAAGTCGAGCATAACGTATCTTTGAACACTAGCATATTGCATTGTCCATGTGATATGTTATTGGTAAGCATTGATAGGTTCCTTCCCTTGGGATCAGCGAGAGAATGGTTCCTTCCCGGTGGAGGAAAACATGGCCCGGCTGCAAGCTCGGGAGGGAAAGGCAATGTGGGGTATTGTGCTTCTTATAGAAGGGACGGTTTAGCCGTGAAAAAAGCCGACCGGAAACATTCATCCTTACTGGCTAATCTGGGCGATCTTAACCGGCCTGTGCGCGTTCGACCTGTACATGTCGAGGGGCGTGACTGGTGGGCTATTGATCCCGAAGATATCTGGCCGGGAATGGTTATGGACCTGCGCCGCCTGGGCTTTGAATCAATGGCATGGGGGGAGGAGGTGCTGGTGCGCGAAGGCCTGCCAGCTTACGAACCGGAAATGGAGGGTCCAGCCGATCAGCGAGGGCTGAAGCCTTTTCCTGTCATCCACCCGACTATCCAGATTCGGAGAGACCCGTACTCAAGCAATTATCCTGATCTGAGCTATCTGGATGAATATAGTGACGAAGATGAGGAGATTGAAGAGGACGAGATAGAGCCAGATGAAGACTTTCAATACGAATAGTCGCGAAAGTCTTTGAAATAGACAATTCATACCGTAACCTACCAAAAGGGTGTTGCTGCTTTGAACAGATTCATGGGCAAGATAAACTGTTCATAGTAGTGGCACCTTTTGTGCATGTTGGGTATGACCGCGATATGCTGTGCGTAACAGAGGAGATAGTTCACCATGCCTCACCTCAAACTTGACTCCGCTCTTGTCGATGAAGCCCGCGCGCTTGCCCAGCACATCGTCGCTCCCGTTATTGACTATATCTATGGTCACACTACCGTCGCCATCGAGCGCGCTACCTTGCGCCTGATCGCCGTGGATGGCGTCGATGAAACAGGAGTGCCGTTACCCAATTGTATTGTGGACAGCGCGAAGTCATTGCTGCCCGGCGGCATTCTGCGCCCATTTGTCGCGGCCATGCTCCATCATAACCTGGATGTTCAGTCGGCAGCCGAAGCCATTGGGTATGGCGAACTGAAATTTGGGAAAGGTGTAGGAACTAGATTTATCACGCCCGAGGGGGAACTCGCTCTAAATGTCTCAAAGGATGAAGTTCTCTCAACGGAGAAGATCGACGAAAAGATCAATCAATTGGTAGATCAGGGTGTCGAACGCATTCGTTCGCGCCGCGCCGAACGAGCGGCCCTGCTCGAAGAACTTGGCAATCCTCCGATGCCCTGGCTATACGTCATTGTCGCCACGGGCAATATCTATGAAGACATCGTGCAGGCACAGGCAGCTGCGCGGCAGGGAGCCGATGTGATTGCCGTCATTCGCTCTACCGCCCAGAGCCTGCTCGACTACGTTCCATACGGGCCAACCACCGAGGGCTTTGGTGGCACCTACGCAACGCAGGCTAACTTCCAACTCATGCGTGCAGCCCTGGATGAGACCAGCCGCGAAGTTGGACACTACATACGCCTCACCAACTATTGTTCCGGGCTATGCATGCCAGAAATTGCCGCTATGGGCGCCTTAGAGCGGCTAGACATGATGCTCAACGACGCCCTTTACGGCATCATCTTCCGCGACATCAACATGAAACGCACGCTCATCGACCAGCTATTCTCGCGCCGCATCAACGCGGCCGCTGGCATCATTATCAATACCGGCGAGGATAACTATCTGACCACCACCGATGCTCTCGAAGCCGAACACACTGTCATCGCCTCGCAGTTCATCAACGAGCGTTTCGCCCAGATTGCCGGTCTGCCACCGGAGCAGATCGGTCTCGGTCATGCCTTCGAAATCAATCCCGATACACCCAATCACCTGCTGCACGAGATTGCCTCCGCGCAGCTCGTGCGCGACCTCTTCCCCGGCTACCCGGTCAAGTACATGCCTCCCACAAAGCACATGACCGGCGATATTTTCCGCGGCCACATGCTCGATAGTTTCTTCAACCTTGTTGGCGTCCTGACGGGCCAGGGCATTCAACTGCTCGGCATGCCCACCGAGGCCATTCACACCCCGCTCCTGCAAGACCGCTTCCTCGCCATTCGCAGCGCGCTCTACGTATTCAACGCAGCGCGCGGCCTTGGCGAGCAATTCGACTGGCGCGAGGATAGCCTGATCTCAAAATGGGCAAACCAGATTCTGCATGACGCGGTCAATCTGCTGCAACAGATGGATTCTCTCGGCCTGTTCAAGGGACTGGAAGCCGGTCTTTTCGCCGATATCAAACGCTCGCCGGATGGCGGACGAGGTTTGGATGGCGTGATTGAGCGCGATGAGGGGTATTTTAATCCGTTTTATGAGAGGCTGCTAGGGTAGAGGTGCTTTCTATCTGCGAGAAAGCTGCCTCTGTCGTGCTATTTCAAGGGCAGCAATGAGGCATGCCGCGCAAAACCCGAGAACAATCGTGAGGACTATGGCAAGTGTCTGGAAAGAAGCATTTCGACTCGCTAGCACCAGGAGAAACGTTCCCAGCATTGCGGCAAGGATCAAGACCAACATTTGGACTCGAAAGGTCCGTGGCCTGTTGAAAAAGTGTGAGGCCAGAAAAACACCAGAATAAATCGCAGCATACAACAAGAATATCAAGAGAATATCAGTAGTGATCATGTACCCATTCCCTTCAGAGAAAGCGTGAGAGAGGATATTTGCCCTCTCACGTACAGCACGATATTTGATATGACCCCTTAAGTACCGGCGCAATTCTTTTGGATGTTAGTGAAGAGATAAGAGCATCTAGCGCTGGTCCTGAGCAGCAAGCAGGCGCCGTCGGTCTCGGCTGCGTAACGAGGATACCGGCATGAGTCACCTCTTTCAGGTAAAGAGTTGCATCTCGCTCTCGCCCGATGAAAAGCGGGTCTACGTGATGGACGCGCCCCTCGATCAGCTCGAGGTCTATGATGTAAGTGGACTGCCGGGTTCGGCTCCAAGCTTCGTAGCCAGTGTGCCGCTTCCCTCGCTCGCCGGCTACGAAAGCCCCTGCCAGACCTATTGCGAGCGCGAAGGCTGGGTAATTCGCGTGATAGACTAGACCCAGGTCTGTAAGCGTGCGTTTCTAAAGTTCGGACATGCCTGAACTGGCCGGTTCATGATCTCCTCTCAGAGGTCTTTTCCTGTTCGTATCGATATAAATCGAACAGGATCAATGCCAGGGATTCAAAAAGCCTGGCCCATAGAGAGGGGTCTCCAACATCATTAGTCATATCGGTGACTAGCAGGCTGCTGGCAGTGTCGATCACCTCTCGGATGTGAGATTCCTTCGAAAAGGTATAGAGCCGGCGACTCTTCTCTATGCCATAAGGCGCATCGATTACGGACCAGACATGCTTATTGTCTCTCATACCCAGGTATCGGATATGGTAATTGTGGTAATCCTGGCCGCCGCAGACCGGTTGAATATGCAGGTTGTAGTGAGAGGCCGGATGACGCCTGTCGTACTCTCGCATACCTAACCAGCCATGCTGGGGTATCAGCAGTCCCTGGCTAGTCCAGTACCACTTTGTCTGACGATTGTTTTGTGATGAACGGGTTTTTCGCCGCCCGGTTTTCCGGTGCATCTTTCACGCTCCATTTCGTTATACTCATACGGCAAAGGAGCGCGCTCAACAGGGCATGAGCATAGGGCAAAAGGGAGAACCTACCTGGGATGATCTCCTGTACATAGGAATGTAGAGGAGATGACGCAAGGTTACACATCTCTATCCTGATGCTTATCCGTGCCATCAGTTGAGAGCGCATGAATTCAGGACGCAAGAACATATTCCGTGAATTGATACTTTTATCAGAGTACCAGTCACATGAATACACAGACTGCCATATGACAGCCATTTTGCTTGCGTCTTCCATCAAGCTCTAAACTGAGGGCTATCGAATCACCAGGGTCATGAGACATGCCTTTCTTGAAAGATGGGTCTGAACGATACTGGTGATTCCTCAGAAGGGGGCCAGATGGCGGAAACCGCGATGGCTGGACGACTTCGGACGAGAGATTCTGAGCGCAGCGAAGAATCTCTCGTCCACTTCTGGGTAATCATCAGGACAATACTATTGACGAGAACATCTTAGCATATCAAAAGGGAGGCAGCAAGGCTCCGATAGAGTTATGCTGATTCGATAACCTTTAGAGCGGGGTACGTAAGGATTGAGCGAGAGGGCGACCACAAGGGTACGCCCTTACAACGAGACGAATAGTTCAATGTATGTGAACATCGCTCCAGGTGTTAACGAATACACAGAAGTTTTGTGAGCCAATCCTCGTAGAAGAACGTCATGATGTGTTATTATGACTCTACCGGCACATTAAGAACTTCATACAAAGGAGCGTCAATGGATATTCCATTCCGCTTTCCGGGGAGCCACTGATAGATGGCTTCCCGGAAGCAAAAAGTTGTGATGAACGAAGAGCCGGTGGACAAATCGATGGCTCTCTTTGATCGAGAGGCACGTAAGTTCCTGGTTCGGGTTCTGATCGGTCTGGCGTATACCGGGTACATCGTAATTGTGGCCCTGGTATACCACGCAGTCATAAGCTTCTTGCTTCCGGCAGAAATATGCCGAGCGATTATGCTGATCACATTAGGAATGCCGTTGGGTCTGCCACTAGCCTCGATGGGCAACATGCTCATGCGGATACTCCTGGCTGCCCTTTCAGCAGGGTTGCATAGTGTAAAGGACGAATGACATGTGAAAGCTCATCAAGGCAACAGGACGGACTTTCTTATTCCAGGAACAGGCAGGTAATCACCTTTACTGTTCTTGAGAATCCGCTCAGTCAGTCGCTATTAGTATAGACATATGGGAAAAGGCTAGACTCTAGCTCTTCCTGTGGCTATAGCTTTTTAGCGAACAATCGAATGTAGTCCAGTTCTTAATTGTGCCGGCACCCCCACCACAATCTCTGTATCAAAACTGGCTATAGACTCCTTCGTAATTCCCATTTGAGCCGATTGCCTTCCGGTGAAAGACGATGCATCCTCACCTTCTCAAGGACTCTGATGGAGCCAATGTTGTTCTCAAGGCATTCAGCGGTAATCACCTCAATACCGGGCGTATGAAAGGCCCAGTCGATGACACAACGTACCATCTCGGTTGCATATCCCTGTCCTTCATAGGCGGGAATGATATTGTAACCGATCTCCACCATTCCCGCCTCATCTGGTCCGCCGTGAAAGCCGATGCCACCAATAGCTACCTGGTCAGCTTTGTGAATAATAATGCCGTCCCAGACAAGACCTGCCGGGTCTTGCTCCATGGCTTCGATAAAAAAAGGGAGCGCTTCCAGCAAATCGGGTCCCGGCCAGGCATCGGGGATGGCTACTCCTAGCATCTCAGGCAGCCTCGCTCGATTCGCCAGTGTTATCTTCTTGAGTTCCAGGGTGAAAGGGATCAGTTTGAGCCGTTGCGTTTCCAGTATTTGCATGATAGAAGTCCTCTTTCAGTTATTACTTGCTGCACTCAATATTGCAGGAGTTGAACCCCTCGTGCTCGCCCGCTGTGAGGTCGGTATGCCCATCCTTATAGCGAGAAGAGATCACGCCCCAACCACTCGCACAAATCCCTCTCCCGGTCGATAATCCGGTGATTGATGGCGCCAATAGGTATTGTAAAGCTGCGCGTAATGACCACCCTGCTGCATTAAAGATTCGTGGTTGCCCTCTTCCACTATCCTGCCGCGATCAAGCACGATGATGCGGTCGGCATGACGGATGGTCGAGAGACGGTGTGCGATCAGGATGGCGGTACGATTCCGCAAGACGAGGTCAAGCCCTTCTTGAATCTGGGCCTCGGTCAGCGGGTCGACGCTGGCTGTTGCTTCGTCTAGAATGATGATCGATGGGTCTTGCAAGAGTACGCGCGCCAGGGCAACCAGCTGGCGCTGCCCCAGCGAGAGCGATCTACCCGCTTCTCCTACAAGCGTATCCAGACCTTCCGGCAGCGCATCCAGCCAGTCGCCACCGCCAATACTCTGTGCTATCGATTCCACCTCTTCAGCGCTGGCATCAGGGCGCGCATAGCGGATATTGTCGGCCACAGTCCCTGAGAAGAGAAATGGCGATTGCGGCACAATGCCCAGGTGACGGTGATAATTGCTCAAGTCAAAAGAGCGGATATCCCGTCCATCAATCAAGATTCTTCCTCCCTGGAACTCGTAGAAACGCGCTACCAGGCGGGCGATGCTGGTCTTGCCTGCTCCGGTGTGTCCCACAATCGCGATAGTCTGCCCTGCCGGAATTTTGAGATTGAATCCGGCCAGTACGGTTTGCCGGTCGTCGTAGCTGAAATAGACGTTTTCGAACTCGATTTCCCCTTTCAGACGGCCCACCAGTTGCGCATCGTCCTGGTGGATGCGCGGCTCGGCATCGATAAGCGCGAAGACACGCTCGCTAGCCGCCAATCCAAGCTGGAACTGGCTCCAGAACGAAGCGATGCTGGTTAATGGGAACCACAGTGAGCGTATCCCTTGCAGGAACAGGAACCAGTCACCGGCGGAGATGTTGTGGGTGAGTACGCGCAGACCGCCGAAATAAACGACGATCACTGTGCCAATATTCGCCAGCAGTACTAAGACGGGGAAGACACCATTATATATGAAGCCTGAACGCACATTGACCTGGTACGATTGCTCGTTTATCTGCTTGAACTCTTCGTACATATTCTGTTCCTGCCGGAAGTTCTTGGCGATGGTGATGCCGGTCACTACCTCCTGCACATTGGCGTTCACACGTGCCATCGAACGTTGCGAACGCTGCGTGGTGCGGCGGGCAATGCGACGGAAGAGCAGCGCAACCACGATGATAAATGGTAGAACCGCAAATGTCAGCAGGGCAAGCTCCACACTCCGAATGAGCAGCACGACCGCCATCAGGAAGAACAACAGCAACTGGCTGATGAGGTTGAGCGCGAGTGTGACGACGGTAGCAAAATCCTCGCTGTCCGAAGTAACACGGCTGACGATTTTGCCACTGGGGAACTCATCGTAGAAGGACATATCGCGCGCGACTACGGCTTGAAATGCATCGTTGCGCAGTTTTAGTACGACATCTCCTACAGTGCGCGCCGTGTACCATTGTCGAAAGAAGTTGCAGACCCAGGAGAAGACTCCGGCCAGCAGAATAGCAATGATTAATAGCAGGATGGTCTGTACGGCGACCGATGCCACAACAGCATTGATGCCGTAAGAGATCAAGACCGGAAAAACCGTGTCCAGCAGCGAGGTTAACGTGATCAGAGCGGCGATGACCATCATGATGCGCAATTTGGGCCGGAAGTAGCCGATGATGCGCGCAATCAGCTGGCGATCACTGTAGTTACGGTCATAGGCCTCGGCATCCAGGCCATCCATAATAAACCCCATGTATATCCTCCAGATGGTTATCGCTCATCAGCATTGACAAGTTTACCGGTCGTTTTGCCTGAGTCTTGTTCGCCGTTCAGCGTTTTTCGTTGATAAGAAGAAGCTGGATTGAGCGCCGGAACAGCGTGAAGCGTTGAGGTACTATCGTTCCATAGTGGTCGCGTTTTCTTTCCATCTGTATGGGCAAAGATGCGCTGGTACATCTCGCAACGCTCCAACAGTTCGTCGTGTGTTCCCTGGTCTATCAATTCGCCGCGCTTCAAAACGAGTATTTTATCCGCCCAGCGTATCTGCGAGAGGCGGTGCGTAATCAAGAGCGTCGTGCGGCCCTGCAAAAGGCGATGGATGGCTCTCTGGATTTCGTCCTCAGTCGCGCTGTCAATGGCGCTGGTCGAATCGTCGAGGATGAGGATGCTAGGGTCGGTCAACAACGCGCGGGCAATGGCGATACGCTGGCGCTGTCCGCCGGAAAGCGTCACGCCGCGCTCGCCGATCACCGTGTCGTACCCGTCCTTAAAGCTCTGAATAAAGCCATCCGCCTGCGCATCTTGTGCGGCCTGTTCAATGGCCTTCTGAGTAGCCTTCTGGCCCAGCCCGTAGGCGATATTCTCCCGAATAGAGCGTGAAAAGAGGAAGATATCCTGCTCAATCGTTGAAATCTGCGAGCGCAGCGCGTCCAGGCTCCAGTCGCGCACATCTATTCCATCGACGAGGACGTGCCCTTCGTCCGCATCATAAATGCGATTCACCAGCTTTGTGAGCGTGCTTTTACCGGCGCCCGTTTGACCAACAATGGCAACCGTCTCACCCGGTCGCGCGTGAAAAGAGATGTCCTTGAGGACGGGAATGCCCCCATAGCTGAACGAGACATGCTCGAACATGATGTCGCCCTGCATATGACCGTTATACCCATCCTCGTTTTCATCGAGTTCGGTCTCTTCATGCAGGATAGCCAGGATGCGGCTCGCGCCCGCAACACCCAGTTGTACCAGGCTAAAGGCCCAGTTGGAGTTGAAGGCAGGATAGTGCAGCATCACCATCAAACCCATATACGCTACCAGGCTGCCGACGGAAAGCTGGTTGTGCGTGACCAGCAGCAGTCCGTGCAGGAACGCGGCAACCATCGCAATCGCAAGCAATAGCGGCGGCAGGTACCATGCCTGGATGCGTCCGTTCTGGATGAAGTAATCGCGATAGCGATGGGCGTTGCGCTCAAACTTACTTTTCTCCTGCTCCTCCTGCGCCGTCGCCTTCACCACCTCGATCCCTGTCACCGACTCGTTCAAGCCCGCGTTCATCTCTCCAAACTGCGCGCGCATGCTGTCTGAGACCGGGTTCAGTTTGCGCGAGTAGTAACGCAAGGCGATCAGGAAGGATGCAGTAAAGAGCAATGGCGTGAGTAGAAGCTGCGGGTTAATCAGGCCGATGAAGACGAGTGTTACCGTCAGGCTGGTGAAGGAGTCGAGGATGATGTCAGAGCCGGGAGCGATCATATTGCTCAACTGGCTCATATCGTTCGCGGCACGCGCCATAATGTCGCCAATGCGCTGCCGGTTGTGGAACGTCTGGCTCTTGCCCAGCAAGCTCACATACAACTCTGAGCGCGCGTCGCGCGCGAAGCGTTTGCCGAGCAGTTCCGGGAAGAAACGGGCGCTCAAGTCGAAGCAGCCGCCTATCAATATAACAGCCAGCAGGATGAGAGAAATATGCGCCAGGCCACTTTGATCGTGCTGTAAGACCACGTTAAAGGCAATGCCGGTTAATACGGGAATCAAAGCATACAGTATATTGGCAAGGATAATGGCCAGCATGAAACCAATAATGAGGTGAATATAACGAGTAAGATGGGAAATAATCCAGCGTACCGGGCCGGAACGGTTGTAATGGTACTCGCCGACTACAGTAAATTCGCGCTTAATCAAGTAGATTCCCTTCGTTGGCACGTATCAATACGCCCCTACAGTATTACGTTGAGGTAGTACATCCATTCTACCATGTTGGGGTTGGGTTTGGCCAGGCTTTCTTCATCCAACCTAATAACCGCAAGTACTACTCGCTGCCTGCTTTGTTCGTTTCTATGTTATAATCTTTGGAAAGTAGACTTATTCCATGGAATTCTTGTCGTGTTCTGTTAATCTGGGGGACGTTTCGGAGCACTCGTGTGCAATAGGCTTTTTTATTCGTTTTGTACCTGATAGTTCTTCGGGGGTGAACTGTATGCCAGATCGATACTATCTCCATTATCTTAAACGTTTGGTGTGAAATAGAAAGGACTTGAAAGAAGGGTATCCTGTATCCTACAGTGAGCTTGTCTAACCAATCCACAAGGAAAAGGAGCTCGCTGATGGACCAAGATACCTTTCTGACTACACTGTACGTGATGAT
>DATGLD010000013.1:0-5633 GCA_035294305.1 Ktedonobacteraceae bacterium | reverse complement strand
TACTGAAGGTGACGAAAGGATCTACACACCGGGATCCTGGGGATGCGTCATTGGACTTGGGTTTATCGGAGGGGCTGCTCAGGCTGAGATTAATCTATACATTCAGTCTTTATGCGCCATTGGCATGCAGACCGATCCAGGTAACTTTTTTACGTTTGCCTACAAAACGGTCATACGATACATCGCTCGCAGACAGGTAAGCCGTGTTATGGTCATAATTAGAACCTAAGCACAGAATACCCCCACTCGATGCTCTAATTATACCAAAAGCCCCCTCTAATTGCAAGACGCTACACAACCTATTTAGCAGTTTGCTCCGATGTTTTTTTATCAGCCACATTGTACCACAGGTGAGCAAGAAGTATCAATTGTTTTTGTTCGTCTCTATACGAGATTGAAGGAGCGTGACTTGTGCTACAATAGAATCATGAATCTACGCGACAGCTCTCAGGTCATCACGGCCCTGCGCCACCGATTGGAGCCGGTTGAGCGCTCTAAAGCATTAATAGATATCATCGAAGGAGCCCGCCCTGCTGCCCGCAAAGCGGCAGTACTCCTCGGACTTTTTGAGCAAAACGAGGAAACATATCTCGCATTTATTCGCCGCTCTACCTCTCTTCGTTCCCATAGTGGGGAGATTGCTTTCCCCGGCGGCTCTGTCGATCCCACCGATACTTCCCTGGCCATGACTGCCCTGCGCGAAGCCCAGGAGGAAATAGGTCTGAACCCGGCGCGAGCGGAAGTACTTGGGATTCTGCCTCCCGTCTTCACTGTTGTAAGCAATTTCTTGGTCACACCTGTCGTCGCCTACCTGGCTCAGGGGCCTGGAACACTCCAATTGCAGCCCGCCGAAGTTGATGAAGTTATACTCCTGCCCTTGCAGGGGCTTGCGAATCCTGCCATCCTGCATACTGAAGAATGGGAGCGCGCTGGTCTGCGGCGAACGGTCTATTTTTATGACTACGGCCCATACCGGATCTGGGGAGCCACTGCCCGTATCTTGCATGAATTATTGCACCTCTTGCAAGCTTAGCCAATAGTCATGGTTACCTTGAAATCCTCCGTCCGTTGACTACAATAGAGAAGGAATCCTGCAGTTGTATCAAATAGGTTCGTAGTGCGTTTCACGTAGATCGTCCTTTTCAGAGGCGGTAGCCCTACCGGTTCCTGACGGAGAAAAGTTGTGACAATGTCAAGCCCCGATCCTCAATCAGCGAGATTGCTGTCTCAACAATCACACTCGATGCCACCAACCCATTCGATGCCTCCCGGTATATCTCACCCTTTGCAACTCCCTGCAACTCCCCAGGCTCCAATTGTACCCCCTGCGGCACCGGCTACGGAACCTCTGCATAATGGCATACCCACACGAGACGAAGATTTCGCGGATCACTCATGGAATCTGGCTACTGGAGGTTTAAAGACTTTGACTGCCAAGCGAGAGCTTCCGCCCGGCCTTGAGCGGCGTATGGCGACGACTGGCAGTTGGCAGGAAGCCGAAGGCACTATTCGCAGCTACACATTTGCCCTCGTTGTTCTGGCTTGTGTCCTCGTTATGCTGATTAGCGGAGGCATAGTTTTATACATGATGCTACAACCCTGACTCTCCATCAGTTCTGGACAGGCAGGCTATAGATGAGTAATTACAGCTTCCTGCACCTTGCGCACAATGTCATCTTCAGGCGCTAGTGGCAGGCACGCCATGCAGTGAAGTTGCACTACGAACAGCTTTGACAATCGCTCGCCCAAGCGTAATAGCAGCCGCTTCACCAATCATACTGGTCTGCAATGCCTGCGTTGCCATATCTGGCCGCGTTTGGAGTCCTGCTCCCAGCGCCAGGGCAAAAACCGTATCGCCATCAAACATTGTATGGGCCGGGCGAACGACCTGCGCCAGGCCATTGTGCGCCATTTGCGCAACCTTATTTACCTGTTCCTTGCTGAGCGATGCATTGGTGGCGACGACGGCTATGGTCGTATTGCCGAAAGGGTTGAGTGACCGTAAATCCGCCTCCGCAGGTTTGCGCGTGCCCGCGATGACTTGCTGCGTTTGTGGGTCAATCACATCCCCCGAGGCGTTGACAACGACCAGCGCCCCTACCAGCGTTCCATCGACCAGTTGTGCGCTGGCCGAGCCAAGTCCTCCCTTCATCATAAAGAATGGACCCGCCATCTTACCCACCGTCGCGCCCGTACCTCCTCCGACATTCCCTTGCGTCACGGGCCCGGCGGTGGCCTGCTGGCAGGCGCGATAGCCTGCTGCCGCGTCTGGCCGGACGCCGGCGGAGCCAAAGGCAAGATCGAAGATAGCGGCCGCCGGAACAATCGGCACGCGCGCTACTCCTGTATTGTAGCCAATGCCCTTCTCTTCCAGGTAACGCATCACCCCGCTGGCGGCATCGAGTCCAAAGGCGCTCCCGCCGGTCAGCAGCACCGCGTTGACTTCTTCTACCAGGTGCATTGGGCGCAGCAACTCCGTTTCGCGCGTGGCCGGCGCCCCACCGCGAACATCCACACCTCCCACAGCGGGGATATCGCAAAGAATAACCGTGCAGCCCGTACCTGCCTCCAGGTTAGTATCGTGCCCCACACGAATGCCCGCAATATCGGTAATGTCATCATGCATGGCAGTATTTCTCTTTCATTTTCCTCGCCGTCTGCGCTCACCCTGAGGTTTCTACAGTCCCACCGGAATAGCGTTGCGCAGTCGCGTCATTGCCTGGGTCACGCTTTCATGCTGGTTATAGACGGCAGAACCGGCAACCAGCAAATTTGCCCCCGCCTTCACGACCACGGGAACCGTTGCCTCGTGGATGCCCCCATCAACCTCGATATCGCAGCGCAACCCACGTTCGGCGATCCTTTGGCGCAGGTGAGCGATTTTGGGCAGTGTTTCGGGAATGAATTCCTGCCCGCCGAAGCCAGGATTTACCGTCATAATTAGCACCATGTCGAGTAGCGAGAGGATGTTTTCGAGCATGAAGACCGGTGTTGAGGGCGTGAGGGCGATGGCCGCCATTTTTCCTGCCGCTTTGATCTGCTGGACGATGCGATGGAGATGGGGACTGACCTCCTGGTGCACGATAATGACATCGGCTCCGGCCTGCGCGAAGTCTTCGATGTATTGTTCGGGATTGGTGATCATCAAGTGCGCTTCAAGAGGCAGCTTTGTGCAGCGCCGCACGGCCTCAACCACCATCGGTCCCATGGTGATATTTGGCACAAAGTGTCCATCCATCACATCTACCTGGATGCGCTCTGCTCCTGCCGCCTCCGCCTCGCGCACCTGCTCGCCCAGGCGCGTGAAATCGGCGGAAAGAATAGAGGGGACTACTCCAATCATCAGTCATGTTCCCCTTTAGTTTGTAATTGCTGTGCCGCCGCCGTATCAATCATCCAGGTCACCTCGCCGTCGGGTGGACGCACGATCTGCGCGGGATATTCATCGGGATTGTATGGGCTTTCAAGAACAGCGTGCACCGCCTCGGATTTGTCGCTGCCGGTCACCAGGAATAGCACGTTGCGGGCGGCATTCAAGAGGGGTGGGGTAAAGGTCAGGCGATCAGGGGGAGGCTTGGGAACCGAAACCGGCATCACCAGGCGCTCCTGTTCGCGTAACGAGGCCTGGTGCGGGAAAAGCGAGGCTGTGTGGCCCTCCGGCCCCATTCCTAGCTGGATGAGATCGAAATCCGGTACACCACTCGTGCCAAAAACCCGCCGCATCTCATCCGCATATTCCCGCGATGCTGCCTCGCGGTTAGGCATATCGGCTGGCATGCGATGCACCTGAACCGCGGGAATAGAGATTTTGCTCAGAAGCACCTCGTGTGCCAGGTGATAGTTGCTTTCTTCGTTGTCTGCTGGCACGCAGCGCTCGTCTGACCAGAAGATATGCGTCAATTTCCAGTCGATCTGGCTGCGGTACGGCTCATCGCCTAGCAGCCCATAGAGCTTCCGTGGTGTTGTGCCGCCCGACAATGCAATAGTGAAGCGGCCACGCGCCGCAATCGATTCTGTGGCGATGCGCACGATATAGTGTGCCGCCTCCTGACTAATCACATCGATATTCGGATAAATCGCAATATTCATGGATAAATGCTCCCGTGCTTATTTTAGTGCGCTTCCAACAATCCGGCCACCTCACGCAATATTTGCTCAAACAAGTAGTCGTGGCTCAAGACCTCTAATTCGTTGTGCAGCAGTTCGCCCTCGTTGTGTACTGCCGCCAGGCTTACCAGCCGCTTGGCGCGTGTTTCGTGCCCCAGTTCGACAGCGGTAAACACATGCTCAGTATCCCCCGCAAGATTAATCGTAAATGTCGCACGTTTGTTTTCGATATTGCTGGTCAGGCGCACGAGGCAAATCGAACCTGGCCGCATTTCAGCTTGCACTTGCGGTCGAATGGAAATGTTTGCGTTTCCTTTCCCCACCTTACCCCTGGGCGATGTAAGCAGACGCGTTGAACGTGGCGATCGCTCCATCGTCCAGTAGTATGTGCCACCGGCAGTATCGTGGTGGTTTTCACTTGTATCCGCCGCCAGCTCCCAACCAAGGCGCGTCTTTAACCAACCCGCCAGCAGCAACGCCCGAACCGGATTGGGAGACACATCACCTTGCTCCGTACGTACCGGCGCCAGCAAAGGAATGACGGCGTGCTCAATCTCTATCGAATTGACGCCTGCAAGATAAGGCCGGTACTCCGGCGTATCGAAGAATTGCGCAACCAGTTGTAGCCAGGGTGTAATGCGTCCCCAATTCAGGTCACTCAGCGCCGTGTCAGGATAGGCATCAGGGAGTGCCGCAAGCGTATATATGTCTTGCTCTGGATTGAAAAATCCCGTCGAATCAAAGATAACCCGGTCGCTTATTTCCATCAGATTGTTGAAGGTAGGATCTTTGATATCCGGGGGATCGCCCAACCACCACAGGTAGACCGGCAAATCCGGTTTGAGCAAGGGCTGCATAATATTGCCGATAGCCCGTATCGCGCTACCCGTCGCCAGCACGGTCGTCTGCTCGAAACAGTGCCGCATCAGGTCTGAGAACATCGAGAAACAACGCAGTGTTACCCATGTCCACAGTCCATCGGGTTGTTCCTCGCTTTTATCCAGAATCAGAATGGCCACGCGTGCCAGGTGCGTGCTTGATAGCTCGCGTAGTACCCTGCTGGCATGCTGAGCAGACTCGATATCAGGCGCGCAAATGACGAGGTTGAGAACGCTCGTACGTACATTGACATTCTGTCCAGTGCGCATATTATCGGCGGATATTTTCCACAGCAGTGACAGTTGCGTCTCAACATCCTCTATGTTTACTATTTTCCCTGCCCATGGTAAACGAACTCCCGGGCCTCTGGCGATATCATTCGTCATTCCCTTTTCCCTTGCATAAGAAGAGCACCCTTGTCTTCTCTCCTTGCTCGACACTGACACAACGCGTGACCGGAGTAGAGGCCTGATTTATTGCGCCCCTGGTATGCCTTTACTCCACAGCTTAAACGTTTGGTGTGAAATAGAAAGGACTTGAAAGAAGGGTATCCTGTATCCTACAGTGAGCTTGTCTAACCAATCCACAAGGAAAAGGAGCTCGCTGATGGACCAAGATACCTTTCTGACTACACTGTACGTGATGAT
>DATGLD010000012.1:0-126368 GCA_035294305.1 Ktedonobacteraceae bacterium | reverse complement strand
GCGCAGTCCCAAAGGCTCAGCGACTCGCATGGGTCTGGCCAGCCTCTTTGGCACCTGGATGGCTCAGGGGCTCAATCCCTTCTCTCAATGTGTGGCTTTGCTGACCCAGGCAAACCCATTCGGTCAAGTCTGAACACTTACCTCTTGCAGGAGGTCGTGCTATCTGGTATGATAGCGTGGAAAACGCGCAGGATTTCAGCGCGTGCAACGTTCATCGGTTGCTCACGTCTCTCTTCCTGTCGAGTGTTGTCCAGTCCATGGAACGAGGTTGAGGAAGAAATGCAAAGCGCTGAGAGCAGGCATCAAGCCGGACACAGTGGCGCAGGGGCGTCCATACCGCCCTCCCTCTCTGCCTTTCCATCACGTGCAGCAGCAGGCTCAGGCCGGTTCCTGTCGCAGCCAGCTTTCCCGCTGCCGCCGCTACCGCTGCTGGGGCGCGAGCAAGAACTGCACACGATTACGGCTCTGCTCCACCGACCTGAAGTGCGCTTGCTCACGTTGACCGGTCCAGGCGGCGTCGGCAAAACGCGCCTGGGGATCGCCGCCGCGCACGAGGTGCGGCCTGACTTCGCAGACGGGATGCACTTCTTCCCCCTGGCGGCCATCAGCCATCCCGACTTCGTGCTGCCGACCATGGCTCAGCTGCTTGGTCTGCGTGAAACAGGGGCGCAGACGCCGCTTGAGCAACTGCAAGCGGCGCTCTTTGAGCAAGCAGTGCTGCTGCTGCTCGACAACTTCGAGCAGGTCTTGCCGGCGGCACCAGGGCTTGCCGAGTTGCTCTCCGCCTGTCCGCATCTGCATCTGCTGGTGACCAGCCGTGCCCCCCTGCGGCTACAAGGCGAGCAGGAGTTTGCCGTCCCTCCTCTGCTGCTTCCTGACCGCAAGCAGCTGCCAGCCCCTCCCACCCTCGCGCAGAATGCCGCGGTCCTGCTCTTTGTGCAGCGCGCGCAAGCCATCACGCCCGGATTCCAGGTGACCGAAGCCAATGCGCGCGCCATCGCGGAGGTGTGTATTCGCCTGGACGGGCTACCCCTGGCACTCGAACTGGCGGCCGCTCGTACCCGGCTCCTCTCTCCGCAGGCGCTGCTGACTCGCCTCTCGCGCAGCCTGGAGGTGCTGACCGGCGGCGCGCGTGACCTGCCTGCTCGCCAGCAGTCCCTGCACGCCACTATTGCGTGGAGCTACCACCTGCTCACGCACGAGCAGCAGCGGCTCTTTCGCTATCTCGCCAGCTTCGCCGGTGGCTGCACGCTCCAGGCGGCCCAAGCCATGGCCCAGGCGGCAGGACTAGGTGCGGATGCCGTCCTGGACGGGGTGAGTGCCCTGCTGGAGAACCACCTGCTGCGAAAGATCGAGCAGCCCGATGGCGAGCCGCGCCTCTTCATGCTGGAAACGATCCGCGAGTATGGGCTCGAGTGTCTCGAAAGCGGTGGGGAACTGGAGACCGCCCGCCTCACGCATGCCGCCTACTTCCTGGCGCTCGTCGAGCAGGCCGAACCGCACCTCAAAGGAGCGCAGCAACGCGCGTGGCAAGCCTGCCTGGAGCGCGAGCAGGAGAATCTGCGGGCGGCGCTCCACTGGCTCATCGCACGCGACGAAGCGGAACTGGCCCTGCGCTGCTTTGCTGCTCTGGCGCATTACTGGGTCGTGCATGGCTACCTGGGCGAAGGGCGTCGCTGGCTCGCAGCCATTACAGGGGTGTTGCAGACCGCCCCTGGCAACGAGGCGCGAGCCAGGGCGCTCGTTGCCGCGGCGGAACTGGTGTCGACGCTGGGCGATTACGCACGGGCGCAAGCGCTGGCAGCGGAAAGCGCCGCGCTGGCACGGGCGCTGGGCCTGAAAAGATGCCTGGCCTACGCGCTGCACCGGGAGGCGATCGCGCGGTGGTTTCAAGGCGACCTGGCAGCGGGACAGGCGCTGATCGAGGAGGGCTTGCTGCTGGCCCGGGAAGTCGGAGATGCCTGGCTGCTGGCCTCGCTCATCAGTCTCTCCGGGACGATCCTCTATCATCAACAGACGCTGGCGGAGGCGCACGCGCACTTTGAAGAGGCCGTGGCCCGGTTTCGCGCGCTGGGAGACAGCCATGCCCTCGCCAGGTCGCTCGATTGGCTGGCCTACTGCGCGGCCTCCCTGGGCCATCTGGAGCAGGCCAAAGTCCTCTGGCACGAGGTGCTCACCCTGGCGCGCGAGGGGAATGATCTGCTGCGCCTGTACAGCGCGCTGCATCAACTGGGGTTCATCGCCATTGTACAGGAGGAGTGGACCCTGGCGGATGCGCTTTTGCACGAGTGCCTGGCGCTGTCGCAAGAGATGGGGCAAGAAGAGATGAGGAGTAATATCTTGCGCCACCAGGCCTCGCTCGCGCTCCTGCGCGGCAACCCGGCGCAGGCAGCAGACCTGGCACACGAAAGCCTGGTGCTTGCCCGCACCGCCGGCCACATGTGGGATACGCTGGGTGCGCTGCTACTGTTGGGGGGGATTGAAGACGCGCAAGGCCATCGGACGCGCGGCAGAGAGCTGCTGCAGGAGGGCCTGTCCCTCGCACAGCAGAGCGGGGACACAGCCACCATCGGCAAGTATCTCCTCGTGTTTGGGAGCAGGGCCTCGGCAGAGCACCGTCCTGAGCAGGCCGCGCGCCTGTTTGGCGCGGCTGAGGGCCTGCTTGACACGCGCAGCCTCCTGATCGCTTTCGATCCGACGCAGCGCCGTGCGTATGAGCGCGATGCCGCCTGGCTGCGCGTCCACTTTGGCGAGGAGGCCTACGCGGCCCTGCAAGCAGAGGGACGCGCCATGCCCTTGCACGACCTGCTGACCTGGCCCGCACACGAGGCTTCGTCCGCCGCTTCACCTCCCCAGGCGGCAGCAGCACAGCCACGAGCGCCCACCTCAGCCGGGCTGACCGGGCGCGAACGGGACGTGCTGCGCCTGCTGGCCGAGGGCCTCTCCAATGCCCAGATCGCGGAGCGCCTTACCATCAGCCCACGCACCGTCGATGGTCACCTGGTTTCCATCTATAGCAAACTCCACGTCTCCTCGCGCACGGCTGCCGCTCGTGCTGCGCGTGAATACCACCTGCTCTAATCCTGGTCCGAAGTCAGGCCGAGTAGGGAATTCTCCCTGGTTCGCCTGTTCTATTTCCTTCTCCATCCCTCAGCACCCCACCGAAAAAAACAGGGAATTCTCCGCGTGTGTTTTCGGCTGAGGTTCCGTATACTCAAAGCAAGAACGCTCAATGGGGGCAGGTGGCCGATGATACGGCCACCATCGATTGGGGCGACGGCACGACCACAACCGCGACCGTCAGCAAAAATCCCCATGGTAAGGGCTTTGTGCTGATCGGGCTGCATCGGTACGCCAGGAAGGGAACCTACAGTGTGATACTGACCGTGGGCGATAGCGGCGGCAGCCAGGCGACACTCACAGTGATCATGACCATCAAGTAAGCCACATCCGCAACTGGGGACTGCATCCCTTTCCCAGGCGATGCAGCCATCAGCCGGACAAGCGAGCAAGCAAGGATATACTGCTTTGGCTCGCTTGTGCAGGTAGTGGCGAAAGCGGTGTCACAGAACCGCAGAAAGGACCGACCCTCTTGAAACAACGAACCTCATTTTCTCTGGCATCCTGGCTGCGCCTGGTGGCGCTCAGCCTCCTGCTGGGTCTCGCGCTGCTGGCAGGCAACGTGTTGAGCATAGAAACGGCCCATGCTCAGTCATTCAACGCTGCTATCACCTGCCCCAAAATCACTGGCTTCACGCCTACCAGTGGCTCAATTGGCAGCAGCGTGACGATCACCGGCTGCGGCTTCACCGGGGCGACGAAAGTCACCTTCAAAGGCGTCTCTGCCACCTTTGCCGTCAACTCCGACACGCAGATCACGGCGACTGTACCCAACGGAGCAACCACCGGCATAATCGCTGTGACTACCGCGAATGGCACAATAGTGAAGAGTGCCAGCAAGTTTATCGTGCTGGCCCCGCCGCCAGCGGTGACGCTCTCGCCGACAGCCGGACCACCGACCAGTACAGTGAGCGTGAGCGGCAGCAACTTTGGCAGTTATGAGGCGGTCGATATCTACTTTGATACGACCGACGAGGCGCTGGCTGCCGCGAATGTGCAGGGCGCGTTCTCCGGGATCAATATCCCGGTTCCCGCCAGCGCCGTGCCGGGGACGCACTGGGTGACCGCGGTGGGGCGGCATAGCGGGCTGAGCGCGCAGGCAGCCTTTACCGTGCAGACCAACTGGGCAGAATTCGGCGATGTCGCGCAGCATACCGGCGTCAACCCCTACGAAAACGTCCTCAACCCCTCCAACGTCACCGACCTGGACCTCGACTGGTCCGCCCCAACTGGCGCTGGCATCGACTCCTCGTCGGCGGTGGCCAACGGGGTAGTCTACGTCGGCTCAGAAGATCACAACCTGTATGCCTTCAATGTGCAGACCGGGGCCGAGGTATGGTCCGCCCCAACTGGCGCTGGCATCGACTCCTCGTCGGCGGTGGCCAACGGGGTGGTCTACGTCGGCTCAGAAGATCACAACCTGTATGCCTTCAATGCGCAGACCGGGGCCGAGGTATGGTCCGCCCCAACCAGCTTTTACATCGACTCCTCGCCGGCGGTGGCCAACGGGGTGGTCTACGTCGGCTCAACGGATAGCAACCTGTATGCCTTTAACGCGCAAACGGGCGCCCAGTTGTGGAAAGCCCCGACCGGCTCTTACATCAGCACCTCCTCGCCGGCGGTGGCCAACGGGGTGGTCTACGTCGGCTCAACGGATAGCAACCTGTATGCCTTTAACGCGCAGACGGGCGCCCAGTTGTGGAAGGCTCCGACCGGCTCTTACATCGACTCCTCGCCGGCAGTAGCCCACGGGGTGGTCTACGTCGGCTCAGAAGATCATAACCTGTATGCCTTCAATGCGAAGACGGGCGTCCAGCTGTGGAAAGCTCCGACCGGCTCTTACATCGACTCCTCGCCGGCGGTGGCCAACGGGGTGGTCTACGTCGGCTCAGATGATGATAACCTGTATGCCTTTAACGCGCAGACGGGCGCCCAGTTGTGGAAGGCTCCGACCGGCAATACCATCCTCTCCTCACCGGCGGTAGCCAACGGGGTGGTCTACGTCGGTTCGGACGATGGGAGCCTCTATGCTTTTAACGCGCAGACGGGCGCGCAACTGTGGTCGGCTGTCACAGGAGGTAGCATCCATTCCTCGCCGGCAGTTGCCAATGGCGTGGTCTACGTTGGCTCGGACGATGGGAGCCTCTATGCCTATTCGCTACCCCCCAATGATCAGCTCAAACCGCCGACGAGGCCCAACGTGGGGAGCCTGCATCCCAATCTGAAGCTCCATCTACAGTCTTGAAGATGAGGGAGCCTGCTCAATCGAGCGTACCGGCTCCAAGGCATCTCCTACCTGTCTCTAAACAATGTTTTTTGAAAGGCGGCGCTTCGGCGCCGCCAGAAAGGATTGTCTCTCGTGAACCCACGAACGACATCTCGCCGCGCATCCTGGCTGCGCCTGGTGGCGCTCAGTCTCCTGCTGGGTTTTGGCCTGCTGAGCGGCACGGCCCTGGCCAGTAGCAAGGCCCATGCCGCGACCACCCTCACCGTCACCGATTGTAGCGATGATAGCCAATTGCAGGCCGATGTCAGCATAGCCAACAGCGACAATGACGGGGATACCATTACTTTCAGTTGCAGCGGGGACATCCTGCTCAGCGGCACCCTCTCCATCACTGGAAGCATGACCATCGATGGCAGCGGGCAGAGCGTCACCCTCGATGGATACAATCAGGTACAGGTGTTCTCCACCTCGAGCAGCGACCTCACCCTCAATGCCCTCACCATCACCAATGGCACCATTCCCGGCGACGGCGGCGGCATTTTCAACAATGATGGCACGCTGAGCATCAGCAACAGCACGCTGAGCAATAATTCCGCTCCCAACGAGTTTGGCAGCGGCGGCGGCATTTTCAACAATGGTGGCACGCTGAGCATCGACAACAGCACCTTTGCCAACAACTCGGCCAGCGGCGAAGGCGGCGGCATTTTCAACAATGGTGGCACGCTGAGCATCAACAACAGCACCTTTGCCAACAACTCGGCCAGCGGCGACGGCGGCGGCATTTTCAACAATGGTACAGTGAGCATCAGCACCAGCACCATCGCCAACAACTCGGCCAGCATCAGTGGCGGCCTTTACAACAGTAGTGGGACGGTGAGCAGCGACGGCAGCATCGTGGCCGAGAACACGGGCGGCGACTGCCAGAACTTTGGCAGCCTGCAGGACAACGGCTACAACCTGGACAGTGATAGCAGCTGCTTCACGGCCCAGACGAGCCTGCACACCAATCCGCAGCTGGCAGCCCTGGCCAGCAATGGCGGGCCAACCCAGACCATGGCCTTGCAGCAGGGCAGCCCGGCCATCGACGTACTCCCCACCAGCACCAACCTCTGTCCCAGCACCGATCAACGTGGCGATGCCCGTCCAGACGACAACGAGTCCAGCTGCGACATGGGAGCCTACGAGTCGAACTATGCCTCGCTCAGTCTGAACGGAACCACGGTGAACGCCACCGAAGGCGCGGCTTTCAGTGGAGCAGTGGCCAGCGGCACCTACGTCGGCAGTGGCAGCCTCTCGGCGACCATCAACTGGGGGGATGGCGCTCACAGCCGTGGGACCATCAGTGGCACGGGCAGCTTTACGGTCAACGGCAGCCATACTTATGCCGAAGAGGGCAGCTACACCATCAGCATCACCGCCAGCGCCGGTAAAGGCAATAGCGCTCACGTCACCAGTTCGGCAACGGTCAGCGATGCTCCACTCACGCTGACCCATGTGCAGCCCAGGCCATTAAAAAACCTGCTTGCGGTTCTCGAGGCCAGCTTCACCGATGCCGATCCTCATGGGCAGGTCGCCGATTATACGGCCACCATCGATTGGGGCGACGGCACGACCACCCCCGCGACCATCACCAAAAATCCCCATGGCAAGGGCTTTGTGCTGATCGGGCTGCATCAGTACGCCAGGAAGGGAACCTACAGTGTGATACTGACCGTGGGCGATAGCGGCGGCAGCCAGGCGACACTCACAGTGATCATGACCATCAAGTAAGCCACATCCGCAACTGGGGCTGCATCCCTTTCCCAGGCGATGCAGCCATCAACCGGACAAGCGAGCAAGCAAGGATATACTGCTTTGGCTCGCTTGTGCAGGTGTATCGAAGGCGGTGTCACAGAACCGCAGAAAGGACCGACCCTCTTGAAACAACGAACCGCATTTCATCTCACATCCTGGGTGCGTCCGCTGGCGCTCAGCCTGGTGGGATGGTAATACCTCGACGGTCAGCAGAGGAACATATACCATCACCCTCAAAGTCACCGATCAAGGAGGAAGCCAGGTGAGCAAAACCGTCACCGTCACGGTGAAGTAACGGATGACCGGCTCGCCCCCTCTCACGAAGGAGGAGCGCATGGCTTCTGCCACGCGAAACGGCAGAGCGCAAACCATTGCTTGAGAGAAAGATGGAGCAGACATGAGCCAGATGAACGCAGGAGAAACTGATCACCCGCCGCACTCCATCGCGAGCAGTTCGCTGCTGGTGGTGGACGATTACGGCATGAACCGCATCCTGCTCGCGCGCTACCTGGGCAAACTCAGCTACCAGGCCACACTGGTCGAAAACGGGCGACAGGCGTTAGCACACTTGCGGAGCGAGCCGTGCGACCTGGTGCTGCTGGACATGGAAATGCCCGACATGGATGGCTCCCAGGTGCTCCAACAGCTCAAGGCCGATCCACGCCTGCACGACCTCCCGGTGATCATGCTTTCTGCCGCGGAGGAGCTGGAGGGTGTGGTACGCTGTATCGAGCTGGGTGCGCAGGATTACCTGCCCAGGCCCTTCAACCCCGTGCTGCTGCGGGCGCGGATCAGCGCCTGCCTGGAACGCAAGTGGCTGCGCGACCAGCAGATCGACTACTTGCAGCAGGTAGCGTCCGTCACGGCGGCAGCGGCAGCCATCCAGTCCAATAGCTTTGAGCCGGAGAGCCTGGACGAAATGGCCGGACGCCCCGATGAACTGGGGCAACTCGCCCTGGCCTTTCAGGAGATGGCGCGCCAGGTCTATGCCCGCGAGCAGCAATTGCAACAACAGGTGCAGCAGTTGCGCAGCGAAATTGAGCGGGCCCGTAATGGGCTCTCCCGCGAAGTTGATGATTCGGGGTTGCGCCTCCCTTGAGCGGCTTTTCTAGCTGCACCGCAGCACCCGCTTGCGCAGCGTCTGGAAGCTCGCCCGACCATACGCCTGCCGCTTGATGAGTTTCAGGCGATGCACATGGCCCTCGACGGGACCCTGAGACCAGACCAGCGTGAGTCCGGCCTTCACCGCGTTATAATCTTTCTTGAGCGACTGCGCAAAGCCGCGTAGTTCGGAGATGCCCTGCTGTTCCACTTTTTCCAGCCACGCATCAAAGCGTTCCCCTTTCCGCTCTCGCAGCATGGTCGTAAATTCCTGGATCAGTTCATTCGCCTCTCGGATCTCCTGATCCGCTTCGCAGAGTTGGGCCAGATACTTCTTTTGCCACTCTAGACGCTGATCTTCCTTAAAGGTGATCCAAGGAGCCACCTGCGAAGCCGTTGGAGGGCGCTTGGGAGCGTTGACAGGCGTTTCAAGAGTCGGATCAACCTGCTTGAATTTCCGAAAATCTTTCTCTTTGCGAAACTGGACATAGTACCGCTCAATAGGTTGATCCGAGCCCGTATACCCCATCTCTTTGAGTTCGCGGTAGACCTGTTGTGCATTTCTTACCCCATCATTCCACCGTTTCACAAGGTACTCTTTATATGGATCAATAACTGACCCGCTCCGTTTTCCCGTCTTACGTGCAGGAGGATGCTCCATGTTCAGATACTTGTTTACAGTGGTGCGCGAGATTCCTACTTGATGAGCGATCAGCGTGAGTTCAGCCCCCTGAGCGCGAAGTTCATGAACCTTCTGGGAGCGTTCAACGCGCTCCTGATGGTGAGCATCGTACATCTTGACTTTGCGGTCGGTTTGGCCTGTGTACCAGGCGGGAAGTTGCTTCTCTTCTTCTGTCGCAAACGTTTCTGGGGGCTTCTTGACCAGGGCTTTGAGCTGGGCTTGTTTCCGAGCAAAAAAGGTTTTTAGGGCTTCTGAAAGGTTCGCCAGCAAATGCCAGCGATCAGCCACTTGTTGTGCGTCTGGCGCTCCTTTTCTCGCTCCTTCCGCGTATGGGCCACCACGATCCCGACTGATGATTTCTACGCCCGTATGCTCTTTGAGCCATTTCTCCAGGGTCGCAGCCTCCCGATCAGGCAGGACATCAATTGGTATTCTCCGTTCGAGATCGAGCAAGATCGTTCCATAGGTTTTGCGTTTGCAAAACGAGAAATCGTCTATGCCCAGAACCCGAGGCGTGGGAACCTGCTCCTCTGGCTGGGCACGGATGAGCCGCAGTAAGGTATCAGGGCTGGTCGGGAGGCCCATGCCTTCTCCCAGACGCTTGCCAGCTTCTCCGCCGAGCGCAAAGCCAATGAGTGTGAAGATATCGGTGAGCCGAGTCGTGCGCCGGGCATAGGGAGCCACCACGCTGGGGAGGCGCTCGGTGAAGATTTGCCTCGTACATTCTGAATTGGGACAGAAGAAACGGCGGAGTTGCAACTCCAGGCGTACCGCACAGCCCATCCAGGGCAGGTCCGCGATCATGCGCGTATAGCGCGCATGAATCCGTGCGGAATATTGATGGCAGAGGGGGCATGCAGCCTCTTCAGCAGTCGTTGTCACCACGGCAGTAATCAGCGCCTCGGAAGCATCAAGGAGCTTCAAATGCAAGCAGGGAGGATCGGGGGGGAGCGTCGGTTTTGTCATCGCTTGTTGGTATCCCTCCATCTCTTCTTCTGGTATGCATGGAAGAATACCAACACCTGATTGAGATGGCAAGAAATGTCGCCCAATGGCCTATTTTTAGGAAGAACAGGCGTTCTTCATCAACTTTGCGGATGAGCCAGGATATGTTACGGCGAGGTGTCGAGCGGAGCGAAGCATCCGTGCGTGGCTTTGCCCGAGATGCTTCGCTGGCGCTCAGCATGACAGGCTGGCGCTCAGCATGACACGCTCGCCGCGCCCTGGTGCCATGGCTGCCTGCAAAAAAATGAAACGCACCCCTTTTCAGTCTTTCCTTTGACATGGTGTTAAAGTTATCGTATACTTTGTAGTAGCTGTATATATAGCATATACCAGGAGGATATAAAATGATCTGGCAAAAGTTGCGCAAAGTGGGCAATAGTTACGTGGTTACTATTCCAAAAGAAGAAGTCGAGCGCCAGAATCTGCAGGAGGGTCAGTTGTTGGCGGTCGAAATTCAGCCTGCCGAGGTACGCCCGGTGCTGTCGCCAGAACTGCGCAAGGCATTCGAGGAGAGCTGGCAACACAATGAAGAGGCTTACCGTTACATGGCTGAGCATGAATAGTGGAGAGCATGAATGCCTGAGATACGTTATCTCTCCCTGGCAGATGTGATGGCACTTCATTATGCCATGATGGAACGATTTGGCGCTCCATCCGCGCCTCTACGCGACGAGGGGGCGCTTGAATCGGCGCTGATGCGGGCGCGAATGGCAGCCTATTATGATGATGCCGATATCGTGCGTCAATCGGCTCTGCTCGCGGTTGGCATCTCGCAGGCGCGGGCCTTTCTGGACGGTAATAAACGCATCGCATTTGCCGTTTGCGATGTGTTCCTGCGTGTGAATGGATTGGCTTTCTCGGGTGATCCTCTGGAACTGGCTCTGCAATTCGAGGCTTTAGCCAAGCGAGAAGATAGCCTGGATCGGGCAACGGGTCGCTTTGAACAATGGCTGCGGAAGAATGTCAGCCCAAGGGGTGAGAGGTGAGACGGGTGAATCCATGCTGCATTGCTTCACATAAAAATCGGCTCTCCCCCCGCTTTTGGTGAGTCAATGCGACCGCTTGCATAGCTGAGTCAAAGGGATTATAATCATGCTAAGATGCAAAGGAATTTCTAGAGGATCGTAGAAAGAATTCAAAATGCCTCTGGTTAGTTCTGAGGGGGATAGCTATGGCGCAATTCGACGGAGCATTTTCAATAATAAGTATCCTTGTTGCGGTTGCTGGGCTCGTTAGCGCTTTCGTGACGATCTTTCTCTATCTTCTTGAGGGCCGCAGACGACGGAAAGTACTCAATTATGCAATTACCTCGGATAAACTAGTTTCTGTACGAGAATCAAAAGACAGTGCGGCAGTACTGACTGGCGATGAATCCCCCAAGGCATATCGTATTGTCCTCAAACTATGGAACTCCGGCAATGTTCCCGTTTTACCTAGCGATTTCGTCACACCTATCGAACTAAATTTTGGAGAGACAGCGCAGGTATTGGAAGCTAAAATCCTGGAGATGGAACCGGGTAACCTTTTAATTGCTACCCCAAACATCTCTCAACCGATTCTTAAACTGGATGGGGGATCAGTGATATTAGGGCCAGTACTCCTGGAAAAAAAATCTTCAATTACTCTGGAGGTACTACTAAATAAATTCAGTGATTCGATCAATGTGTATGCAAGGATCGCTGGAGTACCGCAAATCAGTCAAAGCTCTGCTGCTTGATGAATAGGTTGTAAAACTCTTTCGCTTCATCTTGTTCTTCCCGTTTTTAGCGTAATCGGCTTATTTGCCTGCACAAGAAGTCTTTCTACTATCAAATCTGGATATTAAAATGCCAGGGAGGGTACGATGTTGTTCCCAAGTGATCCAATGGGGCAATTCATCTTTAACATTATAATTGCCCTTATAGGCCTTTCACTCAATGCTTTTGCCGCTTTAGTTGGCTACTTGTTTTATACCAGACGATTTCCGAGAAAAGCTATCACCTATACAGTGAAAGCAGATAGAACAGTAATTACACGAAATGCATTTATCACTCATGGAACATTCAATAAAACTCTGTCTATTGGAGAAGAGGTTCAAGACGAAGATATTAAGACTATGTTGGAGATTCTTTTCAATCAGCATCCAGTAAGTGATATTCAGCAGGTGATTTTAAGGATACGGAATTCCGGTAATTTGGGGATTGTGCAAGAGGACTACACAGATGATATTGAATTTAAGTTTGGGGCTAAAATATTAAATGCCAAAATATCGAACGATCCAGATGAAGTATTTAAGGTAAGGCCCGATTCAGCTCAACCCCGCTTTCAAATAAGTGCCGAGGGAGTGAAGATGTGCCCAACGCTACTTAATCCGAAAGAATGGTTCGAGCTAAAAGTGTTGCTCACACAATTTAAGGGGAAAATCGATGCAAAAGTGCGATTTAGAGATGGCGAACGAATGCGGAGATCGAATTTCGCGGAGTTATCTCGCATAGCGAAAAGTATGGAAAAAACCGCCTCGCTCGTCGGTATAATATTTAGCTGCTTTTTATTAGCCCTGCTTATCTCATCCATTCTCAAGATAAGGGTAGGCGATCAATATACAGACCTGATCTTTGCCGGTGGGTTAATATTAGTGTGGTTTCTGCGTACCTCAGTATGGTTAATCCATACTTGGGATCAACAACGTAATAAAATCTTTTCCGTGGTAAGTGTAGTTTTACTGTTCTTGATCTTATTATCAGCTTATTTTGGATTTCACGACTTCTTGTTTGCTTTATTTTCACGCTAATAGCAGCAGCAATATATTCATTGTGGTGGATGAGACTGAATATGAGTCAGCACATTTTCTAGACGCCCCTCCTATCCATAGCATATACTGAAAGATAATTACCCATATCTCAACCAATTAGAAGGAGCGTTATCTCATGAGTCAGAACAGAACGCCGCATATGACCGACTACGAGGCCGAACGCCGCAATTTCTCGCTTGAAGTCCCAGAATATTTCAACTTCGCCATTGATGTGATCGACAAATGGGCAAGCGATCCTGACAAGCTGGCGATGCTATGGATTGGGCAGAAAGGCGAAGTGGAGCGCAATGTTACGTTTGCCCAGTTCGCCGAACGCTCCAGCCGGGCCGCCAATGCTTTTGTTACACTGGGCATTCAGAAAGGCGAGCGCGTGCTGGTCATGCTGCCGCGCATCCCAGAATGGTGGGAGAGCGTGTTGGGCCTGATGAAGCTGGGAGCGATTGCCATCCCCTGCACCACACTGCTCACTCCCAAAGATATTGCATTCCGAGCAGAGGTAGCGGAAGCTGTTGCCTTTATCACTGACCACGAGGGCACGGCCAAATTCGACCAGGTGCGCGCTGAGTGCCCCACCATTCGTTACACCATTCTGGCAGATGCATATAATACCGAGGGCCGCGAGGGATGGACAGACTACTCGCACATTGTTGATGAGGCATCACCAGAATTCACCGGCCCCAAGACGCGCAGCGATGATCCCTGCCTGGTCTATTTCACATCCGGCACGGTGGGCTATCCCAAGATGGTGCTGCACACCCAGGCCAGCTATCCCATCGGCCACACGATCACCGGCAAATACTGGCTTGACCTGCACGAGGACGATCTTCACTGGAATTTGAGTGAAATGGGCTGGGCGAAGGCAGCGTGGAGCAATCTATTTGGGCCGTGGGTGATGGGCGCGGCCATGTTCATGCAGGATGCGCGCGGCAAGTTCAATGCCCTCGAAACGCTTGAGATGCTGCATAAGTATCCCATCACGACCCTGTGCGCCCCGCCCACCGCCTATCGTATGCTCGTACTGGATGAGCCATTGGCTTACCTGAAGGCAAATCTACCCAAAGCTCTGCGTCACTGCGTAGGGGCCGGGGAGCCGCTCAACCCTGAAGTAATCAAAGTATGGCAGGATGCGACTGGTATGACGATCCGCGATGGCTACGGCCAGACCGAGACGGTGCTTCTCTGCGGCAACTTCCCGCCGTTAGAGGTAAAGCCTGGCTCGATGGGCAAGCCCTCGCCGGGATTTGATGTCGAGGTCATCGACCATGACGGCAACCCGCTTCCACCCAATAAAGAGGGCGACATTGCCGTCAGGATCAAACCGAATCGTCCCACCTGGATGTTTAAGGAATACTGGCGCAATCCCGATGCGACCAATGCCTGCATTCGCGGCGACTGGTACATCACCGGCGACCGCGCCTACAAGGACGAGGATGGCTACTTCTGGTTCGTGGGACGCGCCGACGACGTGATCATCAGCGCCGGCTATCGCATCGGCCCTTTCGAGGTCGAAAGCGCGCTGAAGGAGCATCCGGCAGTAGCAGAATCGGCAGTTATCGCCAGCCCCGATGAGATGCGCGGCGAAATCGTCAAAGCCTTCGTCATCCTGGCCCCCAGCTATACCGCCTCGCCCGAACTGGCAAGCGAACTGCAAGAGCACGTGAAGCGCGTCACGGCCCCCTACAAGTATCCACGCGAGATCGAGTTCGTGGACAGCCTGCCCAAGACGATCTCCGGCAAGATCCGCCGCGTCGAACTACGCGAGATGGAGCGTAAGAAGAAGCTGGGACAATAATCTGTCATCTACGATTTGGGAAGAGAAGCCGCATAGGGTCGCTGGTGACTGGAACATGCCCCGCCAGTTCCTACGCGGCTTGTATAATTAGACCTACACGCAGGATTATCATGCTCTGGGAGAAAAAAGATGGCAGACAATACACCTGGTGATAGCTCAACGCAACCGCGCATCGCAATCGTCGGCGCGGGTATTGCTGGACTCAACGCGGCTCTAACACTACAAGATGCCGGCATAGCATGCAGCATTTACGAGGCATCCGGCCATATAGGTGGTCGGATGCGCTCCGATACAACCACCTGGGCTGATGGAATGGTTACGGACTTATGCGGCGAGTTCATCGACAGCGATCACGATACCCTGCATGCCCTGATCCGTCGCTTCGGACTTTCAACCGTTGACCTGGGCAAGGCAACGGCTCCCGGCGCGCAGAACATTCTGTATCTTTTCAACCGCTATTATAGTCCTGACCAGGTTTACCAGGGTTTTGAAACAGTCGGCCCTATCTTACAGCAACAGATACAGGAATGTGGCTTGCCCACCACCTACAACCACTATACAGATACGGGCTACCGGCTCGATCACATGAGCGCCTACGATTGGGTACAACAATATGTCACGGGCGGACATGACTCGCCGCTCGGTCGTATGATGAATGGCGCGTGCCGTGGTTACTTCGGCCTGCCAACAAAGGAACAGAGTTCGCTCAACCTGCTCTACATGTTCGGCTCATGGATTGATGAGGACGAAGGTGAAGATGAAGAGGACACTCCGGGTTCTACAGGCCCGATGATGGGCAGCATCCGCATCGCGGGCGGCAACCAGCAACTGCCACTTGCCATCGCCCGCAGCCTGCCGGAGGGATGCATCCATCTCAATCACCGGCTCGTCTCCATCCGGCGCGAGAGTGATGATTCCGTCATGCTCTCCTTTACGACTCCCAGCGGCTCTCTTAAGGTTTCCTGCCATCACGCAATTCTAACCTTGCCTTTCAGCACCTTGCGCGAAGTGGACTACTCCCAGGCAGGCTTCGATGCCCTCAAGCAAAAGGCCATCCAGGAACTTGGCTATGGCACCATCTCAAAACTCTTCCTGCAATTCGACACGCCCTACTGGTACCAGCAAGGCCCCTGGCCACGCAACAACAGCGGCTTCATGATCACCGACCTGGACATCCAGGTCGTCTGGGATGTCTCACTCGGTCAACCCGGCTCGACAGGTATCCTCGTCGATTATACCAGCGGCGAGATCGGGGCCTCATACAGACCTCCCGCTCCCTATTCCACTACCAGGGATTCACAGGTGATACAGCAGTACGCCCGGCACTGTCTTGAGGAATTGGAAAAGTTCTTACCGGGCATTAGCGCCCACTACACAGGAGTCGCGGCGCTAAATTATCCAACAGGCGACCCATTCCTGCGCGGAAGCTATGCATGCTGGCGCGTAGGACAATACACGCGCTTTGCGGGCTACGAAGGTATCCGACAGGGACCAATTCACTTCGCGGGCGAGCATTGCTCGGTTAAGTGGCAAGGGTTTATGGAAGGGGGAGCTGAGGAGGGGGCGAGGGCAGCCAGGGAGGTCTTAAAAGGCGACCTGAAATGATTAGTTCGATAAACATGAGTGATTCTGAATGTTGACAAGGATGTCTGGAGGATGGCCATAAACGAGAGGCTTGGGAGGGCGACCACAAGAATTAGCCCTTCTAATTATGAGAACTATGACCCTCTCCTCGTGATGGTCCCCCATCCCCATACAAGAAGCAATTCGTCCACCTGCCATCGCCGAGTTCTGTCCGGCCAGGAAAACGCTCGCTGCATACTGCCATAGCGTGCGGGCAGCGCGGGTGGAAGCGACATCCGGTGGGGGGCTTGATGAGACTGGGAATTTCGCCACGGGCAGGCAGCTCGGCGGCCTTCTGATCGCCTTCGGGACCGAGGCGGTCGGGGTCGGGCGCGGCAGAGATCAGCAATTGCGTATAGGGATGCTTCGGACGCTGGATCACTTCGTCGCTTAGCCCGCCCTCAACCATCTGTCCTGCGTACATCACCAATGTCTCCTCGGCAAAGTAGCGGGCGCTGGCAATATCATGTGTTATGTAAAGTAATGCCAGGTGTTCTTCCTCTTTGAGGCGCAGCAGCAGATTGAGGACATCCAGGCGAATTGAGACATCCAGCATGGAAACGGGCTCGTCGGCCAGCACCACCTGGGGCCGGACGGCCAGCGCGCGAGCAATAGCTACGCGCTGCCGCTGACCTCCGCTGAGCTGGTGCGGGTATTTCTCGATAAATTGTTCTGCCGGGCTGAGGTTGACGCGCTCAAGCAGAGATAGTATCTGCTCCGTTTCCTGCGCTCTGGTACGCGCGTGACCGTAGATGCGCAGGGGACGCGACAGGTGATAGCGCACGTTATGCACCGGGTTGAGCGATGAGAACGGGTCCTGGAAGATCAATTGCACGTGGCTGCGATATTCGCGCAGGTGCGACCCCTCCGATAATCTTGCCGGCTTCCCACGAAAGAGGATGGAGCCGGAAGTAGGGGCATACAGGCCGGCCAGCATGCGCGCAACGGTGGTTTTGCCGCTGCCACTTTCGCCTACAAGGGCCGTGACCCGGCCTGGATAAAGCTTCAGCGATGCATCTTCAACGGCATGTACAGCCTGCCTTCCTGTCAGTGGATTGATTGCGCGTAATGGGAACTCCTTGTGGAGGTGTACTGCCTCCAGGATAGGTTCTGGATGCAGTTCAGTATTTGTTCCCTCTAAAGTCTGGGCAAGATTGTTCATTAGACACCGCTCCTCTCTGCCAGTTTCTCATAGGCTTTTGCCAGGTCGGATGTAGCTGGTGGCTCCGTTCTGAAACGTGCATCATAGAGGTGACAGGCTACAAGCTGGCCGCAAATATCGGTTCCTTCATCCCCATCAGCCCCTGTGCCGGTGGCAGGTTGCAGGATTGGCAAAACCGAATGACATGCGTCGAAAGCCAGGGGACAGCGCGGGTGAAAGGCGCATCCAGGTGGTACTGAGCGCAGGTCAGGTGGGGAGCCTGGAATGCCGGACATCTTGCGGCGCGGACCATGCAGCGACGGAAACGAGTTGAGCAGGCCATAGCTATATGGATGACGAGGATGCAGGTAGAGATCGCGAGTCGATGCCTTCTCAACGATGCGCCCTGCGTACATGATGGCAACATTATCGGCAAGTTCGAGCAGGAGCGAGAGATCATGGGTGATGAAGATCACGGAAAAGTTCAGTTTCTCACGCAAGCGTATGATCTCGGTCAGAATTTCGCGCTGCACTACCACATCCAGCGCCGTGGTCGGTTCATCCATGATGAGGACTTCGGGCGAGAGCGCCAGGGCGATGGCGATAATAGCTCGCTGGCGCATGCCGCCGGAGAGTTCGTGCGGATAGCTGCGCAGGCGATCCGGCGCGATTCCGACAAGTTGGAAGAGTTCAATGGCGCGGCGTTTGCGCGAATCCGGCCCCATATCCGGTCGATGAGTTCGCAGCACATCCATAATTTGAGCGCCGACCGTCATGACAGGATTGAGCGCGTTCATGGCGCTCTGGAAGACGATAGCCAGTTCGTCCCAGCGAATAGCGCGCAGTTGTTTGGGAGATAATTGCAACAGGTCAATCGGCTGTGAGCCATCGCCGGCATGATGCCGCGCATTGCGGCCCCAGCGTCTTCTCGCGCCATTCATGCCATTGCTGCCGCTACCGGCCTCATTTTCCTGTTTCGCCTCACTGGGAAGTTGAGTGACCGTGATGCGCGAGGCATCTTTGTCGTTCCCAGAGGGATGTGGATAATACAGAATTTCACCGCCGGTGATCTCGGCAGGCGGCCTGAGTAGGCGCGTGATGGCATAGGCCAGGGTCGATTTGCCGCTGCCACTTTCACCGGCCAGGCCGAGAATTTCACCCCGCTGCAGCGTGAAGCTAACATCGGTCACAGCGTGTACCGTTCCATTCGAGGCCAGGTAATCAACGTTGAGATGATTCACTTCGAGAAGCGTGTTGGACGAAATAGACGCGCGCGTTTCGGTTGCCATGATGCCACCTGCTTTCTATTCTCAGGGCGCATCCTGGCGACCGCCCTGATTTCTTCTGCCTACCTCGGCCCTGGAACGACTTTGTTCTTAGGTTATTTTCACTATTATGCCACAGCTTTCCTATTTTTTGCCAGTTTTTTGGGGCGCTCTGGACGCAGACGCGGGTCGGCGATTTCGTCGATGCCGAAGTTGATGAGCGAGAGGCCGGCGCCCAGTATGGCGATACAGGCGCCAGGAGGGATGAACCACCACCAGAGGCCACCACCAAGCGCCCCGGCCTGCTGCGCCCAGTAGAGCATACCACCCCAGCTGGGAATCGTACCGTCACCAAGGCCAAGAAACTCCAGCGCCGCCCAGGTCAGTATCACATAGATGGTGGTGCTGACAAAACCCGCGACTACCAGGCCGATCTCATTGGGGAATATCTCGAAGAAGATGATACGCCAGGGACGTTCTCCACTTGCACGGGCTGCTGCGACAAATTCGCGGCTGCGCATCGACAGCGTTTGCGAACGCAGCACGCGCGCCTGCCACGCCCAGTTTGTAACGACAATCACCAGGGAGATCGTCAATGGGCCACGCGGGAAATAGGCCGCGAGCACAATCGCCAGGGGGAGCGCGGGCAGCACCAGTGAGACATTGGTGAGCAACGTCAACACATCGTCCATCACACCGCCAACATAGCCGCCAACCATGCCGACCAGCACCGAAAGCAACGTGACCAGCACTCCGGTTCCCAATCCCCAGAAGACGCTGGTGCGCGTGCCGTAAATCAACTGGCTGAAGATATCCTGCCCGACAACGGTGGTGCCGAGCCAGTGCGACGCGGAAGGAGAGGCGATGAACAGGTTCGATGTCGCATCAGGATTGTAAGGCGCGAAGAATGGCCCAAAGAGTCCAACCAGGATGAAAATGCCGACAATCGCGCTGCCCACCGTCACCCTGGGACTTGAGGTCATCGCGCGCCAGATCGCCAGCGGCACACGCAGGATGCGAGCTTGCAGTGTATCGCCGGGTAGAAGTGCCACCGGTAGGGAAGATGCTACCGGCTCTCCTGCTTTGCCGGGTACTTCTTGAATTTGCATGCTCAGGCGCTCCTTTCCACGCGCACTCGTGGATCGAGGAAGGCATACAACAGATCGGCCAGAAAGTTCGCGCCCAGCACAGCCAGCGTAATAATCAGGAAGACGCCCTGCACCATTGCATAATCTTGCTGGTTCACGGCCTGCAGCAGCGCGTATCCAATGCCGGGATATGAGAACACCATTTCGGTGAGCAACTGCCCGCCGACAATCGCGCCAATAGCGATGGCGAAGCCGGTAATATTGGGCAGGACGGCATTGCGGGCGGCATAGCGGAACATCACGCGGCCCTCGGATAACCCCTTTGCCTTCGCCATCAGGACGTAGTCTTCGGAAAGCGTCGTAATCATCGAATTGCGCATCGTCAGCATCCAGCCGGCCAGCGAAGAAATGACCAGCGTCAAAGCGGGCAGAAAGGCGTACTGGATGGCGCTGCTGATGAAATCAAACGACCAGCCAGGATTGAGATTTGCGGCATCGTAGCCCCCGGCCAGTGGGAACCAGTTCAGCGTATAGGCGAAGATAAAGAGCGTAAAGAGCGCCAGCCAGAAGTAAGGAATGGCAGAGAGAAAATTCATGGCCGGTGAGAGAAATGTATCCAGAGCAGAGCCACGCTTCCAGGCAGTAATGATGCCAAACAAACAGCCAAGCGTGAAGCTGATGATAACCGCGACTCCACCCAGCATGATTGACCAGCCGATATCCTGCTGGATGAGCGCCGCGACGGGTGTTGGAAAATACTGAATAGAGACGCCCAGATTGCCGTGCAGCAAATTGCCAAGATATTTGAAGTATTGCAGCCACAAGGGATCATGCGTGTTCAGGCCAAACATGGCCGCGAGCGTCTGCTGCATCTGCGGGGTAACGTAGCCCTTGGTCGACATCTTCCCCACCAGCGCCGCGACAGGATCACCGGGCGCCAGGCGTGGGATGAAAAAATCAAGTGTGATAGCTATCCAGACGGCACAAACATAGAACAAAAAGCGGCGGATCACATGACGCATCTGGCTGCTCCTTTTTCCTCGAGCAAATCTATTCCCCGATGATTTTCCTTCTCACACATCCCATTAAACGACCTGTAGGGACAGCGCCTGGTGCCTATCCCGTCGCCCCAAAAGGACAGGCACCAGGCGCTGTCCCTACAGGGTTCCATTTTCTGTTGTCAGATTTCATAAAGGTGCTACTTGCACACACTCAGCCCCTGCTTGCATTTTCACACCTGTAGTATACGATTTTTTGGCGGTGAAGATCGCTATGATGGCCGGTAGGGATAGAGCAAGCACTCTACCCCTACCGTACAAGATCACGCTGGTTGCAGGTGCAGGACAACCTGCTCGATATCAGGGGCAGTATTCGGGCTGCCGCTGGAATACGGGTTGCTCTGGTCGGGCCAGCCGGTGAAGTGAGCGGTGCTGTACTCATCGTAGTCAGCTCCGGTCCACAACGGGATGAACGGCTGGTTCTGCACGAAAATCTGCTCGATGCCCATGATGGCCTGCTTTTGCGCATTCGGATCGGTGGTTGAAGCGTACTGGTTCAGATACTGATCGGTCTTAGGGTCGTTCCAGGCCACAAAGTTGAATTTACCCTGGCCAATCTCATTGCTGTTCAGGTACTGGTTGTACAGGTAGTACGGCGTAGGGCCACCCACCATACCGCAGAACATCAACTGGTAGTCATACTTGCCATCGGTGCGCAGGGTATAGTAGTTATCTTCGCCAACCGTCGTATTTTTGATTTCGATGCCAACCGTTTTGGCCTCAGAAGCGATCAACTGCGCAGCCGCATTCCAGTCGGAATAGCTGTCCACGCTTCGCAGCGTGAGCGACAAACGCTTACCATTTTTCTGGTAAATGCCATCAGGACCTTTCGTGTAACCCGCATCGGTCAGGTACTTTTCTGCCATGGCAGTATCAGCCGTTGTGGGCAGGCTGGCATACTGCGGGGCCAGCCAGTTCTGGGCGGTAGGAAGTACCAGGCCAGTGATGCTGCCCGGAGGTTCCAAACCGGCAGTCGCCTGCGCCGCAATCGCGCTGCGATCAAGGGCATAGCTGAGCGCCAGGCGAACCGGCAGGCCGGCAGCGCCACCAACTATGGGATCACGCTGGTTGACACAGATGGAATAGAGATTGATGGCATCCATGAAGAGGTGGTTGTGAGCCGGGTCTTTGTCTACGAAGTCCTGCTTGAGCGTGGGCGAGAAGTAGCCGGCCCAATCGATATCACCTCTTGGCAGCGCCAGCGCCAGCGTCGAGTTATCTTTATATTCCGGGAACTGGATCTCATCCACTTTGACCTTGCCGGCCTGCCAGTAACTCGGATTCTTGTCGAACACGGCCAGGGATGGCGAGTACTTGGTCAGAGTGAATGGGCCGGTGCCGACAGGATGGTCGGTGAGATACTTGGTCGGGTCACCTACGTTGGCAAAAATGTGCTGTGGAATGATGTACACATGCCCGGCAATTGTCACCAATTCAGGCGGATAAGCCTTCTGGAAATTCATCACCACCGTATTGGCATCGGGCGCAGTTACGCTGCTGAGATAACTCCAGACGCCGTTGGTATCCGCCGCCGGATACTGTTTCATCGCATTGAAGGTAAATGCGACATCGTTTGCTGTAAACGGCTTGTTGTCGTTCCATTTGACGCCCGAACGAATCGTGAAGGTGACCGTTGTATTGTTGTTGCTCCACGCATAATTGGTGGCCAGCATCGGCGTGAACGAACCATCATTCACATTCACAAAGTACAGGGTCTCATACACGAGGCCCAGGACGCCCGCGTTGGGATGGCCATTATATGGATTCCAACCAGACTGGGCAAAATCGTAGGACTGGGCAGCTACTTTGAGTATTGACTTGCCACCGGAATTGTTGGTGGAACCGCTGCTGCCACAGGCCGAGAGGATCAGCGTAAAAATGACCAGCAGAGAGAATGCTACAGCAGTAAAGCGAATCTTCAACCTTGAAGACGGACCGGGGAGAGCCTTGGGAGTCATTTGCAACCTCCTACCGCTAAAAGAATGGATCAGTTCAACGATCCTGGTAAATAGCCGCTGGACTTCGACTTTCAAAGAGCGCCCTGCGATAGCACAAAGCACTCATATAACAACCTGCCAATGCACAAGAAGGACAAACACAAAGTGGGATTTGCATGTCAGAGAAATCTAAACCCCTACCGGCATAGCATACCGGGACTACCTGTACGTTTGCTTTCAGCAATCCCTCCTTTCCGATAGCATACGTTTCGTCGCCAGTCAGATACCTATTTCCGAGAATTCCAGATCAGTCTATGGGAAATACTGTACCTTCTTCTGGTTCATTTGTCAAGACATCTAGACCACTATACCAACGATGCGCAAAAAATTCGTGATGCGGATGTGAGAACGAGGTGCGGTTCATCATTTTCAGCGGAGATTTATGGATGAAAAACATTGACAAAGCTGGTCGATAGCGTACAATATCCATAAAGGTACAAAGTTAGCAACGAACTCAATCTATGTTAGTAAGGGAATGAGCAGCTATGGCTATGAGCTTCCATGACGTGGAACGGCTTCAGGCTTTCTACCCCAACAACAAAATCGAATTGCGAGAAGGAAAACTGATTATCATGAGTCCTTCAGATTTCGTATCCAGCGAAATTGGATCTCGATTTATTGTATTTTTAAGCAACTGGGTTTTTAAGCATAACGCCGGACGAATTGCCGACTCGAGCGCAGGTTTCCGCATGCCAAATGGGGATTTGCTTTCACCTGATGTTTCATTTGTTTCACGAGAGAGGCTTAAACAAGCGCCGCGCTCATATGCAGATGTCGTTCCAGAACTGATCGTCGAGGTCAAATCGAGTACCGATCGCATCCGTGAGCTTGAACAGAAGATCGCTCTGTTCATACAGCAGGGAGTTCAGGTCAGCCTGCTTATTGATCCGGACAAGCGTACAGTACGTGTTTATCGTGCGAATTCACTCAGGAAAGATGCCGAGGGCGAAGAAGACGTTTTTCCGATCAGCATACTCCAAAATGGAGATACGCTTACTATTCCAGACCTCTTTCCCGGCTGGGAACTTCCGATTGAGCAACTCTGGACTCCGAAGTATGAGTAAGGCTTGAAGCTGCTTTCTGCTGCTCCCAGTCGGCCTTTCGCAGCGCGTATTCAACATCGTCACCATCCCAAAGCGCCTCTGATGGATCGTGGGCGGTACTGTCATTGGCCTGCAACTCCTCCATCGTCATACGGTAGGTCCGTACCAGCGAAAGACCGGCCTTTTCCATGACGCGACGAGAGGCCAGGCTATCCTGGTAGGTCGTGGCAACGACACGCTGGACGCCTAACTCAGTGAAGCTCATGCAAATCAAGGCGCGAGCTCCTTCAGTGGCATAGCCCTGGCCCCAGAAGGAGTGCCGCAGCCGGTAGCCAAGCGAGACCTCTTCACGACTCGCCGCATCTTTTGGCCGGAAGCTGAACCACCCCAGGAATTCTCCGCTTTCCTTCTCGATAGCCGCAAAGACGCCAAAGCCAGGATATCGCTCGTAGGAGCGCAGGAACGCGGGCAGGATGTCGTTCTGGATCGCGTCACGAGAGGTGGGAATACCACCGGTCAGAAAGCGCATCACTTCGGGGTCGCTGTCAAGATCGACCAGGTGATCTACATCAGCCTCCGTGAAGCGCCGCAACAACATCCGCTCGGTTTCCAGGAAAATTTCCACTGCTCGCTCCTTGCTCATCTGGTAACGTGTTAATGGCTCCATCGAATGGTTTACGCTACCTTCTCTGGAGAGGCAAGGGGAACCTTTCTGGTGATTCCCCATCAGCAGACCAGGCCAGGAGTGCGGGGCGAAAACGCGAGGGATTCTTCGTTTCACTCAGAATGACATGCCCCAGGATGGGGCATGTCATTCTGAGTGAAACGAAGAATCCCTGCCCGACTTATGCGTAATCACCAGGAACCTTAGGATTCCCTGATTATTTTGTCAAACTCTCTAACCTGATCTCTACATCACTACAAGACCGCCGCAAGCCGTTCCCTCCATTCATCATTCGCAAATGCCACCTTGCCACAGCAGATGGTGGCCTGGAGGGCGAGCGAGGAATCGAGGATGAGCAGATCGGCGTCGTAACCGGCCTGTAAGCGCCCTTTACGGTGCGCGACGCGGGCAGCGCGAGCAGGATTGAACGTTAGCATACCTACCGCCTGCTGGAGTGTCACTTCAGTCATCAGCAGCACATTGCGCAAGGCCTGGTCCATTGTCAATATGCTGCCGGTAATCGTTCCATCTTCAAGGCGGGCGGCGCCATTGATAACCCGCGCGGGCTGGCCGGCGAAATCGAAGCTGGCATCGGAAACACCCGCCGCCGCCAGGGCATCCGTGATAAGGATGGTGCGCTCCGGTCCCAGCAACCTTATCAAAGCATTCACGGCCGCCGGATGTACATGCACGCCATCGGCGATTACCTCGCCAGAAACATTTTCGGCCTGGGCCGCGGCAGCGAGAGGACCAGGGGCGCGATGCAAGAGGGGCCGCATGGCGTTGAAGCAATGCGTCACATGCGAGATGCCGAGTTGTATTGCCTCCTGCGCCTGCTCGTAAGTCGCATCAGTATGGCCCATACTCACAGTGACATTCGCCTCTAAAAGACGACGAATCATAGCCGTAGCTCCCGGAAGTTCTGGAGCCAGCGTAACCAAGCGCAGGCAGCCGTCCGTTAAGGCTAGCAGTTGCTCCGTCTCGGACTCATCCGGCATGCGCAGCCAGGATGGCTGGTGCGCGCCCCGCCTTGCCACGCTGATGTAAGGCCCCTCCAGGTGAATCCCCAGTGGCTCCGCACCTCCTGTGCGGGCCTGCATCACCTCTACCGACGTTTTTAACTGTTCTTCGGGTATCGAACCCGGTATGCCCACCACCGCAATAAGAAACGAGGTGACGCCTGTCTCAGGTACCCAGCGCGCATAATTCCGAATTTCATCGGCAACCGTGGTGTGCAGGTTATAGCCACCGCCTCCGTGCGTGTGCACATCGATAAAGCCCGGCACGACCAGCATACCCGCTGCATCGATGATGGTATCAGCTTCACCGGTTGAGTCTCCCGGGTGACTCAAGGCATGTATCTGCGTGCCGGCAACGATTATATCGCCGTGGGCAATATCGGTTGCGGCATCAATAAGGCGAGCATCGCGTAGTGTAAAGCGCATTGATCCTCCTAACCTTCCTCTCCTTACACACTTCCTGGCGCGCCGCGCAGTCACGAGTCAGAGCGCGACTTCACCCGGCGCGCCAGCAGTGGTGGGGTGAATCAGTGCCATTTATTCGGCAGGCGATCACCAGGGATCACCTTGGGACAATCTGACCTGGAATTCCCAGATGTCCTTTGTTGAACCCTTGACAGGCGCGAAAAAGTATGGAATTATTAGCAGTAAGTATACTGGTATATACAATATACCAATTATACCACTTGCCATAACTAGTACCATATTTCCGGGAAGAATGCAAGAGGTCTAGAGCAGGGCCTAGGGAGCCCACATTGTGTAATATACTGTACGCAAATGATGCCTGCGGCATCATGAAAGCATGAACGCGCGTTTTTTAAACGTCTGATAAGATTGAGAGAAAACAGATGGGTGCAATTTATAGAAACAGTCCCTTGCCTCGCTACTATCAACTCAAAGAAATCATGAAGGAACGCATCCGCTCCGGTGAGTGGAAGCCGGGCGACCTTATTCCGTCGGAGCGCGAGTTGGGGGAAACGTATGGCATCAGCCGTATGACGGCCCGCCAGGCGATTACGGACCTGGTCAACGAGGGATTGTTTTATCGCGAGCAGGGCAAGGGAACGTTCGTCAGCCAGCAAAAGATTACGCAGCAATTGATCCAGTTGACTGGATTTACCGAAGATATCCGCGCGCGCGGGCAGCGTCCCGGCACGAAAGTACTTTCGGCTGAAATGGCTCCGGCGGATGAGACAACTGCCGAAAGATTGCGCATCAGCCAGGGAACGCCAATTTTCCGCCTGCGCCGCCTGCGACTCGCCGATGACGAACCTCTGGCCATTGAATTATCTCAGATCAATTTCAAAGGCTGCGAGCGACTGCTAGAGGAAGATCTGGAAAATAATTCCCTTTACCGCGTGTTGGAAACAAAATACGGCATACCACTGATGGCAGCCGACCAGGAGTTGGAAGCGGGACTGGCGGGCAACGAAGAGGCGCAACTCCTGAAAATCTCCGTTGGCAGCCCGGTACTTTTTACGCGCCGCGTCACCTACACGGAACGCAACCAGCCGGTCGAGTACGCCAAAGCCGTCTATTGTGGGCACAAGTATACATTCTACACACATATGAAACGCGAGCAACTGGTACCCTGATGCGCTGGAAATAGCAGCAAAAACCGGAGGTAAACGCATGGAACGTACGTTAAGCGCGCTGGACACCGAAAAAGTGAATCCGGCGACGACGGAAATCGATCGCATGAGCCCCCTGGAAATTGTACAGCTAATCAATGCCGAGGATGCGAAGGTCGCCCGGGCAGTACAGCAGGTAGTGCCGGATATTGCCAGGGCGATTGAGGCGATCGCCGCGAAGCTGCGGCTCGGTGGGCGTTTGATCTATACCGGGGCCGGTACCTCTGGTCGCCTCGGAGCCTTAGACGCCTCTGAATGCCCACCGACCTTCAATATTTCCCCTACCATGGTGCAAGCCTGCATCGCGGGCGGCCAGCAGGCGCTCGACCAGGCTTACGAAGACTTCGAGGATAACTGGGAGGCAGGACAGGCCGATTTAGCAGCGCTTGAAGTCTCGCAAGCCGATGTGGTGGTAGGCATTACCGCCAGTGGGCGAACACCTTATGTTCGTGGCGCGATTGCTTATGCGAACGAACGAGGCGCCTTGACGATTGGGCTGGTATGTAATGCGAATACGCCGCTGGCGCAGGAAGTCGAGCTTCTGATCGCGCCGCTTGTCGGGCCGGAGGTGATCAGCGGCTCCACGCGCCTGAAAGCGGGCACGGCCCAGAAAATGGTGCTGAACATGCTGAGCACCGGCACAATGATCCTGCTGGGGAAAACCTTCGGCAACCTGATGGTCGATGTGCAAGCTACAAACTATAAGTTGCAGCAGCGTGCCCTCTCGATTGTAAAGCAGGCAACAGGGCTGGATAATGATGCCGCAAGAACACTATTGGTGTATACAGGAGGCGAGGTCAAAACGGCTATCCTGGTGGCGCGAGCAAACATCTCACCAGAGCAGGCACGCGAAAGGCTCGCCGCCCATGGCCACATATTAAGAGCAGCACTAGAAGCGGTCCCGTAGGGGCCGATTGCTCGCGCCCAGCGCCGATTGATCGGCCCTCGTCCCCATATCATTAAGGCCTCAATATAAAAAGGAAAGAGTCAAATGGACACCTACACAAACGGCATGAGCCTGGAGGAGAAGATTGGGCAGGCGCTGATGGTTGGCTTCTGGGGAACTACGCCCTCGGAGGATATTATCGATCTGATTACGCGCTACCACATAGGCAACATCATCCTGTTCTCGCGCAACACCAGCGATGCGCGACAGATACTTGAATTGACGCAGAGCTTGCAGAGGATTGCAAAAGAGGCCGGGCATCGCTATCCATTGCTGATCGCTATCGATCAGGAAAATGGCATTGTGCAGCGGTTGGGAGAGACGGTGACGGTATTTCCCGGCAACATGGCGCTGGGAGCCATCGGCTCAGATGAGATTGCCTACGAGGTTGCGCGGGCGACGGGCCAGGAACTGCTGGCCCTCGGCATCAACATGAACCTTGCCCCGGTGGTCGATGTGAATAATAACCCGGCCAATCCGGTCATCGGCGTCCGTTCCTTTGGCGAAGACCCACGGCTGGTAGCGCGTCTCGGCGCCTCAATGGTGAGAGGATATCGTGCTGCCGGCGTCATCTCCTGCTTGAAGCATTTCCCCGGCCATGGCGATACTGCCACCGACTCGCACCTGGCGCTGCCTACGATTCCCCATTCGCTCCAGCGACTGGAAAGCCTGGAACTAGCGCCTTTTCGACGCTCAATAGAGTCTGGAGCCGACAGCGTCATGATCGCGCACGTAGCCTTTCCCGCGTTGACGCAGCAAGAGGACTTACCGGCGACGCTCTCACCCGCCATCGTCAAGGGGTTATTGCGCGAACATATGGGCTTCAAAGGTGTTATTATTTCTGATTGCCTGGAGATGCAGGCGATTTCGGAAACGTTCGGCGTACAGCGAGGAGCAGTCATGGCGCTGCAGGCAGGCAACGACCTCGTGCTGGTATCGCATCTTTATGAGCGCCAGCAAGGAAGTTTTGCGGCCATTCGCGCAGCGATAGAGGCAAATGAACTTGCGCCGCAGGTGGTCCAGCAAGCGGCGGAACGCGTGCTGAGGCTCAAGGCGACTCATCTCTCATGGGATAGACTGCCCGGTGCGACAAAGATACCTGCAATAATCGGTAATGAGGAGCATATGCAACTGCAGAAGCGGGCATATGAGCGCCTGCCGGTGCTGGTCAGAAGTGATGCCGGCCTGCTGCCACTACGTCTGAACACTGAAGAGCGCATCGTAGTCATTGCTCCCGAGAGATACAGCATGTCGATGGTGGAGGATCGTTATTATTCAGATGATATACTGGCAGATATCTTACGGCAGTATCACACAAACATCAGTATGATGCGCGTCCCGGCAGGTGAGGCATCCAGGGAGACGCTGCAAAGCACGAGCGCGACAGATACTTTCATCGTAGCGACGGTCAATGCGCATATGGACGAGGGGCAGGCGGAAGTAGTGCGCCGGCTCGTATCCTTGGGACGGCGCGTGATCGGCATAGCGGTACGCAATCCATATGATCTGCTGGCATTTCCGCAGCTTCGCACCTACCTTGTCACCTATGAATATACCCGCCCGGCCCTGAATACTGCCGCGCGCGCGATTTTTGGCAAACGGCAGGCGTATGGACACTTGCCGGTGAGCATTCCGGGGCTGTATCCCAAGGATTTATGATGACACAGAACATATCCGACCTGCATGCTGCAATGGAAGAAAATTTCCTGGCGTATTTCCTGCTTGGCCTGGTTCCTCTGCCCCATTTTCAACTTTTCAATGATGCGGAACTGACATGGGCAGTCAGCAGCAAGTTTCCGGGTTGGAATACGGTGCTGCGCACACAGCTCTCGTCAGAGACTGCCGCGGCACGAGTTCAGGCGTTGGTAGATAGCTTCAAGTCAAACGGCAGGCCTTTGGGCTGGCTCGTCTTGCCCTCTAGCCGGCCCGTTGATCTTCCCAGCCACCTGCTCGCAAATGGCTTGAAGCAGGTGAATAACCGCCCCCATATGCTGGTAGACCTGCATACATTGCCTGTGTGGGCCGATCAATCGGCGGTGGGAGAGGCGGGTGCAGATGCGTTAGGCGCTGCTTTGTCCGGGTCAGAGGGGAACGGGGCCGATCAATCGGCGCTGGGCACGGTGAACCGGCCCCTACGGGTGCCAGTTGGACTGCTGATAGAGCGGGTTAACGACGGCGCGAGTTTTGCGCAATGGTACCAGGCAACAGTGGCGGGCTTCGAGATGACCCTCGCCAATGCGGAAATCTATTATGAAGCATATACGCGAGCTGGATTTGATCCCGCCGGGCCATTTCTCCATTATGTCGGCTACCTGGATGGGGAGCCGGTCACGTCTTCCACCTTATTGCTGACGGACAATATGGCCGGTATCTACGATGTCAGTACGGCGCCTGCCGTTCGTGGTCGAGGATTGGGTACTGCCATCACGCTGTTCCCTCTTCTAGAGGCACGAGCGCGCGGCTACCGCTATGCGTGCCTGCAATCCTCGCCCGAAGGCTATAACGTCTATCGCGGGCTTGGCTTCGAGACACAATATCACGAGCGCATCTTCGCTATATAGGGGCCGAATCCGGCCCCTACGAGATCGTCCATAGATCGTTCAAACTGCTGCCGGACCTGCCATTGCCCGCGCCGGCGTAGATATAGGCGCGCTGGTCTGCCGCATCCCACACCATCGCCGAAGCCGTCCGTCCGGGTATAATATGGTTTCCGTGGCTGTCCAGGGGAGTCAATAAATCCCAGGCATTCTGTTTGGGATCATATGCCCAGAGGCCCCAGAACGGTTCGGTTTGACCGTTTTCCCAGCCGCCCATCAGCAACAAAAGATGGTCTCTGCTATCCCAGGTTCCCATGCCCTGCTGCCGGGGTAACGGATTATCCGATGTCTTCGGCGTAATCGAGGACCACCCTTTGCTTGCGCTATAGACGTAGAAATCATTCTCTTGCAAGCCATTGATGTCAAGCCCGCCGAACACATACAACCGGCCATCGCTGCTATCCCAGACCAGAGTCGAGTAGGTACGCTGGCCAAGGGGAGTGCTAGTTGCAAGTTCCTGCCAGCCGCCATTTGAGCCAGGAGTATAGGCCCAGAAATCCGAGAGCAGGCCGTACTTATTCATCCCACCCAGCACCAGCATTTGACTGCCGTTCCATACTGCGCCTGCCGCACGAACTCCCGGCCCGTTGTCAGAACACGCAATGTCAGTCCAGGCGCCAGTACTCAACGAAAAGGACCACAGGTCGCCAAGATAGCGATTATTCGCCCCCAAACCACCATACAGCAGCACCTGCTGATCCGCGCTGTCCCAGACCATGGCCGCGTTCATACGTGGAGACGGTACACCGCTACTCCCATTACTGCAAGAACCCGCGGCCCCTGCCGGCGTCAGTTGTTTCCATTGCCCTGAGACAGGGCTGTACGACCAGAGGTCATTGAGCAGGTGACCACTATCATCGATGCCGCCAAAGACGAGTACAAGATTGTCATGGTCATCCCAGACCATACTGTGTCCCGAACGCAACGTGGCAGGTGCTCCGGTCGAAATAGGAGCCTGCGCGTTAAAACTGGGAAAGCTGAACTGCGGGGGCGGCGTTGCCGTCACGGTCGGAGTCGGCGTTGTCAGCGGAGCAGGTACATCCAGCACAAAATCATAGCGCTGCAATTCGATTGCTTGCTTCTGGCTCTGCAATTTACCGATCAGTGACACGGTAGTCTGGTAGTTATTGTTGGGCGTCAACAACTGCGGATTGATCACATTCACCGCCAGGCTGGTTGACTTGCCCGCGGCTAAGACTCCCTGGTCAGGAGTAACCGTTAACCAGGTCGTCTCGGTATACTCCACCTGGAAAACGAGCGCTTCTATGCTCTTATTGATGATCGTAATCTTCTGTGCTGCTGGCTGCAGCTTACCCTGGCTGTATAGAAATTGCGTGCCGCTATTTTCTACCGAGACCGCATTCAATCCTTTTTGAACGCTCACAGTCACATAAATATCCTGGGTAGCCACGTTCTGCCCGCTGATCTCCACAACCACCGCGTAAGCGCCGTCGGCCAGGCTTGCAGTGTCTGCCTTGATAGTAAGCTCTGCTTTCTTACCAGGGGCAAGCGTCCCCATAGACGCGGAGAGCGCCAGCCATGCTATGTTCTGGCTATTTACGATGGACGCCTGCCAGTGCAGATCAGAACTGCCGGTATTCGAGATTCTGACCTGCTGCGAGCCATCATTGCCCAGATTCACCTCATGCGTGCTTAGCTGCATAACGGGGCATGCCCCAAGCAGGCAAGGCTGGCTCACACGCACCAACCCTAGCGCGCCACCGCCGAAGAGCAGTAATACGAGCAGCGCAAGGGCCACCGCGCGATAAAGCGGACGCGATTGGGATGGGTGGAGTTTCGCCCTCCGGGGTTCCCACTCATCTTTTACAGGAACCATTTCCTGGGAAGTAGCGGCTGGCTTTCCTGATTGCTGTACTATCGGTTTATCTTCATCCCTGAACTTGCCCGTTGGATTGACCGTTTCGACTTCTTCCTCCGCGGATGCTTTTACTGTAGTCGCGGCCTCTTCAGGAAGTGAGGAAATTTCTGTGGCGCCAAAAGCTGCGGCTCCTTCCTCTGCTGTTTTAGAAGCCTCTACCTGCTCAACAGTTGCCAGCGTAGGCAACTGGCCGTAGGTATCCGTTCTGGCGCTGGCCGCTTCTTCCAGGGCTTCGTGATAAGCGCGGGCGAACGAGCGCATATCCTTGTAGCGATCTCCTGGCTCCTTGGCAAGAGCGCGCAAAATAACGTTTTCCACCTCGAGTGGGATAAGTGGGTTAAATTCGCGTAAAGGTGGGGGGGGAATTTGCAGGTGCCCATGCATGATCGAGTATAGATTGCCTGTAAATGGAGCCTGCCCGGTGAGTAGCTGATAACAGGTAACGGCCAGCGCGTACTGATCACTGGCGGCACGTGGCTGCTCCAACCATTGTTCCGGAGCTGTATAAAGAGGGGTGCCGACATAGGCATGCAGAGAGGCATGCGTATAGCCATCAAGCAGCGCGGAGACACCAAAATCGGCCAGCATGAGGCGATCATCGCCATCGAGCAGCAGGTTGGCAGGCTTGACATCCAGGTGAATAATGCCGTGATCATGAACATATTGTAGGGCCGCAGACGCCTGCTCGATATATGGCAACAGAAGCCCCGGTGTGAGAGTCGTCGATTCTATTGCTCGTGGCGCTACCATTTGATCGCCTTCAACGCTGTCTTCTTTTAAGTCTGTCGCTTCAGCAGTGGCAATCGTTTCGTGGCCGGTAATAGAATCCGGTTGAGATTCGTTATCCACCGGGCCCAGCTGCGCGGGCACAAGGGGCTCGCGCTGCCTGGCATCTTCCTGCCCTCCATGTTCAGAATCAATGGGCGTAATGGTTTGATTGTCCCTGCAGGAGCTATCCTCGTGATCGACAGCTACAGTATCCTGATGTTCCACCTGGCGCGAATCCGCCAGGAAATCCGGAGCTTCTGCCGGAACAGCCGTAGGCAGCAAAGAGAAGTTTTGAGGAGTCGACTGGCAGTATTTTTGCAGCGAACCATGGGCGGCATATTTCATTACCAGGTAGGAGCGTCCGTCTTCCAGCATACCCACGCGCATCACAGGTAAAATATTGGGGTGATCGAGCTTAGAGATAGCTCCCACTTCGCGCGCAAAGAGTTCAACTGCTTTGACATCCAGGACCTGGTCGATGGACATGACCTTGATTGCCACGCGGCGCTGCAATGGAGGCAACTGCTCCGCCTCGTATACATCACCGAATGCGCCCGAACCGATCCAGCGCCTTACACGGCAATCGCCCAGCAGCGCTCCCTCCAGTAAATACTTACAATATTGGCAGGACCCCTGCGCATCGACCGCGACCGGTGATTTTTCGGCGCCCGCTTCTGGCAGCGCTGCCGTGCCGGCGTTCGTTAGTGAAGAAATGGAGGCTAGCTCTCGATTCTCATGCTTCTTTTTAGGATTTAAACAATATGCCATAACTTGAACATCCAGCTATGCCTAGAAAAAACGACCATCAACCTCGATAGCATAAAAAGACCAACAGTACCCCAGATAATCATAACATGCGATAAGGGCCACGGAATGTGGAATAGTTCACATTTCGCACACAATATATTACGTCTGGAAAGCCAGAGCTTCTAACGCATCGCGGGAATTCGCTTGATGGCTCTCTCTAAGTAATGGGAGGAATACGGGCCGTGCTGCCGCGCACGCGCTTGCCTTCACGAATGGAGCGGGCCGTCATACGGTCTTTTTGCGCTTCCAGCTTGATAAGCGGAAAAGGACGATGGAACTGGAGCGTATATTGTTCGGCCTTTTCCTCGGAAAGTACGGCGCGGCGTTCATAGGCATAAGCGAAGAGTTCGCGTTTCTCGTCTTCGGGCAATTCTATCAGCAACAAAAAAGCCAGGGCAAATTCGGGTTTGCCCCGTTCCGCGTAAGCACGCGCGGTTATCAAGCCATCGGCGCCGGCAGACAGCATCTGTTGGGCCTTCGTCGTAAACACTTCTTTCAGTAGAGGGGCATATAATTCCGCAAAAGTTCCGGGCATCATTGGCTCCATGGTTTTCTTCATCGTATACTTTTAACTATAGGATAATAGTAACACATGGAGCAATGGTTTATCTCCGTGAGCCCCTCGCTGGCTCCGTAGATGACGAGGAAAAGATTAGCTATCATGCAGGTGCGATACGGCAGGAATAAGAAATACCAGCAGCCGGCCAGCAAGTTACCTTAGCTTTGAAAGAGCGTCTTGTACCGGTAGGAGAGGACTAACATTTAAAAGAAAGAGAGAGCGCCTTTGGCAGTCGAAACTATTCCGGCAGAGCAGGAACAACCTGTTCATGGACTATCCAAAAAGCTACTCTTCGAAGCAATCGAGCTATGCCTGATTGGGATGGGCATCTTTGCCATGTTTCAATGGCTGCCACAGCGTTACTTTCTGGATGGCACCGTGCGCTTTAAAGCGGTTGTAAGCCTGCTACAACATGGCCAGATATCGCACATGAGCTATTCAATCGTTGGCCCCCTATTCTCCTCGCCGCTGTGGGTCATCGACAGGCTGTCAGGGTTTTCATTGCAATGGCAGGAAAAATATAACATTTTTCTGCTGGCCGCGGTGATGCTGATTACGTATGTAATGTTGCGAAATCGCATGGATGCCGGCGTACTGCGCAAATTCTTTCTTATACTGATAATAGGCTCCATGTTCGGGAACCACGTGACCTACTTTGGAGGCGAGGTATTCACCGCTTTAATGGTCGGAATGGGCATCCTGGTAGCGCTGCTGAGATCGGAAGCTGGCGGATGGGCAGCCGTCGTGCTGGGGGTGGTTAATACGCCCGCCAGCCTGGTTGGACTTGGCCTTGTCGTCTTGAAACATATCTTTCAGAAGCAGCGCGTAAGATATCTCCTCGTATTTATAGCCGCTGTAGTGCTGATCCTGGCCGAGTCCTGGATTCGGCGTGGCAGCCCTTTTAACAGTGGCTATGGCAATCAGGCATTCAGCACTCCTTTCTGGCTTGGCCTGATCTCCATCCTTTTTTCGTTCGGCAAAGGGCTGATCTTCTTCGCACCCGCCCTGCTGCTGCCCGTCAAAAACTCTATCTGGAAGTTGCAAGGAGAAAACAATAAGCAATTATTCCAGGCCTACCAGCTATGGATGTGCTTCCTGGTTGGTTTGATACTGGTCTATTCATCGTGGTGGGCATGGTACGGCGGATGGTTCTGGGGACCCAGATTTTTTCTCTTCGCCTCGATTCCCGCCTCTTTCGTGCTTGCAGTACGCCTGCGTAGCACGAGCAATTCGCTACTGGGAAATCTTTTAACGCTGCTCTTCCTGGCTTTCTCGCTCTGGATAGGCATCAACGGAGCCATTTACGATCAGTTTGGGCTGAGCAATATCTGTGTTGCTCACAACTACGCTCTCGAATACCTGTGCCACTACAATCCGCTGTATAGCGTCCTCTGGCACCCCATCGTAGCACCGAAGCCGCTCTTACATAACGATAAGCTCTACATCTCGTTGAGCCTGGCGCTATTTGTTTACCTGGCAGCACCTTTGCTCTTCACAATAGCAAAGCAAGCGCTGGCAATGTTCCAGGGTTCGAAGGAGAGGCTTCTGAATATGAAAGCCTGGAATATCTAGGATTTATTCATCCTCGTCCTCATCTCCGTCTGCTTCCAGCAGTAACATGACGGCCTCTTCGATGGATTGCGCGACACTCATTTTGATGACCAGATCACGCAAAATACTCGTATCCTCGATGCCAGCAGTCTGCTTTTTTGCCAGGCGTATGGCAATAGGAAAGCGCAGGCGCACGATCTTCAGCAGTATCAGGCGCAGTTCCTGTAGTAATTCTTTCTGCGCCTGTTGCACGCCTTGCAAAAACGCCTGTTGATATCCCAGATGAAGAGTAGCGCTATGGTCCTCCTGCTCAGTCTCTTCCTGATATGTCCATGGTTCACGAAGTACATCACGCAGCATGGGTAATCTCTTTCTTAGCCAGTATTTCTGGTAGTTATAGAATGCGATTGTTATCACTATTATAGAACAAAAGTTCGCACATGTCTATTCTTTATAAGGACGAGGATTGCGGAAATACGCTGTCGGGGCAACGACTGCTGCCTGTCCTGGGCCTACCGGGAATCTGAGAATTCTTCGAGAGGAGAAAACAGGCCAGCCTGAAAAGCAACCAGGAGCGCGTCACGAGTGTTATGCACGCCCAATTGTGCATAAATACGCTGCAAATGCTTACTCACCGTAGCCTCAGTCACGCCTAACTTGTCGGCCATTGCCTTTTGATCGTACCCACGACAGATGAGTACCAGCACTTCTCGTTGTCGCCGGGTCAAAATTCTCTCTATTGTCTGTTCAGTTGCGAGCGACTCGCCATCCAGAAGCGCCGTTATTTCAAACGTGTACAGCAGCCATCCGCATACCTGCGCTAACAGTTGTGCCACAGCTAGCAGTAATGCTGGACGGGCTGGTTGCGCCGGGTCTGCCGCGATAGACAATGTCCCATATACATGTTCCTGGAACTGCACAGGGAAACTCACCTCCATCGTAGGCGATGGTGACTCCATGGTAGCAGAAGATTGCTGCTGCCTCGGCAGCAATCGAGCGCGTTGTTGGGTAACCAGCGCCACCTCCTGGCAGAGGCGCTCAACGACTCCCCGCGTTTGTCCGCACAACGATTGGCCAACATTGAGCAAATACGCGATCACCTGTACGTAATCGAGAGGGTTGGTAGTATCCGCATCGGGATGTGACCCTGGCAGTTCAAACGGTGTATCCATAGCAGTTCCTTTCTAGAAGCTGAGTATTCGACCCCACTATAAGAACTAGCGTTCTATTTTACAATTTGGGGCATGAATAGCCGGCTATACTGACTCGATCTGAGAGTTTTTGTCCGAGAGGGATAGAGGATGGCGCAGACTCCCGGCCACTGCGTCCTGCTGTGTCCACCGTCCCAGGGTAGGATCCTCGTAGTGCGTGCCGAACTTGGTCAGCCCGGTATCCACATCACTGAAGCCACTGACGTACTTCCAGGGATTGTTGAGTCCTTGCTGCTCTTGCTGCGCCAGGATTTGCCCATACGGGTCATAGTCATAGAAGTTGACCAGGGTGCCACTGCTGGTGGTCATGCCGATCACTGAACCTAAGCCGTCAAACAGGCAGTAATATGTACTCCCATCGGGCTTCACCGCGTCAAGTAACTGGCCGCAACTACAGCGGGTGCCAACAGGCTGTAGACATAGCGGGTGCTGTTGACCTGCACCCGCTTAGCCTGGTCGGGACCTCTGTAGGTGTAGCTGGTGTTGCCTCCGGGCGCGTCGATGGCCGTCGTCCGGTTCTTCGCAAGAGCCTTTACTGCATTTTCAAGATTACTCTGTGGAATGTAAAAATCACATACATTATTGTGATAGAATGATGTTGAAAGGAGAATATGATGGGCGAACTGAAATTGATCATTAAGAAAGTGTGCATGCATTGTGGTGCAGAAAAGTACAGTACGCAAAATAAACGACGTACTCATACGTTTGATCCCGCTATGCCTATACATGATCGCTCACATGTAGAGTTGCATATGAATGAAAAATTTTTTAAGTGTGAAGTATGTGGTCATTCTAACCTGATGCTACATATTGATATCAGTTCCTAAGATACTGAAACTTTAAAAACCTGAGTACCTTCTTAGTCACTCAGGTTCCAGCAAGCCCTTGAACATTAGCTGCCATGAGTACAGCTAGTACCCCCGTCATAGTCACAGGTGATACCCAATCCGCCAGGATACTGTGGTGGTGTATACCCCGATAACCAGTACATTTGAGGTGGGTTTTCTTTAGAGAGAATGTCCTGGTTACGGTCTTGATAGATGTAACTTCCGTTGCCATTAAGCCATTGCCAACCGGTATTGTAAGCTCCCCATACTTCGTAGCCTTGTATCTTGTCGAATATTTCCTCTTGCATTCCCATTGATGACCAGCTATGCAACGCGCCACTGGAATAGGGTATACTGTCTACAACGTGCTGGCCATCCCATCCCCATATTTGTGCCTGCATACCCCCTCCATTTGAAACATAAGGGGCTAGTTGTATATTGCTGTACTTATTAACGTTCGCATTGTCCATAGCTACACACGTCCGGCTAATGCTTTCATTGTTTACATCCCATGCCTGGATGTAGTAGTATTGTGCCTTATAGGGCCAATACCTGTTGCACACTCCAGAATACGGTTGATCTACCTCTTCACCGATATGTATAGCACCATGTCCGTCTGCTTCTTGAGTAAGTCCCCAAAAACCTGCCCATCTCTGAAAGTATGCGGTCGAGTTATGAAGAGCCATTCCCGAACCCGCCATTTCCATAACTCCAGCTCCGCCATATGTTGTACCGTCCCACGCAAACCAAGCATAGCATCCACTAGTACAATCAGTGAGGGTGGGTTTCGCGTCTACTTTTTGCGTGTGAGGCGTTTCCAATGTGAACGCAAACGCAAGCAGAAACGTTACTACAATGACAGTCAAAATGATTGGTTTCGATTTCAGCATTTTGATGTTGTCCTTTCTCTCCCCTCTCTGTCAGCAGAGAGGGGGCTTTTCATTTGTTTATCAATCAGTATGTCAAGCGGTTGGTTACTTTTCCTCCTTTCTACAAGAGCTATTCACAGGAACCAGACCAGCCTGCTAGCGCAGGAACAACAGGGGAAAAACTACGAGGACGCGCTCCAGGGCATACCACTGCACAGGCGTATAAGGGGTGATGTCAAAGCCGGGAAGAAGTTTCCTGTTCCCCCACAAGAACATACGTTCGACATCACCTTCTCAAGCATACACGATAGCTCGGCCAGTTGTCATGCCTTTTATGAGAATATTTTGTACGGCTGAGACCGACTATTTTTCACCATTTTTTACTCTCCAAACCGTACAGAGATGACCGGAAAACCCTGATAGCAGCTCTATAACTCATAGCCCATCTTACTTACCCCTTCTCCCGCGCTTCATCGATCATGCTATACTTAGCCCAATACTGCTTTATATTCGGCCCTATTGATTTCAGATTCTGCTCTCTATGCCGAATAAGAATAAAAAGAATGCAATGCTATGCAGAATGTACAAATAGCCACGTAGCGCAAAGATAAACGGTGGAAGGAAGCTCATGACTGCTCACATCTCATCTCTTTATGAGCGCCAGGCTCGTGATGGTGCCACCTCTATTGACGGTGAATCACAGGAAATGGTCGATGTTTTGCAAAAAATTGTACAGAATGCGGGCGCTATCCTGGGGGTAAGCAATTGTTCGGTGGCACTACTAGATGCGACAGGAACCGCGCTGGTCACACTTGCCGCCTTGCAGCATGGGCGCAAACCACGCCGCACCCGTTTTCGCATCAGCGAGGGCGTGGCCGGTTGGGTGGCTGAGCATCGCGAAGCGTTGATCATCAACGATGTGCGGCTTGATCCTCGTTTCAAACGTCTAGGTCGCATCCCTGTTGGCTCCATGGTGTGCGCGCCTTTAATCGATAGAGAGAACTTCATTGGCACGCTGACCGCCAGCAGCCGCGAAATCAATGCCTTCAGCCAGAAAAAACTGCATATGCTAACGGTCTTCGCGGAGCAGGCCGTTCTCGCCATCACTAATGCTCGCCAGGCAGAGTTAGCCCTGCGCCAGGCCAACCAGTTGGAGATGCTGCTGGACCTTTCGCGCGGCATCACTACTCAGCTAGAAGCGCATGACCTGTACCGCACGATCCTGGTTGACACCCAGCGCCTGGTTCCTTGCCAGCAGGTCATTCTATACCGTTTCTCGGAGCGCACGCAGGAGCTTCTTCCGGTCGCCGAACTTTCGGTCGTCGAGGATGCCGGTGATAATGGCAGCACTGACTGTGGCTTTATTGTGACGATTGGAGATGTGGCGCTCGAAAAAATCACCGTGCCGATGGAAAGCTCGTTAGCTTCATGGGCTGCCGAACATCGCCATCCCATGCTGCATGGCCCGGTCAAATTCCTGCCTGGTGAAAGCGCCGCTCCCGTGGCCCGCTTTGATTGCGCGGAACTGGCCGCGCCTTTCGTTTCCAGGAACATGCTGTATGGGGTGATTCTGTTGCGCAGGCGGCAGGCTTTCACGAGCGAAGAGCTGCGCCTGGTACGCAATCTCAGCAATATGGCGGCGGCGGCGCTCGAACATGTGGAACTATTTCAGCGCGTGCGCAGCGACCAGGAGCAACTGCGCGCCATCGTGGCGGAAAGCTCAGACGGCATCGCCATCACCGGTGACAACGGGTGTTTTCTGGAAGTGAATGCCGCTTTTGGCCGCATTTTTGGCATGGAGCCGGAGCAGATCGTCGGTATGGAATGCCTGGAACTGCTGGGCTGCGACGACGAGAACGCCTGCGAGGTAAGCCGCGAGAAATGTATGATCCAGCGCGCTATCCAGGAACAGTGCGCCCTGTCCTACATCGAGATCGACCTGGCCATTGCGGGAGTCTCACGTTCGCTGGGTCTCAGTCTCACGCCCATTTCTAGCGCCGGCAAATCGCTCTGCCTGATGATAGCACGCGATGTGACGGCCATTCGCGACGCCACACGCATGAAGGCCAACTTCTTGTCGATGATCACGCACGAACTGCGCTCGCCGCTCAACGCCATCAACGGCTACCTCGATCTTACCCTGACGGGTATCGCGGGCGAACTTAATGAGCAGCAGCGTGATTTTTTGCAGCGCGCGCGTGCCGGCAGCGAACATCTCTATGCGCTTGTGGAAGACCTGCTACTCGTGTCGCGGGCGGATGCCGGGCAAATGCGTTTGAACCGCGAACTGACCAATATCCGAGAAATTGTGGCCAACGCCGTTGAAGAACTCGAGCTGATGGCCAGCGACAATGCGATCAACATCAACGTCGATATTGCCTATGATTTTCCCCCCATCTACGCCGATCCGGTTCGCATTCAGCAAGTACTGCGCAACCTCTTGAGCAATTCTCTACGCTTTACACCCCAGGGAGGGAATGTGACTATCTCAGCACGAATTATTTCCAGAACCCCTCCAGACTCGCCGGAAGAGCAGCAAAAAGTGGTGGAGGTAGAGATTCGTGACACAGGCTACGGCATTGCGCCCGAACACCAGCAGCACATTTTTGAGCGCTTCTACCAGGTGATGCCGGCCGAGGCCAGTCGCTCAGGCGGCCAGGGTCTAGGACTCGCGATTGTGAAGATGATAGTGGAGTTGCATGGCGGGCAGGTGGCGGTTGAAAGCGCGCCTGGGCAGGGAAGTGTGTTTACATTTACGCTGCCCGGATTGCTATCATAAGCCAGGGTCAGAGTAAGGGCGGCCACAAGGGTGCGCCCCTCCCCTGGCCGATTCCTTTCCCATTTTTCGTCGCCGTTGCCCTTGACTCTTTTAGGTAAAGCATGCTATGCTGATTCTATCCCCATTGTGCGGGTGGGTGGATGGAGAGGGTGGAGCAAACGAAGGCAGGGGTTGTACTCGATGGATGAGCTTCAGAAGCTCGTACAGAAGAAGGAGTTAGACCATGGGTATGCTGCGGGTCATGTCCCGTCGCGGCGACGAGCGAGTCGAATGGGATCTTAGCAAGGTCGAATCGCACGATCCAGAAGCCGTAGCGGCTATCCGAGAAGCTGAGCGCATCTTCAATGAAGAGCGCGCGCGTGGAGCTACTGCCTTTAAGGTAGAGCCAGGTAAAACTGTAGAGCGTATTGAGAAGTTCGACCGCACTGCCGAGCAGATTGTGATGGTACCTCGCGTCGTAGGAGGCTAAGGAGTTAAACGGAGATGTTAACAACTCTTAGCCTGTTCCTTGGTATCTGGCTGCTGTTCCTGCTCCTGGCAATCTACTATCTCTCGCAGACACCTGATGGTCGCGTGGGGCGATTTCGCGAATCGGTAAGCGAGCACCTCTCGGCTGAAAGTCGAGCCAAGGCTCTGCTGCGGGAAATGCTTTCAGAGAACCAGTACCAGCAACTGATTAAGTTTGGATATCTGGAAGTCTCAAGTCCATCCATAGACAATCGCGTGTACCGCATTCCCGGTTCTGGTGGACTGGTTAAGGTCTATGAGCGCGGCTGCGCAGTAATGGAGCTTTGCCTGCAACCCGCGGAGCCACTGCCTGATGGTGATGTAGTGGTTATGCACAAGCTGATGATCGAGGCAAACGAGCAAGAATACTTGCAGAAAGCAAATCATTTCGCCCCCGGTATCATTTCGCTGCGCTGCCAGCATCTATAATCAGGGTACGAGTTGCTGGAACCGGATGATGGAGTTGAAGAAATTACTCCGGTCATCCCGCAACGCTGGGCGGGGTCAACCTGCCCCTACTGCTCGTAGGGGCAGGTTGACCCCGCCCAGCGCCGATTTATCGGCCTCGTATGAACCATATCATTTCATCCAATCCACAGTCAGGTTCTACCCCTTGCTGTGCCTTCCCACCTACCGACCCGCGCTGAACTTTTGCCTTCACTTTGCGTATATTACGTGTGTAGGAGCGATTGCACGAGTATGTGTAGCTTAAATGAGCTCCTGAATGCATTCAAAACGCTCGACTCTTATGAAGAAACAAGGTATAATCTTGTAACCTGCTGAGACAAACAGGGCAGATGCGTCCCATACTTTGATGGCCCTGCAAATTCGTCTCAATCCCGATATTGGAGAGGGCAAAGTAATGGAATGTCCCAATTGTAAATATCAAAATCGCCCCGACGCGGATTTCTGCGCTAATTGCGGTATGGCATTGAAACAGTCCGCACCGCTTACCGCCGGCACTGTGACCGTAGGTGGAACGACTGGGGGCACCAGGGGCACCTCTCGCGCGCTCACTATTGGAACCCCCCTACAAGGTGGCCGCTACGTCATCACGAAGATTCTGGGCGAAGGCGGCATGGGCGCTGCCATGGTCGCGACCGATAAGCGCCTGGACAATAAGCCAGTTGTCATTAAAGAACTCATCTCCGATAACAGCGATCCGGCCAAATTTAAAGAAGACGAGCGCAATTTCAAACGCGAAGTCACTACGCTGGCTCACCTCGATCATCCCCTGATCCCTAACGTCACCGACAGCTTTCAGGAAGGCTCACACTACTTCATGGTGCAGGAATATGTAGAGGGGGAAAACCTGGAACAACGCCTGGAGCGTCTCAAGAAGCCGATACCGGAGCGTGAAGCGCTCGGTTATGCTTCCCAGGTGCTGGATGTTCTTGAATACCTGGCTCAACAAACGCCGCCCGTCGTCCACCGCGACATCAAGCCCGCCAATATCATCATCGGTTCGAAAGATAAAAGGGCGCACCTGGTCGATTTTGGCATCGCGCGCGCCGATGCTGCGCGCAATGCCAGGCGCAAGCAGACCTCAGCGCTCGGCACCCCCGGCTACGCGCCGCCCGAACAATATCAAGGCAACGCGGACCCGCGTTCCGACCTGTACGCGCTTGGCGCTACACTGCATCACATCCTGACCAACCGCGATCCGCGTGATTACGCGCCCTTTTCCTATCCGCCGGCGCGCACGCTGAACCCCCAGATATCGCCGGAGACCGAGCGCGTCCTCTCGCGTGCCCTCAATAACGACATCACGCAACGCTACCAGAGCGCGACCGCCATGAAACGCGATATCGATGATATCCTCTACAAGCGCTTCGGCGTCTCGGGAAATATTAGCAGCTACACGCTGGGAGCATCGGGGCCGATTGCGGCTGTTGGAGTTGCCGGCGGCGCAAACTCGCCTGCGCAGGCCAGATCGCCGCAACCCGCACCTTTAACGCCGCTACCACCGGTGAATCAATCTCAAGCATATGCGCCTGCGCCTGTCAGCAACTACCCACCACCGCCCCAGCCGAGGCAACAGCGCAGCAACCACTTCGGGCGCAATTTTCTGATATTCGTCCTGGTCATCTTCTTGATTGCCCTGGCCGCCTATGCCGCGCTGTCCTTCGTACGCGGGCGAGGAACAAACATCACTTCGGGTACTACACCGACCCCGACGCCAGGAATTAGCAACACACCCCCGGCCAACGGCATTGGGGGATTCAAAGCGCCCGATGGTGAAATCATTGGCATCAGCGACGGCAGCGTGGCTTTCGACTCTAGCCGGCCAAGCGGCTATGGGTACCTGAAAACACAGGCGGCTGCCGACTACCGGAACGGTGATATTGCTGATGCCATGTCTCTGTGGGAGCAGGAAGTCAATAATGATACAAGCGATGCTGAAAGTTTGATCTACCTTGAAGATCAACGCGTTCTTAGCGGAGGAAGTCCCTATATTACCATCATCATTGGCACCATGATTTCAGGGGATAATGTCGGCGTGGGACGCGATGATCTCCAGGGAGCCTATGTCGCGCAAAAAGAATACAATGATGGAGTGAAGCTCGGTGGTACGCTGGTGCGCCTGCTAATCGCGAACTCCGGTAATCAGACATCCTATGCAACGCTTGTAGCACAGCAAATTGTGAAAGCGGCCCACTCAGACGCCACGATTGTAGGGGTCATGGGCTGGCCGTTCAGCTCTCGCACAAGTGAGGCGGTCAAAATACTGAGTGCGGCGCATATCCCGATGGTATCGCAAACCGCGTCCGCCGATTCGCTCACCAATATATCGCCCTACTTCTTCCGCGTGGCCCCGCCGAACAGCGTCGAGGGCGTGGTGGGGGCGCACTATGCCGAGACGACGCTGCACGCGAAGAATGTCGCTCTCTTTGTTGATCCTGATGACCCATATAGCAGCACGCTGGCAGCGGATTTTAGCAAGCAGTTCACAGCTGACGGGAACAGGATTGTAGTTACTGAGCATTATACCGTAGGCCAGACGAGTAATTTACCTTCACTTTTAAACAATGCTCTGAGCCAGAATCCCGACCTGATCTACTTTTCCGGCTATTCCAACGATGTGGCAGTCCTGCTGCAAAATCTACCCACTTCGGGGCCGTTCGCTACCTTGCAGATACTTGGGGGGGATGCGCTCTATGAATTGGGAGGTTATCCGCCTACAGCACACGCCGGCTTTGATCGCCTGCGCTTCACCTCGTTTGCCTATCCTGATGAATGGGATGTGCTGAAATTGACAGCGCAGAAACCTGTGTTCTTCCAGGAATATCCGCTGTACTTCAATCCGAAAGGTCGGACGATTACCGGCAGCCCCTACGGCTACACACGGGCCGACAATGATGTCATGCTCTCCTATGATGCGATGCTGGCAATTCTGCATGCCAGCGCCAACATCCTGCAGAAGGGGCCGAATTCGAAAATCACGCCGGCCAGCTTGCAGCAGGCGCTTTCGCAAATCAATGGGCCGAATGCTTTCCAGGGGGTAAGCGGGCAGATCGCTTTTGGGCCAGATGGTAATCCCATCAATAAGGCGATGCTCATCCTCTATGTAGCTCAAGGTGGCTTTATCCATATGGAAAGCAGTGTGGCAGCAGGAACCTTTTTAGTGCAGGGATAAGAGAATAAAAGGGATGAGGGCGCACCCTGGTGGTCGCCCTCCGGCCCGCTCATCTTAATTTCTGTTCAACCTCCTCCAGCGTCATCCCCACAATCTCCACGATTTTCTGGCGACCTGTTGGACCATAGACTATACTTACATTGCGTTTCGGGAGGCTAAGACGATCCGCGAGCAACGCGATCAAGGCTTCATTAGCGGCCCCATCCACCGGCGCCGCCGTTAACCTTGCCTTCAGTATCCCCTGCTCCCACTCCAGCGTATTCTTATTACTGCGGGGAATGACGCGCACGCTCAACCGCATATCTTGCCTGCCTACCAGCCTGCAGGAAGCGCCTGCAGCAGCAGGATTTGTATCGTAAGCAGCAAAAACCAGGCGATCAAAAAGGAGAAATCGATTACACCTATCGAACCCACGAGGCGGCGAATGGGCTTGATGAACGGATCGGTCAGTTTAGCGAGGAAACGAATAATGGCGTAGCGCTCATCGATACGAAACCACGAGGCGACTACACGTACGAGTAGCGCGAAAATGAGCACGTAGATGCCATACTCGATGATTGCGTACACGATACCATGATCTGGCGGTACACCTAGCATATCTTCTTACTCCTGAACGGTACGTACCTCGACGATTGTAAATCCCAGGACTTTGCGGCGGAAGATCTCCGTCACACGCACCCCTTTAAGGTCTGGCAGCGTAGTGAAATGCCTCTGCACATATTCGCCCAGCGGTCGAGCCGCCGCGTATCCGGCTAGAGAGGAGGCGGCAGTGGAGGCGATGCGCGTGCGAGCGCGGCTGGAGGTCATGCCAAGCAGCGTTCCAATAGTGATGACCGACATGCCAACGACAAGATTGGTGCCACAGTTTGGGTGGATGGCGAGTTCCGCTTCACCGGCCTGCAGGCGAGCCAGCGCCTCATCCACGGCGCGGCGCAGTTGCCCAAGATCGACATCGCCGAAAATGATAAAGCCGTTTGAACTGGAACGGGCGCTGACACGCAAATCCGGTACCATGCGGCTTAGCACAGTTATGGTGGCATGCTCCAGAGCATGGTTCTGGCGAATGCGACGGCCAAACAGGATATCTTCAGGTTTCATTGTTTAAAGCTTTCTCTTAATTATGGGCTGTTATGCGGGCACGATAAATCGGCCCCTACTTGTACACGCGCTCGCCAAAGATTGCCCGGCCTATACGAACGATGGTGGCGCCCTCCTCAATCGCAATACGATAATCGTCGGTCATGCCCATCGAGAGATGCTGCCACGAGCTCTGCGACAGCGTATCTCGCAGTTGATCGCGCAGAATACGCAACCCGCGAAAAACCGGGCGTACCTCTTCCGGGTCTTGAACCAGCGGCGCGATGGTCATCAATCCCTGCACCTCCAGGTTCGGCAGCGCCAGGATCTGGCGGGCTATTTCAGGCGTTTCGGCGGGCGACATGCCCTCTTTGCTGGCCTCGCCAGAAACATTGACCTGGAGCAGGATGGGAAGACGTACCTCATGTTCTCCCGCGTACCGGTTCAAGGTTCGCGCCAGGTGCAGGCTATCCACGCTTTGCACGCAATAAAATTGCCCAACCACCTTGCCTGCCTTATTGGTTTGCAGGTGGCCGATCATGTGCCAGCGCACATCCGGTGGATGAAAGGTTTCAATCTTCGGCAGCGCATCTTGCACACGATTCTCACCAAAATTTCTTACTCCCAAATTATACGCCATCCGCACAAGTTCCAGCGCAACGGTTTTTGAAACTGCTACCAGGGTGATCTCTCCGGGCATTCGTCCCACCTTCTGAGCAGCTCCGGCTATTGCAGAATGCACCTGTGCTATATTCGAAGTAAGCTGTTCAAGTGTGATCGTGGATTGCGTGTTCATCCTGCATCCCTCAAGGCGATGATTGATGGGAAGCGCCCGGCCTTGCCATGTTCGGCGCGATGTGAGTAAAAACGGTCATTTTCGCAGCCGGTGCAGATGCCGGGCAATTCGACGTGTTCCGGTAACAGGCCCGCCATAAGCAACTGGTTACGATTCGTCTCCCATAAGTCCAGCATCACACTCTTGCGGTGAGCCTGTTCTTTTATAGCAAATACGACTGACTCTCGTACCAGGTTGCGATACTCTGCCGCCGTCGGCTGCCAATCGAACTCGACGCGACCCAGAAAGTGTCCCTGTACTTCTTCAGAAATCTCATAGCAGCACGGTCCAATGGATGGGCCGATGCCGGCATAGATATGCTCGGGCCGGCTCCCGAACTGCTCGCGCATCGCATCGACGGTAATGGCGGCAATACCGCGCGCGGTGCCGCGCCATCCGGCATGCGCCAGGCCAATCGCCTCCTGCACGGGATCATAGAGCATCACAGGCACACAGTCAGCGGAGGATATCGCCAGCGAGATATCGCGCTGCCGGGTAATAAAAGCATCCGCCTTCCAGCGGGGTCTGGCTGTCCTCAATACAACTTTTTGCTCTTCCGTCAGAGTCACAACAGGCTGGTCGAAACGCCATTCCCAGGGCTTCTCATCGACCACCGCAACCTCGGCTCCATGCACCAGCCATAACGCGGCGCTGGGATAGGCATCCAGCCGCAAAGTCGAGAGCGCCAGCAAACGATTACGCTTCACATTTTCAAGATTATCGCCGGTTGTAAATGAGACATTCAATCCCCAGAACGGCTCTTCGCTATACCCTCCCAGGCGTGTGAAAATACCATGAACGAGGTTCGGAAACTGGAGAAAGTGGCCGAACTGCACATATTGCACCCGGCCTTGCTGTTGTTCGATCAATTTGACTTCCTTACTGTAAACATTGCTCCCTTGAGCATATTTTAACACAGTAGAGAGGAAATAGCAGGCAGGGGTACATCCGGCGCAGGGGAATTGATGAGCCGAATCAGTGGCGGGCAACTGGTGAATCCCCCTGCACCCGGCGGCTGGCAACCACAAAGTACTGATAAGTTTATGGCCCATTCACATCGCAGCTCTGCGCATTCCCCAGCCCGAAGATGGTATTGATCACCGGCTGGATAGTCGAGCAGTGCGGAATGATCACATCCTGGTTCCCCCCTGCCGACGGATCGTAGACCGTGGCATAGTTGCCGAAATCCTGGCTGCCGGTGCCGGGTCCCAGCGTGATACGCTTAATTGCGGAATTTGAAAGCGAACGCCCGAAATTGGCGATGGAAATCATCTCCTGCTCGCTCAGATCGGTATAGAGCTTGCCTTTCAAGTCCGCGAGAATCTGGGTGAGATGGCTCAGGACATTGGATGCGTCCAGTTTCTTCTTAAGCGCCGTCAGTACCTCCTGCTGGCGCTCGGTACGCCCGATATCACCAACCAGGTCGGCATGGCGGGAACGCACATATGCCAGCGCCTGCTGCCCGTTCATATGCTGTGGGCCCGGTACGATATAGAGGCGCTTCAGTCCATAAGGATCACCCTTGCCCGATGTATCATCGGGATAGTTATCATCGAGGATGGGATGCGTCACATCAACATCTACGCCCCCCAGCGTATCGATGACGCTGGCAAAGCCGTCCAGTCCCACCCATGCATAGCGATCAATCGTAATGCCATAATCTTTCTCAACCGTCAGACGCGCCAGGCGCACGCCATCGTCAAAGCTGCTATGCGGCGCGGCCCCCAGCAAGAAAGCCTGGTCGATTTTATGCATACCCCCAATCTCAGGCACATAGACCCATGAATCGCGCGGGATAGAAACCAGGTATGCGCTGTTGCTGGTCGGATCGACATGCACAACCATCATCACCTGGGTCAGCAGGGCAGGGAAGTTATATTTACTATCATTATCGCTGCCCAGCAACAGGATATTCCAGGGCCGGTCCGTAATAGCCGCCTCATCTACCGGTGGCTCGTCATTGCTACGGCTGACGGCATGAATAAATTGCTGTACTGGCTGGTTGACATTGTTTTGAAAGTAAGCATAAGCGTACGCAAAGAGACCACACATTGCCAGGGTCAACACCAGCAATATATAGAGCAGAATACGTAAGCGCCTCGAACGCGGCCCGCGCACTCTTCTGGTTGGAGGTTGTGAGCCTGTATTGCCTGGAATGCGCCGCTCTGGTCTTAAGGGCCGGGTTGGTTCATCCATCGCTGAAGTTCCTCTAATATGTTCTCTCAAGTACAATATATTTACGCTCACGCAATATCAAACGTACAGCGCGGTGCGAAAGTTCTCAACATCCGATCATTGAACAGATCTCCCGCATAACGACGTGGTAGAATAGGCCATATACGTCACGAAGGAAGGAAGGAAGGAAGGATTCGCACAGATGAATCTTGAACAGATACAACAGGCTCTGCGAGATGAGGAACTGGATGGCTGGCTTTTTTACGATTTTCGCAAATCAAATCCCATCGCTTACACGGTATTGTCGCTGCCCGCCGGCGCATTCTATTCACGGCGCTGGTTTTATTTTATTCCTGCCAATGGCATGCCAATCGCCATCATCAGCGCGGTCGAATCGCACGTGTTAGGGTCGCTGCCTGGTGAGCGGCGCGTATTCGCCACGTGGCAGGATATACGCGCGCATCTGAAATCCATCTTATCTCCCGGCATGCGCGTGGCAATGGAGTACTCTCCCATGAATGCCATCCCTTATATGTCGCGTGTGGATGGGGGCACGCTCGAACTGGTGCGTACGTACGGGGTAGAGGTTGTCAGTTCCGCCAATGTTGCGCAGCGTTTCATCGCCCAGCTTACCCCCGCGCAGGTAGACAGCCACCGCGTAGCCGGGCGGCTCCTGATTGCCGCCAAAGACGCCCTTTTCTCGGAGATAAGTGAGAATCTGCGGACGGGGGTGGAGATGAATGAGTACAGCGTGCAGCAGCGTTTCCTGTCATTGATTGCCGGCCTGGGACTGGCCGGGGCCGATGCGCATGTAGCCGTCAATGCCAACATCAGCAATCCTCATTACGGGCCGACCGCTGAGCAACATAGCCCCATCCAGCGTGGCGACCTGGTACTTTTCGACTTCTGGGCATACCTGCCGCAACCGGGCGCCATCTATGCCGATTACACGTGGATGGCTTTTGCCGGCACTCGCGAGCAGATTCCTGAACGCCAGCTTGAAGTCTTCGATATCGTGCGCCGGGCGCGTGACACCGCCATCCATTTCGTGCGCGAGCAATTGGAGCAGGGCAGGCGCGTTCAGGGCTGCCAGGTCGATGATGTCGCGCGCGCGGTCATCGCCACTGCCGGCTACGGCGATTACTACGTGCATCGCACTGGGCACAACATTGACACAGCCGTTCACGGCAATGGCGCCAACCTCGACAATTTTGAGACGCAGGATGAGCGCTTTCTGCTCCCATCTACGTGCTGCTCCATCGAGCCAGGCATCTATCTGCCAGAGTTCGGCATTCGTAGCGAGGTTGACCTGCTGGTCCATGAACACGATGCCGAGGTGACCGGTACGCCTGTGCAGGAAGAGATCGTTGCGTTGCTATGAACCAGGACCCCGTTGTGGTACCATAACCATTGCCTATCTTCTACAACCCCTGGCCTTTTTCAACGTACATATTGTTGAAGATCACAATATGCAAGGGCGCTCTGTACAGCGTCCCCTATCTAGGGAGGCATTTATCATGGGTGATGAATGGGAACAAGGCCCGCAGCCTGAAGCGAACGGGTCCAGCACAGATGATTTCGAAAAACGACTCGAAGAAATTCGGCGCATGGTCATTCAAGGCACAAGCGAGGCCCAGCAGCGCCTCAAACGTGTTGTAGATAAAGCTGGCACTTACTGGCAACAAAGCAATACACCCCCACAGCCGCGACAGGCGACCAGCACTGAAGAAGAGCGCATTCGCCAGCTAGCTAATTCATGGAGCCTGGGCAACTGGCAACTGGCTCGTGATCTTGGTACTTATATGGATATTCTTTCCTGGAGCAGCGATGAGGTCTGGGAGGTCACAGTGCAGACACGCTGGGAGATGCGCAAGATGGAGGTGACATCGGAGCCGTATACCGGTCGACCAATGGGCAAAGCTCAGCCCCTGCTGCCGGTATGGGATTACGAACTACCTCCCATAACCGGCCTGAAAGCCCCGGAGACACGCACCCGCGTGGAGGGATTGGACGAGGTGATATCGTGTACCGCCTGTAACAGTACAGGGCGTCTGCTGTGCGCAACCTGCACCGGTCGCGGCTGGATTATCTGCCCTGACTGCAAAGGCCGCACGAAGTTACGCTGCTCGACCTGTCATGGCCGTGGCTACGTCGCCGACTGGTATCAGGCAAAGAAGAAACCATTCTTCCAGAAACAGGCCGACAATCTGACCAGTTCGGTCACAGAAAAAGTTTCCAGCCTGTTTGAAGGGATTCGCGACTCAGGAGTGCCTATCCCCAACCCGGTGGATACCGACCCGGCCACAAAAGGCCGCACCGTACCCTGCCCGGATTGCGTCAATGGCGAGGTCGAATGCACCTGCGGCACCGGCAAACGCGTCTGCCCAACTTGCGAAGGCGCAAAAACCGAGCTTTGCACAAATTGTGGCGGCACCGGCAAAATTGTGCGCCAGCGCAGCATCCTGCGCAGCTTCGACCTGGGCGTGCGAACACAGATGGTCGGCTCCAGCGGCATACCAGAACAGTACCTGCAAAGGGCCACCGGCGACCTGGTCTACAACGCCGAGGTTAACGACACATTGTACCCCGAAGCTCCTCCAGAGGCCGTTCCCTTGGATGTATGGCGCGTGGCCGTCCAACTCGCAAACGATGCCGTCGCGAACCCGCAGGCGCAATCACGTGCCACCTTGCAGGTGCTGGAACTGGTGCGTATCCCTTACACCAAGGTGGATTATCGCTATGCGGACCAGGACTACACCTTCTACATCTACGACATTGAGGGCAAAGAGAAGTTCTACGCCGACCGCTACCCGGCGCGCTGGGACCGCGTCGAACGCCTCGTACGCTCGATCACCGCTGACCTGATGACGCCTGCCCAGGAAGCTCCTCAGGCCAATCCCGCCAGTAACCAGGCGCGCGGCTACCGCGTGCCAATCGAGAAACCACCCTATTCGATTACCGAAGAGGGAGAATGATCAAGCAAGAAAACAGGTCGGCGCTCCGGTCCAGGTCTTGGACCGGAGCGCCGACCTGTTTTCTTGCTTCACTGATAAATCTCATGCCACCCGCAATTTCTGGGCAAATTGAAGCACGGCATTGGTAGGTTGCTGAAGCCGCAGGCGCAACAGTGTGACAAGAAAGGCCGCGAGCAGGCCATCGAGAGCGCCGCCGAGAATATCGCCAGGATAATGAATACCCACAAAGACCCGCGCCACCCCAATGATACATGCAATGATGAACGCGCCTATCAACAATAAGAGCGGCTCTACAAGCGTAGCAAAGCCGGAGCTTTGCCATCCCACGGCGCGCTTCTTCCAGGCCGCAATAAATACCGGCAAGAACATAAAAAGCAGCATGCCCACAACGGCAAATGACCAGGCGGTATGATCGCTCGGAAAAGAGGCATCAGCGGCATGAGTCACAAGGAGATGTACTTTGTGGCTCACAAATGGACGCGGCTCGAATACTATATGCTCGAGAACAAGGTTGAAGGCATAGCCAAGCACACAAGCCACCACCACCCATAATACAGTAGCGCGGATCTTCTGTATCATATCAACTTCACCCGGCTCTAATACGCGTTTGCGCCAGTTGAGGGGCCTTCCCCACGCCATAAGTAGTAAAAGCGGCCAGAGGAAAATCAGCCAGTTCGCGCAGAAAATCATCAACATGTCAAGCATAGGATTTCGGCCGGCATACCGATTCACGTCCTGAAAGAGCATATAATTGAGTTGTAGCAAATTCATGATCACCGGGACCTTTCATTGTATTTATTTTCTCAAGATGCGGGATGGGTTATCTACTCCTGCCCTAAAAACGTGGTAGAAAGAAAGGCGGTAACGAATTACCATTCCTGGGGGATAGGTTTTACGCCTGTCTCACAACGGAGGATGCAAGTGCAACAGAAGAAGATATACGCGCATGAATTAGGCATTGATCTTTCCTCTCGCCGGGAAACCGAGTATTTCAAGTGGTTTCTGGCCTGTTTGCTTTTTGGTAAACCTATCCAGCAGGAAGTAGCAAAGCGAGCATACACTGAATTCGTCGAGGAAGGCTTGACTTCGCCTGATGCAATTTTACACGCAGGTTGGGATAAGCTCGTTGAAGTGCTGGATAGGGGGCACTATGTTCGCTACGATTTCTCAACGGCTACAAAATTATTGGATGTTTCAAAAGCGTTGAAAGAGAAATATGGGACAATCACACATCTTTTACAGCAATCGGAGTCATTGGATGATCTCTCTTCGCGCTTGCAAGAATTCAAGGGCATCGGGCCAAAGACGACAGAAATTTTTCTGCGCGATATGAAGCCCGTCTTTCAGCATGCCGGGCGTAAGTAATCCGAAAAGAGAAGAATACAATATCCTCTGTAGGGGTGAGAATCCTACGAAAAGATGATACCATTGTAAAGTAGAAATCTCATCTGATTATTTCTGATGTGAAAAGGAGTACCCATTGAACATTGTTATTTACGGCGCGAGCGGCATGATCGGCCAGCGCGTCACACGCGAGGCGCTCAAGCGCGGCCACCACGTCACAGCCATCATGCGCAGTCCAGAAAAGCTGACTATGAGCGATCCAAATTTGACCGTCAAGCAAGGCAATATGCTCGATGCGGAGAGCATCGCCAGGGATGTTGCCGGCGCTGATGCCGTCATTAATGCGACCCGCCAGAACGCCAATGCGCCAGGGCAGACCTTTGTGGACGCGGCCAATGCGCTGGTAGCGGGGATGAAACGCGCCGGCGTCCACCGCCTGATCGTGGTTGGGGGAGCGGGTAGCCTGGAGATTGCTCCCGGCCTGCAACTCGTCGATTCGCCGGATTTCAATCCCGCCTGGCGGCCCGGCGCGTTGAATATACGCGACGCGCTAGATGTCTATCGCAAGTCTGACCTCGACTGGACCTTTTTCAGTCCGGCAAACATGATTGCCCCTGGAGAGCGCACCGGTAAATATCGTCTCGGTACCGACCAGCTCATTACCAACGAAAAAGGCGAAAGCCGTATCTCCGCCGAGGATTACGCCGTCGCCCTGATCGACGAACTGGAGAAGCCACAATTTGTGCGCCGCCGCTTTACGATAGGCTATTATCAATCAGGCGAGGGATTTATACCCTCGCCTGATTGATAATCAAGTTCCACACCTTCCCGCTGTCACTCTCCCCGTTCTGGCACCGAGGCTTCAACTCAATGAAACAGGAATTGGAACCTCCATCTCACCTACCAATAGCGTGGCCCCACCGGTAGCGAAATTAGCCAGATCGGCCGCCCCAGCCTGACCTTCGGGCGAGTTGAGGGCCTCCTGGAATGACTGCATATCTGCCCAGTACAGGTTGGCGATCAGATAGTAAGGTGACTGCTCCTGCGGGTTGAGGGATGTTGGCCTGTCAACAGTTATACCCTGAAGACCGGGGAACTTCAGCGCCAGAGGCGTATGAGTCTCCCGGTAGTAGCGATCGAATTCAGCAGGGTCCTGGGGATGGCCGTAGAGTACAGTAAGTTTAATCATTGTTCTTCCTCCTTGAAGAAATAAGATGGTCTTCTGCGACGAAAACGGGTGAAGAGTCTAACACCACAGATAGATTACCTGAAAGCGAGGAGCATTACAACAAGTAGGCGGCGTTTTTATGGATGATAAGAGGAGAGTCTATAAACGACCCTCCTACCCATATTCTGCCAATTCAATCACTCTGCCCCATCATGCTGCTCTTGCGCCGGCTCGTCCACTTCCAACTCGGTTAGCTCATCCAACTCGGCTTCGATTTCTTCGGCTTCCTCTGCCTCGCCGGCATTGCCATTCTCGTCGCCGTTCTGGGGTTCGAGCTTCTTGCCGTTGGTTGTCGCGATTGCTACGACGCTATCGCCTTCAGCCAGGTGCATTAAGCGCACCCCCTGGGTGGCGCGCCCGACCTTTGCGATGGTCGCTACATCCGTGCGAATAACTACGCCTCCGGCTGAGATGATCATCAGGTCGTTGTCCTTCTCGCTGACCATGCGCGAAGCGGCCACGCGACCGGTCTTCTCTGTGATGCGGGCGGTGATCACGCCGCCGCCGCCACGATTGTGCGCTGGGTACTCTTCGAGAGGTGTACGCTTGCCGTAGCCATGCTCGGTCACAACCAGCAGCTCGCAGCCGGGAGTCGCGAGGTTGAGCGAAACGACTCTATCGCCTTGGGCCAGGCGAATGCCTCGCACGCCACCGCTCATGCGCGAGGCTGAGCGTAATTCGGCGACCGTGAAGCGAATGGCCTGCCCACCTGCTGTAACCAGCAGTACATCGTCACCGGCGCGAGCAAGCCTGGCGCCGATCAGTTCATCATCCTCTTCCAGGTCCATGGCGATCAGTCCTGAACGGCGCACGACCTCGAACTCGTCCATAGCCGTCTTCTTGACTTCGCCCTTGCACGTGGCCACGATCATGAAATCGCGGCTCACACCCTTTGGCACGCAGACAAGCGCCGTCACGCGCTCGCGCTGCTCAATCGAGATGAGGTTGATAATATGCTCGCCCTTGGCCGTGCGGCTCACGTCGGGCAATTCATAGACTTTCAGCTGGAAGACGCGGCCACGGTCGGTAAAAAAGAGCAGGCTGTCGTGACTATGCGCGACCAGAAGGTGACGGACAGTATCGTCTTCACGCGTAGCCATGCCGGTAATGCCCCTGCCACCCCTGCGCTGGGCGCGATAGGTGCTGGACGGCAGACGCTTGATGTAGCCCTTCTCGGTCAGGGTAACGACGACCTCCTCGTTGGGGATCAGGTCTTCGGCCTTGAACTCACCAGCCTCGGCTTCAATGATATCCGTGCGGCGCTCATCACCATATTTCTCCTTCAGTTCGCGCAGGTCTTCTTTGATGAGTTCGCGAATTTCGCGCACATCGGAGAGCAGCATCTGGTAGTACTCGATATTTTTCAGCACCTCGCGTAACTCTTCCTCGATCTTGAGGCGCTCTAACGCGGCCAGTCTTGCCAGGCGCATATCCAGGATGGCCTTGCTCTGTATTTCGGAGAGGGCAAATTTCTGCGAGAGCTCGGTAACCAGCGCGGCCTCCGCCTGCCGCGATTCGCGAATGGTTTTGATGATCGCATCCAGGTTATTGTAGGCGATGATGAAACCATCGAGGACATGTTTGCGCGCCTCGGCCTTCGCGAGCTCGAAGCGCGTGCGGCGGGTGATGACGTTCTCGCGGTGGTTGATGTAGTGTTGCAGAAAGGCCTTGAGCGTCAGCGTGCGCGGCTGTTGATCGACGAGCGCGAGCATGTTGGCATTGAACGCGCTCTGCATGGCGGTATATTTATAGAGCAGGTTGAGGATGCGTTCGGGATTGGCCTCGCGTTTGAGTTCAATGTAGATACGCATACCCTGGCGGTCGGATTCGTCGCGCACCTCGGAGATACCGTCGATCCTCTTGTCGCGCGTCAATTCGGCGATCTTTTTGACCAGTTCCGCCTTATTGACCTGGTAGGGCAGTTCGGTGACGATGATGCTGATGCGCCCACGTTCGCTCTCTTCCAGGCGCGTGCGCGCGCGCACAACGATGCGACCGCGCCCGTTGGCGTAGGTATTGCGGATGCCCTCGCGCCCCTGGATGATGCCACCGGTCGGAAAATCAGGCCCGCGGATGATGCGCGAGAGTTCCTCGGTGGTGGCCTCGGGATTATCAATCAGGTGGGCGATACCGTTGCAGACTTCGACCAGGTTGTGCGGCGGTATGTTGGTAGCCATGCCGACGGCGATGCCTGTAGAGCCGTTCAGAAGCAAATTTGGCAGGCGCGCAGGCAGGACGGTAGGCTCTTTGGTCTGGTTGTCATAATTGGGAACGAAATCGACGGTGTCTTTGTCGATATCGCGCAGCAACTCATCGGCGATGGCGGCCATCTTCGCCTCGGTGTTATGATTCACAAAACCGTTCGCCACGAACGAGTGGCATTCACTGTCCACACGTAAGGAATAGACCGGCTGCACACCGGCGTCTTCGATACTTTCGATGCGCTCAAAGAGATAATGCTGCCAGGCCAGATTCTCGATCTCGGCAACGGCCACTGCTGGTAAGACCTGGCCGGGGCGGGGAAGCGTTGCGGCCAGGGGGTCCGGACGATCACCGTTATGCTTTGACAGCCACTCGCGGCCAGCGCGAGTGGCATGTGTTCTGATATATGCGGCCAGATAGGGTACATAATCAGTACGAGACAAAGCCTTGCCGGTATGCAGGCGAAGAATGGCGGCAAGCGCCTTACCTTTCAGTACTGAGATGAAACCGATCTCATTAGCAAACAGGGCAAGGTTCTCGCGGCCGGTAATCAGCAGGCGATACATTTGCCGGGTTCTATCATTAGTTAATGACGCCACAATACCGAAACGCAGCAACAGCGTTTGAACCTGCCGGAGCATGAGACGGTTACGTGCCGGCAGATTAATCTGCAGCAGGCTGCGACCAGATTTTCCAACCGCTCCATCACTCTCAAACAGGCCGCGCAAGAAAGCGGCGACCACGTTGCGAGGTGAGCGCAAGATTGCTTCAGGTATCTGCCGTTGTGCCGAATGCCCTGACAATCCCAAAGCCTGGAGGAACGATATGACATGCTGGCTCACTACCTGCATGCGCAGGAATGGCTTCTTGCCGTAGCTAACAGGTTCTCTCTCGAGGATACGCAAGCGACATGTTGGGAAGACGCGCTGCCACGCCTGAATGAACTGGTCTGCAAAGTCACCAGGGGTATTCGTAAACTCGATTCCTTGCTCGCGGAACGTCCCTTCTGCCAGCAGCGCTCCCAGAATGAAGGCCATATCCTCGTCTAGCGTCTCTGGGAGCGTGTGCTGCTTCACACAGGACTTCTGGAGAACTGAGGAATGGAATGGACGCAGATCAACAGGCTGTTCTGGCCACAAGATGCCGCTTCGATCCAGAACAACATAGTCGCCGATCGCTAGCTGGTCAATGGTTTTCCAGGTGAGCGTGACGCGCCCATCAGGATCGTGGGGTACTGCCACCAGCAAGGGATGATTTAACGTACCTGTGATTTCGTATCCTCGCTGTGTGCGCACGCGCCAGGTCGGGAACGCGCCGCAGTCCCACCACTTACTGGCCGTACTGGTTTTACCGGCTTTTGACAGGACACGCACAGAAACATCTTCAATGCCTGGCTGCGAAATCTGACTGATCGGCACCAGCCCTTTGTCGGTGATGACGAGCGTGTCTCCCGTTACACAATAACGCATGGCCGCCGGGGGGTCGTCATCCTGGGAGCCGAAGTTACCCTGCCCAAGAACGAGGGGGTAGCGCATCGACCAGGGCTGCGCCATGCGCACGAGGGAGTCGTAAACGGCCACATCGCCGTGGGGGTGATAGCTTTTCAAGACTTCGCCGACCGTGCCGGCGCATTTGCGAAACGCCTTGGTGGATTGCAAGCCCATTTGATCCATAGCGTAGAGGACGCGCCGGTGGACGGGTTTGAGCCCGTCACGCACATCGGGCAGAGCGCGGCTGACAATCACGCTCATAGAGTAGTCGAGATAGGCGCCCGTCATTTCCTCTACGATGCTTACGGTTTTAATATTGCCAAGTTCCATAAAATTTCCTCATAAAAGAAGCCATAAATAGCCTTTTGGCGCTCATGTATTGAAATGCATGCTGGGCGAGGGTCGTATAATATTCGAGCCTACGGAATACATTATATCATATTTCGAGTATAGCCACAAGAACAAATTGTCTAGTACTATGGCCAGGCAGGAGTTTTCAAAATGGCTCCGCATCAGGAACGCGGGCCGATCAATCGGCCCTATGGTTCTTTGGGGGATTCATTTTTATCTGACAATTTACGAAGACCGCCACCTAAACTTCCTCTATTCAGGACAAAGGCGAGGGCAAACAACACTAACCCGACAGCGACGCCCAGGTCCAGAATGTTCGCATTACCATCCCAGTTGACCACGTACCCAAGAAATGTAACCGCCAGCAATACAATGATCACACGCAGCAGCGTCTCCTTTAAACCGTCGAGGTTAACGATTTCGAGCCAGCGCGGTACAGGCAGCTTATCATCGATGAACAGGTTGTAAAGTCCCAGGGCAATGATATAGAGGACCGTACCCAGCAGGAACAGGTCGATCAGTTCAATATCATCGACGGCAAGGAGCTTTGCGCCTGTCGTAGTAAATCCGCCATGCGTAAACACATCGATGATGGTAGCCACCACTGTAAAAGCACCGTAAACGAGCACAGCGATTGCGGCTAGAAACGTGCCAATTACGGCGATGATGACCAGGTAGCGACTGCCAGCAAGCGCGCGCCGAAGCATGAACGACTCCTTTCACTATCCGCTCTTGATTATACCAGATATTGGAGGATCATCCCTAAGCCAGCTGGTCTTCGAGCTCGGAGGCGCGTTTGAGGCCACGAAACTGTAATGCTTTGACATTGACTTCGGTCAAGTTCAACTTCACAGCGGTTTCTTTAATGGAGAGGCCGAGCAGGAAACGGCAAGTCAGGACTGCTCGATATTGTTCCGGCAGCGCCTCCAGGATGCGATGAACACGTTGTGTAGCGTTGCCGTTCTCCTCAATGGAGGAATCGTCGAGAGGCCCATCCCAATCAGATTCGAGCAACGTTTCCAGGGAGATTGAGGACATACTGTAGTGAGAACGCCAGAAGTCGGTGATAGTCGTCCGTGCAACTTGATAGAGCCACTTGCGCCTGCCCTGTGAGTTATAGTTCAGATCAAGATGGCGGACGGCCTTGAGAAAAACTTGAGAGGTGAGGTCTTCGGCCTCTTCATGATTTCTCACCTTGCTATAGATATAGCGATAAATGGGGCGCAGGTTCTCCTGGTAAAAGATCTGAAATTCAGGCTCATTTGTAGCCGGACGATGCGAGACAACCTCGATCAAGCCGTGCAGGAACAGGCAGAGTAGGCCGGGCCAGAGTGAAAGCATAATACGGCAGCTAGCGCGCAGAGAAACAGGTGTATGCATCGTCGTGTACCTTCATCTCATGAACGGATAGAGTATAAGCAGTGGAGGTAAATGAATCAGAACAGACTCCGCTCAATTGTACCCCTACAGTATCCAATGTTCGAAGTATAACGTTCCACCATCTGCTTTAGCATCGGAAGAATTGCTAAATCCTGGAGCAGTTCTGACAGGACAGAAACCGGTGGCATGGGAAGAAATGCCTATAGAGTCATCAAGCGAGGCCATGGTGAAAGGCGAAAGCAACAGCAGCGGCGCGATTGTCGCTGGATGTTTTGTTGAAGATATGAGTGAGATGATGCGCGATGGTTTTTTCGCTCAGTCCTAATTCTCTGGCTATCTCACTGTTGGTCAATCCACGTGCGACGAGGCGCAACACCTCCACTTCTCGCGCGGTCAATCCGGCGGGATAGGTCAGCGAGGGAGAGTCCTCAGCAGAGGACACCAGAGAAGGAGATGTGTCCAAACCGGATGCAATCAACCTCGTCCCTACATCCCCAGAACTATCTAGTAGCACATCTTGCTCTCGCGCTCCGATCACCTGCTCAACCGTTGACGCGCCACCCCTTGCCCGGGCAACCGCGAAGATATCCGGGTTCAGGCCAGAGCGTATGATCGCAAGCAGCCGTTCATGCCCGGTACTCTCCACAGGAGGAAGAGGGAAATTGATACTCTGCCGCAAATGTTCCGCTAACCCCAATAGTTGCGCGGCCCAGAGAAATTCCTTATTTTGTACGGCTTCCACGGCCAGCCCTTCCAGGCAGAAAGCTATCAACCAGCTATGATTCAGTTGTCTGGCGATAGCGAGGCTCTCTTCGTAGAGGAAATGGGCGGCGGCGTATTCATTCTGGGCCGTCAATGCCCGCGCCAACCGGGCTAGCGATTCACCGATGCCCCTGCGATGGCCCATTTCTCGATACATCTCAAGACTTTCTTGCAGTAGCGCGCGAGCAGTGGTGGCATCTCCCGAATAGAGGGCTAGCTGGCCCGAGAGAGAGTACGCATTGGCAATGCCATCCTTATCACCTAATTGCCGGTAAAGCGCGAGGGCTTCCTCGAGCAGCGAGCGTATTCGATCCTGCTTACGCAGACCGGGTGTGGAAGGCCGGTGAAGCGCCGCTGGGCGGGATGAAGCGGCCTCTACGGGTAGAGTATTGCGTTGCGAAACAAAGAGGTCCTGGGCTAAGCGTAACAGAGACGCCGCGATGCCACGTCTATCGCCAAGCTCTCTATGGACGGACAGGCTTTCTTCAAAGCGCATCTGAGCGATGTCATGCTTTCCCTCCTGGCTGTCGATCAGGCCGAGCGTGGAAAGCGACCAGGCGATACGCTCCTTGTCGCCCATCTGGCGGAAAAGGACCAGAGCTTCTTCGCTGAGAGATCGAGCGGTGGCATTATCGCCTTTCATCAAAGGGACGACGCTCAGCAAATACAGGGAGAGCGCGATATTAGGCTGATCGCCGAGTTCGCGAAACAAGGCAAGACTTTGACGCGCGTAGCTCTCGACGTGATCGTAGTCATTCTGGACGGCTGCCAGTGTGGCAGCGGCGATGAGGGCCTTCGCCCTCGCTCTTGTGGACACGACTATGCCCTGGCTGGCCGTCAATAGGCGCTCGAGAAATGTTTGCCCTTCATTGAGGTAGCCATGCATCTGCCAGAAGCGCCGCAGGGCTCCTGCCAGGCGCAGGGCTATCTCCATAGCATATGCTGCCTCTGCTCCCGACTGCTTCTCACCCCGCTCAATTGACCAGCGTTGCGCGGCGAGTAGATTATCATGCTCGCGTTCCAGGCGCTCTAACCACACCATCTGCCCCGGACCTCCCAGTTCTGTTTCTGATTGCTCCGCGAGCATCAAGTAATAGGTGGCATGAGCCTGGCAAGTAATATTTTCTTCCCCGCTGGCAACCAGGCATTCATGAGCGTATTCGCGAATTGTTTCGAGCATCGAAAAACGAGGCTCGTCAACCTCATGCTCTGTCTGGCGCACGATCTGTAGGGTTGAACACAGCCACACCCTCCTCTTAAGGAGCTTCCTGCACCTTTTTAGACCGTTCTCTCACGGCTACCTTATTGGCTACCTTATTATAGAGTATGCAGGAGCATATAGCAATAAATATCCACCGCTGGTAGGTCATTTAAAAGTTGAGTCATCCCAGGTCACACCCTGGACGACCCAGACCATGTCATTCTGAAGACAATATCTACTCGCTGGCGTGGCCTCCCAACAGTGCGCGTATCGCCATGGGAACGGACATAGTTGTACGTGAATTTGACGCAACAACGGGTAAACATGTCTTCATATATAACCCCAACCCTAATGGTGGTCCCAGCATACTTTCTGTGGCATGGTCTCCCAATGGACAGCGCATTGCCTCTGGCGGCGCGGATACAACGGTTCCAGATCTGGAACGCCTCGCATGGCAAAACGCTTTATACCTATCATGGCCATGCGACTGAGGTACGCACCCTGGCCTGGTCGCCTGATAGTAAATACATCACTTCCGCCGAAGATTCGGAGACCGGTGGGGGTAAAGTGAAGGTATGGGTGGCATAAATAAATCAAACATAATAGCCGATCAATCGGCGCTGGGGCCGGTTCACCGTACCCAGCGCCGATTGATCGGCTGGTATCCCTTACCATAGTATTTTGTTCAAACCGATTGTCTTACGCTCCTGCCTCAACAGCAGCCTGTTCCGCAACTTGCTCGGGCTTCTGAACAGCCTCGAGGTCGATTTCGATTGTCACTTCGTCACTGACGAGCCAGCCACCGGTCTCCAGCGCCTGGTTCCAGTTGAGGTTCCAGTCTTTGCGGTTGATCTTTGCTTTTGCGCTCAGGCCAGCAACCGTCATACCCCAGGGATTCTTGCCAGTACCATAGTATTCGGCCTTGAACGTCACCGGATGCGTTATGCCATGCATCGTCAAGTCGCCGGTCACGTTATACTCGTTGCCGCCAGCAGACTCAACCTTTGTGCTCTTGAAAGTAATGGTTGGATAATTCTGCACATCGAAGAAATCCGGGGATTTCAGATGGCCATCACGGCGCTCATCGCGCGTATCTACGCTCGCCGCATCAACTTGCGCCTCAACCCAGGAATTCTCGGAATGCTGCTCATCAATATGTAAGTGACCGCTCAAAACATTGAAGTGCCCCCGAACGGTCGCGAACATCATGTGCTTTACGCTAAATGAAGCTTCTGAATGCGAGGGATCAATTTCCCATGCCATAACAAGTGTTCCTCCTTATTTGATCTGTTTCTATCAAATTGTTAGTAGCTTTATAAGCTATAGTAACTATAGCACGTTTACTTATATTTGTCAAGTAGCTAATTATTTCTTAGTATGATATGGCAAGAGGAACAAGGATGACCACGGGGGTAGTGATATTACACAACTATGGTATAATCATTTTACTTATCGCTCTAGGCAGTTGAGGACATACCGGCATGTTTACCCTCCAGGACATATTGCAAGGCAATTCGGATAACGTACATCTGCAAAGTTCGGTAGCGAGTGATCCTTCGATAACCTTTCATGCCGCGCAGCACGATAGCCGCGTGATCGAACGGGGTGACCTTTTTGTGGCGATAAAAGGCGTTCATATCGATGGGCACCAATTCATTCCGGCGGCGGCAAGAGCCGGGGCGACTGCGGCGCTGTGTACAGAACCATCCGGCGATGTCCCTACGGATTTTCTGCAAATTGTCGTCCCGGACACCATCGCGGCCCTGCATGCTACCGCCCGTGTGCGTGCCGCGCGCCAGAAGGACACGACCTTCATCGGCATTACGGGTAGCAATGGCAAAACAAGTACCAAGGAGGCCACAGCCGCGGTGTTAAGCCGCCAGGCACCGACGCTCAAGACCTTCGCATCGTATAATAACGAGATTGGCTATCCACTGACGCTGCTGCGCCTGGAGCCCCAGCATCGCTACGCCGTGCTGGAGATGGGAGCCCAGTGGGTAGGAGAACTGGCCTGGCTCTCTACGACTATCGCGCGGCCCAACTGGTCAATCATTACGAATGTGGGGGCGGCGCACCTGGAATATTTTGGATCACAGGAGCGCGTGATCGTTGCTAAAAGTGAGTTGGTGCAGGTGTTGGCCCCAGAGGGCATCGCGATCCTCAACTACGATGATCCCAACGTGCGTGGTATGGCCGCAAAGACCGACGCCCGCGTACTTTATTATGGCCTGGACGAGGAGGCAGAGGTACGCGGGAGCGACATCGCAGGTGATACACTGCGAGGACAGAGCTTCACGCTGCACCATCATGGACAGCAGGCGCGCGTACAACTACATATACCAGGCGCGCACGGTGTGATTGTGGCGCTGGCTGCCGCCGCCACCGGATGTGCTGCCGAGATGCAGCTTGACGATATCGCTGAGGCGCTCGAAAGCCTTACTCCGGCCAGGGGACGGGGAGAAATCAAGGCCGGACCAAATGGCAGCATACTGATTGACGATACGTACAATGCTAATCGCCAATCGATCGTCGCCATCGTACAGGCTATGCATACCGCTGAACTGCCGCCAGGAGGCAAACGCTGGGCCGTACTGGGCGATATCTTCGAGCTAGGCCGCTACGCGCGCGCGGAGCATCGCATCAGCGGTGAGGCCCTGGCCGGTAACATCGATTACCTGATCGCGGTGGGAGACATGGCACGCTACTACCTGGAAGGAGCCATTCTATCCGGTATGCCATCCGACCACATCTATTACTTTCCGGCTGATGTGGAGGATGAAGCTGAACTGGCAGAGGCTAAACATGCCGCCGCCGAAGTGCTGCGACAGAACGTGCAGGCAACAGACCTTGTGCTGCTCAAGGGGTCGCGGGGCATGCGTATGGAAACAATGATAGCGATGTTTGATTGATGCAATCAGGGATTCTTCGCTGCGCTCAGCATGACATGAGGAGGATTATATATGGAGGGAAAGAAGATACGGATTGGCCTGATCTTTGGTGGGCGTTCGGGCGAACACGAGGTTTCGCTAGCCTCCGCCAATTCTGTCATGGCTAACCTGGATAAAGATAAATACGAAGTTGTACCGATTGGCATTACGAAGGAGGGTTCGTGGTTGCTGGGTACCGAGCCACGCCAGCTCATAGCAGCAGAACAAAGCGTTGGCGAGGACACCGGAGATGAGCAGACGACGGCGGTCACACTTACCGGCGATCCGCACGTGCGGCGCCTCATTCCTCTGAAGGGCGGCGAAATGCCCGGCAACCAGGGGGCGCTGGATGTGATTTTTCCGGTGCTACACGGCACCTATGGCGAGGATGGCGCGTTGCAAGGCCTGCTCGAAATGGCAAACGTACCCTATGTCGGCTGCGGCGTGCTAGGTTCCTCGCTAGGCATGGATAAAGAGAAGATGAAGATGATCTTCCATTCTGTTGGCCTGCCCACCCCCGATTATCTCGTATTCCGCCGCCATGAGTGGGAACGCTCGCCCGAAGTCATTTTGAACACAGTGGGAGAAACGCTTGGCTATCCCTGTTTCGTCAAACCGGTCAACCTGGGGTCCAGCGTGGGGGTGAGCAAGGCCCATGGACGGCAGGAATTGGAACATGCTATTAATATCGCAGCCGAGTATGACCGTAAGATCATTATCGAGCGCGGCATCGACTGCCGTGAGGTCGAGTGCGCTGTACTGGGCAACGACGAGCCAATCGTTTCCGTAGTAGGCGAGGTCATCTCCAGCAACGAGTTCTACGACTACCGCGCCAAGTACATCGACGGCAAATCCCAGATTCTGATCCCGGCCGATATGCCGCAAGAAATCGCGGAAGAGGTGCGCCGCCAGGCTCTAAAGGCTTTTCTCGCGCTTGATCTCAGCGGCCTGGCGCGTGTCGACTTCTTCATCGAGAAAGGTACGAATAAGGTCTATATCAACGAAGTGAATACGATGCCCGGTTTCACCGAAATCAGCATGTATCCTAAACTATGGGAGGCCAGCGGTATGCCTTACGCCGAATTATTGGATCGCTTGATCGAACTGGCCATAGAACGCCATGCCGACAGGCAGCGCAATCGCACGAGTTTGTGAGGAAGAGATGTCAGGCACAACCATTCGTTCCATCACCGTTGAGCCACTCAATATTCCTCTGCGCGAGCCCTTTACCATCGCTACGGGGAGCACTTCCGAGGCCCGCAACATACTGGTCACGCTCGAGCTGGAGGACGGCAGTATGGGATACGGAGAGGGCGCGCCTTTTCCGCCCAGCACGGGTGAGTCCCAGGAAACGGCGCTTGCTGCCGCGCGCGGCTGCGCTGCTCTGATCGAGGGCAAAGACGCGGCCCGGTGGCGTATCCTTTCGAAGCTAATGCACAGCGTCTATTTCAGCCAGGCTACCGCTCGCGCCGCTATGGAGATGGCGCTGCTCGACGCGCTGGCACGTTCTTACGGTATGCCGCTTTATGTCTTCTTCGGCGGGGCAGGCACGATAGTCGAAACCGATATGAGCATTCCGCTGGTCAGCGCGGAACATGCTTACGAACTGGCAGGGGATATTGTCGCGCGCGGCATCAGCAGCATTAAGATCAAAGTTGGCAGCGAGCTACGCGAGGATGTCGAACGGGTGGAGGCCGTTCGCGAGGCGGCTCCTGGTCTGGGCCTGACGCTCGACGCGAATCAGGGCTATACGGCGAACGAGGCTTTGCTGTGCCTGGAAGCGCTGGACGACCGCGATATCCGCCCTCTGCTGCTGGAACAACCGGTTCCTAAGGAGGATTACGAGGGGCTGCGCTACGTCACGCAGCATACCTCCGTGCCTGTCGCCGCCGATGAAAGCGCTTATAGCGCCGCCAACGTTGCCCATTTGATCGCCATGGGGGCCGCCAATGTCATCAACATCAAGTTGATGAAATGCGGCATCGTAGAAGCGCTGGACATTGCCGCTGTTTGCCGCGCTACCCACACACAGTTGATGATTGGCGCCATGATGGAGTCAAGACTGGCTGCAAGCGCAGCCGCGCATTTCGTCGCCGGCCTGGGCGGCTTCCGCTTCATCGACCTGGACACACCAATGCTGCTGGCCAAGGACCCGTTTACAGGGGGCTACGAGCAGCGAGGCGGCGTATATGATGTATCAGTTGTAAGAAGTGGGTTAGGGGTAGAGCGAAGATAGATGAGCTGCAGTAGAACATGAGTCATCCCGCATGTGAGGAACTGGCAAGGCGCGAGGGCGTACCCTGGTGGTCGCCCTCTACAAGACCACGCGCCGCTGAAATTCCAATCTAAGCAATCTGCGTAATCATGCCGAAGAGGCCATCGGCTTCATCGTATAAGCCCGAGGTAAAGAAGAGCTGATTGGTCTGACCTGCCTGACCACCATTGCCGAACATCAAGCCCCATAGTCCACGAAGAAACTTTGTGAGCAGTTGCGCTTGATCTACTTGCGCCAGGTCTAACCTGCCCTGCTAGAGACCGATACACACGGACTTGACCTCAGTATAATTCTCCAGTACCTCGTGGCCCATCTCACGCCCCCAGCCAGATTGTTTGTAGCCTCCGAAAGGCAGGGCTGCGTCGAAGACGTTATAGCAGTTGACCCAGACTGTGCCAGCGCGCAGGCTGGCAGCCAGGCGATGCGCCTTACTGAGATCGCGTGTCCAGATGCCTGCCGCCAGGCCATAGACGGTATCGTTGGCGACGGGCAGGAGTTCATCCAATTCTTTGAACGGCTGCGCCACTACTACAGGGCCAAAAATCTCTTCCTGCACCACACTCATGTCCTGCCGCACATCCACCAGCACGGTCGGTTTGACGAAGTAACCCTGCTCACCATAGCGTTCGCCGCCAGAGAGCGGCCTGGCGCCCCCGGATATGCCCGACTCCAGATAGCCGGTGACGCGACGCAACTGTTCATCGGAGACCAGCGGCCCCATGTCGGTGTTGGGATCGAAACCAGGGCCCAGGCGGATTTTCTTCGCCTGCTCCGCAACTCCTTCTACTACCTCGTCAAAGACCTCACGCTCGACGTAGAGGCGAGAGCCGGCGCTACAGCACTGCCCATGATTGAAGAAGATGGCAAAAGAGGCGCCCTTAACAGCAGTTGGCACATCAACATCTTTCATAATAATGTTGGGAGATTTGCCGCCCAGTTCCAACGACACCTTTTTGAGATTGCCCGCTGCTGCTTGCACAATGAGTTTGCCCACTTCCGTCGAGCCAGTGAAGGCGACTTTATCGACCTCTGGATGGGCCGCAAGCGCAGCGCCCGCCGTCTCGCCAAAGCCGGGTACAATGTTGACCACTCCACCGGGAATCCCGGCTTCCTGAATGAGTTCCCCCAGTTTCAAAGCGGAGAGAGGCGTTTGTTCCGCCGGTTTGAGCACGATGGTGCAGCCCGCGGCCAGCGCAGGTCCGAGCTTCCAGGCCGCCATCAAGAGCGGGAAGTTCCAGGGTATGATCTGGCCCACTACTCCAATTGGTTCGCGCAAGGTATATGCGAAATAATTGCCCGCGGAGATGGGAATGGTATTGCCCTCAATCTTGGTTGCCCAGCCCGACATGTACCGGAACAGGTCGATGGCAAGGGGAATATCGGCGACACGGGCGATAGTCAGGGGTTTGCCGTTATCCAGCGATTCAAGCTGCGCGAACTCCTCGCTGTGCCGCTCAATGAGATCGGCTAGCCGGGAAATGCAGAGGCCGCGCTGCGAGGGACTCATCTTGCGCCAGGAGCCGTCGTCGAAAGCTTTGCGTGCCGCCCGTACGGCGCGATTGATATCTTCGGCATCTCCCTCGGCTACGTGCGCCATCACCTCACCTGTGGCGGGGTTGTAGACCTCGAAGGTTTTGCCAGAAGCGGCATCCACCCATTGACCATCAATCAACATCTTACGCGGTTCACCTATAAACTGTTGCACTTCCGGTACGATCTGGATCGCTGAGTCAGAAATAGCCATCTTTCCTTCCTTTCGATAGTATTCTTTCCTTCATCTCTACCAGGTGATGAAGCGTCTACAGGGTAACTGCTAAAGCACATTACTCAATAAGTAAGTACTCATAAATTGAGTATAAAGGAGAGAGAGAAGAAAGTCAAGGTTTACGCGCCAAATCCTCTAGCTCAAAGAGGCTGCCCCTAGTTCCTTTTCGCTTTCAGCCAGAAGTACACCTTCGCATCCAGCATACCGCGCAGCATACCGATCAATGCCAGCGCCACGGCGATAACGATAGCCGCCAGCCCAGGCTGGCTGAAGTGATAATACAACAGTGTATGATTCCCGGGCGCCGAACCCCATAGCGCCACCAACAGGAACGCTCCTACAAACATCAAACACCCGGCGATAGCACTGCTGCGCAGCAGGGTAGGGAAGGTCATGTTCCGTGAGAGCCATATCGCCATCATCGCACCCGGTGTGGGCGCGCCGATCAGCGCCAGAAAGAGTACGCCGGAGATACGCGCGAAAAATGAGCCATTTCCCGGAAGTTCCATTGGAGCTATCAGCGTGAAGATCAGGATCATCGTCAAAGGGAGCAGGCCGGTTAACGCGCCTATCATCGCGGGACGCCATAGCACGGGCGCAACCTCAATCTGTTCTCTGGCAGCGTCGATGGCGCCGAGCTGGCGAACGGTATAGATGTTGCTCAGCAAGAGTACAAGGTAGGCTATGAGGGGCACATCAATGCTTTTGCCGCTCACCGGCATACCGTAACTGATGAAAAACCCGCTGACGATAGGAGCCAGCAGCGTGGCAATCAAGCTGCGATAGAAGTGCTTGCGAATGGGCCGGCTGCGCGTCACGCCGGTAAAGAGCATAGCAGTCAGAGCAAGCAGATTGATACCAAAGCCCAGCAGCAGACCCAGAAGAGCAGGAGACATGTTGCCGGCCTTGAGAGGTGTGAAGAAGAGGGCAAGGACGATCAATTGCAGCAAAATGCCGGCCACAATGACGCCGTAATAGTACAGCCTTCGCCCTTGACGATATGCCGGTATCGAGGCAGCGGGCGCATTTGCTCCATTCGTCCCTGGCAAGGGCGGCAATTGAAGCGGCTGCTGCAACCCCGGCGCATACTGTTCATCACTACGTGGGGGCCGATTCATCGCGCCCGCCGATTGACCGATCCCTACGAGAGCAGGCGCAGCCACTGTAGGGGCGATCTCTTGTGGTCGCCCGTTGATCCCTTGTGGTTGCCCTGCCGCTAATGGCGTTTGCCCCGCGGAGTATGCTCCCGGCGACTGGGCGGGTGGTATTGTGCCTGCCGCTGATAGTGACGACTGCCAGGCAGTACCGGCGACGGTGAGATCGCCGGGATTGGCATCGCCTGGAAGCCATAGACCGGCGGCGGCGGAAAGGGCAGAAGAGATGGCGGCCTGGAAATCGGCTGCCATCTCGCTCGCGCTCGCATAGCGATCTTTCGGCTGCTTAGCCAGAGCCTTTTTGACTACAAATTCAACGGCGGGCGAGAGGTCAGGACGCATGGCTCTCACCGAAGGAACCGGTTCGTGTATGTGCTTCGGCATCACCACAAAAGGTGTCGGACCGCTAAAGGGTACCTTGCCCGTCAAAAGTTCAAAAAGCACAATGCCCAGCGAATAAATATCCGAGCGCGCATCCACCGCACCCCCACTGATCTGCTCCGGCGAAGCGTATTCCGCCGTACCGAGAAAACTCCCTGCCATCGTCAGTGACGGCATGGCACGCAAGTGTACAATGCCAAAATCACTCAGCAGCAGGCGGCCATCAGTGTGAAAGAGCAGATTGCCGGGCTTGATATCGCGATGCACTATCCCCAGACCATGCGCGTAGCTCAGCGCACCCGCAACCTGGTTGATATAGTTGCCAACTGTATCCAGATCGAACTGCCGTCCCTCGCGCCTCATCTCGTCAATGCGTTCGCGCAGCGTCCCGCCGCGGATATAGGGCATTACCAGGTAGGCCAGGCGCTGCCCATTCACCTCCGCCTCCTCATACTCATAGACCGGTAAAATATTTTTATGCTCCAGTTTGGCAATCGTATTGGCTTCGCGGCGAAAGCGCTCGAACACGATACGCAACTCACCGGTATCATAAGCGGAAGCTGGAAGCAACACTTTTACCGCTACAGTTCGTGCCGGTCGTGATTGCTGAGCCAGGAAGACGGCTCCCATGCCACCTTGACCGATGATACGTTCGATAGTACAGGTGCCAAGACTTACGCCTACAAGTTCTTTTACATCCATCTTATTTCTTATCATCCTATTTCGACCAGAACGGATACTTTAACCCCATAAATCTCCCTGCACAGTTTCATTGGAGGACGAGCGGTTTTTGTTCGCGGGTGAGCGTCCCTTATTTGGGAGCGGACGACCACCAGGATCACCCTTACGGTATGTCGCCCGCTGTTCTCGTACCTGTTTCCCGGGCAATGCACCAGCAGGTGTATAGGCAACCATCCCTACGCTTTCGTTCTCATGTGACTGGTCAGCCAGTACACCGCTTCCTGAATTGTTCGCCAGGCTTATGGCCGCATCGAATATCGAACTACGACTCACATGCACCTGCGGCCAGAGACCGATAAGCGCTTCAATAACGACATCCTCACACCGCTCCAGGACGGGCGACAATGAGCGGCAATACTGCATGGCCTCCTGCAAGGATATTTCAGCGCTAGACCGCTCCCGCAGCACAGTCTCTATCCAATGTACGAATGAAGTTTGTAGATGTTCTAACCAGCCAGCCGCGTATAATCCTACTCCCATGGTAAAGGCAACCGTTCCGGTGACAACGAGCTCGGCCGCCCGCTGCAATTCCGAACGCCGGTAACAGTGCAAGAGTTCGTAGCAGGGCCGTTCGGGCAGCAGACCCTCTTTCATTACGCGCTCACGTATCATCCCCAGGTCGATACAAGCCAGCCGCTCTTCCACATCATCGTAACGGCTGCGCAGCACCTGCAAGAGTTCTGTCGCCGAAAGCTGCCCATCGTACACGACTATAGGAAAATCAGAGGCGATGGCAGCGAAGGCGGCGCGGGCCTCGACAGGAATAGCCAGAACGAGATCGTCGCGCGTTTTGAGTTGTTGCAGCCTGGCAATTTTACGTTCGCGGTAGGAGGGTGTCCAGAAACCGAGAATTTCCACATAGATGCGGCGCGAGCCACGAGTGAGCGCAAAATCGGGGATGAAGATGCTTTGCGAGACCATTTCACCGGATGGTGAGGGCAGCAATAACGGTTCTGGCTCGCGTTCCAATTGCCAGCCATCGGTGGCATGGCTATTTGCCAGCGCTCCGAACGCCTCCGCGAACGATTGCTCGATACTGCTATCGAAGATAGATGAAGGATTCTCCACCTTTTGAGATGCTGCGGGGGAAACGCTACTGGGGGCACGATCAATCTGGCCCTTACGGTCGCTGTAGCCCTCCTCAATGGAAGAATTGTTTCCTCCATTGCTGTGATGAGATAGGACTTCGGAGGATATGGCATCTGAGGGCAGGAGTTTGAGCAGGTCGGCGCTCATAACGAAGCGGTAGGAGCGTTGCAAGAAATGCACGGTTGCTTCGGCCTCGCGAATAGCGCCGATCAATTTCGGACGGCTACGAGGGGTCGAAGGATTGATACGGGCTTCGCTGCTCTGCGCTTTGTTCACAGTGTCCTGTGAGGCCGTTAAATCGGCGCCGGGTGCGATCAATCGGCCCCTGCGAGGAAAGGACGAGGCAGGAGTGATAATGGATGAGGGACGCCATGAACCGTAGTTGAGGAGCATGCGGCAGAGCCTGGCAAGACGCAAGCCATACTGCTGCGGAGCGCCGGTCATTTCCTGCGGCCCATAGAGCGTGAGGTGCAGGATAGCAGATGGCCAGTCATTCTCATAGGTCAGGTCGTAATAGACGCCGAGTTTACGCGCCAGGTAGCACAGGCGTTTAATGACTGAGCCGATGCCGGTGGGAGGCACACGAGAGGAACTTTCGATGTTTTGCGCCTCTATGAAAGCCTGGCAATCGATGGCGAAATGTACGTCAGAGGCATTGAACAGCGCGGCTTCGAATGTCCACCGGTTATACAGGCTGGCGACCTCCTGGACAGATGGTGGCCGGGCTGTTTCTCGCAGGAGCACTGCTTCGGAGTCGCTGTCGAGGGCCAGCAAGTATTCGAGACCGGCAAGGCTCAAACCCTGGGATGCTGCGAAGGTTTGCAGAATCTCGTCTCGTTGCTGCCCATCCAGAAAGCCGCTATAGCCCGCATTAATATAGTTGTAAAGCGCGAGCCGCAGGTAGATAGGAGAGGTGATACCGGCTTCCTCGAGGCGGGTCAGGGCGTCATTTCCCAGGCGCAGGAGCGTTTCTTTCCAGTCAGGCTGCTGCCACGTATACCAGGCGCTGAGCGTTGCCAGCAAGCAGTTCGCCAGCCGGTAATCGGCAATCAACGCGCGGGCTTCATCAACCGAAAATTGCCGCTGTCTCAGGCCGATATGCTGCTCATGAAAAGCAACGAGGCTCGCTATCTCAGCATACAACTCGCCGGGTCGCAAAAAGTGAAGCGCGACATACAAATCACTGCCCCGCCGTTGTACCTGCTTCTTCACATCTTGCAGGCTAAAACGCACAAATTGCTCCTTCACTATATCATATCATCCCTGTATTGCTATTCTTTTTCACGCGCGTTAATTATACAGGAAAAACTGCTCTGGTGTATAGAAATGCAAACTTCGCCCTGTAAAAACGGTCGGAGCGCGCGTATTTCCTTTAGTCAGAACAGGTAGCTGAATGCTCGCTTGCTGTATTTTTTGTACAAATTCCGCAGATTTACTGTGAGATGTTGCATTGACATTCATCCCAACCTGCTTGATAATGAGTCTGAAAGCACAAGAGAACTTGTGTGCGAGTTCATTTTCATCATCTATCATTGCTTTCCTGGAGATGGAGGCGTGGAAAAGGCCGAAGATACAGGCGAGTAGGAGTCCTTCATTCGGGCAATCGCAGCATCGAAGGAGACACATTATGAGTACAGCGGCACAACGGCTTGGCAAATATGAGCTGCGCGAGCGCCTCGGTCGCGGTGGCATGGCAGAAGTATGGAAGGCCATGGATACCCAGTTGCAGCGCTACGTGGCGCTGAAAATTCTGCACGCCGACCTGCAGAATGATCCCAATTTCATTACCCGCTTCGAGCGCGAGGCCCAGGTCATCGCCTCCCTGCATCATCCCAATATCGTCCAGATCCACGACTTCCAGATCTCCCGCCCCCCGGAGACCAGCAACACTATCGCTTATATGGTCATGGATTACATCGAGGGATCGACGCTGGCCGATTATATCCGCGTCACCTCGCGCGTTGGCAAATTTCCGCCGGCCAACGAAATTGTGTACCTTTTTACCGCCCTTGGCAGGGCCATCGATTACGCGCACCATCGCGGCATGATCCATCGTGATATCAAGCCGGCCAACATTTTGCTGGATGCGCGCAATACCTCACAAACGACTATGGGGGAGCCGATCCTGACGGATTTCGGGATCGTCAAGCTGCTGGGAACCAGCACAGGCACGCAAAGTGGCTCGTGGATGGGCACTCCGCTCTACATCGCGCCGGAGCAGGCACAGGGGCGACCCGGCAATGAGCGCAGTGACATCTACTCGTTGGGCATCATCCTCTACGAAATCTGCACAGGCACGCAGCCGTTTCGCGGCGACACTGTACCCGCCATCATTATCCAGCACATCAGCGCCACGCCCGCTCCGCCTGCGGCAATCAACCCGAACATCCCTCCCGCGCTTTCCATGGTGATCATGCGCAGCCTGGCCAAAGACCCCCCTGCCCGCTACAGCAGCGCCGGCGCCCTGGCTGATGCAATAGCCGACGCCTTTAACCTGTCCGCCCCATCGGAGATCAGCAGGCCAGGTTATCTGATAACGGATACGAATGCTCCAACATACCTGACGCCGGCGAATCAGTCCAGGGGTATGACGCCATCCCTTTCATCGCAGCCGGGCATCGGTTCTCTTCCGCCTGTTCAGCAGGCTGCTTACGCCACACCCTTGCTACCGGCGACGAACACGGGTAGTCCGCTCAGCCCCATCTCGGCCTCCAGCCTGCCAGGTGTACCCAGCTCGTCTGGTCCGTCGAGTTCGCCCGGCACAACACCTGCCAATAACCCCACAGGAGTTTCCGCTACTCCGAACTCGCCGCAACTCAGGACACCCGTACCCGCGCCGGCTACGCCACTGCTCGTCAATAATGATTTCCCACCGCCACCTGAACCAAAAAAGCGGCGGCGTAGAGGCTTACTGATTGCGTTGATCGTGTTGATCCTGCTGCTCCTATCAGGCTCTATCGCCAGCGCTTTTCTGCTATTCCCGCATAAGTCTGCTCCGCCACCGGCCGTAACAAGCAACATCGTTGGGCAGGTGCAATTTCTGAGCAGTGGGCGCTTATATGTCAACAATAATCAAGGTCTTAACGACGAATTGCAGGTTGACCTGCACAATATACCTGCTCCGCCGGCGGGCAAAGCTTACTACGCCTGGTTGCTAGGAGACGCGGGTAGTGATGCAGTGACACCGCTGCTGTTAGGAAATGGGCCGTTAACGGTGCAAAATGGCCTGGTACATTATGTGTTTCCGGGTGATGCACAGCATTCAAACCTGCTTGCGACCTATAGCCGGTTTCTGATTACGCAGGAGGATGCCTCTAATACGCCGAGTACACCCACATTAGATTACAGCGCCTGGCGCTTTGCGGCAGCTATCCCGCACGCCCCCAATCCCGCTGATACAAAGTTTCATTTCAGCATGCTGGATCACCTGCGCCACCTGCTCTCCGGCGAACAACTGACCGAAACGTATGGCCTGTATGGTGGGTTAGGCATCTGGCTGGAGCGAGATACAGAGGAGGTCTTCAAATGGGGAGTGAACGCGAATGACCACTGGGGTAGCAAGGATGCGGCGGGGGTTCGGCAACAGCTTCTCAATGTGTTGTACTACCTGGATGGAGACACCTGTATCGTGCCAGATTTGCAGCACGTGCCGGCCGGGACGCCAATTGGCCCCGAAAATGGCACAATTTTTAAGATTGCCCGCGTACCCCTGCTTGATACTTGCACGCAGACGCATCCCATTGGCTTTGTGAAACACATTGGAGCGCACCTGCAAGGAGTAACGGGTGCGCCGGGCGCGACAAAGACGACCCAAATCATGGCGGCGCAAATCGATAAGGCTCTCAATCAAGTGCAGGTCTGGCTGCAGAATGCGCGGCTGGACACAATACAACTGCTTGATACGCCCAACGATCAACTGGTACAGACCTCATCGCTGAGCACACTGGGCGACCTTGTAACGCAGCTTCGCTACGCATATTCCGGTCATATCGACCCGCTCACGGGTACCTTCACAGGAGGTGTGACCTGGATCTATGGCAGCATTCAGCGCCTGGCAATTTTAACTGTGACGAAGTGCAGCAGCACAACTAGCGCCTGCGTTTAGCAATGTCCTCTTCGGTCGTGCCCGCGGTGACGAGTTCATAGAGCACAGCCTGTTCGAGCTTGGGGCGCAGGACGCGCCCCAGGCGTTGAATATATTCGCGCCTCGTACTGTTGCCACTGACAATGATGGCGACGCGGCAATCGGGCACATCGACGCCCTCATTCAGCACGCGACCCGTGACGAGCTTGCTGTACTGGCCCGTGCGAAAGCGCTCCAGGATAATGCGACGTTCTTCGGCAGGAGTCTTGTAGGTGATGTTTGGCAGGCAAAAGCGGCGACTGATTTCCTCGACGACCGGGTTGTACTCAGAAAACAGGATGACCTGGTCACTGGCGTGCAGTCGCAGGAGCCGTTCAATTTCCGCGTATTTAGCCGGGGCGTTCATAGCGATACTGCGAGCCTCGCGCCATGCCAGCATCGCCTCACGTGCCTCGGGATCGCGGGCGCTGAGAAAAATTAGCTTCTTTTGAAAATCCTCCGGCGAGTTGATGCTGATGCGCCGTCGCCGCAAAAACGAGCGATAGATATCCCGTTGTACAGCATAACGAGCCTCATCCTCGCTCGATAGGGCAATATCGATGCGCACTTCCTGGTATTGTGCCAGGAAGCGTCCCTCCGTCAATTCAGACGGCGAGCGGCGATAGACTTCCAGCCCAATCAGCCCATCCAGATCCACATGAGCCATATCGCTGCGTTCGGGCGTGGCGCTCAAACCTAAACGCAGGGGAGTAAACGCGCTTTCGGCGATCAAACGATAGGTTGGCGCGGGCAAATGATGACATTCATCGAAGATCAGCAGCCCAAAGCGCCGCAACTCGCGTGGATACAGCGCGGCGGAATCATACGTGATGATGGTAACCGGTCGAATATCTTTGTCGCCGCCACCAAAGACGCCAATCTTATCCGATAGTGCAGGGGATGTAACCGGGGACGGGACCGATTTATCAGCCTTGCTGTCTAATTCCATCATCGCGCCCATCGCCGATTCGTCGGCCTGTAGGACTTCACTAGCCCTCGCCAATCCCAAAGCGGCGATCAACGCATTGCGCCATTGTTGCAGCAAATCAAGTGTGGGAACCACAACCAGCGTCCACAGCCCGGTTTCATGGATGGCCATGGCCGCAACGAGCGTTTTGCCCGCGCCCGTCGGCAGTACGACAACGCCCGCGCTGCCCTCCGCCAGCCAGCGCGTCAAAGCCTCCTCCTGGTACGGACGCGGTTCTATGGAAAGCAAGGTCTCAAACGGCAACGCTGGACGTTCCTCGAAGGCAACGCTGAAAGGGGTCTGGTGTTTACGTAGAGCGCTTTTGACTGCGCTGAAGTTCATGGGCAGGGTGCGCAAAAAATGCTGGCGTTTATCTCGCCCCATCGCGATGCGTATAGCCGTGGGCAAGTAATCGCCAAAAAGAGCCTGCTGCAATTCTTCAGTTGGCAAGTGCAGCATATCTTTGGGTGGGATGATGATGAGGTCGCGGCCTCGCAGGTCAAGGACGGTTGTAGACATAGATAGATTCGCTACTCGCTAGAAATGGCAAGCAGCGAAAGCTGGTCAGGACGATTAGAAGTACCATTCTGTTTCTGGCGTAACTGATCACTTGCTGCGAGCAAAGGAGATAGAACATCGGAAAGAGCATCTGTAGGCCAGGATAAGGGATGGCCACCAAGCCCTATCAAAGCTTTATTACCCGGAAGCGATGAGGTAAGCTCAGGCTCACGAACATACAGGGGTCGATGCTGTTTTAAAGCACCGTTGGCTCCCGACCAGGTACCACCTTGAATATCTGATTCGGCCACAATCACAATCTGCGCAAGGCCAGTCACTACCTTATTGCGCTCCATCGCGCGGCTTAGTACCCATTGAGCATCAGGATGAAGCTGGCTTATCAACAGTACTTTTCCAGCTTCGATGTTCGGTAGTAGCACCTGCATTTGTACGCGGCTTAACTTACGTATGCCATGAGGCAACACAACGGTTGTACACCCATCTCCACTGATTGCTCCCTCATATGCGGCCCGGTCAACACCACGCGCGTTTCCACTGATAACATTTGCCCCTCGCGCTGCTAAGTATTCTGCTACAGCACGAGTGAAAGCAAGGCTTTCTTCTCCAGCATTGCGCGAACCGATAATGGCAATCGTTTTGCGTTCGAGAATGTGCAAATCACCGGCATAGAATAGAACTGGAGGCGTCTGATCACGTTTGAGCGCCGTTTTGAGTAACTTAGGATATTCATCATCCAGTACTGTGAGTAATGAGATAGAATCGTTAGCCAGTTGTTCTACGAGAAATGCCTGTCCCACAAGTTTCTCTCTCGCTTTCTCCAACTTCTCAATCATACCTGCATGAAGGCGGCACGTCTTTATCCACTCTCCTGCGCTTGCGGCGAAGAACTCTTGCAACGAGCGCTTACTTTGTATACACCACGCCACAAGAATGTCGTTGACGATACGAATAGGAAGTCCACTTTCAAAAGCCAGCAGGAGCCAGCATGCCTGTTCTGGTAAATCTCTTCTCATTACTCTCCTCCTAGCGTAAAGATCTGATTAATCGACAGAGCAACATGGGAAAAACTCTAGCATGAAAAATGGAGAGTATTACTTCAGTCCAATCCTCTCCTCCAACTCCTTCGCCACGCTGTACGGATCGCGTTCGCGCTTCGTAATATCCTCCACCATCTGCCGCCATTCATCCTCACCTACATTGGCTTTCAGCGCGTTGACTACGGAGTGTAACACCAGCGCCTGCACCTCGCTTTCGACCTGGCGCTGAGAACGGCGGGTGAGCATACCGCTCTCCAGGAGGTACGCGCGATGTTGTTCTATGGCATCTACAAGCTGGGTGATGCCCTGATCTTTGATGGCCGAGGTCTTGAGGACGGGGATGCGCCAGTAGGGTTTCGATTTATCGTGCAGGCGGCGCTGTGGATCGAGGCTCAGGAGCATCGCCAGTTCCGCGACGGTCTGATCGGCGCCCGGTTTATCCGCTTTGCTAACCACGAAAATGTCGGCGATCTCCAGGATACCGGCTTTGATAGCCTGCACCTCGTCGCCCATACCGGGGGCGCTGACCACCAGCACCGTCTGGGCGGCGCGCATCACCTCGACCTCGGCCTGCCCGGTGCCTACGGTCTCGATGATGATCGGGTCGTAGCCTGCGGCGTCCATGGCACGCACCACATCACGGGTCGAGGCCGAAAGCCCTCCCAGGCTGCCGCGACTCGCCATGCTGCGAATGAAGACATTAGGGTCGCCGGCCAGTTCCATCATGCGAATGCGATCACCCAGGATGGCTCCGCCGCTGAAAGGGCTGGTTGGATCAACCGCTACCACCCCTACTTTGCGCTCGCGGCGGCGTAGTTCGCGCACGATATGCGTAACCAGCGTGCTTTTACCAGCACCCGGCGCGCCCGTCACCCCGATGATATGGGCATGGCCCGCGTACTGGTGCAACTCGGCAAGGTAGCGCCGGGCAACCGGGGATTCATTCTCGATCAGCGTCACCATGCGGGCCAGCGCACGGCGGTCTCCATTGAGCAGCCGTTCAACAATGTTCTGCAAGGTACGCTAGACCTCCGCTTTCAGGCGATCCACGTGGATGTTGTTGCGCACAAATTCAATGATCTCTTCGGTCGAGGTGCCGGGTCCAAAACACCCCTTGATGCCCATGGCCTTGATAGCAGGGATATCCTCGTCCGGTAGAATGCCGCCGGCGGCTACCAACACATCGTCTACGCCATTTTCCTTCAACAGCTCCATCACTTTAGGGAAGATGGCCATGTGCGCGCCGGAGAGAATGCTCATCAGAATCGCATCCACGTCTTCCTGGATGGCTGCCTCGACGATCATTTCCGGCGTCTGGCGAATACCTGTATAAATCACTTCCATGCCGGCGTCTCGCAGGGCGCGGGCGATGACTTTCGCGCCGCGATCATGCCCATCCAGGCCCGGCTTGGCCACTAATACACGAATTGGACGCGTCTCAGCCATATGTCATGACTCCTCTGTCAGTAAAGAATGCTGCGCCAGCAAATAATCCTGGTAAAACCGCATCGTAAAGCGCGCAGATGGCACGCTCCAGTTCCTCGTACATGCTGGCGATATGCTCATCCCATTCTACAACGGCGCCCACCGCGCTGCAAGCATCGACCAGGCGTTTGGCCCGCTCAATGATCGGCTGCCGTTCCTCCGGCGCGACCAGGGGAACAGGCAGGCGGGCTAAGACACCCTGCTCTATCTGCGGCTGCACCCATTTATAAGCGGTATGCAGGAGATAGACATATTCACGGAGCAGCCGCGAATTGAGCAACGCCAGGAAAAAATACAGAGTTTCTATGTTACTTGTATCACGTAGATGCAATAAATAGAGTGTCTGTAAAGCCACGTGTCCATGCAGGTCAACTGTCGCCTGCAAGCGCTCCGTACTCTTCACTACCAGCAATTTAGGTGATAAGTAGCGCTCAATGGGTTTTTCTATAGAATCCCGCGCGATTTGCCAGCGTGTATGCGGAATGCAATAGGGATGGATATCTATACCGCCCCGTAAGACGGGGCGATAGTGAGGCGATTGCTCCAGCATTTCACTCAACCACGGGCTCTCGCGGCCAAGTTCCTCTCCGCGGCAAATCGATAAAAATTCGCCGAGAGGCGCCAGGCATTTCCTTTCACCGGAAGAACCGGCGAGATAGGAGCGCAGGCGTTCAATTGCCATGCCCCGCTCGCTGCTCAAAAGATAGCGTAGTTCAGCATTCGGTTGCCGTGTGAAAACGGATTGGGGAATCATGCCAGGGGTTTCCAGCGAGACGGCACGCAGTTCAGGTAGTCTCCGTGGCCGGTGTGCTCTTGCGCATGCCCATCGTTGCCTTATCCACGCTACCTGGTGCGCCGGAGTGGGAGAACGTTTCTGCGCAATGATTACCACGGCTCCCACTTCTGCCGCAAAGACACCAGACAGGTGCCAGAGATGATGCACGGTCATCTCTTCGAGCAAACGGGCTCGCTCGCCGGCGGCATTTGCACGCGCCAGCACCGGGTCTGGTAATACCAGGCCAATCCAGCCACCAGGTCTGACCACCGAGAGAGCCAGGTTCAGAAATAGCAGGTAGCTATCGACCTGACCGCGTCTATGCGTGGAACGATAGCCACTGAGGTCGGTATTCCTGGCCGCTAAATACGGGGGATTGGCGATAAACAAATCAACACACGGCTCCCATGAGAGCACCAGGCTATCGGCCTGGTGAATATGCAGAGAAGCCGGGACATCCCCCATCTCCATACGCAGGCGCATCTCGGCCAGAAAACACGAGACAGGATCGGGATCAAATCCCCACAGGTTGCGTTCGAGCAGAGCGATGCTTTCGGCGTTCGATAGGCCCACGCGTCTCGCAAAGGCCTTCAAACGCTGCGCGGCCGCCACAAGAAAGTTGCCACTGCCACAGGCGGGATCAAGTACGCGTAAATGAGCGAGGCTCGCTTCAGGAGTATAGCCACAGGCATCCAGAATGTGTTCGACAAGTAGGGGGGGCGTTGAAAAATGACCGCGCTTTTTGCGCTCTACAAGCGGCAAACTCGCCTCGTACCATCCAAATTGCTCTTGTATTAACCCGGCCTGTGCCATCTACAATTTCTCGTCCCTCTTGAGTTATCCACTCTATTGTATATGCTTGATGCAAGTATGCGATATTATGAGAGTAAAGGAAAATGCTACCCACAAAGCAGGCGATTCTGAAAGAATATCTTACTTTTTTCATCAAATATCATACTGGGCACGCAGGATTTCCAGAGCCTCGCGCGCGGCCAAACGCCCGGCCTCTTTAATACTCGAAGCCTGACCCAGGCCCAGCAGAAATTCGTGTTCGAATACGCCCACCGTGAAGAGGCGATCATTGTTGCGCCCGCTTTGCTCCAATACGCGATAACGCGGCAGCGTGCCGGAACGCTGTAGCACAATCTTTTGCAAGCGCCCTTTCGGATTGCTATCGAGGGTCTGATGGCTTAACTGCTCAACGACAGGAAAAACGATGCGCGCCACAAAATCGTAGGCCGCCTGCGCCCCCTGGTCGATCTGGATAGCCCCTACCAGGGCTTCTAGCACATCGGCGCACAAAGAATCACGCGAGCGCTCATTAAAAGTGCGCAAATTGGCGACATCGACACGAATGTAGGGGAAAAGTCCGAGATTCTGCCCGATCTTTGCCAGCACGCGCCGGCTGACCGCCTCCGATTTCAACGATGTCATCTCGCCTTCCGAGGCATCGGGGGAATGCCTGTAGATATACTCAACAACATGCGCGCCCAGAATCGCATCGCCGAGAAATTCCAGCGTGTCATACGAATCATGCACAGCCGTATCTGGACAGACAGAATGATGCGTCACCGCTCGCTCTAAGATGGAACGATCGTGAAATTTTACTTGCAACAGCGCTTCTAATTCGTCCAGCTTATCTACCTTATCCATATGCCTTATTATAGCATGGGAAAGCGAGAAATGGCTTGAAGCATCCCGGTGTAACAGCACCGGCCTTGAAATGATTTTTCCGCCTTAACTGAGTTTTCATCTCATTCGCTATTGACACTGCGTCTCATTAGATGCTATAGTATTGATACGGTATATCATTATGCGGAGAATTCACAGGTTATTTCTCTTGCGTAAGGAGGCGGCTGTGTTTCGATCGCGTATCTTCATCCTGCCAGGAGCAATGGCCAGTGTTTTCCTTTTGCTGCTGATGATCGTCAGCGGCTGCAGCACCACTATGAATTCGTCTGGCAATAGGAGTGGGGGACAGGTGCAGGTCGTGGCGGCGGAAAATTTCTGGGGCAGTATCGCGGCACAGGTTGGTGGCAGTCACGTACATGTCACCAGTATTATTAGTGATCCTAACGCCGACCCGCACAGCTACGAACCGACCACAGCAGATGCACGGACGATAGCAGGGGCGCAATATGTCATCATCAACGGCGCCGGCTATGATCCCTGGGCCGACCGGCTCCTGCAGGCCAACCCGGTGAGCGGGCGCAAAGAATTGAATGTGGGCGACTTCCTCGGCAAGCACGCAGGAGATAACCCACACATGTGGTATAATCCTGACTATGTGACTGCCGTGGCGAACAAGATGCGCGATGATTTGAAGGCAATCGACCCGACCGATGCCGCGGCATTTGACCAATCGGCGCAGGCATTTCTGAACGTTGGCCTCAAGCAGTATCATGATCTGATCGCTTCCATCAAAGCGCAGTATTCCGGCACACCTGTCGGGGCGACCGAAAGCATCTTCTCCTATATGGCGCCCGCGCTGGGACTGAACCTTATCACGCCCTATTCCTACCTGAAGGCGGTATCCGAGGGAGAAGATATCTCGGCCTCAGACCAGGCGACCGTCGAGCAGCAGATTCGCCAGCATCAGATCAAAATCCTGGTCTATAATTCGCAGAACACACCCAACAATATTCAGGCTTTGATTAGCCTGGCGCATTCCAATTCAATTCCCGTAACGACGATTACTGAGACATTATCGCCGGCGAATGTTACATTCCAGGCGTGGCAATCGGCGCAATTACAGGGGATAGAAAATGCCCTGGCACAGGCTACGGGCAAGTAATGATTGTAGGAAGCAAGCACTTCGTATGGCGCAAGGAGCTCAGAACATTGATGACCGATCAATCACTTACCACTTCCATCACATCCACTACTACGCCAGCCGTCATCCAGTTGGAGGGGGCAGAGGTTGTGCTGGGCGGGCGCACCATCTGGAAGAATGTGAACCTTTCCGTGCAACCAGGAGAATTCCTTGCCATTCTTGGCCCCAATGGAGCCGGCAAGTCGACGCTGCTCAAAGCTATTCTTGGACTGATTCCACTATCTCAAGGCAGGCTGTCCGTATTCGGTCACCCGGCGCGGCGGGGCAACGCGGCTATTGGCTACGTGCCACAGAGACGACATTTTGACGCTGACGTCCGGGTACGCGGTCGCAGTATCGTGCGGCTGGGGCTGGATGGGAGCAACTGGGGCTTGCCGCTGCCATTTCTCCAGCCTCAAAAGGCGCGTGATGCTGCACGGCGCGTTCAGGAAGCTATCGACCTCGTGGGAGCCGGCGCCTATGCCGACCGGCCTGTTGGAGAGCTTTCGGGCGGCGAACAGCAACGGCTGCTGATCGCGCAGGCCCTGGTCACACAGCCACAAATCCTGGCGCTGGATGAGCCGTTGGAAAGTCTGGATTTGAAAAACCAGCAAGGCGTCGCCGCTGTGATCCGGCAGATCAGCCAGGAAACGGGGGCAGCGGTGCTACTGGTGGCGCATGATGTCAATCCTATCCTGCCGGCTGTTGATCGCGTGGTATATGTGGCAAACGGACAGGTTGCTGTGGGAACGCCGGAAGAAGTGATCACCACAGAAACACTCTCGCGGCTCTACCAGACTCCTATCGAAGTGCTGCGGGCCAGCGACGGGCGCATTGTGGTAGTGGGACAACCGGCAGAGGAGGCAAATCACTATGCACGTCCTCTTCGCTGATGGAGTCTCGCTCTCCTGGAACCCGGTCAGCGATCTCCAGATATTGCTGCAATTTCACTTCATGCAAAACGCCTACCTTGCCGGGACGCTGGTTGCCACGGGCGCGGGAATTATGGGCTATTTTATGGTGTTGCGCAGCCAGAGCTTCGCGGGCCACAGCCTCTCCAATGTGGGTTTCGCCGGGGCGACGGGAGCCGCCCTGTTGGGAGTTCCAGCGGTCGTGGGTCTTTTTATCGCAGGACTGGCGGCAGCCATCGGCATCCAGGCGCTCAACGTGGGAGAGCGACAGAGCCGCCAGAGCGATATCGCGGTAGGGGCAGTTCTTACCGCCTCGCTCGCGCTCGGTTTCCTCTTCATTCATCTGTCCACTGCCGAGTACGCGGCGAGTATCTACGATGTGCTATTTGGCAACATCCTGGGCATTAGCGATGCCGACGTAAATGTGATCGTCTGGGCAACAATTGCTTTGCTTGCCATCCTGGTTTGCATTGCCCGGCCCTTATTCTTTGCCTCCCTTGATCCTGATGTTGCTGCCGCACGTGGGGTGCCGGTACGCGCACTGGCATTTGGCTATCTGGTACTGCTGGCGCTCGTGGTTGCGCTGGCTGTGCAGATCGTAGGCGTGCTGCTTATCTTCGCGCTGCTGGTGACGCCCGCGGCCATCGCGCAATACATGACTACCCGTCCTGCCATAGCCGTGGCTGTAGCGGTTGTACTGGCTCTCATCTTCACCTGGCTGGGACTGGCCGTGGGCTATTTCACGCCCTATCCGGTCAGCTTTTTTATCACCACCTTCGCATTTGGCACATACCTGCTGGCGCGCGGCGTCCGCTTCGCGCTTGACCGGCAAGGACGGCGTGCCATCGCATCGCGTACAGCGCGGGTGGGAGGTGAGGCATGAACATACTATTCGCGGGCATACTGCCTGCTTTCTCACTGAATCTGTGGCAGGATGTGCAGGCGATGCTCAATTACGACTTTATGCGGCAGGCCCTGCTCGCGGGAACCATCTTGAGCCTCGTCGCGGGACTGGTCGGCTACTTTGTAGTGCTGCGTCACCAGGCCTTTGCGGGAGAGGCGCTCTCGGATGTGGCCTTCACGGGCGCGTTGGGAGGCGCAGCGCTCGGCTTCAATCCACTCCTGAGCCTGCTGGTGACGACCGTCGCCGTCGCGTTGGCAATGGGAGGCCTGGGTGAGCGACTGCGGGGACGGGATGTAGCCGTTGGGATTGTACTTTCCTGGGTCCTGGGGCTCGGAGTACTTTTCCTCTACCTATTCACTTCCCAGGTCAGCGGGACCGGAACCGGTTTCTCAGGGATAACGGTGTTATTCGGAAACATCCTGGGCATCTCAAACAGCCAGCTAGGAATCATCGCCATCACCAGCACCCTGGCACTCCTGATGCTCGTGCTAATCGCGCGTCCGCTGCTCTTCGCCTCGCTAGACCCGGATGTGGCAGCGGCGAAAGGTATTCCGGTGCGAGCACTTGGCCTGGGCTTCATGGCATTGCTGGCGATTACCGTCAGCGAGGCAACGCTGGCAGTGGGGGCGCTGCTGGTGCTGGCGCTGCTACTGTTGCCCGCAGCCATCGCCCAGCAGGTGACGATTCGCCCCTACGCCGCCCTGGCCCTATCAGCCGGACTCGCAATAGCGATGACCTGGATGGGCATTACGATTGGTTTTTATACAGGATACCCCAGTAGCGTCTGCATCAGCCTGCTGGCTTTCGCAAGTTATGTCGCGGTGATCGGAGGCAGCGCCCTGGCGCGACGACTCAATAGAGCCATATCTATCGAAGGAAGAGAAGCAACCAGGCAATTGGCAGGCAAGAAACAAACATGGTAGACTATGAAGCAAGATGAGGCAACCGGAAAGAAGGTGAACGGGCATGGGGATCGAGGATCAAATACGTATAGCATTCGACGAGGTGGGACAGCGTAGCACCCGCCCACGCCAGCTTATCGCGGAACGACTGAAAGCGCTCGCCGCCAGTGGGGCCGATTTCACGACCGATGGATTGTGGCAGCAACTGCGCGAGGTTGAGCCGCGCCTTGGGCGCGCAACTGTCTACCGCTCGGTCGAAATGCTTTTCAGCGCGGGCCTGCTCGACCGCATCGAGTTTGCCGACGGGACGCGCCATTATCGGGTCTGCGGCGGCAATCATCATCATCACCTGACCTGCACAGATTGCCATCGCGTGGTCGAAGTAAATATCTGCCTTCCCAGGGAGCAACTGGCCGCGCTTGAGAACCAGACCAATTTTGCCATCGAAGGGCATTCCCTCAGCATCTTTGGCCGCTGTCCCGACTGCCGCAAACACGCGGAGAAAATTCATCCTTCCTAGCTCAGGCCTCTTAACTTTGTAAGTGCAGCTTTTGGGTCAGAAATGTTGTCAATTCAGCATCATAGGCTTTCGGGTCTGTATTCCAGGCTTCAGTATGATCCGTATGGGGAACGCGAATGTATGTAACAATAGCAGGATGAGCTTTTGCAAAGGCATCGCTGACCCCAATCGGCGTTGTCGTATCACTTTCGCCGTGAAAGAGCAGGATGGGAATGGCAGGCTGTGGCAATTGCAATTGATCGAGCGCATCAAAATTGAGACCACTGCGTATGGTGGCAACCTCTTCGGCAAGAGGGTCGATAAATCCTGGTACTGATAGCATCTGGGCTTGAAATGCGAGTGTCGAACGCAAGTCGAGAAGTGGTGAATCGAGTACAAGAGCCTGGACGTAGGATACATAGGATGAGCGATGTACGAAGGCTTCAACAACGGCCCCTCCTTGCGACCAACCGTAGAGTACCAGGTGCCGTGCGCCATGAGCCAGCGCGTACTTGACGCCGGCTTCCAGGTCCTGCCACTCGGTATCACCGAAATGATCGTAGTGGTCGGGGCTGGCCGGAGCACTAGTATCATTGCGGTAAGAAATGGCCAGCAGGGGCAGGCCGAGATGTGCCAATGGTTGAAAAGCGCGCAGTGTTTCTTCCCGTGTCACCCCACGACCATGTACCAGAATGGCCCAGGTGTTCAATTTGCCAGCAACATACCACGCGGGCATTGGCCCTAGTGGATCAGGAACTTGCACACTGGTGATCTTCAATCCCAGGCTGTCCATGAATTTGTCCGCGTAGACCCTCCTGTTCCAGTAGACCTTTGTGCCGGGAGTGAGAGGGTCGGTTGTTTGAAGGAACTGGCGCGTCACGGTACTGGCATTCGAGGAGAGAATCGGGCCGATGATAGCCTCCCCAGCAGGCCATTCGATTTCAAACACCCCTGGAGCCAATGTGCTGGAGTTGCGTTGCAGCGTGATTGTCTTCGTATCGATAGCGATTACGGCAACGGTATATGTGGGAGTATAATGGATCGCCTCAAGGATGGCGTTGGAGAAGTAGAAACTGACGCCACCAATTAGCAGTGCCGCAAGAAAGACGAGAACGAGAAGAACTATCAGTACTATCTTGAGGGTACGGCGTTGCGGGGACTTCTGGACAGGTGAAGCAGGCTTGTACGATTCCTTCATTGGCTATATCTCTCCTTTCTCTTGTGCTACGCTGCCCGGCGAATTGATGAGAACAAGAGCTACCACACTGTATCACGTCCTGACATCGGTGTCGAATCTGTACATTAAACTCAATAGGTAGAGTTCTTTGGGAAGTGATTGCGGGTGCCTGACATCCACTCATAACTCGGGGTGCAGGGGTTTCACCCCTGCCGGGGTGCGGGGTGTCCCCGCTTGCTTCCCCTCCCGTCCTGACGGGCCGGAGGCCCGCTGAAAGAATTATGAGTGGATGGCAGCGGGTGCCTCTTGACACAGAGACTTAGAGTAGTAACAAGAGCATATTTATGAGCATGGCAAAGGACAGAAAAAGGAATGTCACTTTCGGAACCACCGTCAATTTCCAATACGGCAAAAGAGGAAGAAGCTCGCCGCCGGGTGACAAAACCCACTCCACACAAACGGCTGCTGCGCGTACTTATTCCGGTGCTGCTCGTCAGCATCATCGTTGCCGCCTGGTTGCTGCTCAACAGGCAGGTGAATAGCACCGACCCAACAGTAGCAGGACGACCGCTCTCGAATCCACATACTCACCTGCACACGGTAGCTCTCGGCGTAGAGCCAGGGGTTGTTTATCTGGGCACCCACTACGGCATGTTTACCAGTACTGATGGCGGGCGCACCTGGCCTCAACCGCGCGGGATACTCAATTCTCTGATGATTACCTCTATCGCCGACAGCCCCGCCAATCCGAATTTGCTGGCGGTCACGGCCATTCCCATCAACGGATTTGGTCAGAGCATGGGAACATATTTCAGCTCGGATGGTGGCAATAGCTGGCAGGCGCGTAATCCGCCCGACTTATCCGCCTCGGCCTACCCTTATATTATCAAAGCTGGACCGGCCAGCGGCGGCCAGTTCTACGCCTTCTTCATTGGCGCAGGATTGTTCGAGACAAGAGACATGGGGGTTCACTGGTATTCCATCACCAGTAACACCCTTTCCAATATGCAGGTTCCTTCCTTGCTGGCTGATCCCAGCGCCCCCAACCACCTGTTCCTCGGCGGTGACCAGGGACTCTATGAAACGCACGGTGATGGGCATTCCTGGAACCGTGTTAGTGCTGTGAAAGGCAATGTATACAGTATCGTAGCCTCCGGGACTACGCCACGCATCATTTTCTGCGCTACCAACCAGGGGGTATATCGCTGGCAGGAGGGCAGCCCACAAATTACGCAGGTAGCAATTTCGCCGATGGCGAGTCCGCCAACACGTCTCGCTATCGATGCAACGGGAAAGACGCTTTACGCGCTATCCGGGCAAGACCTGTGGTACTCAGCCGGTGGCGGGAATAGCTGGCAGCACTGCTGGCATTTCGACCGTGGCGATATGGTCTCCCTGCTCGTTGACCCCTTGCACCCAGACCATCTCTACGCCGGTTTCTTTCTACCTGCCGAGGTGCTGTATAGCACAAACGGAGGCAAGGCGTGGCAGGTATTGACGAACTGAGAGGCGCTAAACACCCTACGGTGCAAAATAGGGATTCATCCTGATGGCCAGTCACGGCAAATTACCCTACACTGTACTATGTAACTCGTTTCCGAATGAATAAAGAGGAAATACATTTATGCGCGTGCGACCCATTTTCTGGTGTTTCCTTGCTGTATGCTGCACCGGCGTGCTGATCTTCGCCGCGACGCTGCGCGAAGACTCGCCCGCGATCCTGCACGTGTACCTCGAGCAGCGAACTCCGGTTGCAAGCGGGTTCACTACGGTGGAACTGCACCTGACAGACCCGCAGGGATTGCCTATTGAGCAGGCACAGGTTTTGCCGAGTGCTAAAATGACCAATATGGACATGATAACGAACCATATTCGTGTCACATCACAGGGTGAGGGAAACTACAGCGTGCAGTTGCAATTATATATGGCCGGGCCGTGGGAGATTCGCATCGTGGCCAACGCCGACGGCTTTGATCCCCAGCAGCGCACATTGTTCGTTCAGGTACAATAACGGCTCAAAGCGCAGCATCAAGCTTGACGTTTGGGGAGAACCGGTCTATAGTTATGTCGAGTTACTGGTGGCTTTGCGGCCTAAAAGTAGAGCGAACAAGAACAAGCCTGTAGGGACAGCGCCTTGTGCCTGTCCTTCGAGGAACATGGGGACAGGCCTTCATAGAGCGAAGAAGTGAGACATCGACGTGTCGCGAGTTGGGCGTTTTTGCAGTAGACAGTTACAGCGTTTGCGACTCTCTCTGTTCGAGAAGGTCATCCTGGCCAATAGCCTGATGCTGATTGGCGAGGCGCTGGTGGGTCTATGGGTGACCAGCCACAGCCTGGAGGCGCATCATTACCTGATCGATACCAGCTTCATCGTCGCGGCTACTCTGCTCACTTTAACAATCAACGTAGTGCTCCTGCGTATCAGCTTTCGCCCACTTTTCAGCCTCCTCGCAACGATCCGCGCAATCAGCGCTGGCAAGACGCAGGCGCGCGCAAAAATTACGGCAACCGATTCGGAGATCGCGGAACTGGCCCAGGCATTCAACAGCATGCTCGATCAACTGGAAGCGACACGACGCGAACAGGCCCTCTTGATTCTACAGGCGCAGGAAGAGGAACGACGCCGCCTCTCGCTCGAACTGCACGACGAGAGCAGCCAGACGCTTACCGCGCTCCTTATCCACGCGGAAATTCTCAACCAGTCGCTTGCGGCATTGCCGGACTCCGCGATTACGGAGGAGGTGCGCGCATCGCTTCGTACCGGGCTGAACAATCTATCCCACCTGACCCAGGATACGCTGGAAAATATACGCACGTTAGCGCAGCAATTGAGGCCCGGCGTGCTGGACGATCTTGGATTACATGCCGCGTTTCGCTGGCTGGCTGAGGATAGTCTCCAGCGGCTGCACCTGCCTGTAGAACTGCGCCTGGATGATGTGCAGCATATCCTGGAGGAGAGCGATAGTTCGGGCCTCTATGGGACGACCTTGTTCCGCATCACCCAGGAATGCCTCACGAATATAGCCCGGCATGCGCACGCGCGGCACGCCTGCATCACGCTGGAGCGCGAGCAACAGCACATCTGCCTGCAAGTTCGCGATGATGGTTGTGGCTTTGACCCCTCTACATCACATGCCGGGCTGGGAATACCTGGCATGCGCGAACGGGCGACATTATTGGGTGGCACGATTACGATACGATCCGCGCCTGGCCAGGGAACAACGGTTGAAGTCATACTACCCCTGCCGGTGACACAAGCGAAAGGAGGGACGGGTGAGCGCTGAAGCAGGGGTTCAATCTCCAATTCGCGTGCTGCTCGCCGATGATCATGACATCCTGCGCCAGGGACTCAAAATGCTGCTCGGCCTGCAAAAAGATTTGCAGGTCGTCGGTGAGGCACGCACCGGACGAGAAGCAGTAGCGCTGGCACAACAATTGCAACCGGATGTGATCGTGCTGGATATCAGCATGCCCGACATGGATGGCCTGGAGGCATGCCGGCAGATTCGCAGCGAGCAGCCCGCTACGCAGGTGCTGATTCTGACTATGCACGAAAGCGAGGAATATTTCTTGCAGGCGCTGCGGATGGGCGCGGCCGGCTACCTGGTCAAGAGGGCTGCTCCAGGCGACCTGCAGATAGCCATTTCCACTGTGGCCCGTGGGGATGCGTTCCTGTACCCCGGACTCGCCAGGGTGCTCATTCGCGCCTATGTTGCCTCATCTCCAGCGGGACTACACGACCAGAATATGGAGCCGGCAGCTGCCGGAGCAACGGGCCTCGCTCAGGAACTGCGAACGCTGACCCCGCGCGAAATAGAGGTGCTAAAGCTGGTAGCGGAAGGGCATACCAATCAAGAAATTGCCGACCGGCTGGTGCTGAGTATCAAGACGGTGCAGGCGCACCGCGCCAATGTCATGGAAAAGCTGGGCTTGCGCGATATAACGCACCTGGTGCGCTTCGCCATCCGGCATAAACTTATACCAGCCGGCCCCTGAGCCGTTAAAAAGAACTTGACGCTCTCATGAAGATGAAAGACAATATACCTGACAGTCAAAAACTGGGGTTCCGTGACGTAACAGTAAAAGATTTGAATGAAATAGATGAGATATTTTTTTGAGGCGCTGGCCGCCCTGAATGCCGGTCAAATCGACGGCCCGACATTTTTCAACTTCATTATGATAACACTGGTTGAACTCGGCGCTATCTTCTGGATGGGAGCACAACTCTGGTCGAACTTCGTGCTTGGGCTTGCATCGCAGACACACGCCGAGGAACGAGCCATCAATGAAGAGGTGGAGCAATATTTCGAACAACGTTTTTCGCTGCCCACGCTCGTCGTACTCCTGCTGGCTAATATCGGCGTGCTGATCGGGCAGGGAGTCAATATCGCGAGCGGAAACTGGGCGGATGCATTCTCCTTTTCGCTGCTTGGAGATGCCCTTAGCAGTGGGCGTTTCGGCACATACTGGACGATGGGCGAGATTGTAATTGTCGTGGCATTACTACTGGCAATCTATATGGTCGTGCGCAAACAGCGCTCGCGGGCCGCCAATAATGCGCTTTCCCTGGTCAATTTTTTCCTGGGTTCGCTACTGTTCGTAGCCATGTCTATGTCAAGCCCTGCTACGGGAGTCAGAGTAACCCTCTTTGTCTTTGCCGTCGTGATAGACTGGCTGCACCTGCTGGCGGCGGCGCTCTGGGTCGGTGGCATCATGTACATCGCGACCACTTACCTGCCTGTCCTCAGGCGCAAGACCCCAGCTGAGCAGTCACGCTCACTGGCAACCATTATTCCCTATTCTACGCCGCTGGTCGTTGCCGGAGTGCTGATTATGGCGATCACAGGCCCATTCAGCGCCACATTCCACCTGAGTTCCGGGCAGCAACTCCTGGCGACTACTTATGGACGCGCGCTACTTATCCATATCGCGCTTACGGGTCTATTGCTTGTAGCCAGCGCCATCCAGATCGGCCTGCTCAGCCCGCGCCTGAAAAAAGAGTATAAGAAATACGCCTATGCCACGCAGCGCTTCAAAAACCTGCAAGCTGCCGGATCTCCTGTAGGAGCGCAGTTGATAGCCCCACCGGAACAGGCGACAGCAGCAGAAGAGAGAAACACGATAAATCGAGGCAGTACGTTACAGCAGGCGACGACGGCGGCGAGTGCCGGAAAATCTTCGCGCCAGAATCAATTGCTCGCTCAACAGGTGAGATTGCGCGACGGACGCCTCGCCAAGAAAACTCAACAGCTGAAATCGGTCTTACGCTGGCAGCCACTGCTGGGTGTAGGTCTGCTGATATGTGCCGGGCTAATGAACGTCTTCGTCGGTACGCTTGCTCCTGTTACAACCTCCGCGGCCCCAGTTGCGAAAAATTCGCCGTTCAATAAAACCGTGAAAACGACCGATAAGAAATTTACTATCACGCTGAACATCAACCCTGATCGCTTCGGCTCCAACATCTTCACAGCGACGGTTATTGACAATGTAACGAGCCAGCCCGCCACAAATGTCGGTGTTTCACTTGACACTACCATGCTCGATATGGACATGGGGACCGATACGCTTACTCTACAACCCGGTAGGAAAGGGCAGTTCAGCGCCAGCGGCGATTTAAGTATGCCGGGCAACTGGCAGGTGAGGATAATAATACATACGCCCGATGGTTCATTGCACGAGGCGACGGTCAAATTTACCGCACAAGATTGACACCACAATCGCGCGGGGGCCGATTGATCGGCCCCCGCGCCCATCAGTCAGATTATTTCGTCAGACTCCATTATCGACCCTCCTGGGGCCGGCTTATTTTGTCAAACGGTTTATTGACGTCGTGCGAGCATATGCCTGGCCACTATAGCGGCCAGCCCGACAGAAGCCGCCAGCAGCACGGGGTGATTCAGGATACGCTGTGCCGCGTCAGGACGCTCGCGGCTCATGCGCGCCATCCCCTGAGCCATTGAGGTGGGATCATTGGGATTGACACGATATTCGGGCGGAAATTCCTGAGCCAGTTGCGCGCGCTGCTGCGGAGATAGTTGCGCGAAATGCTCCTGGAAGACCCGCTGCTGCGCATCGGGCGGGGCGTTTTGCACAAATTGCTGTACCTGCTGGCGCGCCTCATTCGGATCAATGTTGCTATAGTTGCCTGTCTGAGCGGCCTGAGCATACTTCTGGTACATCTCTTGCTTGTTCTGGTCAAATGGCCACATATGGTTTCTCCTTCTCGCAATCACTTCCTACTAACTTGGCTTACTCAAAGAATACGTTTGTAATTGGAAAAGAGTGACTCAACCAGGGATATCCAGAAGTATGCAAGACTGCATCCCCTGATGAATTTTAACGACCAGATGGGGTAATGGGGATAGGCCCTGGGGATGCGATATTTTGATGCGTCAATATTCGTTAGGTATGGTAATATAGTGAGCGGTTTTGAAGTTCATTGTTCAGAGAGAAAGGTGTAACCTGTGTAATTATGGAACAGTTTCACCTGAGGGTTACAGGGCGAATTCAAAGACATGCCCTTATAAGTTCTGTGGAAAAAGGATATGCCCTTACTAATCGTTATGCGCGCATTATCATCTTTATCGCGATCGCGCTTTTGCTGGTTGGCTGTAGCGGGAATGGAGGCGACAACGGGGCACAATCCAGCGCAACCGCAACGCCTCCACCGGTCAATGGTTTTGGAATAGCAGCCAATCACGTGCATTCTTTGATCGCCTTGCCAGGGCATGTGCTGGTGCTGGCAACGCATTACGGCATTTTTCGCTCCCAGGATAACGGCGCAACCTGGCAGCAAGTGGCGGCAGGCCCGGGGCAACCGATGGGCGGCTTGATGGCCTATGCGCTCACTTACAGCCCGCTCGATCCCAACAGGCTCTATGTCCTGACACAGCTTGCGACCGTTCCCCACTCCGGTACATTGGGCCTCTATACAAGCGACGACCAGGGCAGGACCTGGCAGCTTTCGATACCCACGGCCAGTCTTACCTCTAGCTATATCTACACCGAGGCCGCTGGTAACGATAATCCCAATGAGGTTTACATCTATCTTTTCGATCAGGGAGCACTGGGATTGAAAGTTAGCCTCGATAATGGCCAGCACTTCTCCAGCACCGGTACGCTGCCCTTTGGATCGATCTTTGGTATTCTGCCCATCCCAGGCGCGCCCGGTCAACTGCTGGTATACGGCAGCGATGGCATGGCACGCAGCACAGACGGCGGAAATCACTGGCAGGTTTTCAAAAATATCGAGGGCGGCATCGATGACATAGCGACGGCAGGACCACATAGCCCTATCTATGCCTCCGGTGATGCGGGCGTTTATGCGTCGCAGGATGGCGGCAAGACGTTCAAGTTGATGTACAGCCAGGCTTCTATTGCCGCGCTAACCGTGTCACCTGCTTCGCCGCAGGTCATTTACGGCAAAACCGGCCTGACTGTCTACCGCAGCGAAGATGGAGGGCGCACCTGGAGCCCGCTGCCGCATATCAATGGCAATCTGGCAGTTCTGGCCGCCGACCCGGCCAATCCCTCAGTAGTGTATCTCTCACTTTCCTATCCGACGGCAATGTATCGCCTGGACGCAAATAGCAAGGGGTGGACTTCACTAACGCCTCCGGCATAGTGAATATGAGGGATGAAGGATTTCATGATAATGAGTTTGCATCATATAAAAACATATGGTATAGGCGCTGCTCTCCTGTGCTTATTTTTGCTCTCCCCCGCCACTCAGCAAGCCCATGCCGATGGAGGAGCGCCCAACCTGGCGTATGTGGCAGGGGGAGCCAGAGGGATCAGCGTCATCGACATTGCGCAGCAAAAAGTCGTCAATACTTTTTCTGTTCCAGGCGACCCATCCATGGTCTATTTAAGCCTGGATGGGCGTTTTCTCTATATCGCGCAGCCCGCGTTGGGACGTGTTACCTTGCTCGCGGCAAAAACGGGGCAGGCGGTTTGTACGGCAAATGTGCCAGGGAAGCCCAGCCTGGTAGCATTTGATGCAGGCCTCAATATCCTCTATGCAGCCGGCAATGGTTCCAACACAATCAAAGAAATCGACCCATCCAATTGTGCCATAAAGAAAACCATCACTACCAATGGCAACGTGTATGGCATGGCAATCGCCTACGTTGGCTCCGGCATCTCGGGAGGGAACGGCAACCAGCTCTGGGTAGCGACGACCACCACCATGAATGTTTATACCAACAGCCTTCTGATCGCCAGCATTCCAATTCCGGGCGGCCCGCAATATGTCACCATCCCGGCAGGTGAATTTGTGTACGTGACGACGCGCAGTGGTAGCGTGTATGCTATAGACCTGGCCTCGCGCAAGCCCTTGCCTCCCCTGCTGACCGGAGGCCAGTTCGGCCCCATGGATTATGACGCGATCACGGGCGAAGTCTACGTACCGGATATGCAGCACAAGATCATTGACGTTCTAAGCCCGATCACTCCCGGCACGACGACCCCACAACGCGAACCGGAACATACCATTCGCCTGGGCGTTGCCCCCCAGTCCATCGCCATCACAAGCGATGGACAACTGGGCTTTATCGCATTACAGGGCGGCAACGTGGCAATGCTGGACATTCCCGGCAAGCAAATCTTCAACACCATCTATGTTGGCGGCGACCCACACTTCATCATTACCGGGCTATACCCGCCTGCCATCGGCAACGCGAACCCCCAGCAGGCCCAGCGATTGTCAACAATCATCGAAATCGGCGCCTATGCGCTGGTAATCGCGCTGATCGTTTTACCCCTTTTCCTGCTATGGAGGTATATGCGCTCATCAAATAAAAAGAATATGATGCCCAAGCAGTAGGGACGATTATTGTTCCCTGGTTGTAACCGCCAGAATCTCTGGCGCCCTATCGACGATGCGCGGAGCAACCAGGCGCGTGACAACCTGGTGGAAAGCAACGCCGTAGATGAGAGCCAACGGGATCGAGACGGCCCATACCCACTGGACATGGAAAAGAACAGGCAGGATCAACGCCACGCCGACCGGTATCAATAAGACAGCAGTTACCGCCAGCATGAGCAGCGATACGATGCCGCGCAGGCATCCTCCCTGCGACGATTGCCCGGTAGCGCGAAAGCCGCGCTGCATCTGCCGCACGTACTGTGGAAAGTAAACAGATGTGAAGTTGCCGCAGCCGAGGGTGATGCCCATGCCCGCCAGCGCGACGGCCAGCACGGGCAAGACAAGATTCCAGGCCCGCGACAGCAATGCGGCCAGAATGATCAGTACAATCAGTTCTCCTAAACCCAGCATAAACACAGCCAGGTTTTTTGCCCACAGGATGCGTTGCGGCTTGACTGGAAAAAGGAATAGCGTGGTAAGGCTCTGTCGCTCCAGGCCCAGGGAGTTAAGCGAAAGCGTTATCGTGAACAGGAAGACAATCAACGGGACGATATAGAACGTATAGCCGCTACCGCCGAAACGAGCTCTGTTGGGATTAAACAATGGCCCCAGAATGAAGATGGCGACGTAGATTAGCGACTGGAACATTACCACCTTGAGCTGGGGGTCGCGCCAGAAGTATTTGAGATCTTTTGTGGCGATAGCGCGTACCTGCGGAGATATCAATCGACTCCACAGGCTCGTTCCGGCAATTTCAGCACCGGCAGGCAAGGCCTGGGCATGCTGGCGACGGGCATACCTGCGCACGGAGCCGCTAACCTCAGGCGTGCTGATGCTGCTTTCAAGCACAACCTGCCAGAGGTACAATACTACTGCGGTGACGGCCAGCAAGAGAGCGAGGACGGCGATGCTGGCGCCCCAGTTGCCGGCGACCGCCTGTTGAATCGAGCGCGCCGCCATGCCCGGCGGCAACCATTGCAGGAAAGGGGAGAAACTGGCGCTTTTCAGGCTCTCATAAAAATGTTGCAGCCGCGTGCCACCGAGCACGAATTGCTGGATCAGGTAACAGGACGAGGAGAAGACGGCAATAAGGATGATGCTCAGGTCGCGGAAACGCCGGCTCTGTAAGGTGCGCATCAAGACGGCCAGCACCAGCTGGCTGATGCCGATTACCTGCACATAGAAGATCAGCATGGCGACAAAAGCCAGTATTCCTACAGGTACGGAAACGGCCCAACCGGCGACCACGGCGGCAAAAACAAGAATCAGGCCGATGGTAGGAATATCAAGCAGGGTCGAGAACAGCAAACTGGACATCAATTCGGCCCGCGTGAGTGGGAATTGTACTAATTTGGAGACATCCAGTCCCTCATTGACGGTATATTCCAATAGGGGTAGGATGATCCACAAGAAGTAGACCACAGTCAGGACAATGAATACCAGTTCTGTATTGGCAGGAGCAGGCAGGAGACGATAGGCAAAGAAGGAGCCTACAGCAATCGAGCCCGCGAACCCCAAAACGAATAGAAACAGGAAAATGGAACCAACAGCGCTCCATGGGCTGCGTACGAAACCTCGCGTGAAAACCTTCCAGCGCAGCCAGAAGAGCCAGCGCAGCTTATCGGCATGCACGACCATATATTTCTCCTCAAGTCATGAAAACGGCGGAAGTTCTGATGCTCCACCCGGCGGGTTATTCAAGCCAGCTTAGATTATGCGCTTCCTCGCGCGCGCCAATCACATTCAGGAAAATGTCTTCGAGGGTCGCATCCTTGCCCTCCTGTGCGCGGTCGCGCAGTTCTTGCAGCGTGCCCTCGGCTACCAGCGTGCCCTGGTTGATAATGCCAACGCGCGTGGAGAGGCGCTCCACCACTTCCATAATATGCGAGGAGAAGAAGATGGTAGTGCCATGGCGCGTCGCGTCGTGCAGGATATCGCGAATGACACGCGAGCTGACGGGATCAATACCCTCAAATGGCTCATCGAGAAAGAGTACCTGGGGGCGATGGATGAGCGCGGCGGCCAGCGCGCTCTTTTTGCGCATGCCGACCGAGTAATCGACTATCAACTTATCGGCATCGTCATTGAGCGTCAGCACCTGCAGCAATTCTTCCGAACGCAGGCGAATATCGGCTTCCGGCACCCCGTACATATGCCCGGCGAAGGTGAGAAATTCGCGCCCGGTCAGGCGCTCGTACAGGTTCAGATATTCTGGCAGGACACCCATCAGCGAACGCGCCTGGATGGGATCACTCCATACGTCGATGCCACCTACATATGCGGAACCACTTGTAGGCCGCAAAAGACCGGTCAGCATTTTGATGGTGGTGGATTTACCGGCTCCATTTGGACCCAGAAAGCCGAAAAACTCACCACGCTGTACCGTCAGATTGAGATGGTTGACCGCGACCTTCTGCCCAAACACCCGCACAAGGTCACGCGCTACTACGGCAGCCGATATCTTCTCTTGAAAAGGATTTTGCTGTTGCAGCACCGGCTTTGCCATCATGGATTGATTCTGTTCAGGAAGCATTGTTTCCCTTTCTTGATACTATATTTTCATGGATATAACTAATTGCTATAGCACATAATAACTGAATAACAAGCTGTTGTCAAGGTGCCTGCTCCGGTGCTTTCCCAGCATGAGGGGCCGGCAGCTCTGGTGGCTGAGGCAGCGCCGCGAAGCATCTTTGATCAACTTCCGGGCAATTACCAGATTCACTAGATCAAGAACGCAAGATGCGCATACCTATCAAACAGAAAAACCATGTCAAAGACACTAAGCGGGCTGCGCGAATAGACAGGGCATAGTTTCAGAAGATCATTTATTCATCCTAGTTCATCCATTCTCCCGGAGCGCCGCTGCGCACCTGTACCCCAGCTTCTCGTTGCTGCATAGCCTGGGCGTCGCGTGCCATACGCTGGCGTAGTTGGGAGAGAGAAGTGCGGTGCCAGTAGGCAGCGGGGAAGAGGCCGATGGCAATGGTGATTGTGGCCCCTATTTCGGCGCGGTTAAAAGGCAGGTGGGGCGGCAGGTGATAGGGAATGTGCCGCAGGATGCCAAGGCGCAGCATGAGTGTAAAGACCAACAGGCCTAGCTCGATCAAAGCGACTCCGATATACGAGACGACCTCGGCAGTACGTCTTTTACGGTAGAACACCGCGAGGGAGCAATTCAAGGCCAACAGGAAAACGGTAAGCACAAGCGTTATGGTGATGAGTACGTTTGTCAAGTGATGCCTCCAGCCTATACCCATGATGGACCGCTAATGAATGATTTTTAACTATCAACCGAGGGGCTGCTGTAGGGACTGCGCCAGGCGCAGTCCCTACCAGTATTATTAACTTGACGCTTTCGAATTGGAGAGGTATCCTTTCCTGCCTGGCAGTGACGCGAACGCTCAGAATGGCTCAATCTGGTGGGGATTGAAATAGCAACAAATTTGAGAAAGCGACCTGGGTCCCTTTCTGATTGACGAGCATGCCAACGGCGCCACTGGAGAACGAGCCATCCTGGACGGCGCCAACGCGCTTCCCATTTGCTATCAACGTAAAATTCTTGCCATTGGCGAAGATTGTGAAAGTATTGATACTTTTTGGTCCATGTCCCTCGTGAAATTCTTTGCCAAAGGGATGGTGCCAGAGTTCCTGCCATGGATTGACTTTCGATCCCTGGCTGTCATCGTATTTCCAGAACTCATATTCGCCGCCCGGATTATTGGTGACCTCGAAGCTGTAGAAGGTCGTAATCATCTTGCCACTCTTCTGCTGTGTGGTTGCGCGCAAGATCATGCCAAAGGCATTATTGATGGAGCTATCGTCGCCTCGGATTTCTTCCATCGTCAAAGAATAGCCAAAGGGGCCACTTAGCGTCACACCCTGCAAGATGGCGGGGGCTCCTCGCGTAGGGTCGTTGTTGGTGATGACATATGCGCCATTTTGGAACTGGTAGAGCGTGGTTCCGGTGTTCTTGACGAGCCAGTTGTGAATATTGTGATCCAGTGGGTCCGAGAGAATGATGTTGGCTTCAGCAGTCGCCTTCACCTCCGCAGTAGCCGTAGCAAAAACATCGGGCGTCTGGTTAACCGCCAGGGGGGTGTTATGTAACTTGTTTTGAGCCGTTAATGGTGGCTGGTTACCATGTATCTTTGCGAACAAGAAGACCCCGGAGCCGGCCAGGAGCAAGACGAGCAGCACGGTCGCAAGTATCTTCATATTTCCGTTCCTGGCACTTTTTGGCTTGCCGGGCGATGATTGTGGTTCGGCGGCAGGCAATACCGGCAGCAGCCCTGTAACGTATTGACCCGGTTGGCCCGCGACAGGCACGCGCACGACCCTGGCCGGGCCGGTGAGTTTAATCGTGCCGGTATTGCCCGGCTCGTAGTTTTGTAGTCTTAAAGCTCCTGTCGTACCCGCATCAGGGGGAGGAGATAGAGGATCGGATTTTACAGGCGTCCCCAGCGCCTGACCAGAAGCTCTATCTTCTTTCGTGACACCATTTGAAGTTTTGCCGAGCATGCGAAATTGCCCGGTGCTACTGCTTGTCGCAGGTTTTTGTAAGAAGCCGGTTTGAGCCTGCGAGGCCTCTGGAAAGAGCCTGCCTGCTCCCGTGTCCTGACGTCCGTTGTTCAGTATGTTAAGCGCGCCCGCCTGCCACTGTGGGTCAAACAGGCTAGGAAGTCTGGGGGATCTGGCCTGGGTGTTGATTTCATAGGTGCCGCTCTGTTCATGAGTTTGCCTGGTCTGGGTTCGTGCTTCAATGCTGGATTGCAGGGCGAGGCGGAAAGCGGAAGCGAGCTCCTGCGCGTGCTGGTAGCGCTCTGGCGGGCGCTTGGCCAGGGCGCGCAAGATGACCTGTTCTGCTTCTAGCGGCAAATCCTGGCGCAAGGAGCGCGGCGATGGTGGAGGCGCCTGCAAATGCTTAACGGCCACCTGCATCAAGGTCTCCCCTTTAAAGGGCACAGTTCCAGTGACCATATGGTAAAGCACGACACCGAGCGAGTAGATGTCCGCGCGGGTGTCTATCCTTTTGCCGGCGACCTGTTCGGGAGCCATATAATCGAGCATTCCGGCCGCGGCCAGTCGCACCGGGGCCATCTTGCCCTCTGATACGACATTGGTCAAACCGAAATCGGCAAGCAGCAGCCTGCCATCGGATGCAATCAATATATTACCCGGTTTGATATCACGATGCATGATTGCCTTGCTATGAGCGAAATCTACAGCGGTCGCCACTTGCTCCAGGTAATCGGCGGCGGTAGAAAGGGGAAGCGCGCCGTCACGCTCCAATATGTCGCGCAGCGTGCCACCTTTTACGAACGGCATGACTATATAGGCCAATTTATCATATTGACCATATTCATGGATGGAGAGAATATGCGGGTGTTCCAGTGAAGAGGCGACATCCACTTCATACCGGAAACGGGCGAGAAATTCGTTGAGGAGAGGCGGTTCCAGCGCTGCAGCGCGCACGAACACTTTGACGGCCACCTGTCGGTGCGGGCGGTTCTGCTGAGCCAGGTAGACCGCACCCAATGTTCCGTGGCCAATGAGCCGCTGCAGTGTACTTGAGCCTAATTCCTTTCCGATCAACGCTTCCGTCTTCATCAAAATTTTCTCCTTTTTCAATCCCATTCCAATCCTGGCCGGGAAAGGGCCTGGTTCCTGCGGCTTCTCATGGGAGCAGTATAAGCAAATTTGCTCCCGCCCCTACATAGCACGCGGGCACACGAGTACCCACGGCTAATATCCCCATGCTTGTATAGTATGCAAACGGGGCGGTTCTGACAATTTTTCAGACTCAGGGGGTGACAAAAGTACTTATCAGGACAAGCGTGCAGGGACCCCGGAGGGCGCCCACCAGGGTATGCCCTGCGCGCTCTCACAGAGATTTAATTCCTGGTGATCAGCAAATCGGAAAAGGCGACTTCGGTGCCCTTGAGGTTGACGAGCATACCGACGGTGCCAGCCTTGAAGGAGCTATCTTTAGCGGTTCCCACTACTTTACCATTGACGGTAAAGGTAAAGGCGCTGCCATTAGCGAAGATTTTGACCGTATTGATACTCTTAGAGGTATGACCCTGGTGAAATTCTTTGCCAAAGGGTTGGTGCCAGAGCAAGGTCCAGGGGTTGACCGAGGGACCTTTGCTGTTGTCATACTTGTAAAATCGATATTCCCCGTTATTGGTATTCAGCACTTCAAAGCTATAGAAGGTATTGATGACCTGGTTGCCTTTGGTTTGCTGGCTATAGCGGATAATCATGCCAAAGGAGTTATTAATCGAGGTATCATCTCCTTTGATCTCCTGCATGGTTAACTGGTAACCGATTGGCTGGCTGTATGCGCCGGCTTGCAGCACAACCGCGACGCCTTGATCGCTCAGATTGGTAATATGATACGCGCCACTCTTAAACTGATAGAGTTTCGTACCGGAATTGGAGATGGGCCAGTTGTGATAGTTTTGATCGAGCGTATCCGAAAGGATGATATTTGCCTGAGCGGTGGCTGTTGCCTGGGCTATAGCGGTGGCCTGCAGGTTGGGGGTGCCACTTGTGGTAGGATAACTGCTATTCAAGGATGACGGCTGCTGGAGGAAGTGCGAACGCACGAAGGCGAGTCCGAGCGTACTGCCTGCTAGCAGCATAACCAGCGCGACCAATAGCCCTATTACGCGGACTTTTTTTGAGGGGCCCTTGGCGGGAGCCAGCGGCTGCGCCTGCGCCGGAACGCTCAAAAGGCCGGTCATGTACTGGCCTGGTTGACCGGCTACCGGAACCTGTACAATCTTCAGAGGGCCGGTCAGCTTGACGGTAGTGCTGCTATTGATCTGCTCGTAGTCCGGCACGGCCAGAGAACCCGACGTGGTTTTGAAATCCGGCGACATTTGTGCGAAAGCAGAGGGGAGTATGGCGGCCTGTTTATCGCTCGCAGTTGGAAACACAGCCGTGCCGGGAGTGAGATTGGTGCTGCCCGCCACCTGATCGAACGGGATAGGTATGCCGTTAAAATCTACCTGCGGCAGCGTTGGCGGGCCATACGGATCCTGTAACCTTTGAGAGGGAGCGTAGGCACCAGCGGAATCGCCCCCAAGTAGCGAACGCTCACCTGGAGGTGTGGCCGGTACCTGGTTGTTGGCGGGAGCGGCCACAGCGGCTCCTGTAGTTCCGACCCTGGGAAACATACCTGTTCTGGAGAGCAGGCCGGAGGAGCGGGCCGGTAAAGCGGTATTGGTGGCGGGCAGAATTCCAGTTACATAACCCCTGTCCTGGCCTTGAGCCACTGCCGGAAGCAGGCCTGATTGCCACTGTGGATCGAGCAGTCCGCCTGAACGCCGGGAGAGCAGGCCCGGTGAGCGGTGATGAGCAGGGACGGCCGGGATGGATGCTGAACTCGTCGTTATAGAGGATAACGATTCTCCAGGGATTGCGGCGGCGCGAAAAGCAAGGGCAAACTCGCGCCCGGTCTGGAAACGATCGGCTGGTCTTTTGGCCATCATGCGCAGCATGACCTGTTCGACGGCGACGGGCAAATCAGGGCGCAGCAGGCGAGGCGAGGCAGGTTGAGTATGTAGCTGCTGCGCGGCAATTTGCATAGGCGTCTCGCCCTGGAATGGCGTCGTGCCTGTAATCATCTGGTAGAGAATCACGCCCAACGAGTAGAGGTCGGCGCGACCATCGACCTCATCGCCCATCACCTGCTCGGGAGACATATAGTCCGGGGTACCGACGGGAGCCCCTTCCCCGGTGAGGCGAGTATGGGCTGGCTGTCCACCGGCGATGACCTTAACGAGGCCGAAATCGGTGAGCAAGGCACGACCCTCGGGGGTCAATAAAATATTGGCCGGCTTGATATCGCGGTGGATGACGCCGTGGGCGTGGGCGAAATCGAGCGCAGCAGCAATTTGATCCAGGTAGAAGGCGGCCTGCTGGGGGCTCATGGGGCCTTCGCGCTCCATCGCATCGCGCAGCGTGCCGCCGCTGATGTAAGGCATCACGAGATAAGCCAGGCCATCATGCTCCCCATACTCATGGACGGGCATAATATTGGGATGCTCCAGCGAGGCGGCAGCGTCCGTCTCGCGGCGGAATCGTTCCAGGAATGCAGCCAGCTGGTGCGGTTTGAGCTTAGCGGCCGGCAGCAACACCTTTACGGCCACCTGGCGCCGAGGACGAGATTGCTGGGCCAGGTAGACCGCGCCCATTCCACCTTGCCCAATCAGTCGTTGTAGCGTACACGTTCCAAGTACCGTCCCTATCAATGCTTCAGCGTTCATCAAGTCTCTACCTCTTCTGCTGACGTGCGAGATTATTCCGCACTCTACCCTGCTTATTTCGCTCTTCAACCAACATCCGCCGCTAACACTCGTCTGGAATGTTGCCTTTCGTCAATACATGGTAGCTAAAATAGTTGTGCCTGGCAATGGATCAGGCTTGAAAGCATGACCAAAGTAATGGTAGCGGGTGGTATTTTTCTGAAAAATTGTTCAGAAAGCGAATGGACATAGCGAGCAGGCGCGGCCACAAAGGTGCGCCCCTCTCCTACAACCCTTGTTTATGCTTTCACCGGCAATAAACGGGGAGCATTAAAGATTTGATGAAGTTTGGGAACTATGGCCGGTTATTTAAACGCCCTCGATAATATCTGATGGCTCAGTATCTTCTTCGGCATCCAGTGGCACATCTTCGTCGCCGATGCGAGCTACCATCGAGGGGACGGTGCGGCTCTGAATGATGATGCCGCGGATCAATAAGAGGGAGGCCTGGGCGAGCGCCGGGCGCAGGCGCTCGAGGTGTTCGCGATAAAGTGTCAGTTGCTCCGCCTGCCCTTTTGCTCGTTTGAGAGCGGATTTCGAGGCATAGACAGTTTCATCAAGTTCAATTTGCGGCCAGATATCGCGCGCATCCAGCACCTGGCCGATGGCCGCCTGTACCTGCTGTAAGAGGTCAATGGTCTGGTTAAGCAGCATGAGGAGGTCGCCTTCGGCAAGGTCAATGCGGCGCAGCAGGCCATTGAGGGACATGCCGCGCGACCAGGAGAGGGCGACACCATGAAAATCGGGAATAATGTTGGGGGTGATGCTGATGTGTTCCTGTTGCTCGATATCATGGATGTTTTGCATGATGCGCCAGAGTTCGCGCCGTACCTGTACCAGGTGGGCATTCAGCACGTTGCGGTTGTTGAGGCGGCGGTCGTTGTCGAAGGTGAACCAGCTGCACACGTCGGCCAGTTCGCCCGGCGAGAGCTCATCCAGCACGCCGGCCATGATCATTTCAACCATGGCAAGCCCGGCCTGGTGGAAGATACTGCGCAGTAAGCGCCCCTTGATGGTAAGCTGGTCATCCTGGTCGATATAATTGAGGGCGCGCAGGGTGAAGATGGTGCCGTCGAGTTCGGCGGCGCCTGCGCGACTTAGTGGGTAGGCGCCGATCCTTTTGCGCCTTTTTTCCAGTGCCTCTATCGCCCCCTGGGAGGCGAGGCCCTTCTTTTTGCCGGCTTTCTTACTCTTCTGCTGTCGTACCTCCAATCGCTCCAGCCGGGCCACTTCGCGCTGCTCCCATAGCACATAGCGTTGATATTCGCGCAGGCTGGAGGCGCAGATGCGGCGCAGGTGTCTGATATCACCCGGACGCCACAGGTTGAGGACGGAGTTATAGCGAATGACGAATGAGGAGGTAACGGGCAGCAGTTCGCCGGTAATACGCTGGAAGGAGTCCTCGAACGGCTCCCATGGCGAATAGGGGATGACAGCAGCGCCATGCACATCCATGCCGCGCCTGCCGGCACGCCCGGTCAACTGGCGGTATTCATTGGGAGTAAGCAGGCGCATTTCCTGGCCGTCGAATTTGCTGAGGCTGCCGACGACGACGGCGCGGGCGGGCATGTTGATGCCGAGGGCGAGGGTATCGGTGGCGAAGACGGCGCGCAAGTAGCCACGGGCGAAGAGTGTCTCTACCAGCACTTTGAGTCCTGGCAGCAATCCGGCATGGTGAAAGGCGAGGCCGCGGGGTAAGATATCTACCAGGGCATGGACCTGCTGCAAGTTACGATCTTCTTTGGGCAGGTGTTCAAGCCAGATGTCGATTTCTTCTTTGATGCGTACCTGCTCCTCAGGAGTGGTAAAGAGATGCAAGGCGGCGCCCGTGGCGGCTTCTTCGACGACTTTACGCCCCGGCAAGAAATAGAGGCAGGGTAAGAGATCGGCATCACGCAAGGCGGCGAGGACTTCTCCCGGCTGAGGCGTCTTATGCTCCACCGGTCGTGTGGGCTTGCGCGCGCCTTCTACCACCCCGCCGGACGCTGCGCCCTGCTCGCCGCGGTTCTCTGCTGCTCTGTTGCCGCCAGCGGCGTTCGCGGCAGAGGCCGATAAATCGGCGCCAGGTGCCATCAATCGACCCCGGCGGCCGCGCTTCCGATAAGCCCCCTCGACTTCATCCTCCAGATCAGCGTCGTCTTCGTCGTAGCCGAATTTGTAGCTGCGATTGCGACCCATGAGCATGGCGGCGCGGGCCTCGCCGCCGACATTGGGGAAGCGATTGACGCGGTTGCCAGCAGCATCCTGCACGAGATAGAGCCTGCCATCCAGGAAGTAATAGTGGTCGAGCGGAACGGCGCGCTCTTCATGCACAACCAGGGAGATAGGACGGTGTACGCGGCTAATCCAATCGGCGAGGTCCTGGGCATTGCTGACGGTGGCCGAAAGGCCGACGAGCTGGACATTGGGGGGCGAACAGATGATGGCTTCCTCCCAGACGGGGCCGCGTTCGATATCGCTGAGGTAATGAAGTTCGTCGAAGACGATATAGCCGACATCTCCGAGTGTGGAGGAGTTGCCCCCCTCGCCCTCAGCGAAGCGCTCGCCGCCATCCTCCAGCAGCATATTGCGATAGACTTCGGTGGTCATAATGACGATGGACGCGCGGCTGTGTTCCACGATATCGCCGGTAACCAGGCCAACGGCGTCCTGGCCATACTGCGCGCGCAGGTCGCGGAATTTTTGATTTGAGAGCGCTTTGAGGGGCGTGGTGTAGATGACGCGCTGGTTGTGTTGCTGCGCGCGCCAGATGGCGTATTCGGCAACGAGGGTTTTGCCGGTACCGGTAGGAGCGGCAACGAGGACGGAACGGTTTTCCGCGAGGTGGATAATGGCCTCTATTTGAAAAGGGTCAAGGGGAAATGGGTAACGCGCCGCAAAAGCTTCAATTTCTCGCCGAATCTCAGGCTGGGACGGGATAAATCTGGTACCTACATCTTCTGCCTGCTGGTCCATAGCCTCTTTCATTTCATGTCTCTAGCAGGACAGGCACCAGGCACTGCCCCTACTACAATCTTCATTGTCTTCATTGTAGCATCTTGCCGGAATATGGACAAGCAGCACGCGATAGTTGCCTGCGGGCTTACGCGATTCGACTCTCCGGCGCGTGAGGGCCATGCGTTGAGGGTTGCCATGGCCGATTATATATCCAGACATTCTCGCCATGATGAGACAGTTGTACTGGTTGAAACCTTTTCGCAACTGTTCCGGTATTATATCAGGGATGTTGGGCCGGTGGATGAGGTCATGATTGCACCCTGGTACATGACGATAAAATGGAGAGATTTCCGTATGTCTTGTCATTCTTGCGGAATGTTGCTTCCGTCGAACGCGCGATTTTGCCCTAACTGCGGCGAGGTAAACGAGCAGGCTTCACCACAGGTGACCACAAAAGATTACCTGTCCCCCCGACAGGGTTCCCGCCGGGGAGGACAGGCACCAGGCGCTGCCCCTACAAGGGCTCTTGTCATCCTGATCCCTGTTGTCATATTTGTGCTGGTAGGGGCAGGCCTGCTTATTTACAATGTGAATGCTTCCTCTATTCACCTCCAACACACTCCGCGGACAGGACAGCCACCAGGCGCTGTCCCTCCAGTTGTGGCAGGAAATCCGTATACCCATAGCGGGATTTTGGCGTTTACTGATCCGCTGGCCGCCAATAACAGGAGCCGGCAATGGGATGTGAATAGGAACTGCGCTTATAAAGGTGGAGCATACCATGTAATTGCCCCGGACCCGCGCTTCTCCGACTACTGTACGGCTAATGCTACAAACTTCAGCAACTTCGCTTTTGAGGTTTCGATGAAGATTATCCAGGGAGATGCGGGCGGTATCCTGCTACGTGTTGAGAACACGCGCCCGAACCAGTTTTACGATTTCTATGTGGGACAGAACGGGACCTATGGATTTGAGGTTGTGAATGGCTCGAAATTCTCGCTTCTGAAAGGAGGGACAAGCACGACAATCCGGCAAGGCTTGAATGCGGTGAACGTTCTCGGAGTTGTCGCGCAGGGCAGCAGCATGACGCTGTACGTGAATCAGCAGAGTGTCACCAGCATAACCGACCAGAGCTATCACGCAGGTGAAATAGGCGTCTACGCCGTCGTTTACAGCCATGTGACAGAGGTGGTTTTCAGCAATGCGCGGTTGTGGACACTTTGAGGCAGCATGTAACCAGTAGAGGCAGGAGTAGGGATGTGGCGGGGTAGAGGAGTTTGTACCGCCCCGCTGACCTGGATTACTCGCCCGTCACGCTCCGAATTTGCCTGGGAATACGATTGGTAATTCCTTTGTTTACATAAGTGAAGAGCGATGAGCTCTTTGACCACAAGGTGACAGGGCGACCATAAGGATGCGCCCCTACATTCCAATCATCTTCTCATCCCCATGAAACCTGACCTTGTAATCCCTGGTTCATGGCACTCCTTTTCCAAAAGAGGAATACCGATTACAGAAAGGAGCAGGGCGAACGGGCGACACCATCGAGTGCAGATTTATCGAGCACGGCGTGCGCCCCTACTGTGCCCTCGATACATACCTTATGACAAACACAGATGTAAGAAACCGGCGACCGGCGCAGAGTGCGGATTTATCCAGCGCGGAGCACGCCGGCGAGCGATCACAAGGGTATGCCCCTACAGAACCCTACAGTGGTGCTCAACCCGTTGAGCAGGGCGATCCTGAAATGATTGAAAGCCAGAACGCTGCCTCTGGCCAACAGCAGGCAATTCCCGATTCACAGAATGCATTCTTTGGGTCTGGCGTGCTGGATATCGTATCCGATGGGTTTGGTTTCCTGCGCGCGGAACGGTTCCTGCCGGGGCCAATGGATGTTTACGTCTCCGCGTCGCAAATCCGGCGCTTCAATTTGCGCCAGGGCGACATGGTCGCGGGTCAGATTCGACCTCCCAAGGATCACGAACAATTCGCGGGCTTGCTACGCGTGGAAGCGATTAACGGCATTGATCCTGAAGCGGCACGGCATCGCCCGCATTTTGATAGCTTGACGCCCATTTTCCCGCGCGAGCAGTTTGATCTGGAGACAACCCCGGGCAACCTCTCTGGCCGCTTGATCAACCTGGTTGCCCCGATCGGTCGTGGGCAGCGTGGATTGATCGTTTCTCCTCCCAAGGCCGGCAAAACGATGCTGCTCAAATCTATCGCCAATTCTATCACCCAGAATCATCCCGATGTCTACCTGCTGGTGGCACTGATCGGTGAACGTCCAGAGGAGGTCACCGACCTGAAGCGCTCCGTACAGGGAGAGGTGGTAAGTTCCACTTTTGATGAGCCGACCGAGGCCCACACGCGCCTGGCCGAGATGGTACTGGAGCATGCCAAACGCCTGGTGGAATCAGGGCTGGATGTAGTAGTGCTGCTGGATAGCCTGACGCGCCTGAGCCGTGCCTATAACCTGGCGGTGGAACCGAGCGGGCGCAGTTTGTCAGGCGGACTTGATCCGGCCGCGCTGGTTTTGCCCAAACACTTCTTCGGCGCTGCGCGCAAGATCGAGGAAGGCGGCAGCCTGACGATTATCGCGACCGCACTGGTCGATACGGGCAGCCGCATGGACGATGTGATCTACGAGGAGTTTAAGGGCACCGGCAACATGGAACTGGTGCTTAACCGCAAACTGGCCGAGCGCCGCATCTTCCCCGCTATCGACATCGCCCTTTCCGGAACGCGGCGCGAGGAGTTACTCTACGACGAGCAGACATACCGGGCCGTCATTACCATGCGCCGGATGTTCTCGACGCTCAGCGAGCAACGCGGGCTGGAGGCGATGGAGGCTTTCCTGCAACAGATGTCCAAAACCAGGAACAATGCCGAGTTCCTCTCAACGCTGACGAAACGCATGGCGTGACAGGCATAGCGTAAAACAATCAGGGCGACCGGTAAAGTGCGGATTGATTCGACACGGGTCGCCCTTTTTTGATTTCTCTCGCGGAGGCGGCTTCTGGAGTTCAGAGGGATTTACCAGTTTAGCAGCCAGGCCGTCCTCCCCGTCTCCCTGCCCGGGCCAGTTGCCAAACTGATAGAGCTGGAGTATACTATAGCCATCTTATTTATTTTCTCATGCGTGGAAGCCAGGAAAGCGAAAAAGGCAAAAAGCATTTTCTTTTCCCGCCAAGAAAGGGAAGGTATGGTTATGTCAACCCCCTCAAACCAGAAGCCAGAGCGCTCCAGCACCTACTTTGTTCAGGATCGTTCGAATCGAGAAGAACTGCAGCGAGTTCACCTTCAAGATCAAGTGCTTACGCGCAGCATGGGGGGCGTTCTCCCGGAACAATCAAACCCGGCCGCCATTCAGCGCGTGTTGGATGTGGGGTGCGGAACTGGCAACTGGCTGATCGAACTGGCAAAAAGCTTTCCAACCATACAAACATTGATTGGGGTGGATGTCAGTCGCGTATTTGTGCTGTATGCACGAGAGCAGGCAGCTGCCGCGCACGTCAGCGACCGCGTGGAGTTTCACACGATGGATGGCCTACGCATGCTCGAATTTCCCACCGCTTATTTTGATCTGGTTAATCACCGCCTGGGTATCAGTTGGCTGCGCACCTGGGACTGGCCCAAGCTGCTTCAAGAGTACCAGCGCGTCACCAAACCCTGGGGGGTGGTGCGTGTAACGGAAGGATCGCTTCAGGGGTGCAGTAGCTCAGCAGTACAGCGGATCAATGAACTCGTTCTTCAGGCCCTCTACCAGGCCGGACATATCTTTACCCCAACCAGTGATGGCCTCATGAGTCAACTTGCCTCCCTATTGCACAAGTACGGTTTGCGCGAGGTGCAGACGAGGAGCTACACTCTGGACTATCCTATCACCACGCCAGAAGGACAGGCTTTTGCTGAGGATCTCAAACTGGGGTACCGCACGATTGTGCCATTTTTGCGCAAGTGGATGCGCGTGCCGGATGACTATGAGGACCTCTATCAACAGATGCTTAGCGACATGCAGCAACCGGACTTTGTGGCGACGATGGGTTTGCTGACTGCCTGGGGGAAGAGTTTGTTCGATGCAGAGGTTTCCCCCGATTTCCCGCGCTAAGAAGCAGGAAGCAAGCTTTTAAGGAGAACACCGGTGCGCCAGGTTGAGCAGCGAGCGACAGAGGCATATCGCGAGCAGTTTGGCGAAGGGCCGGCGTTGATTGCGAGCGCGCCGGGGCGGATCAACCTGATCGGAGAGCATACCGATTATAATGAAGGGTTTGTGCTGCCCTGCGCGGTGAGCCGGCGCGTGGCCATGGCCATTGGACCCCTACGGGTAGAGACTGATTTATCGCGCCCAGCGCCGCTTCATCGGCCCGGTGAGACATGCCTCTATTCGGCGGATTTCGAGGAGCGGCGCCTGCTTACGGAACAAAAGGTCGGAACCTGGGCCGACTACCCGGGTGGCGTGGTGTGGGCATTGAAGGAGCAAGGCCATGCTATCCCGGCATTTCAGGGCGCATTCGCCGGCGATGTGCCACTGGGAAGTGGGCTTTCTTCCTCTGCCGCGATAGAGGCCGCAACCGCGCTGGCGCTCGCCGCGTACTTCCATCTCGATATTTCAAGAAAAGACCTGGCGCTACTGTGCCAGCGAGCCGAAAATGCTTTTGTGGGTGTCAATAGTGGCATCATGGATCAATATGCCTCGCTGCTGTGTAAGGAGAGGATGGCGCTGCTGATAGATTGCCGCTCGCTCGAGGCGCAGCAGATTCCTCTGGACCTGGCGAGCGCCGGTTTGACGCTCCTCGTCTGTGATACGCAAGTTTCACGCAAGCTGGGCGACACAGGATATAATGCCAGGCGCAAGGTAGCTGAACAGGCGGCCTCAGCACTAAAGGTGAAATCGTTGCGAGACGCGAAGATATCAGACCTGGATAGGATCGCGGGCGAGGAGTTGCGGCGCGCGCGGCACGTGGTTACCGAAAACGAGCGCGTGTTGCAGGCTGTTGAGGCTTTGTGGCGACAAGATTTTACGCGCTTCGGTGAATTGATGTACGAATCACATCGTTCTATGCGCGATGATTATGAAATTTCGACGCCGGAACTGGATACGTTCGTGGAACTGGCAGCGCGGGCCGGCGCGCTGGGAGCGAGACTAACTGGTGCGGGCTTCGGCGGCTGCGCAATTGCCTTGATGAAGCAGACTGGCGTGGAGAGGCTGAAATCAACGACGCTGCGCCATTTCGAGCAGCGAGGGTTTACATTGCCGCTGTTCTACGTGTTTTCGCCTGCCGCGGGGGCCGAGGTCGTTTTGAACGCCTGATCATAGGCCATCACCGGGGCAGGCCGCTCCCCTTTCGCCATAAGAGTCTCACTCCCTGGGATAGTCTACTTTATGCATGCTCCGCAATGGTCATATAGTGGGCGCACCGGATCTGGTAGTTGAGGTCGTTTCACCTGGCAGCGAAACTCATGATCGATATAGGAAGTTAACTGCTTATGCACGTGCCAGAATACCCGAATACTGGATTGTTGATCCTGATTCACGCACGGTCGAAGTTTTAATGTGTGAGGGTGGAGAGTACACTTCACAAGGCGTTTATCGCGGGAAAGCGCTACTTCCCTCGCAAATTGTGCCAGGATTAGCAGTGCCGGTCGAACAGTTTTTTGCTTCTGTTTGGGAATACCCGCACCATTGCTCGCCTGATGCACCCACATATCGTGCGCGTATTGGACTTTGGCGTAGATAGCAGCACACCCTTTCTCGTGATGGAGTATGCGCCCAACGGGACACTCCACCAGCGACGATCAGACGGTACAGGTATGGCAGGTGACATAGCATTTCAAAACAAGCGCTTTGCACTTTTAGCTTTTTGGAAAAATCCAATTATTGACTTTTCGGAAGTCTCCGTTTACAATTAGAACAGTGTGAAAGGCTTGTTTCTCCTACCGTCTTGCACAAAACAACGGCTGCGCTAGCAAGCCCTGGCAAGTCGGATAGGTGCCGTGTGTTAGTTACACTAGCAGGAGGCAGTTTCATGGCTGTTGTTCAACCCGACTATTATCGTCATGAGAACCTCGTCCGCAAATCGATACAGATCCCCTCAACGCAACACAAGGAGCTAAAGGCTCTCGCTGTTGAGCTTGAAGCCTCTCTCGGAGATGTAGTGGAGACCATTATGGAGTTAATGCGCCAGGATAATTACGAACAGTTGAAAGCAGCAATCATCTCGAAACGCGAACAGCACCTTTCCTCCTCCAGTCACTTACTCGATGAAGCCTACGCCTACCTCGGTTCCCTCCCAGAAACTCTCAAAGATGCCCAGTTCTTTTTTCATGCCAGTCAGGAAGGTATCTTCACCGTTGCGTAGTGTTATGTAAAGTATAGGTCCCTATCCATCTTGCCAACGCCGCTCGTTCGCGGCTAGTGCTGCGCACTCAGGCAAGATGATAGGAGAAGGTAGTTGCATGAGTAGTGAGGCAAGGGCATCGACACCGCCCGGCCTTCCACAACAAGAAATAAGTCAATCTTCACCTCCACCACATACGCCTCCCAGCCCGAGGCGTGGTGAGATTTGGGATGTCAACTGGTCCCCAGGACGTGGTGCCGAACAACAGGGCACACGTCCCGCCCTTATCATCCAGAATGACCGCGGTAATACATCCCTTACCTATCCACTGACGATTGTCGCCTCAATGAGCCGCACCGAACGGGAGCTGCCACTGCATGTACGTATTGCGCCCACTTCAGAAAACGGGCTTACCGACTATACTGACGTGAAGTGCGAGCAGCTCATGACCATCGAAAAATCGCGCCTCATGCGCCGCCGTGGTTCGGTTACAAGTGAAGATATGACGCGCGTTGATACGGCATTGAAATTGAGCCTGGGCCTGGCTCCATGACCGCTCTGCCTTGCCTGCCAAAACTTTCGGAGGACGTATAAACATGAATATACCGTCCAATGCACGTGTGTATGATCTTGAGCAGCCGCGCTACTTTGGCGCTCCCGTTCTGGCGAGCCACGCGCCCGGCTACGTCTACACGCTTCACCGCCACCACGAGCCGGGCGCCGCAGAGAGGCGCACGAGCGCCTCCGGCTTTATGTACACCACAGAGCATTCGGGCACGCACATCGATGCGTTGTGTCACCAGGCCGAGGACGCACACCTGTACGGCGGGCGCGCGATCAATCCCAGTATGCAAACCTCTCAAGGTTTCACAGAACTGGGCGCGGAAACCATCGCTCCCATCATTGCGCGCGGGGTCTTGCTGGATGTCGCGCGTCACCGGGGTGTAGATCGTATCGGAGGCGGTGACCAGATTCGCCAGCAAGAATTGGAAGCAATCGCCAACAACCAGGGAACCGCTATAGGCGAGGGAGATGTGGTGCTGGTGCGAACCGGCAATGGAGCAACCTGGCAGGACCCGACCACCTACCTGCAGGCGGGAGGCGTCAGCGCAGATGCGTCATCCTGGCTTGCCGGTCGCGGAGTGCGGGCAGTCGGAGCCGACAATGTTGCCTGGGATGAGCTTGGTGTTGTCGACCCTGAACTTCAGGTCACGCTGCCGGGGCACCTGATCCTGCTCGTGCGCCATGGCATCTACATTTTAGAAAACCTCTTCCTGGAGGAACTGGCGCGCGAGCGATGCTACGCATTTACTTTCATCTGCCTGCCCCTTAAGCTGCGCGGGGCGACGGGTTCGCCAGTGCGACCGATTGCAGTCAGGTAAAATCCATTAACTACCCCGAGATCATGGGTACTGCTATCAACGCCAATACAATTCCCATTGCCTGTATGCGCGTCACCCGCTCGCGCAGCAGGAGCGCCGCCAGGATAACCGTCGCCGCGGGATAGAGGGAAGAGAGAACGGCTGCGACATCGAGCCGGCCGCTATGGGAGGCAAGGACGAAAAATACATTGCCGAAAGCATCCAGCACCCCCGCCAGCAAGATGAGAGGAGCAACCGCGCGCTGGGGCCACATGGGCAGCCGGCGAATAGATGCCACGATCAACAAGAAGAGGACGGATGTGAAACGCGCCACGGCAAGCGGCCAGAAGGTCTCTCCATGACTGACCCGGCTGATGAGGATAAAGAAGCAGCCAAAGCCTATTCCCGCCAGCAATGCCAGCCCGATACCCTCCGGTCGCCCTTTTGCAGGCTCCGGACGCGAGATCAGGGTTATTGCTAACAGGGCCACGACGAAGCCACCCAGTTGGAGGAGATTGGGCAGCCCTTCCGTGAAAGCGCTGAAGATAACGGGTAGACCGGCGGTCAGCACGGCGGAAATGGGCGCGGCAATACCCATGCGTCCGATAGAGAGCGCTGAATAGAAAGAAATCAGTCCGATAGCCCCTGCTAATCCGGCCAGCCCTCCCCAGGCAATATCGAGCGGCGTGGGAAACGGTTCTCTCCATAGCAGCGCCAGCGCTGCCAGCAAGACAAATCCAACCGCGTAAGCGGCGATGACGACACTTGAGGCAGAGGTACGTCGCGAGGCCAGTCCACCGTTAAAATCGCCGCTTCCCCAGCAGAGGGAAGCGACAAGACCAAAAACGATGGTTGCGAATGCACCGCTCATGGTAGCATCTCTCTATACCGGCGGATGGCCTCGAGATGCTGCCGGAGCGAGTTGTAGCCGGCGCCCATCGTATTGATACAAATATGCGTTGCGCCCAGTTCCTGCCAGCGCTTCGTCTCGTCCTGCCAGCGGTGGACATCTCCATCCCCGGCATTTATTCGCGGCTCAATGCCAAATGTGGCGGGATCGCGTCCGGCCTCGCGCAGGTAGCCACGCAGGCGTCCAATGGCCGCTTGCATTTGCGCATCCGGCGGCCCCTGTGGAAACCAGCCGTCGGCAAGCCGGGCGCTCCGCCGCAGCAGCACATCCGCAGTTCCACCCATCCAGATTGGAATCGAACGGCGTACAGGCAGCGGATTAAGTCCTGCTTCGGTGATCGTATGGAACCGGCCCTTGTAGGTCACGATCTCCCGGCTCCAGAGCAGGCGCAGCGCCTCGACTTGCTCCTCTATCACGCGCCCGCGTTTGTGGAAATCCATGCCCAGCGCTTCATACTCCACCGGGTTCCAGCCAACGCCGATACCGAGTCTCATCTTCCCGCCACTCAACACATCCACCTCTGCCGCCTGCTTGGCAACAAGCGCCGTTTGCCGCTGGGGCAGGATAATCACGCCGGTAACCAGTTCCAGATGTGTCAGCGCAGCCAGGTATCCAAAAAGCACAAACGGCTCGTGAAATAAATCTTTGGCGGTATATCCCCGCCAGCCTGGTCGATGTGTGGGATCGGCTCCCAGCACATGATCATAAGCCATGAGGTGGTCGTAACCCAACTCCTCGACAGTCTGCGCATACTCGCGAATAGCTGCCGGGTCCGCGCCGATCTCATTCTGCGGAAACACAACACCTGGATACATGCCTAATCTCCTTATCCATAACGGTATCGCTTGCTACAAAACTGCTAGCAGCCTTAATGATAGCATGTACTATCGGCCACGTCCAAATGTAGGGACAGCGGCTTGTCCCTAAAGAATTTTCCAACCGAAGCGGGGAATCCATCCGGTTGTCAAAGTTCATCACAGCTTTCCATCGCGGTGAAAGTGCAGCCTTCTTTTTCATGGTGCTATTGCGCTCTGCCGTGTAACAAATTCATCGCAGAAATGAATATACCGTGGCGTTACAGAGTTTTAACGAGTGAGGAAGAATGGAGGGAGAGCTATTTCGCATACGAATGGATTACGAAGCGGGCCGGGCAATCAGGCAGAAGTGGCGCATTGGGACGGAAAATCCTGGCAGCAGATACTTTTGCCACTGCCAGATAGCGTTTCCGGCGCAGACACCTTTGTCAATAGCATGGCTGTTTCCGGCACAGATTGTTCTATTCCTATATACTGAGACCGGTAGCCATACGTTGGTACATCTAGAAGGTGCGATGAATGGGTTAGCGAAGTAAAAGAAGACCTCGCGTTTTAGATGCGCGAGGTCTTTTTGAAGTAACATAGCAATTATAACATATTTTGGCCCAAAAAGCAATAGCAAAACGAACTTTTTCAGGGCGATTGAAATGTCCTGTAGGGACAGTGGCTGGTCCCTGTCCTCGTTGGGGAGGATAGGAAAGGACCAGCCACTGTCCCTACAGCACCTCTTTGTGCTGTACACCGCGGAGCGAAAGGAGCACCCCGGCGGCGCCAGGACGATCAGATCTATTTACCTGCCGCTCTGGAGAATCTGCTGTACAGCTGTTTTTACGGTATTGGACGGGATCGCGAAACCCAGTCCGTTAGCAGGTGTATTGGATTCGGTGTTCACCGCTCCCAGCGTTGGGATACCTACGAGTTGGCCCTGCAAGTTGATCAGAGCGCCGCCGCTATTGCCAGGGTTGATGGGCGCATCGGTCTGGATGGCATTCGGGATGGTCACCCCATTCGACTCCGTTACGCTGCGGTTCAGGGCGCTTACGATGCCCTGGGTGGCAGTTTCGGTGATACCAAGCGGGTTGCCGACAGCCAGCACCTCTTGACCAACCGCAAGTTGTGACGAATCGCCGATCTGCGCCACCACCATATGGGCGAATGGTGTGATGCGCACGACAGCGAGGTCATCTGCCGCATCCGTTCCTACAAGTTGACCCTGTTCGGTCTGGCCGTTACTAAGCACGACCTGAATGCTCTGTTCGCCACTGACGACGTGGTTGTTCGTCACGATATCGCCATTTGAATCGATAATAACGCCGGAACCGATGGCTTGCCCCTGGAAAGTCGTCACCTCGAGCTCAACGACGGACGGTTCTATCTTCGCAATAGCCGCCTCTTGCTGGGCCTGAATTGAATTCGCGCTGGATGACGAACCATTGGATTGCGCCGGCGTGGTTGATGATGATGTGACCCCCGGCGATGTTGTGCCTGTATTATTGTGGTAGTTAGAGAACTGCCAGCCGGCAAACAGGCCTACGCCGAAGATGGCAGCGAGTACAAGCGCCAGCAGTACGATGGCTGTCGTCCGGCCAGTTCGCCTGGGAGGTTTCTGCGGCGGCGCCGGCGGGGGAGTCTGCATCTGACCCCACGGATCCCTGGGTGGCGAGTATGATTGTTGCACCGGCCAGCCTGTCGCTGGTGGATTGCTATCTATGATCTCTGCTGGCGCAGGAGTTAAAGGCTGCGTTGGTACGCGATATCCATAAGGCACATAAAATTCATTTTCTTGTTCAACCATTTTCGTTATCCCTGCTTTCTGCTCAAGCACACGATTTATTACCATACACGTTTCCGTGATCTTTGTGTATTCATAAGATACCCCAGGATAATCAAAAAAAGCGCATGAAAATGTAAATTAAGTGTAAGAGAATAGTGTGAAAACCGGCTGCCGGAGAAAAGCGCAACTTTATAAGCGTTGTCTCGTATTAGAGATAAGTCGAACCTGGTGAAACATCCATTTCATGTCTGCGAGGGATTATGGACTTCTTGAAAATACTCACGGATAACTTCTGGGCGACGGTCGTCCTGGCGCTTTTCATTATCAGCATTGTCAGCATCGTCCTCGGCATTGCGCTGGAATTTTACAAAGTTCGCATCCGGGCGAGCCAGAAACATCAGGAGCTGCGCAACGAGGAATTGCGCCTGCAATTGAAGCTGCAAGAGCAGAAAAAAGACAGGCGCTCTGATTTTCCGGCAGCAGATTTTTCCTCACCGAAAGATTCGCGGTGGGGAGAACAGGCCCAGGCCGGCTATGAGATGGGATACCAGCAACAAGGATAGTATAACCTGAATTTTGACGAGCAGGCCTTTCGAGGGCGACCACCAGGGTACGCCCTCCTTGGGTCCACTCCTGGTCACTACCCTGCTAACAATAGTGTTCGATCAACGTGTGATAGGTGAAGTTGTGCTTGTTGATATCGATCCCTGCCGCCCAGATATCGGTAGCGGAGTCGGCGGATACCGCGCTCAGGCCACTGACCCCACTGCGCCGGAACGGGCTGCTAACAACGTTCCAACCTGTCCCATTCCATTGCTCAATGAGATTCTGGCCACCGGGGGAATAATCACCGACGGCCCACACATCGTTGGTCGCTATCGCTGCAACTCCTAGCAGAATGTCATCGCCCGTCGGACTGGGGGTGGGGACAACACTCCACTGTTTTCCGTTCCAGTGTTCGGCCAGCGTCAGCGTGATATCTCCGGGAGGAGTCGTGTAATCACCTACGGCCCAGATGTCGTTGGCAGCGATGCCTGACACGGCACGCAGGTCGTAGGGATACGTGCCAAGAACAGGGCTTTTAACGACACTCCACCGACTGCCATTCCAATGCTCAATCAGACTCCGATAGCCGAATTGTGTCGCGGAATAACTTCCGACCGCCCAGACATCGGAGGGAGTGAGAGCTGTTACCGAGTTTAGACTATTGCCGTATTTGCCCGGACTGGGACTGGGAATCACATTCCACTGCGAGCCATTCCACTGCTCGACCAACGTTTTACCGGCGTTGCCGCCGACCGCCCAGACATTGTTGGCAGAGAGGATAGCCACTCCATCCAGTACGCCAGGCATGCTCGGAAAGAGACTCCAATCTGTGCCATTCCAGTGTTCAATTAAGGTATGCTGATTTTCCCAATTGCCTGCCGCGGTGCCTCCGACGGCCCAGACATCGGTGGGCGAATCGCCTGCTACCCCATCCAGAAAGCTCCTGGGAGTACCGGGATCGGGATTGGGAACATTGATCCAGCGGTTTCCGTTCCAACGTTCGGTAAGCGCCTGATTCGTTCCCTGCAAATTGATGAAATAACCGACCGTCCAGACATCCTGGGGAGAGATGGCGGCAATACCGTCCAGGCTGAGCATAGTACTCGGATCGGAGCTGCGGGTAATGCTCCATTGGCCACAAGATTGCGCGAGCGCCAGAGCATCAGCACCTGCCGCTGGCAAATACACAAGGGTCAGTATCACTATCAAAAAGGCCACCAGGAGAAGTTTGTGAAGCGAAATGCTTGTTCTGGTCATGTCACCTCCCATCAGTATGATGGACGAGTCTGAACAATAAGATAGGAAGCGATGTTGGAACGAGTTGCCAGGTATCGTGGTCTAAATATACGTGATCAATAAACCCCGTGCTAAGTATATCCGATCAAAAGAATGTATACAAGAGTACAGAGATGGCGATTACCCATAATTAGATAAGTCGAGGATGCTGGTGCGAAACAACCGCCACTTACAGGTAATCATCGGTCGGAGAAGGTCTGAAATTGTGAAGCAAAAAGACACCCTCATTCGAGGATAAGAGGCTCAATAGCCATAATTATTTTTTCTACCTTCACATCATCGGAGTTGAAGAGCAGAATAACACTGACTTTCTGTTCTGGATATTGCCTGATACGCGCGAGAAAACCGGGCGTTGAGCCGCCATGCATGCGAAAGCGCGGAGCAAGAAAGCACCCATAGCCGTAATGCAGCGATTGATCTACCTGGCCATACGCAGTAAACATCAGTTGCAAGGTTGGGGGAGAAACAAGCGGGCAATCGAACAATGCATCGCACCATTTCTTTAAATCCAGCACCGTAGAGTAAAGCTCGCCAGGGGCGTTCTCAAACATGCTCAATCTGTCATTGCTCGCATTGCTCAGTTCCCCATTCCATATGGTATGACCGTATGCGCGACCAGGATTAATCCGGCGCGGAGAATCGTGGCCGGTATTGGTCATGGACAGGGGCGTGAGAATGAAGTCTTGCATCAACGCGGCGAATGATAGTCCTGTCACTTTCTCCATGATATATCCCATTAAAATGTAGCCAGTACTGCTATAACTCCATCGTTCTCCCACAGGAAATAACTGCGGCAATCTCACAAGATATGAGAGAAGACTTCCATGCTCGTTTTTGAGCCTGTACATTTCAAATCTGAGATGCGGAACATCGTAAATGTCTTGCAACCCGGACGTATGGGATAGGAGGTGATGGAGTGTAATATCCTTATCAAGCGGGGCCAGCTCAGGCAAATAATCTGCCGGTCTTGCTTCTAGCTTTATCAGCCCTTGCTCGTAGAGCTTCAGCGCAGCCATTGCGATAAACATTTTTGTCACAGAAGCGATATGAAACTTTGTTTCGAGCGTGTTTGGAACGCTTAACTGCCAGCTCGCGAACCCGTATGCTTTCTCAAATAGCACTTCCCTATTCTGTGAAATTAGAATGACTCCATTAAGGCGCTGTTCTTTTTCAAGCTGATCAAAGACGACCGCCAACGCTCTTTTGCCCATTATAGTCCTCCTCCAGGTTCTTGCAGATCGGAACTATTTTTGAGAGTATGAGGACTAGTTATCCTCTTCCTCCTGGTGGTTCTAATTGCAATGCTTGCCACCAGGCGCGGGCGCAAAGCACTGGCCGATGGCTGCCTTGACGCCATCCTGGGTGGCCTTCGGGGCAATAGTTGATCTCCTTATAGCAGAGGTCTTATGGCAAACAGGAGCCAGGAAAACCGCGGCAGGGATGAACCTCATAGACAAAAACTCCGGCTTTCACACCGGGGTCATCGTCCATGATCTTCCTGACCTCTTCGATAGAGGCATTGAAAATTCCAATGCCTGATACATCGCTGCCATCATTGACCGGGCAAACAATCGGCAACAGGCCATCTTCGCGCAGTTGAAAATTTCTGCGCCCATGCTCCCAGATAATTTTTTCGACCCCATCCTGCTTTTTGTTTGGGCCGGCCTTCAATAGAACGAAGCAATATTGCCTGGTTTTCGTCAGCCTCTCGCGCATGAATTCATCGGTAACAGTGGTCATACTATACTCCTCCCGAAATAGTTGAGAACACTGACTTTTCGTACGAGGTTCCTTTGTTTTGCGACACTGGACTCTTTGCAGGTCTATTCTTTTCGCATGAATTGGAAGCGGTAAAGCAGAGCAAGCCATTTCATATGTTCTGCATAACCTGTATGAAGAGGTTACTGATTGACCTCGGCCAGCGTATGGCCAGAGCCGGAGATCGTGCCGTCGTCGCCTACTGCAAGCGCAAAACCTGGCGCGAGCGTTGCCACAGCATTCAGAATATTGTAATCCCCGGCATTGGGACTGGATACAACCTTCCAGCGCGTACCATTCCAGTTTTCGATCAGCGTTTTGGTAACGGGGTCGGTGCCCACCGCCCAGACATTGTTGGTCGAAACGGCCGCTACTCCGTAGAAACTGCCGCCAGCCGAGGGATTGGGCGTTTTGACCATTTGCCACTGCGTACCATTCCAGTGCAGGGACAATGGATGCCCTTTGCCTTTGCTAGGATTATAGAGGTTCCCAACGGCCCAGATATCGCTGGCCGAGACCACGGCCAGGCTGGATAGGGTATTTGAGATGTTCTTGGCATTGGGACTCGGTACAATTTGCCAGCTTGAACCATCCCAATGCTCGATCAGTGTTTGAGCTATGGATGTGCCATCCTTGCGGTTGGTATTGTAAATGCCAGCCGCCCAGATATCACTGGCCGAGACTACTGCCACAGCATTGAGATAGTTGTAGCCGGTTACATTGGGGCTCGTCACCACCTGCCAGCCACTACCATTCCAATGTTCGATGAGAGTACTTACTACCTCATTCGTAGTATCCCAACGTCCGACTGCCCATACGTCATTGGAGGAGATGGCGGCTACACTAAAAAGATAGTTATAGAGTCCGAGATTGACCGTGGACACGATTTGCCAGTTGCTTCCGTTCCAGTGCTCAGCAAGCGTCTGGGTACCGCTGATCGAGCCTGTGTTCCCGACAGCCCATACGTCACCGGACGAGACCGTTGTTACGCTGAAAAGATTATTTGGCGTTTGGGATACGCTGGGACTGGATACCGCCTTGAAACGTGTGCCATCCCAATGTTCTGTCAGGGTTTTCCCCTGTCCGCTCTTACCAAGATAATTTCCTACAGCCCAGCCATCGCTTGTCGAGAGAAGCGAGACACCGTTGAGCGTTCCCAGGCTGCCTGGAGAGGAACTAGGCACGATCTTCCAGCCCGCCAGGGCAGCCTCTACTGCTCCAGAGCTGGCCAGCAGGACGATCAGAAAGGAGACGATGAGTGGTGGAAGCAAGAGCAGTTTCAGGCGTTTCATGCTATTCCTCACGTTTCTTGCGGCTGAGCAGCGTTGCTTATTACGATTGCCTCTAAGAAAAGTAGCCTAGGCATTGGGAACGGGTTGCGAGAGACCGAAAAAATTGACGATTTTGCCATTCATGACCTGCCAGACGTCAATACCCACAACCGTTAGCTGCTGGCCAGGAGGCATACCCATCATGGGTACCGAGGTTGTCGCGCTGGTGGTGTAAATAACTACCACTTTGTCTCCCTCGGCAATCTGATCGTTAATGGCCATATTGACGCCATGAAAAGTATTGTTGAAATGGATGATCATCTGTTTGATTCCCTCTGAACCGCGTAGAGGTTGTGGATTGCCGGGAAAGGCGGTGATAAAGTCCGGCGAGATGATCTGGTCCAATAGGGCGAGATTTCCCTGCTGTCTCGCGTTATAGAGGCTAAGTACAAGCGCTTTGTTGTCTTCGGTGGACATGGGAAGCCCTTCCTTACTCCTGGAACTCTTCCAGGGCGGCCTTTCTGCTACGATAAAGAATGCACGTCAACACTATACCTGTCCTGTAGCTGACCTGTCAAGCAAACCGGATTGAATTTCATTGTAACTATTCAGATAGGGTAAAGTCAGGAAGAACGGGATGACCCAGCAAGACCTGTTCCAAAGCCGTCAACAGCGCCAGCCCTTGTTTGCGCAAGGTCGAGAGATAGCCGCGGATGCGGCAGAAGGCTGTGGCTCCGGCA
>DATGLD010000011.1:0-69996 GCA_035294305.1 Ktedonobacteraceae bacterium | reverse complement strand
GTATTCATAGGCCCTGGACGAGAGGTCTGCCCGGCTGTCTGACCCGGATAGATCGGCGCTCCTGTATCATAAGTACCACCAGATGTTGCAGGCGTGCTACTTCCAATATCCGGTTCCCTGCCTATCGTGGCATCCTGGCGGCCGGTAGTGGTACCTTTAGCAGCGGCACTACCCCCGTGGAAGAGGTAATTGGAAGACTCGGGGTCCAGAGCGCCCGGAGGGGCCTGGTCTACCATACGGGCAAAGTTATCGAGGTCGTGCTGCAAGTGGCTTTGGAAAGTGCGACCGCCGCCTAACTTTTCGCCAATGTTACCCAGCACGCCGGCTGGCGGACTGTAATCGATATAGACATCGACACGTGTCTGATTGGTGCCAGTGGGCTGGAACGTCACTTTCCCCGCATTTTCCATACCATTGTAGGAACGCCATGCAACCTGCTGATCCTCGACCCAGTTTTCATTCACGGCATCCCACTGGTGTTCTCCAACAACATCGGCCACCCAATGGCTGCGCTGATCATCGTAGTAGGTGACCTCCTTGACAAAGCTCATGAACTTGGGGAAATCGTTAAAGTGTGTGAAAAGGCTATACACCTGATGGACCGGTGCGTTCACCGTTACCGAGGCATGATGCTCAACCATGTTACCTGTACCTGCCATACTTTTCCTTCCTTTCTGTACCTAACATCGTTGTTCTTTCTAAGGAGAGGAGGCCCACCTTCACTGTTCAACTGCTAGCATCAGTTCTCCAACGTCCGCAGCGTTGTTTTCCCAGCACGTCCTATGCAGGATATAATTAGTATAACACAGTATAGCGAAACTAACAACCAATTAAGCACTTCTATATCGTCCTCTAACTGAATTTTAACCTTTTTAAAGGAGAGATTATAAATTGTTAAGGTAGAACAGCAGACATCAGGCATACACCCGACGCAACATACGGTAAACACCCTATTCCTAAGAGCTTGCTTAAACTCCTATAGTATTCAGTAGAATAGTCAAGAGAGATTTTCGAACTTGTGGCACGCTTCAAGAAGCCTTTTCCCGGCACTCTGACAATCATATCTGAGAGGAAGTAAGAGCATGTATAGTAAGCGATTTCGGATTCTGATGATATTACTCGCTTCATTGGCACTCGGCAGTATCTTATTTGCCGCTTGTTCACGCCCAGGCACCTCTGGTGGAAGCGCAAGCAGCAACACCGGCACTCCGACAAGCAGTGCTAGCGGGGGCGGTTCTGGCTCAAGTAGTTGCCCAAACGGAACTGTCCATTTGACCGTAGATAACTTCGCGCAGAATTGCGTGAATGTCAGCAAGGGTTCCACGCTTACACTGGTCGATGATGGGTCATACCTGCACATACTTTCAAACGGCACGTGGGTCAACGGTAATCCACAACCGGCAAAAGAGCCCGGAGCGCCTACTATCAGTAATGTGCAGATTAACGGCGGTTCAACCCAGCTAGGCCCTTTTAACACAGCCGGGACATTTCATATTTACTGCTCTATCCACGTAAATATGAACCTGACGGTTAATGTCAAATAGGCCAGCAAGTGTGAGAAGAGCAACAATAGTTACAGATTATTTTGCCTTCTCACGCCTCCTCCACGTATGGCTAATGTCGCGCAGCCAAACGGTACTTCAGCAGAGAATAGGACTGTTGGTGCCCCCATTTGGCATTCCTGGGCGTCTACTATAATATAGTAGATATGTGGATGCGCTTACATGAAACAATGTGTAACAGGGGCACAGGCATATCTCATGCAACCATTTACCGTTTGTCAACGTATGTTCTTTAAGAGCAAATACGTAGGGAAGCGCGATCATTTCCGAGCAGTCTTTACAGCTTTAGAGTAAGTCTCGTCAGTACATTGGTGGAACCTTTGAGCACGAAGGGGGGCAGAACATGATGGCAACCGAAACCGAAGAAAGCAAACTTCATCGCGCACTTGAGCTTCTTGGAGGCTCGATTGACCCTGAAATCGCTCGCTCCTATTCCTCCTGGGAAGAGCGCATTCTCGCCCAGGCGCTAGAAAACGTGGAACTGGCAGAGCGCCGCCTACGTGAAATTCAGAAGCTTGTAGGCGATTTGAGCGAAGCGCTGACTTGACCTTGACGATGTTACATTCCTGCTTGCGCAACGAGCGCTAACAACGCACCAATCGGCAGTTGCACCGATGGTACAGGATCGGTCGGAGAAAGGATGAGAGAATGAGCCCCAGGCGGGCATTAGACAAATGGTACTCGGCAATTAACGGTTTCGCGGCTGCCGAGATAGCTACCCGGTTCAGATAGTTGACGACGATACCAGTACTCAAAGAGGTGGCAATAAACCAGCGCACGTTTCCTACTCGCTTTTGCATGATGCAGCCCCTCTCTAATGAGCAAATTGCCACAGTTCCTGATACCTTTATCACGCCTCACGAACAGGAAACGAACACAATTTTCCGGCGAGCAGCTTACAATTGGCCTGGAAACTGCATACAACTATCCGCTTACTGTTTCAGCTTCCGACAGCAGCAGTCCTTCTTCATAGATGCGCCGGATCACATCCTCGATCTCCGGTTCCTGAAAGGTCACATCGCGCAGCCGGTATCGCGCTCCCAACCAGGCCACCAGTTCATGCGCGGGCAGAGCATCTTTACCAAAGCTGAGCCAGATACGCGGGCCTTCGGCTCGCAACCGGCGCACTCCATAAGGCAGATCATGAATTACAGTTTGCCCATCGGCGTCGCGTGGCATAGCTGCTATCTCAGCCGGGTCCAACACGGCAATTAATGTGCGCTCGCCACCAAAGCGTTCGCGAATGGCATTTACCGTCCCGTCATAGAGCTTGCGCCCATGATCGATGATGACCATACGCGGGCAAAGCGTCTCTACGTCGTCCATATCATGCGTAGTGAGCAAGACCGTTACGCCTTTTTCGGCATTGATAGATAGCAAAAATTCGCGGATGCGCGCCTTCGCCACCACATCCAGGCCAATCGTCGGTTCATCCAGGTAGAGCAGTTCCGGGTCATGCAGCAGAGCAGCCGCCAGGTCTCCACGCATGCGCTGTCCCAATGATAACTGCCGCACCGGCGTATCAATAAACTCGTCGAGATCAAGCATCGAGCGCAAGCGGACAAGATTGACCGAAAATCGCTCCTCCGGCACACGATACAGATGCCTCAGCAGGCGCAGCGAATCGATGAGTGGCAGATCCCACCACAGCTGCGTGCGTTGCCCAAAAACAACGCCGATGCGTGATGCCAGTGCGCGGCGCTGGTGCATAGGCACCAGTCCCGCGACCCGTATATGGCCGCTTGTAGGCACAAGAATCCCCGTTAGCATTTTTATCGTCGTGGATTTGCCCGCCCCGTTCGGGCCAACAAGACTGAGCATTTCTCCGGGTTCGACGCGTAACGAGAGGTTGCTGACCGCTTCCACAATACGCACCTGTGGGTCCACGACGCTGCGTATTCCCCCAAGCAGCCCTGGTCGCCTGCGCGCTACGCGAAAGGTCTTCTGCAGATTTTCCGCCTCAATCATTGTCTCCATGTGAAACATCTCCTTTCATTGCGTTTCAGACCATGTCATGCTGAGCGCAACGAAGAATCTGGGTGAGACAGGGCACAGATTCTTCGTTGCGCTCAGCATGACACAGCCTGGAGTCCTTCCCGACTTTCAGCAATAGCTGATTAGCTGCCGGTACTTTGATAATGGTTCACACCGATGCGCCAGATGGCTCCTGACGCCAGTGCAAAAAACAGCGCCACCAGCGGAGCCGCAAAAGCGATGCCGCCTGGCAGCTCAAACGGCATGTCGCGCCCCAGCAGGTAGCATACGGGAATGTAGGAACAAAACGCCAGCGGAACGACGAACAGGAAGAAACGCTGCAAATTCTGATTGTAGATCGAGAATGGATAGCTCAGCATCTCGCGCCCACCGTAGGTCAGGATATTGGTCAACTCTGTTGTTTCGACCGTCCAGAAACACATGGTTGCCCCCAGCAACAGGATAGCAGTGAAGACGACCGCGCCACTCACAAGGCCAACCGGCAGCAGGACCAGCTTCAACGGCGTCCAGGTCATTGCGGGCAAGAGTTTGAGCGCGATGCCAAAGGCCATCAGTCCCTCCGTCAATCGCCCGAAGCGGCGCAGGCGAAAATCGCTGCCTATCACCTGTACGAAAGCGCTGACGGGCCGCAATAGCACGCGGTCGAACTCGCCACGCCGGATGGTCATATCAAAAGCGTCTATCCCCGCGCCGAATAATTCGGCCAGCCCAAAGCTGATCGATGTCGTGGCATAAAGAAAGGCCACCTCGCCTATGTGCCAACCCAGTATGGAGGGAAAAGGGCCAAAGAGCAGCATAATAGCACCAAATTCAAGTCCCGTGATCAAAAAGTACGTTGTAATGTCTATAAGAAGGTTGACCTTATAACGCAGCTGCGCGCGAATCTGCATCACGACCAGCCGCAGGTAGAGGCGCGCATCACCGAGCAGAGCATTCAGCATGAGCATTTTCTCCTTTTTCCCCATCGCCAGAGGGGACATACTTCGAGAGCTATTTACCAGTCCTGTAGGGACAGCGGTTCGTCCCTATCCTGGTCGGGATACGAGGACAGGCCCAGGCGCTGTCCCTACAGGACTGGCCTTGTTCGCTAGACTATTTCATCCACCCTGCACCTCGACACGCCGCGCAGCTATGGCAGTCACGGCGCGTGCAGCAATGACCAGCACGATGATCCAACCAACCTGGCGCGGAATCTCAAGTAGCAGCGAACCGCCGGTCAACTTCCCCAGAAAGGCTTCAGCAGGCACATTCAAGAGGCCATTGAAAGGAGACCAGATGGCAATAGTATGCAGCCAGGGTGGTAAGAACGGCAGCGGGATGTAACTGCCGGTGAAAAAGAGGGCGATGGTGCCAACCATAACCGCCGTCGCCCGCGCTTCAACGATCCAGAAGGCGACGATGTTATAGAGAAAACGGCAGGCAATACCCAGTATAGCTCCAAGTGGCAGACAGATTATATAGATCAGCCAGTTTCTCCAATCTCCGCTCAGGCCAAAGCCGAAGAGTAGCGCGCCGGCAGTGTAGGTAGGGATACCTCGATAGAGAAGATAATAGCAATCGCGCCCGATTTCGCGGCTGAACCAGTACCAGCAGAAATCGCAGGGCTTGCTCAAATCGGTGACGACCTCGCCCGAACGGATGGTAAGCATCAAGTCATACCAGCTAAAAGGCAGGACGATCATAATCATGGCCTGCACCACCCAGACATAGCTCAGCGTATCGCGCACATCAAAGCCCCCTACTGCGTGCCGGGCATGGAACAACGCAATCATAACGTAGCTGATGATGATACCCCAGAAGATGTTCGTCAGCAGGCCCGCGATATTGGCCCAACGATAAATGAGCTGTCGCCGGAAAGCGGTGCGGGCGACCTCGAAATAGAAACGCAGCATCCTGGCTCCTCCTGCTTTTTTTACAGCACAAAAACCCAGCAACCCCTCCCAAGAGGGGGGTTCTGGTTCCTCTTCCGCGTTTTCGCGGACACGCAGTATTGCGGGATAGCCAATGTCTACCCCGTGTCTTGTTTGTGCTTCATTCTGCCCAGAAACGCACGCAAGTGGCCTGCGTTATCTTTTGCAAAACTGCAAAGAGAGTTATATCATACTTTGGGGAGGGTTGTCAAAACTAAGAAAGGCTGTACCGGGGATTTACCAGTCAAGTCAGTCGAGCGGACAAGAACGACCCTCCTGGGGATAGGCCGGGTGCCTATCCCCAGGAGGGTCGTTCTTGTCCGCTCGACTTTTAAATCGCCCTGAGAGCAGCGCGAGCCCGTCGCACCTCATAGCCCGCTGAAACGAACAGCGCTATCGCTACGACCAAAAAAACCGCTACGATAAACCATTCCAGCGTGCCGCTCCGATTATCAGGATCGACATTGAAAACGATCTCGATCCAGTCCCTCCACACCAGCGTAATCACAAATAAAATACTTGCAACAATTGCAAACGCTGTCTCAAGCCAGAAGCGCCATCTTAATGCACTCCACATTTTTTCGATCTCACTTCCTAGAAAGAGCTAACCAGAATTCAACCTTTTTGGCCACCCATGCGCTGGCCTTATTTAAAGTGTATCACCTGGACAATCTGCTCGTACAGAGCTTTCCAGGACGCGAAAGTCATCCAGCTTTCGCCGCGATCAGCAGCCCTACCGACCAGTTGAGTTTGGTTACCCGCAGGTCTGTTCTATTCTCAAGCGTCGAAATTAAGCGATAAACCCTCGTCAGATGGGCTTCCTCCCAAGAAGAGGATATCAGCAGATCATCAACGACGTACAGACCTCCTGGGGCAAGCAGTTGCAGGGTTTCATCCAGGTGCTGGTATTTTCCGGGCTGCATATCTGCGAAGATGAAATCAAAGGTTCTCCCCTGTTCGCGCATGGAGTCGATAAACGCGCCTCCATCCATCGTGACAAACGTCAGGCGCGAGTCATGCCCTAAGAAACGCCGGGCAATTGCTGTATGGCCCTCATTTCTATCGACGGTGATTAATCTGGAATGAGCATCCATGCCATCGAGCAGCCAGGCTACCGAGAGTCCTGTTCCGGTACCTAGCTCTAGAAAACTGCCGGATGGTTTTGCCGCGGCAAGCGTTCGGAGGAGTGAGCCGGTCTGATGATCAGAGCCCATAGTAAAGCCGATGCTCCGCGTTGCTTCCTCAATATCCTTCAATACGGATGGCGGATTCAGGTTAACGGTGTCAAGCATTGCGTCTCCTTATTGAACAGAAACAGGCTGCCAGTCGACCAGCGCGTCAAAGTATTTCAGAGCAGTGGGGTCGTTGTCGGCGGCCCAACCATCGGGGTGTACCAGGACGTGGCGGTGCAAGTAGAGCAGGGCGATGAGCCATTTGCGCTTTCCTGTCCCCCCAGTGCCGCGTACCAGTTCAGCCTCGGCCTGTTCGAGCAGCAGGGTGATGATCGTCAATTGTGCCATGCGTTCGACCAGCCCGCGCACTGGCAACTGGGCGCTTTCCGAGTCCAGGTGCGATAGTTCATGCAGGCGCTGTGCCAGGCGATTGACCAGTTCCTGAACTTGCTGTGCCACCGGCAGAATGACCGAATGCTTGAGCGATTGCAGGCGCTGGTGCAGCATGCCAAAAAGCGCGGCTGCCGCGCCCTCCCTATCGATGGCACGCATGACATCGAGTACGATGACATTGCTCGAACCCTCCCACACGACATTGACGATGGCATCACGCAGCAGGCGCGGATTAACCCAGTCTTCGACGTAGCCGTTGCCGCCGCGCATCTCCAGGGCCTCGAGCGTCACATATTCGCCGCGTTTGGGAATATAGTATTTGCAGAGCGGCGTCAGGATGCGCAGCAGGCGGCGGTCCTCCTCAACGCCATGACGTTCAACGCGCTCAAGCACGGCTGTTGTTTCGAATGCCAGAGCTGCGCAGCCCTCGACCTCTATCAGCAGATCTACCAGTTGCCGCCGCATGAGTGGATGTTCGGCCAGGGAGCGTCCAAAAGCCACCCGTCCTCGTGTATGGACGAGCGCTTCGAGCAGGCTGCGACGCATGGCCGCTAACGAGCCGATTGCTGCCCAGATGCGCGTGAGATTGATCATTTCGGTCATCTGCACGAAGCCGCGCTCTAAGGCGCCCACCTGGTAGGCCAGCGCCCCTTGCAGCGTAACCTCACCCGTAGCCAGCGAGCGCGTGCCCAGCTTATCCTTCAATCGATTGATGCTGTAGACGTTACGCGTGCCGTTATCCAATAAGCGAGGCACGAGAAAGAGTCCAAGGCCACGGGTTCCCTGCGGCGCGCCTTCAGGACGCGCCAGCGTGAGGATGAGATCGGCGGAGACATTGGAACAGAACCATTTATCGCCCCACAGTTCCCATTCCGGCTGGATGCCCTCACCTGCTCCATTTTCGCTATCGCAATGCCGCCTGGCTACCGTAGCCGTCTGGCCAACATCGGAGCCTCCCTGCCTTTCCGTAAGGAACATGGCGCCCTGCTTTAATTCAGCCATAGTAGTCGCGGTCAGGCCGGGTAAAAAGCGCCGCTTGAGGGGCTCGCTAGCGTAGCGTTCCAAAACACGGGCCAGCGCGTCGGTCATCGATACGGGGCAGAAGACGCCGGACTCTGCCTGCATTCCCAGGTAGGCGAGCGCAAATTTGACGGGTTGTGGTACGTATCCCGACCATCCTGCTAAACCCTTACGATGGGTGCAGGCGGCAATCGCAAAATCGCAATAGGCGATACGTTCCAGTTCGTGATAGGCAGGATGAAAGACAATCTCGTCAATGCGCTGGCCCTTTTTGTCATACTGCACCAGCACCGGCCCCTGGCGGTTAGCTACCTCTGCCAGTTTGTCCATTGTTTGCGAGGCAACTGCTCCCATTTCAGTGAGAATGCCCTGCGCCCTGTCGTTGTCTTCTGACGAAAGATGGCGGCTTAAAAGAAATGGCAGGTCATGGTCGGCAGTGTAAAAGTTGATTCCTCCGCTATCTGGCATCATATAAGGCAGGCCTGACATGGCATGTATCCTTCCCTGTCGAGTTTCCCGTATCTGCTTATGGGAGACTATGCTCTTCTAGAGGCAGCGTTCACCTTACGCAAATAAACCTATCGCAAGTTATTGTAGCATATTTTATTGAAGGCAATGGGTAAGCAGCGGGTGTGTGTATGAAATGCCCACCTGGCGAAAGATAGAGCAGGCATGCAAGCGGTATTGATCATTAATCCGGCGTCAGGCCTATCGACGATCACATCCCGGGAAATGACGCCGGAAGAGACCGAAGAGGCTATTCTCACCACATTACGCGCCTATGGCATTGAGCCGGAAGTGTTTCATACGACGCCGGAAGATACGGGCCAGGGCTTATCTACGCGAGCCGCAAATGCGGGAGTGGATATCGTCATCGCCGCCGGAGGAGACGGCACGATTGAAGCGATTGCCAGAGGGTTGATTGGAACGCAGACCGCACTCGGCATTATTCCGGCTGGGACGATGAATAACCTGGCGCGCAGCCTGAATATTCCCCAGACTATTGAGGCGGCTTGCGCTGTGATTGCTAAAGGTGAGACACACGCTATAGATGTTGGCAAGATCAATGACCGGTTCTTTCTCGAAGTGGCCGGCGTGGGTCTAGAGGCGGAGCTTTTTCCTCTGGCCGAGGAGATCAAGCAGCCAGGGCTACTTTCAACGCTGCATGGTGCTATCGGCGGTTTGATTACCCTGCTCACGTACCATCCTGCCGCGATCAGCCTCTCCTTCGACGAGCATCGCCGCCGGTCTTATCAAGCGTTACAGGTGACGATTTGCAACGCGCCATTTTATGGCGCGCACCTGCAGATAGCGCCACATGTCTTGATGGATGATGGATTGCTCGATGTAGTCGTATATAGAAATTTTAGTAAGCGAGAATATATTCGACACGCGCTCTCTATTAGTCAGGGCAAACGACTATATACACCCAAGATTGCGTACCGGCGCGTGAAATCCTTACGTATTACCAGTGAATACCCGATGGAGATTCAGGCCGATGGAGAGCTTCACGGTCATACACCGGCAGTAGTGACGATTTTGCCACAAGCATTGCGCATCAGAGTGCCAGGGGTGAATGCGCCCGGGCTGCATAGGGCCGAACAATCAGTTGAAAACGCCATCGTAAAGCGAACCAGGAAAATCAGCTAGAGTAATAGAAAGGCCAGGTTTAATCGATGCCAGGAAACACAAAGAATACGAAACAGCCCCCTGCACAGGGGCAGTCTCCCACGCCGCCGTTACCACCCGTTACCAATATCGTCGAGCAAAATGTGGTGCCGGTAGTATCTGAGGCACAGCGCCTTGCCGCGCAGAGTTCTGTATCCGGTCGTCATGCTGTTTCGCGCGGCACCATCTTTCTGGCGTTTTACCTGTGGATCCTTTCGGGCGCGATCCTCTTCTCCTTCATCGCGCGCTACACACAACTTTTTCCCGGTGATACATTTATTACGCACAGGTTGCAGAGGCAGCGGAACCGCTGGTTCTACAACTTCATGCTCGGAATTTCTGAGATCGGCTTCCCCAAAATCTTCACACCGATTACCATTGGCGTGGCTGCTATCTTCTGGGCGCTGCGCTTCCGATTGGAATCTATTTTCGTTTTGCTTACCAGCACAAGTGGTATCCTCAATGCGATAGTGAAACGCCTCATCAAGCGCCCACGTCCAACGAAAGAACTGGTGACGGTTGTGCGCGTGATCAATGAACCGAGTTTCCCAAGCGGCCATGTCATGCACTACACGAACTTCTTCGGGTTAATGATCTATCTACTAGCAACCAACTGGCGTTCGGGGAAACTGCGCAATGCTCTCATTGCGGTCTGCACCACTTTGATAGCCCTGATTGGGCCATCACGAGTATATCTTGGGGCGCACTGGCCGAGTGACGTGATGGCCGGCTACATCTACGGCGGCCTGTGGTTCGCCGGGCTGATGACCATCTACCTGCGCATCAAGGCCTGGATCCATCCACTCCAGGGCAAGACGCCAGAGGTGATGAAATCCTTGCAACAGCCCGGCGACGAAGAGTAGAGATGTCGCTAATTCAGCCGGCGTACATCCACATCGGTATGCTCTGCCACCGCAGCTACCTGCGACCCACCCGCATTGAAAGCGGTCGAGGCAATGCTGAGCTCGATCTGGTGTATCGCTTGCGAATTACAGGTGCTGCCCGGCTGCTGTTGCGTTACGATACATAAAGCTGCGGTCAGGTAGTTAGCCGAGCCGATGATGTGCTGGGCCACGGGCGAACTTGCATCCGACAGATCGTTGGCGATATCCTGCCACTGAAGTCCGGCAAGGTCCTGCGCTGAATAGCCCTGGCCCAGACCTATCTGCACATATTTGTTCGCAATATCGATGAACGGGATACTGCCAGCACTGGAGGCGTCAATGTACGGCGGAGCATCATAGGTATTCATGAGGTTTTGCTCTTCGGTCGTGGGCGTTTGCAGGGTGGGATAACTACCGCTGCTGTCCGCGACATTGCCTTGTAATTCTACCGGCACAAAATCAATATACGAACTGGTGTAAGTAGAATGGTAGAACGTAAACGTTGGAGTGCCGGGATAGATATCCGTACTCGAAGAGGTGGTCTCATTCAGGTGGCTAAAGGTGCCGAAGCGACTGAGCGCGACCACCATGGCCCAGCGTTCCGCCGCGCAATATGGACAATATTCCGCGCCCATGTAGAGCATTTCCGGTTTGCCAGTTGGCCCGGTCAGAGTTGGAGGCGAATTTTTAACTGCCTGTAAGGGGTCTTTCACGCCACCTGTTCCTACTGTATTTGACACATTCGGATCAACCTGGGTGACCGCTTTCAAAACACTCGAACTGACGGGTGTGGGTGTAGCCGTAGTGCTGGATGATGGCTGGTGCGAGATGACAACGAAACTCACAACAATGATCGCGACGAGCACCAGTACTCCACCGATTAGTAGCCAGGAGGAGCGATTCGACCGCTGTTGAACCTTTCTCCTGCTACGCACCTGGGCCTGATTTTTTTGATTGACATTCTCACGCTGCTGGCGTTGCTGCCTCTGCTGCTCGCGGCGTTGCGAGGCCGAGGACGCCTTTTGCTTGGGTTTTGCCATGATTCTATCTTCCTGTTCTGCAAACTCAATTTTGCGAGTCCTATTTTATCATAGCACGTCTATACCGGGTACCTTTTTCCAGGCTTATTCTTCGAGATGCCGAATCTCGCTTGACAAGGCACCCGCAATCAGGTACAATCCAGATGTCGATACAAAGCCACCATGCAGTGTGGTCTGTAAGCCTCGTTCGTCTAGTGGCCAAGGACGCCGCCCTTTCAAGGCGGAGATCACGGGTTCGACTCCCGTACGAGGTATTATTTTCTGGAAAAGCCTGGCATGCCCTCTTATTTTTGGTATGCCAGGCTTTTCCACATTTTAGGTCATCGCGTATTCGTAAGAATGTTCTCACAAAGAGAGGCGCCATATGATTAGCGTAGAAGAGGCTCTTGAACGTATACTTGCCGAGATAAAGTCACTCCCAATGACTACTGTGCCACTCTCTGAATCTCTTGGCCTCGTGCTGGCTGAAGACGTGGTAGCGCAAGAAGATATGCCCCCTTTCGCCAACTCCGCGATGGATGGGTTTGCGTTGCTCAGCCAGGATAGCCGCCAGCAGGGCGATCAACCTCCACGCCTGCGTGTAACCGGCGAAGTAGCTGCAGGTTATGTAGCGGATCACCCGGTCGAACCAGGTACGGCCATGCGTATCATGACCGGCGCGCCGGTACCGCCGGGAGCCGATAGCGTGATACAGGTGGAACTGACCCGCTCCGATGGCCCTGATAGTGAATGGGTGGAAATCCTGCAAGAGGTGGCGCCAGGAAACAACATCCGGCCTGCCGGCGAGGATATGCGGCGCGGCCAGAAAGTGCTGGAACGTGGCGCCGGGATTGGCCCCTGGGAAATTGGCGTGCTGGCGACACTCGGCTGGGCGATGGTGCCGGTAATCCGGCGACCTCGTGTTGCCATCCTGGGAACAGGCGATGAAATCATCGACGTGAACGAGCCACTGCAGCCCGGCAAGATTCGCAATAGCAACAGCTACCTGCTCGAAGCAGCCGTGCGCAAAGCAGGCGCGGAGGCGCATCGCCTGGGGATAGCGCGCGACACGGTGGAGAGCCTGCGCGAGAAGTTTTCCGAGGCCATGACGAATGATCTCATCATTACCTCCGGCGGTGTATCAGTGGGAGATTTCGACCTGGTGAAGAATATTATGGCGGAACAGGGAGAGATCAACTTCTGGCGTATCAATATGCGTCCCGGCAAACCCGTCGCTTTTGGCTACATTGGGACGGTGCCTTTATTAGGTTTACCCGGCAATCCGGTCTCGGCAGCAGTGACCTTTGAATTGTTGGGGCGACCGGTGATCCGCAAGATGCTGGGCCATACACGCTTGCTCCATCCTCAGATTGAGGTGGTAGTTGAAGATGGGGTGGGAGAGCGCGCGATGCGTCGTCACTATGTGCGCGCTCATGTCGAGAGGCGTGATGGTCATTTCGTAGCGCGCACAACCGGTAATCAGGGATCGAATATCACGACTTCCCTACTGAATGCTAATGCGCTCGTCATCGTGCCGGAGGGCGGCGTCGAACTCCGCCCAGGAGAAACAGCACAGGCCATCATGCTGGACTGGCCCGAAGAATAATCACTGCCGCGCCAGGCGATAGCGCAATTTGTCGCGTGAGAGGCCAAGCAGAGCCGCGGCCCGCACCTGGTTGCCATTGCAGCGCTCCAATGCTTCGTGCAACAGTTTTTGCTCGATGCCGGCCAGGAAAGCTGGCAGATTCATGCCCTCAGATGGAAGATGAATAGCCTGCTCGATCTCCGAAAGAAGCTGGGTACCGGAACTCTCGCCCCTGCGAATCTGCTCAGGCAGGTCCTCCGGGCGAATTATATTGCCCGCGCATAAGATCTGACCGCGCTGAATAACACTGCGCAATTCGCGCACATTGCCAGGCCAGCGATAGCGCAGTAAGAGTTCCATCGCTTCCGGGCTGATGCGCAATGGCTCCATACCTGCGAGGGAGTATAATTGCAAGAAGTGCGCGACGAGCGCCTCAATATCTTCCGGGCGTTCCCGCAAAGGGGGTAATTGCAACGTAATAACCTGGAGCCGGTAGAACAGGTCTTCACGAAAAACACGGTGAGCCACAGCTGTCAGCAGATCGACATTCGTAGCTGAGATGATGCGAATATTGACGTGTATCTCTCGCGTGCCGCCGACGCGCCGGAAACTGCGCGTTTCCAGAAAACGCAGGAGCTTGGCCTGCAAGTTGAGCGGCATCGACCCTATCTCATCAAGAAAGAGCGTGCCCCCATCGGCTCGCAACAAATGCCCTTCCCGGGAAACCTTGGCGTCAGTGAAAGCTCCCGCCTCGACACCAAAAAGTTCTGTCTCGAGCAATGTATCAGGAATGGCGGCGCAATTGATATCCACAAATTGATACATAGCCCGGCGGCTCAAGGCATGAATAGCATGGGCAATAACGTCTTTGCCAGTGCCGCTTTCGCCCTGCAACAGGACGGTAGTATCAGGGTAGGCCGCTACCTGGCGTACCTGCATGGCGATTTCATGCATAGCCTTACTTTTGCCAATTACCATACCCACCTGGGTAATTGGATCCTCTGCCACCTGGCTCTCAACAGGCATATGATAGGATGATGCACTTCGACCTTTCACGCTCCACCAACTTTACTGAGAGTTTTTACCTGGCGCTTCGACCGGAATCAACGCGGATTGCCTGCTTGCGCATAGACTCGTTGACTCAACGGTAAGGGGCCACTTGTCTGCAACGATTGAGAGGGTAAGGAGGCAACTACCCAACCATTTCCTATATGGAAAGTCGCGCCATTGCCACCATTACCCCATTGCGATTCCGTTTCGATGGGTGCAGGCGGGGGAAGTTGACTGGCATTCTCTGTCGCCGGCATGATCGCGGCTGCCCACGGTGACGGCAAGGCAGCGGCATAGCCTGGGGCAACATACCCATTACTAAGCCCGGCATTGATAAAGTCCCTTGAGATGGGAGAGAGTTCGTTTAATGGCCCCGATGTAGGCACAGCGAGCGTTACGAGCCCAAGGGCCAGCAATTGAGCAACTATCTGACAAACCTGGTCGCGTGTCATGCTGAATAGCATGCAGATCGTTTGCAGAGACGTTTGACCATCAGCGCGTGTAAAAATCCGCCATTGATCCGGTGTAAGCGCGACTTGCGGATTGCGTTCTCGCTGGCCCGCAAGGTCTGTTGGCACAAGCACCATCTGAGCTTGCATGAATGCAGTATTGAAATACCCTTGCGGAACCGGCGCATTCACGCGGCGGGGCGGCGTAAGCGATCCTTTAGAAGGTGTCAGCCTTTCGGTATTTCTATCGCGTTCCGAGATGGGAACATCCAGCCAGGAAGAAGCTGAGGGCACCATCGAAGTTACATCAGATCCAGTAAAAAATTGAGATGCTTCAAAGATCGTAGGAGCCGGAGAAATATGCGTTGAAGTTGGAGCCGCGCCAACTACCTGTCCTGAGGTAGGAATAGCCCCGGCACCCGCGGGTTGTGCAACAGGAGCGGGCAGAAGTGAGCTAACCGAAAGCGAGATCAAGAGACGCTCAGGAGCGGGCTGTACTTCATCCTCAAAATAAATTTCACCCGCTGACCATGTGAGAAGTATACGTATTACTTTAGCAGCCTCGTTTGCGGCCCAGGTATGAAGGATTTCGTGATTCACGTGTCCAAGATCAATTAAGGTTAGCGCTATACGAGTTTCACTCGGGTGCGACAGTTCGATTGCACTCATCACCTCCTGGAGCGCTTCCGGCGAAATAATATTATCTTGTAGAAGACGTTCTCCCAGGGTAACTTTTGCCTGGACGGGGCCGATGCACATCAATTGCCCGCGCCGGAAATAGAGTTCAACTGCTTGCTGCCCCTGTTGCACTTTCAGAAGCCCCGTTTTACCGTAAGATTCTACTCGCCTCAAGACTTCCGGCAGGCTTACCTTTTCTAACGAACCTATAGGAGACACAATAAATCACCGTCCGTCTAAAACTACTTTTGCGCCGTTGTGTTGCCCGCTCTTCCCTTACCCCTTGCAGGTAACGCAGCACAAAAAGTGACTACGAAATGCTTTGTCGTGTCGCTACTTCTTTCATCTAACCACAGGCACAACAATAACCGGGGGCGCGCCCAGATAAGATGAAAGGAGTATGACCATCCCTTCAGGTGTTAAATCATTCGCGAGTTGACGGCAGTGTCAACATCACATGCAGTTGGAGCCTCTTCCCCTCAAGCTCCTTGAAGATACACCGCAGATTTGGTTTTCTCCGAGAGCGAGGCCCCATTGCCTCCGGCGGAGGGAGAGGGATTCGAACCCCCGGGGCGGTTAACCCAGCTGTTTTCAAGACAGCCGCAATAGTCCACTCTGCCATCCCTCCGACGACAGTGTAACATAGAACCGCACAACTTGAAAAGGGGTAGGCAAAAATACCCGATCAATTACGTTCATTTTACCTATATATGGGTTTCCATCCAGCTTTTCAAGCCTTTCTATTCTCTCCGAACATGGATAAATCTCACACCGGTCAGCGTAGGACTTTTGGATTTCTCACAAGTAGCTCCCGTTATCTCGCCAGCTTGATTAAAACATTTGCATATCGGGTGAGGATAATGTACACTATCAGAGAGAGTTAGCCATCATAAAAGGTGCCAGCGACATCCAGGCAGTAGCTTATGATTACCGTTATCAAACAGAATCCGCATGGCGAAGCAAAAATTCAGTATTCGGGCGAAGTTATTGAGCGTCTCGACGATAGGGTGATCATTCAAGCGTATTGGAAACAGCCTCTGAAGGACCTGGGCTATACTCAATTCGAGCCTGGTGATAGCTTTATTGAATACTATTATACTGATAGATGGTTTAATATTTTCGAAATTGCCAGAGCTGACGGCAAGCGCAAGGGCTGGTACTGCAATATCGCCGAACCCGCATCCATTTGCGATGAATATATCAAACAAATCGATCTCCTGCTTGACGTTTGGGTTGATCCAACCGGAAAGACGCTGATCCTGGATGAAGATGAGTTCGAATCTGACGCGACGCTCAGCGACGAGCAGCGCAAGGGCGCGCGACAGGGATTGCATCAGCTTTTAGAACTGATCTCAGCACGCAGAGGCCCATTTTCAGCACTAGCGTTACAATCATAAGGGCAACCAGAAGACCCTGGAAGGACAAATCTTGATGGAAAAATGGGACAGCAGGCTGTTCCAGCAAGAAGCTGAAGCCCACACGCATCAGCATCACTGGAACGTTGTGGAGCTTGAGGTCTTGAAATCTCACAGGCAGATACGCCTGAAGGTTAATGAGCTTATCCAGCTTGCCACCAATTCAACGCTTAACACCGGCGAAATACGGCAGCAGTTGCTCCTGGGAGTAACTACTTTCGGCAGTCATTTCGCCGCGCAGCTTGTGCGTTCGCTGCAGCGTGATGACCCGCATGAGCGCCAATCGGTTGTCTGGCTACTGACACTACTGAACGATGCCACAACAGTGATCCCTTTGCAGCACATATCCCATAACCCGCGGTTACCGCGTCCCGTACGGCTCTCGGCAGCATTAGCGCTGGCCGGTATGGACAGGACAGCGGAATTAAGACAAGACAGACGCGAACGCTTGTATGCGATTAGTTGATGAATGAGATAGATATGATACACATAGATATTCCTCAACGAGGCTCATATGAGCTTCGTCACCCAGTTTTTGACACCATACGCGGCTAAGATAGCCTATTTGCAATGGAAGAACTCGAGCCAGCTCCAGTATCACCAACCCAGATTCCGGTAAAACAATCAAAGCTGGGATTGCTTTATGTGTGTATCGCCGTCGTCTTTTTCTCAACCAGCCCGATTTTTGTGCGCTGGTCACAACCATTCAGTTCCGTTGAAGTCGCTTTCTGGCGTTTAGCCATAGCTACGCTGCTGGTCGCCATGATGGGTCTCCTCACGAGGCAGCGGCTGTTATTGAAAAGGCAGGAACTGCCGCGTTTTCTCTTCTACGGCCTTGTTACGGCCCTGCACTTTATTTTCTACATCGCCTCGCTCAGTTTCACCACAATTGCTCACTCGCTCGCTCTCGCTTACACTTCGCCTATCTTCGCAACGCTATTCTCGGCATTGATCCTGCGCGAACCATTGCCGCGCCGGAAATATGTGGGAATTGGAGTGGCGATAGTGGGAATCGCTATTATGGCAGGGTTCCAGCCTCATTACGCGGCCTGTTCACTATCCGGCACCGGCCAATGCATGATCCTTGGTGATGGAATGGCCTTACTATCTGGCTTCTGCTTCGCCGTCTATTCGGTAGCTGGACGCGGAGAGCGCGACCGCCATCCGCTGTTCCGCTACACGACCAACGTCTATGGACTGGCCGCGCTCTGGCTGCTGCCCATCACGCTCTATTTCGCCTTTCAGCATACCTATCCCCTGCCTGCAGTAGGAGCCGTATTAGCGCTCGGCATTCTTCCACTCGGCTTTGGGCATACCCTCTACAATGCTGCCGTGCGTAATGTTCACGCGACTTATGCCAATCTGATTGCCACACAGGAGGTAACCGGCGGTATCATACTCGGTATCTGGCTGCTTGGAGAGGTGCCATCGATCACAACGATAATTGGAGTGGTGGTGACGCTGCTGGGAATTGCTGGTGTATTAGTATGAGTAGAGAGCCATTTCATTCAAGCGGATAGGATAGTTGCTTATGGCCTGGGAATCAGATCACAGGGTCAATAATCCATCCTTCTATCACATCACAATTCCGTGGTATCCCATACGCTCTATCTCTTTGCAAAAAAGCCCAACCGGCCTGTACCGCGCATAATAGAGCATCCAATGTATCACCCATAGCATCCTTTATAAGCATCTCAACCATCGCACCGGCCAGCCCAATTCGCAAGCCATACTGTTTTAGTATCTTATCCGAATGTAGGCCATCAATAATTTCTTTTCGAGCCAGCTCCCTATCGCGTGTTTGCTGCCTGCGTTCATCGCTCTTATAACTGCGCTTCCCAATTAACTTGCGTGCAACCAGGGCCGGATAGCCTTCGAAGACAATCCGGTTGTCATTGGTGGGACGACACGGCAGAATACTTACCTCTGATTTTAGCAGGCGGGTGGCGCCCTCAAAAAACATTTTTCCTACGGGCACGCGGTACATCATCATTGGGCTGCGAGCGTGCGCCAGGATATCGACGGACCTCAAATGCTGCTTATCGCCTGCCGGTCTACCCTCCTGGTAACGCGTCAAGAGCGCTTCAAACTGCTTTCTCTCCATAGAGGCAATGATTTGCATGTAATCTACCCAATTCTGAGGCCATCCGAGATTTTCAATAAGTTTGCGCGGTTGCCCAAAAGGGAAGTCCAGCCCGGCCAGCCAGGGGCCGTCTGTGTGGAGAAAACTTTCAAAGTCTTCAAAACCGGTGAGACTCAGAAAACCCTCTACGCGTAGAAGATCGTCGTGAAGCTCGCATGCGGCGCTAGTGATAGGTTTCCTGCGAGAGGGGATGCTGGTGAAATCAAGGCCATAGATTCTCACAAATTGCTGCCTTACAATTGTGCCATCACGCCTTTGCTGATGGCACGCAGCGTGGCAAATACCCCCGTCCCCGCGGATGCGATGGCTTCAAAGCTGGGGACGCGCCGCCGGTTGAGGTAGCGTTCGAGAACAGGAACAGGTAACGCAGAGGGCATATCACGTTTATTCCATTGCATGACAAAAGGGAATTGACCCAGGTCTTTGCCAAGCCGGCGCAAATTCACCTCCAGTTCGCGAATGCTCTGTACGTTCTCCTCGAACTTCTCGGCCTGCGAGTCCACGACGAAGACGATCCCATCAGCCCCATTCAGCACGGCCAGGCGTGTGCGCTCGTAAAGGATCTGGCCGGGAACAGTATACAGGTGAAAACGCGTGCGGAATCCATGTACGGTTCCCAGGTCGAGCGGCAAAAAGTCGAAGAAAAGCGTTCGCTCTGTCTCGGTGGCAATGGAAAGCATCTCGCCACGCGCGTTGGGATTAATGCTCCTGTATACATACTGCAAGTTTGTCGTCTTCCCGCAATAGCCAATGCCATAATAGACGATCTTGCAGTGGATCTCATGAGACGCGATATTAATGAGCGCCATATACCTGATACCTCTAATCCCGGAAGAGCAGATCAATGGTGTCTTCAACCGAAGAGCGGAACTGAATATTGAGAACAGAGGACTTCTGGCGCACAGTATCTGCCCGCACACGCTCCAGGATATGCGCGAGCTCGTCTGATGTTTTTTTAGAGAGTACTTTGACCAGTCCTATATGGGTGAGTTTGTCAAAGACGATGACGAGCAGCCATTGTTCTTCGACCATCGTCGTATAAATGTTCTCGTGGACACCCTGCTGAAAAATGGTGCGGAAGTCTTTTTCGCCCAGCAGTTCGGCGATATGCCGCGAGGAGGAGAATGCCCCTGCCAGTAATGCTCCCAGAGAGGTTGCATTACGCTTGGTGCTTGTCCCCTGATTGGCAATCACCTGGCCACTCTTGTCAAGCAGCATGACAGAGGTTGCGCTGGTGTCGTTCATAAGTTTGTTTAATGCGGTTGAGATAATAGCAAGTTCGCGATCCGAGATGATAAGATTGGTTAACTGTTCCATGTACGCGTCCTCTATGTACACGCCCGTCTAAGAGTTCATCAATCATGCCAGGAATAGATTATGCGATATCAAGTGCTTCAAGAATTTCATTCCGGCTGGCCTTGACCATGTGCCGCACGCGGCCAATGCTGGCCGCATTATCGAAAAGTGTCACCATTAAAGCAAAATCTCCCAGAGGTTCCGCGCTCACTAATCCATGCTCGTACTCCATCAGGGTGCCAATCACGCTGCCGCGCGCAATCTCCTGGCCCAGGGCTTCCGCGGTATTCAGGCCGGTGGTCATAATGGCACCGACTGCCTCCATATCCTCTTTGCCATCACGGGTCAGGCCTTCGATCAATAAACCATCACGTCCCACCAGGACAGCGAGCCGCACACCTGGTATTGAGAGAAAGCGGCTCAGCGTTTGTTTCAGATCAACCATTTTTTCCTCCGCGAGCACCGGGTTTAAGTATTGTAGAGTCTTCATGGACTTCTCCATTCTAACCGATGCATATGGTCGGCGCAACAAGATGGGATATCTTGGCTAATGCTCCTCTCACCAATGCGATAAGGCAGCTTTCGCAAAGCTTGCTGTATTAACACCCTGGTACAAACAAACAGAGCCTTTGCGCCTGGATAGATTTTAGTGCGAAAGGTGCCCTCTGATTCAGAGAACGATGCAGAGGGGGAATATATGCGTGTATCAAGAAGCGGTTGCCTGCACGCATATATTGTTGATCTTCCCTTGCCAGTCTGCCAACAGGCCATCAATCATTTACCCATGTTTGACACCATAGTTCGGTGCCTCTTTAGTCACCATTACATCGTGCGGGTGGCTCTCGCGCAATCCGGCGCTCGTAATGCGCACGAAGCGCGTTTTCTCCTGCATCTCGGCAATGGTGGTACAGCCGGCGTAACCCATTGATTGGCGCAGACCACCTACCAGTTGATAGACTAGAGGCCCCAACATACCCTTGTATGGAACACGCCCCTCGACGCCTTCAGCAATCAGGCTCGACTCGCCAGCAATATCGGCCTGGAAGTAACGGTCTTTGCTATAACTGCGCTGCTTCATGGCCGCAATTGAACCCATGCCCCGGTAGTCTTTGAAACGCTCGCCATGCGAAATGATGAGTTCGCCTGGGCTTTCATCGACGCCAGCCAGCAAACTGCCCAGCATGACCGAGTCGGCGCCGGCTGCAACCGCCTTAGCAATGTCGCCCGAATACTGTATGCCGCCATCACCTACAACGGGCACGCTATATTGCCGGGCGACGCGAGCGCACTCGTAGATCGCGGTAACCTGCGGCATGCCAACCCCCGCTATAACGCGCGTCGTACAAATCGACCCGGCCCCAATCCCAACTTTGACGGCGTCCACACCCGCCTGGATCAATGCTTCGGTCGCCTCAGCGGTTACCACGTTACCCGCCATCAATTGTACCTGCCTGCCGAACCGTTTTTTCACCTGCGCTACCGTCTCAATTACCATCCAGGAGTGCGCATGTGAGGTATCCACCACCAGTACATCGACGCCCTCCTCGATCAATGCCTCACAACGCTTTTCGGTATCCGGCCCGACTCCAACGGCTGCACCGACCCGCAGACGACCATATTCATCCTTGGCCGCGTTGGGATAGAGGATTTTCTTCTGGATATCCTTCATGGTTATCAGCCCCTTGAGCATCCCATGCTCATCCACAACCGGCAGCTTTTCAATCTTATAGCGATGCAGGCTATCGCGTGCCTGTTCCAATGTCGTCCCGACGGGCACTGTAATCAGATGGTCCCGCGTCATCAGTTCTACGACGGGTCGATCAAAACGAGTTTCAAAGCGAATATCGCGATTAGTGAGAATGCCGACGAGCTTGCCCTGCTCGGTAATCGGAATGCCAGAGATATGATAACGCTTCATCACATCCAGCGCCTCGCTGAGAAGAGCGTTTGGTTCCAGAGTGATGGGGTCGGTAATCATGCCCGACTCCGAACGTTTGACTTTATCAACTTCCTGTGCCTGATCTTCAATGGATAAATTGCGATGGATAATGCCGATGCCGCCCTCGCGCGCCAGGGCGATAGCCAGGCGCGCCTCGGTAACGGTGTCCATGGCCGCACTGACGATGGGAATGTTAATGGTGATAGTTCGGGTCAGGCGCGTCTCAGTAGAGACATCGCGCGGCAGTACCGACGAAGCAGCCGGTATAATCAATACGTCATCGAATGTTAGACCTTCCAGCGCAAACTTGTCGCCGAATGCGTGATGATTTTGATTCAGCTTCTGTACAGGTGCCGGGGACACCATTTCAACCTCCTTATAAAAACGCCCAGCACACACGATACAACGTGGGCCGGGCCCCTACCATCACATGTGAATGATCTGGATGGGTATCTCTCAACTGCTATGAATTACAAATACGCTCTACGAAGACGAAGCATAAGATACATCGCATACATACGAGAAGAGATGTTATTGAATAGTGCCAGGGCTGGGAGGATTCCCCTCTCGGTCCTATGGAACATTTCTGTTTTCAGTAGTGTAACACTTGAGGATGAACCACGTCAAATCAATGGGGGAAATGAAGATGAGAACGCATGTAAAGGGCCAGCAACTGTCTCGTCAACCAGTTACCAGCCCTTTATATGCTCTACTCAGGAAGGTGATAAGATACCGCCATCACACACTTATAGGCTTCTACGCGAGCGCATCCCCATAAAGAGGTTGTAGAGCAGTACTATCACTGCCGCGATCAGTAGCAGGTGTATCAGGAAGCTGGATACATGCAGGACAACAAATCCAATCAGCCACAATACTACCAGAATGACAACAATTGCCCATAACAGACCAACCATTGCTCTTTCTCCTTTACTCTCTTGTCTACTAACACTTTGATAATCGCCCGGCCCTTCCCCTTGCTCATCTCAAAGAGAAAGACCGCTCTATTCGCTACAATAGTCACGTATCAAACCTAAAAGAAGTTTTAGATCACCTGCAATTCATCAAGCGCTGAGTAAAAATACTGACACGAGTGGAGACTTGTCATCCGAAGAGAACTGCTGTACTGTATTGTATAAGGCAGGATATTCCTATTTTTTTATGTCATGTGAAGGAGTACATGTTCATGTCTGCTGACACGCAGATAACGGCTCAAATGGCCGGAGGTCCCACTCCAGAGGGGCTTGTATCGAGCGATGAAGCCATTATCGTTGATAAACTCACGAAAACGTACGGCTCTTATAAAGTCGTTGATCAACTACAATTCGCAGTGCGCAGGGGAGAAGTCTTCGCTTTATTGGGGCCGAATGGCGCGGGCAAGACAACTACCGTTGAAACGCTTGAGGGCTACCGTGTTCCCAATGGAGGCAGTGTACGCGTGTTGGGGCTTGATCCCATTCGCGATGCGAAAGCTCTTAAACCGCAGATCGGTGTAATGCTGCAACAGGATGGCTTGTATACGGGCCTCACCGCCCGCGAAGTGCTGCATCTTTTTGCAGGATATTACCGCCATCCGCAAAACATCGATGCGCTATTGGAACGAGTCGGCCTCAGTGCTGCCGCGAAAACGCGCTGCCGGCGACTTTCGGGTGGTCAGAAACGCCGCCTGGCTCTGGCCGTTGCCCTGGTGGGCAATCCATTGCTGGTCTTCCTGGATGAACCCACCTCGGGTATGGACCCGCAGGCACGGCTGGCGACCTGGGAAATCATCCGTGACCTGAAGCGCAATGGGACAACCATCTTATTGACCACGCACCTGATGGATGAAGCCGAACGTCTATCCGACCGGGTTGCTATCATCGACCATGGGCGCTTGATCGCCATGGATACACCGGACGGGTTGACAGGGGCTCAGAATGCCAATGTTGTACGCTTCATTGCTCGCGCCGGTCTGGATTGCGCGAAACTGGCCGCATTGCCATCAGCAAGCAAAGCGGAAGAAGTGCGCCCCGGCAGCTATGTAATCGAAACCACGGCGGCTCCGTCGCTTATAGTGGAACTGGCAGTGTGGCTGCGAGACGAGGGTATTACGCTCTCCGAGCTACGTGTAGGCCACGGTTCTCTTGAGGACCTGTTCCTGCGTCTCACAGGCGCGGAAGTGCGAGAATAGCGAGAACAAACCAATGACGACACGTGCTATAGAGCAGACAAAAGTTACACCTGAATCAAAGGCGGCGCCGTTCGCTCAACAGGTCTGGGCACAGACACAGGTCGAATTGCTCATGACATTGCGGCGCGGCGAAAGTGTCTTAATTACACTGATCGTGCCGGTAATATTGCTCATCTTCTTTACATCGCTCAATATTGTGCCGGCCACGAACGAAAAGGCGGTAGATTTCCTGCTGCCTGGCATGCTGGCTTTAGCGGTCATGGCAACGGGTATGGTCAGCCTTGGCATCGCTACCGCGTATGAACGCTATTATGGGGTGCTCAAACGCCTGGGCAGTTCGCCATTACCGCGCAGTGGGCTGATCATTGCCAAAGTGATTTCCGTGCTGGCGCTGGAAGTGATCCAGGTCGTCGTGCTGGTGGGAGTCGCCGTGCTCTTCTACGGCTGGCGGCCAGTTGGATCGCCTCTCCTGGCGCTACTTGTGATGGCTATAGGCACGATCACTTTTTCGGCATTAGGACTTGCAATGGCCGGCGCACTGCGGGCTGAAGCAACGTTGGCAGGCGCAAATGCGCTCTACCTACTTTTCTTGCTGCTCGGTGGCGGCATTCTACCGTTGAGCCATTTGCCTGCGCCATTGGCAGCATTCGCTCAGATTCTCCCTGCTGCCGCGCTTACTCAGGCGCTACAGGCATCATTAACGAATGACGTGGCTTTTCCGAGTTTCGCGTTGACCATCCTGCTAGCCTGGGCGATTGTTATTCTGCTGATCGCTATAAAAACATTCCGCTGGGAATAATGGCCGGAACTGTTCACGATCTGGTAGGAACAGCAGACCAGTGCCATTCCTGGGAACACGTATAGTCAAGCACCGCAGTTTGTCCGCCAGTATCGATATAACTGACGATGAACTGCGGTTGGTTGGAACGCTGCAAATGACCGTTTTTGTCCGGCAGCATGACCGAGATACCATCCTGAACAGATACATGTGCAATCGAATCGCTATAGGTCGCGACCTGGCTTACGATGATGGTCACAGTAAAACTAACCGTCTTATGCTGCAAGTCCAGGCCCATCAGCAGCGGAATGATCGTATCGGTTGTATTGCGAAACGGGTCATGGAATGAGACGTTCGTCTTATAGGGATAATCCGGCGGCGCGTGAGATAATGCAAAGGCCTCGATACACAGATCATATTTATGCCCGCTATTAGGCATACGTTGCAGGTGATTCACAGGCCCCTGTGACACATGTGATTGGAAAAACGAAGAGTTATTCAGGCGTAATCGAATGAGCAACAGGCTCGCCGCAACTACAATCACCACTAGAACTAGCAAAACCCAGCGTTTCATTTGTGCGCCTCCCATACTCAAAGGTAGTCGACGGCTCTTCTTTAAGCAGAAGTAACAAAAGTATGCCCTACTCTTCTCATACAATCTGGCTACGGGCCAGTCCAGCTAAAGGCTCAGGAAGATGCAAGCCTGTCCACTTTCACCAGGGGCTACTCCAAAAGGACTGGCAGTTATTTGGAATGGGAGGGCGTTGTGTAAGCCTGTTCCTCATCCTCAGCTGCCAATTCCATGACATCATCCGACTGCCGCATTTGCAATTGTACTATAGTCACAAGGAACATCAGGAGAATGAGGACATGCATTGCAGTACACCAGGCACAAATTGTGTGCAGGCGTACAATTTCTACATAAACCAGGTAGAGGACGGTCAGCATGCCAACCAGCGCCCAGGCAAACTGCGCCACAGCTATCCAGCGGCGCTCCGTCCCTTGATAGAGAGCGTGTATTGCTAAAAAGGCGCTCAGTAACGACCATGCCAGACCAGGAACAGTGATAGGTATAGATGTACCAGGAATAACGGAAAAGGGGCTGGAAAGTACTTTCGCACAATCGACTACGCCGCTGGCAGAGCAGACAAGGGGAACATTCTCATAATGGACAGTTGTCAGGTAAATGGATATACCTATCCCTAGGACTGAGCAGAGCAAGAGAAACAACTGTGTCTTCGAACCTTGTAATATCTTCATCGCAGCCTCTTTGGCATACCTCCAGCATCTTGTATCATGAAATTTTTGTGTTATGAATAGCATACTTTCGATCAACAGCAGTGTCAATAGGTTTGGAAGATTTGAAAGTCAAACAGCACTAGAGGAGAGGCTAATAAATGTAGCCTCTCCTCTAGTGCTACTTCAAAGATGATCTTTAGTCAACAACAGGGGTAACTTTCTCCGAGAAATGGCACGCGGCGAAGTGTTCACGCCCCTCCTTCGCCTCAAAAGGTGGTTCGACTTCGCGGCAGATAGACTGCGCCATCGGGCAACGCGTGTGAAAACGGCAACCGGAGGGAATTCTGATCGGACTGGGCAGATCACCACTGAGGATGATGCGCTGGCGGCGTTTTTCTATTTGCGGATCAGGGATAGGTATTGCTGAGAGAAGCGCTTTGGTATAGGGATGCTTGGGGGCGGAATAGAGTTCATCGCGATCCGCCAGTTCAACGATCTTGCCCAGGTACATTACCGCGATACGGTCCGCGACATGACGCACAACGCTCAAATCATGTGAAACGAAGAGATAAGTCAGATTGAACTGCTGCTGCAGGCGCTGTAGCAAGTTGAGCACCTGCGCGCGAACCGAGACATCGAGCGCGGATACCGGCTCATCGGCGATAACAAATTCCGGGTTGATCGAGAGCGCGCGAGCGACGGCGATACGCTGGCGCTGTCCTCCACTGAACTCATGGGGATAACGGTCAATATATTCTGGGCGCAGGCCCACGACCTTTAGCAATTCAAGGGTACGCTCGCGAATTTCGTCATTTGAACCGACGTGGTAGATATGCATTGGTTCCGCGATGAGTGATCCAATCGTAAAACGTGGATTGAGTGAAGCGAAAGGGTCCTGAAAAATCATCTGCACGCGCTGGCGCATCTGCCTGAGTGGCTCACCCCCTAATTTCGCCAGGTCCTTATTGTCAAAGAGTATCTCACCCGAAGTTGGTTTATAGAGCCGCACGATAGTACGTCCGATGGTAGTTTTTCCCGAACCGCTCTCACCCACCAGCCCCAATGTCTGCCCGCGTTCAATGGTAAAAGAGACACCATCAACCGCCCGGACATAGCCGACCACCCTTTGCAACACAATGCCCCTTGTCAGGGGAAAATGCATTTTGAGATCGCGTATGTCGACCAGGGTTTTACTGCCTACAAGCGTATCTACCATCTAGTTTTCCTCCATGGTCTTTAAAGTTGTCGCGGCAGCAGCACTAATAGCGGCCTGTTGAGCTTCGAACCTGGCCTTGCGGCGTCTTTCCGCGTAGGCCTGCTCCTTAGGATCGGTCACATCCACCCAGCAAGCCTTGATGTGAGCGGAACTGCCTGCTACCGGGTCGAGCGGCGGCATAGTACGACAAATAGAGCGAGCAAAAGCGCAGCGAGGCATGAACGGGCAACCGGGAGGCGGTTTTAGTAGATCGGGTGGAGCGCCTTCGATAGTCCTTAACTGAGCATGCCGTTCTTCATCAAGACGAGGCACTGAGGAAAGCAATCCCAGGGTATACGGATGACGAGGATTGGCAAATAATTCATCCGTAGGAGCCGTCTCAACGACCTTACCGGCGTACATCACTACTACACGGTCGGTCATACCCGCAACAACACCTAGATCATGTGTAATCAGGATCACCGCGGTTCCAAACTCTTTACAGACCCCATTGATCAATTCAAGTATCTGCGCCTGCACTGTGACGTCCAGAGCAGTGGTAGGTTCATCAGCGATCAAAAGTTTTGGGTTGCAGGCCAGAGCCATCGCAATCATAACACGCTGTCGCATTCCCCCACTGAACTGGTGCGGAAACGAATTGGCACGTTCGGCTGCTGCCGGAATACCGACCTGCTCTAACAAAGAAACAGCTCTCTTCAGAGCTTCGGACCTACTTAATTTTAGGTGAATGCCCAGCCCTTCTGCAATTTGCTTCCCTACGGTCATCGTTGGATTGAGGCAGGTCATCGGATCTTGAAAGATCATGCCTATTTTGCCACCCCGTACTCTTCGCATCGCACTTTCTGGCAAGTCAAGCAGGTCCTGGTCTTCAAAGATCACACTTCCCCCAGCGTATTCGGCCGGAGGTTGGGGAAGCAAGCGCATAATGGAGAGAGCTGTAACACTTTTGCCACAACCGCTCTCTCCCACCACGCCTATGCGCTCGCCCGGCTTGACCGAAAAACTGACCCCATCTACCGCTCGTACGCGGCCGGCCCTTACCTTGAAGTAAGTTTTCAGGTCCTGTACTTCTAGCAGATACTCTCCCAAAGTCGTAACTCCTTTTCCCTTCATCTTGCTCGAATGTCGTAGCGATAATCAAGAGAAGTATTCTTACAACATTCCCACGATATGCGGCAAAGACGAGCAGATATCATCCACGCCAATTTAACGTTCCGTCATGTAGGGATCAAGGGCATCGCGCAGGCCATCGCCCACCAGGTTAAAGCTGAGTACCGTAATGAAGATGAGTAGCCCTGGAAAAAAGATGAGCCAGGGGTCTGCATCAAAAAAGGAATTGCCGGTGCCAATCATACTACCCCAGCTTGCAGTTGGCGGTTGAATACCAAATCCGAAGTAGCTCAGAATCGATTCTAGAATGATATTTGTACCGACTAGCAGAGTTGCATTGACAATGATCGGCCCGGCCGCATTGGGCAGAATATGACGGAACATCAAGCGGAGATTTTTCGCTCCTATTGTACGCGAGGCCAGGACAAATTCCCTCTCCTTTAGTGCGAGGTATTCTCCACGCACGAGACGCGCCGCATATGTCCAACCAAGCATGGCAATCAAGATGATCACACTTCTTGGAGAACCATCGGAGAAAGCTACTGAAAGCACAAACAGCAGCAGGTAGAGGGGAACTGAGAGAACAATATCCGTAAAGCGCATCAGGATGTTGTCAATAATTCCGCCATAGTAGCCTGCAAAAGCGCCAATGCCAACACCCAGGACAATAGCCATCAGCATCGACATTAAACCTACCAGAAGCGATGTCTGGCCGCCAACCATAGCACGAGCCATTTCATCACGCGCCACATCATCGGTTCCGAAAGGGTGTTGCCAGCTAGGAGGAGCCAATGAAGCGTCTGGACCCGTGAGAGGAATTTTCAAGGGGATAGCGTTCGGATTAGCGCGCCAGATATATGGACCGACGAAACAGAAGAGGAACATGCATATTAAGGCACATGCCCCAACGACCGCCGCCCGGTTGCGTATAAAGCGATCGAAGATGATACGCGCCTGGCTCCGTCGCTTCTGCACCAACTCGGTCGTCAGTTCAAGAAATGGCTCGACGTCTTCCTGTGTTTGGGAGGTACCCAGATGTTCAGAGATATCCATGGCAGTTTCCTTTCATTCAGAAGGAGTAGATGAGCAGAATCTACGAGTAACGAATGCGCGGATCCATCACTGCGTAGAGGATATCCGCTATCAAATTGAAACCAATAACAAACACAGCGCCAAGCAATAACATTGCCAGCAATACCGGATAATCACGTATCTCCAATGACTGGAAGAACAGTAAACCCATGCCAGGCCAGGCAAAAACGCCTTCAGTAATTGTAGCTCCCCCGGCCACCGAGCCAAAGTCAAGCGCGACAACGGTAATCAAGGGAATTACGGCATTGCGCAGGGCATGGCCAACCAGTTGTTTCACCGGACCGACACCTTTCGCACGAGCCGTACGCATGTAGTCTTGTTTGACGACCTCGATCATGCTGGAGCGCATATAGCGACTCCAACCCGCAATGAAGGTGATAGACAGGACTAGCATGGGTAGGATCAGATGCTGCAGGTGATCAATAAACGCGTCGAAAGGATCAAGGTTATACCCAAGCGTTTCCATCCCCGAGGTGGGAAGCCAGTGCAATAAGACTCCGAAGATATACTGGGCAAAAAGGCCAAAGAGAAAAATCGGGGTGCAAATGCCAATGTAGGAAATGACCGTGAGAGTATAGTCGGTGATCGTGCCCTGACGCACAGCTGAGATGGTTCCCAGGGTGATCGCCAGAATGAGCGCCAGAGAGAGCCCGGTGATAAAGAGCTCTAGCGTTGCGGGGAACCGCTCCTGAAGAACTTCTGATACAGGCTGGTTCGTACCGAAGGAGAACCCGAAATTTCCGGTTAAGGCATTCCCCAACCATTTCAGGTACTGGATAGGTATCGGATCATCCAGCCCAAAACGAGCGCGCATCGCGGCCCTGCTGGCAGGGCTCAAATGGGGATTAAACAGCACCTGATCCGGACCACCAGGCATCAGATGAATCAACGTGAACATGAAGATAGAGACCAGGAACAATAACGGAATCGCCTGCAAGATGCGCCTGATGATATATCGTCCCATAAGCACCTCCAAAGGATAGAAGACAAGGACGGGAAACGTTTGTAATAGTTTACCATATCTCTATATGTTAACGTCAATACTCCGCACGCTACATTACAGCTCTTCTCTGGAGAGCAGCCAGGCAGAAAAGAAAGCTCACCGATTACAATTGCTCCGGTTGAATACCTTGAAAGTATCCAACCGGAGTGCAGTAACATTCAACGAACAGGCATCAACCATAATAGTGGTGCATTTACTACTAACAATGACCACCCGCACAGGCCCATAGCCAGACCTGGTTGTCTTCCTGGGCGCCCATCGGGCCCGGATCGTAGTTGATGGCGGTCACCTTGTGCATCGCGATGTCCGTTGGCGAATACAGGGTGATGAACGGGAAGTCCGTCAGGTAAATCTGGTGAATCTGGTCGAAGACCTGCTGCCGCTGTGCCGCATTGGCCGTCGACTGCTCCTGGATGAAGAGCTGATCCAGCTGGTGGTTGCAGTAGAAGTCAATGTTGAAGCCCGCGGGCGGGAACTGGTTGCAGGCAAACAACGCCGAGTCATCTGCATCGTAGGTGAACGAGTCCTCGAACTCCGCAATGTCATAGACCCCTGGCTTGCCATCGGTCAGGAACGTGCCAAAGAACGTGCTGGCCGGGTAGTTCTGGATGTCAATCTTGATGCCAATGGCCTGGAAGTTCTGTTGGATGATCAACTCGTCGTCGGCACGCCAGTAGTTGTTGGCCGTCGTCGAATACTTGAACTCCAACGTCTTGCCGCCCTTATGCCGGTAGCCATCGGAGCCCATAATCCAGCCATCTTGCGTCAACAGATTGCCTGCTGCCGTGGGATCAAATGGCGGACAGGGCGCATTGGCCTGGTAGCCCGGATTGTAACTCTTGCCATGATCGGTACACAAGGGCACCGCCTCGCCACGACGCGCGGTGACGATCAGGGCCTGGTGATCAATAGCCATGGCCATGGCTTTGCGTACTGCGACATCGGTACCCAGGATGGGGTTGTGGAAATCGAAGTACATGGCCTCGAAGTTGGAGGAGTTGGGATTGGAGGTCAGCTTGTAGTTGCTCAACGCCTGGTAGGCCGCCACCTTGGTCACATCCAGGAACCACGACGAAGTGATCGAGCCGGCTTGCAGGTCCTTGAGGATGGTATTCTGGTCGGTGACGATACGGAAGACGATACTATCCAGGTACGGATAGCCCTGTGCCGCCTGATAATAATCGGGGTTGCGCACCACGGTGTAGTGGTCGCCCGGCTTGCTCTCGCTCATCTTGAATGGGCCACTGGTCACTGTGGGATCCAGGTTATCCGAGGTGGTCTGAATCTTGTCGGGGGCCACTGAGCTAAAATGATGAGCCGGCAGTGGAGATGTCAAGCCATCGGCCCACACCGACAGGAACGGGGAGAAGGCCTGTTTGAGATGGAAGGTGATGGTCAGGTTGTCCGAGGAGATATCCGCGCTCGTGATCAGGTTGTAACCGACAGTGCTGGCGGCCGGGAACTTGCCACTGGTCCATAGCTTCCACGTGTAGTCAACATCGCGGGCGTCCTCGGGCTGGCCATCGGACCACTTGAGGCCGGGGCGCAGGTGGAACGTCCAGGTCTTCAGATCAGCACTGATGCCTCCATTGGCCTCGGTAGGAATTTCCGTGACCAGGCCGGGATGCAGATTGCCCTGAGCATCGCCATAGAACAGCGGGGCATAGATCGCCTGGTCAACGATATCCGAGAAGGTCTCCGAAGAAGCATTGGGGATAAGTGAATCAGGCTCTTCGTACAGATCATCGGTCCAGGTACCACCCTTGGTGATGGTTCCGCCGTTGCCGCTGCCATTGCCATTGTTATTGGTGCTGGGGGCACCACAGGCGCTCAGCAAGAGGATCAGCACCGACAGGACGGAAAAGGACATCAGAAGAAAACGCGGTTGGGGTTTCTTAAGCATTGTGTCCTCCTAGAGTAAAAATAACATTGAGGTAATTGACTCCCGATAGCCGGGAGCCATCCGTCACAGTTTCGAGATAGCCGCCTTCCATTCTATCCAGAAAAAGTGCGGTAATAACACAAATCCACTTGAAGATAGACAAGGGATTACGTTACGTACTTAACTATACGTCATTTCTCAGAGACTTCTCACAACAATCGCTGTTTATTAGGAGTGTTGGTGGATACGGTTGCTTACGTGTCGTTACTTAGGGCTGTTCCACTTCTTCAGCGTCGGCGGGAATTGAGCGCTTGCGGTTAAACCTGATCACATCCGTAATGAATGGATTGATTACTCCTATCAAAAAAGAAATGATGCTGGCAATGAGGACAATCACACCGAGAGCCACAAAAAGCCCTTCCGAGGATGCAGGTCCGGTATTGAGGACAATACCAATTGCGACGAGGACGATACCGATGAATAACAAAACAAGCCCACGCCAGGTATATTTTTTCCTCTTCGCCCGTTCAGCTCTATCCAGAGCCTCAGCCCTCAATACGATATCTTCGTCTCTTTGTTCTGCCATTGAAATGTCCCCTTTCCATATCAGCACACGAATAGCGCCTTCACCGCTATAGATAGCCAGAGATCAGCATCGCCTACTTGTTATTATTATATGGAAAGAAGGCAGAGAAATGTAAGTGTTTATCAGGTTTCTGAGATACGCTCTGATAAATCTTCTCAATCAAGAGGAATAAGAACACCAGCAATTTTCACGGGTACTTAAATATATATCTCTTGACCGGTATTTATGAATGTGGGAACGTCCCCGACAGGAATTGAACCTGCGCGCCTGGTTCCGGAGACCAGTGCTCTATCCACTGAGCTACGGGGACTTCACCACGATTATATCATAGAAAGTCAACTTCCCTCTTCAATCTGCACCTGCCGCAGGAATTGAGCGAGTTGCTGCTTACCGGCCTGCTCAGCATCCTCAGCATTTCCTCTCAAAATCTGACATCCACTCATAACTCGGGGTGCAGGGGGTTCACCCCTGCCGGGGTGCGGGGTGTCCCCGCTTGCTTCCCCTCCCGTCCTGACGGGCCGGAGGCCCGCTGAAAGAATTATGAGTGGATGGCAGTCAAAATATATTGACAGCCAGCGCTCTTGCCTGCTATTCTTAGCACCGATGAGATTATGTCGGAGGGCTTTGGACAATGGAGCCAAAAACACAATTTCGCAACCCGGGCCTAGCAGCGTCACAGGCCCAGTCACTGTACCAACTCTCGCAGCAACAAACTCTACCGCAGGTCAGCATCACTGCGCCACCAACTCCCATGAATTCAGACGAGCCGCATATTGATACATCCATCACGCCCGTGCAGTCGATGCAAAAAAAGAAACTCTCGCGCATCGTGGCCATCACCTTGACGCTCCTTCTGGTCATGGCAATTTTCTTCGTCTGGGAGGATCCTTCATTACTCAATACTTCCACGAGCAGTTCGCAACAGAATAGTGTTGGCATCGGTTCAAGCGCCGGAGCTAACGCTAATTCGTCTACCGGTAGCGAAGACATTCAGGTCTATGTGACCGGCGCCGTCAAACATCCAGGAGTCTATATATTGCCGGGGGATGCGCGTATTTTCCAACTACTGCAAGCCGCCGGAGGCGCTTTGCCGGACGCAAACCTCGTCGCGCTCAACCTGGCCGCAAAATTAAGCGACGGCGAGGAAGTATACGTAGTAGCCATTGGGGAAATACCGCCATCTTATGTGGGTGGAGTCCCTCAACCGGGCGCGAGCGCAACTCCAGGCGCAGGCTCGGGGCAACTGGTCAATATCAATACAGCCAGTGTGGACGACCTGCGCACGTACCTGCACGTAAGTAGCACAACAGCACAGGCCATTGTGAATTACCGCCAGCAGCATGGACCCTACACTTCTGTCGATCAATTGCTGCAGGTCATTAGCAAGTCAATTTACGACCGGATTAAGAATATGGTAACGGTCTAGGAGAGCAACAAAAAGTCACATTACCCGGCAATGCATCAATTAGAATTTCCGTGAATTGGCGGTAACAAGCGGTGGAAAGCAGCAAAAAAGTCGAAATAGACCTCCACGGACTAGTACTGGTAGTGGTAGCAGCCTCATGGCTGGCAGGCATTGTACTCGGCGACTGGATAAATCTTCCTGTATGGATTTCATTGATAGGCGCTCTCGCCTCTCTAATCTGCGTGATCCTCTTCTGGCGCAGCGATCGCGGGTTATTGCTGGCATTGATCACGCTGTGGCTCATGCTTGGTGCCTGGCGCTATGCGATTGTCTCACCGGTTGGTGATCCCCAGGCTATCAGCACTTTCATTGGACAAAAAAAGCTCGAAGTGCAGGGAACAGTAGCCGACGAACCAACGTTGGAGGCCCGCAGCCGGTTGTTAACCGTCGCAGTATCCAGCGTCAGCACCGACAGCGGATCATCCTGGCAGGATGCGCACGGTCAAATTGATGTCATGATGCTGGGTTCATACATTGACAATCCTTATGGGCCAAATTATGGCGATGCCGTCGAACTCAAAGGCAAACTTGACCCTCCATCTCCACACAGTCCGCCCGAAATTTTCGCCAGCATGGCCTTTCCAGCGTTAACCGTGAATGCAAGCGGGGGCAATCCTATTATCGCCGCCCTCTTTCAATTGCGCACGCAGTTCGCCATTATCATCGAGCGATCGCTCCCACCGCCTCTGGCGGCCCTGCTTATCGCAATCCTGCTCAGCCTGCGCACACCCGCGCTCATCCCCTTGATTCCATATTTCAACGAGACGGGCACAGCACATCTGATCGCGCCATCAGGCTTCAAAGTAACTATTCTCGCGGGTCTCGTTTCGGCTAGCGCCAGATGGCTATATTATAAAGAACATGATAAACAGACCAGATTGCTACCCGCCCAAAAACGCCGTGACTGGAGGCGCTGGCTGGCAACGATGCTTGTTGGACTGAACATCGCTGTATACACCGTTTTGAGTGGCGCAGGACCGGCAGCAATACGAGCAGGCATTATGGGCATTTTGCTGGTGATCGCCCCGCGCATCGGACGCATTTATAACTTCTATACCGCCATAGCCCTCGCGGCTTTTCTTATGAGCATGGTCGATCCTTTTATATTATGGGATGCAGGTTTTCAGCTTTCTTTTCTGGGTACGCTGGGCATCGTCATGCTCACTCCATTCTTCCTGCGCTTTTTCCGTTCCCTGGAACGATTCCCTTTCGGGCATATTGTCGCCGAAATTAGCGCCGTTACGCTGGCTGCGCAGTGCGCGACCTGGCCAATTATTGCAATTACCTTCTCTCAGGTCTCCTTTATCGCGCCTCTGGCCAATCTATTATCGGTCCCTTTGCTGGGAATTTTGATCCCGCCTGGCTTCCTGATTTGCGCCAGCGGATTTTTCTCCACACAAATTAGCATTCTCTTCGGCTGGATTATCCAGCCATTACTACTGTTTTTGAGTAAAATCATTCCCTGGCTCGCCAGCACTCCAGGAGCATTTTTATCCGTTAATAACACGGTCAGTGCTCCGGTCGCCTGGGGGTATTACGTCTTGTTGAGTCTCGTAGTAATTATTCTCTTTCGCCTCTGGCCGGAAACTATGCAAACGCGCACAGCTAACAAAGCACCCCCGTTGTTTTCATATCGCACTTGGCGTATTCTACAAATCAGCGCTGCGCTCATCATCGTACTGGCAACCGGCATATCAGTCCACGCGGCACATCCAGGTGGACGATTGATGATTACTTTTCTTCATGTCGGGCCGGCAGGACAACCCGCGCAAGGAGAATCTATTCTCATCCAAACACCTGATGGCAAAACAGTATTAATAGATGGCGGCATGGACGCGGTTTCTTTATCGCAACAACTTTACAACACGCTTCCTCTCTGGCAGCGTTCGCTCGACGCTGTCATTTTGACGGCGCCACGCGAAGATCATTTAGCCGGTTTGCAGGATGTTGTGACTCGTTACCAGATCGAAGAGGTTATCGACGCAGGAATGCTACATCCTAATGTCAGCTATGCGCTCTGGCGACGCTCTATTAGTGACCGGGGTCTTAGCTACATGCAGGCCCGGCAACATATCACCATTTCGATAGGCTCGCAGGTGCTTTTGCAGGTACTCTGGCCGCCGTCGCCGCTGCATAAAAGTAGCGACGAAGAACTGGATAACAGCCTGGTCATGCGGCTTGTTGCTCCTGGCTTCCAGATGCTATTGTTGGGCGTGGCTGCGCTTAGCAAATACGCGCTGAACGGCTTAGCCTCCACGCTCGATCCCAGCCTTTTACAGGCTAATGTGGTTCAGGTTGTGGGAGAAGCAGGCAAATCTTTCCCGGCTTCATTGAGCAGCATTTTACAAATGGCTCACCCATCCTTGTTGGTAATCACACCGGCTATGTTAAGCGCAAAGTCACGGAAGGCCGGACAAAGCTCGGTTATCACTCCCGCGCCATTCGCGGGCGCTACGTGGCGGGTGATACAGACGGCACAATTAGATCATGTAGAGATCAGTAGTAGTGGTAATGAATGGAATTTAAGTTAAAAATCCATTGCAATAGCTTGTCCTATGTGCTATGATACTCAACAATGCGATAATTTTAAGTTTGCTTGACGAAGATACTGGCTAAACGAGAAGGGAAAAGAGTATGATAACTTGCGAACGATGCGGGAAAGAGATGCCAGACAATATAGCTATCTGCCCTTCGTGTGGAACGATCACCTCGTCGATGTTGGGCAGATCCCAACAACCGACAAACCATGGGCCCTATCCGATGGACGGGCTGGCCATACCGGATTATGGCCAGGGCTATCCAGCACAGCCCGGCTATATGCAGCCTCCCCAGCCGGCATATCCCCCTCCACAGCCTGGCTATATGCAGCCTCCCCAACCAAATTTTGGATATGGGCAATCCTATGGCCAGCCACCTTTTCCCGGCTCGGTCAATGTGAATATTGTCAACACTCCGATCGCCCAGCCACTTGTTGGAGTCAATGTTGTAACTACATCCAGCTCGAGCAACTCCGCGGTACTGGTCGAAGTGCTACTCTCAATCTTCCTCGGTATCTACGGCGTGGGCTGGCTTATGTCGGGGGAAACAACTGTAGGGGTCGTACTACTGATCTGCAGCTTTCTCGTTTACTGGCCGGTTCTGATCGTCGGAACCATTTTGACATTGGGGATAGGTCTCCTCTGCCTCGGCCCACTGGCAGTCGGCGCTATTGTATTCAATGCCATCATGCTAAACAACGCGATCAAACGTAAGTCTAGCATCCAGATCATCACGAGCCAACCGAGATAAAACATTTGAGGCAATCAAGCATAGTGCGCGCTTTGATTGCCTCTATGGATAAGCTTCAAACTCACTTCGCGAATGCCAGCCGGCGATACTTTTCGCGTGACTCCAGCCATGCCTCGTCAGAAAGGCCCAGTTTTTCACGCAACGCCTCAGGTGATACTCCTGCTTTCAGTTGTTGCACGGCGAAGGTATCGCGCAGCAGCTGCAACGTGACACGCTTCTTGATGCCTGCCGCTTTGACTGCCCGCGCCAGGATATAGTTCAGGTTGCGATCGGTGCAGACAAATAATTCCTCGCTAGGGCGATATTTTGCGATATATTGCTTCAAGATGGTAGTAAATTGAGCAGGAAGCGCGAGCCGGCGTTCGCGATGCTGTTTGCCGGTCGCGGCAGGAAAATGCACAGTGAGTAGGGGAGCCTGGAGGTCGGAAAGGTCAATGTGCTCTAATTTCAGCCCCATGATCTCCTCTTTTTTCAAGCCCGCGTTCAGCACAAGATAGACGAGGCAATGGCAGCGCGGGTCTTGGGCAGCCGCATCCAGCAGACGCTGTACCTCATCATCAAAGAGCAGTTCCGGCAGCGGAGGCAAAGGCCGCTTGAACGCCAGGCTTGCCGAAGGGTCCTCACGAATGACGCCCTCGCGGGCCAGCCAGGAGAAGAAATTTTTCAAGAATGTGACGCGACGAGCCATCGTTTTGGGTGCAGGCGTCTGGCCCTTTGTACCAAACTGCAATTTCATGAGCCAATCGGTGAGCTGCTCCTTCGTGATACGCCCCACAGGGATATCGCGCCCGGCAAAGTCGCTGAACATTTTGAGGTCTGAGAGAAAACAGGTAACAGTGTAGTCAGATTTACCGGCTAACTGCAAAGCCTGTTGATAAGGTATGACGCAGGCTGAGAGGCTGGATTGATCCGTCAGCGGATTGGTGCGAATCAGGGGTGGAAAAGGCGTTTCTGTAGGATCAGGCGGTTCGCTGATCACTGTTGAAGTGCCGCTGAAGAGATTGGCTTGCAGAACAGTGCTATCTTCCGTGAGGATAGGCTCCGGCGAGGTCTGTCGCTGTGCATCCTTCTTCTCCATTGCGTTATCCCTCCTTAATTTTCTGCTTATCAAGGATACTTCTTCCACGTTTTTCATTATAGCAGGTTTAGCAAGCCTGTTCAAATACAAACGAGGGGTTGTTACCTGCTCTTATACGGCTCGTCTCAAACAATTAGATTTCATTCAAAAGCGTATCATCGAATGGATTTCACTAATATGAAACGGGTGAGAGCGTGGCTTCCTGCTGCCTGTATTTTTTGCCTGGCGCTGCTGGTACGCATCGTCTACAACAATACAGTTGCGGCTCATTATTACCCCTTGCATGACTCATTGTTTTACCAGACCATTGGACTCAATTTACTCAGGGAACATTGTTTTTGCCTGGAATCCCATATATCAACGGTATATCGCGCCCCTTTGTGGCCATTTATCATAGCAGGCATTTCCATAATCTTTGGGCCAGGCGACTATGTGGCGCGCATCTTTTTGTCTATCGTTGGCTCTGGCACCTGCATGCTGGTATACTTGTTTGCCAGAGATCTCTTCGGTATGCGTATTGGCATTGTGGCAGGAATTATCGCGGCAATTTACCCCGAACTTTATATCTATGATGGCTGGCTCTATACTGAATCGTTGTATATATTTCTCCTCTTCGCCCTCTGCTATACGCTCTATCGCATCCAACGCGCTCCACAGCAGACAAAGGGCCTGTGGATTGTAGCAGGCATTTTACTTGGACTGCTTTCGCTCACGCGGCCAAATGGGCTGGCAGTGATTGGATTGGTAATTCTCTGGACGCTCATTATGATCCGGATAAAGGTAGTATCGTGGAGACCTGCAGCCAGGGGAGTAATGATAACAACGGTTATTGCTCTCGTCCTCATAGCGCCCTGGACCGTCCGTAATTATCGAGATTCACATGCGTTCATTCCGGTGGCAACAGGGGATGGAACGGTACTGCTTGGCGCCTACAACAACGCTATTGTGACCACCCCTGGATATCTGGGGTCGTGGATCAACCCTCTCAAATCCGCCCCAGAGGTCACAAAACCTTTTCCTCTATACACATGCACGCCAACCTGTGAAGTCGCACGCGAAGCGACCTATAAAAAAGCAGCCATTCAATGGATTGAGAGCCACACCAGCGTTTTACCTCACCTGCTGGCGCTGCATTTCCTCAATATGTGGCAACCGGCTACCATCGAGGCCGACCTGCCGGTGGAGCGTTTCCCCAATCAACTATCTTCGCAAATCGTACTGGCAATGATGAAGACCTTTCCTATCGCAGTTTTTATACTGGCTGCTCTCGGATTGGCCGTCACCTTCTGGCGCTGGCGCGAACTCCTGTTTCTGTATTTCATCATTCTGCTCACAATTGGAGAATGCCTGATCTACTATGGCAGCGCGCGTTTTCGCGCGCCCATCGAACCTATTCTTATCCTGCTGGCATCCGGCGGCGTCTGGTGGCTGACGGCTCGCGGGCGAGGGACGCTGCGCTGGATGATCAAGAAAGTATCCCAATCAACACAAAGCGGGAATCATATGTTAAAATAACTGCAAGGGCAACAAAGAAAGGAGACAAGTTCAAGTCGCCTTGCGATTCGCTGCCGACTCTTCTGTTCGCTATGTGACTCCTTTTACGAACCGGCCTGGATCAGAAGAGCCACCTGATCCTTTTTCCTAGATATGGAAACCTTATGCCAGCCGAAAAATATAGTTTTGACCGCTTTCTCAACGTTCGTTCCGCCTATGGCGCTAGCTTCTCGCCAAACGGAAAAAGGATCAGCTTCCTTACAGACATCACCGGTGTAGCCGAGGTCTGGAGCGTCCCTATTGATATTCATGCTCCTGCCCCGTTGTGGCCCGATCAGCTTACATTCCGTGGCGAACGGGTCGTGAGCGCTGCTTTCTCACCGGCGGGTGAGGACAAGCCTCAGGCACTGTCCCTATTAGTAACCGCCGATAGAGGCGGCAACGAACGCACGCAGCTCTATGCGCTCAGCGCCGATGGCTCGACCTTTACCGCACTTACCGATCAACCTGAAGTAATCTATCAGTTTGGCAACTGGTCACATGATGGCAAGAGCATCCTTTATGCCAGTAATGAACGCGATGGGCGCTATTTCGATGTCTACGAGCTTTCGCTGGAAACCCACCAGTCGCGCTTGCTGCTACAGCAGGACGGCACAAATTACCCCATCTCCTATTCACCTGATGGCACACAGGTGCTGGTAACTCGTTATGAATCGAATGTGCGCAACCGACTGATTCTGGTTAATGGAGCCACACTTGATGCCCATACCCTGACGCCGGCAGATAGCAACATAAAAGGCCCTGCTCAGTTTGAAAAACCGGCCTGGTCTGCCGATAGAAAAGGGCTGTACCTCCTTAGCAATGCCGGTAGGGAGTTTCTCTCCCTCGCCTGGCTCGACCTTAACACTACCGCATTGACCTATCTGCGCGACGAACACTGGGATGCTGAGAATCTGGCGCTGACCGATGACGGCACGCGCATGGCCCTCGTCACCAACGAAAATGGCTACTCAAGATTGGAGCTCTTCGATATCGCTGCCGGTTGGAATTTACGATGCGAACTACCCGTACCAGTTCTGCCACAAGGCACCATACCCGAAATCACCTGGTCTCGCGACGGAAAGCGCCTGGCGCTCACCCTCAACACTGCCGATGACGCTCCTGATATATGGATATGGGATATAGCAGAACAAATCCTCTGGCGCGCTACCAGGAGTTCCCTGGGCGGTATCCCCCAGGATACGCTGGTGCAGCCAGAGCTGGTACATTATCCCACGTTTGATGGGCTTGAAATACCCGCTTTTCTCTACCTGCCGCAGCACCGGCAAGCAGAGAAACTACCCGTTGTCATTTACGTGCATGGCGGGCCGGAGAGCCAGTCCCGCCCCATCTTCAATCCTGTCATTCAATACTTTGTAGCGCATGGTTTTGGCGTACTTGCTCCAAACGTCCGAGGCAGCACAGGTTATGGCTATCATTATCAGAGCCTCGATGATGTGCGCCTGCGCATGGATTCGGTGGCCGACCTGCGACAAGCCGCGTTCTGGTTACGCGATAGGGGTATTGCCGATCCGCAGCGCATTGCGGTCATGGGCGGCAGTTATGGGGGGTTTATGGTCCTCGCCGCCATCACTACCTACCCAGATACCTGGCCTGCAGCCGTGGACATTGTAGGTATCGCCAATTTTGTGACGTTCCTGGAAAATACAGGCCCCTGGCGGCGCAAACTACGCGAGGCCGAGTATGGCAGCCTGGAAAACGACCGGGCATTCCTGGAGCAAATCTCCCCTATCCGCCATGTAGACCGTATTGTCGCGCCCCTCTTTGTGGTGCATGGCGCAAACGATCCACGCGTTCCGGTGGGAGAGGCCGAGCAAATCGTCGCTGCGCTCCGTTCGCGTAATGTTCCCGTCGAATATATGCGTTTTGAAGATGAAGGTCACGGGCTTATCAAGCGTGCTAATCGCCTGCTTGCCTACCCAGCCATTGCCCGCTTCCTTGATACATATCTCTCATGGTAGGGGCCGACGCATCGCACCCAGCGCCGATTGATCGGCCCAGGGTGTAGCCTACTTCAGTTATCGTCTCGCGCTCATCCCGGATGAATTGAAAGGGCGTGTCATCAGTGCCTGCCGCCTCTTCCCCGGCACTGTACGACCCATAGGATTGGCGCTCACAGGTCTGCTCTTGCAGCAATTTGGAGCTGTTCCTACAGCGTTGATCTCCTGGGGCTACATTCTCGTCTTGAGCATACTGATAACTTTTAGCACCCATATACGTGAGGCGGGACGCTAACCTTTAGCGTGGTGCCCACGGCGGCATCATCTCGCCGCGAATAAATTTTGCCAGGAAGTCCGCCGTGGGATGCTTTACGCGTTGCAACTCCTGGATGACTCTCTGTCGATCATAGTCGACGTAGCGTAGTTGTAGGGTATGACCCTTCTCACCGGCCTCTAAAATTGCATAGGTCGCTTCTACACGAGGACGCATAGGATTGCTGATACTGCCGAGATTGAATACCCGCACCTGGTCGATAGTGCGATCCATAGGCACGTGAGTATGCCCGACTATCACCAGGTCGGCCTGTGCCGGCGCCAGCAATTTACGCACATCGTCATCGCTCATAAGCGGGATAATACCGGGACCGTCATCAGTTCCAGGGGCAGAGTGAACCGCCAGTACGCGAGTACCATCCGGCAAGGTCATTCGCAATTCGAGTGGCAGCTGCTCAAACCACTGCCACCAGCCGCTGGCGAGAATATGTCCCTGGGTCCAGGCCAGGTTTGCCGCCATTGTATAAAGCAGCCGCACCAGTTGTGGATTTGCCCGCGCCTGCTCCAATGTTGGACCTGGACGCTCACCGGTAACCGCATAACGGTCGTGATTACCTCGCAAAAAAGAAACACCGGGCAATTGCGTCACCCGCTCCAATACACCCACAGGATCATAGCCCATGGCCGAGAAATCTCCCAATATCCAGTAACTATCAACGCCGCCCTGCGCTTCGATATCGGCCAGGACAGCATCAAGCGCAACAGGATTGCCGTGGATATCAGATAGGAAAGCGATGCGCATGTAATTATTCCTTCCTTCTTCCTTTCTCATATGACGGGTATCGATATTAGTCTATCATATATCTTCCTGATGAGCTTGCGCTACTGTATCGTTCTGACTTAAATAAATAGAGGGTAATTATCGTGTTGAACTGAAAAGGGAGCATACCTATGCCTGGGTCATTGCGCATTGGCCAGATAGCCGGTATCGACATCTATATTAATATCAGTTGGATTATCATCCTCGTGTTCCAGACCTGGTCACTGGCGATAAGCTGGTTTCCGGCCATCTACCCGCACTGGTCGCCAGTCACCTATTGGATAACCGGCTTGATCGCTGCCCTCCTTCTCTTCGTCTCCGTGTTGTTGCACGAACTGGCCCATTCGGTGGTAGCCCGCGCACGTGATCTGCCTGTACATAATATCACCCTGTTCATCTTCGGTGGCGTCTCCAATATCGAGCAGGAGCCAGCGAGCGCGGGCATAGAATTTCAGATGGCGATCGTTGGTCCAGTCGTCAGCATTCTGATCGGAATCGTCTGCTATCTCTTACTGCTACCACTGCGAGAGACCAGCTCGCCAGTGGCTGGCATACTCGGCTATCTTGCCATTACGAATGTCCTGCTCGGCATCTTCAACCTGATCCCCGGTTTCCCGCTCGATGGAGGGCGAGTTTTACGCTCGATCATCTGGCGGATAACTGGTAGTCTCGGCAGGGCCACACGGGCAGCTACAATTACCGGTGAAATCGTGGCCTATCTTTTCATCCTGGCAGGCATCTGGCTATTCTTTACAGGCGACTTCATAGGTGGCATCTGGATCGGCTTCATTGGCTGGTTCTTGATGAGTTCGGCGCGTTCGGCGAATTCTCAGGTGATGTTGCAATCCATGCTGCGAGGTGTTAAGGTAAGCGAGGTGATGAATCCCGCGCCGGCAACCGTCCCGGCCAACATTTCCCTACAAAAGCTGGTCTATGAACACTTTTTGCCGCAAGGATTGCGCTCGGCCTTAGTCATACAGGGCGACCGGCTGGCCGGCCTGATCACTCTAAGCGATATTCGCCATGTCCCGCAGGAGCAATGGGCCCAGACACCCGTCGGTTTTGCTATGATACCTCGTGACCGGTTGCATGTCGTCTACCCACAGCAGAATCTGAATGATGTGCTGCCCTTAATGGCCAATCAGGATGTGAACCAGCTACCGGTAGTGCAGGATGAACGAGTCGTAGGAGTTTTGAGCCGCGATTCCATTATGCGTTTTCTCGAAATCCGCCGCAATTTGGGCATCTATAGCAGCAGGCAGGCCGCGTAGCCTCCCTCCTACATGAAAAAATCATCCCGCAATTCTGCCGCTTCGTAACGTCTTTGGTTATAGAATGTATTGCTGTTTTTCGTATTCGTTTTCGTTTTTAAATTTGCATCTAGCAAGGTAACCAGCAACGTATAAGAACTAGAAGGAACTTTTAGTAGGTACTATACCTCTTGCCTTCCATCTATCCAGTTGTGCTATGCTATGCAAGGTGTATCGAAACACGTTGGTGTACGTTATTATACTGTGAAGTAAGTGCGTAAAGCACCTCAGTTCTAAGGCGGGAAGCAGGCAGATGGAGTGCTTCCCTGTGGGGTCCCTGCACAAGCACCTTTTCTTATCTATTTTCTGTTTAACGGCCTCTTTACTGCATTTTATAGCAGGTACAAAAGAAGGATTCTCCCTCTGGCGTTCGATTCAATTCAGGAGGGGTGAGGTAATGTTGAAGAAGGTGGCGGCGATAGTGTGGCCATCCTGGTAATGAACCTCTATATTCTCGTTTCCGCGAAAGGAAGCAAGAATTACACCGGTCAGGGAAAGCAAAAAGGGAGAATGAAATGCTAACTGTACGGCAGCAAGGCATTATGGCCGGTTGCCCTACAGCAGGGATACACATCAGGGTCTACAGGCAATGAAAACTGGAAGGCCCGTCCTGGACGAGGTGAGTATATGGACGGCAAGGAGGGACGCGACCAGCTGCCTGGGCATGGTCGACAACTTCTCTTTAACACATTGAGAAAGAAAGTAACAAAAACCCAGATTTTGAAGTTTCTTAGCACGTATAAACAAGCTCTTTTCGCCGGCATTCTGCTTACTGCTATTCTTGTGCTGCTTTTTGGCGTGTTCAGCCAGTTGCAGCCCCCCGCCACCAGTACGCCACCCAACGGGGTGACGGTAGTGAACTACAGCACATTCATATCGCAGGTGAAGGCGGGCAATGTGGTAGCAGTAACTATTCGAGGAGATGAGGTTAACGGCCTATTAATCCGCTCGCTGGCTCAAGAGCAGGCCAGTACTTCTAAAGAAGTAACCATCACTTCTAGCCAGAGAACCGCCGATTTAGCGGCCTGGAATCACTATACTAATGCGAGCAATACATCAACCTGGGCCAGCGCCACATCTGGACCGGCCATTGATGCGGCTCATCTTGTTTATACGCGCATCCCTGATAGCGGTGATGCGTCGCTGATGCCGTTGCTGGCCAGTAACAACGTTGTAGTCACTACACTGGCTCCCACGACGACGCCTCTGTGGTTATCGCTGCTGTGGCGATTTGCTCCTATCGTGCTGCTGGTTCTGGTAATGGGTCTGCTGCTGTTTCCTCGCAACGCCAGTCGTTCCACGCGCATGATGGATGAGCGCATCTCACAAATGGCGAAAGGCCGCGTGCGCCGTTTTGAGCGCGCCAAAGAGTCCAGTTCACCACGCCGCCCTCAGGAGAAGGCGCCCGGTCTGGGCAGGCCCGCAACTCCCACGACCAGCACCGCCACCCCTGCGAGGGCCGCGCCGCCCCCTATCACCTTTAACGACGTAGCTGGCATCGACGAGGTACGCGCCGAGGTGGAAGAAATCGTACAGTTCTTGCGCTGCCCTGATCGCTATGACCGCCTGGGGGCACGCATCCCACGCGGCGCTTTGCTGGTCGGCCCACCTGGAACGGGCAAAACACTGCTCGCCAGGGCAGTGGCCGGCGAAGCAGGCGTGCCTTTCTTCAGCATGAGCGCATCCGAATTCGTCGAAATGTTCGTTGGCGTCGGGGCCAGCCGCGTGCGTGACCTCTTCAACCAGGCCCGCCAGTCGGCTCCATGCGTTGTCTTCATCGACGAAATCGATGCCGTTGGACGCAAGCGCTCGACACGGCTCATCGGCAATGACGAACGCGATCAAACCCTCAACCAGTTACTCGTCGAGCTTGATGGTTTCAATACCCGCCAGGCCGTCGTCGTACTCGCCGCTACCAACCGCGCCGACATTCTGGATAAGGCGCTGCTGCGGCCCGGACGTTTTGATCGCACCATTAACGTCTCGCTGCCCGACCGCGCCGGGCGCCAGGCGATACTGGCCGTGCATACCAGGCGCACGCCCCTGGACGAAGAGGTAAGCCTCGAACGCATTGCTCGCCTCACGACCGGCATGAGCGGCGCCGACCTGGCGAATCTGGTCAACGAGGCGGCTCTGTGTGCGGCAAGGCGCAACCTGGAGCGCATCAACCATGAGTGCTTCGAAGACGCGCTCATCCGCGTGCAGCTTGGCGCGCTGCGACCGCTGGTAATGAGTGAGCACGAACGGCGCATCATCGCCTATCACGAAGGCGGACACGCCCTGGTCGCCTATCACCTGCCCGAAGCTGACACTGTCAACCGCGTCACCATCCTGCCACGCGGCCAGAGCCTCGGCGTCACCCAATTCACCGCGGAGGAAGACCGCTATAACTACAGCCGTGAATTTCTGATGGCGCGCATCGCGGTTGGACTGGGTGGGCGTGTGGCCGAGGAACTGACTTTCGGTCCTGAACGGGTCACAACCGGGGCAGAGAACGACCTGCAGGTGGTAACGGACCTGGCGCGGCGGATGGTGACGCGCTGGGGCATGAGCGAAAAAGTAGGCGTGGTCTTCAGCGATTATCAGCCAGGTGGCGCGGGACTCAACATGATTCGCACGGAGATTGAAAGCCGACCCCGCACTCTGGTGGCTAACACCGATGGTCGCCTGCTGCTGAATGGGAACGAACCAGAGGCAGGCCAGCAGTATGCATTTGCTATGGCCGCGCCAGGTACAGCGAATGCCAGCAGCGCCAGCATGGCGGCCTTGATTGATCTGGAGGTGCAACGCATCCTGAACGAGGGGCGCGAAATGGCTCGCACTATCCTGCGCGAGCATGCAGTTCAGCTGACGCGACTGGCGAACGAACTGATGGAGAAGGAGCAACTGAACCGCAAGCAGTTCGAGGCGTTGTTGACACAGGAGCAGGCAGCGTAAACTACATTTGCAGCATCCTTGCCGTGTGTTTGCTCGTTTTCCGTCAGGATAAGATGGGGGATGTACTCTATGAGTAATCCCCCATGTGTGATGTCTCTACATGGCTACAAGGGATTGTGCGGCAATGTTGCCTCTACACAGGTTCGTGGTAGGCGAATAGTAAAACAACTGCCCTCGCCCATAGTACTCTCAACCGCTACGCTTCCATTCATAGCCTCGATCAACTCTTTCACCAGCGCCAGACCCAGCCCAACTCCGCTGTTGGCCCCATTACGCGCGCTTTCAGACTGATAGAAACGCTGCCAGATATGCGGCAGGTCTTCGGGTGCAATGCCTTCACCGGTATCCTTTATCTGAATGATGACACTTTCCTTTTCTTCCGCGACGACAAGGGCGACAATACCACCGGGCGCGGTATGGCGCAGGGCGTTATGCAGCAGATTGTGCAATGCCTGTTCCAGGCGCGTGGGGTCAACCATCACTGAAGGCGCCTGGCAAGGGATGTCAGCTACTACCTCGATCCTGCTTGATTGCCATCCCAGAGCAGCGCCCGTGTCCGCGATGCTTTGTACCAGTTTTCCCACGTCGGTTGGCTTGCAGCGCAGGGTGAGTTTGCCGACTTCGGCACGTGAAAGGGTAAAGAGGTCTTCGACCAGGGTTTGCAGGCGTATGACTTCATTTTCCATGATCTGCAGGTCATGCTGCAATGTTGGCGGCGAAGCTTGCTCCCAGTGCACGAGGGTTGTCTCCAGGTAGCTACGCAGTGTAGCCATGGGGGTTCGTAATTCGTGCGAGACACTGGCGATAAGTTCGCGGCGCGCGGCAAGCAGACCAGAAACGGTATCGCGTTCATTACGCAGTTCGCGCAAGGTGCTTTCGAGGTCTGCGGCCATTACATTGAAGTCGTTCTGGAGTTGGGCTACCTCATCTTCGCCTATGACGGGAACGCGGACGGCATAATTGCCCTTGCGCAAGGTGGCGGTAGCCTCGGTGAGCGTTTTCAGGCGGCGGGTAGTGCGGCGTATGACGATAAAGGAGAAGAGTGCCGATGGAGGTATCACAACCAGCATGGCAATGATGGTCAAGGCCTTTCGGGCTGCAGGCGATAGCCGACACCCCAGACAGTCTCGATGGCCTCACCCAACGGCCCCAGCTTCTTGCGCAGCCGCAGCACGGTATTATCAACCGAGCGATCGCCGCCGATATACGACTGGCCCCAGACAGTATCCAGCAGGTATGCGCGGCTGAATGCTCTGCCGGGGCTGCGCAGCAAGAGGTGCAGCAGGGCGAACTCTGTGGGAGTGAGGTCAAGCGATAGGCCATGCAGGGTTGCCAGGTGAGCCTGTGGATCAAGAAACAAAGGTCCATAACCTGATGGGCTGTTCGCAGCATTGGAATCCTCATGCAAAATCTGCTGGACGATTTCGGCGCGTCGCAGCAATGCGCGTACTCGTGCGACCAGTTCGCGCATGCTAAAAGGCTTGGTGAGATAGTCGTCGGCTCCCAGTTCAAGCCCTACCACGCGATCTGTTTCCTCGCCACGAGCGGTTAACATCAAGACCGGCGTTGGCGCGACCTGCCGCATGCGCCGCAGCACTTCAAGACCATCCAGTTTGGGCAGCATCCAATCGAGGATGACGAGCGCCGGCCGTTCCTGTGCATGCAACTGGAGGCCCGCCAGCCCATCGCTTGCATGCAAAATTCGATAACCGTTCGTTTCAAGCTCGCGTATAATCACCTGCGCCAGCTCGTGCGCATCTTCAACCAGCAAAATCGTTGCCATAACTCACTTTTACTAGTGACAGAGTGAGAAAACTCCTTTCAAAACCCAGGTAATAGTGTATCATACACTGCCGGCAAATAGGACGACCTTTGCGGTCGCCCTGGTCACTTTGTCAGCAAATGCCCAACCAGTGGTAACCTGTAATACTTTCCCCTGGCCGCCTGGATCATACCAACCGCCCAGCCGATAAAAGCGACGAAATTCAAGAAAAGGAAGAGCAGAATCGCAAACGAGGAGAAAAAAGGAAACAGGTGAAACCTTGTCAGGGCATCAATGATGTTGAACAGCGCTACGTCTGCCACGTTTATGGCTCCAAAAAACAGCAGTGATTGTAATGCGTGAAAGCGCACGTAGGGATGATTCCGACCAAAAAGGTAGAAGATCAATCCTGTAAACCAACCGAGCGAATAGGAGAGAATAGCCCCGATAACAGCGCCATCGAGAGATGGTAGAGGCTGTCCTTGATTGTATGACACGTAGTCCGGCCTGATATCCGGCTGGTACTCTTGCCAGTAGAATGTTTGTCTCTGTTCGTCCTGAGCTTTGTATTCCATTGTTTTTATTTCCTTTCGTTATAGCGGGACAGGCACCAGGCGCTGCCCCTACAAAATTTCTGGATTTATTGTCTTGCCTGGTAGAACCTCAATCCGAGCCATAATAGCAGCAGGACCAGGATGGAGATAGCGATCAGGAGCAGCATGCTTTCAATGCCTTGTATGGCCGTCGCCCCTTGAATACCTGGATTGCACACACCCTCTTTTCCCATCGGATTGAAGAAGCCTGTACACATGTAGCCGCCGATCGGGGTGAGGATAGTAGTGCTGAGGGTGGGAATGCCAACATCGGGAAGCAGATTACCCCAGAACCAGTAGCCGATGAAAAGGAACTGGTACAGAGGTAACCATAGAAAGGCCGGACAGGCGATTGAAAATGCTGCAACAAACAATAAACCCGGTAGCGCGATGGTGGCAAAAGCTGCCAGCGCGATAGGAAGCTCCTGCATCGTATGCCAGCGAGCAAGAATATAGATGACGCCGGCGCCATAGACCAGCAGCAGTGGCACCAGTGTTGCCAGTACGCTACCGAAGTATTTTCCGCAGAGCCTGGCACTTAAGCCACCGGGCAATGCGTTCAGCACTTCATCGACGCGCGTGCGCCGATCTCGCTGCGAACGATCGGCGAGGAATATTCCGGCGGCCACGGCAAGAAACGTTTGAGCAATCGCCGTCCAGTAGACGGTGGCATCACGGGCCGGAGTTGTAATCGAACGGTTCCACGGTTGATGAAATTGCGTGAAGATCAGCCCCATGGCAATAAACGCGACCCACATGGAGCGGCGTCGTATCTGCATGCGAAATTCATAGCCTGACGCGCCAGTAAATACCTGTAGCTGGTTCATTTTTCTATCATTTCCTTGCATTACGTTTTACCAGGCGATTGGCCCCACCCACGTCTGTTCTCTGTTCCCAGGCGCTATCCCTACAACATGCTCCGCCATTTCGCCTACCCTTACTGTAACAGGCAAATGTCGCGGCATGATCAGAAAGCTGTCGCAACATTGTCGCATGTGGTTTATGGTATTTGCCCTTGACGTTTGCGGTTTTGGCCGCTATACTACTCCCACCAGACAGGGGCCGGATCACTTTCCTTAGCCCGGATAGGGAATTGACATTATAATGGTAAGAAATCTAGCCCGCTCTGTTACATTCTCCAGTGGCAAGCGTTTGATGATGGTGAAGGACATACAACGTTTTAAGGCGCCTGCAACCGCACAATTACCAGGAATGATCCGATGCATCTATTCACGAACTCTTCTGATAACACTTCTTCGACTGTACCGCCTGCCGGTGAGAGGGTAGAGGGCACTGCCGGCCTGCAGGACATGGATATCACTCAAGCTGATTCACCCTCGCAGTCCAGCAGTGTGATGGAAGTGGTTTCTGACAACAGGCCTGGCAAAGATAAGTCACCCTGGCGCCCATGGTATGACGCGCTCAAGGCCATTTTGCCAGTTTATATCGCCATACACCTGGCTATTTTTGTTATCGATTGCCTGGCGTTCCTCTTTACCGTCAAAGACTTTTCCCCGCAAGGCTTGCCAATTTCCACGCTATGGGAACAATGGCACTATTGGGATACCGCCTACTACTCGCATATCGCACGCTTTGGTTACTACGAGTTGCACGTCGCCGGCTTTTTCCCGCTGTATCCACTGCTCGAACGCGCATTCATGTTTGTGACGCAGGATTCGCTCACCGCTGGCCTGCTCGTCTCGAATATCGCCGAACTATTCATGTTCACCGCCCTCTACCGGCTCGTCAAAGAAGATTTCGATGGTGATCGCGCCTATCTCACCGTGCTGTACTTCGCCATCTTCCCCAGCGCCTTCTTTTTCTCAGCAGCGTACACTGAATCGCTGTTCCTGTGTCTATCCATTCTCAGCTTCTACTACATGCGGCGTGGCCGCTGGTTGCTTTCGGGGTTGTTTGGCCTGCTGGCCAGCCTGACACGCCCGGATGGTATGTTCCTGCTAGCTCCATTCTGTTATGAATATCTTCGCCGCCTGTGGATGCTGCGGGGAGAAACCATCCAATCACGCTTCACAAAAGAGCAGCTGGTGCGACTTGCGAAAGGCCTGCGTTTGAATATCCTGTTCGGCCTGTGTATTCCCGCGGGTATCGCAATCTATGCGGCCTATTGTTATATACATTTTCATGATCCCCTTGCATTTGTACACGCGCATGCCGATTGGGGCCGCACCCTGCGCATTCCCGGATGGGGGATTCTAATGGCCATCAGAGAAATGCGACACAGCGGTTTCCTCAGCTTCCTGACGATGCGCACCTCGATTGATCTGGGATCGGACCTGCTGGTGTTCATACTGATCGTGTCGATGTTCATAGGCCCCTGGAGGCTACCTGCGCGTATGTGGAGCTACGGCATCTATGCCGCTGTCATCTATCTCTACCTGCAACTCTTCCCGATTGCCAATACCGGCTATCCCCTGGAGTCAATGGCACGTTTTGTACTGGAAATTTTCCCTGCTTTTATCATGCTGGCTAACATCGGCAAGTATCGCACACTGCACCTGAGTTATTGCATGGTGTCGGGCGCGATCTTTTTCTTCCTGCTGGCGCAGTTCCTGACGGGGCACTGGGTAGTTTAATGGCGATTCTACCACAACTCGCGCCCTTATGCTGGCACTCTATTGCCGGTAGGGCCTGCACGCCTCTTCACCCGGCATTTTCGGGTTTGGTCCCTATACTGTTTCCATAGGAAGTGGTGGAGGCCAGGACTTTCCCGCCTGGAAATTGAATTTTTCAGCATGGAGCATATGGGCACCGGCTTCCTGCGCATTACCCAATTGCATATAGAGTGAGCTAATACGTTGCATCGCGGCCCTGGCCTCTTCCACCTGGTTGTTGCTTAAGCTGGCTACTACCTGTTCACATAGTTTGGCAATGGTTTCGTGCAAAATGCTCTGTATCTTATAGATCTCCGCCAACTCGTCATATGCTTCTTGCGTTTCTAGCCGGCCTGATTGCAGTGGTATATGCTGCTGCGAGAGCGATAGCGGTCCTGTCACGAATTGCTTTTTCACCTGGGCAACTTCATGATATGAGGAGGGAGTTTGATTGACGCGGCGTAGGAACGAATGCATCTGCTCCTGTCGTGATTTGCTCTGCATGGCTGTGCTTAACAATTGCGAGATCAGGGTATCCGGTGGCTCAGCTATCTCATCCTCCATTAAGGGACGAGCCTGCCAGACGCGAGCAAGCGATGGCGATGCTGAAAAGCTATCAAGGCATTTTTGCGCCTGTTCGAGTTGAAGAATCGCCACGCCCGGTAATCCCTCCATAATCAGGCATTGAGCCGCACGAACGCGCGCTACCAATTCAAACGAACCATATTGCATAGCAAGCATATAGGCATCAACGGCCTTATCGTAGCTCCTGGAGCGGAAATAGAGTTCGCCCAACACGAATTGCAAAGGGTATGCTCTGGCATTGATTGCTGCTGCCTGCTTGTAGGTGTGTACTACATGCTCGAGAACCTCCTGACCAGCGTTGCTAAGATGCCGGCATATGTTTTCTAGCATCTCCATAAGCACAACCGGGTCAGAATCAGGAGTATTTATGCGCGCAATATGCTGTTGCACGAGGGCCATAAGCCCTTCATTGCCATTACTGGCCGGTAGCGGTCTTGTATCGATGAAATCGTCAGGAGATGGCGTCGATGAGGAGCCAGGCCAGGAGCCATTCACCTGTCCTTTCAGGCTGAGCGAATCATGAGGAAGTGCCACCCTGGGCGCGATCAATCTGGCCCCTACGTCTCCGACCGGTGCCGCTTGGTCAATTTCCTTAACCACTTGCAACTGCCTCCTTTTCAATAATCGCTGCATGCCTCTGTCTTTGCTTACTTTTACTCGCAAGCGCAGGAAAAGTATCAAGCACAGCATTACTGCCGCCAGGGTTGCCGAGATACTCGCGGCCAGTGGAAGTGCCAGGATTACATTGCTGCCCACGAACAGGTGCAGCAGCAAGAGCGCCAGGCAAACATGCGTGACCAGTTCAAATACGCTGGTAAACAGTGGGGTCAATGCGTCTTTCAAGGCGTAAAAGCCGAGGACGATCAGCAGGCCCAACGTCTGCCCCGGCAGTCCGATCGCGAAGCCAAGCAAGGCGGTATTGGTCAACGCCGCCGCGTGCCCATTAAATGCGCCATGCTGGAAAAGAATCGAAATAGCAGGTCTACCCAGGACATATAAAAGAACAGCAGCAGGGACGCTCAGCAATGTCGCGGCGCCTACAATACGCCAGACGGTCCAACTCATACGTACATAGCGCCCATGTGTCGCATAGGCCGTGATCTGTGGCAGCAGCGCATTCGCCAATGTCACTCCTAGCAGCGTTAAAGGGAAGTTAAACAGCAGCGAGGCATTATGAATGGCGGCAATACTGTCCTTATCGGGCAGGTAGGTGGCAAGGGAAGTAATGATAATACCGCCTACAGAAGTGACACCTAGTGTCAGCACGTTCGGCCCAAGTAAGCTCAGGAGCTGGCGCAGCCCGGGATGCTGTAGATTCCAGGTAAAGGTATAACGCGCCCCCAGCTTCAATAGACCTGGAACCAGCACTGCTACCTGGCAGAAAGCAGAAACCAGCAATCCAACGGTAGGGCCATAAATACCAACGGAAGGAACTGCACGAGCGACTAAGATGCCGGCTATCAGTCCTACATCATAGATGGCAATCGAGATGGCAGAGGGCACAAACTGCCGTTTACTATGCAGGACAGCCGTGGCAATGCTGCTAAGCCCCAGGATCAACGGCTGCAGCAGCATAATACGTGTCAACGTCGCGGTAAGCGCCTGTTCTTGAGGAGTCAGGCCAGGCGCTAATACCTTACTCACGAACTGGGGGGTTATCATTTCAGCCACGATGATTACAGCGGTGAGCGCAACCAGGAGGATATTGAAGACCAGGCTGACGAAGCGCCAGACTTCTTCTCGCCCATGCTCTTTTTCGTAGGCGAGAAATACGGGCACTAGCGCATGCACCAGCGCGCCGCCGGCGATCAGGTTGAAGATAGTGTCGGGGATGTTGAAAGCTACATAGTAGGCAGTCGCGGCAGGGCCTGCTCCAAAGAGCGAGTTGAACAAGGACTGGCGGATCACTCCCAGTATCTTTGAGGCAAAATAAGCCAGCAGGAGCAGCGTTGCCGCTTCTGTTATACTAAATTTTCGCATGTACAGGCCTGAACTCAAGCGAAAGCTTCCAGGCCTGAAGCGAAATGTTCTTCCCGTCCAGCGCTTCAAAGAGCTGCCGGTAGTAATGTTCAGCATGGCAGTTAAGATTAGATTTTTAGCGAATATTTTTCAAAAACTGTTAATACAGCTTCTGCTATATCTTCGCTTTAGAAGTATATGCGAGCGAGGAATAATTTCCCCCAGATTCTGGCCGCAACTGATTCCCTCAATGAACATTATAACTGCCATTATTCATAATTCCTAGCAATATACTAGAAAGTACTCCCGTAGGGGCAGCGCCTGTCCTCCTGCCACAAACGACGCATCTCTTCGCATGTCTCTAATAGCGTTTGCAGTGTTCCCTCGGCTTCTCGTTTTCCATCCTTTAGCACAAGAATATGGTCTGCGCGCTGTAAGACGGCGCGGCGATGGGAGACAACAAGGTTAACACTCGGCTTCTTTCCTTAGAATACAACTTACTGGATTTATAGCAGAATACCCATTACGATTGTACTGCGTCAAACGGTTCCAGGTTCACGACGACCGGTTCCTGTGAATTACGCACGATTACCCATTGCGAAGGGGTATCGGGCGAAGGATTGATCTCCTACCCCAACCGGCTCAGGAGCAGGGCAGTAATTCGCAAGAAGTTGTCGCTGCCCTGCTCCTACCAGTATACCTTATAACCTCATTACGAGGCAGGCTGGATATTCTGATTCACACGGAAGAAATTGGTGGGATCATAGGTGCGCTTGACGGCTACCAGGCGCTCGTAGTTGTCGCGGTAGGAGGCTTTGACACGCTCCTGACCTTCGTCCATCATGAAGTTGACATACGCGCCGCCCGCGGAATAGGGATGGATATCTTCCCAATACTGCCTGGCCCAGTTGACGATGAGGTCTTTGTTCTCAGGATCAGGATCGACACCGACGATGACCTCGGCCCAGGTGGCGTCGCGGTAGCTCCAGGCGGTGTCGTTTTTGCCCACACGATGGGCCGCGCCATTGATGGGATAGAGATGCATGGTTGACTGCATCGTTGGCAGCTGCGAGCCGTGCCGAATGTAGCGTGCAATGGCCTCGTCGCTTAGCTCGTTCATAAAGTCTGCTTTCCAGTACCACTGGAGCCCGGGTGCGTAGAGAGCATCGAACATGCTTTGGAGGGCTGGATGCGGGATGGGCCCAACGAAGTCCAGGGCCGGCGGAAACTGCTCTCGAATCGGCTTGAAGGTTGCCTCGGCCAGCTCCATCGGACCGGTGTAGCACCATACTACGCCACACATGTTCTTGTTGTGAAGATGCTCAGGAAATGGCGGTCCCGGTGGCACGATCAGGAAGGCGAAGAAGCCGTTGATGTCATCGGGGGCCTGGGTGATGAACTCGCGGTACCACTGCATGATCTCAGACGCCTGATCCATTTCCCACAGCATGGGACCGCCATAGACAGTATGCACGGGATTGGCCTTGAACAGGAATGAGGTGACAACGCCGAAGTTGCCGCCGCCTCCGCGCAGCGCCCAGAACAGGTCTGGATAACGTGTCTCGTTAGCCGTGACGAGGCGACCATCGGCCAGGACAACATCGGCGGCGATCAGGTTATCGATGGCAAGGCCATATTTGCGGGTGAGATGGCCCAGCCCGCCGCCGAGCGTGAGGCCACCGACGCCAGTTGTGGAAATAATTCCACTGGGGACCGCCAGGCTAAAGGCGTGGGTCGCATGGTCAACGTCGCCCCAGGTGCATCCTCCCCCAACGCGTACAGTTCCGGCAACTGGATCAACGTAGGTGTAGCGAATCAGTGAGAGATCGATGACCAGGCCGTCATCGCACACTCCCAACCCTCCAGCATTGTGTCCACCGCCTCGAATAGACACGAGCAGATTGTGATCACGAGCGAAGTTGACCGCAGCAATCACGTCGGCTACATCGGCGCAACGAGCGATCAGCGCGGGATGCCGGTCAATCAAGCCATTATAGACTTTGCGCGCTGCATCGTAGGACTCATCACCGGGCTGGATAAGTTCTCCGCGTAGGCCAGCTTTCAATATACTGGCATCAAGGTCGTAAGACTTTTGAACTGTTGTCATAGTTTTCCTCCTTATTGTGAGGACAGGCACAAAGCTCTGTCCCTACGAAAGTACCCCTGTAGGGACAACAGCTTGTCCTTGTCCCGTGCTCCAATGAGGACAGGCACCAGGCGCTGTCCCTACAGGGTTTCCTCTTTACCTGTGGCTATCCAGGCGATCCCGGAAAGCCGCGATCTGCGCGCTGTGTTCGCGCTTATGCCCGTAATACATGTACACAATAACATCGTCTAGCGAATAATCCAGGCCGTACCAGGGGAGCGTTCCAGGCTGGCGCAGCGTTTCCGGCGCAATCTTTCCAATCAGAGACATGACTTGCGCGTGCGCATCATTGAACTCGTCGAGAACCTCTCTCATTGTTCTCGTTTTGCGTCGCTCTACCTCGGTGTCATTAAACTGGCTGCCCAGCTCAATAAACCTGTCCAGAGACGGCGCCGGTTGCCTGCTGACAAATCCTGCCAGGATATCGACCAGCACCTGTTCATATGAGGCAAGGTGAGCGATGATGTCCTTGACTGACCAGAAGCCACAGGCTCCTGGCGTTTCCCAGGCGCTTTCGGGGAACCCTTCGAGCGTTGCGAGAACTGCCGGTTGTCCGTACTTCAAAATGTCTTTTGCATTCATGAGTTGATCCTTTCTTCTGTTTTGACTTGCAGATGAGCAGCTTGAACTGTATGCTCATCCAAAGATTGTCCGGCGGTTTTTCTGCCGACGAGAAAGATGCCGAGTAAGACGATAGCCAGTCCTGCCAATGCGTTGATTCCTATCGATTCATGCAGCAGCAACGCGCCATAAACCAGGGCCATACATGGGAGGAGATAGGTAACGATGACAGTGCGCGTTGGACCCACGTGGTCAATCAGCCAGTAGAAGCAGATGTAGGCAAAGGTTGTGCCGGCCAACGCCAGTCCTAACACGGATGCGACAACGGCACCTGATAGTGGCAGCGCAGCAGGATGAACGGCGAACGCAACAGCGGCGATGGGACCCAGTATACAAGCGCCCAACGCTGTCTGGCCAAGAGCGGGCAGTATCGACGGCAGACCCACCAGCAGCTGGTGCGCAAGCAGGCCTCCGATAGCATAACTGATCGCTCCAAGCAGAATAGAGCAAATGCCCAGCACGTAGGATATCGAGACACCGCTGTTCAATGCCGTAGGGCCAATCACGATGGCGACACCCACAATGCCAATGGCGACACCGGCAAAGCGCTGCCAGGTAATACGCTCGCCTCCCGGCCACCAGTGCGAAATGATCACCGTCGCCAGGGGCAGCGTCGAGGTCAGAATAGCCGCCAGACCCGATGGCACATACTGTTCTCCCCAGCTAATCGCGAGGTAGGGAATGATCGCGTTGAAGATGGCTACTACAGCAAAGCTTCCCAGGTGTGTACGCCATCCCTGCAACACCCGCGATTGAAATGGTACCACCAGCAGCAGGCCAATCGTCGCGATAACAGAACGCGCCCCAACCAGGCTCAGCGGTGATAGTTCGGTGACGGCCACGCGAATGAAGAGGAATGATGATCCCCAAAGCGCCGCCAGCACAAAAAGGACGAGATATTCACGGAATCGCATACGTTGACCTCCTCTTTATCGCAAGCCCGCGAATAAGTCGTCTTCCACCTGCCTGCCACCATTGACGCGACTGAAGACGCGGTAATAGCACTGTGTTCCCCATAACGTTTCGCGCTGCTCCTGGGAGAGATGTTCAAGCACATGGCAGGCAGGTACCTGCGTCCGGTGACAGGAGATCGCGCGGGCAACCGTCCTCCAGTAATCCCAGGTATCAATGCGTGTTGTTACCGACCAGTCCGGCCAGGTAACCATTCCGCGCTTCACGCCATCGATTTCCATTACCAGGTCGCCGAAGACCGACTGATACACGGCAAACACATCTTCCGTCTCGGCCATGTAATAGAGCTTCGACACGCTATGTGGGGCGAGTTCCGCATAGTAATGGGAGCAGGGATCAGCGGCCTCGATTAGAGCCGATGTGGTGAACTGGCAAATGGCGATATGGTCCGGGTGCCCATACCCTCCGTATGGCCCGAACGTGATGACTACGTTGGGGCGCATACGACGCACATGTCCAACGATCTTCGCAATTGGCCCGGCTGGCGGAACGGTATCAAGCTCTCCATCCAGGTAATCCAGAAAATGCACGCTGAAAAGACCAAGCGTATCCGCAGCAGCTCGCACCTCAGCTTCCCGTATCTTGCCCAGCGCCTCTACCCCTGGATATTCGCTTGCGGCGCCGGGCCAGCCACGCTCCCCACGTGTCGCGACGATGAGCGTAATCTCTATGCCCTCAGCTGCATATTTTGCCAGAGCGCCCCCATTACCAAGCGATTCGTCATCTGGATGAGCCAGAACTGCCATCAATTTCAATTTCTCTGTCATTATTAAACCTCGTTTCTATCGTTGGGACCCTGTTCAAGGTAAAAGTGTGATTGTTTTCAAATCAGGCCCTTGCGGACGGCTTGAGCGGTTGCAGCAGGGCGGCTGGTCACATCTAGTTTGACAAAAATATTGCTCATATGCCGGTGTACTGTACGGGGACTGATGACGAGCGATTCTGCAATTTTGCGGTCCGTATGGCCTGATGCTACCAGACGCAAAACTTCACGCTCTCGAGATGTCAACCGGGTATGAATAGCGTACATCTTGTCTCCTTTCCCATAGTATCAAGCAATCAGGCCCGATTGGATATTTCATTTGTGAGAAGTATAGATGGGAAAGGCAGGCTTTACATCGTGGCAAATACGGAGATAGCGATAGCGTTCACACGTAGATGAGACGAAAATACACGGAGAGGAGGGGTCCACAGAACGAGGACAGGCACCAGGCGCTGTTCCTACTGGTCAGTCATGCCGATTTCGACTATCCAGACGGCGATTTGTGTGCGCGAGGTACAGCCCAACTTATACATAATGTTACCAATGTGCGTTTCAACTGTGCGTTTGGAGACAATCAAGCTTTCCGCGATCTCGGCGTTGGATTTGCCCTGGGCAATCAGTAGAGCAACCTCGCGTTCGCGTGCCGTCAGGCCTCCAGGCGCCTGTTTGGGGATTTGGGGATGCTGTTGCGGCAATAAAGCTGTCGCTTGATAGAGGAATATATCTCGTAACGCTTCATCATCGATGTTAGCCGCGAGTTCTTCAATCAGCGTTCGGGCCGCGGCAAACTCATGTTCAGCTTCTGCGTTTCTTCCCTGAACTAGATAGAGATTGCCGCTAGCGAGATACACACGCCACAGCATTGGCCGAGCTCCATACTCGCTGGCGATCTCACGCGCCCTGACAAAAGCTGCTTCGGCCTCCACCGGTTGTTGTAAAGCTGCCAGCGCCTCGCCGCGTAATCTCAGCACAAGCAGGCTTCCTCGTCCTTCTCCAGCGTTCGTGTCAAAAGCGTCAAGCTCATCCAGCATTGCTAAGGCACGGGCAGGATTACCCCTCGTCAGTTCCAGTTCGCTTGCCGCGCACCATAGCAGCCGCTGCGCCATGGTTTGCACCTGGTCACCTGGACTCGAACCGGCCTGAAGAAGCTTTTCCGCGTAGGAGAAGTCTTTCATTTGAATAACAGTTGAGGCCAGATAGCCTGTAGACATCCGAGCCCAGAACAATGAGCCAGTCTCTCGTGCCAGGGCCAGGGCCTGCTCAAAATGCTGCCGCGCCTGCGGAAGCGCCAGTAGACCTCTATAGATGCCCCCCAGCATGGCATGCGCGGCTGCCTGCCACTGGCGGTGTTCAATCTCTTCCGCGATATCAAGGCTCGCCTGAGCTGCCGCCAATGCGCGCTTATACTCACCCTGGGAGCCGAGACACAACCCCAACTGGAAGAGGGCATATGCCTCCGCTGAACGTTGACCGATCTCACGCGCAATGTTGAGCGCGTTCTCAGCATCCTCTTGCCCCTCGGCCAGGCTTCCTGCCGCCACCATCATATCCGTATGAAACGTGGGGCCGCACATTGCTAACGTCGCCAGGCTTGATATCAAACCCTGCCGGTTGCCGGTCTCTCGAAAGAGTTGTACTGCCTGTTTATAGTAGACCGTACCCTTCACTAAATCTCCACCAAGGCAGCTCGACATGCCTAAAAGATCCAGGGTCTCAGCGATTCCATGCCGGTCGTTGAGCTGCTCAAAAATACTCAAAGCCTCCTGGTGATAGCGTAACGCCTCATCCGGTTGCTCCACATTCAGATACCAGTTGCCGACACGATTAAGGCTGCGCGCATAGAGCATGGAATCATCGAGCGATTGCGCCAGGGCCAGCGCCTGCCGGAACCACGTTTCCGTCTTGATATAATCGCGTTCTGCCCATAAAAACCCTAGATCTATGAGACTTTGCCATTCCGCCTGCCGATTTTGCAGCAGGCGGGCGGTTTCCAACGCTCGCGTGTAATTCTGCTCTGCCTGCTCGAACTCACCCAGTGTTTCATAAGCCTGCCCGCGAGCGCGATAGAATAGCGGTGCAGTTGGAGACGACTGCAGGTGATCGAGAGATTCCAACACCCAGGTGAAATAGTCGATGGCCGCGCGGTGTGAGTATAACCGGAGCGCCTTCTCTCCGGCCCGATAAGCGTAATCCAGCGTCTTTTCCCACACCCCTGCCAGGTAAAAATGATAGGCCAGGTCTTCAAGGTAGGAATCGAACGAAAGGTGCGGTGTAGGAACCAGATTGATCGCATTCCCGGTGTGAGCGCGAACTGTAGCGGCAACAAGCTTCTCAAGGGTTTCTGCAATAGCGCGATGCAACAGCATGCGCTCGCGCCTGAGCAACCGCGTATAAATCGCTCGCCGTGTTAACGCATGTCGAAAAGCAAATCGTTCGCCAGATTCTTCAACGACGAGTTGAGCGACCACCAGCTCTTTCATAATGTTCAGGAGTTGCTGCTCGTCATATGAGGTAAGCTGCTGCAAAAGGGCAAAATCGAAATGCCGTCCCGCAACCGCTGCCAGCGTCAGCACATATCTGGCCGGTTCGTCCAGGTATGCTGTCCGTCTCTGCACACCATCCTGGATGCTCTGTGGAACAGAAATCTCGTGAGAAGCGCTGCGATTCCAGAAACCTGCCGCATAGAAAATATCGCCTGCAGCAATCAGAGAGGTCAGCGTCTCTTCAACGAAAAAGGGATTGCCCTCGGTCAGTGTGAAGAGGGTATCCAGGAGTTCCCCATGCAAGAAACGCCGCATATCAAGAGACGTATGTTTCGTATCGAAAATGGCCGCCAGCATCGTATCGACTTCGGCGCGTGCAAGGGGCAGGAGTCGAATTTCTTGTGCGAGCCGCGCTCGATTCATCTGCGCAAGCCAGTTGCTCAAGGGTTGGGGGATTTCGTCGTGACGATAGGTAACAATCAGTAGGAACGGCTGAGACAAAACACCTCGTGCCAGCGCATGGAGAAAATCGAGGCTGGTATCATCGCTCCAATGCACATCCTCTATAATAAGAAGCACTGGAGACCGCGTTGCGAGGTGAAGAAAAAAATTTGCCAGAACCGCGAAAAGTCGCCGTTTCTCCTGTTCAGGCTCAAGTTGCGAAAGAGGAAGAGTTTGATCGGAAACAAATTCGGGCAGTAAAGGATAGATTTTCCGCGCCAGGTTGTTCAGTTCGGCTGCAGAGACATCTTTGGGATGAGAAGCAATGAGGGAACGTAGCAAATCGAGTAGAGGAGCATAGGGATAATTACTATCGGCAGGGAAGCAATTTCCTTGCAGCACGAGAAATCCCTGCTTTGTGGCATAGTCTTTCGCCTCGGCAACCAGGCGCGATTTCCCAACTCCAGCTTCACCGCTGATAGTGGTGACATGACCCTCTCCGCGTTTTGCCAGATCGGCAAGCCCGCGTAATGTTTCAAGTTGCCCTGCTCGCCCAACCAGGATTGGTGCGATGACAGAAGGAGTGGTTGATGCCTGCATCGCTTTGGTCCTCGCAGCTTTGCCATGTCTATTTTGTTGCTACACAAACCGCATCAAGACAACCTATTTTAGCAGCAATAGAGCTAACAGCGCAATGGCATTCTTGCTCATACCAGGATGTGATATAAATACAATCTGAACACCTGAAATCTGTAGGGACAGCGGCTCGTCCCTGTCCTGTCTAGAAAAGAAGAGAAATATGACCATCGAAGATGCATTAGAACAATATCCACGTGTCCTTTTGACGCGCCTTCCAACGCCCCTACAAGCGCTGCCACATTTGAGCAAGAGACTCGGCCCAAATATCTTTATCAAGCGCGATGATCTCACCGATATCACGCTGGGAGGCGACAAACCGCGCAAGCTGGAATATGAGATCGCCCAGGCACAGGCACGAGGGGCTGATATGCTGGTAACCTGCGGAGCCGCTCAAAGCAATCATGCCCGGCTAACCACTGCGGCTGCTCGTAAAGTAGGAATGGACTGTGCAGTCGTGCTAAGCAAGGATGAACGCCAATCCTTCCAGGGAAACCTGCTCACCGTCTATCTTATGGGCGCTCAAGTCCACTTCGTCGATACGAATGATCATTGGGACCTGGAACAGTATGTACTCGACCTCTGCGAAACCTTACGTTCCCAGGGCCGCAATCCGCATTATATTCCGATCAGTGGCACAACTCCCCATAGTTGCCTGGGCTATGTGCGCTGCGGGCTGGAGATCGCGCAACAAGTATCCGAACAACAGCTTCAGCTCGACGCCATCTACACGCCATTTGGCACCGGCGGCATCTTCACCGCGCTGCTCCTCGCCTTGCGGGAAAAAGGCATCGAGTGTCCCATAATTGGAATCAGCGTTAACCGGAAACGCGAGCGTTGTTACGAGAGCATGGAACAGTGGTGGAACGAACTTTGTCGCCTGCTCGACCGCGACCCTGCTCGTTCTCGCGGGCCAACCGAGATATACGACGAATTTGTTGGCAGTGGCTATGGCGATGCTACCGAAGCCTGTCTCGACGCCATTCTGTTGATGGCACGGACAGAAGGCATCCTTCTCGACCCCGTCTATTCCGGCAAGGTGGCAGCTGGCTTTCTTGCACATCAGAGTGCCGGGCGCTGGTCTCCGGGCCAGCAAATTCTCCTGCTGCACTCAGGTGGAGTTCCCGCCCTCTTTGCCTATTCTGAAAAGGTTAAAGAGCATCTCGTGAAGCGCGGGATAACAGTTTTATGAACCGTATTGATCGGCTGACGGCCATTATCCTGCTTTTGCAGGAAGGAAGGCGCACAGCGAGTGAAATCTCACGGCGCTTTGAAATCTCGAAGCGCACGGTTTTTCGCGATATCGAGGCGCTGTGTGAAATGGGGGTACCGATCATTACCAAATCAGGCCCGCATGGGGGCTATACCCTGATGCCGGATTACTCGCTGGCGCCCCTGCAATTGACGCTACGCGAGGCCCTTTTATTGCGCCTGGCGCTCAGCAGCGTTTCGCAGCTTGCCGATACACCTTTCAAGCAGGAACGCGAGTCGCTACTGGCGAAAATGCAGGCGCTGATTCCCGCGCAGCATCAAGACGATACCGAACACCTCTTGCAAACGGTTCACCTCGACGTTCCCGAACGCAAATATGCCACGCCATTTATTGAACTGCTCATCGAATGTGCACGCGACGGGCAATGGCTACAAATTTCGTATCGTTCCGAGCGGGGAGCTTCACAGCAAACAATCCTTCCTCACCGTCTCTACTCCACAGCAGGCTTCTGGTATTGCGCAGCCTACTCATTTGAACGTCAGGAAGAACGCACCTACCGCGTTGACCGCTTCATCGAAGTTCATAAAATCCAGGCCCCAGGAGATATAAAAGATTCCCAATCGGAACTTCCTTATGGGCATCCCTCACATCCCGAAGTACGCATCCAGCTTACCGCACGGGGCGTTCTGGTGATGGAGCGTGATCCGCAGCTGGGCGATAGTATCCAACCGCTTGGTGAAGATGGTGGATTGCTCTGTTTTCGCTGCCCGCCATCGGAATATGACTGGCTGGTGCGCACGCTCCTCAGACTTGGCCCCGACGCCGAAGTACTTGCCCCCGATATTTTACGGCAGCGCGTACAACAGGCGGCTTTAGCAATCGCGCAACGCTATTCGCAATAGTGACATACTGCTGTCGCCATCCCTCATGTACACTCTATTCAGATGAACTACAAAGATGATACGCGAGATTCTTCGCTTCGCTCAGAATGACAGGTTGCACGGGCATGTCATTCTGAGCGAAGCGAAGAAGCGCCTCATCCCACCCAGATTCTTCGCTCAGAATGACATTGAAAGGAAATAACTATGGAACGCAATTCACGCCTGCAAAACGCCCAGAACTTCACCTGGCTTAACGCTCGCCTGCTCGAACGCTACCTGTTCACCTGCCTGTTTGACAATGGCCCCAAAGAACCTGTCCTGGCCGCACTGCGCGCCTATCAGAACGAGGATGGCGGCTTCGGCAATGCCCTGGAACCCGATAAACGCTGCCCATCCAGCCAGCCGCAAGACATCGAAATCGCCCTGCATATCCTGGATGCTATCGATGCCACGCGTGATCCAATGGTTGCACGTGCCTGCGATTACCTTATCACCATTACCACGCCTGATGGTGGCGTTCCCTCTGCCCTGCCATCCGTCAATAACTATCCACATACTCCCTGGTGGGCGGTCGAGGACAATCCACCGGCTTCCCTCAACCCAACAGCTGCCATTGCCGGGCTGCTGCTCAAATACGGCATACAGCATCCCTGGATTGAAACAGCATCTAACTTTTGCTGGCGTGAGATCGAGGCTACAGACACGACCGAATTTCATACCGTCATGCCTATCATCACGTTTCTGGAATATGCGCCAGACCGCGCACAGGCTGAACGCGAGCTGCAACGTATCGCCTCGCGCCTCACGCAGCCAGGCGTTATAGCATTCGATCCCGATGCAGAGGGCTACGTGCAAAAGCCGCTGGACTGGGCGCCAACACCACAAAGCTATTGCCGTCGCCTATTCGATGACGAAACCATCAAAAAGCACCTGGACGCGCTTGCCAATCAGCAGCAAGCTGATGGTGGCTGGCTGCTCTCCTGGGAAACAATTAGTCCGGCAGTCGAGGCCGAGTGGCGTGGGCGCAAGACTATTGAGGTTTTGCGGACGTTGGATGCGTATGAGGGTATAATGCGACAATCTACCCCTTAGCAGGAGTATACCTGATCGCAGTCACTTCTGCCCGCGCGCACTCCTCACCTTGAGAGAAGAGAGAGCATTGCACAATCATCTTTTTCCCTCTTTCCTCTTTCACACGCGCCCGTAGTGTGACCGGAGAATCTACCGGTGCCGGTTTGAGATACGTGACCTGTAGAGAACCGGTGATATAGATAATCGAGGGATCATCGCTCCATTTAAGCCCCTCCGCGCGATGCGCGAACATCATAGCGGTGCAGAGGCTATGGCAATCGATGATCGAAGCGATGATTCCGCCGGAGAGAATATTGGGCCAGGCGGCAGTATGATATTCACGTGGCTGCCAGACGCAAATTGTCTCCTCGCCATTCTCCGCCCAATAACTTTTAATCTGAAGGCCATGTGGATTGTTACACCCACAACCCCAACAATGACTGATATTATCCGAAAATAGGTCCTGGTATGCCTGTTGTGACAATGTGATTCCTCTCCTTTTTACGCTATATGAAAACATTTCTGACTTGATAGATGAGCTTCTGTTTGCCTGCGATGGTGATATCTCAACGGAGCTTTTCTTCTACTCAATCACAAAATGGGGCAGATCGTCAAATATTCAGTCGCCAGTGGATATTGGAAGTAATGAGAGAGCTATTGTGCCTCTGCAAGGGATAATTGAAGACCAGAAAAGCAATGCGTCGAGTAGGAGAAATGGGCTAGAATCTGGAGATGAGAAAGTGGTAGTCAAAATTCATCTCTAGAGTGGATGACAGAACGATGAATGGGCAGGTACACTTTGTGGTGTAGGCAAAGGCAAATGGTGAGGAAGCCGTGAGAATGCTTGAAATGGGTCTAGCTTGACACCGGGCTTGCAGAGAAAAAAGCGCAGGAAGGAGGTGATTGACACTTAGCAGGTATTGGCTAGATAGCTGTTCATGTTTTTGTAAACAGGGATTTTTGAAATCCGCACGAATGAAGAAAGCAGACGCCCTGGAAAAGTTTCGGATCTTCTATGAGTGTCAAAGTGGAAATCAGCAGATACTAGTAGTGTAGTTTGCTTAAGGATTTCCAAATTATTGGAAAGGAAATATCAATGCATACAGTAAAAAGTGTTCAGGTTGTACGTTTACTTAGCGAGATGATAAGGCCAAAGTTTCTCTTACATACTTTGGGTCTGCTCGGTCTCGTGTTTGTAATAAGTTCATTCACAGCTTTACCAGCAGCTTATGCCGCATCTGGACCGCTTTCTCATCATAAATCCCATTCGGACGGGTATCCAGATCCAGACCCATGTCTCGAAGTGGATATAGTTGTTAGCGACGTTCATACTGTTCCTTTCCGGAAAGGAACAGGCACTGCCTATAATATTGACATGGGCGTTTTCAACGATTGTGGAGAGCAACTGCGTTCCGGAGGCACATGGTCTCTAGTGGCTAATTTAAATTGCTTCGGCCAAACCAGTCTTGGCTTCTCTTTTGGTGGGGGTCTTCCGCAACTCAATGCTGGATCCGAAATCACAACTGTTGATCAATCGCGTGTAGCATATTGTAACATTATTGAAAACGGTCAAATAGTTGAACAAGTGCCACCCACTCAAGAAACATACTATGGGGCAGCGAATAGTTCATTTCTAGACAATGGAAATGTAATCCAGGCTAATGGCAATGGAACAGCTACTCTCTTCTGATGAGCTTCTCAGAAGATATGAACGTTTTCAATTTAGTATGAGATTCGAGGCCATCAAGTGTGAAGACCTGGCGAAGCAAGTCCCGCCAAGTCTTCGCCAATCTACTTGGAGGGCTGCTCTTCCCTAGGAATTACTTTTGCGAATATGCTATACTAAGGTCATAAGCGCCATACCTTGAACTGAGTATCAGGAAAGTTGTGAGACGAAGACATGCAAATTGATAAAGTTATTCTTCCACCAAGGGTCCTATCATCAAAGCCCAAGATATTTGCTGTTCAAAAGGATATATATGCGCTAGAGCCGAGCAATGGAATAGTATTATGGCATTATCCATTACACGGTCTCAGTGAAGCGACAATATTAGAGGATACTATATATATCAACTATCAACATAGTAATAAAATACAAGCTCTGCATGCAATTACTGGCTCCCTACTTTGGCAATCCGAGTTAGAGGGAAAACTATTATTCTCGCCGACTATCTCAGATGGAATTGTTTACGTGAGTACTAATGAAGGGAATATTTATGCTTTGGAGGCTAGCACAGGTAACTTTCTATGGAGGTATGAAACAGCTTCAGTATTGTTGGCTTCTCCCACTGCAGTCAGCAATTGCGTCTACTTTACTACTGCTAGCCCGATCCATCTTACTCCTTCTCTATATGCATTACATACAGAAAATGGTTCTCTTCTTTGGCAATCGTCTATTCCTAGCTCCTCCTGGTATCCCCCTAGTGTTTTAAATGGCATTATCTACATATGCACTCATACAACATGCTGTGCTTTTCAAGCAAGTGATGGATCTTTTTGCTGGCAGCGAGAGATGGGAGGGAATATATGTTCCTCACCGGTTATAGTAGATAAAGCAATTTACATCACTTATTTTAAGCCTAAATATAACTCTTTCTCATCAGAGTCTGAACAATTCCATTTAAAAAACCATATCTTTATTAGAGCCTTACAGGTAAATGATGGTTCCTTTCTTTGGGAGCAAGAGCTAGGAAGAGACACTAATGCGAACTATTCAACACCTCCTGTTGTTGCACAGAATAGAATTTATATTGGTACAGATGATGGTTATCTTTCTGCTCTTAACTGCAATTACGGAGCTTTCTTATGGAGATATAAAACAGATAGTACCTTACTTTCAGTACCGGCAGTTAGAGATGAATACATTTATGTAGGGGGAAATGATGGCAATGTATACGCACTATATGCAGATGACGGGGCCTTACAATGGCAGAAATTTATAGATGATGCATTAACTATTAGCGCTGTAGATTTAAAAATTGATGAGATTTAGAATAATATATCATTATAATACCTTTGATAATATTTACACATTATATCTTTTATAAAGAGCGAATCATAAAAAACTTCTGGTTAAAGCTATTATGGAATTCTATCAAATGAAGTAACTACTTAGCCTCCAGGAGAAGGAGAAGAGAGCTAGCTAATAAAAGTTTTACTAGCACTATACTCAACTGCACCCTCCCTGACGTTTTGATATAACTGACATCCGGTCATAAATCGAGTTGAGGAGGTTTCCAGCCTTGCAGAAAGGTGAGGATATTGGGCGACAGACCTCCCGGTTGAGCAGCGGCGTCACTGAGGATGGCTTGAGTCGCCAGCATGTCGAGCAGACGACGTAAC
>DATGLD010000010.1:0-20658 GCA_035294305.1 Ktedonobacteraceae bacterium | reverse complement strand
CGATCAGCTCCTGTTGCCGACGGACTTGCTCCTGCAAGCGGCTATTCTCTTGTCGCAGCTGTTCTTCTTCGGGCGTCATGGCTTTACTGTAGTCGCTTTTTCGTCTTTAGACAAGCCTTCTAGGACTCCTGAATAGTTACATTTCATTGAAGTAATGAGTATAATCTCTTCAGAAAATGTGCAATATTTCATACGTTGCCTGTTCATAGAAGTTTACAGGAGTGATGAAAATATGTTTGTAGCGTGTGAAGAGCAATAACGGAGAGAGAACGATGCAAATCAAAGATTACGTAGATATCTTTACCAGTTCAGGCGGGCTACTTGTCGCTTCATCGGCCTTCATCCTCTCGATAGTACTTGCGGTACAGACAGCGAGAAGTGGAAAAGCCGACGAGCAGCGCACGATTCGGTCTCAGCTTACCGATACTTTCAACCAGCTATTTGCGACCGGAGTTCAAATGGCGCAACAGCCGGGATTTGGAAGTAGTGGCAACTTTACACAAGGCAAATATGCAAGCGGTATGCTCAGTCAACAATACGCTTCTCTGCTGGGTCAGGCAACATTTCTCGTCAGTAAGATTGAAGGGCTGGTAACACCTGTCGAATATAACACCTTAGCAGCTTCCAACGCCAATATCGGGGAATTTGAGATGGCGAATCGCTACGCGAAAAAGGCTATCGAGGTATGCGACAAAAATGATTCGAGTTTCCTGGCACGCCTGACCAGCAGTTGGGGCACTATTTTCTATATGCAGTCAGACTTCGATAGTGGTAATAAAAAGTTTGAGGAGGCGCTGCAAGTGGTAGACAATGCTATCGCTCCGGACGTGTCAAATCGGGCCAGGTTAGAACGGAATTTCGGCCATTATATAAAGGGTGAGATTTATATTACGTGGGCAGTGTATGAAAAGCAATGGGCGGCTCCAGGAGGCACGCCAGATGAGCACTTCAAACAGGCTGAAGAGGAGTTCAAAGCCATCGCAATCCCGCGCAATCGCGAAATAGCGCTGAAGGATTTGGAAGAGGTAAAGAAGGAGATGGCTACAAGACCTCTACCGGACATCGGGCAACCGCAAGGGGTGCAGGTGCAACAGAGCATTTTTAATCAGATGCGCAACCCTATGGGGTCTAAGGAGCCTTAAAAGGCCGGAAAACGTTTTCCGGCCCGATGTTCAACTTTCTCGATGTATAAGCGCACTCACCGGAACTAGAGTTCCTGGCGCAAACCCTCTTCAATCCAATGAATATGGGCAGCCGCGTGCTGGGCGTTCGCCGCGAACAGATCACCGGCAGTCCTGTCACCTACAAAAGAGATCGAGGCAGGAGCAGCCAGTTGTTCATCCGTAAACTGCGCAAGGAGATCGAGTGTTTCCTGGCGTGCCGCGGCTACATCCGCGAAAAGTGTCTCCATACTATCGTCGTGGTGAGCATCGACGTAGTCTTGATTGCGCCGATTTGAGGCGGCCAGCCTTTCTTCTCTGCTCATCGCGCCGCCCATGCCACCTGGTAAGCTGGTCTCACCTTTGAGCGTGAGGCGCAGCAATATCTGAATATTGCGCTCATTCTGTGCCAGGTGGGCGAAGTGATCTTTCGCTCGCCACGGCGCCGCGCCAGGAACTCCGCTCGCCGTACATGGGCGTTCGAGGTCTTCGGGGCTTAGCCCCCGGAAATAAGCAGTAACCTGCTCTTGCGAGGCAGCAAGAGTGTTCAGAATTTCTGAGCGAGTCGTCATCATTTTCCTCCCTAAAAAATTTGTCGTATGATAGCCGCCAAAATTGTACCTGATTTCGAACGGGGTTGCAAATATACCCCACAGGAGCCATGCTTTGTGGGCAAATATAGAGAAATCGCGGTACGTACTGATAGGGGTTCGCTGCGCAGCGCAAAAGTTCTGTCTGAAGCCATAGAGTGATGGTTCTGTGTCTGGCAGGTCGCCTGATTGGACCAGGGTGTCGCCGTCGTGATTGCCAGGGATCGCAAAGATGACGGCCGGATAAAACTTGTAGGGCTCGTAAAACTGCGCTTCGTACAGGGCGCTCTGCCCATTGTAATAAATCACATCGCCCAGATGGTAGAAGAAGGATGGGGCGGGATTTGTGCCAGTAGTCGTAAATTGGGCTTCCATTGCTGTGGCAACGGCTTCCTCAGTATCAGTCCCATTGGTACCGCCCGTGTCGCCGACAGCGTGAAAAACGATCTTTCCTGCATCCTGAATGGCTTTCACTTCATCGCTTCCAAGAATAGCGGTCAGCGGCAATGTGCAATTGACAGGCTGGGGAAAAGGGATGGGAATGAACCTTGGAGACGCTTTGGGGACATGCGTGACTTGTTGAAACGCAAGACGCTGCTTATGGGTACGAAATAAAGGCATAGACAACTCCTTACGATTGATAGAAGTTATGACCTCCTTGATCTCATCGAGGGGGACAACACTATACTTCCCGCTAGATTTTACCATAGCTTTGCAACCTGTTCGCCCGACTGTTGGCGATCAACAGCATTGCTGCCAGTATGGTAGAATTGTCAGGGCGATTGAAAAGTCGAGGAATCGCGTTGCCGTGCTATAGGGACCGCTTTGATCGCTGATGCACCAACTTTTGCATAGCCCTGGAATAGTCCTGGATAGCTTGAATTTTTGTTCAATGCCAGTTATCATTGAACGAGTAATGTTTAATAAACAGGAGGCATGTATGTTCACAAAAATCGGTACCGTCACTGTAGGTGTCAGCGACCAGGATAAGGCGCTCGACTTCTACGTCAACACACTCGGCTTTGAAAAGATCAACGACCAGCCCATGAGTGAAACCGAACGCTGGGTCGAAGTAGCTCCTCCAGGAGCGCAAACCCATATCATGCTTGGGCTGCGCGGCCAGAGCGCTACCGACAGGTCTGGTTTCACCGGCTACGTGCTGCATACCGGCAATATCGAAGAAACCTGCGCGGCGCTCAAAGCGCGGGGAGTCAACATTACCGTAGAGCTGGCCACGCAACCCTGGGGCAAATGGGCGCAGTTCGCCGATCCTGACGGCAACGAATTTGGCGTCTGGGCGCCTGCCTGGTAACATTTATTTGATATCAGGGTTTCAAGTAAAAGGGAAAATCAATGCCTGATACACATACAAAAATGGCTCTTTTAGTAATGGACGTGCAGGCAGGAATTGTCGCACGTTATGCCCAGAATGCTGATTTCCTCACATCACTTAAGGCAGCTATCGAGGCTGCACGAGCGGCATCGATACCCGTAATCTATGTGGTTGTAGGCTTTCGTCCGGGCTATCCTGAGATAAGTCCCAGGAACAAGTCCTTCTCTGCCATCAAACAGCAGCAGTCCGCCCTGACAGCAGCGATGAGTACGATGGAGATTCATCCTGCTGTCGCTCCAGAGCCAACGGATATCGTGGTTACGAAACACCGTGTCAGCGCGTTTAGCGGGAGCGATTTAGAAATGCTGTTGAGGGCGCAGGACATTTCGCACCTGGTACTCTGTGGCATCGCGACCAGCGGGGTAGTCTTATCCACCCTACGAGAAGCAGCTGACAAGGATTATCAGTTAACGGTCTTAGCCGATTGCTGTGTGGATGCCGATGAAGAAGTCCAGCGCGTCCTGCTCTCCAAAGTCTTTCCCCGCCAGGCCGAAGTCATGCAGAGTCAAGAGTGGATGGCGGGGCTTGACGATGGGAGGATTCGGTAGGGAGCAAAACGTTTACAAAAGGCCGGGGCGCGTGAACAATATGCTCTGGCTCACCTATTATTGGCGATCCATCAGGAGCATGCACTTCAGCAAAAAACTGGTGAAGGCGTTCATAAATATCCGTGATAGCCGGTGATCTTCCGGCTACATCAATCACAATACGCCTTTGTTCAAAGTGAAGAATGGGATTGTCAATCTTATAACTCGCACTCGCCTTGACATCTTCGCTCCCCATGTTCTATAATAGAACCAGGAAAAGTGAGAATGATTATCATTATTAGGATGACCTAACATGGAAACAATCGCGAAAACAAAGTTGAATAGCAATGCGCAGGCGGTGCTGAATATCGTACTGGCGGCTCACAATCATCCGACGGCGCTGGAGATTTACGAGGCGGTGAAGAGCGTGCGACCCCATATGGGCCTGGCCAGCGTCTATCGCATCTTACATAACCTGGCCGAGCAGGGCTACATCCGGGAGATCGGGCGCGACGAAGAGGGCAATCGTTATGATGGCAATACTGCGCGCCACGACCATGCGGTATGCACGAACTGTGGCGCATTGCTTGATATACCGGTAGAAGTCAAGGTACCGGCGGACGCTTTAGAGCAGGCAGCGCGTGCGGCGGGGATCGAATTGGGGTCATACGAGGTCCGGTTATATGGTCTCTGCCCATCGTGTTCGATGCGCACTATATAGAAGAGCATTTTCTTCGCCTTTCCTTCCACATACATAAGGAGTTTAGCAATGCCGGGTGAACAACAGATACCTGCCAATGTCAATAAAGCCAGCAGCGTCGAGAATCAAACGCCTGTGTCCGATAAACTTGAGAGAATGTCGGAGGAAGATCAGCTGGTAGCCGAGGCACCAGAGACGCTTAAGGGCCAGCTATTGGAATTGTATCACGCCATAAGGACAAGGGATGATACGTCGCGCAACTTCCTGCTACGCGTAGTGCAGCCTGGATTGGCCGGGTTGATGGACGGCTCGGTTTCGACGCTGGCTCCCATCTTCGCCACGGCTTTCGCCACCCATCATGCCTTTTACGCGTTCCTGGTGGGCATCGCAGCCGCGACAGGCGCCGGCATCAGTATGGCATTCTCAGAGGCGCTTTCTGACAATGGCGAGCTGACGGGACGCGGGAGTCCGGTGATACGCGGCGCGATTACAGGAATCATGACCTTCGTGGGTGGCTCGCTCCATACGCTGCCGTTCCTGGTTTCCGATCTGCGCATTGCTTTGATTATCGCATACTTCGTGGTAGCCCTTGAACTGGTGTTGATTTCGGCCATCCGTCACCGCTACTTTGGCACAAACTGGCTGATCTCGGTCGTGCAGGTGGTTGGAAGCGGGGCGCTGGTCTTCGCGGCGGCATATATATTCGGCAATGCGTGAGGATGAATCGTGGGCAAAGCGAGGCGATAATGAGGGTTTAACAAAGCAATCGGCAATAGTAGTTTCGCATAGAGGGCCGGTGAAGGATTTTAACAAAATAGGCCGGCAAAGGGACGGGGTGGATCAACCAGCGCCGGGCGGCGATTCATCGGCCCCTACAGATTTGCGTGGGTGGTATGATGAGGAATGCGCTGCGCCTGTACATGTACTGCTGTCACGTTCTTTGCGCAGTGATCACAGACCGAAACAAGAACATAACTGTGAGGAGCGCGCAATAAATGAGTATGGTGGCCGCACAGCTTGCAACCGCAGCGCGCGCAAGTCGAGGCATCCCACCGCGCGAGCGATCTATTACAGAGCGAGCATTTTTCCTTGGTATGTAAAAGACTCATCGCTCTATTCTCCATTTCAATTTCAATGAGCGTTCAAAGAGGGGTGCGTCTTCGACCAGGCGCAGCGGATAGAACTCCATGCATTTGCTCTCAAGTTGAGCTTAGGATACGCTCATATCCAACCTCTTTACTATGATATTAGCACACCCTAATATCCGGCGTCAAGAGCATTTTACTGATGATCACCCATAAGTCGAGCAGAGATTCTTCGCCGCGCTCAGAATCTCTCGCCCTGTACTGCTGGCCTTGTCTGCTTATGGGTGATCACCACCATTTTACTACTCCGGAATTTCCTGCCATCCACTCATAATTCTTGCAGCGGGCCTCCGGCCCGTCAGGACGGGAGGGGAAGCAAGCGGGGACACCCCGCACCCCGGCAGGGGTGAAACCCCTGCACGACTTCCAGTACGAGGTGCTCCCTGTGTCGGCAGAAAACACCCCGCACCCCGGCAGGGGTGAAACCCCTGCACCCCGAGTTATGAGTGGATGGCAGGAATTTCTCCTTGACAGCTTTACAATGAATATGTTATGAATAAGGTATTGGGCGTACCAGGACAGGAAAGGGACAGTACAGGATACAGCATCTTGTACACGTCACCGCTAATGGAAGAGAGAAATCGATGACCCGCCGTACACCCCTGCTAAGTGCCGTTTTCGTTGCCTGCTCCGTAAGTATCCTTTCATTCGTATTTCTGCAAGTTGCCGGATTTCATCAAACGTCACACGCCCGGGCCGCTTCACTTTACTCGATACGGTTTATACCGGATGTTAATTATGGGAATGGAACAATAGCGGAAGAAGTCCTGGATGAATGCTTGCCTTCTAATCCGCCTTCCTTAGAGCCAGGCGTTATTATGATACACGGAGGCGGCTGGGTCGGAGGGCAGAAAGAAAAATACGATACTATGTGTAAACACTATGCATCTGAGGGATACGTCGCTGTAACGATAGACTATCGCCTGGCTAATCCAAATCTTTCACAAGATACCGATCATTGGCCAGACCAGATCGGTGATGTCCAACTCGCGGTTCGCTTTCTGCGCGCGAACGCTTCTTCTCTTGGTCTTGATCCAGGGCGAATTTGTTCATTGGGAGACTCAGCCGGGGCGCACCTGGCATTGATGCTGGACGAGTTGCAAACTATTCACCCATCAGATGTAGCCGGTGAATATCCAAACCAGTCCCCCACCGTTGAATGCGTCGTCGATCAGTTCGGGCCAACCGATCTGCGTGAATTATATTTTCAAAACAAAAAGAACCAGGAAGTCCAAAACGACATCCCCGCTCTTCTCGGCAGGAAGCCTTACCCCCTCAAAAAACCAGACCCGCTCGCTAACGATGCTTCTCCAATAGATAACATCGCACCTCAAACGGGGCCAGTACTCATTATCCAGGGAACCCTGGATAAGACGGTGCTACCAGATCAGTCAAAACACCTCTATCAGGCACTCAAAAGTGATGGGTTTATGCCCCAATATATTTCCTATAATGGCGGCCACGAATACAGCGGCCTCAAACCTTCCCAACTTCAGGCTATTATGACGCAGATAAACAATTACCTGAATGCTCAATTGCAGCCTGAAAATTAATAAGGTTATAAAAACCCAATCGAGCCACCCGGATCGGCTTGCGAGAGAATAGGATCTGCTATCCCTTTGTGCATAAACTCAGCGAGCAACTTTCCCGCCATCATGCCTTTCTCAAAGCCGGAAGAGCTGAGACCTGTGAGCAGGTAGAGATTGTCGAAACGAGGAATCTTGCCGATCAAGGGACGCAGGTCGCGGGTAAAGGGCATCCAGCCGGCCCAGGCGCGGACGATGGGCAGGTCTTTGAGGAATGGGAAGAGCTCGAGCGCGTGGGCGTGATTGACTTCGATACCGGCCTGATCAGGGATTTTGGGAACGCCTACCTGCCTGTCACCGCCGAATATGATCTCGCCCTTGCGCGTCTGACGTCCATAGAGGTGACGAGTGAGCCGCTGACCCTGGCGATGGGTGAGTTCGAGCGGGGTTTGCTTATCGCCGTATGGGTGCGTATGCCAGTAGAAATGCGACTCGAGCGCGCCCATGCTGTGAAAAATCGTGGGTGGCTGAGGAGCTGTGGCCCACATCTGGCCGCGCACAGGATAGACGGGAATGGAGAGGCCAAGCATGGCACCGAGGTCGCGGCACCAGGGACCGGCAGCTAAGACAAGCGTGCGAGCCTTGAAGGTCGCCGGCGGTGTGACGACCTCGTAGCTGCCCTCATCCAGATGGCTAATACCGGTAACAGTGTGGTGCGTGAGGATAGTCGCGCCATATTTCTGCGCGAGCATTGCCAGCGCCTGCACCGTCTTCACGGGATTGGCATTGCCACCATAGGGATAGTAGAGGCATCCCAGAATATGCGGGCTGAGTTCGGGTTCAATGCTGCGCGCCTCGCGAGCAGAAAGCAACTCCACGCGGTGCCCGGCAGCGGCCAGGTTATGCGCCTCTCGTTGGGCAAAAACACATTGTTCACCGGTCTGGATGGCCTGAAGAGAGCCGCTCTGACGAAACTCGATGTCATAGCCGAGATCAAGCTGCAAGGTTTTGAAGATTTCCAGGCTGCCAGTGTTGAGCATTGATACGAGGTCGGGCGTGTGACCCCAACCCGTGGCCCAGATCGTACCCGCATTCAGACCAGATGCCTCGCTTGCCAGCTCGTTCTGTTCCAGCAGGATTACTTCGTGTCCGTACTGCGCGAGATGGCAGGCAGTAGCCGTACCAGCTATTCCGCCACCTATGACGATGATCTCGCTTTGAGTCTGGGCCATAGATTTTCTCCGAAGAAGGCTCAATACCGAGCTAATGACTGCAACGCGAGGTGTTTGCCGAATATAATAGTACCACACGCTCGAAGCGATGGCATTATGAGTGATGGAAGATATTTTACTTACTTTTTGTTAGTTTATTAAGAGATACTTTTCTATTACGGGCACAAGTTGATCGTCAAAGCCCGTTACACATCGCAGGATTTTGCGAGAATGGAGACGAATTTTATGTCAATGGAACAGCAGGCGTCAGCAACAGCGAAGTCGATTCATCCCGGCACGAGCATTGGCCTGGTGACATTGCGTGTCGCGAATCTTGAGCGTTCGCGGCGTTTTTATGAGGGCGTGCTGGCATTCCAGCCTGTCGAGCACGGGCCGGGAAGAGTCGTGTTGGGTGACAGGGATAAGCATCCGCTATTGGAGTTGATCGAAGTTCCAGGGGCCGCGCCCCAGCCGCGCCGGGCAACGGGTCTTTATCACGTGGCTATTCTTTTTCCAACACGGGCCGATCTCGGTCGCGAACTGGAGCGCGTTTTTCAGGCGGGCTTGCAGGTTGGCCAGGGGGATCACCTGGTAAGCGAGGCGTTATATCTTTCCGACCCCGACGACAACGGCCTCGAACTCTACCGCGACCGCCCCAGGAGCGAATGGCGCTGGACAAACGGCATGGTTCAGATGGCCACCGACCCGGTCGATATCCGGGGTCTCCTTGAGGAGGGCCGGCGCGGGGTTAAACCATGGGAAGTGATTCCGGAGGGGACGCGCGTTGGTCATATCCATCTGCAAGTCGGCGATATCGCGGAGGCGAGGCGTTTCTATTCCACCATCCTTGGTTTCGATGTTACCGCGGATTTATCGGCGCACGGGGCGCTTTTCGTCAGCGCTGGTGGCTATCATCACCACATCGGCCTGAACACCTGGCACTCGCGTGGAGCGAAACCGACGCCAGCAAACGCTGCCGGGCTGCAAAGCTATGTCATTAGCATTCCTACACAGGAGGGCTTGCAAGAAGTCAAGCAGCGGCTGGTTGCGTATCATATTCCTTTTGAGGAGCAGGGAGATAGCATGCGCATCAATGACCCCTGGCAGAATACGATTATCTTGCAGGTTCAGTAAGGTCCGATTTACGGCAGCCCGGCAGGGCAGTTGCACAAAACAAAGGCCGCACGAAGAGATACACCCCCAGCGGAACAGCAGCTACTTCATCTGCCTGTTCTTTGTGCGCACGCGCTCATAGAGCTCTTCCATCACGCTGATGAAAGAGTTGTCCTTGTGCCAGAAAGCAGGATAATCTCCCTGCTTCTTGATCAGCAGAGCCGGCACGGTGGGCTGCGCTGGAGCTATTGGGGCAGCGGGCAGTCTCCTGGCGCCGGTCCAGAACTCCTTATGCCCTGTCGATACCGCAGCCGGCTGGCGCAGCGGGCGCGTGTGGAGGGATGCGACCGGCTCAACTTGAGGCACTTGCTCTTCCGCTTTGAGCGCGGACGAGAGGATTTGCCCCAGCGGGGAACGCGCCAGTTCAGCGTGCAGGTCTTCTCTGGACAGGCCGCGCAACTCGAACATTAAGAATGGATCGCGGTCGAGGTCTGAGGCCAGCAGGTAGTAGACTCCGGCGATATGCTTGCAGGGGTTCGACCAATCGGGGCAGGAACACTCGGTTTCGAAGTCGGCCTCCCTGTGCGGCAGCAGGTGCAGTCCCCATTGCGCGAAGGCATCGTCAATTGTGTCCGGCATCTCGTTCATCAGCAGTTTCGTCACCAGGTCGGCCCGCGAGCCGATGTGCTGGATGGCTTTTGTCCAGTTGGCGGCGGAGATGGGCTTGATTTTGATTGTCGTCTTGTAGATAGGCTCTTTGTAGACACCAAAGTACGGGTTGATCGAACCGCGCACCCTGGCCGTAACCGTGCCATTAGCAAGTTTGTATTCGAGGATGCGCCCGTTGCTAGCATAGGAGCGCCCGCGTCCAAGGCGGCCCGGGTCGGTAAATTGTTCGAGGGCCGCGATAAAGCGCTGGCCCCACCAGGTGCGGCTGAACTGTGCCATCGCCGTTACTCCACGACCGCGCTGCGCCGCAACGCGATCAGTTCTTTAAAGGTATCATTATCAAGTTCCGTCAACCAGGATTCGTCGGCGCCGACAACTAGCGACGAGAGGCGTTTCTTGTCCTCGATCATGGCATCGATGCGTTCTTCCAGCGTGCCCATGGCGACGAATTTATGCACGAAGACGTTCTTGCGCTGGCCGATGCGGAAGGCGCGGTCGGTCGCCTGGTCTTCTACCGATGGGTTCCACCAGCGGTCGAAGTGGAAGACGTGGTTGGCTTTGGTCAAATTCAGGCCGACGCCCCCCGCTCGCAGCGAGAGAATAAACAGCGACGGCTCGGTGGCCGGGTCTTGAAATTCCGCGATCATGCGTTCGCGCCGCGCCACGTTGGTTCCGCCGTGCAGGTAGTAGGTGTTGTAGTGCAGGGTATGCGCGAGGTAACGTTCAAGCTCGCCGCCGATCTCCGTAAACTGTGTGAAGATCAAGGCGCTTTCGCCGCTATCGATCACTTCTTCGACCATCTCACCCAGGCGCTGGAGTTTGTGGGAGCGTTCGGGAGCAAATGGGCTGCCATCCTGCAAAAATTGCGCCGGATGGTTGCAGATTTGCTTGAGCTTCAGCAGCGTGGAGAGGATCAGGCCCTTGCGCTGGATGCCCTCGGCCTCCTTCAATTGTTCCTCAACGTCTTTGACGACCGCCTCGTAAAGCGAGGCCTGCTCGGGCGAAAGCGTGGTATACATCTTCTGCTCGATTTTATCCGGCAGGTCGTCGATGATGCGTTTATCGGTCTTGACGCGCCGCAGGATAAAAGGCTCGACCAGCTTTTTTAAGGTTGTCGAGGTTGCCACGTCGTTATTTTTCTGGATGGGCAGTTCGAAGGACTTACGGAACTGCGCCTCCTTGCCAAGATAGCCAGGATTGAGAAAATTGAAGATGGACCACAGGTCGCGCAGGCGGTTTTCGACGGGCGTGCCGGTCAGGGCGATGCGATGCGATGATGGGAGCTTCAGAATAGCGCGGGTCTGGGCGGCCTGCGGATTCTTGATATTTTGCGCCTCATCGACCACCACGCGATGCCATTGCACCGCCTGCAAGAGCTTTTCGTCCAGGCGGGCCAGCGCGAAGGAGGTCAGGATAACGTCATACTGCTTGCATGTTTCAATAAAGGCCTGTTTGTCTTTCAATCGCGCGCTGCCTTGATGTACCAGCGAGCGAAGTCGCGGCGCGAAACGTTCGATCTCCTTGTGCCAGTTGCCCAGCACGGAGGTTGGGGCGATGACGAGGGTTGGCGGCACGTCTTCAGCTTCCTCGCGTTCCTTGAGCAGGTGGGCAATCACCTCAAGTGTTTTGCCGAGTCCCATATCGTCCGCGAGGCAAGGATTCAGGCCCAGTTGTTCAAGATATTGCAGCCAGGAGACGCCGCGCCGCTGGTAGTCACGCAGCAAACCTTGTAAGTTGCGCGGGTCTTTGATAGGGGCGAAAGCATTCTTATCCTGGAGCCGCGACAGCATATCGCACAAGACCGCGTCGTGATCCCATTCCAGGTCGTCTTCGGACCCGGCGCCAAGTTTCAACATGTCCAGCAGCGTGATTTCAGGCTGCTCGTGCTGGTGCTTCTGCCAGAACTCCAGCAGTTGCAGCATCTTGTCGCGGTCCAGTTCCATCCACTGCCCGCGGAACTGCACCAGGGGCGTTTTGGCATTGACGAGTTGTTCCCATTCCTCCGGCGTCACGACCTCGCCGCCAATCGATAGCTGGTATTCATAGGCGATGATGCTGTTGAGGCTGAAGTAGCCACTATTGACGCCGGATGTCCCCTTTGCCGAGCGCACAGACGTTTTGAGGCGAACCTTCGTACGCCTGCGACCCTCGGGCGTCCACCACGATGGAACGATAACGGTATAGCCGGCGTCTCCAAGTATCCAGGCGTCCTCTTTCAGGAACGCGAACGCTTCATCCATGGTCAACGTGCATCCCCGTGGTTTGTCTGTAGCCAATCCATCCCAGACTTTGGGATAGATGCGAGCGGCATGGCCCAGGGATAGCAACAGGTTTTTCTCGAAGTCCTGTCCGAAATGACGGAGTACTTCTGTACGAGCCTGCGAATCGAGGTACCAGAAGTCATCAAGGCTCAATTTGAGCGAGGGGTCGCGGCGTGAGGCGACGAGAAAGTGCAGGTGCCAGCTGTCTATATCATCGGAGGATGCCTCCTCAAGACGGAAACAGAGGTTGAAGCCGGCTCCGGCGCCCGCTTTTGTAAAGCTGTTGCGCCAGGCCAGCCAGTGTTTGTAGTCTTGCAGCCGCTCCTCCGGTGTATCGTAAACCAGAGCCGCGCGGTTCGGGTAGACGCATTTGTACAGGATCGTGTTCTCGATCTGCTGGTCGAACTTCGCTATAAAGGGTGTTCCTGTCACGATATTCTGCAGGAGACATTCGGAAAAGTGCCGCAGCAAGGATTCTTTGTCAAACAAGGCGGCATTATCCGGGCTGTTCAGTCCGGCAGCACAGATACCGGGCATGGCGGCCACAGAGCTCTGCACAGTCTTTTCGTAGCTCTCAGAGAGCAGTTCCCAGGTGTAATGCATTTCGTAGCTGGGAAGCGCGTTTTTGGCCTTCTTGCCTTTTGCCGGAGCGGGCGTGATCTCCTGGTATCTGAGGGCAGGAATATACTGATCTCTGGCGATGATGCCCTTGAGCGCCTGCGCGTACTGCTGCCAGAACAGCAGATCGGCTCCCAGCTGGAAATCACTTGGAGCATACAGGGCGATAAAATGGATGTCGTTCAGGCTGCTGATGACATCGCGCAGCCGGTAAGATGTTACCATCCAGGGCTGCAGGTCAAACTCAATCGGCTCCTCTTCATCCATGTAGCGCAGCAATTCGAAGCAGGGAGCTGGTTTGCCTGTAACTGTGGGCAGCAGGAAGTATTTCGTCTCAAGTTCGCGCGCCAGCATGCCCGGTGTATTCTCTTGCAGGCCAAGCTTTTCCATGAGAAACGTGGCCAGGTCCGATTGCGTCAGGTGCCGGGGATGAACGTTTTGCGCGCCTTTCTGTGTCGCACGCGTTGGGCTATCCGTCTCTACCCACAGGTAGAAAGCGCCTCCCTGCTCAAACTCGTTTGTATCTTCGGGAATCCATGTGCCATGGATAATGTGCATGCGATGCTCCGGAGGTGAGCGTTTTCCTGAAAATGTAGGTCTCAAATAGATCGTTACTCGGAATGGGGGCGCCTCTCATCGACTTACGTGACAATGATAGCTCTACCAGGTCTCCCACGCCTTGCTCACCCTTGTTGCTGTAAAAATTTGACATGATTGAAATGCCTCACTGCATTTTACCACATGGAGGCCTGTTTTTACATAAACACCACACTCCTGCGGTCATTCTGAAATGATACAATGCCATTTGAGAAGGGAAAGTTTTTCATGGATCAGGCCTCTTGCCTGTGCTATGTAGCTTTTGAGAACTGGTAGAAAGGTTGAAATAGGATGTCCCAGGAAGAGAATAATCGCTCTCTGCTTACTTCAGAGGATGTTTCTCATTTACCGCTGCGCGACCGCGCCGGACTAGTTGTGCAGGCGCAGGATATCGCGACCGTCATCGACAGGATACGCGAGGCGGAACAGGCTGGAATCCGGCAGGTCTGGATGACACAATCGGCGGGCATGCTTGATACGCTGACCATCTTTGCTGCCGCGGCAGTGCAGACGACGCAGATAGGCCTCGGCACTTCGATTGTGCCGGTCTATCCACGCCATCCACTTGTGATGGCCCAGCAGGCGGCAACCATCGAAGCGCTTGCCCCAGGACGCCTGCGATTGGGCGTTGGCACCAGTCACCGTCACGTGATGGAAAACATCTACGGCCTTTCGATGCCGTCGCCGCTGGCATATTTGCGTGAATATGTCGAGGTGATGCGCGAGGTGTTATGGGAGGGGCGAGTAGATCATCGCGGCAAATTCTTCAATGTAAACGCCTCCATTCCACGCCCGGCGCGGGTTCCGCTGCTGATCTCGGCGCTGGGGGAGAAGGCATTTCACCTGGCCGGCGAAGTTGCCGATGGCGCGATTTCGTGGGTCTGCCCGGTCCCCTATCTACTCGATAAGGCGCTGCCTGCGCTACGGGCGGGAGCGCAGGCGAGTAACCGGCCCGCTCCACCGCTCGTCGCGCACATTCCGGTGGCGATCAGTACCGATGAGGCAGCGGTGCAGGCGGCAGCGACACCACGCATCTCGTTCTATACCAGAGCGCCATTCTACAGGCATATGTTTGAACTGGCGGGCTTCCCCATTGGCGAGGATGGAACAGGCACCAGCAGGCTCGTGCAAGCGCTGGTGGTTGCGGGAGAGCAGGCGCGGGTAGAGAAACGCCTGCGAGAGCTGCTAGCGAGCGGCCTGGACGAGTTGCTGTTGATGCTAGTGCCGGTCAAGGACGAGACACGCGAGCGGGAACAGTTGATGCAGGTGATTGCTTCACTCTAAGGTAGAAATAAAAGGAGGGGCAGCCAGAGAGGCTACCCCTCCTTTCAGGAATCAGGAAGAAGAAGGAACGCGATGGAGCACATGAGCATGTTCCTCTATCCATGCTCCGATTGGGATTGCCAGCAGCAAAAGCACAACCAATGCTAACAGTCCAATCACAAACGTCAACGGTTCAGACAGATTGACGCTAAAGATGGTATCCAGAGAATAGGCGCCGGCGCCTGTCAACCCAAGCACTACAGCAATCGCGAGTAAAACTAACGGAAACTCGATACCTCCTACCGCGTTCCAGAAGCCCTTGTTCCAATGCACTTTGGCAATCGCGACAAGCATGGTACCAATAATCAATAAAGCTCCAACCGGCGTGAACAAACCTGCTACCAGGAGCAGACCGCCAACGAATTCGCCAAGGGCCGCAATGACCGCCCATACCTCAGCCGGGTGCAATCCCAACCCCTGCATCATTTGAGTTGTGCCGGCTAAACCTTTGCCACCGAAGAGACCAAAGAGTTTCTGCGACCCATGGCCCATAAAGATAATTCCAAGTACAAGACGAAGTATCAGCAATCCAACAGCGATCATCATCATAGATACCAGCCTCCTTTCAAGGGTATTTAGCGGAATACCGCTTGATCAAAAGCCAATCTATCTATTGATACTCCACCCTTTGAGATAATCTGTCTGGATAGCCCCCACTACCCAGGGCATGATATATAGCCAGCCCTGGACGCGATGAATCTGGTCCCTACGGCCTCAAAGGATGAAGGTCGAAAATAAGCTGAGGGGGATGGCATATGCCCGGGGAGCGCGACTGACTGTATCAGCCGCCCGGATGGAACCCCAGTGTGTGCATAGTTCCCGTATCACTACGACGTTGCTGCTTCCCCAGGATATGCCGGCTTCACTTCAATCACGACAGAATGAAACACGCTTTAGCGCCCGCTATTGGCCCTCTTTCCACCCTCAACCACTCCCTCCTGGGCAACAACCCCTGGAGGGAGATCACCGGGCTCCGGCGCCCACCAGTTGTTTCTGCTGGCTGCCGGTGATACTGATCTTCTTGGGGCGGCTCACCTCGCTGAACGGTATCACCAGGTGCAGGATACCATTCTCGTAAGTCGTCTCGATGTGGTCAGCATCGACCGGCTTGGGGAAGGTAATGGTACGCTCGAACGTCCCATAACCGATCTCCTGTAACAGCCAACTGACCTTCTGGCCCTCATTGAATATGGGTTGATACTGGCCCTTGACGGTCAGGGTATTTTGCTGTACAGTCAGATCAATATTTTCCGGATTAATGCCCGGAAGCAGCACATAGACCTGATAACCCTGCTCCGTTTCGCAGACATCCATTGGAGCAGCAAAGTTCGAAGTGCGAGTGCCGAACCAGCCGGGTCGCACAAAGCTCTCCTCAAAGAGTTTGTTTACCGCATCACGCAGGCTAAGTACTTCGGTAAAAGGATCGAAGCGCATCAACGTGGTCATACGCAGTCACCTCCTAAGGAAACAATAGACATACGTTTTTGCTGTGTGAACAAATCTTTGTGTACTTGAGAGGCCCGGTCTGATCCCCCCAGTCTGGCCTCTTGCAACCTCCCCGAACTTTTTCAATACGCTTGCGTTACCCTTTTAATTGTTTGGAGGGAGAGGCCGACCGGGAGGTACATCCCTTTTTCCTCTTTCCACCTACCAGAAACAATTATATCATCTCATATATTCCGTAAAGTGACCTCAAATTTTGTGGTCTAACACATCTCTAGCATTCTTCTAACGCTTCTCTAACACTTAGCCCTTGCTTTCTCCCCCGCTGCCTCGTGCGCGAGCAAGTATCTCTTCAACGACGGTAGATTTCGCATCGGCGTAGTTCTGCGTGTATTTCCAGTTCTGGCGAGCAAGCTCCCGCTTGGTTCGTTCGTAGAGCTGGCGATCGGATGCATTGCCGCGCAGCCAGTCACGGAAGAGCAGCATTCGATCAATCTCAGAACATCCCTGCGAGAAGACATGCAGGTTGACATTGGTATCCGGCCCCTTGAATACCCGATGCTCGTACCAATCAGGCTCGCGAATGCGCAACACGTAGCCGGCAGCTTCCAGAGCCGGAACATAGCTTGCTTCATCCGATGAATCGGCTACCAGCAGTAAGATGTCGATGATTGGTTTGGCCGCCAGCTCCGGCACCGAAGTCGAGCCTACATGTTCAATCATCAGGGCGCGGTCGCCAAGCGCGGCCTGGATGCGCCGGGCCTCGCGCGCGAAGAGTTGGGGCCATTGCGGGTCGTAATCGACAATCTGGATAGGCCCGGTCAGGGGTGTGAGCCCACCAACATGGATGGCCTGAAGTTGCTCCTCGGTCATCGACACATCTCTGGCTACCGGGAACTGCTGTGATGGTTCATCTTTTGACTGGTTCGTTGAGTCTGGGGTGGAGTTGTTGATTTCGGACATGCGCATTCCTTTCTGACCATTTTTCCTGGCATCAAAAAGGTCTACCTGGCATGACAATGTTTATATTGCTTTAGTATCAAGTAGACCTGGACATGCTACTATAGTGACTTGAGCATGCCCGTTATTCTACTATATTTCGCTTAAGCGTTCCAGTTCGGTATCGATGGTCACAGGAGGCAAAACCGGGCTACTGGATAACTACCTGGTCATCTCCGGACGCGCCAGGATCACAGAAGGTGGCGCGCCCGAACAGTGGAGCGTCTAGGATTCTTCCTTAACGCTCGCCCCAGATTGACCTTCGGTACGGTCACCACGGGCGCTCATGCGTGAGCTTGCAGATATTCCGTTACTATCTATTAAGCTCGCGCTACAGGCGCCGGCAGCGGATCACGTGGAGCCGGTAAGTGGTCATAGAGATCGGCAATCAAATCAGAGCGCAGCAAGGCATAACCAGCATCATCCCAGAGATTCCGCCATTGGAATGGGTCCTCTACGACATTGTAGAGTTCCCCTTCGGGTGAACCCTCGTAGAGGGTGCAAATGTAGCCGTCGCGATAAATTGTGCGCAGGTGCTGGTCGAGTAGCTGGCTATCCCACTCGGTAATGACGCGCTCTCGACCGGAGCCTGGCGCTGTTGGGAGCGGAGCGCCTTGCATCCAGCCGGGCACGGGCAGACCCGCGCACTGGCAGAACGTCGGGGCAAGATCGAGCAGTCCAACCGGTTCGGGTACGACAGCAGGTGCGACATCGGCTGATGAGGCCGGTCGCCAGATCAACGGCACGCGCATCAGCGCATCGGTGTGATAAGGGCCTTTAAACAGCAGACCGAAGTCGCCTTGCAGTTCGCCGTGATCGCTGGTGAAGAACACATCGGTCTCGTTTTCCCACCCACGAGCCGCGATATGGGCCAGAACGCGCCCGCACGCCTCATCAATCAGTTCATTCTTGACGTGGATCAGGGCGCTGATCTCGCGCAACTGGTCGTCGGTCATACGATTTGGAACAAAACCGGGAGCGCCCTCCGGGTTATCGAAGCGTCCCTCGTAGTAGTCAAGCCAGTGGCGAGGTTTTCTGGAAAGAATGCGCACGATGTTTTCTTGTGAACCGGGATAGCTAAGCGGTAAATCGAGGTCGCGCCAGTTGATACGGCGTGCTTCCCCGGCAGGTGGGTCCCATGGGTGGTGAGGATCGGGAAAACTCATCCAGATGAACCAGTCTTCCTCGTCTGTCAGCGCATCAAGGAAAGCAATCGTGCGGTCGGCGACCCAGTCGGTGTGATAATGTTCGCGTGGAATGGGGTTATACGCTACCTGCGGTGCGCCTGTCTCGCCTTCACCTTCATGATTCATGACGATGGTACCATCTTTGATGAAGAACAATTGAAAGAAACCCTGATCCTCGCCGGGATGGTGTTCGCGCAGCCACTTGCCATAGTGCCAGCGCGGGACCGGCGAGTGCATCGCCAGTTCCATATGCTCGAAGCCGCGATGAGGCCCGGTTGAGCCTTGCATCGCCATCGTGTTTTCAGGAAAAGGATGACTGAAATCGAGCGCCGGCTCGAAGTGCGCTTTGCCGATCAGCGCCGTGCGATAACCACCAGCGTCATGCAGGTAAGCGGCCACACTCGGGGCGTCTGAGGGCAGCGGTACGCCGTTGGCCCAGACACCATGCGTGCGCACCAGTTGCCCGGTAAGCAGTGTTGCGCGGCTGGGCATGCAGACGACATTCTGGTTATGCGCCCGTCGGTAATTGATGCCGCTGACAGCCAATCTCTCGACCACCGGCGTGCGAGCAATCTGGCCACCGTTGCAACCGAGCGAGTCGTAACGCTGTTGATCGGTTGTGATAAAGAGAATTTTACGTCCCATTGAATCTGGTCTCCTTTATTGTTGATTTTTAGCACCCAAAGGATGGAATACTGTAGGGACAGCGGCTCGTCCCTGTCCCGGTGCCCCATAAAGGACAGGCACCAGGCGCTTTCCCTACAGGAGCGTTAGCAACGTCAGCACGTTCCCTCGTAGTGTTGAACAATGCGCGTGACGGTCGATGCCTCACAATGAAGAAATGCTCGCAGCGCCTGCTGAGCCTGCGGTCCCGCAGTCGCGGCGATGGCATCAAAGGCGGGAACAGGGTCGATACCGGCGCGTATGGCGGCGTGATAAAGAAAGGCCAGCGAGACCAGTAGATCGTGCCGGTCTACCCGACCTTCCGTATATGCCGCGGCAGCAAGCCCGAAACGCAAAAGCGAGTCATCTGTTATAGTTCGAATGCAGCGCCCGATGCGTCGCATGTAGATGAGGGCGTTATCGAAACGCGCATACGCTGACTGCAAGGGACAGTCTGAACACTTGCTTGATGCAAAGAATTGTCTCAATTGCGCCTGTTGCCGCGGGCTGCCTGCCAGATAAAGCATGCTCAAGGCCGTCAGTTTGACATCCAGAGGAGCCGGGTAGATGGACATGAAGTAGTCTTGCGCTTCTATATCTCCAGGCATCATTGGCCATTGAACAAGTTGTGTTTGAAAGCTGCTGCTATCCATTTGTGCCTCTTTTTAAGTTTGAGCCAGGTTCACCTTGACTATGCAACCGTGTGCGCGGCGGGCTGTCCTGGACAGGTTACACTCTCCGCACGATCAATCTTAGTACCTTTGAGAGAGATGACCCCGGCAATCACTGTCCCATAGTATACGCCAGGTCCGCATAAACCTTCTATTGTTGCTGCATTAAGTTTGCTCAGGGCAGAGTGGGCAGTAAAAAACAACTTCTTACACAATGATAAGGTTTTCATATACTCTCCTTTGTTGTCTGATGGGTAAATCGTCTTCACCCAGCAGGATGATCTGGTGGGTGAAGATCTCCGCTAGCAATTTCTAAAAAAGTTTTCAAGCGGCCTGCCAGGGCCAACAAAACGATATATTTGATGAGACAAGTGTAGTTGCCAATAGAATGAAGCATCTTCACCCCGCAGGGTGATTTGACAGGGTGAAAAAGACCATACCCTACGGTTGCTCTTGCGCTTTTGCTACCCAATGGATATACTGATGCTTGTCAAACAGTTAGTAGGGGCGGTGGGGGCGTGTGGATGGATGGGTGGCAGGGGAGCTTGCTCCGCCCGCTACTCCGCACGAAAAGGGGAAGCAAGGATGCCGAGAACAGCCGAGTATCGCCTGACCTGGCAGGCAGAACGCGGAACCTACGAACTCCACAATAGTCAGGGAGAAAGACTGCTGACCCTCAACGTTGAAGATTCCGCCTGGTTTGAGGATGCCATCCCGTGTTTTGGCTCTTCCGCACTTTGCGTGCTATGTTAGGCAGCTTTCAAAACGCGTTGACGTAAGAGCGGGGACCCTCCTCGGCCATACATGGAGCGCTTAATATACTTCAGTTTATTGATCTTGCCCTCGACAGGTCCATTACTGT
>DATGLD010000009.1:0-81729 GCA_035294305.1 Ktedonobacteraceae bacterium | reverse complement strand
GAGAGGACCGAGATGGCTGGACCGCTGGTGCGCCAGTTGGCCTGCCTGGGCCACAGCTGGGTAGCTACGTCCAGAACGGAGAAGCGCTGAAAGCATCTAAGCGCGAAGCCGCTCCCAAGATGGCTCTTCCCATCTCTCTGCGTGAGAGATCAAGATCCCAGGAAGACGACCTGGTGGATAGACCGCGCGTGTGAGCCGGGTAACCGGCGCAGCCAAGCGGCCCTAATGATCGTACGGCTTGTTTGAGTGCGTTCAACGCGTTGGAGCTGACGAAGGCCAGCGGAGCGGCGCGGGGACGGGCGCAAGCGGCTGACTTGCTGGTGATATCGGGTGGTGTGAGTCAGGACTGTGGTCCTGTTGCACGACTGGCGTGCCTCTGCTCGTCTCTTGCCTGGTCTCGGCAAAATTGAGGTAATAATGTTTTTGGTGGTTTTTGAAGAGCGCTGTTTTATGCGCTCTTTTTTATTTTTGAATAGCCCGAATCTCTAAGCTCTATGTTACAATTGACAATAAATCATGAGTGTTGGGGCTTTTATTGGTTCCAGGAAGTGCTCCCTATGCTGATTGATTTTCATACGCACATATTTCCACCGGATGTCCGCGATCACCGGGAGCGGTACTGTGCGCGAGATCCCTGGTTTCAGCATCTGTACGCGAATCCTCGTACGGACCTGGCAACTGTGGAGGATCTGGTCGTTGAAATGGATGGTGCCGGGGTAGATGCCGCCGTCACATTCTCTTTCGGCTGGACGGACCCGGGATTGATCGAGGAGGCGAACAGCTACGTCATCGAGGCCATGCAGCGCTATCCAGGGCGCATTTATGGCATGGCAGTACTTCAACCAACGGTTGGAACGCGGGCGATACGGGAACTGGATCGTTGCGCCAGGGCCGGTATGGTTGGATTAGGCGAATTGATGCCCCATGGCCAGGGTTATAAACTGAGCGATATACAACTGCTGATGCCGGTAATGGAGGTCGTGCGCCACCATCAATTGCTGGTGCTCTCGCACTGCAGTGAGCCGGTAGGGCATCTCTACCCTGGCAAGGGTGATGTATCACTGCACGATATCGTTATCTTTCTCACGGCCTTTCCCGATGTGCGTTTTATAGCCGCGCACTGGGGCGGTGGACTGCCTTTTTACACGCTCATGCCAGAGATACAGCGCGTCACTGCCAATGTATGGTATGATACTGCTGCTACCGTCTATCTCTACCAGCAGCGTATTTTTCCGGTAGTGGCAGGTCTGGTTGGCGCTGAACGTATTCTATTCGCCAGCGATTACGGCCTTTTGCGCCAGCGGCGAATTATCACTCATATCGAACAATCCGGCCTGGATGCCGGAGCAATCGAGATGATATTAGGCGGGAATGCAGAACGCCTGCTGTTTCAGCGTTCCCCGGGGCCGTAGGGGCCGATTGATCGCGCCCAGCGCCGATTATGAGTTTTACCGGTCAAAGCGACAATTCGAGCGGCCCAGGCCATGTTATGCTGGGCGCAGCGAAGAATCGGTGTCTATCGAGCCAGAGATTATTCACCGGCCTCATCGAGAGCTTATTAACTCTATCCTCAGAGTTCCAAGGGGCATTATGAACTATGCGAGTCGTATCATTAGGTAGCGGGAGTAGTGGCAACGCGTTGCTGCTCGAAGCGGGACCACAAGGCCGCACAAAAATCCTGGTGGATGTGGGATTCAATGGCAAAACACTGGTTGAGCGCCTGCGCCTGGCTGGTGTCTCCCCGGCGCAGCTGCAAGGTATCCTGCTCACACACGAGCACACCGACCATATACTAGGCCTGCCAACGCTGGTAAAGCGCTACGGCGTACCGGTAATTGCCGACCCTCTCACAGTAGAGGCAGTAGAGCGAATTATTGCCAGCGGCTACATAGCCATAGATGCCGACCAATCCACCAGCATCACAACACTGGCACAGGGCGAGCAGCCATCAACAGGGCAATTGCAAGAGCTACCCACATCATATATGATCGCGAATGATAACCGTGAATCTCTATCAGATAATCATGCAAACGGTCGCCTCGATGCAGTTCAAAATGGCTCAGACCATCCCATTATCTCACAATCATCTCAGCCGTTCGCGGTAGGCTCGCGCACTATGATCGGTGACATCGAGGTCGTCTCTTTTCCTGTCTCGCATGATGCGGTAGCGCCGTGTGGTTACCTGCTAAGCGCCGGCGGTTGTCGCGTCTGCGTGGCTATCGACAGCGGCGAAGTGACCGCGACTATGCTCGAGGCCATGAGCCAGGCCGACCTGCTCGTCATCGAATCCAACCATGACCGCGAAAAACTGCTGCGCGGCCCCTATCCCTACTCTTTGAAGCAGCGTATTCTCAGTCCCACCGGCCATCTCTCAAACGATCAGGCCGCAGACGCAGTCCTGCGCACCTGGCGTAATGACGGTGTGCGCTGGCTCTGGCTTTCCCACCTCAGCCGCACCAATAACACCCCCAGACTGGCCTTGAGCAATATGCAGACCCGCCTGACAGCAGCCAGAGCTAACCTCGCCCAGGTGCATATCTCCGTCCTGCCCCCCGGGATGGGCGGCGTGTGGGACTCAACACAACTGTGGAGCATGTCGTCGCTGTGGGAGATGGGGGAGTCAAGGCATAACCTGTGAGTCTAAGGAGCATAAGGTATGAATGAAAACCCCACCTGACCATTGATCTCAAGGAGCCAACACGTGGCTAAGCCCTCTCAGGAACAAAACCCAACGCGTTTTCCATTGTTGAGAAAGCGCGGAAATGTTTAGAACAGGCTGGCCAACTGGAAGCCGCCAAATCCTTTCTGAAAACATTGAGCGATATATTCTGCGTCCTTCTCCCCCGATCCCCGTCTCCATCAGTGTATACTACTATCAATCACCATAGCAGAACCTTGCTGCCCATAAAGAAGGATACAAACCATGATTTTGACAACCGAAGCCGTTTGGGAAGAGTTTCACCCCAGGCTCAAGCAATTTATTCTCAGGCGTATACCGGATGAAGAGCAGGCAGAGGATGTGCTGCAAGAGGTTTTTCTCAAAATTCATACCCATATCGCCACTTTGCGCCAGGAAGAGAAGCTGCAAAGCTGGCTCTACCAGATTGCCCGCAATACCATCACGGATTATTATCGCACGCCGAAGGCAACCATTGATCTCTCGGATGCCCTGACGCTACCGGAAGAACCGGTTGTTGAGGATGATATTGTCAAGGATCTGATACCTGCCGTGAAAAGGATGGTTGATAGCCTACCAGATGAGTACAGGCAGGCCATCATCATGACGGAGTATGAAGGAATCACGCAGAGAGAACTGGCGGAACGCCTTGGCCTCTCCTTTTCTGGCGCCAAGTCACGTGTTCAAAGAGCGCGCGAGAAGCTCAAGGCCATGCTACTCGATTGCTGCCATTTTGAGTTTGATCGACTGGGAAAAGTGATCGACTACCAACCGAGGTGTGACTGCTGTAGGAACGGGAATTGCGAACCCTCATGTAGCTGATAGCAAAGATCAGAGCCGCTTTGCGTCCTTCTAGAAAAAGCTCCGACTATACAGGTGCAATTGAGCGTGTTACGGTGTCTATTAGGGAACAAGACACTACAAAAGGAAAGGGTCTTTCAAATGGGTAACGTTCCTCAAGATGGCGAAAAGCTGCGTGCGGAAGTGCGCGGGCGCTATGGGCGCATGGCATTGCAGGTAATGAGTACAGGTGAAGCCGTCGCTGATGGATGTTGTGGTTCGAATTCGAGTTGCTGTGGCACAGGGAGTAGCTGTTGCGGTACCGGCAGTGGTGACGCTGTTACCGGCGATCTCTATAGCAGCGAGGAACTTGGAGCATTGCCGGTAGGAGCGGCGCTCGCCTCACTCGGCTGCGGCAACCCGACGGCTTTGGCGGAACTAAGGGCAGGTGAGAAGGTGCTTGACCTGGGAAGTGGCGGCGGTATCGATGTCTTGCTCTCGGCCAGGCGTGTCGGTCCAACAGGATTTGCCTATGGGCTGGATATGACCGATGCCATGCTTGAGTTAGCAGAGCGCAACCGCGTCGAGGCAGGAATTGAGAACGTGCGTTTCCTGAAAGGTGTGATAGAAGACATTCCCCTGCCGGAAAACAGTGTTGATGTCGTCATATCCAACTGTGTAATCAATCTCTCTGCCGACAAAGGGCAGGTGTTGCGCGAAGCTTATCGCGTGCTGGTTCCTGGTGGGCGGTTGGCCGTCTCTGATATCATCTTTCAGGGTCGCATTCCTGAGACCATCCGGGGCGATATGGAGGCCTGGGCCGGTTGTATCGCCGGAGCATTGGAAGAGGAGACCTACCGGCAACTCCTGCACGAAGCAGGCTTTATTGAGATCGAGGTTGAGGTGACGCGCCGCTATGCGCTGGACGATATCGCGGACGGAGATGCCAACGCGACCATAGCATCGCTTTCCGAAGCAGAACGTGCGGATATAGATGGAAAGTTGGTCAGCGCGTTCATTCGCGCACGTAAGCCTGCCAGCATGTAGAGCTTATAGCTGACCCGGCTTTATCCTGGCTGCGCGGCGCCTGTAAACTTCCAGGAGAAGTGACTGCAAATTCGTCGGATCGAGGCGCTCTGCAAGAACATCGAACAATTCGGGAATGCCTGACTCGCGCTGGATGCGTTCGATAATGGGATTATTCACAGGCATATCCTTTGAGTGATATCTAAATCACACTGGCGCCTTACTATCCTGCATCAAGGCCATACGAGCCCGCTCTGCCAGGTTAATCGCCTTGAGGGATGCGAAGAAGCCCAGGGCCTGCTCGAAGTAGAGATGGGCGCGGCCTATATCGGCTTCACGGTCGGTCGGCGTGTCGCGGCTAACAATATCTGCGTGGCGCCGGTAGAAGAGACCGAGACAGTAGAGCGTCTGCCCGCGTTCCAATGGGGTATCGAGTATTTCGAACTGCTTGAGGGCTTCCTGCAGGTCACGCTCGGCAGCTTCCCAATGGGCTTGTTCCAGGTGCATGCGGCCACGGGCGCGCAGGGCGACAGCATGAAACTTGCGCGACCCTGATTGCTCCGTCAGTGACAGGGCGCGTTCGCACATAGCCTGCTGGGCTTCCACGCTTTCACCGGTAATGATATAAAGTTCCGATAGGATAGCCACAACTGCCGGTGAGGGGAATGGTTCAGTTTGCTGCAAGGCTTCCTTGAAGTCTGAGGCGGCGCGTGTCCATTCTTCGCGGGCAAGATAGATACTTCGCGAGAGTCTAGCCTGGATACCGCGCTGCTCGGCCAGGCGCTTGTATTGGCGTAGCAGGCGGTCACTTTCCTCCTGATCTCCTGTGCGATAGGCAAGGTCGGCCAGCGTCTCTAGGGCATCCAGCTGCCAGTGTTCGTCCTGCTGGTATTGTTCGGTCACGCGCAGGATGTTGTGAGCGACCTCGCGCACTTCGTCCCAGCGATTCCATTCGTACCACACATACATGCGACCAATCAGGCTGAGCAGCAGCAGCGAGGGACTCTCCATGGTCTGCGCGATACGCCAGGCGCGGCCAAACCAATCCGCGGCAGCGGGATAATCGCTGATATACTCATGTGCCCAGCCAAGCGACGTGTACAGGTCATACAGTTCCTCGCGCCAGCTAATGAGAGGTGCCAGTTGCTCGCGGCGGTGCTGCACGGCATGCTGTTCCAGGTATTTATGTTGCCTTTCGTAGATAAACCCCAACGCATCCAACGTGACCCACAGCGAATTGGTATCGTTTGCTTTCTCGGCGATACGCAGCGCCTCCTGCCCGCTGCTCAAGGCTTTTTCCGCCAGTTCGGCCCTTTTATCCGGGCTCGAGTATTTGATCTGTCGCACGTACCACATTGCCTGATAGGTCAGGAAATCCGCCAGGTCTCCGCCAGGTGGTTTTCCCTCCAGCAATTTCAAGCCGGCGTCGATGTAGGAACGTACCACCTGCATATCGAGGCGAGTGTTGAACCATCCCAGCCAGCGAGTCGAAAGTTCGGCCATACTGCGATACAGGCACAGTAGGTCCTCTTCACTGCCCTGTGCCTCCTTCATGAGTTCCAGCGCATGGCCATATTCATGCCAGGCTTCGTCGGCATTGGCACGCTGGGCGTAGGCATCACCAAGTTTCTTATGCATATTCGCGATGGAGAGCTTGTCCGCGTTGAGAGCGATCAATAAATCCAGCGCTTCAGCATAGGCCTGAATTGCGCGGATGGTGTAATAGCTGTGAAAAGCCTGGTCTCCTGCCAGCGTCAAATAGTGGATTGAGCGCTTGCTCAGTTCTTGCCGCGTCAGTCGTACCGGCGCCTTTGTATCTTCCCGTGCCTCATTGTTGATCTCGCTTGAACTGGCGGAACTGACCAGCATGCTGGCCGACCAGTTCGCCAGAGCCTGACGGTAATGATAGGCCAGTAATTCCGCGAAATCTTCGGTATGGCCGGCGGTCTTTTCTTCCAGCCAGAGCGCGAGCTGCGCGTGTTTTTGCGAACGGCGCAGGCGTGGGATGTTGTTATAGACGACGTCGCGAATCAACACATGCTTAAAGATGAACACGCGGTCATGTTCGACCGGAGTGCGCGCCTGCTTCTCGGTTTCAGTAATAAAGTCACGTTGTGAAAGCACGTCCAGGACCTTGTGAATAGTGCCTGGGTCGAGCTCTTGAGCGAGTTCGAGTATGCCTGATAGCCAGAAGGTGCGGCCGATAATAGCAGCACATTGGAGAACCTGTTTTTCGACCTGGCTGAGTAGATCGATGCGCGCCGCCAAAACACCCTGAATGGTATCTGGCACAACGCGGGGCAGGGGCAATACATAATGCGAGTCAATCAGCGTATCATCGGGCGGGATAGCCGGACTGGATAGCTCACTCAGTGCAGCTATATTCTGTTCGCTCACATGCCAGCAGCCATGATCATTGACCAGCACGCCCTGATCGATCAGCATGCGCACGATTTCTTCCACGAAGAAAGGATTGCCCTCGGCCCGGTTCTGGATGGTGTAGTAAAGAACTTCGGGCAGTTCGTGTGTGCCGAGCAGACCGGTGATCAGCTCTTCGCTTTCCTCTTTTGTAAGCGCCTCGAGAACGATGGTGGTGAAATTGCGGCGACCCCCTCCCCAATCACGTTTGCGCTCGAGAAAGTCTGGACGCGCGGGGCAGATAAAAAGCACAGGCTGGTCGGTGATGCGGTCCGTCAGGTATTCGAGCAGGTCGAGCAGCGCCTCATCGGCCCATTGGAGGTCGTCGATGATAAGGATGAGCGGCTGCTGTTGGGCTACGGCCTCGAGCAAGACGCGCCAGGCGCGCAGCAGTGCTGCCTGTGGCCCTCCCTGTTCGGTGCTTTTGCTATGTGCGCTGCGCTGAATCTCCCGCCTGTCAATAAAACCGAGTTGAGCCGGATCGCCCGTCAGTCCGCTGCCGATGCTGCGCACAAGCGCATTGGTTACCTGCTCTATATCCTCGTTGCGCTTCGCCTGAGCCAGTGTATCGCGCACAAATACCACGAAGCGATTTTCCAGGTCTTCGCGGGTTTCACCATCGCGCGCGTGAAGCAGGGAGCGCAGGATTTCAACGAGCGGCCAGTAGGTAATACCCTCGCCATAGGGCGGGCAGTGTCCCTCAAGGATGCGAGGAGCGACAGGATGGCCGGCGTTTGAAGCAGATTTTGCCGCCTCCTGCTCGCGGGCGATGAATTCGCGCACCAGGCGCGATTTGCCTATGCCCGGTGCCCCTAACAGTGTAATCAGATGAGGGTGTTTTTCAGCCTGCACCCGCGCATAGGTCGCGTGCATGAGCGTCAGTTCCAGCTGGCGTCCTACGAGCGGGGCTTGTAGACCCTCGATGCCGCGTGGGTGCTGAGTAATGGCCGGTGTACCTGTACGCAGTCCCTCGACAACCCACGCGCGAATAGGTTCCGACTTGCCCTTGAGATGCAGGGGAGCAATCGGACGAAACTCGAAGACGTTGCGCGTCGAGAAATACGTGCGCTCTCCCACCAGGATGGTATCGGGGCTGGCGACCTGCTGCAGGCGGGCGGCGACGTTCACGGCATCACCCGTGATGAGAAAATCTTGCCGGTTGAATTGTGCTCCTGGGGCCGCGACTTCGCCCGTGTTGATGCCGATGCGCATCTGCAAGCGTGTGGTTTCCGGGTCCTGAGCCTGCCTGCGCTGGTTGAACCTGGCGAGGGCGGCCTGCATGTCTAAAGCGGCTCGTATGGCACGGTCAGGATCATCTTCATGCGCAATAGGCGCGCCAAATACCGCGACAACCGCGTCGCCGATATATTTCTCAATCGTACCACCGTGGCGCCGGATCTGCTCCGCCATCAGATTGAAATAGCCCGCCAGGATTGCCCGCATGTCTTCCGGATCAAGATGGTCCGCCAGCGGGGTCGAACCGATGATATCGGCAAACATGATAGTGACAACGCGCCTTTCTTCCGGCGGCGTAAGCCTGCTCCTGTTGCCATCGCTGTAAGGATTATCCCTTGTCATCGCCCAGGGCAATTCCTGGTTTTCAGCGGCAGAAACCGCCGTCATTTCCTGTGTTTCCCCTGTAGTGGTAGCGGGCGCTCCATCGCTGCTCTCGTTTGCAAGGCGTGCCGGTGGAGGAGGGGAGCTTGTGTTGTTTGCTGTAAGAGGTGTTCCGCATTCGATACAAAATTTTGCTACCGGCAGGTTGACGGTGCCACAGTTGGGGCAGACAACCAGGCGATTGCCACATTCCAGGCAAAACTTTGCATTAGGAGGATTAAGTGTATGACAATTTGGACAGCGCATAGGTGTATATCTCGTCTAATTTAAAGTGACCTCAACAATTTTTTTGTGCATATTTATTGTACAACAGAACGTAATTACGTGTGGGATAATGGTTTTTTTACCTGACATCCACTCATAACTCGGGGTGCAGGGGGTTCACCCCTGCCGGGGTGCGGGGTGTCCCCGCTTGCTTCCCCTCCCGTCCTGACGGGCCGTAGGCCCGCTGCAAGAATTATGAGTGGATGGCAGTTTTTTACCGCTTGACGTGAACGGTAAATTTGCGTACTATGGGGATGAACGGAAGGGAGTGTATATGCGACTAGATTTTCAGGTGGAGAGTCGAAGTTATGACCAGATGGTGCGTGGCACATGGCGAGGGTATCAACTGGACGCGAAAACGCAACTCAGTGATGAGCCGGTAGCGGAGGCGGCAAATGATTGCTTGCGATTGTGGCTGCCTGCCGGGACCCTCATGAACTGGTCGACCGGGACGCGCCCGCTGCGCTATAATTGTTTGCAGTTTTACTGGCCCAGGCGCTGGTATACGTTTAGCGCCATGTATGATGGACGCACATTAGTGCATACCTATGTGTTTATTGTCCAGCCTGCCGCCATTGAGCTAGAGAGGCTTTCCTATGTTGACCTCGATCTGCGCATGCTGGTACAGCCGGATTTATCATACGAAGTGCTGACGCAGGCTGAGTTTGAGCAACTGGCCGACACATTGAACTACGACGAGGAGACGCGCATCGGGGCGTTAATGGCAATGGAAACGCTGACCAACGCCATCCAGCTAGGTGTGGGCCTCTTCGCGACTATTCCGCACACTTTGCGCCAGGCAGATTTTCATCTTCAGTCCTGTAAAAAGTAGGAGCCGGTTGATCGGGCCATCGCCGGTTGCCCGGTTCCTGGGTGGCCACTCTATATAGATAAGGAGGCTTGCGATGCCCAGGCGCATTGACCATGTTGCCATCATTGTGCGTAACATCGAACAGGCGCTCGTCTTTTACCGTGATACGCTGGGCATTATCCCTGGCGAAATCAAGGAAGTGCCGGCGGAGCAGGTGCGCATCGCATTTCTCCCCATGGGCGGCCCTGGTGGTAGTGAAATCGAATTGATCGAGCCAACGACACCCGATTCAAGCCTGTCAAGGTTCCTGGAGAAGCGTGGGGAGGGTCTGCATCATATCTGCCTGGAGGTGGAGGATATCGACGCGGCACTGGCCGAAATGCAGGAGAAAGGCGCGCCGGTGCTGGATAAGCAACCACGCATCGCCGCCGAGGGACGGGCTATCTTTATTCATCCCAAGGCGGCAAATGGGGTGTTGCTGGAGTTGATTGAGAAACCGTCTTAATATCTCTTATTTGTTATGGGTACGGAAGAATGTCAACAACAACTTACCAATGCTCTATTGCGGGTCACGCTGCCCGCAGGGATCACTATTCGCCCGTGGGACGAAGCTGACTTTCCCGCTATTCAGCGGCTCAGTCTTGCCGAAGGCTGGACATCGCCCACTCAAAGGCCTGCCGACTCGCTGTTCGCCTGGCAGCATTCCTGGCCCGCCCTGGTGGCCATCGAGGATGAATAGGTCGTCGGCTTTGTGCGCGGGCTGACGGATGGTGCGATCACCATGTATATCGCCGAAATAACAGTAGACGCTCAGCTACGCGGTCGTGGGCTACTTGATGCCTGCCACGCGCTCTACCCAACTGCGCGACTCGACCTTCTCGCTACAGATGAGGCCCGCTCTTTCTACAAGGCATGTGGCTTCCGGGTAATCCATAACGGAATGCGGAAGAGCTACGCCTGGCCAGCCAGTTTTCGCGCGTGACTTCGTGTATCGAAAGTTCTTCCATACATTTCTCCGCGTTACAACGGAATATTCCCATGTTTCTTTGGCGGATTCGAGTCTCGTTTGTTCTTCAGCATCTCCAGCGCCGTAATCAGCTTTATGCGTGTGTAGCGCGGCTCAATCACCTCGTCGATGTAGCCACGGCTGGCGGCAATGTAGGGATTGTTGAACTTCTCGGTGTATTCGGCGATCAGTTCCTTGCGACGCTGTTCGGGGTCCTCGGCCCGATCAATCTCATCCTTAAACAGGATGTTGACCGCGCCCTCCGCGCCCATGACGGCGATTTCCGCTGTGGGCCAGGCGTAGTTGATGTCGCCACGCACGTGCTTACTGTTCATCACATCGTAGGCGCCGCCGTAAGCCTTGCGCGTAATCACGGTGATCTTGGGTACGGTTGCCTCGCAGTAGGCATAGAGCAGTTTCGCGCCATGCCGGATGATGCCATTATGCTCCTGGCTCACACCGGGCAGGAAGCCCGGCACATCCACGAAGGTGATGATGGGAATGTTGAAGCAGTCGCAGAAACGCACGAAACGCGCCGCCTTATCCGACGAATTGATATCCAGCACGCCCGCCAGTGAACCAGGCTGCTGTGCCACGATGCCAATCGAGCGACCATTCAAACGTGCGAAGCCAATCACGATATTGGTCGCAAAGTACTCCTGCACCTCGAAGAAATCGCCATCATCGACGATATGGCGAATGACGGTCTTTATATCGTAGGGCTTGTTTGGATTGTCGGGAATAATGCTGTCCAACGCTTCCTCGGCGCGCGTGGGCGAGTCGGTGGGAATGATGCGTGGTGGGTCTTCCAGGTTGTTCGAGGGAATGTAGCTCATCAACTGGCGAATCAGACGAATGCAATCAGGTTCGGTGGGACACGAGAAATGAGCGACCCCGCTGGTGCTGTTGTGCACCATCGCGCCGCCCAGCTCCTCGAAGGTCACATCCTCGTGCGTGACCGTTTTCAGCACATTGGGGCCGGTCACAAACATATAACTTGTCTGCTCAACCATGAAAATAAAGTCAGTGATGGCGGGCGAGTAGACCGCGCCGCCCGCGCAGGGCCCCATGATGGCCGAAATCTGAGGCACGACGCCTGAGGCCAGCGTATTGCGTAAGAAAATATCGGCGTAGGCGCCCAGGCTGACAACACCCTCCTGGATGCGCGCGCCGCCGGAGTCGTTCAAACCAATCACCGGAGCGCCGTTTTTCATCGCCATATCCATGATCTTGCAGATCTTTTCGGCATGCGCCTCGGAAAGCGAGCCGCCAAAGACCGTGAAATCCTGCGAGAAGACGTAGACCAGGCGTCCATCGATCTGGCCGTAGCCTGTGACGACGCCATCACCCAGGATTTTCTGCTCGTCTAGCCCAAAGTCGGTGGAGCGATGCGTGACGAACATATCCAGTTCGTTAAAAGTGCCTGGATCAAGCAAGAGGTCAAGCCGCTCGCGTGCGGTGAGTTTACCCTTTTTGTGCTGTGCTTCGATGCGTTTTTTGCCGCCCCCAAGCATGGCCTGTTCTTTCAAGCGCCGCAGCTCTAAAATTTTGTCGTGTGTGCCTTTCAACTCAGAGGATTCCTGGGGAGTACGTTCACTTGTGGTCATATACTTATTATCTCCATACGTAAAAATGCTGCTGTGGGTCTGTATGGAGTATAGCATGTAGAATGGGAGCGTGTCTAACTCTTTTTACCGAGGTACCGAGGTACCGACGTGAAAATGCTACGTGAGATAGGCAGAGGATATTGTTTGAAGAGTTACCAACTCGTTTTTTGTGTCCATGCCGGCTTGCGCTTGTCTAAGTGGTCCATTGACGAGGAAGATGTGCAGACCGTCGTAGATACAGGTGAAGTAATAGAAAAGTATCCCAACGCTCTACCGCTGCCTTAGTACTGGCCAGTCCACCTCATCAAATCCGTAAATAACTCTATCCGCTCGCGATAAATCTTGCTCGTCGTTGAAGCCGTTACGAAAACCGATGCAGAACATCCCGGCGTTTTTAGCTGAGAGCACCCCATTTTTTGAGTCTTCGATGGCGACGCACCTCTCAGGGCGAATGCCCAATCGCTTTGCGGTGAGCAGGTAGATTGCCGGAGATGGCTTTCCCTCGCCATTCAGTTCATCGGCACTTACCACTACTTTGAAACATTCCCGCAAATGGAACCTTTGCAGCACGATATCTATCCAGGTTCTTGGAGAAGAGGAGGCTAGAGCGACCGGAATGTTGTGTTCATATAGCCTTGTAAGTAATTCTGGGAATCCCGCAATCAGGGACACTTTCTGGCCGTAAATCTCATTGGCCATTTCCAGGTAGAGTTCCAAGAATTCCGCCTTTGTTTTTTGCAACTGGTAGGTATCAACCAGCATTTTGTAGACGTCGTGTAAGGCGAGACCGATAATCTTATCCTGGTCGTCGATGTTCCATGCAGGCACAAGCGATTGTAAGAAAAAACCCTCGCTGGTTTTCCAATGAACTTCACTGTCTACAATGACGCCATCCATGTCAAAAATGACTGCATCCATGAAAAAAGCCTCTCTTCTTACGGGATGTAAGTTTAGCCTGCCAAGGCCAGCTCACCCATACACGGCGAGCAGAAAAATCTCCCCCTCTTCAATGGTAGCAGGCAACCTATCAGGAATGCAAGGTACGAACTATCCTTCTTTCAAATGAAGCGTCCTATGCGCGAGTTGCTGCACGATAGGCGCAACCTCCTCAAGGCTACGCCCGGGACCGGCAAGGGTATCAAAGCTCTCGAAGCTGAGAAGGGTGTAGAGGATATTGACTACCTCGTCCGATTTCTCTGAGGTTGGTTGCCCATATTTTTCGGTGAGTCGCCCCATGATGACGCGCAGGCCCTGCCTTCGCCGCTCATCGCGTGCTCTCACCACCTGCTCGAAGTCCGGGTCGAGCGCCGCCAACGCGCGAAGTCGACGAGTTACGAGCCGGTCCGAGTTCCAGAAACGACTGAAGACGGCAATATATTCATCCAGGGCCTCGAGTGGTTCGGAGCGACGAAAGGCGTTAGGCAGTTGGTCCATGCCCCCTTGCAGAGCAAGGTAATCGCTCAAAGCTTCGAGTAGCCCGACTTTGGAGCCAAACTGGTGATAGACGGTCATGCGGGCAACATCCGCCTTGCGCGCCACAGCGTCGATACTGAAACCAGCAAAGCCCTCGCTCTCTAAGAGCAACTCGCGTGCCGCTGTCAGAATACGGGTTCGTGTTTGTTCAGCAATCGCCTGACGCTGGCCCATACGATATGGACGAGGACTCATAATTGACTTGACATCTCCCAAATTTCATTATATGATCTGTCTACTAAATTAAATTTGGATAGGCAGGCTACATAATAGAATATTTTGGCGTTTTTGTAAAGGGAGGAGAGTCGGAGCACTCTATGCCACAACCATGCCGCTCAGAGTGGGAGGCGACAATCCTCCTCTTCCGGTGTTGTATCGCGGAAGAGGAAGAGGAAGAGGAAGGGGAAGCCAGAATTAGCGGCTTCTTATGTGTCTCCAATAGTAGAAATTATTTGGGCGCCATGCGGATCGCTCCATCGAAACGCCATTTATGGAACCACCGTTAATCTAACACGGATGCGGGAGATTACGCAAGATTTGGTCGGCCTATTTGGTCTAACGCTTCCAGTCACATTGAAGAATTCATCGCCACAAATTGCGCCACGCACCACGAAATAGCGAGTACCTGGGGGTAATTCTCTCATGTGACTATGTTTCTTGAATCACATGATCCGTTTGCACGATCGTTCTTCTCATTGTGGTATCTCGGCAAGACGAACACGCCGAAAGACCGACCACAGAGTCAGATCATAGGCAGCTTTCAAGGTTCCAGATAGGATGAACGGCAACCCAATGATGAGCAAGGGGCCTTGGAGAAGGAGACCGGAGAAAACTGGACTGGTGGAAGCGCCTATGCTACGGGCCAAAGAGGTTACACTTGCCGCCGATGTGCGTTCTTCTGGGGCAACCAACGCCATCGTATAGGCTTGCCGCGTCGGAACGTCCATTTGTGAGAGCGCCTGGCGCAGCAATAAGAGTGTTGCCGCGAAGGGGAATGTTGGGGCAAAGGCCACCAGGGTCAAGAGGATATTGGAGGGCAGATGGGTAAACACCATCGTGTTGAGCAAGCCGAAGCGTTTGGCAAGGGGTACGGCAGCCAGGAATGAAAGTGCCGAAAGGAGATTTGCCCCAAAGAACAGAGCGGAGAGCGTGGTGAGCGAAACACCAAAGCGCAAGTGAAAAAAGAGTACTGTCAGACTCTGCACCACCAATCCGCCGGCCAGCGCATCCACGCTAAAAAGCGCCGTCAGTCGCCACACAATACCCCGTGAATGACTAAATTGCGGGACAAGTCGCTGCCATACCCGTTGTGTCTGTAAAGAGCTTTGTCGTGGTGTCTCGACATCAGAGGAGAGTCGAAGCGACAGCCCTGTCACAATGAGTGCGAGTAGTGAATACGCCCCGAACATGAGACGTATACCCAGGGCTTGGGACAGGCCAACACGCATCAGCAGGTCTGGCACTCCCGCCGCCAGCGCTCCTACTGCCACACTCAGCGAAGCGACCAGATTATAGCGGGCGAAGAGCGCTGTCCGGCGCTCAGGCAACGTCACCTGCGCAATCATTGCCTGGTCGATGGGCAGAAAGGGAGCCGTCTCAGAGGCTGAGGTGCCAAGCGTCCCGAAGAACGCGGCAATCAGCAGCAAGGGATAACTTACCGTTAGCCCAAAAACTGTCCCTGTCCCGGCCATGAGCAGGGAAAGCAGTGCAAGTATGCGCCGCCGTCCCCAGGTATCGGCCACCAGACCGATCACATAGGTTCCCACCATGTCACCGCTCAGTGACACAGTAATCAGGATACCAATAGCTACCGGTGAGAACCCTTCATCGGTGAGGGCCACTCCTAAGAGTATGGCCAAGAGTCCATAGGCCAGCGAGCGCAATCCGCGCATCACCAGGATGAGGCGGGTATTTACTCGTTGGCCTTGTTCACTTGGCGTGAATATCACTGCGTGGGCCTACTCTGTTGTCCGGTGCGATCATACGGATTGACACTCCCGGCCTTTGCCTGCGATGAATCAACTTTGAACGCGCCATCGGGTTTGCCCTGACGCACCATCTCCTGACAGTAGGCATACAGAGCATCATATACGATCCATTCAGCAGCGTTCTGCTCGTGGTCATCCTTGAAGCCCAGGTGCCGGAAGCCCTCCGCTATTGCTTCCAATCCCTCTCCTTCCGGTTGATGCCAGAGCGTATTGTCCGTATCCGCGCCGTTGACAATTTTGCCAAGCAGTACTAACGCCGGGTCGCTCGTCAAGTTGTACTTCTTCAGAATGGCCTCAAACGAACACTCCTTACTGTGATGTCCTAGTTCCACGTTTTTCACATCATAGGGAATGGCTCCCTCTCGTTCGGCCACGTCCATCACCTGATCCGTAGGGACGAAGAGGAACTCGGCATCCTTGTCAACAAACTTTTTGATGAGCCAGGGGCAGGCCACACGGTCTACCTTGACATGCTCGCGGGTAATCCATTTCATGAAACGGTTCTCCTTCTTTGCTACTCAAAACGATGCAAATACAATTGGACGAACAATGATAACATGCTACTTCACCTCGCTTTCTTCAAACACCTCAACACGGCAACTTGGCAGGAAGGCATAGAGTCGTTGTCGCTGTGCATCAAAAGCTGTGGTGTGTGCGCCCTGTTCAGTGGGAAGGTGCTGCTCGACGGTCATTGTTTGTGTGTTGACGACATCAATTACCCCAGGTTGCTGGATAGCAACGTAGAGACGATTGCGCAGATGATTATGCCAGATAGCATCAGGCGCACCGGCAATCGGCACCTGTGCGAGTTCGCGGCCATTTGCTACGTCGAGCTTGACGACAGCACCCCCATCACACGCGACGAATGCTTGCTGGCCTACCTGGCCAATATCCAATCCATGTGGCCCCATGCTCGAAATCGGAATGGTGCCGACTAAAGCAAATGTCTCAGGGGAGAGTACACTTATGCAGGCCGGTTCTCGAATGTTGACGAGAAAGCGATCCTCTGCGGGGTTGTATACAGTCCATCGTGGCCTTCCCTGAAGTTGCACTGTCGCAACAATTTGACCTGTGGAGGGATCAACGAGCCTGGCCTTGTTATCCTGGACATCAGCTACTAAGACATGTTTGCGTCGGTGATCCCAAGCAAGGCCGTTTGGTCGATAGCCTGCCGATACTTCTCTCAGCACTTTCAGGGAGACAGCATCAATGATGAGGAACTTTCCTTCAGCGCGTGCTGCCGCAAAGACGAGATGTTCCTCTTGGGCGCAGAGTACCCCACTTGCTTCAGGGCATCCTGGCACCGTTGCAATATGGTGGAAACGTTCACCATCGACAACCTCCACTGTGCCTGCTGCTGTATTGGCGATGAAAACGTACCCATTTGGCAGATAGACATCACCGTGGTCGAAATCACCTGCGGGACGGGATGGCAAATCGATGTAGTGGCGCAGTGCTAATTCTGTTTGTACCATTTCCTTCCTTTCACATGCTAATCACTCTTCCCCAGGAAGAGACGAGGGGATTGCGCAGGCATCTACGTTCACCTAGGCTGGTTCACTCGCAAGCTGTGCATAGAGTGCTTCATAGACGAGTTTTCCCCGTGCCAAAGCGGTTGTATCATCCGGGCTGGTCAATCGAATACCCCGGCAAATAAGATCAAGGCCGGGAGCAGCAGGTTCTACCGGTACCTCTTGCACCACATCGGCTTCATCGACGATTCGGGCAATCCGATGTAGGACTGTATCTTTCAAATCGTACTCCCGCATCATCGTGTAGAACGTACAATGCCCTCGGTGATGAGACAAGCGCACACCGGGAATATCAAACGGTTCTGCTCCTTCTGGAAGAGGCTGGTAGCCCACAGGCACGAAGAGAAAATCGGCATCTGGGTCAATATATTTCGTGATGAGCCAGGCACAGGCTATGCGATCCACGCCCACCTGCTCCCAAGTTACCCATTTCACAACTCAAATCCTCCTCTTGTTGCAAGTAACCGATCACGGACGTGTTTCCCTAATGCAGATTGAAAATAGTCTTGTGTTTGCACCTGTTGGTACTTTCGTGACAGCGCCACAAGGTCAGCATGTTCCTGCTCCATTTCGGCCAAAATCTCCTGATAGGCCGTCTCGACCTTAGAAAGAAACTGTTGTATGAGCGCTTCAGCCTGTCCATTGAGGAGCAGGTGAGACTCCCAGAGGTAGGCTTCCCCTCCAAGCTCGATAATCTCCACAGCTAACCACTGAAACTGCTCTCGCGTCCAGGCAGTTGACGGCAATACCCATACGCTATCATGCAGGAGCAATGCTCCTAGCCATTTCATTTTCCGCCAGACATAGGCACGTCCGGCTGTTGGTTCGCGTGGAATTTTATACACAAGCACCACCCAGGAAGGCGGTTGCACCCTTTCCACAAGCGTACCTCCTACCAATGGATCAGTGAAAACCTTCCACGCTGCATATATCCGATTAGTGCTACCGGGCCACCAAATCCCAATGTGCCGAGCTTCAAAAAATTGAGGACACGTTGTCGAAGTGTATCGCGGGCCACTTCTTGGGTCTGAAACGTTGGTATCTGTATCGTACTCATGTTCTGCTCTTCCCAAATTATTCAGCGCGACTAAGTAGAATGGCTATTGTTATAGGGAATGATAACCATGGTTATATTATGCCTGAAACGTAAAGAAAAAACAAGGATAACCACCCAGGAAAGGAAACCGACCCTTTCCTGGGTGGTTATCCTTGATACCCTTAGTTATAGCCATTTACAGGGTTTCACAAGCTTAGGACTTTGAGCATCTCAAAGTCAATGTGGCTGCATGCGTAACCCGCCGTCCAGCCTTACGACCTCCCCGTTCAACATCTCATTCTCAATAATATGCTTCGCCAGCGCAGCGTATTCGCTGGGGCGGCCCAGGCGCGGCGGGAAAGGCACCTGCTGGCCAAGCGAGATGCGCGCCGGCTCCGGCAGACTGCCCAGCAGCGGCGTATCGAAAATGCCGGGAGCAATGGTCATCACACGAATACCGTTGCGGGCCAGATCTCGTGCTATCGGCAGCGTCATACCGACGATGCCGCCCTTGGAAGCCGAGTAGGCCGCCTGCCCGATCTGACCATCAAATGCCGCGACCGAAGCCGTATTGATGATCACGCCGCGCTCGCCACCGTCGTTGGGTGTATTTTCCGCCATCGCCGCTGCCGCCAATCGGATCGCATTGAACGTGCCAATCAGGTTGATGTTGATTACCCGAGTGAAAGACGAGAGGCTGGCAGGCCCATTCTTGCCCAGCACCCGTTCGGCAATGCCGATGCCCGCGCAGTTGATCAGCACATGCAGGCCACCAAATTTTTCGACCGCGGCCCGCACTGCCGCCTGCATCGATTCCTCTTCCGTCACGTTTGTCTGTACAAATAGGGTTGAGTTGCCTAGCTCGTTTGCCAGCGCCGTACCCGTTTCGCTATTCAGGTCCGCGATCACTACTTTCGCCCCTGATTGTGTCAGGAGTCGCACACAGGCCGCACCCAGGCCCGATGCGCCACCGGTCACTAAAACGCCTTTGTTCTCTACTTCCATGTTGTCTTGTACCTTTCTCTTGTGAAATAGAATCTTATCCTGAGGCCCTGGATATTTTCTCTTACAGGGGACAGCATCATCTTTTGCGCTGCTTCTACTACGTATCAGCGGCAATATCTCAAAGCTGGATATATAGGCTATCGTTCTTATACCTTTTATACCACACGTTCACAGCAATGCCAACTCATGAATTGGCTATGACCCGTTGACATACTGTCCAGCTATATGCGATGATGCCCATGTAAAAACTCTTGCATATTTTGAAGAGTTCGGCGTCATACTCTTGAAAAGGATGAATACGTGAATAACCAGAATTTTGAAGGCGAATTGGGTAGGCGACTTTTGCGCCTGGAACAGAAGGTAGATTTTCTGCTCAACGAACTTGGTCTTGCAGAGAAGGAAGCTGCCGCCGCTGCCGACATGCCACGCATAGACCCGGCTCTGGCCGAAGTGGTGGCATTGGTCCAGCAGAACAAGAAGATTCAGGCGATTAAGCTGTACCGCCAGATAACAGGTGTTAGCCTGGAAGAGGCTAAACGCGCGATAGATAACATGGCGTATTAGGTATTAGCCGGAAATCTTGACGTTCGCCGCGAAATCTGTCATACTATAATGCAATACATCAGTTGCGCAAGCAAAAGCAATGATGGGGAAAAGTAGGCTGCTGAATATAACGCAGAGAGAAAGGGTCGTCGGCTGCAAGCCCTTTCGTATAGTCGCCGGTTGAAGTTCGCCCCAGAGCTGGCTGTTGAGCAGGTATGCTGACCTGGGTAGACAGTGCCGGGTTGTCCCCGTTACCGGACAGGCCGAGAGGAACTCGCGCAGCAATCAATCTCGCGCTTCGCATAGTAATGCATGGCGCGTGAGAACAGAACTGCATGGGTTCAATACGGGTGGTACCGCGGAGTATTTATGCTGACAACTTCGTCCCTGTTGACGAATGTTTGTCAGCTTTTTTGATTCTAAAGGGTTGTTCTTACAGTACATCCCCTATTCGATTGTAAAAAAAATCGGGTGTTCAGGTGTCACAAAAGGAAGATGAGAGGTTCAAATGAGCAGTCTATTACAGCAGGATTTATTGCAACAATTAGAGCAGCTACGACGAGATGCTGAAACAGCCCTGGCTCAGGCCAACAACAGCGAGGCCATTCGCGCCTGGCATGGCGAATATCTGGGGCGCAAGGGTCAGCTTACTGCTATCCTGCGCAACCTGGGCAGTCTGAGCGCCGAGGAGCGCCCGGTGGTGGGCAAGGTCGCGAACGAAGTGAAGGTAGCCCTCGAACAGGCCTTGCAGGAGCGCCAGGCAGCAATCGAGCAGGCCGAGATGATGGCCGCTCGCAGCGCCGAAACGGTAGACGTAACGCTGCCCGGTCGTCCTCAGACGTTGGGAAAACTGCATCCAACCACGATGACGCTGCGCGAGATTTACACCATCTTCACCTCGATGGGCTTCCAGATTTACGATAGCCCCGAGGTGGAAACCGATGAGTACAATTTCCAGTTTCTGAATATGCCACCGGGACATCCGGCCAGGGATATGTGGGATACCTTCTACACTACGACCGACGACCTGATCCTGCGCACGCATACCAGCCCAGGCCAGATTCATGCCATGCGTGAGTATGCCCCGGAGCCAATCCGCATCATTCTGCCCGGCAAAGTGTATCGCTATGAGCAGGTCACGGCGCGTTCGGAATCGATGTTCTTCCAGGTGGAAGGCCTGGCCGTGGGCAAGCGCATCACCTTCAGTGACCTCAAGAGCGTTATCACCACTTTCGCCAACCAGATGTATGGTGAGGGACGCAAGATGCGCTTCCGCAAGAGCTACTTCCCGTTCACGGAGCCGAGCGTGGAAGCGGATATCGACTGCGTGCTGTGCGGCGGCAAGGGCTGCGCCATTTGTAAGTATACCGGCTGGCTCGAGATTATGGGCGCAGGCATGGTGCATCCTGTCGTGCTGCAATACGGCGGCTACGACCCCAGCGAGTATAGCGGATTCGCATTCGGTATGGGGCCTGAGCGCGTCGCCTTGCAGCGATATGGCATCGAAGACATCCGGTACTTCTATGCGAACGATGTACGGTTCCTTGAGAGGGTCGGATAGATAAAGAAGTTGGAGTTAAAAAATTATGCTGGTACCCATTTCATGGTTAAAAGAATACGTTGATCTGGATATGCCGCTTAAAGAACTGGCCGACCGCATTACGCTGGCGGGGCTGGAAGTCGAGGCCATAGAGCAGGCGGGTGAGTGGTGGGACCCCGAACATATCGTTGTGGGGCGCATTCTCGCGGTGAAGGCGCATCCCAACGCCGACAGGCTGGTGCTTGTTGATGTCGATTACGGTGGTCCCGAGCCGGAGCAGGTGGTAACCGGCGCGCCTAACCTGTTCCAATATAAAGACCAGGAAAACCTGCCGGTATTGAAGGTGGCTTTCGCGCGTGCCGGGGCCGTTTTGATCGATGCCTACAGCGACGAACGCCCGCGCCCCAAAAAGAAGCTCAAGCCGTCGAAGATTCGCGGCGTCCCGTCAAATGGCATGGTCTGTTCCGAGCGCGAGCTGGGTCTGAGCGAGGAACACGAGGGCATTCTGCTTTTGCCGGAAGATGCGCCGGTTGGCAAGCCTTTGCGAGATTACCTGGGCGACGAGGTGTTCGAGATTGGCCTGACACCTGATATGGCTCGCTGCCTCAATATGATCGGCATAGCGCGCGAAGTCTCCGCCCTGACCGGCGCGAAGTTGCACCTGCCGCCCGATGGACTGTCTGCCAGCAACGGGCATGTGACAACCTCCTCAGTTGGAGAAAACACTGAAGATTATGTCGATGTGCGCATCGAGAATCCTGATCTGTGCAATCGCTACACGGCGATGATCATCAAGAATGTGCGGGTCGGCGAATCGCCCAGATGGATGCAGGACCGGCTAATCAAGGCCGGTATGCGTCCCATCAGTAATATCGTCGATATCACCAACTATGTGATGTTGGAGTGGGGCCAACCTTTGCACGCCTTCGATTATGATCTGCTTAAGCAGCGGGCCGAGCGGTCGGGGCGCGACAAACCCGAAATTATCGTCCGTACGGCCACGACCGGCGAGAAAATGACTACGCTGGATGGCGTCGAGCGCGAATTCGACGAATCCATTCTATTGATCACAGATACGCTTGGCCCGGTGGCGATTGCCGGCGTGATGGGCGGTGAGGAGACGGAGGTCAACGCTGAGACGCGCAATGTGCTGCTGGAATCGGCGACCTTCGATGGCATCAATAACCGCCGCACATCGCAGAAGCTGAAGCTGATCAGCGAGGCCAGCCAGCGTTTCACGCGCGGCATTCCCGCCACGCTCAATCCTATCGCGGCCCGCCGGGCAGCATCGTTGATGCGCGAATACGCAGGTGGCGCCGTCGTGCCTGGCATCGTGGACGATTATCCTGTGCCGCAGCACGAGCGTGTTGTCTACACAACAGAGAGCGATATCCGTCGCCTTCTCGGTATGGATGTCACCTTGCCGGAAATTGCCGCTGATTTGCAGCGGCTGGGCATTGAAAGTGAAAAACTTTCTGAACTTCCGGGCGAGTCTTCTGCGCCCGGTCAATCGGCTTTCGGTTTGAATGTGGAAGCAGGCGAACCGGTGCTACGCTGCATCGCGCCCTGGCATCGCCTGGATATCCAGGTACCGGCTGACCTGGCAGAAGAAGTTGCGCGCATGATCGGTTACGAGCATATCGCGACGACTTTGATGGGCGATGTGCTGCCACCACCGCATCGCAACCTCGCATTGGAGACCGAGGAGAAGATTCGCGATATCCTGGTCGGTTGCGGTTTACAGGAGACGATAGGCTACTCCTTAACGATACCGGAGCATCACGATATACTCAATCGCGAGCCTACCGGTACGATGGAAAAAACCGTTCCTTATATCACGCTGGTGAATCCGCTCTCCATCAATCGCAGGGTGATGCGGCGCACGCTGCTGGTAACGGCGCTGGAGAACCTGGCCTACAACTATCGCTACACCCAGCGCCAGGCCGTCTTCGAGATTGGCCGCGTCTACCTGCCGGAAGAGAGCAAGGGCATCCGTCCGAAAGAGGAGCGCCGGTTCAGCCTGCTCTTAACCGGGCCGCGACAACTGGTCAATATCCAGAATGCTTCTGAAGGTACGCGAGATTTTGATTTCTTCGACCTGAAAGGCATCGTAGAGACCCTGCTACGCCGGCTCGGCTTCAGTGATAGCGAATTCGAGTTCGTTGTACAGCCGGATCGCCGTATTTTCACGCGGGTAAGCGCGGACCTGAAAATTCGTGGTGAGCCGGTGGGCATCCTGGGCGAACTACATCCCGAGGTGCAGCTTGGCTTCGATGTACCCGGCAATGCGCGCGTCTACCTCGCCGAGATACGCATTGACCCATTGATCCAGCCCGGCTGGCGCATTCATCGCATGGAGCCGATCAGCAATTATCCGCCGGTTGTGGAGGACCTGGCCTTCGTGGTTGCTGAAGAGGTGACCGCTGCGCAGGTGCTAGAAGCCATACGCAAAGCGGGTGGTTCGCTGCTCACCAATATAGAACTCTTCGATGTCTATCGCGGCCAGCCCATTCCTGCCGGCCAGAAATCGCTGGCCTACAGGCTCACCTATGAGAATCCGGAAGCTCCCTTGAAGGAATCGCAGGTGGTAGCGATACGCAACCGCATTATCCAGCGGGTGAAGGATGCCGTGGGTGGCGTGTTGAGGGAATAGACGAGATGGTTAGCGTATGTGAAGCCTCCCCTTGTGAGATCTTTGACCTGTCTCTACAAGGGGAGGCTTCTTAATAAGCGATATCAGTACACAACAATCTGTGTATTGTAGTCGGTGTGGGCATAGAGCCAGGCGGCGTCGTTTTCCTGCATATTGATGCAGCCGTGGCTGCCATTGCCGGCAAATGATTCATCGCCGCCGACATCGTAGTGCGGGAACTGCGTGCCGGGGCCAAAGTTCACGCGCCACCATGCATCATGGATGAAGTACCCATCCCAGTGATAGTTGATAGCGTAGTTAATCGGTGTTGGCGGGTACCAGTATGGCGAACCTGGCGGATCGGATGAGGTGAACTCGGTCGGTGACGCGCGATTCAAAACTGTCCAGTGCCCTGGCAAGGAGGGCAATTCAACGCGCCCGGTGGTTACGTGGAACGCTCGCACCAGCTTGCCATTCTGGTAAAGGCGCAGCGCCTGCTCCACCATCGAGACGACGATGACCTGTCCCGAAAGGTGATAGTATTGCATCAGTTCCTGGTCGGTCTGGTGTGGCTGGTTATACGGCGTCTTATCGGCATAATCCTGCTCCATCATTTGCAGGCTGAAGATCTCATCGTGTTCATCGTTCAGCACGCCCTGGAAATCTGATGGAGTATATGCCCAGGAGAGTTCCAGTTGCAGCCAGTAGCCAATGCCATTCATGGTATAGCCAGAATCAAGGATATAGTTATTGCCATCAAATGTGTCATGGTACAGGTGAGCGTTGCCCCAGGCCATCGCTTCGTTATTGAGCTGACCGATCAGGGCAGTGGCTTCCCCCGTTACCAGCTGGTCGTGCATCGAGGCTATATCGCTATTCACGCGATTCGCGACCGTGAGGTATTGCGCAAGCGTTTTGACGGATTGCATCGCCGTTTTGTCGGTATTGTAAAGCTGCTGGTACTGAGTAGGATCGATACCGTATGACTTCAGCAGTTTGATCTGTTGTTGGAACTGTCGCAGCTTGGCGGCCTCGACATAAGGGAGTGCGCTCATTGAATGAGCCAACGCCTCCGTATATTGAGCGTTGATCAGGTTTTCCAACTGCTGGAATGCTGAGGTGGTCGTCGCGCTGTTGAGGGAAGCCAGGTCGCTGTTTTCCTGTACCTGCAGTACGGAGACATCCAGTTGCGCTGACTGCATCTGAGTGATCGTCTCAGCAAAAGAGGTGAACTGCTCATAAGCCAGTCCCAACTGGCCTAGCGCCTGTGCTTTCTGTTGCGCGTCGTCGCGAACGGCGGCAAAGTCTTTGGGGTACTTGGCCTGCGAGAACAGCAATTGATCCTGTTGATAAGCATTGTTAAAGAACTGGAGATTGCCAATCTTTTGTGTTTGCCGGCGGCTCAGCATTTGCTGGAAGCCTTGCAAGTTCAGGGATGCCTGCATCTGAAACTCGCCGGTGGTGGTCGTAATGACTGTTTGTAGTTGCTGGTAGAGTGCGTTGTATTGCGCTGCCTGGTGGTTGTAAAAGTCGGTAGCGGGTTGATCATTGAACAGTGAAAAAGGAGCACCAGAGCTGCTCAATTGCTGCTCTTGACGCAGGATAGGAGCAAGGCTCTGCTGCGGTACGCCGATCTGCTGGGCGTGGGCGATCAGCTGATCCAACCGGGATTTACCCTGGCTGGCCTGTTGCTGGGATTGAGCGCTGCCCCCACAAGCGCTCGTGATGATCATCACGAGAAAGAGGGATAGCACGCATGCCAGGCTGGTGAGCCTGCCGGCGCGCCGGGGAAAGAATCTCGACCATATTTTCATATATTCTGTAAGCCCTGCCTTTCACTTCATGAAAAGAGTCCTCTGCTAGATATAGCGTTGTTCGGCTCCAAAAAGTGACGGCAAAGAGCATGAAATTTGTAAAATGGCCTACTTGATCCTGTACCCATACTTCAGTTTGTCTCCATCCTTCTCATTATTGAAAATCCAGCCGACGACCGCGCCAATTTGAATATCGTCGTACAGGTAAATCTCCTGGGTTACAGCGGCGGAACCTTTCCCGTAGGCATGCTGGCGGCTTCTCTCCATCTCCTGAAAGCGCCTCCGCCAGTTAGCAAAATTCCTGGGCCGCAGGTCTATCCAGCCTTTTTCGGCCCATGTGTCGATATCACTAGCAGTGACTTCAATGTCACAGTCGGTACATTCAGGAATGCGGATGTAGGGGCCGCGTATAATCCGCGTGCCATCGGGGACAAGCACTGGCAGGCCGAGCGAAACGATGGTCTGCAACATCTTTTCGTGCTGGCTTGATTGCAGCAGCGCGTATACCTGCTCGGAAATCTGCTCAGGGGTCACTGCCAGCGCTTGCCGCAAGGATTTATAGACCAGTTTGAGCAATTCGGCCTCCCATAGCAGCTTGGAGAGCTCCGGCGGCCCCAGGTGGCCCAATGCCACGCTGTGCGTATCGGTCTCTTCCTCAAGCTGCGTCAATGCTTCCAGCACGCGCGGGCGCAGGTATCCTGCTCTGTAAGTTGGATTCATCACCGCGCCATCGATAGCGGCGATCACATCGCGCCCGGTGTTGCTGCCGCGAATCTCCATTACCACTTCGTGCGCGATCTCCTCCGGCGTGACGAACTGCATCTGGCCGAGATCGGTAATGGTTTCGAACTCGCCTCTGGTGAACAGGCCATTTTCGCCGGTATCAACGACCGGGAGCATCAATGTTCCCAAGTTTTGATACTCATCCTCATCCTGGCGTAGCACGAGGCGCTTGCCCAGCGTTTCGGTATGGTACTCGAAGCGATCCTGCAACTTGCCTGATTTGTCATGACCTTTGAAGGGGCGGCAGGTTACATCTGCGTAACCAATCATCCCACCGGGCTTGATCTCTTTCACGATTGGGCCGCCGGCGGTGCGTGCCATCAGGAATAACAGCCCGGTATGCGCGAAAGCAACGGCTGACTTGGTGATCAGTTTAGCGGATGGTTTGTCCTCGCTATGCGTATAGGGAACATTCAGACCCATGCCGCCGGTGCCCGTGGTGCCAATTTTGAGATACATGCGTGTGCCGACTTCCACCATCACCTTGTGCAGTAACAACACGTGGCGGATAAGTTCGGGCATCGACTGGCTTAACAGCAATTCATAGATAAGGCGCTCGGTCCTGAGCGACTGGCTTTGCACTTGTATGATATTCTCCTGCTGAATATCCTGCAACAGGCTATCGATCTGCTTTCTCGTTTCAAGTGAGGCTGAATACACGTCTTGATAACTGATAGCGGTCGCGGTATTAATGCTATCGATAATGATATCGGGCCTGTGCTTGCGCACAAGGTTGACCAGGTGCGAGCGTTCATATGCATCTTCGAGCTTGCCGAACAGATCCGCGAAGAGCGTCTCTCTACGCGCGGCATCTTCTAGTAATTTTCCCGCTGGTAGGAAGGCGTATTCCTGGCGCACAAAAATATTGCCCTTTTCGGCGGCCCATTCGATAGATTGATCTTTGTGGGTTTCTTGCAATTCTTGCAGAGCGGGATAGACTTCGTCGCCCAGCGAGGCGATGACGATCTTACGCGGAGCTAAATGAGCCGCGACGCGGTGCGCGATTTGTTTTCCGGCCAGTCCCGCGCCGCCGAGGATGAGGAAGCATTCGTCGTTGAGCATCCATATACTCCTGAGCATGTGAAGCAGGCAGTTCATCCTGCCTGACGCTATATGGTTGTATCTTAATAGTACATTTTATGATAGTATTCTGTCCAGTTGCAAAGGCTGCCATCCACTCATAATTCTTGCAGCGGGCCTACGGCCCGTCAGGACGGGAGGGGAAGCAAGCGGGGACACCCCGCACCCCGGCAGGGGTGAAACCCCTGCACCCCGAGTTATGAGTGGATGTCAGGCAAAGGAGTTGCAATGAACCACGAAGACCACGTACGTTTGCTGCGCAAGGGTATAGGGAAGCCTGGAGGAGTATGGGCCGACCTCGGCTCCGGTGGTGGCGCTTTCACCCTGGCGCTGGCCGACTTGATCGGCGCGACGGGAGAAATCTATTCTATCGATAAAGATGCCAGCGCGCTACGACAGCAGGAAAGAACAATGCAAGCGCGCTTTCCTGCCGTGACCGTACATTATATTGCTGCCGATTTTACGCGCAAGCTCGATTTGCCCGCGCTGGATGGCATCGTCATGGCTAACTCGCTGCATTTTGTGCGTAAGAAGGAACCGGTTTTGCAACTGGTGCGGGGCTACCTGCGACCGGGAGGCAGCTTCTTGCTGGTTGAGTACAACGCCGACCGCGGCAATATGTGGGTGCCTTATCCTTTCTCTTATCCTACCTGGGAGTCGCTGGCCCGGCAAAATGGATTCAGCGACACACACCTGCTGGCGACCGTTCCCAGCCGTTTTTTTGGCGAGATTTATTCCGCTGCCAGCCTGGTATTCCCATCTTAAAAGCTTTCCCACCATGTATACACAGGTTTGCTTCTCATCGTGCTAGTTCCTGAAAGGGAGTGATTCTCTAGTAGGAAGGAGAGCATATGGCAATACCACAAACGATTTTACGCTCAGATGAACACGCGCAGCGCTTATGGCAAGAAGCGCATGACAGCGCCGTCAAGACCTATGGAGAAGGAGGTCGTGCCCATCGTGTCGCCTATGCTGCCTTAAAGCATGAATACGAGAAAAAAGGCGACAAATGGGTCAGGAAAGCGGAGAAAGGCCCGTCTGATCCCCAGGCGGCGCGCGGGCCAACCACAAAGAAAAAATCCACTGACGAACCCAAAGCGCCAACCGCGCGGGGAAAAGTAGCCAGTACAGCAAAAGAAGCCCGGCAAAAGGCAAAAGAGGCCAAAAAAGAATATGACCATTCCAGAAAGTCTTAGATCTTGATGCAGATAGGATGAGGTTCTATGCAGCTCCCGGCTTATGTACAGATTGAGCCTGTCGGCCAGTGCAATTTGCGCTGCCAGATGTGTTCGATCCAGTTCCGGCAGGATGGCCCACCCTATGGCCCGCCGGCTTTTATGGACTTCGAGGCCTTCACCCGTATGATCGACCAGTTCGTCAATGTGCGGGAATTGCACCTGCAAGGGCTGGGTGAGCCGATGATGCACCCGCGCTTTTTTGATATGGTGACATATGCCGTCGCAAAGGGTATTCGCGTTAGCACCAATTCCAACCTTACATTGTTGAATGGGAGGCGGGCGGAACTCTGTGTGACCAGTGGACTGAATTGCCTGCATGTCTCACTGGATGGGGCAACGCCTGAGACCTATGAGCGCATTCGCGCGCGCGCGCATTATGACCGCGTCACCGCCAATCTGGAGCGACTGCTGGTCGCCCGCAAACGCCTGGGAAGCGACCATCCGCGTATACACCTGGTAATGGTCATTATGCAGCAGAACCTGCATGAGTTGCCCCAGATTGTGCGACTGGCGCATGGCTGGTCGGTAGAGGAAATGTTTGTACAGCACCTTTGCCATGACTTCGGTGAAACGAGCCTGCCTTCACACTACCGGCCAATGCGAGAGTTTGTGCAGGCACAGACGCTGCTGGAGGAAGACCCGGAACGTGTCGCCTATTATTTTGGCGAAGCGCGCGCGGTGGCCCAGGAACTGGGTGTGAAGCTGCGCCTGCCGCGCACGCAGCCCCGGCAGTATGCGCCCGGCACTCCTGGTCGAGTGCGCTGCAGTTGGCCGTGGCAGGGGGCCTACATCAGCTACCAGGGCTATGCTATGCCCTGCTGCATGGTTTCAACCCCGGACCGCATCAACTTCGGCAATATGGCCGAGCAGGGGGTCGAGAAGACATGGAACAGCCCGGACTTCCAGGCTTTTCGCGATCAACTTGCCTCGGACGAACCACCGGAGATTTGCCGCTCGTGCGCGCTTTATTTGGGGACGTTTTAGGGTAAGAAACAACATGCGCATCCAAACCACCGAACCCTTGTACCTTGATGCTCCGACATTCCGCATACTGCTGGAATTGCAGGGCCCATCGTTGGGTTTATGGCGCGCGGCTGAGATAGCTGCCCTGCGCGAGCAGGTATTTGACCCTCCCGTGCTGGATGTGGGCTGTGGAGATGGGCTGGTCACTTCGATGGTGCTGTCGAAAGTCGAAATAGGGCTGGACCCGGACGAGAAAGTCCTGGAACGAGCGGCCCGGCATCGCATCTATGAACGGTTTGAAGCTGTTCCCGCCGAGGAAATGCGGCTGCCGGATGCAAGCATTGGGACAGTGCTGAGCAACTCTGTGCTTGAGCATTTGCCCTGCCTGGATGTCGTACTTGCGGAAATAGCGCGAGTGCTACGCCCGGGGGGACGCTTGATATTTACCTGTCCCACGGAAGCATTCAGCAGGTGGCTTATCCTGCCCTCTGCCCGCTATGCCACTTGGCGCAACCGCCAGCTCTGCCATCTCAACCTCTGGTCAACCAGGCGCTGGATAGAACATCTCAATGGTGCCGGGCTTGAAGTGGAGCGGGTACGCCCGTATCTCAACCATGGATGGGTAAGCCTGTGGGATGCGCTGGAGCTCGCGCAGCAGATATGGATAGCCGATAAACGGCTGGTCGGGATGATCTGGCGGCGTATTCCATCATCTTGGATGGATCGCCTCGCGCGGAAAGCTTCCCAGTTGAACCTGGCGGCTTCTCTTCCAGGCGGGGGCCGTTTGATCGTGGCACGCAAATACTAAAGGTGCTCTGTCCTGATGAATTTTCCCCTCGAATCGGGTCATCCTGTAGGGACGAGGGATATCACCCTGTACGGTTATCAAGGGCCATCAGGGGTAGGTCTTCGCAATCTCATATATTCTGGTTGGCGAGATTCACCAGCGGTGGGAACGGCGAGGGTGTTGTGGGCGCTCGCTCGATAAGCTCCTCACGCACAATACTGACATCGGAGGGCGCGCTGATACCTATCTTCACGCGCTCACCCTCGACCGCCAGGATAGATATACTGATAACCCCGTCGACGATAATACTTTCACCAACTTTACGTCGCAATACAAGCATGCCTGGCTCCTTCTCTAGAAAAGACTAACCGGAGCGTCCTCGCGCCGCGTTGCGACAAAGACACATGTCGGTCTTGGACTGCTATTTTTCAACATAACTGTATAAATTGTTTAACAGCGCGTAGAGGAGACTCGCATCCCTTAGACGCGCCGATTCTGTGAGACAGGTACTATTTACTTGAGCATTTTCTGCGCGATTGCTTTGCTATCTATAGAATACGTGCCGGCTTCGATTTCCGTGACGAGCGCTTCTACAAGTGCCGTACGTATTTCCGGCTGGCCGCGAGCGACTCGCATCCCCCGCTCTATTGCAGGCGAAAGCACCTCACTCGCCTGAACCGGGTTTGTGGAGGAAGCGGCGAGAACAGTCTCCGCCTCCCTATTCACTCGCTCGATAGCCTGCCATACAAGGACTGTCATAGTATCTTGAGCCACCTGCAGGTCACTACCAGCTTTTTTTATGCCTGTTTTCATGAGCATTCCTCACACAAATCAATCCTATGTCTATTTGCTACCAATCACTCCACCGGTACCCATGTAACCACACTTTTTTGTATCGGCACTCGCTGGCAATTCAGTAGAGGCCAATGGCAGTGTTTTGATGATGTCGTCCGAAACTTTTCCGCCGCGAGCTTACCTCTACTTATCTATTACGTGTGCGTGTTGCACTTTTTTACTACGCGCCTTTTCCTGGCGAAGATGAAAGGCTGAGCGCAAGCGCAGGATGGCCTGCATGTGCAGCTGGCATACACGCGATTCGGATACGCCCATGATTTTACTGATCTCTTTCATCGTCAGTTCCTCCTGGTAGTATAAAGAGAGCAGTAGACGTTCGCGCGCGGGTAGCTGGTCAATGGTGGTGCTGAGTAGTTGCAGCATTTCATGCTTCTCGGCTTGTTCGACCGGATCAGGTGTTGAGTGATCTTCGATCAAATCGCCAAGCGAAAGAGCTCCCTCGTTCTCCTGCTGTGTCACTGTTCCAAGAGGAGCATCTAGAGATAAGATCATGGCGCCAGCTTCCAGTAACATCTGGCGGTAGCGATCAAGCGAGACATTCAGCGCCTGCGCTGCTTCGACTTCCGTCGCGGGCCGTCCATAACGCTGCTCCAGTTGCGCTAGCACCTGTTCGATCTGTCGCACCCGCGCTACTGCGGAACGCGGTAGCCAATTGAGCGTGCGTAACTGGTCTATGACTGCGCCACGAATGCGTGAGGTGGCAAAAGCCTCGAAGCGAATACCGCGCGTGGGGTCGTAGCGATCGATAGCGTTAATCAATCCTATCATGCCATAGCTGAGCAAATCATCCGCCTCGAGCAGGCTGGTGGAGGGAATACCCAGTCTGCCGACAACGTATCGAACCAGAGGGGCATATGCGGTGATCAGTTCTTCGCGCAATTCCGGGCGCCTGGTGGCAACAAAATCTGCCCAAAGCTCGTCTATGATCGCTGATACACTCATATATGTTTCCTTCTAGTAGGCCGATTCATCAACCATTTCAGTTGCGAAGATGCCTCTTACCTGTCCTGAGCAAGTATTTGATGAGTCGAGTGTAGCGGGATTCCAGCGCGATTAATATTGACATTGGTCGCTTGCTTGCTATACCAGAAGTCCCTTTTTTGTCTCGATGGCCAGGAAAGCAGGGGAAAGAGCTATTGTTGGCGGTCTGTCAGTCGATTGAATTGATAGAAACGAAGATAAGGCGAGAGGATATGCTATATACCCTCTCATGTTGATATTGAGGAGAAGCGCTATGAAAAACCAGACCCCCTCGTCTATGGGAGGTAAGCAGGAACATAACGAGCGAGGCAGCAACAGGCAGCACACCGGCGTCGAGAAAACTGTGGTAGGTAACAAGCAAGAGCGGTTTTTCCTGGATTATCTGTTAGAAATGGATTTCACGTGGGATGAGGCGCAAAAACTGATTCAGTTACGCGAGAATCTGTGCGAAAACAGCGAAATGCGGCAACGTATGGCGAACGATTGCCGCATGCAATTTGCTCGTTGGCTCTATGAACAAGGAGAGATCAAGGAAGCATAGAAGACCGATTTATCGGCCCCAACTCTTATATCAGCTTGACGCCCGAAATCACCAGTACCGTTGCCAGGACGGGACGCATATAGCGATCAGGGATATATTTGCTCGCACGGCTGCCAATGAGTACGCCGGGCAGTGAGCCGATCAGTAGCATTCCGGCGATTCCCCAGTTAATCGTACCAGCCGTTAGATAGCCAATTGTAGCGGCCGCCAGCAGCATGAAGGCCTGGAAAACATCCGTTCCGACCAGCTGCTTCGGCGTGAGCCTGGGGAAGAGGAAAGCGATTGAGACCATGATCAATGTGCCACTGCCTACCGAGGTCAGGCCAACCAGGAACCCCACGAACGCCCCAACCAGAATGGTCACTATTGGCCGGTAGCGCTTCTCCCAGAGATTTGGCCCGGCAGTTCCACTCTGACCATCACTCTGTACCAGCGCCGCCTGCTTCTCGCGCTCCAACCTTCTCTGCTCCAGGCGTCGCATGAGGAATGGCTTCAAGACCAGCAGCACAGCGACCAGGATCAATGTGAAACCGAGGGCGTGCAGGATGACGCCATTAATCAAACTGGCATAGTGCTTGCGAATGAACTGCACCAGCCCAACACTCAAGAGTGTAGCCGGTACGCTGCCACAGGCCAGCCAGAGCGCGACATTAAAATCCACATGCTTCTGCCGTATGTGGACAACCGATCCTACTGCTTTGGTTATAGTGGAATAGGCGACATCTGTACTCACAGCCCATACGGGTGGAATACGGAAAAAGAGAATCAACAGGGGGGCAAGCAGCGATCCCCCACCCATACCGGTAAGACCTACCAGGAAGCCGATCAGCAATCCGACGAGCGAGAAACGATAATCCAAGTGGCACCCCTTCCGTTTGAATTGAAATATGTTTCAACTGGCTCAACCGCTTGAAACCACTGTAACATATTTTATTCATAACTTCAAGTGATTTATAAAATTCTCATAAGTTATGAAATAATGGCATGAGTTTTGACGGTTATCATTCCTATATATTATCAATAACATTCAATAGAGTTATAGAAAATTTGCTTGCATCCGTACCCCCGAGCGGCGTTCTGCGCACCACATTGAGTATTGCTGCTCGCCATCCTCTCGCGTTCCTCAAAGCCAATCTTACCTTGAGTCTTTATCCAATCATCGGCACGCCGGCCCTTACGTGTGAGGCTTTCTTCTCACCAGCCATGCCTGAAGAGAAGGTACAGGCATACTTTGCCCGTATGCAAGACGAATCGTACCGCGCATTCTTAGATATGATGATTTTCAGCCTGCCACATCCAAAACGCGTAAACACCCCTATGCTCGTGCTAGGAGGAGGAAGGGATCGCATCTTTACACGTAAGGAGGTTGAGGCAACCGCACGTGCTTATGGCACGCAGGCGGAAATCTTTCCTACCATGGCGCATGACTTGATGCTGGAGGAAGGCTGGCAGGTTGTGGCAGACCGTATACAGGCGTGGTTCGAGGAGTTGGGTCTGTGAGGATGGTATATGGTATAGTTTGAACATAGTTAGTTGTTCTCCCACGCCCATAAAGGAGAGATTCATGTCCCAACTGTCCACCTCTACTTTGCCGCATAGAACGGCTCTCTTCCTCGTCGCGGTTTCCCACGCAACTAGACTGGAGGATGAGCGATGAGCGGAAATCCAGCTTTCACAGTTGAGGAATGGAGTCTGCGCGAAACAGAACTTCAACTTGACTCCCTGGCGGAGACGGAGTCAATTTTCGCTCTTTCCAACGGACATATTGGACTGCGCGGCAATCTGGATGAGGGGGAGCCGCACGGCCTTCCCGGTACCTACCTGAATTCTTTCTACGAATTGCGTCCTCTGCCTTACGCAGAGGGCGGCTATGCCTACCCGGAATCCGGGCAAACGATCATCAACGTTACTAATGGCAAGATCATTCGCCTCCTTGTCGACGATGAACCCTTTGATGTCCGGTATGGCACCGTCCGGAGTCACGAGCGAGAACTTGATTTTCGCGATGGCGTGCTGCGCCGTAACGTCTGCTGGACTTCTCCGGCGGGCCGTACCGTCAAGGTCTCCTCTACTCGCCTGGTCTCGTTCACCCAGCGGGCTATCGTGGCCATTAACTACGAGGTTGAGCCTGTTGATGCCGAGATTCGTTTCGTTGTGCAGTCGGAGCTGGTAGCCAATGAGGCTCTTCCTCCTCAGAGTAGGGATCCGCGGGTAGGAGCTGCTCTGCAGTCCGCGCTCGTGTCTGAGGAACACACAGCTCAAAACGCCGCCGGGCTTCTGCTCCATCGTACCAGGGTCAGCGGTCTACTCATGGGGGCCGTAATGGACCATCACATCGAGGGGCCACCCGGAATGCTCATCGAGTCTGGAAGCGCGGAGGATGTCGTGCGTGTGTCTATTGCGGGCCGGCTGAGGCCCGGCGAGCGCTTGCGTATCGTTAAACTGATTGCCTATGGCTGGTCGAGCCTGCGTTCGCGACCGGCCATCCATGACCAGATCGTCGCGGCGGTCACTGCTGCTCAAATGACCGGTTGGGAGGGTTTGCTTGCTGAGCAGCGGGCTTACCTGGACGATTTCTGGTCGCGGGCAGTCGTCGAGCTGGAGGGCGATGCGGAAATCCAGCAGGCGGTGCGCTTCGCCCTCTTCCATGTCCTGCAGGCAGGGGCTCGCGCTGAACGCCGGCCTATCCCGGCCAAGGGGTTGACGGGTACCGGCTATGACGGTCATGCATTTTGGGATACAGAGATCTACGTCCTGCCTGCGCTGACGCTAACCGCGCCTAACGCCGCCGCCGATGCCTTACGCTGGCGCTATTTGACGCTCGATCTGGCGCGAGCGAATGCTCGCCAACTGGGACAGCGCGGAGCCGCTTTCCCATGGCGAACCATTCGTGGAACCGAGTGTTCGGGATACTGGCCCGCGGGCACCGCCGCTTTCCATATCAACGCCGACATCGCATACGCGGTTGCCAACTATATCAGCGTTACCGGTGATACAGCGTTCGAGGAGGAAGTGGGCCTGGAATTGCTCATCGAGACGGCGAGGCTCTGGTGTTCGCTTGGCTTCCTCAATTCCGCAACCGGCCAGTTCCGCATCGACGGGGTGACCGGACCCGACGAGTACAGTGCGCTCGTCGACAACAATGTCTATACCAACCTCATGGCACAGCATAACCTGCGTTGGGCGGCTGAGGCAGTGCAGCGTCATCCCGAGAAAGCGCGCGCGATTGGTGTGGAGAGCGAAGAGGTCGCCAGGTGGAGCGAGGCAGCAGAGAAGATATTCATCCCCTATGACGAGCGCCTGGGAGTGACCACACAGGATGAGAACTTTACTGAGCACGAGGTGTGGGACTTCGCCGGTACCGCGCCCGATCAATATCCCTTGCTCTTGCACTTCCCTTACTTTGAGCTCTATCGCAAACAGGTTCTCAAGCAGGCCGACCTGGTGCTGGCAATGTACCTGCGGAGCGACGCATTCAGCGCGGAGCAGAAGGCGCGTAACTTTGCGTACTATGAGCCTTTGACTGTGCGCGACTCCTCGCTGTCGGCTTCCGCGCAGGCAGTGCTGGCGGCTGAAGTGGGCCAGCTTCAACTCGCCTATGATTATCTGGGCGAGGCCGCGCTTGTTGATCTCCACAATCTGCATCACAACGTACAGAACGGGCTTCACATGGCCTCACTGGGAGGAGCCTGGACCGCATTGGTCGCGGGATTCGGCGGTATGCGCATCCAGGACGGTTCGCTCTCCTTCGGGCCGCGGCTACCTGAGGCGCTGGGGCGGCTGGCCTTCCATATCATGTTCCGAGGCAGTCGCTTGCGTGTCGAGGTGACGGCCACTGAGGCAACGTACCGCCTGCTTGATGGCCCGCCGCTCAAGGTTCGTCATCATGGTGAGGAAATACTGCTGGAGGTGGATGCGAGGGTCACCCGGCCCATCCCGCCTATAAAGGCGGGATCCCGCCCGTCGCAGCCGCCGGGGCGTGCGCCGATTCCAAGAAAAGCAGGTACGCGCACAACGGGACATTTAGGGTAAGTGAGATGATATCCTAATATGAGGTTTATATACAGAGATTTTTGAAAAAATCACACCGGCTTATAAAAGGCAAATGCTGCATCGAGCGTTCCTCTTGCCACTGCGTCTTGAAGAAGTGTGACGAGGTCCGCTTGATGCTGCTTGTGGAATCACGCGAAAGAACTCATGAACTGTATACTGAAAACAAACCGGTTGGCCCGAATTAAGCGATACTGCATTTGAGTGTTGTAACCTCCTCACGTATTCACATACAGCACGACGTGCTTATAGAGAAGGACCTCCACATACAATACCCATCCATTTTTCTCTGAGTGCACAGGTGTTGGGTCTGTGCATCTCTGTTGGAAAGTTGTACCCAGATTTCGAAGCGTCTTATAGAATGCTATGCGCGAAAGGCGCAGAAAGAAGATCTCATGCCAAAAATCGCACGACATTTGAACCATACTACCAGCCGCCGTTCCTTCCTGCGCAAAGGACTGGCGGCAGCAGGAGCCAGCGCTCTCGGTACGGGGCTGTTTGCCAATGGCGTCACAGCCCTTGCCAGGGAGAAAAGGAGTGGCATCACCAAAGGAGACGCCGCTATTCTCCGTTTCCTCGCCGCCGCCGAGCTGATCGAAAGCGACCTGTGGCAGCAATACAATGAACTTGGTGGCATCCAGGACAGTGAGGTGCCGGGCGGCAGCGGCAGTCCGGCCTACGTCAAGGCGCTGCAAGTGCTTGATAGTGACATGCCGCAGTATATCCACGACAATACCGATGATGAGTTCAGCCACGCCGCGTTCATCAACGCTTACCTGGTTTCTCAAGGCGCGGAACCGGTCAACCTGGACAGGTTCCGCACGCTGCCGAGCAGCCAGGCGACCGGTGCGCAACAAATCGGACGCCTCACCAACCTCATGCAACTCACGGTTGATACGACCTGGTGGACGCGCTATCGCAGCAGCACAGGGAATCCCGATTTCGGCGATACCTTCCCCCCGGCCATCCCCGGTCTCTTGAAAGGGCAGTTTGCGGCCATTCCGCGTTCTGATGCCGACTTGCACCCGAAGGACCACCTGCAGGCGATTGCCAATACCGCGGGCTTCCACTTTGCGTTTATCGAACAGGGTGGCACGAGCCTCTATCCGGCGCTGGCGCAGCGCGTCATTAATCCAGAGGTGCTCCGTATCCTGCTCAGTATCGGTCCGACCGAGACGGCGCACTTCCAGACCTGGCACGACAAGGCCGGTAATGCGAAGCCGCTGACCGATCCTACCAATGGGCTGGTGTTTCCCGACCTCAATTCGCCACCTTTTGGTGGAGAGGAATTCCAGACCAACCTGATTATGCCCGAACCAACCATCTTCCTGAGCCGGAAGTTCCCTCCCGTTTCGATCATTCGTCCGACGGCAACGCAGGGAGCGGCAATGGGCGCGGTCAAGGCCTTAACGGATGATGGGCTCTTCATCGGCCAATCGCGTGAATTCTTTAATTTCCTGCACCAGCTGGCACAACAGGCGGACGCGGCCTAGCACGAGTAGTTAGTAGCCAATGTTCGAATGAAAAAGACCCGGCAACATTTCTGCCCGGGTCTTTTTCATTCGAACTATAATACTCCTGGCCATCCCAATCCCCAATCCGTCCACGGGAGTCCCTTGATATACCAGTCGGTAGAGGTCAGGCCCTCAGGGTAGGTGACGGTGCGTTTCACCATGCCGGGTGGGACGGCAAAGTCTGTGGGCGCGTGGCCCTGCTCGGCCAGCAGCATGCTCTCGTGCCAGATAGGGCCTGCGCCATCAACGCCGATGACATTAATCATCGGTGAATTGTCGTTGTTGCCCGCCCAGACGCCCATCACGTAGTCATTAGTGTAGCCGATGGTCCAGTTGTCCGCGAAGTTCTGCGATGTACCTGTTTTGACTGCCGATGGATAGACGGTGCCGGGATCACCCGCGTAACATTGCGACTGCGTGTTGCTATACAGGTACAACATGCTGCATGCTCCGAATTCGTAGGTACGCGCTTGGTTATCGCTGAGTACGTTGGTCATCAGGAAAGCGATTTGCGGGCTGATGATGCGCTGGCCACTGGAATCGAACCGGTAGACCAACTTTCCCTGTGTATCGTATACCGCGCTGATGGCATGCGGCGGTACGCGCACCCCGCCATCGGCAAAAACGCCGTAGGCCGCGGTCATATCCAGCAGGTGCACGCCCAGCGTCCCCAGCACCATCGTGTAGTTGGGCGTGCCGTTGTAGCTGGTGATGCCCATCTTCAGAGCAGTGTTGAGCGCGTTATCCACGCCTGTTTTATAGAGCACCTTAACGGCCGGCACGTTGAACGAGTTTTGCAGCGCGGCACGAATCGAGAGCAAGCCGTGATACGTCTGATCGTAGTTATGCGGCGAATATGGCGGCAGGCCGCAGCACAGGGGAACGCTGATCGGGGCATCGAGCACCGGCATGCCAGGGCTGAGGCCCTGTTCGAAGGCGGTAGCATAGACGAAAGGCTTAAAGGCCGATCCTGGCTGGCGGTATCCCTGCGTCGCCACGTCGAACTGCCCATATTGCGGATTGTTCGGATTGATATTGCCCAGCAAGACATTGATGGCGCCGGTATGGAAATTGATCAAGACTTCGGCGGCATCGGTGAGGTGATGGGCTGCTGCAAGCTGTTGTACATTCTCCTGGGCGATCTTCAGTATCTTGTTTTGCAGTGGTAGATCAAGGGTTGTCTCGACCAGCAATCCTGACCGCGACAGTTCGGACGGCCTGACGTGTAAAGTATTGGCCAGTTCGTTCAGCGCGTAACTTGCAAAGTGAGGGGCCAGCGTGTTATTCACTATGCCCCGGTGCAAGAAATTTGGACTCTCTGCTTCAACGATGGCCTCGCGCTCCTGTAAGGATGTGATGTATCCTTGCAGGTACATCTCGTTTAACACTGCCCTCATGCGCATAAATGTTGCTACCGGGTGTAAAAAAGGATTGTACAGCGCGGGATTCTGGGGAATGCCGGCCAGCATAGCCGCCTGCGCAATATCAAGCTGCGCGGCGGCCGTTGTCGTGGGGGTATCCCGCAGGTCAAAATAGACGAATGCCGCTGCCTCGGCTCCATAGGCCTGGTTCCCATAGTACGTCGTATTGAGATACATATCCATGATTTGCTGCTTGGTATAGTAGCGGGTGGCTTCCGGGGCCAGGATGATCTCCTGCAGTTTGCGCATGATCGTATCCTGGTTGCCCACGACGACGTTTTTGATCAGTTGTTGCGTGATGGTGCTGCCGCCTGCCACTACGCGCCCATTTGTCAAATCTGAGAGCGCGGCACGTACGATGCCGGTAATGTCATAACCAGGATTCGTCCAGAAATTCTGATCTTCGATAGCAATTTCGGCGTGCACAAGATTTGTCGAGATGTTGTTCAGCGGCTCGGATACCTGCAGCCCCTGATCCACAGCTTCATAGATCAAGGTGCCATGCTCATCATACATACGCAAGCTATCACCAGGCAACAAATCCACCAGCGTGGCAATTTCTCCCTGGTAGTGCTCGTTGACCGCATTCGCGAACGAGTTGTATCCGGCAAAAAGACCCCCCGCCAGCGCCGCTACGATGATTATCGCGAGGCTCAGGGGCATGATTGACCAGCGTATGCCAACTCGCTCAGTGGCCTGATATTGCTGATTGGTGCGGCGCAGATTCCTACGTTTCAAATGCCGGTGCACATACCAGCCTGCAGGATGGATGCGTTGATCCGGGAAATCGTAATGGATCCTGACTTGAGATGAGGGTACGCGTTCGCCTGGCCTATGTACGGCAGGCTGGTGGTTGTTGGATGGTAGTTTGAGTACTGTATTTGCAGACTTATTGGTTCGCATGGCGACCTCCTCTCACTGTTGTTGTCAGGCAGGAAGTTTCCATCCTGGATAGTAAGAAGAATAAAGATACAGTAATTAATAGTAGAAAAAAGAAAATCGTTAAAGCGCTCATGACCAAGCCTTGCTTCTAGTTTAGAACGAATTTCCCGTTGGGAAACACTAAGCAGAACAGTAACAGACAGATGGTTCATGAAGACCCTGTAATATAGTACGTTCCTGGGATGCTATTCGTCGCATTTCATAACACATTCATTTGTGACATTTTATATTGATTCAATTTTTAGATATATCAATAATCTAAAATCATTCGATTCATCTGTTGCTGGCAGAAGTATTATCCTCGACCAGCCTTCGAAAAGTTGATTCGCTTAAGCGTTTTGTATTGTTCACGTTGCTTAATCTGATCAGGGGTGCTATAGTAGTGAAAACGATACGGCGAGTGAAAAGTTCTATGCAGAGCAAGAAGAAAAAAATCCTGATCGTTGATGATGAACCGGATATATTAGAGTTCCTCCAGGTGATTCTGGAGGAAGAGGGATATAATGTTCTGGCTTCACAGAAAGCAGAGTACCTGGAACAGCTGCACAATGGCGGGTTGCCCGATCTTATATTGCTTGATGTGCTGCTGTCGGGCAAAGATGGTCGCGAGATCGTCAAATACCTGAAACTGCAGGAGGAGACGAAGCATATTCCTGTCATTATGTTCTCGGCTCATCCGAGCGCGGAACAGACAGCAAAGGAGGCGGGGGCAGAGGACTTTATCGCCAAGCCATTTGAAATCGATGAATTGTTGGAGAAGCTGGCGAGATTCCTTTGATCGTGGTGGGCCAGGGCGACCACAAGGGGACGCCCTGGAGCAGCAATTTATTTTTCCTGTTCTTGTGGCACTGCATGTATTTTCTCTAATTCGGCAAGCTCCTCCTTGCCGCGTTCTTCCAGTTCGGCTTTCCATGCATCTGCGTACTGGCGCATCGTGTGTACGAGGGTGTGGGCGACGGCCAGGTTGCGAAACCATTTGTGGTTGGAGGGGACGATATACCAGGGGGCAGTGCCGGTGCTACACCGCGATAAAGCATCCTCGTATGCCTGCTGGTAGTCATTCCAGTACTTGCGCTCGGACCAGTCGGCGGCGGAGAGCTTCCAGGTCTTATCCTTGTCCTGTTCGCGCGCCTGCAGTCGCTGCGTTTGCTCATCGAAGCTGATATGCAAAAAGAATTTGAGAATGAGAGTTTTGCTATTGGCGAGCAGGTGCTCGAAATGGTTGATTTCAGCGTAGCGCTGGCTCCATACTTTTTCCGGCACCAGGTTATGGACGCGGGCTATCAGCACATCTTCGTAATGAGAACGATTGAAAATGCCCACCATGCCTTTACCTGGCGTAGCCTTGTGAACGCGCCACAGGAAATCATGTGCCAGTTCCTCCGGCGTCGGCTCCTTAAATGAGTGCACATAGCAGCCCTGCGGGTTCACATACGAGAACACATGGCGGATGGTGCCGTCCTTGCCGCTGGTATCCATTCCCTGCAAGACTATTAGCATGCTATTTTGCTGTGCCGCCGCCAGTAATTCTTGTAAATCTCGCAATTCTTTACTCAGATCGGCCAGTTCATCCGCTGCATCATGGTGGCTGGCATGCTTATCTGTAAAATTCGGATCATAATCCTTGAGATTTACCTTACTGCCCTCTTCAACCTTCCAGACATATTTCATGTGTATTCTCCTTCTGAGGGATGTGCCCAATACGCTCCCTTGTAACCGGTTCCTTGAGATAACTATAGCACAAATCACGTAGAGCAAGCGAAGGGGATAAGAAATAAGCTAGAAACTTCTTTTACATGTTTTACGCCCTCTACCACCTGGGAGAGGGCGTAAAGCGATGGCAGGTTCGAGACAGTCAGCCCAGAAACCCTAAAAACCAAAGAAGTAAGCTGACCACCATCCCTTATCGCCCGTTGCGGGTCCAAAGTAGGGGCCGGCAAACCCTTTTTCGTTGCCATTATTGACCGGTTTGCCATAGCCGGTGATGGCTTTATTCCCCCCAAGATCGAAGACGACCTTGATATGGCCATTATGCTTCAGTTTGCCCTGCACCATAACAACGGTGCCATCGGGCAAATTGAATGTGCCGGCCAGCGATTGGCTGTTCAGTACAATCGCGCCTTCATACATGGCGCCTTTATCTGGCCCAGACAAAGTTTTGCCGGTGAAAGCCAGGGCAAGCACTTTGCTCGGATCGGCGACTGCCAGGGCGCTCCAGATGCCGGAAGCTATCTGCTTATCGCCACTATAGACCTGGAATGGGCCGGTATATTCGTTGCCATTAAGCATGCCTTCGCCTCTAATGAAAGGCTGTCCGCCAGGCGTGTAGAATGCAATGGTCAGGCTGCCATCTTGTTTTGCCTGCCCGCTTACCGAAACCTGCGTGCCGTCCGGCTCGTGGAAGTTGCCATGGAAGTAACCATCGTTACCGATAGTGATAGTTAAGCCACCGGTCAGGACGGTTCCCTGATTCTGGCCGGAGGTGATTAACCCGGTAAACGCAAAACTGGCTGTAGTCCAGTTGCTGCCTGTGTGCGCCTGATAAGAGGCCGCGAAACTCACTCCCGGCAACAGAAACATGGCACACAAGACAATCGCACCGATCAGTGCCAGGCGTATCTTATTCAGCATGATACATTTCTCCTTATTTTACTCGATTTGCGCCACCCAATAACCAGGGATGTGCTTATCAATGTATGCTGTCTTGTGAGTGCTGCGCAGCGTTCTTAACAGATACACTCTAATGATGCAGGAAGCAGGTTACATAGATAGTAATTGTTAACCTCTATAATAGAATTCGGTGAGTTTTGAAGGCTTTCTATTCTTTTGGGCGCATGGGGAACGATTCCGCCCATGATGCGATCAATCTGGCCCTTTCCTTACCCTTTCTTCAAAGGTAGAGGGCCATTTGATATGATTCTTGACACTTGAATCAAACGCTGTCTATACTTAAAACCGGTTTTCCAAATTTCACGGCAAGCAAGCCATTGAAAACTGGCCCAGCATGACATGTGGCGAGGTCTTTCTCAGAGCATGCCAGTCGTTGTATCCCTCTTATGGAGCCAGGGGGGCTCCAGTTCAATCAAGGCATTGAATAAGGAGATCAGATCATGTACATCAACTACCTGCGCGGCATTGTCCTCAAACTACTCGCATCCATTGTCACACTGCTCTTCCTGCTGGTACTGACAGTCTCGCCCGCCCTGGCAAAGGCAGGCAATATCAAGGAGTTTACCGTTCCTACGCCTCAGAGCTCACCTGAGGGTGTTGTAGCAGGCCCGGACGGCAATCTGTGGTTCACCGAGAATATCGGCAACAACATTGGACGCCTTACACCGTCCGGGAAATTCACCGAGTTTCCCATCCCCACGAAGAATAGCATTCCTATTGGCATCACGCTCGGTCCCGACGGCAATTTGTGGTTCGATGAGTTCAAGGGCAACAAGATCGGACGCATCACTCCCTCCGGCCAGATTACCGAGTTTCGCATCCCTACTCCCGATAGCCGCCCCGACTTCATTATCACCGGTCCCGATGGCAACCTGTGGTTCGATGAATTCAAGGGCAATAAGATTGGCCGCATCACTACTTCTGGTCAGATCACAGAATATCCCATTCCCAGCCCAAAGAGCTTCCCCGGCTACATTGTGCTGGGCTTCGACGGTAACATCTGGTTCACCGAGCAGACTACGGTGAAGATTGCGTATATCACTCCTAAAGGCAAGTTCAAAGAGTTTCCGGTTCCCACGCCTAAAAGCGATCCCTTCGGACTCGCCCAGGGGCCTGATGGCAATCTGTGGTTCACCGAAGCCAATAAAGATAGGATTGGGCGCATCACTCCCTCCGGCCAGATCGCGGAATTCGCCATTCCCACGCCCGGCAGCGTGCCGTTCGCCATCACCGCCGGTCTGGATGGCGCCATGTGGTTCACCGAACTCAATGGCAACAACATCGGTCGCATTACGCTCTCCGGCCAGATCACAGAATATCCCATCCCCACCGCCAGCAGCGCCCCAACCGGCATCACGCCCTATGCCGGTGGCAATATCTGGTTCGCGGAGTCCGGCGGGAACAAGATCGGGCGAATTACCACGCACTGATGTGGCAAATGTTCTTGAAGATTAAGTGAGAAGCAAGCCCGGGAGAATCATTAAGAAACGAAATGCAAATAGGGGGCGGCATATGCCGCCCCCTATGAAAGATAGTCCTTTTCAGCTTTGCGCTACTTCATATGTCAGGAAAAAAGTATATGCAAAGGAGTATCATGGTTCCAGGAGTCTTTGTACCAGCCGCGTGTCATGCCGTAGGTTTGTACTCCCGGCGGGAACGACCACATAGTAGCAATGGTCTCTGGACGCAGGAGCGGATTGGCATTACCGAGGTCGAAGGCGGCGAGAATCTTGACGAAATCGGCGGGAGCCATAAGTTTGCTGCCGGTTGAGGTCATTGAAAGGTTGCCAATCCGGGCCGTCGCGCTTGATCCATACTGCGGCATAGCGCGGATTCGTAGGCGAACCATAGATACTGAGCGAGATGGGGCGATAACCCGAGGAACCCAGAGTCGCTATCTGATCGAGATGATAGGCGCTCGACTTGTTGTAATAGACGACCACGTTGGAGAGAGCCTGGAACGAACTGGACGATGTCTGTATGGAAGAACTGCAACCCGCGATAGCAAGCCCGGCAAGCCCCTGCATAAAGGCGCGGCGTGAGATAGGGGAAAGCGTTGTTCTGCGAGGCATTGAACATCCTTTTCTAACGCGGCACTATGGCTATGAGCGTTCCTGGAAACATTCGTCCTGGTTCAGCTAAAGTTGTGTTCATTTGTCCTACAGATAATTACGTTTCACCGGGTAAGTATTTCACCTGATGAATGTTGACAACCAGATGGGGCAATCAGAATTATCGTGTCCTGTAGGGACAGGGACCAGGCGCTGTCCCTACAGAGTCGGCCAGAGATTCACCGTCAGGCAGAGAATCAAGATCAGCCCGGTTGGGCCTGAAAGCGCGAACAAGAATGCAGTACCTGGCAGTATTGGCGCTAGAAGCAGTGAGCCGACCCGCAACAGCGTAGCAAGGTTACCCAATAAAAGCGTTGCCATGACAAGTATGGGGGAGCGGATAGGCTTGCTGGAGAATCCGGGAATCATACGCACAGAAATACCACAGATAAGTAAGGTGATAAATCCTACCGCGAAACTGTGGCGGATTACATCAATACTGACCGGCAGCGTACCGGTCAATAATGCGGCTATGCCATCTATTACCAGCAGCACGCCTCCCAACGATGCCCAGAGATAGGCGCTGCCGATTAGCCCAACATAAGGCCCGTAGTTGCGACGTTCCTCGCGTCGTCTCTGCCGTACGCGCTCTTTCATCGCCTCCGGGTTGGGAGCAAGGGCCACGATTTGCGCTGGCAGCTGCGCTCGATTGCGTATCAGGTATAAGAAATAGCCCGTAAAGATCAGCAGGACCAACCCGATCACCAACAATCCCAGGCCGTTCAATACCGCCATGAGCTGTATGCCTGGTAAAAGAATACTCAGCAGCCATAAGAACAGGCCCGCAAAGTAACTCAGGGCGAGTATCCATAGCAGTTTAGCCGGAAATGGTTGAATGCGTGCGTACAGTGGCAGCATACGCGAGGACATCGCCAGCGCAACCGGAACCAGGAATCCAAATAGACCGAGGTTGATATTTAGCTCGTCCCCGGTTGCCGGAATCAAGCCGTTATTGGCTATGGCTACAACGCAATTGACCAGATTCAGGATACCGGCCAGGGAAAGTGCCAGGAAAGCGCCAAAGATAAAAGGAACGATGGAACGCACTCCCTCTCCGGAACTTTTCGCTGCTTTCTTGCCCAGAGTTGTGCGCGCGAGCAAAAGAAAGATTGCTGGCAGGGCCAATGCCTCCAGGACGCCACTCAAGACCAGCAAAATTTTCCAGGACAACAATCCATTCGCGGCAAGCAAAGGCTGGCTGATGTAGCGCAGTATCAGGCTTGAGGTTTCTACTCCCAGAATCCAGGGCAAGAGGGCAAGGCGAGCCAGCGGAGTTCCACGCAGCCTTGGCAGAAAGTAGAGCGCTACACCGGCCACGAACAATCCTGCCCAACCATAAAGTTGCAGGTGTCCATGGGTCTGCACTGTTGCTGCCCACCATGCATCTAATGGAATACCCAGGGCCGGAGCAAGTGTAAGGACACATGCCAGCGCAAAGCCGCCCGCGCTGCCCAGCAGCAGCGCGACGCGCAGATAAGGTGAAGCATAGTCGAATGATACATGGGCGCGGTGATCGGCGCTTGTTAAGGGCAATGATCGCATGATCTAACTTTACTTTCTAGTATGATCTAATGCATATTGTAGCATTGCCCATTTTTGCCGGAAAGGGCTTGTGTTACGTGCGCAGGACTTCCCTTCCACCAGCTACTCTTTTGTCCACCTGATACCATGCGCCGTCTGTTTCAGGCGGCCCGGCGGCATATGCGCTGGAAGCAGCAGGGCATTTTCGGCCAGCGTTGCCCCAACGAGCCTTTGCCGGCTGGCGAGCGTCATATCGACATTCGCCCAGCTTGCCATCCATGCCGGATGTTCAATCTCGATGGGATCATGATAAAGGTCGCCCAGGCAGTAAAGTGTCTGGCCCTCTGAATGAACGCGCACAATCTGATGACCGGGTGATTCGCCAGGGGCCGCAAGAATACGAACAGCGGGAAGCAAATCAACATCCCCCTCGACCAGTTCCAATACGCCTGCCGTGCGCAGTACTCCTAGTGTGTGGCTCTCTAAAGAATCAGGGTCCTTCAGCGCTTCTTGGATGTCGGGGTCTTCCCAATCTGCTCGCCCCACGAAGTAGCGGGCATGGGGGAAGGCCGGCACATACTGCCCATCGCGCTCAACTGTGGTACCCGAATAATGGTCGAAGTGCAGGTGGGTAATAACGACATGTGTGATATCACCGGGAGCAACGCCTCTTTCAAGCAGTTGATCGATCAGGCCTGGGGGTGGTGTATAGCCAGGCGGCACATAGGGCGTATTCAGCGCGACCGCGACCGCGTAATCGCCGGCATCGACCAGCACTGAGGCGCCTGGCAGAGCAATGTGTACGGACTGGCTGGGAAATGATAAAGGCTTTTCAAATTCGCCGGCATAGCGAGGCCGCCACTCGCTTTCAGGAACGTTCATCACTTCCGAAAGTTTGAATGTCAGGTCGCCGACGTTGATGATAGTGACCGTCGCGTTACCAAGCTGGATGGTGCGCGAATCGTCAGGCATAGTATCTCCCTCACTTCCGTTACAGCTTGCGAGTCGCCCTGCCCCGGCTGCGTACCGGCGGTGGGTAGTAGGCGGGGGTGACGCTGATGATATCGCCGATGCGCACCTGTACTTGCAGGTAGCGTGTGCCGGGACGGTGATAGTGCGCGAATAGCATGAGCACGTGGTGCGCGATCACATCGGCCTCATCCGTGTGACGAGAGAGAATCATCTGACCCCCGATGGTCTCTTCTGCCGAGGTGACGGCCATCTCTTCGCCATCTTCTCCCAGCACCAGTTTGCGTGTCTCGCGCCGCACAAGCTGGTTTGGCCACAGCATCAGGGCGATAATGCGCCCTTTCAGGCGTTGCTCGCGCAGTCGCTCGCTGAGGTAGTTGGCTAGCCTGCGAATGGCCGCGCATGTCTCATCGGCGTCGGCGGCATGATTGAAGCGCACGCGCGCGTTCTGGCTTAGCGGCGGCGCGTCAGGCACAACCAGGCTGGTATCTTCACCCCGTGAGACGGCATAGAGCCAGCTACCCAGGTGCCCCAGGCGGCGGCGCAATCCCTCTTCCGTCAAAGCCGCTACCTGCGCGAAGGTCATGATGCCAAAATCTTTGAGGTGCGCAACCAGTTCAGCAACGGCCACCGCGTCAAATTGTTCGCTTTTGCCCTCGACTTCGGGTGGTCGCGAGGCGTGGCTGCCATTGGCCTGTTCCGCCAGCTCCGGCAGCGCGCCCGGTACACCTGTTCCGGCGGCGCGCAATTGCAGCAGCATGGAGAGCGGCAGCGTCTGCACGAACGAGGCCTCGCGTCCCGGTGGAATATACAGCACGCCCTGCCGGCCATCCTTGCGGCTCATCAGGGCGGCCAGTTCGGCTATCGCCTTACCGTTGGCGATGCCGATCAGCGCGGTCAGGCCGATCTCCGCGATTTCCGCGCACAATCGCTCTGCCAGCGAGACAGGCGAATCGAAAGGCAGTTCGCAGCCGCGCAGGTCAATGAAGGTGTCGGCTATCGGAATCGACTCGATAATGCGTGAGTAAGCGCGGTAGCGCTCGCGCAGTTGATGAAGGAACGGTTGATAGCGATCATATGACGCCGGCAGGAAGCGCGCCCGCGGAGCCAATCGATAGGCCCGGCGCAGCGGCATGCCGGGACTTACGCCCAATCGCATAGCGCCAGGCGAGGCATCAATCACGCGCCCCGGCTCATTTGGACGCCCGGTACCCGTACCGACTACAAAACTCTGCCCGCGCAGCGAAGGATCAAACATCTCCTCAAGTGTGCAGTAGAAGTGGCGAATGCGCACGTGCATGATGCCCTGCCGTAGACGGGCGCGTTCCACTACTCGCACGGCATCCGGCGCAGCCGGCGGCTGGCCTGTAACGTAACGGTCAGATGCAGCGCCGTTCGATGTACGCATTGGATCAGGAACTGGGATGTTAAGGTTATATTGTTGCATCGTATTTTCTAACTTGTCTCTGCTTTTTGCATGTATTATAACGCAATATAGCACACTTTTGCCTGCGTATGTTAAAGGGCTGTAGGGGCAGCGCCTGGTGCCTGTCCTGCTGCCCGCCATGCATATTATATCGATCAAGGGGCCTCAGAAGTTGCTTCCTTGCACTCTTTTTCGTCGCGGTTTCTCGTCGACGCTGCTATTATAACCAACGCAAGACGTATGAAGAGTTCGCATATCAATATTTATGTTTTATATCCACGTTACAGTATAATACCCATGAGACGATTTCGGGAACCGGGGCATCATTATAGTAGGAACAGTGCCTGGTGCCTGTTCGCCTCGGACTTCCACCATTACCTGTCTAGATAAGCGTAGATATTACAGCAACCGGCCTGTTCTGAGAAGAGGAGCGAAAAATGCACAATCGCGACAGATTTGACAGATTTACCGGGCGGGCCAGGCGCGTACTGGCATATGCGCAGGAGGAGGCGCAGCGTTTCCAGCACAACTATATCGGCACGGAGCATCTTTTGTTGGGGCTTGTACGTGATGGCGATGGGATTGCGGCCAAAGTCTTGCAGGGCCTTGGCGTGGAACTGCCGAAGGTACGCGAAGCAGTTGAATTCATTATCGGTCGTGGTGATCGTATTGTTCTGGGAGAGGTTGGTCTCACCCCACGAGCTAAGAAAGTAGTAGAATTAGCCGTCGATGAAGCCCACCGCTTGAATCACCATTATATCGGAACGGAACACCTGCTGCTCGGATTGTTAGAAGAGGGTCAGGGTATCGCGGCAGGCGTACTGGAAAGTATGGGTCTTGATCTAGAGCAGGTACGCAGAGAGACGCTGCGGCTACTTAACAATAAGCAGGGATCGTAATTATGACCCATCAGTACAATAATTAGTAAGAAGCCACCGATATTTGGCAAAAAGTATGTTATGTGGGAGGGATGTGGATGGAAAGCCAGAAAACCGGAACTAAGGAAAACAGCGTACAGAGCAATAGTACAGCCATTGTCGAGGATGCCGGGAGCCTATCGCCGGAGCGACTGGAAAACGAGCAGGCCATCGATTTCGTTCAGGTATCTCGGGAGGATAACAACCAGACAGGGGTGGAGAGAAACGGGTGGAATGGAAGTGAAAGCGATGGGAGTCGCCAGGGCGCAGCTGCCCTGGCAGTGATACTGGCGCAACTGGTAGGTTATTTCAGCGGAAAAGCCGATGTTGATGACCTGGACGTACTCAGCTTTAGCCTCCATCACCTGTTCTCCCGTTTTGACCTCCTTTTCCGCCAGGCATTGCCAGCTTTGATGCAGGCGCCAGAACCAGGCCCACAGGCGCCGCTTACTGCCAATCACCTGCTCGCGCGCCGGCACAACTGGCATCAACTCCATATCATCAATCGCGCTCTTGATCGCATGGAGCCACTCTGTCACCTGCTCAGTGATGCCGCAGAATGTATCCTCGGTGCTTTTGATGGCTCCACTTCCATGATACTTGCAGCCGGTGCTGAGCAGGCACGAACGTCATCAGGGGCAACAGTAGGGGCCGCGAGCGAGGCTTGCGCGGCGGATTTCAGTTCCTTCGCGTCTCCCTCAGATGAGCAGGACTGGCCACATATGTTCGACCAGGAGCGCTGGCAGCAGGCTCTTACAACAATTACCGCTAGTCTGATAGGTTGGGAAGAGCGCTATCATAGCAGCCTCCCTTTCGTCACGCAATTTGCCTATATACCGGCGCTTGCTCCCTCCTCGCTGGCCCAGCTTGATAGCGCCTTTGCTATCTTGCTGGACTGCGCGGGAGCCATTTTTGGCGATATTTTACCTTCATTCCGCACTGTTTCTCAAGCGGACGACGCCAGCATCGCCGCCCTTTTGTTTGACCTCATGCAGCAGTCCGACCAGTTACTAGTACAGTTTGAGATTACCCTCGAACCCATCAATGCCCTGCTACAGCAATTTTCCATCCGCAATGCCACGGATTGACCCTGATCACCCTGTGCGGGAAACGTATCTTAACCATAATCAAGCTCTTTTAACGCGATTGTAACCGCAATCAAGCTCTTTTCCCAACGTTCTCTCCGTAACATTACCTAATAATGATTACTATTGCACAGGATGATATTAAGGAGCCGTAGAATGGGCAATGAAGCTATTTCTCCTCTCGTGAAGGAGCAGGCACCGAGTGTCTATGTATATGAAACGGTAGATACATTTTTTGAAATTGTAGCTGCTTTTGAGCGCATTCTATCGTCGTATACGCAACCTGCGGCTCTCGTAGTTATCATGCTCACATACGAAAATGAAGACAGGGCTGCTCCGGATCGAGCCAGTTCAACCTGGCAAAGTACCACTCATCTCATGCAGAACCTGCGCCCGCTGGTGCGTAAAACCGATCACGCCTTTCTGCTGGATCAGGGCCTGTATTTTCTCTTGTTGGGCGCTAATGAGCAGGGCGGGCAAATAGTGCAGAGCCGTTTATGGGAAGCCTTGCTCTGGCGGGTTCACAACATGAATAGCAGAGAAGCGACGCGCCCACGCGCCATGTCCATTGGCCATAGTAGCTATCCCGGTGTCCTTTCTGCTATCCCAGACTTTCTAGCAGAAGCCAGCAGCGCGTGCCTGCGTTTTGACCTGTTGCCCGAAAAAAACGCGCGCAAGGCCACCGTCAAGCATTCCAGGCACTCCACCCGGCAAGTGGAGAACGATGAGGAACTGCCGGCCCTCGCGCGAAAACTCGGTATTCCTTACCTCACGCTCCTACCAAACAAATTGCCCCATGGGGTACAAAACATCGTCAACCCTAAACTCGCCCAGGAATTACATTGCTATCCTATTGGACGCGAGCGTAACATGCTCACCGTCGCCATGCTCAACCCTCAAGACCGCTCCGCCCTGGATCGCTTGCATCAGGAAACCGGATTGCATATCTTCCCCGTCCTGGCACATCCCCAGGCGCTGGAAACTGCATTGGAACAACTGGTGTGATAAACGTTTGAAGCTTCTCTCATCTACTGTTATAATTGGGCAAAACAACGTCGGGTGAGACCTGTGTTTTTTGTATGAAATCTGATGAAAGGATACCTTCCTGATGAGAACACTCGTTACAGGTGGGGCCGGTTTTATCGGCTCGCACATCGTTGATCAATATATAGCCGCCGGCCACGAGGTCAGTATCGTGGATAATCTGTGGCACGAGGGCGGAGGCAAAAAGGCAAATATCAATCCCCAGGCCCGTTTCTACCAGGCGGATATCACCGACGAAGCCCGCCTGCAATCCATTTTCGATGAGGTGCAGCCCGAAATCGTCAGTCACCAGGCCGCCCAGCACAGCGTCTCGATCTCCACGAAATACCCGCAACTCGACGCGCGCGTCAATGTCCTTGGTCTGCTCAACGTCCTCACCAACTGTGTACGCGCCGGGACGCGCAAGGTCATCTTCGCCTCATCCGGCGCTACCTATGGCACTCCAAAGCATTTACCCATCAACGAGGAAACGTCCCAGCGCCCCGAGTCGCCCTATGGCATTACCAAGATGGTCACCGAACACTACCTGCGTTACTGGCAAGATGCTTACGGTCTCACCTATACCGCCCTGCGCTATGGCAACGTCTACGGCCCGCGCCAGGACCCCAATGGGGAGGCCGGTGTCATCGCCATCTTTGCCAGGCGCTTCCTCAAACACGAACCCGTCCGCATAGACTGGGACGGCGAGCAGCAGAAAGATTACGTCTATGTCGAAGATGTGGCTCGCGCCAACCTGCTGGCAATCGACCGCGGCGATAACGATATCTTCTGTATTGCCACCGGCCATGGAACTTCGGTCAACGGAATATATCGCAGCCTGGCACGGATAACGCATTATGAACCCGAGATCGTGCGCGCTCCCAAGCGCCCCGGTGATATCTACCTCGCCTATTTCGATTGTAACAAGGCCGCGCGCTTCCTGGGCTGGCAGCCTGAAGTATCGATAGAGCAGGGCATCGAACGCACCGTCGACTTCTTCCGCGAGCACCCGGACTTCTAGGCGTTTGCAAGATGACGAGCTTTCGCTATTCTGCTGAAATCCTGGCTCGTTTTCCCGGTGTCGTTGGCGGCGTCATCCTGGCATCAGAGATGACCAATGGCCCGACACCGGCAGGACTGCTGGCTGCATTTCAAGCTGAACAGCAGTTAGCGCTGGAGCGACTCGGTAACACTCTTTTGAGTCAGCTTCCCGCGCTGGCGGCATGGCGAACTGCTTTTCGCGGCTTCGGCGTAGACCCGACGCAGTATCGTAGCGCCGCCGAAGCCTTGCTGCGCCGTTTGACCAAAAAGGGCGATATTCCCAGTATCAACTTGCTGGTCGATCTTGGGAACCTGGTCAGCATTCGCTACGCGCTGCCTGTGGCGGTATTCGATACAAGGGCATTAACAGGGGGGGTCACGGTTCGTTTCGCTGGCGGCTCTGAGCGCTACACGACGCTGGGTGAAAGCGAAGTTGACCATCCCGAGCCGGGCGAGGTCGTATTTTCGGATGAAACCGGCCTGGTGATCGCGCGCCGCTGGTGCTGGCGGCAGAGCGACCAGAGCGCGGCCCAGCAAGATACGACTGCCGCGCTTATCACGGTCGAAGCGCACCATGCTGGCGGACGCAAGGATATCGAGGCCGCGCTGCATGATCTGCTAGGGTTGCTGGGAGAGTACGCGGGTGGAAGTTTTAAAGCCGGAATCCTGGGAGCCGAGTGTCCAGAACTCTCACTATGAGCTCAATTCGTCCCCGCCAGCGCGAGTGTCTGCGCATAGACCCGCACCACCTCCCGCATGTGCCTGGTAATCACGTGCGCCAGAATCATATGCGCGTCTTCTTCCTGCTCGATATTTTGACCGGGGGCAAGCACGTAGGCATCGACGATATCCTTTAGCTTGCCGCCTTTTGCCCCGAGCAAGCCGATTGTCGAGGCGCCCGTGCGTTTCGCCAGGCGCATAGCGTTAATGACGTTCGGCGAGTTGCCGCTGGCGCTGATACCGAGCGCGATATCACCAGCTTCGATCATGTTCGCCAGCTGTTCGGCAAAGATATGTTCGTATGCTGTATCATTGCTCCAGGCGGTAATTAACGGCACGTGATCGGTTAAGGAAATGGCTTTAAGGCGTGGGGCACCGGCTGTAATCGTGTTCTTTGAGAGATCAAGCGCGAAGTGTGAGGCCGTAGCCGCGCTGCCGCCATTGCCCATGATAAAAATGCGGTGTCCGTTATAATATGCCTCTTCCAGCAACAGGAAGACCCGCTCAAGATGGGGCAGCGATATTGCTCGCATCATCTGCTCGAGTTCATTGAAGTACTGCTTAACGGTTTCCAAAGATTACTTCCCCCTTAACAATTTAATAGGAATCAAGGCCGGCGCGCTTGTAGCTGCGGCGATTGCTCATCAGGCACTTGAGAATCTTCCAGTTTCGTCAGTTTAGGCTCTGTATAGGGTTCAACCCAGTGCGGGCTGAAGCTCGCAACATTGAGTATAACGGAGGCCCCCTGGTGATCGAAGCGGAAGTTCATGCGCTTCAATCCGCGGTTCTCCAGCACAGTCGTCACCGTGTCCTGGTGTTCTTCGGGGCAGTAGAGCATCAAGAAGCCCCCACCTCCGGCGCCAGTGATCTTGCCTGCTGCCGCGCCATGCTCCAGGGCCATCGCGTAGCATTCGTCGATGAAACCCGTTGACAGGCCCGGTGCCAGGCGCCGCTTTTCCTGCCACGAATAGTGCAGCAGCCGCGCGAACTCGTCCAGGTCGCCCCGTTCCAGGCATGCCTGCACATCGATTGCCACCTGCTTAATGTTGTGCAGCGCCTGCAGTACGGAGTCATCGCGTTCTTCTGTCGACTTGCGCTGGTGCTTCAAAATTGAGGTTGATTCACGCGAGCTGCCCGTAAAGAACAGCATCAGGCGCCTCTCCAACAACTGTTCCACGTTGCGGGCAATCTTGATGGGTTCGACGGTCACGCCGTTGCTGGTGAATGCGATCTTATTCAGACCACCAAAAGCTGAGGCGTATTGATCTTGCTTGCCGATCGGCATACCCATCTTCGAAATCTCGATGTAGGAGGCCAGTTCCGCTACCTGCTGTTTGGTCATCGGCTGCTCGAGCAGGGTAGAGATAGCGCGCACCATGGTCACGGCGGCGGCGCTCGATGAGCCTAATCCGGTGCCGGGAGGCACCTCGCTGGCAACAAAGAGATTGATACCACGGCGAATACCGAAATGATGCAGAATAGCCTTGGGAAGAGCAAGATCACCATTCCAGAAGAGGTCATTATAGGGTGAGTGACGAAATAGCGAGCGGTAATCGGCAGAGATAACCTGGAGATCATCGGATTCATCGGTAGTAATAATGGCGTAGAAATATTTATTAATCGCAGTGCTTACAACTAAACCGCCATATTTGGCATAATATGCTTCGAGGTCAGTCCCACCTCCACCAAAACTGATGCGCATCGGAGCTCTAGCAATTAGCATACATTCTTTCTCCTACACAGGCGCCGCAGGTAGCAATAGATGAACTTGAACAAGCGCAAAATCGCTAAACCCCTCTCGTCCTGTCATGCTGAGCGCAGCGAAACACGACCGGGCCAGGGTCGCTCGGGTTACCGATCCTGGTTGTTCAAGTTCATGAATCTCTCCAGAACGGAAATATTTCTTCCAGGGCGACTTGTGTTGGCCCTGGAAGAAGCGTCGTATTGTTCTCTCAACAGGCATGTGACAATCACATCCCTATCTTTCCTATTACGCTACAGGTTGGCGCATGGCTTCAATTAGTACTTTTGCGACCTCTGGGCGTGAAAATTCGCGCGGCGGAATCTCTCCTGCTTGCAACATCTGACGTACCTTCGTACCACTCAACGTCACATGCTGGTCGTTACCATGCGGGCAGGTCTTTGCCGAGGCCATCGAATCGCAGGCGCGGCAGAAGAAGGTGTGGTCGAAGAACATGGGTGTGATGCCAAGTTTCGCCGGGTCGAACTCCGCGAAGATGTGGTGAGCGTCGTAGGTGCCGTAGTAATTGCCCACACCGGCATGGTCGCGTCCGACGATGAAGTGCGAGCAGCCATAGTTCTTGCGCATCAAGGCATGGAAGATGGCTTCGCGCGGCCCCGCGTAGCGCATAGCGGCGGGAAGGACGCCCAGGACGACGCGGTCCGCCGGGTAATAATTTTCCAGTAGCACTTCGTAGCAGCGCATGCGCACACTGGCGGGAATGTCATCGCCCTTGGTGTCTCCCACCAGGGGATGCAAGTACAGGCCATCGACGGTTTCAAGCGCACACTTCTGGATATATTCGTGCGCGCGATGAACTGGATTGCGCGTCTGGAAGCCTACAACGCGCTTCCAGCCACGCTCTGTAAAAATCTGGCGCGACTGCGTTGGTGTGAAGCGGTATTGGGCAAAAGCCTGATTTTGCAACGCGACAACCCGTACCGGCCCACCCAGCAGCACATCGCCCTGCTGGTAAAGGACTTTCACGCCTGGATGCGCGTCTTCGGTTGTGCGATACACCCTGCTGGCCTCGTGCTGCTTATCATAACCAAATTTTTCCTGGATGGTCATGACAGCCTGCAACGTCCCTGCGGCATTGACCAGCCCTACCTGTGAGCCTTCTTTGAGCGAAGCAGCCTGCTCTGAACTGGCGGCAAGAGTAATCGGCACCGACCAGGGCAGGCCGTTGCTCAGGTGCATATCGTTAACGACGCTGAGGTAATCGGCGCGATTCATAAAGCCGCCAAGAGGACTGTAAGCGCCATTAGCCAGCATTTCCAGGTCGGCCAGCTGGCGGGAGCCTACTTCTACACGCGGCAGGCTCCTGGCGCGCTCCTGCAATTCGGCGCGCTCCTGCTCGCTTGCCATGTTTACTATCAGTTCTCCTCCGTGAGGAGCGATTAATCCATTTATCATTTGTTGTTACACCTATCTCTAATGGGGCGCGATCAATCTGGCCCCTAGCGTTTATGGGCTTCTGGCCCCGGCACCTTTTAGGGGAGGCAAGAGTATCTCTTCCACTGGAGGGGGCCCACTTGCCGTTATCAAAAACTACAGGTAACCCAGGGCCGCCAGGCGGTCTGTCACGACCCTGGCATCCTCTTCAGGCATCTCTTCCGGTTCTAGATAGCCCAACTCTTCCAATTTGGCGAAGATGCGCGCAACGCTTTCTTCAACCGTTTCTTTGTCGGTTTCGACGATCAGTTCGGGATGCTCCGGTTCCTCGTAAGGATCATCAACGCCGGTAAAGCCCTTGATCTTACCCTCGTCGACCAGCTTGTACAGGCCCTTCACGTCACGCTGGCGGCAGACTTCGATAGGACATTTTACATAAACTTCAACAAAGTTGCCGATTTCCTTGCGCGCCCATTCGCGCGCCTCGCGATAGGGAGCGATAGCCGCGGAAATACAAATCACGCCGTTGCGCGTCAGCAGACTGCAGACGAAAGCGATGCGTTTGATGTTAGTATCGCGGTCTTCGCGGCTAAAGCCAAGGCCCTTGCTCAGGTGCGTGCGTACAATGTCGCCGTCCAACACTTCAACGTTGCGACCACGCTCGCGCAGGCGCTTCTCGATGACATCAGAAAGGGTGCTTTTGCCCGATCCAGAGAGACCAGTGAACCAGATGGTAAAACCGGTATTTGCCATATGTATGTTATTCTCCTCTACTTCCAGGGTCGATCAGCCAGCAGTGGGCGCGATGAATCGGCCCCTACGATATTTCATTTTCACTCACAGGAGGACATAGTATATCATGCCTCTGCCCGTGTTAAAAAGCCTTGCCCTGCATATCGGCAGGGACCGGCACATCGAGTTGCTCCAGAATAGATGGCGCCATGTCCATCAGTTGGAGGCCAGGCAGTTCGCGGCCGCCAGGGCCCTCGCGCACAGCCGGATCATGCTTGATGACGATACCGAACTGAGCATGGTTGCAGTCGTCAGGCCCGGTATCGTTATCGAAGGTGTAAATCGAGCCATGACCAACCGAGCCGACGGAGCGCCAGAAGAGGTCGCCGAAGTAGACGATCAGGTCTGGTGGCACGCCGTTACAGGCTTTGTAAATTTCCTTTGGCTTGAAGACGCGTGTGCCGATATTCGCGCCGGTATGGTCGGGCAGGGCCTCTAATTTCGCCTTCAGTTCGTCGCGCAGGGCCTCAACCTCAGAGGGCTTGACGATGCCCTGTGGCTCGCGCCCTTCGATATTGAGGAAGATACGAGCGTAATAACCGCCGTCTCCCCAGACACGCGTCTTGCTCCAATCGATTTCACACCGGTCGATAGCCGTAAGGGTCGCCGGCTGCGATTTCAGTGTGAGGTAGCCCTCGCGGATGAGCCATTCGTTGACGCAAATGCCACCATCCATCTTCTTAGCGCCGTGATCGGAGACGATGTAAACGGTCGTATTTTCCTCGTCGATCAGATCAAGGATTTGCCCAATCTCATTGTCAAGATAACGATAATAATTATGGATACTCTCGTTATAGATCGGATGCACCTCATATTTGTGGTGCGTGGGATCATGGTATTTCCATAAGCCATGGTGAATGCGATCCGTCCCCATCTCCACAAACATGAAGAAATCCCAGTCCTTTTCTGCAATCCACTTTTTGACCAGTTTAAAGCGCTTTTCGGTCATAGTATAGATCTGGCGCAGTAAGTAATCCTTATCCTCAGTACGGAAGTTCGGGACATCTACCAGGTACTCACCCACAGTCGACGAGATCTCCTGCATCACAGAGGCGGGATAGGTATACGGCCGTTCGGGGTTAGTGGTAGATGGGGTCAGGAAACAACCGACTTGAATGCCGTTGACCGGCTTGGGAGGATAGGTTTGTGGCACACCGACGGTGATGACTTTCTTACCCGCGCGTGAAAGTACGTCCCAGACGCGGTCGGTCTTCACCGAGTTGGAATTGGCGAGGGTATTCTTCTCATAAGAATAGTCCCCGCGATTGCGAAAGCCATAGAATCCCAATGTGCCCGGATCCTTGCTCGACATCATCGAACTCCAGGCGGGGACAGTGATCGCAGGGATGCAGCTCTCGAGCCTGCCCCATACTCCATCGTCCATAACCCGTTTGAAATTCGGCAATTCATCGCGCCATTGCTCAAAAACGAGTTCCGGTGGGGCGCAATCCAACCCGATCACCAGAACCTTTTTTCGCTTTGTGCCGAGACTCATGAATATCTGCCTTTCAAAGTATGGTCATTGCCGGGAGGGCGACCACGAGGGTGCGCCCTTACAATAATCACTAGATAGCTCCATAAGGGTTGGGCGTTATCATTGTAAGGGCGCACCCTCGTGGTCGCCCTCAGATTTCTCCCTCACCTGTGTGTTTACCCTCTGCAGAGGTCCAACAATTTAGAACTGAGCATAACACTACCGACCCTTGAATAGTGTTACCAAGCAGTGAAGAAGCGGTTATGAATTTGCATAAGTCGTTATGCTTACTCAACCACATCACTCATCGCTTCCACTATGAATTGTAACAGATGTTGCACTTAATTGAAAGGGTTATGCCCAAATGGGCTATTTTATCACGGTAAAAGCAACATACGTCACATTCGGACTTCCGCTGGGAAAGTGTTCTGGCAATCAGACGCATCATTTCCCGCGTGCTTATTTCGACACACCAGGCTCCAACAGGTATGTTCAGGTTATGTACGCAGCCAGAAAAGTGAAACGCGCCTCGTATAATACATCATCGGCCAGAATCGGAAATGCTGCATGTTGGATAGTTCACAGGGATTTTGTAGGCTCTGCTATGGCAGTCAGGCCCTGTTTCGGCGTATAGTAGGATATACACAGCTACATCTACGGATACAGCTGCTTGACACGCTTGCCGACCTTGCCCAGGGGGTAGGTGCGACAGGAACGTCAAAATAGTAGGGGATCTCAACTGATATCCTTTACGTGTGACGCAAGATGGACAAGGCCATCTTCATGTTTTAGTAGGAAAGGAACAACAAGAATGAGTAGTAAAAAGGTGCGCGTCGCTATTGTCGGTGTGGGCAACTGTGCCAGTTCTTTGGTACAGGGCGTGCATTATTATCGTGAAGCGCAAGTTGATGATTTCGTGCCCGGTCTCATGCATGTGAACCTGGGTGGTTATCATATAAGCGATATCGAATTCTCTGCGGCTTTTGATATTGATGTGAATAAAGTGGGAAAAGATATCAGTGAGGCAATCTATGCTCCGCCTAATAATACCTATCGTTTCGCGGACGTGCCGAAGTTGGGAGCAAAAGTCTATCGTGGTATGACTCATGACGGGCTGGGAAAATACCTTTCGAAGGTGATTACCAAGGCCCCGAAGCAGACCTCAGATATCGTCAAAATTCTGAATGATACCGGCACAGATGTAGTAATAAACTATCTTCCTGTTGGCTCCGAGACGGCGACGAAATGGTATGTTGAGCAGATCCTGCAGGCGAAGGTCGGTTTTGTGAACTGCATTCCTGTGTTTATTGCGCGCGAGCAGTACTGGCAGGATCGCTTCAAGGCCGCCAACCTGCCGATGATCGGCGATGATATCAAGAGCCAGGTGGGTGCGACCATTGTGCATCGCATGCTGGCGCGCCTGTTCCGCGAGCGCGGTGTGAAGCTGGAGCGCACAATGCAGCTCAATGTGGGTGGCAATACCGACTTCTACAATATGCTGGAGCGCGAGCGACTCGAATCCAAGAAGATCAGTAAGACGAATGCCGTGACAAGCCAGCTGGATTACGAGCTGGGTGGCGACAATGTACATATCGGGCCATCCGACTACGTGGCGTGGCTGACCGACCGTAAGTGGGCCTATATCAGGTTGGAGGGGCGCACATTCGGCGACGTGCCTTTAAATATGGAGTTAAAACTGGAAGTATGGGATTCGCCCAATTCGGCAGGTGTAGTCATCGATGCTGTGCGCATGGTGAAGCTGGCGCTGGATCGCGGCATCAGCGGCACACTCGAAGGGCCAAGCGCCTACCTGATGAAGTCTCCGCCCATCCAGTATCACGATGACCTGGCCCGTGAGATGACAGAAGCCTTTATCCGGGGCGAGGATGGTGGCAAAAAGCAGGAGACTCCGGCGATAGAACCTTCTAATGGCCATAAGGCCGATGCCTCAGCGGATGTGATTCAATAAATTGCCGGTGATTGCAAAAATATGCCTCAAGCCGAACGCTTGAGGCATATTTTTGCAATCACCGGCGTGATTCCTATCTCGCTTGACGCCAATTCGGTGCTTCTTGCGTGGTCATTGTAGGGGGCGTGCCCTTGTGGTTGCCCCGGATGGGTACTGGAAAGGAGATAGGAAGGTGACCGTTGATGTCCTCGTGCCGACATATAATCGCCTCACATCGTTGATAATGACGCTCTCTGGCGTGGCAGCGCAAACGCTTACCGATCTGAGGGTAATCGTCGCCGACCAGGGCGAGCAGCCAGTTGAGCAAGAGCAGGTCATCCAGACCCTGCGGCGCGTAATTGAAGCGCGCGGCGGCTACGTCGAATGGCGCACGCGTCCACAAATTCATGGCATCGCCGAACAGCGCGATTTTCTCTTGCGCCAGGCGACCGCGGAGGCCGTGCTGTACCTGGATGACGACGTTTTTATGGAACCCTGGGTAGTCGAGCGCCTGCTGCAAACGCTGCGAGAGCAGCGATGTGGCTTCGTGGGCGCCTTCCCTGCCGGATTGTCGCATCGCGACGATGTGCGGCCAGAACAGCAGATCGTCGAGTGGTGGGACGGGCCGGTGCAGCCGGAAGTGATTGAGCCGGGTTCGCCCCAGTGGGAGCGCTGGCAATTGCATCGCGCCGCCAATCTCTACCACGCCAGCCAGTCGTTGCCGCCAGGAGAATTTCGACTGTACAAGGTGGCCTGGATTGCGTCGTGCATTCTTTATGACCGTGCCAAACTGTGGGAAGTTGGCGGCTTCTCGTTCTGGCCGCGCCTGCCGCGCTATCACTCTGGTGAGGAAGTGCTGGCGCAAAACCTGCTGATGCGCCGCTGGGGTGGGTGCGCCATCATGCCTTCGGGCACCTATTATACTCAGGTTCCTACGACCGTGCTGAACGACGCGGGCACGGTTGATGGACACGCGCTGGCTCTGCTGCCTGAGATGGTCGAGCTCTATGCGCCGGGGCGTGTTGAGACCCGGTCTATACAGCTATGAATCCATTGTTGCCAGGATTATTATGTCGCCTTCCTCGATCTCCGCGTAAAGTTGTGCTGCTGCGTGCCTCGCGTATCGGCGATTTCATCTGTGCGACCCCGGCATTCCGTGCGTTGCGCGCCGCGCTGCCACAGGCAGAAATCAGCATGATTACACTGCCTATGCTGCGTGACCTGGTTTTGCGCTCGCCGCACCTGGATCGCTTCATCGCCTTCCCCGGCTTTCCGGGCATCGCCGAACAATTTTTTGATGCGCGGCGAACGCTCTCTTTTTTCCAGCAGATGCAGGACGAGCAATTCGACCTCGCGATCCAGATGCAAGGGTCAGGCGTCAACTCCAATCCATTTATGTTGCTGCTGGGAGCGCGTGCCACCGCGGGATTTATACGCCAGGGTGATAGCCCCGGCAAATTGGATGCTGCCCGGCCCATTCCTGAGCGCTGCCATGAAATACAGCGTATCCTGGCATTGACGACATTCCTCGGCGTCCCGCCGCAAGGCGAGGAGACAGAATTTCCCTTATGGCCAGAGGATGTCACGGTAGCAGAAACGATGCTGGCCGGAACGGAGCAACCGTTGATCGGCGTACATATGGGGGCGCGCGATTTGACGCGGCACTGGGCATACGAGCGATTCGCCGCAGTAGCGTACCAGTTGCAGCGCAGGCACGGTGGAACGATTGTCATCATAGGTGAGGCGGAAGACCGGCCGGCAGGCGAGAGGCTGGCCCAGGATTTGCCCGGCCCATATCGAAACCTGGCGGGAAAGACCTCGCTTGCTGAACTGGGCGCCGTCATTTCACGCCTTGCCCTGCTGGTGACGAACGATACGGGGCCAGCCCACATCGCCTATGCATTGAAGACGCCAACAGTCACGATCTTCGGCAGCGCTGACCCACAAATGTACGCGCCGCTATTACCCGGGCCTTTTCGCCCCTTAGTTTATGAGGTATCCTGTCGTCCCTGTGGGTATACGGAATGCCCAATTGGCTACCGCTGCCTGGAGGGTGTCACGGCGCAGCGGGTGGTGGAGGCCGCGGAAGAGGTGATGCAGGATGCCTGTTACGAATCCAGGTGGCGTGACGTCTATTCAATGGAAGTGAAGGGAGAATTGAGGTAGAAGCATGGAACATCGAACGCTGGGAAAAACTGGCTTGCGGGTGCCTGTCGTCGGTATGGGCACCTGGCGTACCTTTGACGTGCGTGGAGCGGTGGCCGAGAGCAACGCGCGCAAAATTGTGGATACGGCGCTGGCAGCGGGCGCAAACTTTTTCGACTCCTCGCCCATGTATGGTGAAGGCGAGCGCGTACTCGGCAGCGCGTTGCAGGGACGACGCGACCAGGCCATATTGGAAAGCGAGGAAAAGAATCTATAAAGAACCTCCTATTTATGCTAGCAGTAAAAAACCGGAATATCTGACTTGAAGCCGCGCTTCGCAGTACCCTCTCTGCTCTTGGCATTCCTGGCGCCCATTCTGAGTGTGATGGTCATCAACCCGATCACACCACAGCTACATGGATAAATTCATATCACAGTTCTGCGAAGATGTTGCATTTATTTTCTGAAATTCGTTATAATACTCTTATAAGAAGCCCTTTCTCGAAGTGGTACCACGTTTAGAAAAAATGATCAGTGTATCGTTCTGTGATGCATCGCTGGTGAATGGTAGGTTTTACAAACTGTAGAGCCTATCATGATTGGAAGTTTGTGTGACCTTGTAGCGCAGCCTTGTAGCGCGGCCTTGTAGGAATACACTGGGGACTTTCTTCTTTCCATATGTTCAACGAAGGGGGAGCTTCTTGAAGAAGTACTTAGCAACAACTGTTTGTTCGTGCCTGACCTTTTTCTCCTTGCTGTTCTTGACCTGGGGTGGTACTGCCCTGGCCGACTCTGCTACGCCGGCAGCGACGGGTATTACCTACAAGCAGGTCTGTGCCGGAGCACCCCGGGGATATGCCCATTGTCTGGCACTCATTGCAGTGCGTCCGGGTAGTATGGCAGCGTTGCAGGTGAATCCATTTGCCAACTCACCTGGTGGCGGTCCTCCCTATGCTCCGGCCAACCTTCACAATGCCTACAATCTTCCGACCAATGCTCCAGGCACGCCGACGGTGGCTATTGTAGACGCGTACAGCGATCCCCACCTGGCAAGCGATCTAGCTACGTACCGGTCGCAGTGGGGTCTACCAGCCTGCACACAGTCCAATGGATGCCTCGAGATTGTCAATCAAAATGGGGGCAGCACTCTACCCTCCAGGAATAGCGGTTGGGGACTTGAGGAGTCATTGGATGTGGATATGGTGAGCGCTATTTGCGAGAACTGCCATATCCTGGTTGTGGAGGCCAACTCGCCCAGCAATGGCAACCTGGGAACAGCAGTCAACACAGCTGTAAGGCTGGGTGCGGTTGCTGTCAGCAACAGCTACGGGGAAAACGAGTTTAGTGGCGAGAGCAGTTATTGCAGCAGCTACTACCAGCATAACAATGTGGCAATTACCGCCAGTTCTGGTGATAATGGCCCTGGGGTGTCATACCCGGCGGTCTGCCCTTATGTCGCCGGTATAGGTGGCACGACCTTGAACTCCAATGGTTCGGAGACGGCCTGGAGTGATGCAGGTGGCGGCTGTAGCGCCTATATCTCCAAACCCTCCTGGCAGTCATCCAGCGTGACGGGCTGCGGCAATAAGGCAGTCTCCGATGTCTCTGCTGATGCCGATCCTAATACTGGTGTCTATGTCTACGACACCTATGGTTACTATGGTTGGTATGAGGTTGGCGGTACCAGTGAGTCCTCACCGATCATCGCGTCGGTCTATGCCCTGGCCGGCAATGCGTCGAGTACTACCTATCCCGCGAGCCTGCCCTGGCTGAATTACGGCTCTGGCTGCCTGTTTGAAGTTGGTGGAGTGCGATACGCCTATCAGAGTGGCCTTGGCAGTCCCGATGGCACCGGCTGTTTCTAATCACGTCAGTCTCTTTCAAGCCCGGCCGGATTCGGAAAAGGGTGCGGTTCTTGCAGCCTTCTCAATAGGGGAGAAAGTTGACTACCAGGCCCGAAAAGATCAAGCGTAGAGACACGAGTAATAGCAGTGAGGTGGTATATTACGTACCACCTCATTTTTTTGTTGTAGGGGCTATCCTTTTCAAGGAGTGGATTGCTGACTTAAAGTCACTGGTACATCACCATCAACGGTGGCGGGTCCAGCGCCAGCACATCCTGCGGCGTCATCAAGGGCTTGTCCAGGTTATAGAATAGTTTGAAGCCGGGGTACTCGATCAACTGTTCCTTATCGAAGATCTGGTAATCGTCGATTTTTTCACCGGGAGTTCCGAAGCCGTCAACACTGGTCACAATCTCTACGCCTGGCTGGACGCGAATTTTCTGCCAGTCTGGCAGCATTGATTCGCGGAACTGGTGAATAATCAGTATTTTTTCCGGTAGGTGCTGCGTTTCGACGAGATTGGAGAGCTGGTCAATCACCCAGTTGATCTCAGAAGCATACATACGGCCAAATTCCACGCCCGGGATATCGCCGGGTGCCATATCGAATTCGGGGTCGAGCGATAAATCAACTCCGGGCCTCTCAAGATAGGGCCAGACGTTCGTGACTTCCTTCTGAACGGTGCTGTGCCCGATTTGCATATCAAAGAAAAAGAGGGACTGGTTGGCGTTGGCGAGGTCGATATAATGTTCGATGGAATCATTCGGCATGCGATAGGTCCAGGAGCCATCAGCCATTGGTACGGGCTGCGCCACGGGTGATACATAATCGAGCCCTGTCACGACAGGATGGGCAGGATCGAGGTCGGCATACACTTGAGCCTGCTGTTGCAGCCGCGCGATCAGTTCATCATCTGAATAGGCGCCGATTGGACCCATAGCCGAAGATAGGGGATTGCCATAATAGAGTACCAACCGGTTGGTGGGCAGCGATATCCGCCACATCCAGCCATTGGGACCCTGTGCCTTGCGCTGTAAGGCGAGCTCGGCTTCGGTATTCTGGTCGGATAACGTTGGGTCGGTACTGGTTATCGTGGTCGGAGAAGGGGACGGTGTACCGGCCTTTATAGGCGGTTTCTGGGGTTGTGAGGCCTGTCCGACCCCAGCGCAACTGGAGAGAAATAAGAGGGTAGCAATAAGCAACATTGGCAGCCAGGTGATTTGTCGCTTTGCAGCCTTCAATGTGAGTTGACACCTGTTCATAACTATTTTTACCCCTTGATCGCTTTTCTCAGGCTTGCCTGGTTATAGTTTGTTCTTCATTTTTCGTCACACCGTAATACTATACCTCATATTATTCTTAAACGGTCAAGATCGACAATTGTCAATGTATAAGGACTCGAACGCAATGAGGCCCCGGCATTTCGACGCCGGGGCCTCATTGCGTTGAATGAATTCATCTGGCGCTAACTGCCGGCTTGCAGTTCGCCTAATTTGACATTAATCGTTTTTTGCTGGCTGCCGCGATAGATGTGGACAGCGACGGTATCGCCGGGATTGTGGGTGGCAAGTACGCTGCCGAGCGTATTGGTATCAGTTATCTGGGTATTATCGATTCCCACAATCACATCGCCCGCTTGCAGACCTGCCGAAGCCGCGGCGCCGCCGGAAACGACATTGACGATCAGCGCGCCATAATTGACCGGCAGGTTATCCTGAGCGGCCAGCGTTGGATCGACGCTTACCACCTCTATGCCAAGCGCCGCGCGGCCGGTATGCGTCACGTGGCCGGTAGCAATAATCTGAGGCGCGATGAAGCTCACTCGGTTGGATGGAATAGCGAACCCAACGCCGTTAGCAGGAGTATTGAACTCTGGATCAATCGCTGCAAGCGTCGGGATGCCGATCAGGTTTCCTTGCATATCGACCAGCGCGCCGCCGCTATTGCCCGGATTGATCGGAGCATCGGTTTGAATAGCGTTGGGTATGGTTGAGCCACCCTGCCCTTCGCTTACTGTGCGATTGAGGGCGCTGATAATACCATTGGTCACGGATTCAGTGATCCCCAGCGGATTGCCAATGACGAGTACATCCTGCCCCACCTGCAACTTTGAAGAGTCGCCGATGGTTGCTACCGCCATATTCGCCGGAGGATTGATTTTGATGATCGCCAGGTCGTCGGCAGGATCGGTGCCGGTTAGCTGGGCTGTGAGTTTCCTGCCGTTGGAGAGGACGACCTGGATGCCTTGCGCCCCTGAGACCACGTGATTATTGGTAACAATATATCCGCGGCGGTCGATAATCACGCCGGAACCAATCGCGCCACCATTCGCAGTGGTAACATTCACCTGCACGACGGTAGGCTCCACTTTCGCGATCACCGCTTCGCGCACGGCCTCAATATTGTTGCTGCTAAGCGCCGGGACCGTCACTGTTGGCGCGGTGCCCGGTTCCAATGTTCCAGCGCTGCTCGCGCCAGGGGCAACACTGGTTCTGCCAAATTGCCAGCCGGCAAACAGGCCAATGCCGAAGATAAGAATCAGCAGGACTACCAGCAGCAGAATAGCGCCCGTGCGTGCTCCACGTGAACGCCTCGGCCTCGGACTACCAGACCCTGTCATAACGGGCGCCGGCATCTGTCCAGGTTGAGGCGAGTAGTTGTTTGGGGCTTGCCACATACCCGAAGGAGATTGACCAGGCGGCTGTGCTGATTGTGGCGGGCGGGATGAAGACTCATACCAGGCCGGCGCCTGCCAGCCTGCTGTCTGATCGGGAGTCCAGCCCAGGCCGGATGCATTCTCGCCTCCTCTCTGGTCTTGCTCCATATCAGTTGAGTTATTTATATTGCCCGTATTATCCGCATACGGTAGCGGCTCCTCATGATCTTCATATGGATCGCGCATCACAATGACCTCCATAGATTTCTTAAAAAGTAAGATAACAACTGTTTTTAACACGCATTTATTGCACCTGCGTATACTGTATCTCACCTTTTTCAGAAATCTTACAGGAAAATGTAAAATCTTTGTAAGGGTATATCTTATAGTTTGCCATCGCACCGGTCTTACAAAAACTTTACAATTTCTGAGGGCCTTCTTGATATTTTAGCTGTATGCTGTAGAATGTGCAGTATGGAGAGTTGGTCACAGGCTCTCCTGCTGCAAGAGCCTTTTCTTCTTTCTTACTTATGGAGAGAGGGAATGTTACCGCCGGCGGGGTGGAAGAGTGTGATGGTTGGGCTTCAACGTGGATGGCCTGGCTGGAATCATTATTAAACGAATAGATATATGAAAATACTTATAATTGAGGACGAAGCAAATATTGCTCAGGTGCTGCGACTGTACCTGGAGCAGGCAAATTATACAGTGCTGGTCGCAAGCGATGGGGTGGCCGGTCTGGAATTGCACGCGCGCGAACATCCTGACCTGGTTATTCTCGACTTGATGTTGCCCGCCCTTGATGGCATGGAAGTGTGCCGCCGCATACGCGCCTGGGCCAATACACCCATTCTAATGCTCACGGCCCGCCAGGGTGAAGAGGACCGCATCGCGGGCCTGGAGCTCGGCGCAGACGATTATCTGGTGAAGCCATTCAGCCCGCGCGAGGTGGTGAGCCGTGTTAAGGCCATCCTGCGCAGGACGAGCGTCCAGGTTCCCGCTATGAGCGGTGGCAGCGAAAATGGCGCTGGTGCCTATGATAAAGGCAAGCCAGCAGATACAGGAGAGGAATTGCATTTTGGCGGCCTGCATATCAATGTTCCTGCTCGCCGTGTCGAGGTCAAAGGGCAGGACGTACCGCTGACGGCGAAGGAATTTGATTTGCTGGTAACGCTTGCTTCCTCACCAGATCGCGTCTTTACCCGCGAATCACTGCTGGATCAGATCTGGGGCTACACTTATCTGGGCGATGGCCGCACGGTCGATGTGCATGTCGGCACGTTGCGCAAGAAGATAGAGGGAGCAGCCGGTAGTGAGGCGGCCCATATGATCAAAACGGTCTGGGGGGTGGGCTACAAATTTGTGTCCGAGGGGTAGCCATGCTGGAACGCTTCTCGTTTCCCTCGCTGGGTCTGCGCACAAAACTCGCGCTAAGTTATCTCGCCGTTGCCCTCAGCGCTATCCTTGTCCTGGTGATCGTGGTTTCAATTGCCGTCCAGAACTACTTTTATACAGCGCAGCGCGATCAATTACGCTCAAGTGCCGAATCGTACGCGCAGCAAATCGGCCAACTTTACCAGCGTGATGGAAGTAACTGGAACAATGTTCCCCCGATTGATCTTTACGGTCCTGACCTCTTCATCGTCATTGATCAAGGCGGTAATCCTCACAGCGGGCGTTCATTCCACGAGGTAGCCCCGGAAGATTTTCCTGCCATCAATCAGGCATTGGAGCAGGCGTTGCAGGGCCATGAAATGGAAGGCAGTCTGCAAGGTTCTGCCGGCGATAGCAATGCCTTCTCGGGCCCATACATCAGCGTGCCAATTTATGACAATGGGCAAACAAATAGTCGCATCGTTGGCGCTTTACTGCTTGCCGAGCCGAATCAGTATCCCAGGGGCTTTTCGCCATATGAATTTCTGGCCAATGTCGACCAGATCATCCTGATCGCGGGCGCAGTCATTGCCGTGGCCGCGGTAATCTTCAGTCTGCTGCTGGCACGTCGCCTGGCCGCGCCGCTCGTATCGCTGACAGTCGCCGCCGAGCAGATGAAAAACGGTGACTATTCACAACGCGTGGAGCCGCCGAAGTCCCAGGATGAAATAGGGGCGCTGGCGTCATCTTTTAACGCGATGGCGACCAGGATCGAGGCCGATGTCAACGAATTGCGCCGCCAGGAACAGGTGCGCCGCGATCTCGTCGCCAATATTGCCCACGATCTCATCACTCCCCTGACGGCCATCCAGGGCTTCAGCGAGGCGCTGGCCGACGATGTGATTGCCGATCCTAAATCTCGCCAGGAGACGGCGCAGCTGATTGGTCGCGAGGTGCAGCGCCTGCGCCGTATGGTAAGAGATATGCAGCAAATGTCATCGCTCGAAACTGGCCGCGTCTCGCTCGATATCGCTCCGTTGAACCTGCAATCATTGGTGGATGAAACGCTGGCCGTTATCGGCCCTGAGTGCGAGCAGGCCGGCATCGTGGTCTACAACGAGATTGCTCCGGCAACTCCTCTCGTGCTTGCGGATAGCGACCGCATCACGCAAGTACTGCTCAACCTGCTGGACAACGCGCGCCGCCACACTCCATCCGGCGGCAAGATCACCATCGGCGCCAGCATCGACGCATCGGAGCCGTCCCGGCAGCAAGGGATACCCGCAGGCCACCCACAGTGGCTCACCATCTGGGTAAGCGACACAGGAGTCGGCATCGGTCCCGTAGACCTGCCCTACATCTTTGACCGTTTCTTCCGTATCGACCGTTCGCGCACCGGCTCAAGCGGCGGCGGAAGTGGCCTCGGTCTCTCCATTGTCAAGGCCATTATTACCGCGCACGGCGGAACAATCTGGGCCGAAAGCACGCCTGGTATGGGCACCCGTATCTCATTTACGCTGCCCATTGCCGTGAAGCAAGCGCAAGATCAGGAACAGAACGCCGCCGTTGATGTAAAGACGTGAGATAGGAGTCATCCGAATGTTGACGAGCAGGCGTGTGGAGGGCGACCACCAGGGTGCGCCCTTCCTATGACCACGAAGCCGCCTGGGTAGGGCACGTCATCCTAGGAAGGGCGCACCCTGGTGGTCGCCCTCTCCCTCTTGCCCATTCCTCATGTTCGGGATGACTCCTATCTCACGTTTTTATTCCCACCACTGTCCTCAGAAAACACATACCACAGAACGACTTGTCTCGAATCTCCTTTTGTACCTGCCCGAAAACTTTCTCGAACTCCTCCGCCGTTGTCACTTTTGTTTGTAGCAGAAAGGGCAACACCTGGTTGCCAAAGACGAATACCTGGCGCGCAAACATCTCGTGACCCATTGTGCCGGTGGATACTTCAAGCGCGTATGCCCGGTCCTGCGCGATACGAAAGCCGGCATCACGAAGCCAGCGGCCCATGCGCGGTGTGATGCCCAGCGAGTATCCAGGCGCGAAGGCACGTCCAGCTGCCTGCAACCCTTGTAGTACCAGCATGGACAGGCGCTGGCAGGCGGGGCTGCTAGTAATCGGCAATTCCGCCTCAGTCCACACGAAAAAGCCTCCTGGCCGGCATAACTGCGCTAAAGAATGAATCAACGACGGAAATGCTTGCGCTGTTACATCACCCAGCAGGAAGCGCATGTGAATGAGCTCAAAGGCGCCTGGCGCAAACATTTCCCCTCTGAGGTGATGCATATCCTGCACCATATAGCTGATATTCGATACGTATCCGAAGATATGCCGCAGGGCCTGGTCGATAAAGTAGGCGCTTTTATCGATCCCGACGACCTGCATATCGGGATGCCGCCACGCGATCTCATAGGCCCACGCGCCCACGCCGCAGCCCACATCGAGTACGCGACGAACTCTGGAAAGGTCAAGCCCGGGTGGCAAAACATCGCCCATCAATTCGGTCAAACGCCGGTGTTGTAGCATCAAACGCGCCACCTCGGCCTCGTTCTCAATCAAAAAAGGCACAGAGCTATTTGCGAGCCGCTTTTGATTTTCCTCTGGAGGGGTGAGAGAATTCGTATTCATTGCAGACCGTTCCTAAATTTTTTTAATTTTCTCGCCATGGAGATCTCCCCCTTTCAAAGAATTGAGTTCGCTGGCCGATCATGATTTTTACCATGCAGAATCGGTAAACTCGCCCGTGCCACTCTGGGCACAGCGCTGAATCTGGGACGCCACCGGAGATTCTTCGCTGCGCTCAGCATGGCATTTCCGATTCTGGCTGGTAATGCTCATGATCGACTGCGAAGCATCAATCGCTTCAAAGGATGAACACCTCTATATGCCAGGTGAGATATGGTTATGGAGAGATTATAGCAGATGTAATAGGTCATTATCAATAACTACCGAATTACAATTGTATCTTTACATAAAATGACGAACGTCTTTATAGTATGGACATGAAAGAAGACAGGGATAACATAAATAGGCGGGACTTCGTGACAACGAACGAAGCCGCAGAGATGCTTGGCCTCTCCTACTATACGGTATATGAATATATTCGTGAGAAACGCCTGGTCGCTGAGATCGTTGGCGGCATCTATATGATTCCCAAAAAGGCGGTCGAGGAATTTCGTCCCAGGCCGACCGGGCGTACTCGCGCCAGACCGCCTGCCTGGCGTACCTATCGAGCCGGAGCTAAGGTGCGCGGCATGGACATTCGCGTGCGCGTCAAGGAGGACCAGCAGGAGCGCCTGCTAGAGAAACTGCGTGCCATGCAGGAGAACCAGCAGTATCTCTTCCCCGGCACTATGCAGCGCTACATCTTCTCCGACGATGACGATCCCCGCAATGTGACCATCACGCTGATCTGGAAAGATACCGAAATGCCCGACGAGTCGGTAGTCCAGGATGAACTGGTTGGTTTCAAGCAGGAATTAGCGGATGTGCTGGACTGGGAGACGGCGCAATATAGAACCAGGCGGGCGATTATTCATACGTGAACCGCCCCTACATCCCAAATCCATACGAAGCCGCCCCCAGCAGCGCAATATCGGGATTCAGTATCACATGCACCGGGACTGCCGACATCATCTGGGTGAACCGCCCCTTGTGCTGAAATGCCTCCATGAAACGCTTTTCATGCAGGTAAGGGAGGATGCGAGGTGGGATGCCGCCGCCGATGTAGACACCGCCGTTGGCCAGCACTTTCAGCATAAGGTTGCCTGCCTCCGCGCCCAGAATAGCAACGAATGTGTTGAGGGTGGCCGTGCAGAGTTCGCAATCCAGGCTGGGATCGAGAGCTGTGTTCATGATAATCATTGTGCGATCTCTGGCTCCCGCCAGGCGTTCGGCCAGCCATGATGGCTCTTCCGCGTAGCCGCTATCCTTGAGATAATCATAAATATTTGGTATACCCTTGCCTGAGCATACACGCTCGTAGCTAACATGAGGAAAACGCTCCATGACGTAGCGGAGCAGTTCGAGTTCGAAGAGGTTGGTGGGCGCGAAATCGGCATGCCCACCCTCCGAGTTGTGCGCCTGGTACGCTGTTCCGTTCCAGGTAAGATAGGCTTCGCCCAGGCCTGTGCCGGGGGCGATCACTGCCAACGTGCCGTGCGGAACCGGCTGGCCGGCATTGATCGTATCGAGGTCGCTTGCTTCTAGAAATGGCACGGCATGCGCGATGGATTCCAGGTCATTCAGCAGTTTGACGGAGGAAATATGAAGGTCCTGCGCCAGCTGGCTCTCTTTCATAACCCAGGAGAGATTGGTAATCGTGGCCGTGCCCTCGATAACGGGTCCTGCCACACCGAAACAGGCGCGCTCTATTTTGAAATCGTACTTTGCCAGAAACTCATGCACGGCCGCCTCCAGGCCGGTATAGTCTGCGCTGGGGAATATTTGCTCGACGATGGGCACGCGCCATCCGCGCTCTTGCGCGAAAACTGCGAGCTTTGTCTTCGTGCCACCGATATCACCGGCAAGTAACATGAAAGGCTCTCCTTCGTTCTTCCATACATAATGTGATATATACAGACAGGTTTCTTTTTCCCTGAAAACCGGCCAGCAACCGGCTATAGTACATGCATCGATGCTGCCTATCATATATATAATTCAATGTTACCCGCAATGTGAAGGTGTTCGCAAGGGGATAGTGGCCAGATTATAGGGTTTAACAAAATCCGGATTATTTGATCAAACGCCATTCTCACGCCTGGGGGCGAGGCCGTTTGCCGGCATCTTAGCCTCCACCCCTGGCGCGATCAAGCACTTTCACGAAATAATCTGGTTCCTACTCCACCACGACTCTCATCAATCCTGGATTGCCCACCTGCTCCTCTTTGAACATGTTGCGCACGATGACGGCCCAGTGCTGCCCGTTCTTCCTGGCTTGCTCGCGGTCTGAGAGGCCGAACCAGCGCAGGAGGTTCTGTTCTCCGCCGGCATCTTTTAGCTGCGGCAGACCGGTGGGGCTTATAGCGGCTAATGGCACGCGCAATTCGTTTTTCTCACAGAAATCCAGGCTGAAGCGTTTGACCTGGCCCCCACCGGCAACGCGCGCCAGCGCATCGGGGAGGCAGACGTGCGCGATTAGACCCGGCTCGTAACGTGGCACGCTGATGACGAGGTCAAGCGCATCGCCGGCTTTGAATCGTTCCTGCGCCTGGCCGTCGCGTTCCAGGCGAACCTTGACAGGCAACGTATTCTTGAAGGCGCTCCAGTCTTCGATGAACTCCGAGATCACTTCCGCGGCTATAACCCCTTGAGTGCAGCGCAGTGACTCGACATTCTCCCTGGAAGCGAGTGCTTCAGCCAGTGACACCTCCTGCCCATTGAGTTGCACTCGCCCACCCCCGGCAGTAGTCACGATGCCTGACTCTCGCAGGCCCAGCATCAAGGCCAGACATGCTGCCGTGTCCACTGTGCTATAGAGCCGCCCTTCCGCGTTCAACTGGCTTGTGAGGTAGTTGGTGGCGGCGATGACCTTTGGCAGATCGCTCGCCTCTTGTGTGGCGAGCAGGGCAGCCGCTGCGTAGGCGGTTTCCGCGCGTGTCGAGACCGCCATACCGAAGAATTGTGGCATTGAACGCTCTGACTGCATTTCTACGTATGTCTGGCCGTTGTGCTCGGTGAGGCGGGAACGCACGTATGCCGCCGCGTCATCTCTCTCTTTCTGCGACGTGCTGCTGGTGAGAATCTGGTACGCGGACTGGCAATCGCTGATCTTTTTCGGTGGATTCTCGATCTTGTAGTAGGCTGCCGCGTCTAGCGCCATGGTGGCTATATCGTCAAGCATTTCGCACAGCGCCTGCTGTTTGATGCCTGCCCGCTCGGCTGTTGGCAACTTGAGCAGATTTTTAACGGCCAGAGGCGCGTAATGCGTGTCGGGCTTGCGCGAGCCGCCCTCTTCCGGTGGGTAGAAGCAGAAACCGTGTTTCGGCAGGTACATGCTCTTGAGGCGCTTATACCAGATCGGAATGGCGGCCTCATATTCGCGAGCGGCTTCAGCATGTTCCATATTGACGATATAGCCTGTGAACATGGCGAAGAGCTTGGTTGAGGTCTGCTCGACGCAGCCGAAAGGATACATCGCCGCGCCCTCCACGATTACCTGAAACGGCGAATCAAGGCCAGGCAGGGGCCGAATCTCCAGCACACGCGGTTCGCGGGCAGTTACCTCTTCGCCGGGAGTCAGGATGCGCAGGTGACGTACGATATGGCGCAGTTTCCCCGGTTCGGTGACATAGCGCTCGCTGACATCGATGCCGCCTTTGCGCGCATCACGTACCGAGGCGGTGATGGCTCCCGGTTTCAGCGGAAAACGCACCACGGAACCGGAAGGGATGGGCAGACCGGGCGTGACAGCCTCGCCATTATCAAAAAACAGGGGTACGACCTCGTTATCATGACGCACTTCGACAATCGCGCCGCCGGATGCTGCCCCAACATCGAGCCTGCCCAATACGGGGTCTCCTGGACGCACAAAAGGCGAGACGGTCAGTTCTCCATAAACGGGCTGCACGGTATCAAGCGTAGTCTCGACTCGCTGCCAGTCCAGGTTATCAGGTGCAAGGGCAAAGGCCTCGATGCTATAACGCGTCATGCTATCGCCTAGCTTTACCTCAATGCTTGTTTCTCCCCGCACTTTCAGGATGTTGTTATAGACGATTTCGGGGAATTGCAGGCGTATCTGGGTCATGGCCTGGATTGTCTGGACGGGCGATGCGACGGCAACATTTGAGGCGGCCTGGCCGTGGCCTGCGGGCGGCGTAAATTGCGCCTGGCCGAGAAGCGCTGCCGCGGGGGGAATGGGTCGAGCCGCGGCTGTGAATTGGCGAGTAATGGCGCTTTGATCGGCAACCATGGGCATGGCTGCCATTAAGGGACGTACTCCTCCCCCGTTGGCTGTGCGATACATGATGCGCCTCGGTCCCACATTGGACAATTGGCGTTCGACTTCGCCAGTGCGTGTCTGCTGGCGCCACTGCGTGAAGTTCTGCTTGATACGAGCCGCCAGTTCTACCTGCGGGTCTGCGGGAGCAATCAGGCGCTGGTCTTTTACGATCAATTGCACCGGTATGATGCTATCTGTTTTGCCAGTTTTGAGCGTAATCTGAATGCGTGCTCCGGGCTTCGCCTCTTTGGGAGCCTCGCAGTGCAGGTGAATGGTGGATGGTCGCAATATGCCGCACCAGCCCTCCCAGGCTGTGTCGTCGATGAACGCTCCCAACAGCACGACGCCGTATGGCATGGGGATGGGCAATTGCAAACTCTTTTTCGCCTGCACATGCCTGTACACATGTTCCTCGCTGGTTCCACGCGTGGGATCGACCACCACCACGCACAGCAATTCAGCGTCGACCCGCGCCGTAATTTCGACCTCGCTGCCAACCACGCGCTGCACCAGGAATGGCTCGTTGTTGCTGCCGCCGCGCGAAATATACATGCCGCGGCAGGCGTTCGATTGCGCCGAGGGTAACAGGCTGATCGTGCGTATCTCGCCCAGTTCGCTGATGACCAGCGTTTCGCGCCGCTCCTGCTCCGATCCCTTTAAGGCCGCGGTAGCCGTGCGTTCTCCGGCGAAAATGTTCAGGGTATAGGGCCCGGGGCCAGTCAGCTTGACCACGCCCCGGCACAGGCCTTCGCGATTGCAGGTCAGTTTTTCACGATTACCGACCCGCTGGCCGCGCTCCTGCAATTCCACCTCCACCGGGCCGCTGTAGGGCTGTCCAAAAGCGGTGACTTTAAGCACGTAGCGCAGCGTATTGCCGCTCAAATTCTGCTCGGCCAATTCCGCGTTCAAGGGTGCTAATCGATACTCCGCGACCTCAAAATGGCAGGGGTCGCTATCTATACCCTCCAGAACGGCTTCATATCTGCCCTCCGGCAGCCCTTGCATCGACCAGAGGCAAAGCCCGAACTCATCCAGCGCGAGTGGATAGGTGGCATAGGAATTGCCGCTCAAACGCAGCGCCAGCTTCATACCGGCTTTGGCATGCTGCGGCGCGGTAATAAGCAGGCGCACAGTATCGCGATTGGCCGCGTAGAGCGCCTTATCGCTTGTGAGCGCGACCAGTTCTGGGCGTGGTAAAGGCGAAGCTGCGATAATTGCTCCTGGCAGCGCTATCTCGTCCTTGCCCCGGAAGAGAATCGCGGTCTGCGCCTCGCGGTGCTGGACACCGGAACTGGCGAGGACACGATCCATACCTGAGCGAGCAAGCCAGTTCGCCTTGAGGAAGACGAACCATTTGCCTACAAGCGCGGCATCCCCGAGTTTTTCCACCAGCGCATAATCGGTAATATGTACGGAGGAATCATAGTCTACCTGTGGTGGTTGTGGTATCATCTCATTCCCTTTCGTCATCGCGAGTGTCATGCGTTTTGTCTAAATCCATTACCGGTCCGTATGTATTATGTACGTTACCTGCCCAGAGCGGTTGTAACTGTTCCAGCAAATGATGAAAGCGTGCCGTTTGGGTCGTCGGATTTACCTTACACTATGTTGGCAAAAAGCACAAGGGAGGAAGCGAGGAAGCGAGGATGAGTTGCCTTACAGCGTATAGTATAATAAACAAAATGCCAACACATTTCCATTTTTACGATTCTGGTGATTACCCGCAAGTTCCCAGGATGAGATGAGTTCACGTGGACTCAGGAGCGCAGTGAGAATCTCTGCCCAACTTATGGGTAATCAGCAGTTATGGTGTGAGCGCCCTCAGGATACCTGCAGATAGCGCTTCTACCGGGGAATGGCCTGGTGCGCCCGCGTATCCTGTACGGAAGGAAAGATAACGAATGGTTCTACATAAAGTAAAGCTTGCATCTGTGTGTAGTATTGCACTGCTTCTCTTGCTGACTGCCTGCGCTCCGCCGGGTGGCAATAGCGATGCGGGAACGACACCTACACCGCGGATTGCAAGGACACCTACAGCAGCCGCATCGCCCACCAGTACGACTGCCGACACCTGTCCCGTTCAGTTGCGTTCTATCCCCAATTGCTTCACCCCGCATGCTCTTCGCGTAGCCTATGGGATGGAGACACTCACCGAGCAGGGTTTCACCGGTAAGGGGCAGACGGTGGTTGATATCGTCTCCTTTGGCAGTCCGACTTTACAGCAGGATATGAATGTCTTTGATCAGCAGTTTGGTCTGCCTGCGATAAATGTCCGGGTGCTATCGCCAATCGGCACGAAACCGTTCGATCCCAACAATCAAGATATGGTTGGTTGGGCGGTTGAGACGGAACTTGATGTGCAGATCATTCATGCCATGGCGCCAGACGCCGGTATTGTCGTGTTGACCAGCCCGGTTGACGAAACGGAGGGCACCATTGGCCTGCCTCAATTTCTCCAGTTGGAGCAATATGCCGTCTCCCATCACCTGGGCCAGATTTTTTCGCAGAGTTTTGTAGCGACGGAGGTCACGCTTACCGATAGCGCCGGGCAAAAGCTGGTCAAGCAATATGCCGACTTTTATCAACAGGCTACGACGCAGCAGGGATGGACAATCGTCTCAGGTTCGGGCGATCATGGAGCCACCGATTACTCGAATATTGCCGCCACGCAATTTTCGCCCACTCCCACCGTCGATTTCCCGGCGGATGTCCCCTGGGTGACCGCCGTGGGAGGCACAACGCTTCAGCGCAACGGCGATGGTTTTACTGAAACGGCCTGGCCCGACAGTGGTGGTGGTATCAGCAAATTCTTTGATGAGCCGCATTACCAGAAGAGCCTGCCAGCCGCGATCCAGGGGCAATTGAATGGGCATCGTGGCCTACCAGATGTGGCGGCCGATGCCGATCCCGCGACCGGCATGGCTTTCTATATCGCCGGGCAGTGGCAACAGGTGGGTGGAACCAGCGCCAGCACGCCTCTATGGGCGGGAATAATCGCCGTGGCCGACCAGATGGCCGGTCATCCCCTCGGCTTCATCAATCCTGGCATCTATAAAGTGGCCACCTCGCCCGGTATGCAGCAGGATTTCCGTGATATCACCGCCGGCAACAACAGTTTCTCGCAGGGCCAGGTCAATGTTACCGGATTCGATGCCGTCCCCGGCTGGGACCCTGTTACCGGCTGGGGGGCGCCTAATGCCCAAAAACTGCTGCCAGATTTGATTGCCGCCTTAAAATAAGGAAATATCGAACATAGACTGATTTGTAAGGGCTTACTGGTGGTCGCCCTCTCGAAAAGCCTGAGGAGAACACAAGGAATGATGCAGAAAAATAGATGGTTTGCGCCTTTAGTAATCTTGCTGCTGCTCCTGATCTCGGCATGTGCGCCATTGGGAGGCAATACCAAGGAGGGTACGCCTACCCCCAGACCTACAACGCAAGCAGCGAGAACGGCGGTTCCCACACAGACTCCCAGTGACACTGTTACTGAAACATGCCCTGCGACCATATTTAGCTCACCAACTTGCCAGACTCCTCAGTCCTTGCGCGTTGCCTACGGTGTGGAATCGCTCATTCAGCGAGGTTTTACCGGCAAGGGACAGACGGTCGTCGATATCGTTTCTTTTGGCAGTCCGACACTGCAACAGGATATGGATGTCTTCGATAGGCAATTTGGCCTTCCACCAATAACGATCAAGGTCATTTCGCCCATCAATGAGCCGCCCTATGACCCCAACGGCGACCGCGGCGGCTGGGCGCTCGAAACCGAACTGGATGTAGAGATCATTCATGCCATCGCGCCCGATGCCGGCATCGTTGTCCTGGTCAGTCCTGTTGCTGAAACTGAGGGCACTGTTGGCCTACCCGAATTTCTGCAACTCGAACAATATGCTCTCGACCATCACCTCGGTAACATCGTCTCACAAAGTTGGGGTGCCTCCGAGGTGACATTGAAAGATGCGCCAGGACAACAGGAGATACACAAATGGGATGCCTTCTTCAAGCAGGCTACCACTCAAGACGGGATCACGTTCTTCTCCGCTTCCGGCGATAATGGCGCTACCGATTATACTGACCTGCAAGCATCGAAACTCTCGCCTACCCCGACAACCAGTTTCCCTGCCGACGACCCATGGGTCACCAGCGTTGGTGGAACCGCGTTAGATAGCTCTGGAGAAAGCGCCTGGCATATGAGTGGCGGCGGGTTTAGCTCATTTTTTCCGGAACCCTCGTTCCAGCAGGCATTGCCGCCTGGCGTTCAGAGCGAACTGAACGACCGCCGCGGCGTGCCCGATGTAGCTGCCGACGCGGACCCCAACACAGGGTTGGCCATCTACACCGATGGTCATTGGGACCTGGCCGGAGGCACCAGCGCCAGCACGCCTCTATGGGCGGCCATCATGGCGATCGGCGATCAGATGGCCGCCCATCCCCTGGGTTTTATCAATCCTGCCCTCTACAAGCTGGCCGAATCCGGCAGCTACACGCAGGATTTCCACGATATTACATCGGGCGACAATTCGGTCAATAATAGTCAGGTGGATGTGCAGGGGTATAGTGCCGTCCAGGGCTGGGACCCCATCACCGGCTGGGGTTCGCCCAACGCCGAAAAATTACTGCCCGCCCTCATTGCAGCCATGAATGGAGGAACTCCTTCGTAAAACACTAGATTCTTGGAGCAAGCAGAAGTATTAGTGATACGAAGCGCAATATATTGGAAGTGGTGCGATATGTTTGGGAAAATGGATCTCATATCATATCTGGTACCTCACCTGCTGCTATCGTCCATCAAAATAGTCAAAATACATCTCACCTATTCGTGTATTCGCTGGTACCCTGGTATTGACACCATCCCGAATGTTGGCTCTTCCGCACTTTGCGTGCTATGTTAGGCAGCTTTCAAAACGCGTTGACGTAAGAGCGGGGACCCTCCTCGGCCATACATGGAGCGCTTAATATACTTCAGTTTATTGATCTTGCCCTCGACAGGTCCATTACTGT
>DATGLD010000008.1:0-265571 GCA_035294305.1 Ktedonobacteraceae bacterium | reverse complement strand
TATCCAGAAGCGCCTGCAGGCGCTCGATGTCTTCCGGCGTTTCTTTCATATGTTTACAGGCCAGGGGACGTAATCGAATAGAGCTCCCAGGCGATGCCATCGGGATCATAGAAGCTGATATACTTATCATGCGTCTCCGGGTCTTCCTCAACTCCGTGATTGGTTACCCCCGCCGCGTCTAACTCCCGCTGCAAACTTTCCAGCAGGCCTGCATCTTCTATGGCTAAAGCAAGGTGATCGAGACCAACGCGAAATGGATCGAAGCGATCCTGGCGCGCAAGGTATGAATCCGCCCCATACAGTCCGATGAGGATACCATACATATTGATCAGCAGGGCGCCCTCTATCTCCCTCACGACCTTACTTCCGAGCGTATCGACATAGAAGCGTTTCGCTCGGGGCAGGTCGGTAACTCTCAAGCCAAGGTGGCTCAAGCCTTTGGCGTTTAAATCCATTACGATTTCCTTTCATGATTCTTAGCACTCTTCTACTATTCTATAGAAACCAATCTTTTTTCGCCTAAATTCCGATATATAAATCGTATGTATTGCCGTTACCTCCTGCTGGCCACTTCCTACTTGTACAGGAACTTGATTTTGCTCTGACAGGAAAGCTGCCAGGGCGATGCTGGCCGACTGGTACGGCTCGTTGCCGGCAAACTGCATCGTCGCGTTCTCATTACACATGTGCGACCAGGGCTGGCAATGCTTGCACCGAGTTGCTGGGCGATATTCAACGCCCGGCTTGCTCTATCACGCATAAAATACTTCTTTTTCATCCTTCAAAGTAACTATTCAGGAGTCCTAGAAGGCTTGTCTAAAGACGAAAAAGCGACTACAGTAAAGCCATGACGCCCGAAGAAGAACAGCTGCGACAAGAGAATAGCCGCTTGCAGGAGCAAGTCCGTCGGCAACAGGAGCTGATCGAACGGCAAAGCCAGCAGATTGCCCTGCTCAGCACGCAAGTGCAAGACCTGCAAGCGCGCCTGTCCAAAGACAGTCACAATAGTCATCTGCCGCCCTCCTCCGATCGCTTCAAACGGAGGTCGAAGAGCCTGCGCCAGAAGAGCAGCAAAAAGGCAGGCGGACAAGCAGGGCATCCTGGAGAGCACCTGCCGATGGTCCAGACGCCTGATCAGGTGATTAGCCATGCAGTAGAGACCTGTCCGGCGTGTCAGCATGACCTGCGAGCAGTCCCAGCCCTGCAGGTGGAACGTCGGCAGGTGGTGGAGTTGCCCCCCAAACGCCTCGTGGTGATCGAGCATCAAGCCGAGCGCAAGTGCTGTCCCGCCTGCCAGGAAGTGATCCTGGCCCCGTTCCCCGAGCAGGTCAGCGCGCCCGTGCAATATGGCCCGGCCTTGGGAGCGCTGGCGGTGTACCTGGTCGAGCAGCAGTTGCTGCCGTATGAGCGGGTGAGTGAGCTGTTCTTCGACCTGTTCGGCCAGCCCATCAGTCCGGCGAGCATCCTGAGCCTGGTGGAGCGCTGTGCGGGGCAATTGGCAGAGGTGGAGCAGCAGATCAAGAGCGCCCTCACGCACGAGCAGGTGCTGCATCAAGATGAAACGGGCCTCTCGGTGGGAGGCAAACGGCATTGGGTGCATGTGAGTGCGACGCCGCGGCTCACCCACTACGCGGTGCATGCCAAGCGCGGCAAGGAAGCGTTGGAGGCCATTGGCATTCTGCCCGCCTTCAGCGGCGTGAGTGTGCATGATGGCTGGCGCTCCTACTGGGCCTATGCCTGTCAGCATGCCACCTGCAACGTCCATCTGCTGCGCGACTTGACCTTCCTCATCGAGGAACACCGCCAGCAGTGGGCGCAGCAGATGAAGGAGCTGTTGCTGGACATGAAAGCCGCCACCGAGCAAGCTCGCGCCGAGGGGCGCGCGAACCTGCATCCCAGCGAAGTCGCCGACTGGCACGCCCAGTATCAGGCCGTGCTGCTCCAGGGCGAGGCGGAGCAACCTCGGGACCTGAGTCCGCCCCCACAGGGCAAAGGCCGACGCAAACAGAGTGCCGCCCGTAACTTGTTGGACCGCTTGAGCAAGGAGCAAGAGGCGGTGCTGGCCTTCCTGCACAACCTCGCCGTTCCCTTTGACAACAATCAAGCTGAGCGGGATCTGCGCATGGTCAAAGTGCAGCAGAAGATCTCCGGCTGCTTTCGCAGCTTTGCCGGAGCCACAGCCTTCTGCCGCATCCGCGGCTATCTCTCGACCTTGCGCAAACAAGGGCTGGCGCTGTTGACGGCTTTGGAACAGGTCTTGCTGGGTCATCCCGTTCTTCCTGACTTTACCCTATCTGAATAGTTACGGAAAATTTTAGATGAGCAAAGAACAATATGCCAGATCAAAAATTGATCTGGCATACCTCTTGGAAATTGAGGTAAGACTTTCTATAAATGATTAAATTCTTTATCGCCTTTCGTACACGGTAATGCAGAGTGGCCCCAAGCAATATCCTTTAGCTATGTAGTACTCTGTGGGAAGGAGTGGAGGAAACCACTTCCTCCAGAGCTGTGTGAAAAGCCCAGGTTTCTTTATCCTGCTCCTTACCACTGCAAAGCCTGCATGTGTTCGTGTCGAATAATTTGGTTGTAGAGAAAGCCTCCAATACCTCTGCATTTGACTGCCTTGCTAGAACCGCAGGTTACCACTGTACCCAAGGGGAGTCTGCGCCTGTTGTTCCTATTGTGCCGTCATCGAAAAACACTACGAAGCTTACATGCACTCTCGCATGGATGCCCGTCGGTACAGTCTGAGAAGTAAAAACGCCTGTATGTGGGCACCATACATTCCATTCAAGCGGGTCATTACATGTCCCAAGAAACTGCCCCTGGTGATAACCTAAGCATGTAATAAACCAGATATCGCAGTACTGAACATCATGTGTTTGAATAATGCGGCTCTCTACATAGTAACAATTAACGTTACTTTGTGACCGGAAATGCTGGGGATACCATGAAATGTTTGCAAATGTTGCGCAAGTATCTTGCGGGTGGACAATTTTTCGTGGATCTGTACCGATGGTCTAGTGTGAGATGCGGCAAGGGCAGGTTGAGCAGTGAAAGAAAGCTGCAATACTGATACCAGAAACACAAGTACGAGGGCAACTCCGACAAGGACTCTGTTTAATCGTCTTGGCATGGTTTCCCCTCTCAAATGTATGAGACTTGATGCTAAAAAATATCCTAACTGAACTATAAACTATTTTTATTGAAAAGTCAAGGTATTTTATCTGCCATCCACTCATAATTCTTGCAGCGGGCCTCCGGCCCGTCAGGACGGGAGGGGAAGCAAGCGGGGACACCCCGCACCCCGGCAGGGGTGAAACCCCTGCACCCCGAGTTATGAGTGGATGTCAGATTTTATGTGACATATTATCCGTTTTTCTCTTATTTTATTGACGTTTAGACTATCTTAGACAGATGGGCAGCCTCTTTACAAAGGCTGGCCCAAGTGAGTAATGTTCCGGTAGTTCACCAAAAGGAGCATTACTCAGATGAACCTTAACACATTGCAAGCGTTTCGTCACGAGGTCTACGGCTGTTTGACGCAGGCAGCCGATGCCTTGTTTAACAGCGTAGATGCGCTGTTGACCGAGACGCAAGCCCAATCGTTTCCCGAATTGTCGCTCTCGCCGTACTTCCAGCGGCGCTGGTGTAGTCTGTATGAAGCCTTTGAAGACGGACGCATTGACCAGCAGCGCCTGCGCCAGGTGTTTGTGCGCTATGTGGGACAGCCCCCAGAGGGAGAGCGGCTGTGGCTGGGCATCGATGCCACCAGCATCGAGCGGCCCGAGTCCGAGACCTCGCCGGATCGCACGGTGGTCTACAAGCCCACCGTGCCCAAAGGCTGCAAGCCGATCAGTTATGGCTGGCAGTTCTCGACGGTGGTGGTCTTGCCCACACAGCCCAGCAGTTGGACGGCGGTGCTCGATCAGCAGCGTATTCGCTCGGAGCAAACCAGTATCGAGGTGGCGGCCGCCCAACTGCGCGCCCTGTCCCCGCTGCTGAGCGGCCGTCCCATCGTGGCCAGTGATCGCTGGTACAGCTGTGCGCCCTTTTTGCGCTTGACCGAAGGCTTGCCTTTCGACAAGCTGCTGCGGCTCAAGCGCAAACGGGTGCTGTATCGGGCTGCTCCCCCAGCCACCGGCAAACGCGGAGCGCCGCGCAAGGATGGGGAGCGCTTTCAATGTGGCGACCAGAGCACCTATGGCGAGCCTTCGGGGACCTGGCAAGGCCACGATGCGCAAGGCCATCCCGTCGAGATCACCTGGTGGAGCGGCTTGCACCTGCCCAGGGCGCGGCACCTTGAGGTGACGGTCATTCAGGTGGTGCGCCCGCGTGCCAGTGGCAAGAAGCGCGACCCGCGCGAGAGTTGGTTTCTGTGGGATGGTCCCGCCGACGCTGAGGTGGCCGAGGTGGCGCTGGGCTATCGGCGGCGCTATGGGCACGAGCATGGCTATCGCTTCGACAAGCAAGCCGTGCTGTGGGCCACCCCCAGGCTGCGCACCCCGGCGCAATTTGAGTGCTGGAGCCAGGTCGTCGCCATCGTGCATAATCATCTGCTGCTGGCACGGCCACAGGTACCCGCAGTGCTGCGCCCGTGGGAGAGTCGCCACCGGCCAGCCTCTCCGCAACAAGTGCGCCGGGCGATGGGCAAAATTGTGGCGCAGTTGGGAACCCCTGCGCGATCGCCCAACCCACGGGGAAAATCCCCTGGACGGCCAAAGGGAGCGCGGGTCCGACCGGCACCACGCCATGAAGTGATTTACAAGACCAAACCGAAGCCCAAAAAGCGCCGTCACGGGGCGTAATGGCTTCACTCTCGGTATCATCGTCCATCCTTTCCGACCAGCGCGGCGGTTCCTCGCCAGCTTCGGCTAGGTTCGTGTAGTCTAAACGTCAATTCAATACAATTATGCTATGAAAGGCATGGCCCGGCTAGCCTTTCTCTGATGATACTGTACAAGAGGGGAAAGACAAAGTCAATCTCGCCTCGCTGAAGAGGTGAAAGCAGGTATTGACCTCGCCTATCTGATATCTGTACAATGCAGTCACATCTTTTTATAACATGACCGGCGTTCAGGAAGGCAAGTGTTGTATGATTCCGCATGATGACTTCACTCCCCACGGCTATCTCGATAATCCGTATCATTCGTGGAAACTCAATCCGAGTGGTGTTTTGCGCTCGCTGCCGCCCCTGGGTATGGGCTGGCATGTTCCCAACCTTGGTAGTTATGTCAACAATCAGTTCCAGTATACTGCCCATCTCACGATTGGGCTCAAGATATACGATCTGGTGCTTGTGACGCCCGAAGACTTTCGGCGGCATAAATGCACGATTAGCAGCCACCTGCATACGAAAAACCGCTTTGAGTATAGCTGCCACGTGCCAATGTTCCATCTTACTCTGACAGCGCGGTATTTTCTTGTCAGCGAGCATGCGCTGGGGTGCGTGCTTAACCTGGCGACGAACGCAGATGTGCCGCTGCCCGTTACCTGTTACCTCATCCATGCGCATACGCATAATCCTGCCACCAGTCGCCTGTGGGAACACGGGCTTTACGCGCTGGAAAATCGGCAGGTTGGCTGTGGCATGCTTGGACTGGCGAGCGAGGGGGATGTTTTTATTCACGGGGCGCGTGCTGCGGGCGACACAGCGATTACGTGGGGAGGGATGGCCTATGTCGTCTCGCTTGAGGATGTGTCGGCATGGGCACATGGTGTAGCTGTACCCACGCCAAACATCACGCAGCGACAGCAGGAGACAGGCTGGCAGGTGCGCGCCTTAGCCCTGCCCTGCACCCTGACGTTAGGGGAACAATCCTCTAGCTGCGTGCTGAACGCTGTGCTAGCGCGCGGGGTCTCGCAGGATCAGGCCTACACGCATTGGGAAGATGGCCTGGAAGAGATCGCGCTTGCCGAGGCCGGGCATCGCGAAGACGACGAATCCTTCTGGCAAAACGCGCCTCAACTGAGCGGTGATTGGCCCGCCCACTGGCGACGCGGGTTTGTCTATGATCTGGAAACGCTGCGCATAACCATCCGGCCACCTGCCGGTATTATCCCGACACCCTGGGATGGCATGCAGATTCAGGCTCCGCGCACGGTGCTTGCTGAGGCGGCGATGGATACACTGTTTCTCAGCTATGCTGACCCCGAACTGGCGGCTGAAGTCATTCTGGGCCATTTCGAGTCTTCGCCACGGCCCAATTTACCATGTATGCGCGAGGATGGTAGCCACAATATGGTCGCCGATGATGGGCAAATCTGTGGTACCGCGCCGGAATGGGGTTATCCTTTGTGGTGCTGCGACCAGCTCTTCCGGCGTACTGGCGACCTGAACTGGCTGCGTCGTCTTTACCCGCGAGCGGCGGCTTATATCCGCTGGTGGCTCGATGCGCGCCGCGATGCTGAGGGCTGGATGGTGTATGCCTGCTCGTGGGAGAGCGGTCAGGATGTCTCAAGCCGTTTTGGGCCGCAACAGACGGGCGGGACAATCATCGAACATGTGCGACCGGTTGATCTTCAGGCAAGCATGGCTTTGAGCGCGGCAATACTGGCGCGTTGGGCGACATTGCTTACCAATGCCGCCATGACAGGGGATGTGCAGATTCCAGAGGGGGAAGTAGCAGGCGAGCAGGAGGTCTATTCCTACGCGCAGGATGCGGCGGAATGGCAAAGGATTGCAGATGAGTTTACGGTGAAGACGCGCCGGATGTGGCAGGACGGCTGGTTCCGCGACTACGATTCGGTGACGGGGGAGTGGTCAACCGAACGCGACCCGATGCATCTCGCGCCCATTTTTTGTGGAGTCGCTGGTTGGGGACAGATCGAACAACTGCGCCCGGTTCTGGCGCAAACTCGTCCAGAAGCGCGTTTTGTCGCGCCCTTTGGCTGGCCTCCGATTGTGATGACACTGATCGGAGCGGCCAGCGCTGCCACGATGCCGCTTGAAGCCGCCGAAATGGCTTATCGCTTCATCGACAGTTCATATCGCAGTACGGATGCGCGCGCGCTGGACGAATATGGTAATATACCGGGAATCACGCGAGAGTATCGCAGGGTGATTCCTACCGGCAAATGGGGCACCATTGACTATGTGAATGCCGGGATCGAGGGCTACGCCTGGGGAGCCTTGAGCGTCGATTTGATTGTGCGCTATGTTTTGGGTTTGCGAGCGGAAGAGGCGGGCCATCTTAGTGCGCAGCCGGTCTTGCCGCAGGCGCTGCGTAGAGCGGGCGCAAGCTATCATATCGGCCCCCTGCGGTGGGGAAAGTATTTGCTGCATGTAGAGTGCAAGGTGGTAGATGAGAAGCGATACAGGATGCGTTTACGGTGCCAGGTTCCAGTAGAGAGAGAAGAGGATGATGGGTTAGCGGTACCTCAACAGGAGATGGTGGAGCGCCATGGTGAATGGGAGGGCACATGGGGTGAAAGCAAGGCGATTCGACTGGCTGATCAGACTTTATAGAAATTTTACAATTTCGTATTGATTTATTAGCCAGCATGCGGTATAAAGGTGGATGTGACAAAGTGGCCTGTTTAAGCTTTTAAGGGGTTGTATTTCATGCCGAAGCAAACAAGTAAGACAAGTAGTAAGCAACGTTCTCAGAGCACTGCCTCCAAACAAAGTACCGGAAGTGTAACCAGGTCGCCTGCGCAGAATGGGGCTAACGGGCAGGGCGCCAGGGCGCAGGGCAAACAAAGCGCGCGCCGGGCGGCTCAGCAGGCCGCGAAGCAGCAGAAACAGCAGCAGTTGCAACGAGATAGACGCTCAGGGCGTATCACCCTGTTCAGTTTCATCGGAGCAGGGATCATCATTCTCGCGGCAATCGCCGGCTTCGTGATCTATAATCAACAGAATCAGGCTTCAACCGAGACCGTCGTTAATTCGGCTTACCCGCCGGTAGACAATATTTACTGTGATGCACTCGAGCAGACGGTCTACCATATCCATGCTCATTTATCGATTTACATCAATGGCTCGCTCAGCCCGATTCCTGCAAATATGGGCATTGCTTCTGATGGCTCCTGCTACTACTGGCTGCATACTCACGACACCACGGGCGTCATTCACATCGAGTCCCCCACACAGAAAGATTATACACTTGGGAACTTCTTCGATGAGTGGTCTACGCACTTTTCGTCTTTAGGATTCCCGACACAGCTCGCCTCGACTGCTGGCTGGCAAGTATGGGTCAACGGGAAGCCATATTCGGGAGATTTCCACAATATTACGCTGACTGCGCACGAGCTGATTACTCTGGCATATAACAGTCCCGGAGTCAAGCCCGATACGGTTTATGCATGGAATGGCTTGTAGGGACAGGGCCTGGTGCCTGTCCTTTACCTCCGACGGCGACATGGCCTGCCGCTATCCCTACTGGCTAGAAGCGGCAGGTCATGACAATTGCTGTCATATCGTCGGGTTTTGCTCGTATGGTATCCTGGCGTTCCTGGCGCGATCGTTGTAGAGATTTTTCCACCAGGCGTCGCGCGACGGTTTGACGGGGAGCGTTGCGCAAGATGTCTTCAATCTCCGCGTCGATCAGGTTATCGTGGATGCCATCCGTGCAGAGCAGGATACGGTCCCCTGGAATGATAGTGATTTGTTCGGCATGGATGGTAGGAGGCATAGGCCCGCCCAGCGCCTGTGTTATACCCCCGCGCAGGCGGAAGTAACTGAACTCGAGATCTGAGAGATCCTCGACATGCATGGCCTGGTCAATGCGGTGCGCGTCCTCCTCGCTCACCATCGAATTTTCTACCAGCCTGCCCAATAAGCCATCATCAACGGTCAGGCGTTTGAGTGGCTCATGCTCGCGCAACAGGTATACTCTGCTATCGCCAACATGGGCGTAGACCATCGTATACTCATTTTTGGCACTCTGGCGGCAGATCGCGGCCAGCGCAACGGTAGTGGCAAGATCATCGGTTCCTGCTTGCCGCGCCCCTTCTGTGCGCACGAGATCATCGGCTTTTTCGATCAAATGTTGTAGTAGGAGACAAAAATCGGTGATAGCACAATTTTCGAGGTAGCTGTCAACATTGCGGCCCTTGCGCACTTCCTGCAAGGCCTCACGCCAGGCCTGGCGGGTGGCACGCGCGGCGGTACGCGAGGCGATTTCGCCGGCGGCGCTACCACCCACACCATCGAATACGGCGGCAAGACCGCTATTCTTTTCTATAATAAAGCTATCTTCATTGCGGTGAATATGTCGTTCGCAAGCAATGCTATAGCCTACAATTTTGAATGGTATATGTGCTTCCGTTTTACTATGCTTCCGCCGACTCGTTTTATGTTGCGACATCTATGTCGAATGCTCCTTGCAGTGACCCAGCTTCGCCCGTCCATGTCATTCTGAGCCTTTCCCCTTCGTTCCTCGGGGCTTCGGCTTATTTCGCTCGAAAGGAAACTCCGCGAAGAATTCTGAGTCTTTCGCTTCGCCCGTTCTCCGTTCTGTAGGGACAGCGGCTCGTCCCTGTCCCGTTTGGGTGCAATAACAGTCATCAGGCCTCTGACCAGGACAGGCACCAGGCGCTGCCCCTACAGAAATCTGCTTATCTCCGGTACTGCCGTGAGGACAGGCACCAGGCACTGTCCCTACAGAAATCAGATGAGACATTTGTGAGCAAGTATAGCAGAAACAGAGCGGAAATGAAATGGGAAATCTCCAAAAAAATTGAAAAACTATAAGAAATGTTGCTTTGTTGTAAAATGATGGTATGACAGAGACGTATAAAGAACAAATAAAACGTATCGCGCTGGACGAAGAAAAGTTTGTGCGATTGACCGTGAAGGGAAAGGCGATGCCCTGGCGGCAGGCTGAGGGAGAAGTTGGAGGACGACCGCAAGAGTCGCCCCTATCCTTGCGGCAGGTAATCGTGCGACCTGTGATGATCAAAAGGCAGCGCCACCTGCAATTTTCGTACTTTACGGAAAAGCAGGATATTACGAAGAACTATTCCGGCGCGCAGGCCGGCGAGAAACTTGATGAAATACTGGCGTTGCCTTTCAGCAGCATTACCGTTCAGGCCACAGATCAAATTCTGCGTGTTCACTTGAATAAAAAGGGACAGGCGGTTGTAGAGGCACAGAAAGTCGAGGCGCCCGTACAGAAACCCGACCTTACCCATGATGCGAGTAAAAAGCTGCCCTTGCCCGCGGGCCGGCCCGATGCATTTCTGCAGGCGGTGGGCATCATGGACAAACAGGGGAAAATCCGACCCGGCATGCATGCCAAATTTTCTCAGATCAATGAGTTTCTAAAACTGCTTGAGCATACTGAAGAACTGGATACGTTTGAGAAGACGCCGGTCAATATCCTTGATTGTGGCTGTGGTTCGGCCTACCTTTCGTTCGCGGTTTATCATTATCTCAATGATATACGCGGCATTCCGGCGCGTCTGATGGGGATCGATGTCAATGAGACCTTAATTGAGAAAGATAACGCGGAGAGCGAACTGCTGGGATACAGCGGTGCTTGCTTCCGGTGTTCGTCGATTATCGATTACCAAGCCGAAGCCGCGCCTGACATCGTGCTGGCCTTGCATGCCTGCGATACGGCGACGGATGAGGCGATTGCGCAGGGCATTCGCCAGCAATCGCGGCTCATTCTCTGCGCCCCTTGCTGCCATCATCATTTACAGAAGCAGTTGCAGGCGGTGGAACCGTTCGAACCAGTTTTCCGCCACGGTATTCTGAAGCAGCGCATGGGTGACATCCTGACGGACGCTTTTCGAGCGCTCATCCTGCGCATGCTGGGCTACAAAACCGATGTGGTCGAATTTGTTTCACCCGAACATACGGATAAAAATCTGATGATCCGGGCGATCAAACGCGGGCAACAGGATGCAGCCCAATTCGTCCAGGAATATATCAAACTGAAAAACTATTGGCACGTCACGCCTTACCTGGAGAGGCTGCTGGCTGATCGCTTGCCGCCGGAATCAGTTCTGCAATCCGCAGGAAATTCTCGAACATGATACGAGAATGCTGGCAGTAAGTCGAGTAGTGCCGGGCGCGCTGTTCCTCAAGCAATGCGGGCGCACCAGGGCCCAACAGGTTGATGATTTCCTGGCGATAATCGGGGTACTGGAACCAGGTATTGAACATGCCGGGGGTCAATTCGACGTGATATTGCAGACCATAGGCTCTTGGCCCAATGCGAAAAGCCTGGTTGGGTGTGTTCTCGCTGGAAGCCAGCCTGACTCCGCCCTCTGGAATGTCGAACACATCCATGTGCCAGTGAAAGACTAGCTGGGAGCCTGGCAAGCCTCGCAAGAGCGGATCGGTTTTCCCTTCCGGCGTAAACTCCACCTGAAAGAAACCAAGTTCGATCATGTCGTGACGCCTGACAGGAGCGCCGAGGGCATGGGCGAGCAACTGCCCGCCGAGGCAGACCCCTAGAAAAGGAATATCCTGCTCAACGGCCTGGCGAATGAGCGCTTTTTCGGGGACAAAGTAGGGATAATGGTCATTGTCGGCGGCATGCTGCGGCCCACCCATCGAAATGATGGCATCATACTGTGCAGCATCTTCAGGCACGGGGGCCTCTTCGACCTTGACAGTTTCGCAATAAATGTTGTGTTCTTGCAGGATTTCGCCCAGGTAACCGGGGGGATCATCCCAACAGTGTTGTAAGGCCAGCACTCGCTTCATATCTTGGTTATTCCTTTGTTAACAACAGGTGATGCCATTATAGACAGGCGATTTTATCCTGGAACCCAGGAGAATTTCTTTGGAAAGAGGGCATTGAGCATTACCTGGGCTCCTGGTTTCTCAACGCGCACGTCCGGGTACGCGTTGCGCAATTCATCGAGGCTGCGATAGCCGAAGAGCAATTGTAAAAAGACCAGCGCGGGGCAGATTGCATCGGCATCGCTCTGGTAGAGTGGCGCGCGCCATGGCTCGATCTGTATGATGCGTCCTCTGTCGAAGATCATGCTCAGGCCCCCACGGAAGAAATCAATGGTGAATTTGCCCGTGAAGGATGCCGCCACAGAGTTTGCCAGGCGTCGCTCTAAAACAGGAGCAATATGACGCAGGAATGCCAGCACATCAGGGACACGAATATACCACGCGTAGGGCGGTTCGTAAAACGGGGCCAGTTCCTCACCCAACGCCTCATAGAGAGGATGCGCGCTCCCCAACCAGAAACTAAGAGCATTGAAAGGCGGCACACCCGGCTTTGCATCAGGCAACTGCATACCATACGATTGCAGAGCGCGCAGAAGTGACGGCACAGTCGCCTGCCAGTTCGCGCCTGCAACAATGTTCAATGCATACACATTGAGGCTGCTGCTCCAGCGCCGATCTGCAAACATAACGTACCCTTGCGCGACACCCACAGTATCAATGATCATTTTGATTGTTATCTGCTTGCCGAATGCAGAAAGGTCTTCCGTTTCATCAAGATAGTAGCGCCAGAAGCGCTCTGAAAGGACTGACCAGACCATACTCCGCGCCTGCTGGCGATTATACAACTCCATGAGCAGGGGAATATCGTCAAATGTGGCCGCTCGCAGCGTATATGGCTCAGGGGTGGACTCCTGCGCTTTGGGGATGAGCGCACTATAGGTGACTCGGCGCCCTTCCAGATCGAGCGCGTATTCGTAGCCAAATTGGCGATAAAAGTACGGAATGCCGGTAATCCCCTGCACAAGATGCCCCTCAGCCTCGCTGCGGGCGTGAATCATTTCGAACAGTCTGCGTATAAGCCCACGGTTACGATAGTCGGGATGGGTAGCAACATATTCGGGTTGTCCCACATCAAAGGCGATGTCTTCGTACTCCCAGCGCCGCCGCCAGAGGCAGGTGCAAGCAACAATGGGATTGCCCTCTTTGCTGGTATCCTCGATTACCGCGTAGTCGCCTGGCCCCATCAGGGGATGATTGCCACTCATCTGCCCACGCACAGAAGTCAGCATATAGTTATTAGGTGGGTCATCCTCTTTATCGCGAAAGACTATCCCACACAGTTGCGCAATCTGTTCCGTATCTTCGGGAGTAGACCAACGCTGGACAAGCCCATTGCCAAGCTCGCGACGATAGTTGGGGTCGGCGGCAGATGTCGAAGTTACCATTTACTGTTTTCTCATTTCCATTCATAAAGTTCTCCATAGCCCAACCACTCCGGCCTTTATTATACAACACGCTAGGATAGAGGTGTTTTCGTAGTGATAGTGAGGACGCGATAGTTAACTCTGACGAAATAAGGGGCCATCCCGCGAGGGCGGGTAATGGATTTGAACCATCAAAACCGGCCCCTACGGCTGTGCTGGTGCTTAGCACATTCCAGAAAGCAGCAGGGAGCGAGGGGGCATATGATCTCCTCTCGCTCCCTGCACCTCGTTGCTGGTTGGGACGATTAATAAATCGCTGCTCCTGTATCGGTATCGAAGAGGTGGATGTATTCGTTATCGACGTGCAGTGTGGTGGTGCCACCGGGATGTGCATGCGAGCGCGGATCAACACGAGCAACGACGTTCTTGCCCCCAGCAGTCATGTAGACAAGCAATTCACTGCCAAGGTGTTCCACGACCTCAACGGGTCCCTGAAGCACCGAACCGGTGCGTGCATTCTCGGGCAATAAAGACACGTCTTCCAGGTGTTCTGGTCGTATACCGAAGGTCAGCTTTTTGTCGGCCGCGGCTCGTGTCTGCTCGACGTAAAGTGGTGGGACCTCGACCTGCCCTACGTCAGGAATGACAATTCTGGTGGGGTTGCCATCGGCTACAACCTGGACGCCGGGGAAGAAATTCATGGCCGGGGAGCCAATGAAACCGGCTACAAAGAGGTTAGAGGGATGATCGTACAGTTCCTGAGGCGCGCCTAACTGCTGGATGACGCCGGCGTTCAAGACGGCGATGCGCGTTCCCATGGTCATCGCTTCGGTCTGGTCATGCGTGACGTAGACAAATGTGGTCTTGACACGCTGGTGAATTTTGGAGATTTCAGCGCGCGTCTGAACACGTAACTTGGCATCCAGATTGGAGAGCGGCTCATCCAACAGGAAGACCTGAGCGGAACGGACCAGGGCACGGCCCAATGCCACACGCTGGCGCTGTCCGCCTGAAAGCTCTTTGGGCTTGCGTTTGAGTAGTTGTTGCAGGCCGAGGATTTCCGCGGCGTCTTCCACGCGCTTTTTGATTTCTTGCTGCGGGAAGTGGCGCAGCTTCAGGCCAAACGCCATGTTGTCGTAGACGGTCATGTGTGGATAGAGGGCATAGTTCTGGAAAACCATGGCGATGTCGCGATCCTTGGGATCAACATTATTCACCACCCGGTCACCAATGTAGATAAGACCCTCGGTTGCATCCTCCAGTCCAGCAATCATACGCAGGCAGGTACTTTTGCCACAGCCGGAGGGGCCGACCAGTACGAGGAACTCTTTGTCCTTGATATCAAGGTTGATATCGTGGACGACTTCAACTTTGCCGAATCGCTTGTAGACGTGTTCAAATGCGACACGAGCCATGAAAGGTAACTCCTTTTCGCTCTTGTAGCAGGGCACGGGCAGGGCTCTCCCCACGGAGAAGCATGAAGGCATGCACCTGCTACGTGTTACAACATGTAGAGCTATTGCTTGGTGCCATCGTTGCAACTGGGGAAACAGTTGGGAGTCAACGCGGCTTCTTAACGCTCACTGATTGTTGATCTTATACTGCTATGATGATCAACAATAGGCGTTGTTAGAACTATACCATACAAACGGCCTGAAAGCCAATGTCTACGCCCGTTTTGCGGGTTCTCCTGATTATCTAAAGGGGCTGCCCGGTGCAATTGATTTCAACATCCCAACGCTGGCCCGCTTCCAACTCTACAGGCCAAAGCAGCGCCAGGCAACTGCCCTGGTGATTGCGCTCGAAACCTGCCTCGGAGCCGGTTACCGTTTCGATAGAGAAACGCCATAGTGTGGCAGCCTCGCTCAGCGAAAACTTCAGGTCTTGCCGGAGCCAGCGATTGCCGATGTGAAAGCTATTAACGCCGGGAACCTCGCCTGTGCTGTCGAAATGCTGATTATCGAGTTCACGCCCAGGGACATGATAATAGGCCTGGTCGTTGCTGCCGCCTCCGAGAAGATGCATATTCCATTCGCACGCGAAGCGCGTTTGTAGGCGTGCTCCCCCTCTATTCTCGATGGTATAGCGCACGATCAATTGCTCTTTGCCAGACGGCAGGAAGAGCATTTTGCTGATACGCACCGGAATGGGGGATAAAGCTCCAGGGCGTCGAACGTGCCCATCACGTGCCAGGAGGATGCTGATGCCCTCTTCATGCTGATGTACTTCAGCATGATAGGGCTGTTCGACGAAGTTTCCTTGCTCTTCGAAACGGGCCTCAGCGAAGAGTGGCAAGGTGGTGCCGGGCGCCAGGAAATGATCAATCAAACTGGTGCGGCGATAGGGATCGACGACCAGCAAGCGGTCGAGATCAGGTTCCTTTGTGCGTATCGTTGTATGTGGAGATTCTGGCCCGGCATCCTCGCTCTCGACCCGGGTTGCGAAGGCCTGCGCGCCTGCAGCGGCCAGGTTTTTGCGACGTTCTCGCTCGTACTCGCGCAGTGTCTGGTGATAGCTTTCCTCGCGTCGGGTCATGACGGCGAGCAGGTTATGCTCGCTGCGGCGCATATCCCACTCAAAGAGCGTGCCGCCGCGATGAGGGTCAATGTAGAGATTTTGCGTATCGCTCTCGCTAAGCAGTTCGTTCTGGCTGTCACGGTCAAAATCGGTGAACTCGTAACGCTGCCAGTGACCGGGGCCGAAACGGACGCGGTCGGCGGCATTCTCGGCCTTGATCAGATGGTGGTAGATGGCCGAGCGCACATGCCCCATATAGACGCCGCCAAAGAGGCCATGCCAGTAGGTATCGTTGGCCTGCGCTTTCCATAACTGCACCAGGCCAGTCTCTTCCCTGGCGCCGGCAGCATAGACGGCCTCATGCACGCGCAGCATTTTTTTATGCTGATTATTCACTTCAGGATAGCGCACCAGGAAATTGCGCCAGAACCCGCCGCGCATGAATTGGAGGGCGGTATCACGCTTTTCATCCTCCAACTGGTGCAGCAACTTCCCGAATAGATACGATTTTTTGGCGGGCAACGCCCACTCTGTCATCTCGATATAGGACGACGTGGGTATGTAGATGCGACCCAAGGCTGGATAACTACGGGCATATTCGCCTAGCGGGATCGTGTGCAGCCAGGCGCTGTTCTGTTCGAGAGCTGTGAAAAATTGCTCTACCCAGCCCCTCGAGGAAGTCGTACCCCAGCAATACTCCTGGGTTCCTGGCCAGCTGCCGAACTTTTCCCCGTCGTCGCCCATTGCCACGAGGCGCTTGCCGTCGAGTGTGGCGAGCGAGCGCAGCGTTTCAATGGTCTCGCTGGCGGGTCGCCAGGGTACCGTATAGCGCATGGCCTTGCTGGTGGCGAAGACTTTGAGGACGGGGCTTTGATCTTCGGTGGCATAATAGCCATAGAGATCGCTGTCCTCCAACCCGACGTTCTTAAAATGTATGTCATCCAGAATCGTCCATTCGATGCCTGCCTCGCGAATCAGGCGGGGCAAGCCGGGTTCCCAGACGCGCTCCGCAATCCACATGCCGCTTGCCTGTACCCCAAAATCCTGGCGGACGCGTTCCGTCAAGCGGCGGACCTGGCCGATCTTGTCGCTATCGGGGATGGACGGCAGGATCGGCTCGTAGTAGCCACCGCTGACAATCTCAACCTGGCCGCGTTGCGCCAGTTTCGCCACCCGCTGCAGGAAATCAGGATGCGTTTCTTCTAACCAATCTATCAGCGAACCTGTGTAGTGCAGCGACAGGCGTACTTGAGGATGGCGTTCCAGCGCCTCTATCATTGGAAGATAGGCCTCATCGTAGACTTGCTGAAATATCCAGGGGAAATTGCCGACCGGCTGGTGATTGTGGAGTAACAATCCCAGGTAGATGCTTTTTCGTTGCTCACTCATCAGTTGCCTCACCCAATAGGCTCTACACTCATTAAGGGATGAGGGATCACCCCACTCCAGAGCGCGATGAATCTGGCCCCTAGCACCCCCACGAGATGCAGCCTCGAAATAACGGTTATACGCGCACCCACTATACCGTAAAGAGGTCAGGCGGGTCAAGCGTAGGAAGAGGCAGAAGTGCAATAACCTCTTGTTTTATCAAATGCTTAAGATTATACTATCTACAGGTGGTGTGTACTCTTTTCCTCTATTTTTAGGGAAGCAGCAATACCTGGGGGTGTCTGCTGCCCTTGCATTCATGAAGGAGAGCTTGCCATGCTCAAGAATGCCTACCTGTTCCGCTTTATCCTTGCGCCTCTCTTGTTCGTTGTTTTTCTAGGCTTTAGTGTAGCGCCGGTAGCGCTTGCGGCCTCTAACGGACGCCATGCAAGGCTCATTGGGCCTAAGAAGTACTACCTAGCATTAGGAGATTCGCTGGCTTTTGGCTACCAACCCGACCTCAACTGGGACCACGGTTACGTCGATGACTTCTTCAGCAACCTGAAAGAGCATGGGGTCAAGAATGTGGCTAACATGGGTTGTCCTGGTGAGACGAGCAGCACGTTTATCAATGGAGGCTGTCCCTACTCTTACCTGCGTAAATTTCCTTATGTCGGCCCGCAACTGAGCGCCGCCGTTACCTATTTGCAATTGTTCGCAGGCCAGGTGAGTCCTGTGACGCTCGACATCGGTGCGAACGACCTGCTACCGGACATCAACCCCAACAATTGCAACGTCAGTTCGAGCTTCAATACTGATTTACAGACGCTCGATAAAAACCTGACGCAAATTATCCTACCGCAGTTGAAGGCAGCGCTGACCGTCCACGGGCAGGTGACGGGTGACCTGGTGATGATGAATTATTATGACCCCTATCAGAATATCTGCCCACAGGATGTTTCATTAGTTCAGATGATCAACCAGCATCTTGCTAATGATGTAAGCGGCTTCGGCACAATCGTTGATGTCTTCAGCGCGTTCGGCGGCCCGGGTGTGCCTAACAAACACATTTGCAACTATACCTGGATGTGCAGCTTCTTTAATGATATTCATGCCACTACCAAAGGTTACAAGGTCATCGCAAATACTTTTGAACAGGGCACCGGATATTAGCTGAATGATAGTCTATAGCGAGCCGGCATTCGAGTCGAGATAAAGAGTAGCCACCATGCCGGCTCGCTATATCCCACATTTCCATCAGTGAAATGCGTACAGCTTGCCATCATCGGAGCCGACATAGACCACACCGTTGGCGACTGCCGGTGAAGAGACAATGGCATTGCCAAGCATACTATCCCACAGGTTATTGCCGCTACCGGCAGCGAACGCATAAATTTTGTCATCATCGGAGCCAACATAGACCACACCATTGGCAACGAGCGGTGAAGATTGAACCTTGTCTCCAGTTGAGGCAGTCCAGCGGATCGTGCCGGTAGTGGCATCGATGGCATAAAGCTTATGATCATCGGAACCAACGTAGACTGTTCCGTTGGCAATTGCCGGTGATGACTCTATTGCATCACCGGTTTTGACGGTCCAGAGGATGTCGCCGCTGCCAGCGTCCAGCGCGTAGAGTTTCTGATCGCCGGAGCCAATGTAGACTTTGCCGTTTGAGAACGCGGGAGAAGAATTGATGGGAAACCCGGTCGCGACCGTCCAGAGAGGTTTGCCGCTGTTGGCATCCAGAGCATATATCTTGCTATCGTTGGAACCGAAGAAGACCATGCCATTGGCGACGGCAGGGGAGGAATTGATCGGAGCGCCCGTCGAGAAAGTCCAGCGTATCTTGCCGGTCGCGGCATCCAGGGCATACAGGTTGCCCGCAAGCGAGCCAATGTACACCATACCGTTTACGATTATCGGTGAGGAGCCTGATGACCCGCCAATGGAGGCGGACCAGCGTATCTTGCCGGTCGCGGCATCCAGGGCATAGAATTTATCATTATAGGAACCTATATAGACGATGCCATTGGCAACTGCGGGGGAGCACGAAATCACGTTGCCAAGAGTGGCAGTCCAGCGAATCTTACCGCTGACTGCATCCACGGCGTATAGCTTGTGGTTGCCAGAACCGATGTAGACGACTCCATTGATAACAATAGGGGCACTGCTAATTTCGCCTCCGGTGGAGACGCTCCAATCCTGCTGCAATTGAGCGACATCCGAAGTATTCAGAACGCGCTCGTAGGGATTAAAGCCGGTATGCTGCGCGTTGAAGCCAAACATGACCCCCGCGCTGGTACCGGCGGCATACGCCCGGGCCGCGGCCTGTGCATTGGCGGCATTGACCGCGGCAAGATGGTTATTATAAAGTACGTAAGCAATCACTGCAGCCGCTATCACGATAAGGCCTACAATCCCGATCAGCAACACGCTATTGCGCGGCCCCGTGGCCTTGCGTCTTGTAGCACGCTTCGTTTGCTGCGGGCGGCGCGTAACCTGTGCGCGGTTTTTAGCGGATGTCTTCTGTTGACTCGTCTTTGTCATAGGAACTATAATTCCCCCTTGCCGGCCATATATGGCACTATCTGAAACTCTTTCTTTCGTTCTCAAGAATTATAACGATTGAGTCTATCCTCCGGGGCGAAGATAGCAAGATTTGGAGGCCGGAAGGACATGCCGTAACAGCCCTCGAGTCTGATTTTTGAACTGTTATCCATTTAAACATTACCCAATGAACTTCGACAACAGCACCGGGGAATGCTGCCCCTACAGCATTCCCTCATTCGCTCACCGGGTTGGAAAAAATTCTACTGGCGCTGGCCATAAGCGATATGGAATGTGAAGATGGTGCGATAGCGCTCGACTTCCTCTTGCATCAGCATCACCAGGCGATCATACTCCTGTAACTGGGTGTGGGTTTGAGCCACTACAAGCACCTTCATGGCTTGTGTAATCGCCACGATCTTGCCGCTTTGTTACACAAAGTGTAAGACAACGGATATCAGAAAATAAGATCTTACATCCTCTAGCCTTTTTGCGCAGCCTTTTGTCATTTGCTTTTTGATTAGCGGCACGCATTGCAATGATCTCAAATCAACCCTTCAGCGTACCTCATTTGAGAGGTAACAATGCGTTGCATCTTTCGGGCATCTACGTATAGGGATTGTATTTATTTCATTGAACACATTGAGGAGATTTGTTATGGTCACTCGAACTGCTGGCGAGACAGCCAGTAAAACCGGGCTGGAAACAGGTTCCTTCGAGCGCTTCGCGGGCATATGTGCGATCCTGGCAGGTGTAGGGAGCCTGCTGTTAAGAGCCTGAGATCTCAGATGTATGAAAGGCGAACGGTCGCCCTTTTCTGTATTTCAGGCATATCTTGTAGAAGCGCAGCCTGGTGATCACGCTCCTACACAATACTGCACCCGAAACCTGTCTACCTCTTCACGAAGCTGCTATACTTTACATGACCTGTGATATATCCAATAGAGAGACCATGAGGATTTCTCTAAAAATATCCTGAACGGGTGTAGGAAGCGTATGGCAGTTATTAAATTGTTGGTTGTTGACGACCATGGACCACTACGGAAGGCTTTGAAGGAAGGATTACAGGCGACCGGCGCGGTGCAGGTGTTGGGTGAAGCGGCCACGGGACAGGAGGCGCTGGCACGCGCGCTGGAACTGGATATCGATGCGATCTTAATGGATGTGCAGTTGCAGGACCCGCAACTGGGGAAGAAGGCCATGAGCGGCGTGGCCGCCGCGGTAGCGATCCGTCGCGAGCGCCCGCGCATGCCCGTGGTCTTCTATTCCATCCAGGACGATGACGAATACTACCGCGAATTTCGCGCCTCCGGCATTCTGACCCACTACGCCTATGTGCGCAAGAGCAACTATCTCTTGCCGAGCATGCTGGTTCCGTTGCTGCACGATGCCATCAATGGGCGCAGCCTGGTTGATCCCGAAATCGAAGATCGCGTGCAGGAGGTGCGCGATCTGGACGAGCAATCTCCTCGCGCGCTGCTGGAGCCGAATGAACTGCGCGTGGCCGAACTGGTGGCGCAGGGCATGACCAACGAGCAGATCGCGGCGCGCCTGAACCTGCATGATAAACGCGCCGTGAGCCGCACGAATGGGCGCATTTACGCGGCCTGGGGCCTGAGCGATAGCGCCGTCGATGATAAAGTCGCCAGGGCACGCGCTACCCTGATCTATACACTCAATCGTATGATTATATGGGATGAAAATGGCGAAGCACTTGTGCAGGACCGTCGCGGTGATTGGGTCCCACTATATAAAGAGGAATAAGTTCTATGGCGCTCTCGACCTTTCTCGAACCCATCCACCTGCTCCAGTCCATCGCGCTGGCGCTCTCGATCTTCAACATGGCAACCTTCCTCTGGTTGGCGTTGACCGTCTGGCTCAATGGTGACCGCAAGGCGATTATCACGCGCATGGGCGTCGTTGGTCTTGGGCTGTCGGCCCTGTTTTTCTTCGTCCAGGCGCTATTGATCACCAGCACGCCCACGGAGAGGCCAGAACTGATCTCGCAGGAATTTTTATGGCACCTCATCTGGCTGCCTGCCATTGGCGTTCCTTATCTCTGGTTCGCCATTGGCCTGTACTATGCCGCGCTCATTAACGAAAGTTGGCGCAGGCGCCGCCCAGCGATGCTTATAGCGGCAGGCGTTCTTGGCTGTATCGTCTTTTTGCTGCTCGTACTGAATGCATCGACGTTCACTTTTAGTGGCACAATCGGCATATTCAGTCTGGGCGCTCAATTCGTTGTGCCCCCCGGTACCCCGATCTTGCCCGTTGTAGTGATTCCGATTCTCTTTCTCGTCTACGTTACCTTCTGTGCCGTCGGTCCATGGTTTACCTTCCGCCGCATTGGTCGCTTGCTGCGTGTGCTATGGTACGTTGGAGGGCAACACCTGAGCAATGCGTTTCACAGGAAAAGTGAGGTAGCGGTAAGCACTGCCCCGAAATTAGGGCGGGCCCTGGTAGACGCATTCTGGAATGATCCCACCAATGTTGAAATGCTGGAAGAGCCTGCTCTCTCCTGGCACCTGGCGCGCCCGGGACTACTGGCTGCCGCTTTGCTGATGGCCGGCTTGACGACAACACTCGTGATACTCGTCATTCAATCGTTGGATAACTGGCTCAGTTACGAACACCTGCACGTCCTTATCCACTCAGCTTCACAAGCTTTTAATGCGTTAGCGAGCATTACATCGCCCGAAAGCATCTTGCCTTATAACCTGATCGTACTCGATCTGCTGGCTACCGGGGCGGTCGCGGTTATTATCCTGCTGCTGGGCTACTCGGTTGTGCGTCATGGCATCCTGATTGAACGCCCGCTGGCCCGGCGCGGCTTTCTCCAGCAATGGCGGGGCATCGTCATTGTTCTCACGACCGTCGCAATTTTTATCGCGCTGCTCGTCAACTTCACCAATAGCGACCTTGGTGGGTTGCTGCTGATCACGCTGCTCGCGACTGTAGCCTATGCCCTCTTCACGTGGAGTAGCTATACCGCCCATGATCGTTTTATCGCTCTGCTGCGCCCATTTGTGCGCAGTTCAGGCCTGCGTCACTGGCTGAATACAGACCTGCAGAAGACGGAACAGGATTTGAAGAATATCTTCTACCACCTCTGTCACGATGTGCTGGCGGTGGAATGCGCTTACCTCAATGTAATGGCCGGCACGGTGAGGCGAAGTTTCAGCTATCGCTGGCCGACGAACGCGATCATGGATTTTAAAAATGTAACCAGGATAGAGGGGACGGAGGCCGATTCATCACGCCCAGCGCCGATTCACCGGCCCGCCGGTCGGACGCCCAAACGCATACAGTTTATGCTGCGTGACCGGCCCATGATCTGCTGGGTCTTGCCGATTTACGACGAACGCGGCCTCGTCGCCACGCTCTATCTTGGCCCGCGAGAAGATGGCGCTGCTTTCACCGACGAGGACATGAGCATCGCTCAGACCTGTGGACAACGCATACTCGATGCCCTTGGCGACCATGAAGCGATGCAGGCCGTCACAGGTTTATTGCGCCGCCGCATCGTTGATGTGAAATTACTGGACGCGCAGCAGCGCCGTTTGCTGCACGATGAAATTCTGCCACAGATGCACCTGGCCCTGCTGCGCCTGGAAACGCTGCGCGCGCTTCCTGCCCAGGAACAAAAAACGCAAGAAAGCATGCTGAACAGACAAAGTAGCGTGGTAAACGGGCATAATGGCTACGCGGCGACACAGGTAAGCGAGGCTGCGGCGCTGAACGAGGCGATAGAAATGATTAGCGATGCGCACCGCCGCCTGGCAGCGATGATGCGCGCCAGCGCTCCCAGCGCGCCGCATCACCTGGAACGCGACGGCTTGATGCAAGCGATTCATGCCATGCTCGAACAGGATTTTCAGAACGCTTTTGATGAGGTTGAGTGGCAAGTATCCGACGAAACCGCGGCCTACATCGATGAGGTGACGCCGCCCGCTATCGCCGAGTTGATCTTTGCCGCTGTGCAAGAGGTGCTGCGCAACGCTGCCCGCCACGCACGGGGGGCTGATGTGCATCGCCGCCTGCGTCTCCTGCTCAAGGCCTCCTGGAACTCCGAGGATTCCTCTCTAGAAATAATCGTGGCCGATGATGGAGTTGGTATAGCTTCCGCCAGCAGTTCGACTACTGGGACAGGTGGTGGTTTGCTGACACATAGCGCTTTGCTCGCAATAGCGGGCGGCAAGTTGATGATTAAGAGCGCGCCTGATGAGGGGGTTACGGTGCGGATTGTGCTGCCGGAGGAGGCGCTGAGGTGAGGATTGGCAACCGAATGCTTCAGGAACCTTGTAGTACTTTTTACCTTTATAAGCCGCTTCTCAGCACAAGGGATGGTAACAACCCGTATATGCCGTCATATCTCACTATTTATAGCATATTTCACAGGTACCTGCTTTTTGGAGGAAACGTTTTTTCCAAAAAGCAGGCTTTTGGGGAGAAATTGAAGACCAGGCACTCCGTCTTCCAATCTGGTGATTACCTGTAAGTCGAGAGGGATTCTTCGCTGCGCTCAGAATGACAGGCCCCGGGAGTATGCTTACCTCTGGGGTATGTCATTCTTCGCTGCGCTCAGAATCCCCCAGGTGTTTTACTCCACCATTCTCGACTTGTCTAGTTATGGGGAATTACCAGGTCTTCGTATCACTTGTGTCGTGCCAGGCATGCTACACCGTAAAGGCATAGACCGCTTTATCAGACGAAGCGGCATAGAGATAGCCATTCGAGATGATCGAGGTAGCGAAGATCTCTTTCTTCGTCGCGTATGAGAACAGAACACTACCATTAGCGGCCGAACGTACCTCTACGGTCTGTGCCTGATTATCAACGACAAGATCACTGGTGCAGGTGACGGGCGAGAGCATCTTGCCGGGAGTCTGGAAGAACCAGAGAGGCGCGCCGGTATCGGCAGTAAATGCGCCGACCGTACCTCCATACGGCTGACCATTGTTGACGCCTCCGGCAGAACCGGTATAGACGACGCCGTTGTTGTAGCAGGAGGATGAGATGTTATCTCCATTGACCTTGCCGGAACTGCTCGACAGTACCTGTTGCCATAACGGACCGGCGGCGAGGTCTGTGCGGTCAAGCATATAATAGATGCCATTTTTGTTGAGGGCGCCGATGTAGTGTCCGCCTTTGTAATCAAAGAGGGTTGGTGTGGCACCGAAATCACCATCGGTGCTTTGCTGGGATTGTGGGATTTGCCAGCGATCCTTAATGGCAAGTGTAGAGGCGTCCAGGGCTACAAAGGCTTCCGCGTTGGGCTGCTTTTGGAGGTGCTTGCCCTGGTTGTTGCCCGTCGTGATATAGATGGTGTTGGTAGTGGCGTCGACGGCAGGAGAACTCCACACAGGTGCGCCCTTGTGACCGTCCGGAACCAGGGAAATACTGGCCGCGATTGAACCGTCAGCGGTATTCAGGGCGAGCACTTTGCCCTGGACTTCGGGCGAATCACAGTTGGATGACAGTCCGATATAGAGTTCATTGTTGTAGATGAGTGGGGATGACCAGTTATAGTACGGTGGGGGACTGATCAGCGTTTTCCAGATAATTGATCCATCAGCAGTATTCAATGCATATAGATTCCCATCGCCGCCGCCGACGTAGAGGACGCCGTTGCCGATAGTTGCTGTGGAGGTAATACCTTTGGCAATACATTGCTTCGTTTTCGGCTGAATGCCGAGAAATTGCTTCCAGAGTTGGGCTCCGGTAGAGGCATTGATGGCATACTCGTAGCCGTCCCAGGAGCCGATATAGAGGACGCCATTGGCGGTGACGGGTGAAGCGGCTATCGCGCCACCCGTTTTGAATGTCCAGGCCAGGTGCAGGTTACTGGCGGTTTTAGCAGTGATCGTGGTCTCAAAGAGATTGGCTCCGGTACGAGCTGCGGTATACATAAAAGTGGGCCAATCTCCATTGCTGTCCCCATGAGCCGTGACAGGTGGAAGCGAGAGCAGCGTAACGGTTTCCAGCAGTATGGCAAGTAGCAAAAGGCTGCCACTTGATAGTAGTGACTTTCGTTTTATCATAAAGACACTTTTCGCAAAAATCTGGCAGATTGACATCGATGCGCATGCTTTATAGTAACAAAGTGCAATGCCGAGGTGGTGTGATTACGGTTGAGAATCGGTTAATTTGGGATGAGCAGACTCACCTTTCAATTCATGTTTTCGCCCGCTCGTATCTTAGCCAACTACGCGCTATACTTGTAGCAGAGATTTTAGAATAGTATTCCCGGTCATCATGCGGTGGCAGGGGCAGGATTACTTGCTTTTACCTTTCATGGCGTCTCTTTTATAAGAGTTTTCAGGCACTAATAACGAAAGGCCATCATGAGTTTTAACCAAATAGTCCGGCAATGGGCGCGGGGCCGATTCATCTGCTTGTTGCCAGAGTATTTTGTGAAAATTCATCAGGAGCAACATAGGAGGATAGTATGATACTTATTACGGGCGCAACAGGTTATATTGGGCGGCATCTTGCCGCGCGGCTTGTCGAAAAGGGCGAAAGGCCGCGCTGCCTTGTGCGCGATACCAGGCGCGCGGCGCGCATATTACCGGGCGATAAAGTGGAATTCGTGCAGGGGGATACGACAAACCCGGCTTCGTTGGAGGCAGCGGTGCGTGGTATAGATACCATCGTACATGCCGCGTTCATTACTGCCGACCACAAACAAACTTCTGGTAACCAGTATGAGGCGACGAATGTGCAGGGCACGGCTAACCTGATTCGGGCGGCTAAGGCGGCGAGCGTCAAGCGCATGATTGAGATCAGCGGGCTGGGTACGAAGCCTGATAAGCCAGGGAGCTATATGCAGGGCCGTTACCTGGCGGAAAAGATGCTCAAGGAAAGCGGCCTGGACTGGACGATTATCCAGCCCTCGGTGTTGTTCGGCAAGGATGCGCCTTTCATTAAAGGCCTGGCCGATTTGATTCGCACATCGCCGGTTGTGCCCCTCATCGGCGGCGGCAAGGTCATGTTCCAGCCTATCTATGTGGAGGATGTCGTGACCGTTATTATCAAGGTCTTAGAGGATCCCATGCGAACCAACGGCAAAACTTATACCATCGGCGGGCCGGCCTATTACTCTTTCACGCAGATTATAGATGCGCTGATGCACGCGATGCATAAGACGCGCATCAAGACGCCGGCGCCCACGTCGCTGGTGGGACTCGGCGCGGCAGTGATGGAACTGGTGCTGCCCAAACCTCCACTGACAAAGGCTGCGATGACACTTTTTTCTTTTGATAATACGACCGACCTGCATGCGGTTGAGCGCGAATTTGGCTTCGCGCCGATGTCGTTTACAAGATACCTGGACCAGTACGGTGTGTAAAACATCCTCATATGCTATAATGGTTGGGTGCGCGCGTCTATCTGAATGAGGGGCATACCCCTGACATCCTGATCGTTTGAAGAAACATCGTTGAAAAGATTTTGCACCCGCTGACCACTATTATTTAAGCATGGAGGAATGCTGTGGCTGTACCGGCGAATATACCCGATTCCGATGAGACTACCAATAGCAGCTTGCGCTCGCTAGGGGAGCAACTCCTGCATATTTCGCGTATGCTGCACGAACACACACGCAAGCTAGAAGTAGCTGTCGAGGGTACTTACGCCGGTGAAAGTGGCGATCCACGCGTGCGCCTGCTGAACGAATCATTGCGTATAAGCCGCACTGCCGATCTTGAATTGGGACGGCTCAATCAAAACGCCCAGCGCGTACTGCTCACCTTCCAGGAACGCTTGAATCGTGCCACACAGCCACCCCCGGTTCAACCTGTGTCGCTGGCGCCTTCTGTCAGAAGCAATTTTGAGCAAGAGCGCGAAATGCTTACTACCAATATCAGCAATCTTGAACGCAAGCGTAATGAACTGGAGACGCTCTATGAAATCGCGCGCGTTCTCAATTCCACACTTGAATTTGATAAAGTATTGCGGCTGGTAATGGATGAGGTCATCGATGTTGTCAAGGCCGAACGTGGCTTCCTTGTACTGATTAATCCGGCCACCAACCAGCTTGAATTTACGATTGCACGGGATAAAGAGAAACATACTATTGATCAGAGCGCGTTCCAGTACCAGATCAGCCGCAGCACAGTCGAGCGCGTGGTGAGGACACAGGTGCCTGTCATTACCTCGGATGCCATGCTTGATGATGCCTTGAAAGAGCAAAAGAGCATCATGACCTATGGCATCCGTTCAATTATGTGCGTGCCACTGATGGTGCGGGGCAACTGCATTGGCGCGGTTTATGTCGATAGCCGCATGAAAACCAACCTGTTCAGCAACAATCAACGCGATGTGATGCTTGCCTTCTGCCATCAAGCTGCCATTGCTATCGACAATGCGCGTCTCTTCGCCGACCTCAACCAGGCTCTGCGCAGGGTTGAGGAAGACAAGAGCTACATGGACAACATCTTTGCATCTATCGCAAATGGCGTCATCACCACCGATTCAAACGGTATGATTACGAAATTTAATGACGCGGCGGGCTGGATTCTGCAAATCGATCCCCTCTCGGCGGTGGGAAAACACTACCGGGAGGTGTTTCAGGTCCTGCCGCAGGCGCGCATTATTGAATACCTGCAAAATGCCATGGTCCAGCACGATCATGGCACGATTGTACCCAATAACGTCGATTGCGAAATTACGGGTCGTGGCCTGGTCAATCTGAGCATCTACGTCTCTTCCCTGCGCGATTCGGATGGGAACCATATTGGTATGGCGCTGGTCATCGATGATCGCACCGAGCTGAAGCGCTCCGAGGCTAGAGTTAAGGAAGTGCGGCGCATCTTCGGTCGCTTCGTGCATCCTAATGTCGTACAGCGTTTGATTGAAGATCCAAGCGCATTGAACCTGGGCGGAGAAATCAAGGAAATAACCGTCATCTCCGCCGATATTCGCGGTTTTACACGCATGAGCGAGAGCATGGCATCCGGCGAGATGGTCAACCTGCTCAATAATTATCTTGATATCATGGTCAAGGAGATTTGGGACGAGGGCGGCACGCTGACCGGATTCTGGGGCGATGAACTGATGGCGATCTTCAATGCGCCCCTGACTCAGGATGACCATGTACTACGCGCCGTGCGCGCCGCCTGGAAGATGCGGCTTGCTGTACTTGAGTATCAGCGATCTCAACCGCTCTCTACACCGATTTCGTTCGGCTTCGGGGTCAATACGGGAGAAGCGATGGTGGGCAATATCGGCTCGCGCGAGCACATGCAGACCTATACCGCAATCGGAGATGCCGTCAATGTCGCTTCACGCCTGCAACACAATGCCGCCGATAATAATATCCTGCTGAATCATTCTACTTTTGTCAGGGTCAGACAACATGTGCAGGTTACTAAATTGCCGCCGCTCGCGGTGAAGAATAAGACCGAACCGTTGGATGCGTGGTGTTTGATTGGTTTAGTGGGATGATGCATCATCACAAATTTTTGCGCAGCACAAAGCCAACCTGCAAGATGCGCACGAATCCGAACCATTCGTAGAGGCGGTGCGCGTGTGTATTATCGTCCTGGGTGTTGAGCATGATACGGGTGACTTTTGCCTGTTTAAAGAAACGGATGGCTTCGGCCATCAGGCGCGCGCCTATGCCCTGGCCGTTCAGCGATGGATGCACGGCGATGCGCACAAGATAACCGAACTCGCCCTCCAGGGCGTTGAATTGATAGCCAATGATTTTGCCGTCCAGTTCAGCTACTACGAAATAGGGATGCGTGGCGATGATATCGGCGAATGAAATGGCGTCATAGCGCCAGAAATCTTCGAAACAGGCATCCTCGATAGCCATGAGGGCGGGTATATCTTCGACCCTGGCCGGGCGCAGCTTGACAAGCTGATTACCCGGCGTTGGAATGCTGAAATCGAACTTGTCGTAGGCGTATAGCAGGCGATAGGGCCGGAAGCCGCGCGGCAATAAGATGTCGCGCAGCCAATCATTCTCCAAGTCGTTGCCAGAGTAGTGCAGGTAGCGCACGCCGCGCTTGACCACCTGGCGCGCCAGGTGGTCAAGCAGGATATCGAGGTGCTTAAGATAGGAACGGCTCTCCGTCCAGCTTACGCCAAAACCGGCCAGCCACGCTGATGGAGGATTGACCGTTTGCGATAGGAGAAAACTGCCCAGAGAGGTGCCGTTGAACACCCCAACCGCTGGATAATGCTTGAGCAGGCTGGGAAGTTCATCCGGCGTAAAACGCTGGTACACATACTCAGAAGTATTCAGCAGGCGCGTTATTAGGGGAAGGTCATCAGTTGCGAGTACACGCACGTTTTCATTGCCGCGAGGCATGCTTCCTCCTAAGCATCCGGGCCTTTTATCTCACGCCGCAGGCGTGCGATATCAGGTTTGGGCGCATTGCGCAGGCGGTAGCCCTTGAGGTGGTGGATACGGCGCAACTCGGCGATCAATACATCCGTGTTGAGGCGATAGGCCATATCTTTTGCCTTGCCGAGGCTATCCACGGCGGCATCGTCACCAAGCAGCATATTGATGCAGGTTGCGACACAGCTTGCCATAGCATCGATATTGTAGCCGCCTTCCTGAACCAGCACCAGCCGTCCATTGCAGAGGAACTTCGCCTCTTCGATAATAATGCCCATCAGTTTGGAGAAACCGGCAGTAGAAAGGTTCATGCCGCCTAATGGATCGGCCCAGTGCGCGTCAAATCCAGCCGATACCAGCATCAATTGTGGATTGTAGCGGTCGGCGGCTGCGGCCATGACCTGGCGAAAAACCGGTTCGTAGGTTTCATAGCCGGTCATAGCGGGCAGAGGCACGTTGATGGTTGTGCCCAGGCCTGCTCCCTCGCCCGTTTCCTCCGAGAGACCCGTTCCAGGATAGAACGGTGCGCGATGTACGGAGAAGTACAACACGCGGGGGTCGTCATAGAACATTTCCTGGGTGCCGTTGCCATGATGCACGTCATAATCGATAATCATGACGCGCTCGAGACCATAATGGTCAATCGCGTAGCGGGCTGCAACAGCCACGTTATTGAACAGGCAGAAACCCATCGCGGATTCGCGAACGGCGTGATGGCCGGGGGGGCGTACCAGGCAGTAGGCATTCTCCACCTCACCGTTCATAATCGCATCGATGGCGGTCAGCGGGGCGCCCGCGGCTTTGACGGCGGCCTCATATGATTTGGCGGAAACGTAGGTATCGGTAGCAAAGAAACGCGTTTTTCGCCCACCGGCAGCTTCTTCCCTGGCGGCAGCGCGGGCGGCATCTTTCACATCTTGAATATATTGGCGGTCGTGCACTGTGGCCAGTTCATCTTCGGTAGCGGCGCGCGGCGCTAATTGCGCCAGCCCCTCGCGCTGTAACCAGCCGAGCATTTCCAGCACCTGCATAGCCGCTTCCAACCGCTGCGGCTGTTCCGGATGGTTACGCGGAGTGATATGTTCTAAAAAAATCGGATCATAAATGAGCGCGGTAGCCATATGTTTTTCCTTCAAAGCATAATACGTATCGACGCCACCAGGTGTACGCCTGGTGACGTCGATGGTGTAGTCGGTACGTATTATACTCTTGCCAGCGCCTCTTTTACCAGCCCAGGAATATCGAAGATGGTATCGGCGACGGGCACGTTTGCGGCCTTGAGCGCAGCGACCTTACCCTGAGCGGTTCCGGTATTGCCAGAGATGATCGCCCCGGCGTGCCCCATACGCTTTCCGGGAGGTGCTGTGCGCCCGGAAATGAAAGCGACGACGGGTTTGGTCATAGTCTTAATATATTCGGCGGCGTCCTCCTCGTCGCTTCCGCCTATTTCACCACACATAACAACGGCCTTTGTGCCTGGATCGGCCTCGAACAGCTTCAGATAATCAATGAAAGTCGAGCCGATGATGGGGTCGCCGCCGATGCCGATGCAGGTGGATTGTCCGATACCGGCCTCTGTCAATAAAGCCACGACTTCATAGGTCAGCGTGCCGGAGCGCGAGATGAAGCCGACCGGGCCGGGCGTGAAAATCTGGTAAGGGATGATGCCGATCTTGCCATAGCCGGGCGTACACATTCCCGGGCAGTTCGGACCGATCAGGCGCGCTTCATGTTCGCGCACGAGCAGGATGGCGCGCGTCATATCGATGACGGGAATCCATTCGCTGATGCAGACGATTAATTCAATGCCGGCGCTGGCGGCTTCCATAATGGCATCGGCAGCGAAAGGGCCGGGTACAAAAATGCAAGACGCATTGGCGCCCGTCGCGGCTCTGGCCTCGTTAACGGTATCGAAGACGGGCAAGCCCTCAACGGTTTCTCCGCCCTTGCCGGGAGTAACACCTCCAACAACATTTGTACCGGCAGCGCGCATATTGCGTGTATGAAATTGACCTTCACGTCCGGTAATGCCCTGCACAATTACACGCGTTGTATCGTCAAGCAAAATACTCATTTGTTTAACTGTCCTTTATCTGGGTCTACATTCTTCCCGGTGTGGGATAACCCACCACACCGGGGGGACGCGATCAATCTGGCCCCTACCTTTTTCCATAGATGACGGCGACGATCTTCTCGGCAGCCTCGCGCATATCTTTACCCCAATCCAGTCCGGCATCCTTGAGCATAGCTTTGCCCTCTTCAGCGCCGGTACCCGACAGGCGCACGACGATAGGCATGCCCTTGGGCAGTTCGGACTGGGCCATGATGACGCCCCTGGCGACCTCTTCGCCGCGGGTGATGCCGCCGAAGATGTTGACCAGGATGCCCCTGACCTGCGGGTCGCGCGCTACGAAAGTCAGGGCCTTGCGCATGACTTCGGCCTTCGCGCCGCCGCCGATATCCAGGAAATTGGCGGGCTTGCCACCGACACGCGCCACCATATCGAGCGTGGTCATGACCAGGCCGGCCCCGTTGCCAATGATACCGACGTCGCCATCGAGCTTGACATAGGTCAGGCCTTCCTGTTTGGCCTCATACTCCAGCGGGTTCGACTCTTCCGGTTCGGCCCAGGCAGCATACTCCTTCTGGCGGAAAAGGCCGTTATCATCGATCAGAATCTTAGCATCGGCGGCCTGCACCTGCCCATCGGTTGTGAGGGCGAGCGGGTTGATCTCAGCAAGGCTGGCATCGCTCTCGATAAAGGCTCTGGCAAGGGCGGCCAGGATTGCTCCGCCCTTGGGAATGACGTTATGCGGCAAGCCGGCACGCGCCAGAATATCGCGCGCCTCGAATGGGCGCAAACCCCAGCGCATGTCGATAGGCTGCTGGATGATCTTCTCCGGCGTTGTCGCCGCTACTTCCTCGATATCGATACCGCCGGCTTTTGAAACCATGACGACGGGGGCCTGCGACTTGCGATCAAGGATGATACCGAGATAGTATTCTTCGGCAATATCCAGTTTAGAGACGACGAGAACCTTTTCTACGGTCAGCCCTTTGATATTCATACCCAATACTCTTGCGGCGGCGGCGCGCGCCTCTTCAGGGGTATTGCCGAATTGAATGCCGCCTGCTTTGCCGCGACCGCCGACATAGACCTGGGCTTTAATGACGACCGGCCCGCCCAGCTCGCGGGCGATCTCCTCGGCCTCTTCCGGCGTGTATGCTACCCGCCCGGGCTGAATGGGAATGCCGTAGCGCGCCAGGATGTCTTTGGCCTGGTATTCATGAATCTTCATTGAAACAAATGCTCCTTTTTAACAGTCATAGATAGTGAGATGGGGAGATATGCCTGTTAGCCTGAGTCCATGCTAACACGTGCTTAAAGGGGTGTCAAGAATTGGCAAAGCTTGCTACAATAGAGAGGGCAAACGAACTATTTAAGAAAAAGAGGGCAATCACGTATGGCGAGAAAGGTTCCATCTACCTCCCCGGTGAAGCAACTGCAAAAAGCTGCATCCCAGGTAGCACGTACTCACAGACCTCAAATTACGCAACCGCCACGGCTGCGGCCATGGCTCGGAATAATACTGATCGTGGGATTGCTCCTGTTAACGGTGGCAAGCCTGGTTACATGGAACTGGCTCAAGGGTTTACAGATCAATATGAACTCTACTGCCGCGCCACCCCCCGCGACGACGCTGCAGGTGCAGCGCACGCTTCCTTATGCGGACCTGAGCTTCACGGTTTTGAACGCGCAATATGCGACTGCATTCCCCGGCGATCCTATTCATGCCGGACCCGCGACGGTACGCTTGAATATGCGGGTGACTAATCCAAACACCTATGCAGTGACGGTAATCTATTATGATATAGCGCGTTTAATTGCGCCAAAGATGGCGCCAGTCGCTCCCAGTAACGTGAGGCTTTCGACGGGTCCCCAGCCAGGCGAAAGTGAAACAGGATGGATAGACTTTCCGGTCGCCCAAAATATCCAATTGAGCACGCTGAAACTGCAACTCGGCTCCACGGCGCTTGGTGAGACGCTAGTGACGATACCCCTCAGCGGCACGTTTGATGGCAATCAATACGCGGTGAAAGTAGTGCCTCAATCGCTGACGATTGCTTACGACTTCGAGGGGTCGACGCTGACGTATCACCTGCGAAGCGTGGATGTGCGCTATTCGTATGGGGGCAGCGAGAGCAAAATGGGGCAGCGATTCTATGTGCTTAACTTCACGGTGGACAACAACAACGGGGCAGCGATATCACCCGGCTATGGTTATGACTACATCCGGCTGTACATTAATGGGGCGAACCGGCCCCCCATTGATAACACGTTGCCAAAGACCTTTAAAGCTGGCGCGCAGGGGGTGAGCGGAAGAGTCGTATACGCGGAACCGGCAGGCTTGAAGTCATTGCAGATCGTGTTTTTGTTGCAAGTAGTGGTGGGAGAACAGAGTTACAACATCAATCTGTGACGCGGTCGATGCTGAACCGGCCTTACGGTTAAAGATCAGGCTATACATGCCGAGGATGAGAGAGATTTCAGCGCTATGGTATGGGTCATGTTCGATCAGATGCCAGGTGACCCATTGGCGTATGAGGGCATAGAGAGGCCTAGAGATGGCCGCCCAGCAGAAAGATAGTGTAGGCGGCAAGGGCACCGGCGGCGAGCAGGAGGGCGAGGCCGTCGAGGTACTGCCAGCGCTGCTGCCGAGCCATAATCTGGAGGTAGGCATCAACATTACCGCGCATGCAACTGCGATTGCGCAAGACGCCAATGGCACGCGCTGCCCCGTGTATCGCTCCAACGATGAGACCGACGATAAGGGCCATGGCGGGAGCGCGGCCCAGTACGATCAAGAAAGGGAGCAGCCAGATGCCGGCATAGGGGTTGCGTGTGATGAGGCCGGGGCCAAGCGCAGTGCCCCAGATGAGCGTTTGAACGGGCGCGGGACGATGCTTGACCCAGGATGATGGTACCTGCCACGCCAGGCTTAGCCGGATATGGCTGAATTCCAGGAGTTCGTTCAGGCCGAACCAGAGGGCGTAGGCGAAGGCTAACAAGGGCAGCAAGAGGGGAATAGCGGCCAGGAACCTGAAGATGAAGGCAAATAGGCCCCAGACGATAGCGGCGGGGACGGTGTAAGCTGCTATATAGAGTAATATTCTGAGTCCATATCCTCGCCCGGAGGATAACACGGTCGTAGTGGCCGCGTTGAAGCCTCAAGGGGATGCGAGTTTGCCAGCGCCGACGAGGGCAGCGAGGCCGATGGCGAAGACGAGTGTGGCAGAGGCGAAGTTGCCCTGGTGAAGGAGCAATGCCGCCGCTACGAAGCCGCAGATGAGCATGCTGCCGGTAAGGGACAGGCGGAGAGGCTGTGACAGGGGCTTTATGTTGAACATGGTTCTCTGCACTCCTTAACGATTCTACTATGGACTCCGGTGGCGGGCGACCACAAGAATGCGCCCCTAATGAATTTTGACAACCAAATCAGGTCGTCCCTGTCCCGGTCGGGGAACGAGGACAGGGACGAGTCGCTCTCACTACAGAGCGGGAGAATTAGGAATAGCCCTCATTCTCTGTTTCGATTGTCAAAATTCATCAGATCATACAACCAGGGAAGGACTCTCCTGTTGTAGATTAGCAGCCGATACAGGTACTCAGGCAAGAGCACTTGGGATGGCAGGGATTATTCCTGTTGGTACAGTCCCAGCACAGGCGGTAGCCTTTATGGCTGGGACCCAGGCCACTACAGGAGACCCAGTGCCCGTTAGAATAGTCGCACCAGCCGCCGCAACTGGGCTTGTAACAGACTTTCATGCCGGATGGACAGCCGTTGCTGGGACAGGGATATCCCCAGTAGTTACATGGATGACCCTGCGTCCAGCCTTCGTCACAGGTACAGGACTGGGCGAAGGCGTGCCCCAGGTTGGTTAGCTGCCCAATAGAGGCAGCGGCCATGGTAGCGAATACTCCTTTGATGGTACCGCTGATTACTTTGCGCCGGTTAAATCTGCGCGCGAACGATTCGGACAAAATACTCACATGTTTATCAAATTCCTCGAACATGCTGATCTCTCTTTTCTAGAAGGACAGGCACCAGGCGCTGTCCCTACATTCCCTGAGAGGATACACTGGAACAGAGGAATTTGCAGAGTTCCTGTATGGCTCCAACACGGGCGCGGGCGCCCACAAGGATGCGCTCCTCGTGGGCGCGAGGAGCGCATCCTGCGATTCCTTCGCACACAAGGATCAGCAACCGATACAATTGCTGAGGCAGGAGCATTTTGGCTGGCAGTAACCGCCTTTGTTGCCGCATCTCCAACAGTCCCAGCACAATTTATATCCTTTGCCGCTTTTGCCCAGGCCACTGCAGGAGACCCAGTGCCCGTTGGAGTAATCGCACCAGCCGCCGCAACTGGGTTTGTAACAGACGGAGCAGGCGCCCGGACAGCCGTTATTGGGGCAGTTAAAACCATAATAGTTACATGGATGACCCTGCGTCCAGCCCTCGTCGCAGGTACAGGTTTGAGCAAATGCCTGACCGAGATTGGCCAATTGACCAATGGAGGCGGCGGCGACTGTCGCAAAAACACCTTTGACGGTGGTGCCGATCACCTTGCGACGGTTGAACTTGCGCGCAAACGATTCGGACAAGATACTGATCTGCTTATCAAATTCCTCAAGCATAGTGTATTCCCCCTTTTAAGAGATAGTAAACTCTACATTGACAGGCGTTTGATCGCCCTGACGCACTAATTTCCGCAGCGACGCGTCGTCCGCGACGGCGCCTTTGGCCCGAACTATTCCATCCGGATCAATCAGATACCCAAATGGAGTGACCGTGGTGCGATACAACCGCGTAGAGACATCGACAGGAATACGGCCAATTTCGACGGTTGCCTGCCGGAATGCGTCGGCGGCTGTGATTACAGCGGGCTCCGCGGTTGTCGCAACCAGTAGCCGCATTGATTGCGCTAACCTGGGGGCCAGGCGCTCCAGACTGAGCAGCGTGCTTTGACAACTTGAACAACTGGGATCCGCGAACAGGAGCAGAGACCAGTTGCCGACCGGCTCGAAGTGAGCCGGTGGATTGGCTCTCCTATTCACGGGTTGATAGACGAACGAGGGAGCCTTCTCTCCAACCGGGAGCCCTTCCCGCTCGGAACCTGAGTCCTTGAGCCGCTCGAAGAGGGCAATCTGACGAAACATCACCAGGATAAGGAAACCCAGGGCGAAGAGAAGCACCCATTGGGCGGCAAAAAGCCACAACGGCAGGGTGATATCCGCGAACGTGAGATGCATCAGATCATCCTTTCTTTGAGGATAGCTATGGACTTTGCTGCCTGCGCAGCAGTGAGGCCGAAGAGCAGGAAGCCGGTAACAAGCAGGAGAAGAGCGACCGGTGGCGCCGCAAATTGGAGTGAGTATGCTTTCCCACCCCAGAGAACGACGAGGGCTAAGAGTGTTAGTAATACACTGCGAGTAAGGCCCTTGTCGCTGAACTGCGAATCGCTGAGCGTTCCGAAGCACCTGCAGGCGATATGGAGCTTTCTCCTTAAGGCATATAGCACTACAAGACTAAAACTACCCATGAGCACGACGACGACAACATTAATAAGAGTGGGCCAGAGCCCGCTCACCAGGGCAATGCCCAGCAGGAGTTCCACGAAAGGAAACAGGAAGGCAAGCCCGCGAATCAAGGGATCGAGACGAGCAGATATGCCGAGTCCCCTGAGTGTGACGGCAAAACTGCGGGCATCCGCGAGTTTTGCCGCCCCTGCCGCAACGAGTACTGCCGCAAGCGAGGCCCTACCAAGAAAAATAAGGAGTTGTAATGTATTTTGCAGCAAGCTACTTTACCTCCGATGCTTCACCGGAGCGAAAAGCTACCTGAGCCATGCGCCAGGCGTGAATTAACGGCTCCTCGGCTCCGACAAGGCCAACCCAGCGAACGATGCCGCCTGGATCAAGAAAGAAAATAAATGGCATGACTCGTACCCGGTAGTGGTCGTAAAACGCGGGATCAACAGGTACGATGGGTACCTGCAGACGCTGCTCTTGCGCCAGGTTGCGGCAGTCCTCCCTGCTATCGCGCGAGATAACGAGCACTTCCAAATCCTGTTCATGGCGGGACAGGTAGTGCATGCCGTCGATAAGCTCGGGGAAGGCTTCTAGAGACTGGTTCGCGAAGATAAGCAATTGCCAGTGATCGCGCGCCGGAACGATTCTTAAATGTCCATCCAGGTCTGGCAAGCTCCAGGATGGCGCTGATTTTCCTGGTGGGAAGCCGTCTCTGGCGATGCCTATGGAACTGCTCAGGCGTAAATAGCCTGTGCGCGCGATGGCTAAGAGGGCCAGGACGATTAACCCCCATTCCACGACTATGAAGAAAATGCCAATGCCCAATACAGTTCACTCCTTTTCTGATATTCGGATTTTGCGGCGAGGGCGACCGGGACAGACACCAGGCGTCGTCCCTACAGATATCCCCAGGCCATTAACTCATCTGTCAGGATTCCAGTGTCCTCGTATAGGTCTTCGGGCGGCAGGTAGCCAAGCTCCGCGAGTTTGACGAAGATACGATTGACGCTGTCTTCGATGGTCTCTTTATCGGTTTCTATCAACAAGTCGGGATGAAGCGGTTCCTCGTAAGGGTCGTCTATACCAGTAAAACCTTTGATTTTTCCCTCGTCAACGAGCCTGTAGAGGCCTTTTATATCGCGCAGGCGACAGATTTCCAGGGGGCAGCGGACGTAGACTTCAACGAAAGCGCCGATTTCCCTGCGCGCCCATGCGCGTGCCTCGCGATAGGGAGAGATGGCAGCAGCAATACTGATCACTTGATTGCGTGTGAGCAATTTACAGACGAAAGCGATGCGCTTAATGTTGGTATCACGGTCTTCGCGACTAAAGCCGAGACCTTTGCTCAGGTGAGTGCGTATAACGTCGCCATCCAGGATCTCAACATTGCGGCCCTGCAATTTCAAGCGCCGTTCGACGGCCCTAGCCAGGGTACTTTTGCCAGCACCCGAAAGCCCTGTAAACCAGAGGGTAAAGCCGCAGTCAGTCATACGTTTTCACCTCATTTCGTGTTGTGTTATGCCGGGATCACCGGACAGGCACCAGGACAGGGACCAGCCGCTGTCCCTACAGGGGGCTTCGCTCTGGGCTGAGAAAAATCCGAGATCGATCAGATTCTGGTTACTTCCCAACCAGTCCCAATAGGCAGGATTTTGATGTACAGGTACTTCCAATTGCCGGATGAGGCGATTGAAAACCGTGACTTCATCGCTATCGAGCGAGAGTGGAGGGGATATCTCCACGATCTGGTGCCACCAATCCGGCAGACGACGGACTATCATCACAAGCACCGGTGCTCCTGTCAGTTGAGCGACACTAATGATTCCGGGCAAGAGCAGCATCTTTTGTCCCAGGAAATCCACGGAAACGGCCCGCGCCTGGTCCCGGGGACACACAGGAGTTTCGACCGCCATGGTAATCAACTCATTTGCACGTAGAACTTCCACCATCTGCATGGCGGTTCCAAAGCGCTCCTTTTCAGGCTCGATATTTGGCCTGCGGCGGTGACGGGCGAGCGGACTCTGCTGAAAGAGTCGCCATAAGAAGCGCTGCAAGGGTGACATGCTTGAATCCGCATTGGATCTCCAATCGCCAACCGTGGTGACAGGGAATCCATGAACTCCAAGTAAGGAAAAACAGCTATTGTAGGAACCAAAATGCGCGCTACAGACAATGGCTCCCTTGCCGGCTGCCAGAGCGGCTTTGATGCGTTCCATTCCTCGTATCTCTACCAGCCGTGCTAATGCTCGACCGTTGCCGGCGAGCCGCATTACATCTATTGCTTCGCATGAGCGGCGACAAAAATACTGCCGGGCTAGCTGTTGACACTGTGCCTGGTTTAACTGACCACCAAAGATCCTTTCGAGGTTATGGATGATCTCTTCCCGCCTGCCAATACGCAGGTGATAGTACCAGTTGCCACGCAAGACGGCTACACCGTAGGCCAATGGAGCTGGTAGGAATGCGACGAGCGGAACGATCACCAGCCGATAGAGGAGTTCCTCGACGTTGTGCATGATATGCTCAGGTGTAAGCGTGAGCGATGGTTGTTTCAAGCGATTCACCCTCATCAATAGTCCTCGGGTTTGGTCGATATAGAGTTGTTACATGGGCCGGTGAAACGGCGCTGAGCGCGATCAACTGGCCCCTATGCGGCTACGCCGCGACAATTCCCGCTATGGGCGGTCATAAGAGCTGGCCCGCCCCTACCGGGGCAAGAGTATTCCTATGCCAAGGTCTTGAGCGGCCAGGTAGACGCGGGCGGCTAGCGCTACGTCTTCAATTGAAAGGCCAAAGGGATTGACCAGAATGATGTCATCAGGACTGCGGCGGCCAATGACTTTGCCCGAGACGATTTCTCCTAACTGTGCATCGATGCGGCGGCAGTCATTTCCTGTTGGCTCTACCGGGTCACGCGGGCCGATCACCTTTCCAGTGCGATACATTCTACCTAGCAGGCGCCGTGCATCATTCTTGACAAGATTCCAGTCGTCAACGACCACGCAGTCTGCTTTAAGTACAACTTCTGGCAATGGGTCATCCAGTGAGATATTGACAAGCAGCGAACCGGGTCGCAACCAGTGATAGGGGATATAGCCATCGGTGGTAGTGGTGACGGGTACTACCAATTGTGCTGATCGAATTGCCTCCTCGGCGGTCGCCGCCGGCTGCATCTCTATTCGTTTTGTCTCCAGCACGGGAGCAAGCTGCTGCTGGAGGGAGGTGATGCGTTCTCTTGCCAGGTCAAATATGCGAATATGGCGCAGGTGAGGCAATCGTGCGGCAAGCAGCTCGATATGTGCGCGAGCGAGTACGCCTGCGCCGATGATAGCAAGGCTCTCAATCTCCCCTGCTTTTAATAAGTCGGCGGCAAGGGCGGTGACGCTGGCGGTGCGCAGGCTTGAGATATAGGCGCCTTCCATGATGCAATTGATACGAATGGAGGTTGGATCATAGAGCAGGGTCAGTCCACTCGCGCGAGGCAGGCCGCGCAGGGGGTTAGCAATATTGCCATTAATGATCTTTGTTCCCGCAATCCCAATGGAGCCGCCAACATAGCCAGGCATGTTGAGACTTCTGACACTTTCCCCCTGATCATTGGTCCAGGCAAGGTAGGCTTCACCGGGCAAGATGGTCTGCCCGGCATCGTGCAGGCGGAGCACTTCGCCTATGACTGCCACGCTGTCAATTGCCTGGCATGCCCGCTCTACATCTTTCTGACAAAGATAGAGTATATGATTGTCTATTGAAAAAGCCATAGGTACCTCCATTAAGGCCGAGATTCTTCGCGGCGCTCAGAATCTTGGTGAGGCGCGCAGGATGCTTCCCTGCACGCAGAATGACATACACACTTGCTCTTACCGATCTTAATAGTTCAACTTCATCACCAGCCCTTATCCTACTGAATTTCGACAATCGAATCAGGTAATTCCCTCATCCTACTGGTCTTTGACAACCTCGTCCTGGAGGGACCGATTCCTCGGTGCGTTCGTCAAAATTCATCAGGTGAATAGCGGGTGAGGGCAGGCAGGATATCCTGCACGGGAGCCAGGTGATGCTGTGAAAGGGTGATGCCATGCTCTCGCAGCCAGCAATCGTTGTAAATCGAGGAGGAATAATTCTCCCCGCTGTCCGCGCACAGACAGACGGCACGCTCCAGTTCGGGATGATTCTGGAGATAGCCAGCACACGCTGCAAGAACGGCGCCACTGGAACCGCCCACCTTGATACCGGTGGCGGAGTAGAGGGCATGGCAGAACGCAAAGGCTTCTTCATCGCCAACGAGCGCATAGGTATCATAAACATCCCTGGTGATGAAGCTTGAGCGCCGGGAGGAGCCAATACCAGTCAACCTGCGTGCGCCGGGAGGCGTGCCGAATATTACCGATCCCCGCGCATCGACGCCAATGATCGATGTATGGGGACTGACCGAACGGAAGAAGCGACCAATGCCGGCTAACGTTCCTCCGGTCGATACCGCGGCGAAGACCGCATCCACCTTTCCATTCAGTTGCCGGTAGATTTCCGGGCCGGTGGTAGCATAATGGATGTAAGGGTTCGCGCTGTTTGAATACTGGTCGGTCCAGGCATAGTTGCCGGAAAGCGCGAGGAGTTCCTGCACACGTTTCAAACGCGACAGGAGATATCCTCCATTGGCATCGGGATGATCAATCAGATCGATCATAGCTCCAAGGGCCTGCATGCGATCTAAGTTTTCACGCGTTGTCTTTGGATCGACGACAGCCAGAAATGCATAGCCTTTAGCCCGGCAAATGAAAGCGAGGGCTACCCCAAGGTTGCCTGAGGTAGACTCAACTACAATCGATCCTTGATGTAAGAGGCAACGGTTTTCCAGATTTTGCACGAGGGCAAAAGCGGTTCGATCCTTGACGGAACCGGCGGGATTTGCGCCTTCGAGCTTTAGATAGACCGCTCTGACCTTGCCATCGATCACAAAATAAACGGGTTTTATGGGTGTATTACCTATCTGATGCATAAGGCTGCGCATATGCCCGGTCGTTAACTGCGGAATACTCTCGGCATCCATCAATAGAGATTCCATGCGTGTACCTTTCTGAGTCTGCCCCAGGCAAATCATTAGCTTCAATGGATAAATAGAGCGCTCGTCTTTAAGCCCCCTGTGATGCTGAAAGAAATGTAGCATTCATAGATAGCCGCCGACAACGAGAAAAGCAAGTAAGTGATTTCACTCCTTTCAGCTCAAGTAGTGAGAAGAAACGCTTCCCCATTGAAGATACTCGTTACTTCCCGCCGTCGATAGGCATTGCTACGCAGGAAAAATTTCCGCAGTTTTCCCACTGCTTGCCAGCAAGTATCGTGCTATATTCCAGGCAGGTTGATATGTGCTTAACTGAGCCATAGACCGGGCTTCAGGCAATATTGGGGGTAAGAGCCAGCAGTATGAACAATATTCCAACCCCTACTCCGGTAAATTCTTCTGGAGATGACTCTGGAAGCCGCTTCCGGTGACGACATGCGGCAGGAACTTGAGCAAGATAGATATCTGGAATGGAAAGGTAAAGCTATGGAAGTCGTAGCTACTGGTTCCCTGAGCCAGAAGGCCAAAGATGGAAATGCCCGTGTAAGCATTGTTATCCCGGCACACAATGAGGCAAGGAATCTAAGGCATCTGTTACCACAGCTTCCCAGTTGGGTTCATGAAGTCATCCTCGTAAACGACCACTCGACCGATGATACTGAAAAAGTAGCGGTCACAGTGTTGCCAACCATTCGTATCCTGCGAACTGCGGGTGGGCGCGGCAAAGGCGCAGCGTTACAGGTGGGTTTTCAGGCGGCGACCGGCGATATTATCGTGATGATGGACGCCGATGGTTCAAGCGATCCACAGGAATTGCCACGCTTTGTCGCGGCCTTACACGCGGGAGCCTACCTCGCAAAAGGGTCGCGCTTCATCGGCGACGGCGGCAGCGCCGATATCACCATGCTGCGGCGCTGTGGAAGCCGGGTGCTGATCTCAATCACCAACCGGCTTTTTGGTATTCGCTTCACGGATATGTTCTGTGGCTTCAACGCTTTCTGGAAAGAATGCCTCGATTATTTTGATATTGATTGTGATGGCTTTGAAATTGAAGCACAACTGCACTTACGCGCATGTAAGGCCAATCTCGAGATTGCAGAGGTACCTAGCTACGAGCATGCGCGCATCTACGGTACCAGCCATTTTCATGTCGTTAAGGACGGCTGGCGCGTGCTGAAGATGATTATGGCGGAATGGGCAAATGGCCACTCGGTTATCCGATCTGTCCGCATGGCTCGCGCGCTCCAGCATGAGGCCAATGCCTGGAATGGTCATAGCGCAACGGAAACAATCAGCATAACGCAATGAAGAAACAAAACGTACCAATTTTTATGTTTCATAGCATTTCACGCCAGGCAAGCCCCAGATTTAAGTCCTGCGTTGTGCGGCCGGAGACGTTCGATGAACATCTTTCGTTTCTTGCCCAACATCGCTACACGTCTATGACGGTTTCGCGATTTGCGCGGGCTCTGGCAGGGGATGAGAGGCTGCCAGAGCGCTGCGTGATTTTGACATTCGATGACGGTTTCGCGGATTTTTATACACACGCGCTGCCCGCGCTCCGGCTTTACGGCTTTACAGCAACTCTTTATGTCGCAACGGCGTTCGTTGGGGGAACGAGCCGCTGGTTGCAGCATATTGGAGAGGGCAACCGTCCTATGCTGGCGTGGAAACAACTGCGCGAGATCAGCGAACAGGGGATCGAGTGCGCCGCGCATAGCCACACACACCCGCAGCTGGATATGCTCTCTTCTTCTCGCATACGCGATGAAGTCGTGTGCTCTAAAAACCTGCTGGAAGATCATCTTGGTCTACAAGTGTCAAGCTTTGCCTATCCATTCGGATATCACACGCCTCGCGTAAGGCACATTGTGCGGGAAGCCGGTTTTGCCTCAGCCTGCGCGATTGGACGAGCGTTGAGTTCGCCCGATGACGATCCCTACGCACTGGCCCGCCTGATGGTGTGGCCCGATACCGGCGCGCAGGCGCTCGATGCTGCCCTTTCAAGAGGGAGCGGGCCGCTAATTGCATCCCCTTTTAAGCGAGCGCGAGCTGACGCGCGACGGCACGTTCGCAGCGTGTATGGAAGATTGCGGGGCGATTGGATTGCTCTCTAGCAGAAGGAGATAGATTGCAGTGCAGATGTTGCCAAACTTTTTCGTAGTCGGCGCGGCAAGGTCGGGGACGACTTCTCTTGACCAATATCTTGCTCAGCATCCCGAAATCTTTATCACATCGAGAAAAGAGTCGCACTACTTTGCCGCTGACCAATTTCCTCCCTGCACGGGGCCGGGAGACGCAGGCATAAGAAATTTGCTGGTGCGGGACGCGGGAGCCTATGCTGAACTCTTTGCCAGCGCTGCAGGAAAGAAGGCCATTGGCGAATCTTCGGCTTTTTACCTTCACCTGCCCGGCACTGCCGAGCGCATTGCACAGGCGGTTCCTGACGCCAAAATCATCATGCTCTTACGCGAGCCGGTGGATCGAACCTATAGCGCCTATATGTTCCTGGCGCGCGACGGCCGCGAAGCGTTAAGCCTCGAGCAAGGATTAGAGGAGGAGGAGGAGCGCAAGCAACAGGGCTTTGAGCCCATGTGGCGCTACAAAGAGTTAAGTTTCTATTATGAGCATGTTCGCCAATACATCGAAGTATTCGGCGAGCAGCAGGTGAAAGTGCTGCTATACGAGGAATTTTACGCTAATCCCGCGCAGGCGTTGCGGGACGTTTTTACTTTCCTGGGGGTCAAGGAGGATGTGGCTATCGACACCTCGGTGCGTTATAACCTCTCCGGGATGCCGAAGTCACGCAAGCTCTATACGCCCCTGAACAGATTCATCTTCAACCCCAATGGCCTGGAGAAACGCATCAAGTCTTTGATACCGCTCCATCTACGCAAGGCGTGGGCCAGTAAACTCATCGGCCTGTCGGTAGAACGCATTTCGATAGACCCCCAGATTCAAGCGCAACTCCGCGCGTACTATGCTGAAGACGTGAAGCAGTTACAGGATTTACTCCAGCGTGACCTGGCCTGCTGGGGCTATGGAGAGCCGGGTGCGATGGAGATGGGCCAGCAGAGACGCGAGCAGGAGAGTAGGATAGGTGAGTACAAGGATAAGCGTACAGCGGGCAATGACAAGGGTGCAGATGGCGACCACAAAGGGAAAAATTTGGAGGGCGACCTCAAGGGTACGCCCCTACGGAGCAGGTAAAGATGAAAGAGAGGTTCCGGGATGCCCAGCGGATTTCGCCCATTGCGCGTGCTAATGGTTGCCTGTCGCTACATTCCCTACACAGGGGGTGTGGAGACACATGTCTACGAGGTAGGCAGGCGCCTGGTGCGCGCTGGCGTCGAGGTTACGGTTTTGACGACGGATGTCAGTGGACAGCTGCCAGTCTTTGAGGAGTCCGAGGGCATACGCATCTGCCGGGTGCGGGCATGGCCGGAGAAGAAGGATTACTTCTTCGCGCCCGGCATCTATCGCTTCATCAGGCAGGAACGCTGGGATCTCGTCCACTGCCAGGGCTATCATAACCTGGTTCCTCCACTGGCGATGCTGGCCGCGTGGCGGGCCGCTATGCCCTTCGTGCTCTCGTTTCACAGTGGGGGCAATGTTTCGGGCTTGCGCAAAGCATTGCGCGGCATGCACTGGAAGGCGCTGCGCCCCCTGCTGGCACAGGCGCATAAGCTGATCGCCGTCTCACAATTCGAGGCCAATTTCTTTCAGGAACGGCTGCATCTGCCAAAAGAGCAGTTCGTTATTATTCCGAATGGGGCATATCTGTGTGAGGAGACAGGACAGGCACAAGGCGCTGTCCCTACAGAAGCCGCTGTCGAGGATGCGCGAAAAGATCCCCTCATTGTTTCGATTGGTCGCCTGGAACGATACAAGGGGCACCAGCGCTTGATCGAGGCGCTGCCGGAAGTGCTGGCAGAGGTTCCAAATGCGCGGGTGCGCATCGTAGGGACGGGACCTTATGAGGCAACGCTGCGAAAAATAGCCAGGAGCCTAAAGGTTGATGAGTATGTAGAAATACGGCCCGTTTCTACTGAGGATCGGGGTGGTATGGCTGCGCTACTGTCGAGGGCCGACCTGATTACGCTCTTCAGTGAGTATGAATCTCAGGGTATTGCGGTAATGGAGGCACTGGCGCTGCGACGCCCGGTACTGGTTGCCAGCACATCAGCATTGCGCGAGCTGATCAATCGCGACCTGGCATATGGTATTCCATTGCATAGTCCGCCCCAGGAAGTGGCAAGGGCGATTGTCGATCAGCTGCGCAATCCTCTCAAGCCAGGAGATGCCGAGTTACCGACATGGGATGCTTGCGCCAGTAATCTCCTGGCCCTTTACAGGACGGTAGCACGGAGGCCGGTATGCGTATCATGATGCTCACGCAGTTCTACCCGCCAATAATTGGAGGGGGAGCGATACATGTGCGATCACTGAGTACTGAGCTTGCGACACGCGGGCACGAGGTAGCCGTAGTGACGCTGTGGCACGCAGGCCTGGCAGCATTCGAGATGGACGCGGGAGTAAAGGTGTACCGGGTTCGCTCCTCAACGCGGCGCTTGCCGTGGCTCTTCAGGGATAGCGGAAGACAATACGCGCCGCCGTTTCCCGATCCAGAAGTGACGCTGGCATTGAGGCAGATCATCCGCGATGAACGCCCGCAGATCGTACACGCGCATAACTGGCTCGTCTATTCCTACCTGCCGCTGAAGCTATGGAGCGGGGCGAAGCTGGTCGTGACACTGCATAACTATGACCTGGTGTGTGTGAAAACAACGCTACTCTTGAACGATGCTATTTGTAATGGGCCTGGTCTGACAAAATGCCTGCGCTGCGGCATCCACTATTATGGGCCGGGGAAAGGTGTGCCTACGGTACTCGCGGATCGCGTCATGGGGCAGATTAGAAGAAGCCTTGTCGATATGTTTCTTCCCGTGAGCCAGGCGGTGGCACTGGGTAATAGCCTGGCAGCGCAGCGCTTACCTTTCCAGGTCATTTCCAACTTCATACCCGATGATGTTGGCAGAGCACGCAGCGACACTCCATCCTACGCCACACAGCTTCCCAAGGAACCCTACCTGCTTTTTGTAGGAGCGTTCAACCGGCAGAAAGGCGTAGATATCCTGCTGAAGGCATACTCCGGGCTTAGCGGCGCGCCCCCACTCGTTCTCATCGGCTATGAAACATCCGACTGGCCAGTTCTGAACAAAGATAGCCCGGCCAACGTGTTTGTTTTCAAGGACTGGCCTCGCCACGCCGTCATGGAGGCGCTGCGCCGCTGCATGCTTGTGCTATTGCCCTCAGTCGGACCGGAGTCGTGCCCCACAGTAGTGATGGAGGCGATGGCGACGGGAAGTCCGGTAATTGCCTCCCACATTGGCGGCCTGGCGGAACTGGTGACCCACGGCGAAACCGGCCTGCTGGTAGAGCCTGGCAATATTATAGCGCTACAAGACGCAATCATTCATCTGCTTGCCGATTCCGATTCACGGAAGCGCATGGGAGAGGCGGCGCTACGGTATGTGAGCAAGTTTCAGGCCAGTACGGTTGTACCACGTATCGAGCAGGTATATGAGGCGTTGCTGCAAAAAGTAACTGCCCCGGCGGCAGGCGACTAAGGCAAGGGACATATGGAAATAGCGAAACCGGTAGGTAGTGAAAACCCATCAGATAAATTATTTTGCCCTCACTGTAGCGAAGCGTTATTACCGGGCGCGCATTTCTGCATTGGTTGTGGTGAACACATTGCGCCGGAGCATACGCGGGCAAAAGCCCAGGCAGAGGATAGCACGTCTCCACCGACAGAGCGAGAGATGGCTGATATGGTTCGCATCCGCTATCTCCCAGTTACAGATGTCAATCTAAATGCCTTGCGGAGCAAAGCGATAGCCAGGGAGTGGGGATGGTTGCCGGTATTATCCGTAACGTGTGCCATTGGCGTATTCCTGGTGGCTCTGGCATACGAGGGAGGACGCATTTCCGCAGCATGGGGCGAGCCGCTGTTCTGGTTCGGGCTACTAGCGATTTTTCTGCCGGTCGCGGCGCGTCTACTCTCTCAAAAACCGGCAAGACGAGAGCGGGTCGGCCTTCTTGTTGTATTGGCAATCAGCCTCTATTTTGTTCAGATTTTACAGTACCCACTGTATTTCGCCGGTTATGATGAGTTCTTACACGTGCGAACGGCGCAGGATATTGCCGCGAGCGGGCGCCTTTTTTCCACGAATCCGCTGCTGCCGATCAGCGCCTTTTATCCCGGGCTTGAGATTGTTACTAACGCGCTGAGCAGTCTTACCGGGCTTTCTATTTTCGTTGCGGGAAGTGTGCTGATTGGTACAGCATGGCTGGTACTCGTCCCGTCTCTTTACCTGATTTATGAACGCATCAGCGATTCCATGTGGATAGCGGGAATGGCTACGCTGCTGTATATGACGAACCCAAACTTCGTGTTCTTCGACTCGATCTTCGCATACGAGTCCCTGGCATTATCACTTGCTGTATTTGTGCTGTTTCTTGTGGTTCGCCGGGGATACGTTTCTGGGCGTCCACGCCTGGGTTTCACAATAGCGGCATGGTTGGGAATTGGCGCTATAGTCGTGACGCACCATCTCACCTCGTTTATGCTGCTAGGCTTCCTGCTTGTCTGGACGGTGGTATTTCTCCTGCTGTGGAAACTCCGCCCAGGACGCGAGCGTATTGAAAGGGGCTCCGCAAGCCCCACGCCTGGTCCCTACACCCCCAATCAGACCATAGAGGCAAATCCGGGCGGAATAGTAGTGGTGAGTCTGATGCTGACATCCGCCTGGCTGATCTATACAGGAGGCGCTGCCCTGGGATACCTGACTCCACATGTTACCGGGGCGCTAAGCCAGTTGGTACAGATAGCGACTCATCACAGCCAGGCGCGGCAGCCCTTTCAAAGCACTACTGCGACCGGATCACCGCTGTGGGAGCGCTTGATGGTGTATGCCTCATTAGTGCTGATCTTGCTGGGACTCCCGTTTGGGCTATTCGCCGCCTGGCGGCGTTATCGGAGCAGCGCCTTCGCCCTCGCCCTGGCCTGCGCGGTATTTGCCTTTCCAGGCATCTTGATACTGCACCTGACGCAAACAGGAGCAGAGGTAGCAAGCCGATCAACGGAGTTTTTGTTCGTAGCAATAGCATTCGTTCTGGCGATGGCTGCGCGGCGCTTTCTCCTGCCAGTTACTTCCTGGAGCTGCGCTCCAGGGAGAAAAGATGGGATGATTATCACAAGGGTGCGCCCCTGCATAACATTGTGCGCGCTTGCTGTGTTATTCGTGGGCCAGATCGCTATGAGCGCCGGTTCATCGGGCAGCTTCCTGCCAGGCCCGTACCAGGTATCCGCCGATGATCGTTCCATTGAGCCGGAAGGCATTACCGCGGCAGTATGGGCAAATACGTACCTGGGACCCGGACATATTGTTGCCAGCGACCGCGACAACACAGAGCTTATGGCAACCTATGGACGGCAGTTCGCGGAAACATCCGGTAGCGCTCGTATCGCCGTATCGTGGGTATTCCTCGCCACTCAATTTGGCACAGGCGTTGTGACAATACTGCGCCAGGATCACATTCAGTACCTTGTTGTTGACCTGCGTCTCAGCACGGCTTTGCCCGCGACAGGAACCTATTTTAACAACGGTGAGCCTGGTGCTCAACACTATACGCAACCCATTGACCGGGCAGCGCTTGAAAAATTCGATTTTGTGCCAGGCGTCAGTCGCATCTTTGATGGCGGTGACATCATCATTTACGACGTAGAACAGATCAGCAATGGTACGCTTTCAGGCTCGCCGCTTCCATCGACGCCCGTCCCGGTACCCAAACCGTCTTTCCCCAAACAGGGGACAAATGAGTATGATATACGGAAAACTCTTCCGGGGAGTACTTCTCGATGAAACAGAGATACACCGATATCTTCATAGTCATAGGGATCGCTCTGGCCGGTATAGCCCTGACTTTGCTCGCACCGCCAACCAGCAGTGTATTGCGCGTCCTGCCGCTGCCGCTGGTACTGATCCTGCCGGGCTACGCGCTCACAAGCGCTTTATTTCCGCAAGGGGCACTGAGCGCTATTGAGCGCCTCGTTTTGGGCCTGGGTCTTAGCCTGGTATGTGCCATACTGGGCGGGCTACTGCTCAACCTGACACCATCCGGCCTGCAGGCCGACTCATGGGCAATTCTCTTAGGAAGCATTACGCTTGCCGCCTGCGTGATTGCGCTTATACAACGATTAAATTGGGTGCGATGGGTCGATTCACCGGCCCCACGCGGTCCTGCCTTCACCTTTGCGCAAGGGTTGTTGCTCGGGCTGGCCGCGCTTATCCTCTGCGGAGCGGTTGTCGTCTCTACTATTGGAGCGCAGCAACAACCACGTCCCGGCTTTACTCAACTCTGGATACTACCGGGGACCGGGGCTTCAGCTAAGAGCGATGTACGTATCGGCATGAAAAATATGGAGAAGATGACCATGCAGTATCGTCTTGTCGTAAACGAGGATGGCAAAATCGTCAAGCAATGGCCGCTTATCACTCTCGCGCCAGACGAGGGCTGGCAGGTAACACTTGCGCTGCCACCACTTGAGCCTACGAATACATCAATGGTAGAGGCCATACTGTACCGTATGGATATCCCAGCAACACCTTACCGCCATGTAGTGTTATGGCTGCATTAACCCGGTACAGGTGAGGATCATGAAAGGGATACAATCTTTACTGGCGTGGATACAGCGCTTTTCCCTGCTGCGCAACAGCATCTATATCATTGGCACAGGAACTGTTACTTCTGTACTCGGTTACTTCTTCTGGATACTGGCCGCGCACCTCTACACCCCCTCTGCTGTTGGCCTGGGGTCCGCGCTCATTTCGGCCATGACGCTGGCGGCGCTGCTTGCCAATATGGGAATGGGCCCTACACTCGTACAGCGACTTCCTCTGCGGGAAAAGGGAGCGGCCTGGTCCCTCACACTCAACGCGGGACTGGTGACCGGCATTGTCGCGGGTCTATTTGTCGGAATTATTGCTGTGATGGCCCTGCCACTCTTCTCATCGCAATTCTTTACTATCGTTTCTCATCCTGGCTACACCGTGGCCTTTATTCTCAGCATACCACTGATGAGCATTTCCACGCTGCTGGATCAGACATTCGTCGCGGAACGTGCCACGCAGCATATGCTCATACGCAACGCCCTCGTTGCGCTGTTCAAAATACCGCTTGCCGCCCTACCCGTCCTGCTATTGGCACCGGCTGGCGGATTCGGCATCTTCCTGGCAGCGGTCCTGGCTATGGCAATCGTCCTCATTCCGGCATTCGTAGCGCAGGTACCAGGCCTTGATCGGGACTACTGCCTGGCCTTGCGCGGCATGGCTGGGCAGGTACGCTCCATGTTCTCAGCACTTACCGGTAATTATTTCATCAACCTGGGTGGTCAGGCAGCCGGCTACCTTTTACCTGTTTTTGTGCTGGTGCGGCTATCAGCAGCAGATAATGCCTATTACTACACGGCGACCCGTGTCGGTGATTTCTTGCTTGCAGGCTCGGCTGCCGTCGCCACCTCGCTCTTTGCGGAAGGATCACACGCCGCCGGTGACCTCACGCATAAAGTACGTTCCAGCGCAAAGATTATCGCCTTTATTCTAGCTCCTGGCATGCTGCTCTGTTTTCTGGGTGGCTATTCTATCCTGCTCGTCTTTGGGCAGAGCTACGCCGCGCATGGCGCCATCGTATTACGCATTGAAACCATTTCAGCGGTTCCAGATGCCATCACCAGCGTCTATGTCAGCGTGCTGCGTGTTCACCGGCGCCTGCGCGCGGCGGCGCTGCTCAACCTGGGCATGGCCGGCGTGATGCTCGTACTGGCCTGGCTCTTGCTGCCCCTGCTGGGAATCGCCGCTGTCCCTGTGGCTGTATTGCTCGGCGAGAGCTGCGGCAGCGTAGCGGCAGGGATAGATATTCTGCTCGCCCGCCACCGGCGACTTATTGTCGCGGCAATGGCTCCTGGTTCAGGCGCAGAGCACCAGGAAGACCCACGCGATGTGGTGGGAAGAAGCGCGCAGGGAGATTAAGATGGAATGAAAGAGGACCGGCAACTACGGATATGCGTCGTTGGCGCGGGAACACGCTTCCTGGGAGGAATCAGCTACTACACCCTCCACCTGGTCAATGCCCTGGCAAGCAACTGCACCGTATCGGCCATCGTGATGCGGCAGTTGTTGCCAACCCGCCTCTACCCAGGACACCGGCGCGTCGGCACCATTACCACGCAGCTGGCATACGACAGCCGCGCGCGTGTCTTCGATGGCGTCGATTGGTACTGGCTGCCCAGCATGCTGCGCGCGCTGCTCTTCCTGCGACGCGAACGCCCGGACATTGTCACATTCCAATGGTGGAGCGCAACAGTGCTGCACTCCTACCTCCTGCTCGCTCTTGCCGCCCGGCTCTTACACGCGCGTGTCGTAATAGAGTTTCATGAAGTGCTTGACCCTGGGGAGGCAACACTGCCGCTCGTTTCCACCTATGTGCGATTGCTCGCCCCGCTGCTGCTAGGGCTCGCGCATGGCTACGTTGTGCATTCGGAACATGACCGTAAGTTATTGACCCGTGCCTATCGCCTGGGACCCCGTCCCGTCGCGCTGATCGGCCACGGTCCCTATGCCTCTTATGCGGCAGGCACAAAGCCACAAGCACAGCAGTTCGAGGAATCATCGCCCGCATGCCTTGCCGGCGACTGCAAGCTGCTGTTCTTCGGCCTCATTCGCCCGTATAAAGGACTCGAAGACCTCATCCGCGCCTTCAATGCCTTGCCCGCAAGCGAGATCGAAGGCTACCGGCTCATCGTCGTCGGCGAAACCTGGGAGGGATGCACGCAACCTGCCACTCTTATCGAGCAAAGCCCCTATCGCGAGCGCATTACCTTCGTCAATCGCTATGTAGCCGACAACGAGGTGGCCGGATTCTTCGCCGCGGCCGACGCCGCCATCCTGCCCTACCGGCGGGCATCAAGCAGTGGCGCTCTGCATATTGCTATGAGCTGCGGATTGCCCGTCGTCGTCACGCGCGTGGGTGGTTTAGTTGAGGCCGTCGCGGAGTATGAAGGGACCATCATCGTGCCGCCAGGAGATGTGGAGGCCTTGCGAGATGCGCTGCGAAAGGTGGCGCAACTACGCGGCAGACGCTACCGCGACCCACATTCCTGGGACCGCACTGTGGATGGCTATATGGCGCTGATTGCAGAATTGCGATCAAACCTCTGATGGATAAGCGGGATGACACGCTGTTGGACCGCACAGCATGGGTATGCTCATCATAAGCAGGGGAGTGTCCCCCGTATCCTGGGTACTTCACTAGAGGAGTTTTTAATAGAGATGCATGGCATAGTACCAATCACTTAACGCTCCCACCGTCCTGGCAGAAAAATAGCGCCAGGCGAGTTGCATCAGCTGCGGCGCGCGATCACTCACAAGGGCCGGCATGTCGCTCGCGTCCTGGGGCGCCGGAGGGTAACTGTAATCATAGACCGGCGTTGGCACTGCCCCCCACTTGGCCTTATAGCGCGCCAGTCCGTTGTTTCCCGGTTCGACATCGCCAAAATCATACCAGCGTATCCCTGCCGCGCAGGCATCTTGCATAGCACGCCAGTGCAACAGATCGTTGGGGCGCAGGGCCTGCTCCTCTTCGCGCCAGCCTGCGCAGGCATAGGAAATGGTCGCTCCCCACAGGAGATAGAGGAAACCAGCTATTAACCTCCTGTGCCCTGCCTCCACGTGCTCAGCCAGCAGCAGGCGCAACATGCCTTTTGAGCGCAGCCGCTGCCATGCCACCCTGTAGTAGCGGTATGGATTGGGCAAGGCAGCGAATTTACGCATCGTCTGCAAGTACAACTCGTACCAGGCCCGCAACTCGGCTTCTGTTTCCGCCTCGCGCACCTCCACGCCTGACCTGATTGCTTTGTTGATGGCTCTTTTAATAGTGGGGTCCAGGCGCAGGGAACCGGCTTGCTCAGGCAGGGCCAGCATATATGTCGAATACGCGAGCCGGCCAACCATACCCTCCACCAGCCCATCAAGGGCATTGGATGGCAGCTTAAGGTGCAGTTTAACAAGCGACCGCGTGCGCGTACGAGCGACGGCCGCTTGTAAAAGAGCCAGGTGGGGAGCGTCACTACTGGTGAGCGGGCCGGTAAAGGCGGATTTTATGATGCGGCCACTACGCCATCCATGCTGGTAGAAGAGTGGCAGGATGGCGACTAAGCGGCTGGTTTCATCCTCACAGGCCAGGTGAGCCGGTTTGTAGCCGTATACCTCTTGCAAGACCCCCAACCAGGCGGGTGCGTAATAGACCCAGCTCGCCGGGGTGTTGCGCATCAGTTCTTCCCACCGTGCGTCGGTTTGGGGGTCAATGTCAATTACGCGCAAGGTGGAACTTGCCGCCACTTTATCTGAAATGTGTCGAACCTCCATGAAACTGCCTATGCTTTCTTTGTATCTATCCACTATGCTGGATGGTAGAAAATACCTTCGCCGCGGGTAAAAGACGCTGGCCATGGTTCAGGACAAAAGCCCAGCCTGTCATGTCTCCCTGATAGCTATCAGAATTCGGCCAGACGGGACGGGGAGCGATAATCCAGGCCACCGCTCCCATGACGCCTTGAGCATGCTCAGCGGTGACCTGCGCTAAGACGCTCTGGTAGACCGAAGCCTGCCAGGCAGGACCTCCGGTTGACGTAGCGGCAGTGGTTGTCGCCAATCCATTGCTAGCGCCGAATTCTTCGAGCAACACGGGTTTGCCCCGCGCCTGTTGCAGGACGGCGGCAAGGAATCGCTGCGTCAATTGAGCAGGCGTTACGTCATTTTGCGCGTCCTGCTCAAATCCGTACAGGTGAGGAGAAACGACATCCACCAGTTTAATGAACTCCGGTATATCCGCGGGGTCTTGCCAATCGTAGGTGCCAGGCGATCCCTTGATCTCACTCTTCCAACCTCCTATGGTAACGGGAATTTTAGGGGTTACCTGGTGAATATATGATGCCTCCTGTTGCAGTTCTCGCATCTGTTGAGGATCGCTTACATCCGGTTCATTGGCCAGGTCTACCATCCAGAGTGCGGGCGCGGAGGCCAGCCCATAATCGCCTAGCAGAGTATGGGCTTCCTCCAGGGCCGATTTATCGCCACCATCCGCCAGTAACAGGATAATGTTGATATGATGACGCGCGGCCTCATCGAAGACCTGCCTCCAGATTGCCCTGGTACGCATCTGACCAGTAGTAGCCCAACGAACATCGGTGATGCGCAACGTATTGATACCCAGCCGGGAAGCTAGATCGAAGAAATCCCCTCCTTGCGGGTCCCAGACCGTATAGCCTGAACCAGCGATCATGGCGCTTATATCAACGTTGACGCCATAGACAATCTTTGAGAGCGATGGAGGAAATGTATAGATAACCGGCTTATCGCTGACGTTGTTGAGCCAATATCCGGAGATTCCCATTGATAGCAGGAGGAGAAGAAGAACGATGAAGAGATTGGATTTTCTCCTGCCTTGCCCGGAAGTAGTGTTCATTACCATGCCTACGTCCTGAGGCTAAGCGGCCTCATGTCGGTCCAGACTTCTTTGATATACGCCAGGCATTCCGCTTTTAAACCAGTCTTGCCCGCATCGCGCCAGCCGGGGGCATTTTCGCGGGAGGCAGGCCAGATCGAATACTGCTCTTCATGGTTGACAACTACTTTGTAGGTGATGTTATCGTTCTGCTCATTATTATTGCTCATATGATCTCCTTTTTCAAGCATTGATGGTATTTTAAGCCTTTCCAGGACGCGATCTTTTCCAGATCGCCTTCATAGAAGACAATACTGGCTTCTCAGCAGAGCGGGGCGAAGCGCGTTTCAGCCCTTTGACATGCCCATTTAGCGAGGCGTCCCCGGCTACCGCGGCTCCCACGGGCGCGGGGTCCCTAGCGGTTTCGGCAGTCAGGATATGAGCCAGTTGCTCAATCGTCGGCGTAGCCAGCAGGGTAGCTGTGGGAATCTTTTTGCCGAAGACTTGCTCGATGCGACCAAGCAGGCGAACGAGAAGGAGAGAATGGCCCCCGATCTCGAAAAAGTTATCCTGAATGCCGATGGGTCGAACCGGCAGGAGTTCCTCCCAGATCTGGACGAGCTGCTGCTGGATAGGTTGAGTAGCGGCTACAAAGCGTCCATCTCGCTCGAATCGCTCGTTCTCCGGGGCGGGTAAGGCGTGGCGATTTACTTTGCCGTTCGCCGTGAGCGGTAGCGATCCGAGCAGCACGATGGCGGCAGGAATCATGTAATCGGGCAAATTTTGCTTTAGAGAGGTTCGAAGTTCGTTCGCAGTGACATCCGAGGATGCTACGACATAGGCGACAAGCGATTTGTTGCCGGATGTATCCTCGCGAACGATGACAACGACATCCTGCACGCTGTTGTGCTGGCGCAACACGGATTCGATTTCCCCCAGTTCGATGCGATAGCCACGTATCTTGACCTGGTGATCGATACGGCCAAGGAACTGGATGGTGCCATCGGAGAGGTAACGAACCAGGTCACCAGTTTTATAGAGCCTTTCGCCGCATGGTGCAAGATCAGTCGCCTGTCCAGCGGAAGATGTGATCAATCCGGCCCTTACGAACGGGTTCGGTACAAATGATGCAGCTGTTCGCTGCGGGTCATTGAGGTAGCCGCGACCTACGCCTACTCCGCCTATGTACAATTCGCCATTGACGCCAACAGGTACAGGATGTAAATGCCGGTCAAGGACGTAGAGTTGCGTGTTCTGAATCGGCCGGCCGATGGGAGTATGAAGCTGCTGGCTGGTAAGAGGATGATGGATAGGGAAGTGTGTGACATCATCCGAGCACTCGGTAGGTCCATAGGCATTTAACAAAGGAATAGCGGGATAGATGTTCAACCATCTTTTACAGAACTCTGGGGGCAAGGCTTCTCCCGTTGGAATAAGCCAGCGCAGGTGTTCCAGGCGCGGATAGATATTGCTTCCATTTTCGATGGACTCGAGCATGACGCGCAGCAGGGACGGCACGGTTTCGAGGATGGAGATTTCGTGCTGATCAACCTGCTCGAGGAGCTGCACTGGATGATGAGCCACCTCGTCAGGAAAGATGTGTACGCGACCACCTACGAGCAAGGCGGCCAGGAATTGCCAGACGGAGATATCAAAACATTGCGAAGCCGTCTGCGCTACCCGATCGGACGCGGAGAGTTCGAGCGCGGAAACCTTGGCATAGAGATGGTTCAACATCCCGCGATGCTCGATCATCGCTCCCTTGGGAGTTCCCGTCGAGCCAGACGTATAAATGACATACGCCAGGTTACGAGGGGCCGCGCACGCGGGCAAATTGTCATGAGCCAGGCGTGTATCCGCTATGGCAAAAATATCCTCAAGGTAAAAAATTTCGTAGGGACCAGATCGATCATGCCAGGGAGAGGACAGGCATGAGGCACTGTCCCTGCGACAAGGACTGGGATTGGGGCCAACGATCTCAGACACGATGGGGGCAAGCTTTTTCGTGGTAAGCAGAAAATGCGAGCCGCTATGCTCAAGCATCTGGCGCAGGCGCGCGGCAGGGTGACGCGGGTCGAGCGGGAGATAGGCTCCCCCTGCTTTCATGATGCCTAGCATGGCGATGATAAAGGCGCTGCCGCGTTCCGCGAGGAGAGGGACGATGGCGCCGGGGCCGACGCCGCGGTCTCGCAAATGGCGCGCCAGGTGATTCGCACGCCGGTTCAGCTGCCAGTAGGTGAGGCGCTCTTGTTCGCAGACGACAGCGATAGCGCCGGGCGTACGGGCAACCTGTTCTTCAAATAACTGGGGGAAGCAGCGATGTTGGGGGAAGTCTGCCGTAGTGGCGTTCCAGTCAATAATCTGCCGCTGCCATTCGGCGGCAGTCAAGAGTGGTAGGTCAGCAATATGTTGCTGGGGGTCGGTGACAATTCCTTCTAACAGGCGCTGCCAATGGCCCATCATGCGTACAATGGTTGCTTCATCGAAGAGATCAGTATTGTACTCCAGGAATATAAGCAGTCCCTCTGGCCGGTCCTGCATCTCGAATGAGAGGTCGAACTTGGCAGAACCGGTTTTTAATTCTAATGGCAGCAGTTCCCAATCCGACGGCAGATCAGGGGATGAGAGATCGAGCGACAACATGACCTGGAAAAAAGGATTCTGGCCCAGGGAGCGGTCGGGCTGCAGTTCGCGAGCGAGCACTTCGATGGGCAGAGCTTGATGCGCGTAAGCCTCAAGGATGACCTGGCGCACCCGGCCCAGGAGTTCACGAAAGGTAGGATTGCCAGAGAGATTACAACGCAATACCAGGGTGTTGACGAAAAAACCGATCAAATCTTCGGTTCCCGCCTGGCCGCGATCAGCGGTATCGGTACCCAGCAGCAAATCCTCCTGCCCGGTATAGCGATATAGCAATGTCTGGAAGGAAGCGACCAGTGTTGTGAAGAAGCTGACCTTTTCCTGCCGGCTCAGGGCTTTCAGCGCCCCGGCGAATACTTTTGAGAACTGAAAGAGACGCAGGGAACCCCTGCTGGTTGGGATTGCCGGTCGCGGTCGATCAGTTGGGAGTTCGAGCAGGGCAGGTGCGCCGGCCAGTTGCTGCTTCCAGTAGGCAAGCAGTTCATCAAGCCTCTCACCGCTCAACCATTCACGCTGCCAGACGGCGAAATCGACATACTGAACAGGTAATGCGGGTAATGCGACCGGCGAATCTTTATCAAAAGCCTGATAATACGCGGCCAGTTCGCGAAAGAACACATGCGCCGACCAGCCATCGTAGATGATATGGTGAATGGTCAGCAACAGAAGAAATTCCTTCGCTCCCAACTGGAAGAGGGTGGTACGCAGCAGAGGGCCGTGAGCCAGGTCGAAAGGATGCTGCACCTCCGCGTTCGCGAGTCGCAGCATTTCGGCGAGTCGCCGCGTTTCAGGCAGATGTTCCAGGTCCACAACCGCAAGTGGCACCTCCAGATGTGGAAGGATCACTTGCAAGGGCTGGCCATTGCGCGTCACAAAAATTGTGCGCAGTGCTTCATGACGTTGAATGATCGCCTGGATGCTACGAGCAAGGGCATCTATGTTGACTGTAGTGCGGATGCGCAGCGTGGAGAACAGGTTATAAATCGTACTGCGTGAATGTAGTTGATCGATATACCAGAGACCTTGCTGTGCAAGGGAAGCAGGAAAGGCATAGATATCTTGCCGCTTTGACAGAGGTGTCCCGGAAGTCAGGGTCATTATATTATCCTCTTGAAATCGTTGCTACTTGATTACTTCCCGTTTACTTCTCCCTTGTGAGGAGAATCGGTCGAATGTACGCTATAGGCCTCGCGAACGATGGATCGCAGCGGAGGCTTACACGAAATGATTGTGATTTAAAGAAAGAGATTTCCCTGTACTCTTTGTAACAGAGTTTAACAAGAGAACCGGCCAGGGACAACCATGAAAGCACGAAATTTTGCAATGAGTTTTTTCGCGGATTTTTATAGGTGATTTCAGGTAGAGGGTGGGGGCCAGCTAAAGAAAAGCGCGTAGGGATTTCCCTTGCGATCACCTGCTGGCCCATTACACCTCTAGCTCTATCAAGATGAAGGCATCCGGTACGCCTCGCGTGAAATAGACCGCAGTGAAGGTTTATGAGACGTTGAGCCATTGTTTTGACCTTGTTGGAGCATTTCCGCGAGTTGCGCGACAGTGGGAGCCTCCAGGAAGCGGTGCACCGGCAACTCTATCGAAAAATCGGCTTGTAGTCGCGAAAGTATTTGCATGGCAAGCAGAGAATGGCCGCCTAACTCGAAGAAGTTGTCGTGCACGCCAATCTGCTCAATTCCCAGCGCCTGTGACCAGATGGCGGCGATGGCCTCCTCAATTGGAGTGCGGGCAGCCAGGAAGTCTGAGGAGAGCGCCGGGCGTGCCAGCACGGGTACCGGCAGCGCCTGTCGATCCAACTTCCCATTTGGCGTCAGTGGCAACTGTTCAAGGAATACAAAGGCCGAGGGCACCATATAATCCGGCAGGCGCTCCAGCATATGCTTCTGCAGTTCATCTGGGGAAGCGCTCTGCTTTTCATGCGAGACAACATAGGCCAGCAGGCGCTTATCACTGGGTGCGTCTTCACGGGCTACCACTACCACCTGGCGTATGGCGGGATGCTGTCCCAATACCGATTCGATCTCGCCCAGTTCAACACGTACGCCGCGCAACTTCACCTGGTGATCGAGGCGGCCCAGGTATTCGATATTGCCGTCATCAAGGTAGCGGGCTATATCGCCTGTCCTGTAAAGCCGCGCTCCCGGTTTGCCAGTAAAGGGGTCGGGGACGAAGCGGGAGGCGGTTAGCTCCGGACGATTGAAATAGCCGCGTGCCAGGCCATCTCCCCCCGCATAAAGCTCTCCTGGAGCGCCACTAGGGACCGGCAGCATCTGCTCATCCAGCAGGTAGATCTGCGTATTGGCAATCGGACGGCCAATGGGAATGCTGGTTTGCGAGGTATAGTTGCGCACATCATAAAACGTCACATCGGCGGCCACTTCCGAGGAACCATACAGGTTGAGGAGTATGCTATTGGGCATCTGCCTGAGAAAGCGCTGCGCCAGGTCCACAGATAGCGTTTCGCCGCTGCTGGTCCAGTACTTCAGGCAGGGTAACGAATTCTGTAGATTTTCGGATTCCAATAGCACCCGTAGAAGCGATGGAACAAGTACGATACGGGTAACGGCATGGGCGGCCAGCGTCTGAAGTAGTTGCCGGGAGTCCTTGACTAGCGGGTCAGGAATGATGACCACCGGGATACCCTGGAGAAGCGGCCCGAAAATTTCCCAGACCGAGTCCACAAAACTTAACGACGTTTTCTGGCAACAAACTTCGTGCTGCTCAAATGGGTAGGCATTCCACATCCAGCAAAAGCGATTGATTGCCGCGCGATGCGTTCCAAGAACCCCCTTGGGCACGCCAGTAGAACCGGAAGTGTAGAGCATATAGGCAATATGGTCGCCGCCTACGCCACCGGAAACATTTTCTTCACTTTCTTGAGCAATCGCCTGCCAGTCTCTATCCAGGCAGATGGTCCGCTCATGTGAGGGAAGCCGTGCCGCGAGATGCTGCTGCGTTAGCAAAATTGCCGGGCGAGCGTCATCGAGCATGAAAGCGAGGCGTTCGCGGGGATAAGCCGGATCAAGCGGCACGTAGGCAGCGTTGGCCTTGAGAATGCCAAGCAGTCCGATAACCATCTCTATCGAACGTTGCATGCAAATGCCGATCAGTGCTTCTCTTCCTACCCCTGAACGACACAAATAGGCCGCCAGTCGATTGGCTTGCCGGTTCAATTCCTGGTAGGTTATGCGCTGCTGCCCAGAGATGAGAGCGGCGCGAAGGGGCGTGCGCGCGACTTGAGCTTCGAAAAGTTGATGGATCGATTGATCGGATGGATAATCATCTACAACCATGTATATGTTCTCCGAGATTTCTATTATGAATTTTCACATATGCATAAAGATAGCTTATCAAGAGATGGAGACTGGAACAACCTTGAAAGTACGAAACTTTGCGCCAGTTTTCTTCGCTAGATTTTTCCGAGTGGATACTAAGGAGAGGAAATTTGTTGTAGAGTGAAAAGTAGGTAGGGAATTTTATGTAGAGGGCTTTCATAACATGAATCATCCCCAATCTTGACGTATGTGCAGAGAGAGGGCGACCACCAGGGTACGCCCTTACCAGGATGACGCGACCAGGACCGAGCAGAGACGTGCCATAGTAAGGGCGTACCCTGGTGGTCGCCCTCCACTCCGACTTTGTCGTCCTTTCCCAGCCCACGTGCCAACATCTGGGATGATTCATTTTCACCGTAGATCAGGTAAAGGACTGGCGATGGATAAGATATGCGGCTTCGGTACGATTCTGAGCACCAAGTTTGTTGAGAATGCTTTGAACGTGCTTCTGGACTGTTTTTTCAGAAATATGCAATCCTTCAGCAATATCGCGATCGCGATATCCTTGACTGATTAACTGGAGTACTTCGCGTTCACGTGCCGTGAGATGTGCTAATCCGTTAAATTCGGTGTTGCGCATCAAAGGATGACTTCCATGATTGCTTTCCGAGCCCCACAATGGCAGGGCTGCGGACCGCAAGCGATGAACGACAAGCGCGGCCAACGCCGGGCGCAAGACAAATTCCCCACGACGAATCATCTGAATGGATGCCATAACTTCAGCTTCGTCAAGGTCCTGCTTAGAACGATAACCCTGCGCGCCCGCCATAATGGCGGCAAAGGCTTCGTGTTCGTCTTCCTGGTCGGCTAAGATGATGATACGAGATGCGGGGGAAATTCTGCGTAACCGGCCTATCTCTGTAATACTATTAGAATGACTGATATGCATATCAAGCCAGATAATATCGGGCTGGAGCTTAGAAGCCTTCTCTCTCGCTTCTGCATAATCTTGCGCATCCGCGACGCGCTCTATTTCTAGCTGAACAACGAGTATATGGCTAATCGCCTGGCGAATTAGGACGTGATCGTCTACGACCAATACAGTGAGCGCTTTTTCGGACAAGGCTGAAACTCCCGGCAGCGCGTATTCTCTGGCAGATTCGTGTTCAAGCCCAAGGTGAGACATAGACTATCCTTTACATGCTATCTGAAGCCCCAATAGAGATACCCAACTTTACTCTACAGGGTTGTAGGCAAGGACTTCCTTCCTGTCGGCGGGAACAGCCAGGAAAGCCAAACAATACTTCGTGTAATTCTGCTCTTCCTCCGAGAAGCGGATTTTTCTGCAGAGTGACGGCGATATTTTTCTAGGTAGTTTTCTGGACTTTTTCCCTGGAATCCCACGACTTTTTCCGTAGAAACCCTTTTATGTTATAACATAATTTGGGTCGGCATGCAATAGATTTTCTACTTTTTTAAGGATGTTTCCTTTAATTAAGAATAAGCACATCATTATATAGTGGATATTACCGCGCAATTTCTTTGTCCCGATTTAGATTATTGATAATCATTGAGCTTTCTCTCGCTGAGGAGTCGCGCACAAGGTTGCCAGGGCGATAACGCCAGATAAAGCGGCCAGCTAGAGGCAGCCCGTGCCAGTTACGCTAAGGGGTAGCTCGCTGTATGACCGGGGGCGTAGGATGAAATACATGCCACGTGCATTTGAACTAGATAATTAATGAAAAGTCACATATTTGAGGCTTGTTCTACCGGCAATTACGTACGTCATAATCGCTCCCTATTCCAGAATCCTATCTTGACTTAATGAAACAAGCGTTACGTTACCACAGCTCATTCTCGTTTTGTTCTTTTAACAACGCGATGAGTTGTTCTAATTGTTGTTGTTCTCTTAAGAGAGGGGCCTGCTGCTTCATGATGCGTTCTAGCTGCTGCCGGTGCTTGTTGATACTTGCTTCCAGTGTACTATACCGCTGTTCCAGGCGGTCGAGTTGCTGTTGCATTTGCGTCCGGCGTATTTCCAGGCGATTATATTTTTGTTGAAGGCGCTCAAGCTGCTGCTCAAAACGCAGAATTTGAGCCATGCGTGATTCTCGATCTGCTGGCATCTCTTTCTCGGCTCCTCAATATTTGCGCAAGCAAGGACTGGTGAAATTATGGCTTTGCTTTTCAGTTTCGAAAAACGATGAAACTGGTGTTACGAATCAATAAGAGATTACCATATAGAATGAGAAAAAACGAGAAGCGAGCTAAATTTGAGCGGGTGAAAGATGGTTACAGGCAACCTGAATCATCCCCATTCCTGACGGGTGGACATCGAGAGGGCGACCACCAGGGTACGCCCTCCAATCCAACTGCCTTACCTGCGAATGAACGCGAGCAGTTCATCGCGTTTCTGTTGCATTAATGCTCTGTCTTTCGCCTCGACATTGAGGCGCAGCATCGGCTCGGTGTTAGATGGACGCACGTTGAACCACCAGTTCTCATATTCCACTGTGACGCCGTCCATGTGATCTATGTTTTTTGCATCTACCCCATAGCGCTGCTCGATGGCATCCAGCCTGGCCTGTACGTCGCTGACGCGGCTGTTGATCTCGCCACTGCGCACCCATTGATCGAGTGGTACGAGCAATTCCGAAAGTGGCTTTCCCTCGAAAGAAACCAGTTCCAACGCGACAAGGAAGGCGATGAGACCGGAGTCGGCGTACCAGTTATCACGGAAATAGAAATGCCCGGAATGCTCGCCGCCGAAGATGGCATCGGTTTTGCGCATTTCGGCCTTGATAAAGGAGTGGCCGACGCGGGTACGTATAGCTTTGCCACCGAGCCGGGTGATGAGTTCGGGTACGCTTTTAGAGACGATCAGGTTGTAGAGGATGCTCGCGCCCGGATGCTTATGCAGCAGGCTTTCCGACACAATCGCTGTTACCATGGAGCTATCGACGAGATTGCCATGCTCATCTACCAGGAACATGCGATCTGCGTCCCCATCAAAGGCGGCGCCAAGATCGGCACTGGCCTCCCGTACTTTGCGCTGCAAATCTACCATGTTCTGCGGCTCAATCGGGCTGGCCGGGTGATTGGGGAAGCTGCCATCCAGTTCAAAATACAATGGGATGAGCGTGCAGGGAAGATATTGAAAGACGTGGGGAATGACCATACCCGCCATACCGTTTCCAGCATCAATGACCACCTTGAGGGGTTTGATCTTACCCACATCGATAAATGAAAGAGCGTGTTTGACGTAGTCATCAAGGACATCGCGCTGTATGACGCGCCCCTTGCGCTCAGGTTCAGTGAAAATGCCGCGTATGGCCAGGTCACGGATAGCCGAGAGGCCGGTTGCCATGCTGATGGGGGCGGCCTGCGCGCGGCACAATTTCATGCCGTTGTATGCGGAGGGATTGTGCGAAGCGGTAATCATGATACCGGCAGGGTAATTGAAGTTGCCAACCGCGAAATAGAGTTCGTCTGTGGTCGTCATGCCGAGATCAACAGCATTGATTCCTTGATCGGTGATGCCTTGTATGACTGCGGCGGCCAGTTGAGGTGATGAGAGCCGCATATCGCGCCCAACGGCAATTTCAGGCACTTGTAGATAGCAAGCAGCCGCTCGCCCGACGCGATAGGCCACCTCGTCATTCATATCCTGGCCATAAATACCGCGTACATCATACGCGCCGAAAATGCCAGGATCGATTTTCATGTTTGATGTGTTCATTTTTTAGAATAATGCTCCCTTTTCCAGATTTCTAAGAGTATCCAGGGTTCGCCGCTACTACGCGGATCATAGATCTGGCCAACTTCGGTAAAATTGGCTTTAGCGAAAGCGCGGCGTGCCGGATGATTGGCCATGGCGGTTTCCGCGTAGATACGGATGATACCGGGCAGCGTGAAGAGATAGGCTACCAGTGCGCGGATAGCTTCCGGGCCATAACCCTTGCCCCAGCGTGATTTGTCGCCCAAGCCCAGCCCTACTTCAACCTGTCCGAGGCGATAATCGATATTGAAATAGGTAATGGTGCCGATGGGGACATGTTGCTCATCTTCGATAATGAACCAGAATTGCCGCCCATTACCTTGCACATAGTTGCGCTCAAAAACGGGCAAGAATTCGCGCATATTTTGTGAATAGGGACGACGGGGGTCGTAGCGCCAGACTATGTCATCGCGTTCCCAATGAAAAACGTACTGCGCATCCTGCATCCTGGGACGGCGCAAATAAACGCGCTCCCCATGTAGCACCGGATAAGTGTCGTTTCGTTGTACCTCTGCCATAATAACTTTTTCTCTAGTAACATCCCCGGCCAGTAGAGGATCATAGCAGGCCTATATCGCCCGCAAAACTTATGCCGGCGGCGAGTGGTTCGACGTGAAAGGCCTGAGCGAGTGTCTGGCCGAGATCCGCATAGGTCGAACGAACGCCGAGATTTACTCCTGCGCGTACCGGTTCGCCGTAGGCAAGGAGCGGTACTTGTTCGCGAGTGTGATCGGTGCCGTGATAGGTCGGGTCTACGCCATGGTCGGCGGTGAAGAAGATAGCATCACCCGGCCTCATGAGCTGTTGCACCTGCGCGAACCAGGCATCGACATCGCGCAGCGCCTGCGCATAGCCCTGGCTATCACGGCGATGGCCCCACAGCATATCAAATTCTACCAGATTGACAAAGAGCAGACCGGTGAAATCTCGTTCCAGCCAGCGGAGCGTCGCGGCCATACCATCACGATTCGTCTTGGTATGATCGCGCTGCGTGAGGCCGCGCCCGGCAAAGAGGTCCTCGATCTTGCCGATGCCAATGACCTCTTTGCCGCTTTCCTTCAGCATGTCGAGCAGCGTTGTTCCTGGTGGCGCGAGCGAGAAATCACGTCGATGTTCTGTACGAGTAAAATTACCAGGCATGCCAATAAATGGGCGAGCTATGACGCGCCCAACGGCATGTTCCCCGCTAAGCATAGCACGCGCAACTTCACACATATGATACAGTTCGGGAAGTGGAATAACTTGCTGGTGTGCCGCGAGCTGAAAAACGCTGTCCGCGGATGTATACAGGATGGGACGGCCGGTGCGAAGGTGCTCTACACCCAGTTCCTTGATGATTTCCGTGCCCGAAGCAGGCTTATTGCCGAGGACTTTGCGGCCGATGGCACGTTCGAATTGCTCCACAAGGTCGGCAGGAAATCCATGCGGATAGGTGGGAAGGGGTCTGCGCAAGGTGACGCCCATCATCTCCCAATGGCCCGTGGTGCTGTCCTTGCCTGCGGCTGTCTCGACCATGCGCCCATATGCCCCCCTGGCATGTTCGACCGGTGGCGTACCCAGGATGGGTGTGATATTGCCGATGCCGATTTGTCCCAGGTTGGGCAGTTCTAGCCCGCCAATGGCCTGCGCGCAATGTTCGAGCGAGCTTGCGCCATCATCGCCATAGGCATGAGCATCGGGATTGGCTCCCGCGCCAACGCCATCGAGAACGATCACGATAGCGCGTTTGAGACCTGTCATCTAGTTACTCCTATTTTTTGCAGCCGTGTATACCGTGGCAACGGTTCGCCGATCAACGGCAACGCGTACGCGTAAAACGCCTGCGTTACCATCATCCGGCTTTCGTCCAGGAAGTAATCGGGCAACAGCTTCTGGGCGTTGGCGATCTGGGCCAGGTCTGCTAATCCCGTAGTGCAATGATATGCCGGTTCTGTATGACGTACCAGCGTTACCATTTTATCGCTTTCGCCGGCCAAAAGCGCCTGTACGCCCATTTTTCCTACAACATACGCCTCTTCGAGATCGGTTTGTGAGACGGCGAAAGCGGCCATGCGCTGAAAATCGCCCGGTTTGTCGAAGCGGGCACGCAGCTTCAGATGCTGTTTGACTAGCTCTACCAGGTACTCAGCCGTTCCACTGAGCAAGGGATGGTTGAAGGCATCCGTTCCCGCCTGGTTGATAGCGCCTAACTGCTGTCCCTGCTCATCGCGGATGGTCTCGGCGGCGACTACGACGACGTATCCTATGCGGCGATATACCTGCTCAACCTGCTCGAGAAAGCGTTCGGCATTGAAACGTTGTTCGGGAACGAGAATAATATGCGGCGCGTCGTTTTCATCGCGTTTTCCCAGAGTCGAGGATGCGGCGAGCCACCCTGCATCACGCCCCATCGTTTCTATCACTTTGACTGGATAATGCCACGGAATGGAAATAGTATTCATGGTCGAATCCATGGTCGCCAGGGCAAGGAAACGGGCCGCGCTGCCATAGCCGGGGCAATGATCAGTAACCGGTAGATCGTTATCGATGGTTTTGGGAACGCTGATGGCCTGCAAATCGTAGCCGGCATGCCGGGCCGCCATAGCCAGTCGATGGGCAGTGTCGGCGGAATCGTTGCCGCCGATATAGAGCATATAGCGGATATCGTAGCCGCGCAAAATGTCGATGATGCGTTCGGGATCACGATCTTGCAGCTTGTAGCGGCAGGTGCCGAGAGCCGCGGAGGGCGTATGAAGCAGTCCCGGCCATACGTGGTTTGATTCGGCGCGTAGGTCTACGATCTCTTCTCGCAACAATCCCTGGACGCCATAGAGCATTCCGTAAATACCCTCGATGTGCTCCCCAGCCAGCGCAGCCTCATATGCCCCGACAAGGCTGGCATTGATGACAGCAGTTGCCCCACCGGATTGTCCAATGATGAGGTTGCCGCCTATTGCCCGGAACAATGACATATTTTTCCCCATCTAGCCTGAGCAAGATTTTGTTTTCTCTGATCATTATATCAAGGGAGATGAATAGCGTCGAGTGGAACTGGTGGTGATTCCCTATCAGCCGGGCAGATCAGGTGCGCTGGCTCGGCTAAATACAGGGAGACCAGGGCAACGCTATCCCAGAATAACTCCCACCAGGAGCAATTGACCTGGTTCGACACTATAATTCGCCTGGGCCGGAAGAGATTGGATTAACAGTAGCCCCTGCTGGTCGTGCGCTATGTGCGCGTAAGAGAGCGCGCATGTATACGTGCCGTCAGGATTTACATGTAATTGGGGTTGACCAGAAGATATGGGCGACAACGTGTGATCGAAAAGTTGGATCGTGGTTTGACCATCTACTAAGGCTCCCGTTCCTTGAAGACGAAAGGGAGAAGTAAGGGGCATAGCCACACTGGTTTGATCCAGGGTAAGGCCGGATGTTTTTGCTGCTGTTACAAACCAGAGGCCCTTGTTATCGTGCTGCATGAGCCGTTTCAGGCTAACTGTGACCTGTAGGGGCGGACTCTGCTGCACTAATTGTACCTGGGCAGTCGTGCCATCGTTGCTCAGCACGCTATCCTGCGTACTGATGAGCGGCCATTTAAAAATATCGCGGGCCATCTGCTCAGCAGTGGCAAGCGGGTCCGACCAGGGCAATGATTGCCCGTTATCTGCTTCCTGCTGCAATGCCGCTGCTTCGCTGCTGCTGGCAACGGGGTAGAGACCTGGGAAAGGTACCTGGATGAAAGCTCCATTATGCCAGGTATATTCGCGATACACGTTCTGTTGCAATGGCTGTAAAAGCGCGCTGCTACTCGCCGGTAGAGAGGTATCAAGGGCACTTGTGATCAAGGTGTTTGTCTGGCTGATGGATGCTGTTCCCTGAACCAGGCCACGTTGCGTAAATAACGCTGCGAGCCGTGGATGCTGCTTCTGCATGACGCAGCCATAGACATAGACATCGAGAGTATGGCCGCTGTTCTGGTTTATCACCTGGACAAGCGCTGCTGGTTGGTCGCCCACGGCCTGATCGATGAATTGCACTGCTTCCATTTCCTGTGACTGCGTTCGCAAATGGACCGCCCGGGTATAATCCGTGGTACGTATCAATTGCAGGCAGTTGACAGGGGGATTTACTGCGCCGGTCTGCCGTGTGATGAAGATATGCCAGAGAGCGGCTACGGACGCAACTGCCAGTAAAACGGTAAGGACGCCTGATAGCACAGGGTGTTGATTTCCACTGTTTCCTCGCGGTTCCCGCGGTCTCGTGATGATTATCACATGCTTATCGTGCACATTGGATGAGGCTGGCATATAGCGAAACACTTCCTTATAATATTCAGCAACATATTCTCTTCTCATTCTACAGAGAGGGAAAAACCCCGTCACTTTTTGAAGCTCAGTTCGTATATATGAGTATAGAAAGAAATGCATCCGAGAAAATCTGGTCTAATATACCTTGATTTGTCTCCCTGTGCGACAAAGAGGTCCGGGGATTTCCACCCACTTGTTCGAGAGAGCAAGCGGAGGGAGACCGGAATTTCTACTTCCAAAAAGAAGTTGTAAGTAGTGAGGAGGGGTACAAGTCTCTACAAAGGTGTAACCTTGGAGACTTCTCATGCAAGAGGTGGAATATATTAAGCGACTTCTAAGCCGGAAGTGCATCTTGCAGGCGCTTGGTAGCGTGTACTTAACAAAGAGACTACCACTAGCCTGCTCGGGTTTTGGTTCTTAGGTCGTTCCTTACGTTATAGAGGGAGCATTGGATTTATGTCGGATCACGTTTATACGACGGATAACGCAGACTTTGAGCGTTTGCTTTCAAAGGGATTTTCAGAAATAGAAGCGACGCGAATCATTTTCATGAAAAACCATGTGAGCGAGCAGATCGAGTATCGTGAGATGGTGGAAGAGAAACATCGTCTGGATTTCATTCGCTGGTTAGTTGAACATGATCGTCTGAGCAAGTAACCTGCTTGTAAATAGATAGGGACAATAAGCTAGCCTGGGGGCCGGAGGGTTGTTGAAAAGACCTCTGTGACTCCCAGGCTGTTTTATTGAAAGCGGCGGGTGGTGGGTGGGTCCGAGCAAGCCATAAGCCGAATTCTGTACCTGTGCGCCTTGCGGCATCACAGGCGGCAATCATCTCTCTAGGACGTTAGTTACCCAACGCCTCAAGCGACCAACCCGAGGGTTGACAGGCGAGCAACCTGCGAGTGTGCCAATGTGTGGCACGCTACCCCCTCTATTTGGTCTTGCTCCAGATGGGGTTTGCCCAGCCAGCTGGTCACCCAGTTGCTGGTGAGCTCTTACCTCACCATTTCACCCTTACCCGGCATAGATGCAATGAAGCGCACCTTTTTCTTTCTGGCGCCGGGCGGTATGTTTCTGTTGCACTGTCCTTGAGGTCACCCTCACTGGACGTTATCCAGCATCCTGCTCTGTGGAGTTCGGACTTTCCTCGGACCTTACGGCCCGCGATTGCCTGTCTTACTCAAACCCACCTTCTTAAGGGTATCACACTCCTGAACATGCGTCTAGCAGGACGTATTCCCTCTTCATTTTCCTTCGCTTCGAGCAGGCGCTGTTGACTAACTTACAGCTAACCAGCAGAACAGCATACATTGACGTTCAGGCTCTCAACGCGCTACAATGGCGTTACAAATGATACGATCAAATGTTATCTTGAGAGGGAATCCATGTCTACAGGTCGGCAAATTCGGCTGACATCGCTGGCAAGCTGCGCCGGCTGAGCGTCTAAAATGGGGCCGGAGGCCCTGGCGCAGGTTCTGCGACCACTGATTGTACACGCGGCACCACCCGAACTGCTGGTAGGACTGAACGCCATTGACGACGCGGCTGTGTATCGCCTCAACGACGCGCAGGCCGTCATCAGCACGGCGGATTTCTTTCCGCCGGTGGTAGATGATCCCTATGCCTTCGGGTCGATTGCGGCTGCCAACGCCCTGAGCGATGTCTACGCGATGGGCGGTTCGCCGCTGATGGCGATCAACCTGGTAGCATGGCCCGATAACCTTGATCCAGGCATCCTGAGCAAAATCTTGCGCGGGGGCGCGGATACGGTGGCACGAGCAGGAGCAGTGATTGCCGGTGGACATACGATCTCCGATAAGGAGCCTAAATATGGCCTGGCGGTAACGGGCATTGTTCACCCCAACGCCATACTGACCAAGGGTGGAGCACAGCCGGGAGATGTGCTCATTCTCAGCAAGCCACTAGGAACGGGATTGATTACCACCGCGCATAAACGCGACGAGGTTGAGGAGAGCGATCTTGAGGCGGCTCTGCAATCGATGATACAGTTGAATCGGGAGGCCAGCCGCGCGCTTCTACGTCCAGGCGTGCACGCCGTTACCGATATTACCGGCTTTGGCCTGCTTGGGCATGCCTGGGAGATGGCGTCACAAAGTCTCACCAGCATGCGATTTCAGTTTGACGCGCTGCCTATACTCCCTCACGCGCGACATTATGCCGAATTGGGATGCATTACGGGTGGCGCGCATCGCAATGAAACATACCTTGCTCCTCATGTGCGTATTGATGAGAGGGTGGATGGTTTCGACCGCGAGATTTTATGGGACCCACAAACGTCCGGTGGCCTTTTTGCTGCTGTCAATGCAGAGGCATGGGAGTCAATCCGGCAGGAAACAACGACGGGCGCGCAGTTCTGGCAGGTAGGTCAGGTGACAGGACGAGTAGAGGATGTGACACAGGTGGTTCTGGAGGTATGGCGATGAATGAAGCGCTGGAAGAAGCTCTGGGCGTACATTTTGGAAATCCGCAGCTTTTGCAACTGGCCCTGACACATCGATCATATATTTTTGAGACGGCAGGCGCGGGACTGAGCTCGAATGAGCGGTTGGAGTTCCTGGGCGACTCTATTCTGGCTTTCATTAGCGCGGATTTCCTGTACCGGACTTTTCCAGAGTTGAGCGAGGGGGAGTTGAGCGATATACGCGCGATCCTGGTAAAAAGGGATACGCTGGCGAGCTTCGCGCGCGAGATTCAGCTGGGGAACTATTTGCTGATGGGTAGGGGAGAGCAGCACAGCGGTGGGGGGCAACGCGTTCTGGCCTCGGCTTTTGAAGCGGTGCTGGGAGCCATCTATCTTGACCAGGGTATGGAGGTCGTACGCGATTTCCTGCTACCTCGATTGGAGCCTCTCGCGCATAACATCGTGCAGAAACGCCTGTTCAAGGACCATAAGTCCTTATTTCAGGAGATGGCACAGGCGCGTGATGGCATCACACCATCGTATCGATTGGTCAGCCAGGAGGGACCCTCGCACGACCGGGAATTTACAGTAGAAGTCATGCTGGGCCCCCTGGTGGCCGGCAGAGGGCATGGTCGCAATAAACAGACAGCAGAACAGGAGGCGGCGTACAATGCCCTGCTTAGCCGCGGGTGGATTTAGTTGGATGGAAAGACAGGAAAGGGGAGAGACTTATATGCGACTGGAACCGACACAAAAACCAGACCATGTGCAGCGAGTGAGCCCCCGGCTGATCACTTCAAGCACAATGCTGCACCTGCCGGCGGAGGAAATAGAGCGGGCGGTGGCGCAGGAACAGATGGAGAACCCGGCGCTTGAGGTGATCGAACACCGGGTGTGTCTTTTTTGCGGGGCATTCATACAAGGGCCTGCCTGCGCATCTTGCGGCCATTACGCGCAGCCTACAGAACCGTCTTTTTCGCCGCAAGAGACGCTGCCCGGCGATGAAATGCAGGCCGAACAGCAATGGGGCGAGTACCACCCCTACGATATTTCCGATTATGCGACGCCTGAGAGTGATGATGAGGACGAATTTGATCCCATGGCACGCATTCCGGTGAGCCAGACGCTGGCGGAAGTGCTACTGCAACAATTGGAGGCGGTCATTACGCCGGATGATATCGAGATTGCCGAGCAACTGGTGGGCAATTTGAATGAGCGAGGCTACCTGGAAGTGAGCGTGGAAGAGATTGCCGGGTTGTTAGAGATTGCCGTAGAGCGCGTCGAATATGTGCTTCGCCAGTTGCAAGCACTGGAGCCGGTCGGAATCGGGGCACGAAACCTGCGTGAATGCCTGCTTATCCAGCTAGAGGCTATCAGCGAGCAAGAAGAGCCACATCCACTGGCACGGGTGTTGATTGAGGGTTATTTAGACCGGCTGGGACGCAACCAGTTCAGCGAGGTTGCCCGGGCGTTGAAAGTGAGGGAAGACGAGGTCAGGCAAGCGACATTGTACATTCGCAGCTCGCTTCATCCATTTCCGGCCCACGCATTTGATGCTGCTCTCCCCGGACAGGCACGAGGCGCTGTCCCTGCATTTGCTTCATATATTCGCCCCGATATCATTATTCGCAAAGGCACTGCGGGCTTCGAGATAGAATTGATCGAGGAGAAACGCTACGGCTTTCAGATCAGTACGGGTTACGGCACGCAGCCGTTATACTTGAACAGCAGCGCGGAAAGCGATGAAGTGCGCCAATACCTGCGCCAGCATGGGGATCGAGCCAGGTTTTTCATCGATTGCATGCACCGTCGCTGGCGTACACTAAAGCGGATAGCGGAACTGATTGTCGATTATCAACGCGAGTTTCTCGAGAAAGGTGTGCGCTATCTACGACCACTCACGCGCGCGGAAGTGGCCTCGCGCCTGAACCTGGATGAAGGGACAGTCAGCCGGGCGACGGCGAATAAATATGCGCTGCTGCCAAACGGTCGCCTGGTACCAGTCGCAGATTTTTTCGACAGCTCACTGGGGGTGAAAGATGTGCTGCGCGAGTTAATCGCCTCGGAGGAGCCGAAACGCCGCCTGAGCGATGATGAACTGGCGCGCCTGCTCACTGCACGGGGGATAGCGGTGGCTCGCCGCACGGTGACAAAGTATCGCGAGGAAATGGGCATCGCGTCATCGCGAGAACGATGAGGGTTCGGCATAGAGGGTTCTCTCACGCTCGTAAATGACCATTCCTGGGCCACCGCCTTTCATGTGGCGGACATGGCGCTGCAAGGTATAATCCACGGCCACACTGGTACTGCCACGCGCCTGGCTGTACCAGGCAGCGAGGCTTGCCGCCTGCTCTATAGTGCTGCGAGGAACCTCGCGCCCGGCGGCTTTGATAACTACATGCGAACCGGGGACGCCGCGAGCATGCAACCAGATATCATTTGCCGAGGCCTGGCGGAAGGTCACTTCCTCGTTCTGGCGACTGTTTTTGCCGATCAAGATCGTAAATCCATCGCGACTCTGCACGTGTAAGGGTACGCCACCTCCTGGTGGAACGGGGTTTCCTTTCTCCTGTTTACCAGGTTTTCCTTTCGCCGCCTGTTTGCCGCGAGAACCAGCAGCAGGTTTCCCCATTTTCGCGCCGCGCATATAGCCGGACGCCTGCACCTCGGCTTTAACAAGCACGACTTCGGCGGGCATCTCTGCCAGCGCCAGGTCGGTCAGAAGCTGCTCAATGGTTGCCAGTTCCGTGGCATTCTGCTCAATCTGGCCTGGAACAAGGGCAAGCCCCCGGCGCAGTTTATGATATTTGTTGAACAGGCGATTAGCGTTGCCCACAGCATCAAAACGAGGATCAAGCGGAATGGTTACCTCGGCGGCCTGATCATCAAAATAGTTTCGCACGGTAACGCTTGTTTGTCCCTGCGTTATTTCATGCTGGTAGGCCAGCAGCAGTTCGCCTTGCAAGCGATAGCTATTCGCCTCCTCTGCCGCGGCCAGTTCCTCTCGTAGCAGCTGGGCCTTGCGCATAACACGCTCGCGCTGCGTTTGTAGAACTTTTCGTATTGGGGAGCGCACGCCCTCCATGGCGTCGCGCCATTCAGCGCCCGCGTAATATTCATCAATGAGAATGTTGATGGAAGACGAAGTACGTATGCGCGCTCCTGGCATACTGGCATACTGCTGCAGCGCATAAGGAGCGAAGGCTATAGGAAATGTCGACGCTGCGGAGTCTGCCTCGTTATCCGCGTGCTCCACGAGTTGCGGTTCCCAGCCATGGGTATCATAGAGCGAGGCCAGCTCGCGTGTGTTTCTGGCTAACTCTTCCCATGTGTTTTCTGATACATCGAGCGAAGATTCCAGGTCTCCAGTAGTGCGATAGACAGTTTCACGCGCGAGGAGAGGGCTGAAGCCGAGCAGGTTTCTGGTAAGCAGCTGCCAGAGCTTTTGTTGCTCCTGCGGGCGTGAACGGCCCTTTTTCGCGGGCGTTGCTTGAGGGGGAAAGGCAGCAGGCTCTGTCTCTATATCTGTCGCGAGTATTGCCAGTTGGGCGGCAGTGACCGCGGCGGGATCGAGGCGAGGCAGCACCTGACCGGCGAACGTGCGCGTCTGTGGTGGGGGTGGAACATACTGCACGTTGGCGGCAATGACACGATAGCGATTGATGGCGGGGCCTACATGTTTGAGACTGCCGAGAATCGTTCCTTGCTCATCACAAAGAATGATGTTGCTGGTACGGCCCATGATTTCGATGACGAGGCGGAGGCGCGTGGGCGCTTCGCTATCAGTGCCGCGATAGCCAGTGGTAATTTCCAGTACACGCTCCCAGCGCGGTTGGGAAATAAATTCAATGCGGCTGCCCTCCAGATATTTGCGCAGCAGCATGACAAAGGCCGGAGGTTCATTAGAAATTTTTGCGGGTTTGCGGGTGGTAAGGTGCGCGCGAGCCATCTGCGGGTGAGCCGATAGATAGAGCCAGTGATTCTGACCTGCCTGTCCCTGGTGTGCCGGTACATAGCATTGCACAGCAATAGAATATTCCGTTGGCTGGATAATCGTATCTATGCGTGCCCCTAAAAGCAGTTGCTGCCATTCATCGACGACTGCGGCAAGAGTTATGGCATCGACATACATAGAATAGTTCCTGACTTTCTATTAAACCCTGCCTACACAAGTTGCGGGTGCGTGTTGTACAATATTGATAGGAGCAGTTCTTCAAGGTTTGTTGGGAATTTTTTCTCTTTTGTTACTGCACCCATCGTAGTATGCAGGTATCATACGCTCCTACGTATTTCCTGCCCGGCTCAAAGGATAGTATAGCAAAGAGTAGGCCATTCGTATACCGGTGTTGTAGTTCGTCAGGCGGATTTACCAGCCGAGCCAGTTGAGGCCAGCTGGTGGACGTCCTGTAGGGACAGCGCCTCGCGCCTGTCCGCCTCGGGGGTGCGGGACAGGCGCGAGGCGCTGTCCCTACAGGGGCGTTGTTGTTCACTCGACTGGTAATTCGCCCTAGTAGTTTGTAGCGTATCCCCATTAGAGAAGGAAAGTTGCATGCAATTGAACGTGGAGCGATTGGTGCCCCAGCAGGGAGCTTCACAGCCCCCGAACTACCAGGGATTGCTCTTTGTGCTTTCAGCCCCTTCCGGTACCGGAAAAGACACGATTATCAAAACACTTAAAGAACAGGGAATGGATTTTCATGTCGTTTCTTCCGTCACGACACGTCATCCTCGCCTGGGTGAGAGTGATGGCAATCCGTACCATTTTGTCGATCAAGAGACATTCAATCGTATGGTAGCAAATAATGAACTGCTGGAATACGCGAAAGTGCATGGGAACTGGTACGGGCAGCCAAGAAAGCCCATTCGGGATCATCTACAAGCAGGCAAGGATGTGCTGCTGAAAATCGACGTGCAAGGCGCCGCAACGGTGCGACGGAAGGTGCCGGATGCAATTTTCATCTTCCTTGCTCCTGAATCGGTGGAGGAGCTTGCGCAAAGGCTGGATGAGCGCAAGACGGAGACGTCAGAGGAGCGCCAGAGAAGACTAGCAGATGCCCAGCTAGAGCTTGCAGAAAAGGATCGCTACGATTATATCATCTTAAATAGGCAAGGCCACCTTGAAGAGGCAGTGGACAAGCTACGCGCTATCATGTTGGCCGAGCATTGTCGTGTACGACGCCGGCAAATAACAATTTAGAGGCTTCTAGCACAAAAACGAGCGACTATCCCGAGCAGTATATACGAAAGTCAAAGGAGGACAGCGTATTTATGACGGAAACACGTTTTGAGGAGTCGGGTACCAGGGAGCGCAATCTCGCGATGGAATTGGTGCGCGTCACCGAGGCCGCCGCCTTGAGTGCCGGGCGGTGGATGGGCAAAGGGGATAAAGAGAAAGTTGACCAGGCGGCTGTAGATGCCATGCGTAAAGCGCTCGATGGGGTTGATATGAATGGCATCGTGGTGATTGGCGAGGGTGAAAAGGATGAGGCTCCTATGCTTTACGTAGGCGAGCAGGTCGGCAATGGCTTACCACCGGACGTAGATGTGGCTGTTGATCCGGTTGATGGCACACGGCTGCTCGCGTTGGGGCTTCCTGGAGCGCTGGCTGTTGTAGCTACGGCGGAACGGGGCAGTATGTATTCGGCTCCTCCAGGCGTCTACTATATGGAAAAGATCGCCGTTGGCCCGATAGCCAGAGGAGTGATCGACATTAATGCGCCGGTGGCGACGAATCTGCAGCGTATCGCCAAGGTGCGTTCTGCTCGTATCGATGATGTGACGGTCGTAATTCTTGATCGCCCACGCCACAAGGACATCATTCGCCAGATTCGAGAGGCGGGGGCACGCATCCGGCTGATCAGCGATGGGGACGTGTCGGCAGCGATTCAAGCTGCTATGGAAGATTATACTGGCGTTGATGTACTGATGGGCATCGGAGGTGCCCCCGAGGCGGTGCTGGCGGCAGCCGCTATTAAATGCGTCGGTGGGGAGATTCAATGTAAAATCTGGCCCTTGACGGAAAAGGATCGCGGAAACTTGAATCCTGCCGATCTGGAGCGAGAGCTGAGCCGGGAGCGAGACCGCTTGAGAGCGGACGGTATTGATCCTGACCAGGTTCTAGATACGGATGATCTTGTGAAAGGCAACGATGTCTCGTTCGCGGCTACCGGCATAACGAGCGGGGAACTGGTGGCGGGCGTTGAATATTATGGTTGGGGTGCTCGCACATCGTCAGTGATGATGCGCTCCCGCTCCGGCACGGTGCGCTATATCCAGGCACGTCATAAGTGGCGCACGACGGCGGGTTCTCTAGGAAAGATGCGCATCGAGTAAATAGACAGTAGAGAGCCAGGGTAACCGCGCGGTCGCCCTGGTTTCTCAGCGCAGATTATCAGGAATCGGAACCTCTTCCCACGCACCACCCCCTACTTTCCATCTATCAAAGCCCATCTCCAGGTGAGCTACGTCTTTGTAGCCCATCTTCTGCAAAACGTCTGCCGCCAATGATGAACGCAAACCGCCGGCACAGTAGAGAATCGTGCGCTTCTCGGGGTCCATAAAACGCTTGTGATATTCTGATTGAGGATCGGCCCAGAATTCGAGCATGCCGCGCGGGACGTGTTTCGCCCCTGGAATTGTACCCTCGCGCCAGCGCTCGCGGGGATCGCGGATGTCGATAATGACTGCTTCGCCCGCCTCAAGTTCGCGCTCCATTTCCTCCTTCGAGAGGCCCTTTATGCGCGTACGCGCATCGGCGACCATATCGTTGACCGAGATTGGTTCCATAGATAGCTGTCCTTTCTTGCAGCACACCGGTGGATCATTACTGTCTCTGCAATTTTTCGATGACCGCGTCCGCTACCTGCGAGGTCCCGACAGCCGTTGGATCATCAGGGCGCGGCTTGAGGTCGTAGGTAACGTTCTTACCCTCGGCGATGACCTGGGCGATGGCCCTCTCCAGGCGATTGGCGGCATCCTTCTCACAAAGGTGGCGGAGCATGAGCACGCCGGAGAACATCATCGCCATAGGATTGACCTTGTTCTGGCCCGCATACTTGGGGGCGCTGCCGTGCACCGGCTCGAATACCGCGTACTGGCTGCCAATGTTCGCGCCCGGCGCGACACCCAGACCACCAATAAGACCGGCCGAAAGATCGGAAATAATATCGCCGTAGAGGTTGGGCAGCACCAGCACATCGTATTGCTCCGGCTTCTGCACCAGCTGCATACACATATTATCGACGATGCGATCCTCGAACTGGATATCATGATATTCCTTAGCCACCTCCTGAGCGGTAGCGAGAAAGAGGCCATCGGAGAATTTCATGATATTGGCCTTATGTACGGCGGTCACTTTGCGACGACCATTCGCGCGCGCATACTCAAAAGCGAACTTGACGATACGACGCGTCGCCATCACAGAAATAAATTTGATGCTGATGGCAGACTCATTGTCAAGATGGGTTCCTGTCGTGCGAGCGATCGTCTCAAGAATCTCCTGCTGTTCAGGAGTGCCTCTCTGAAATTCAACACCGGCATAAAGGTCTTCGGTATTCTCACGAACAATAATCATATCGATATTTTCATAGCGCGAACGCAGGCCCTGGTAGGTTTTGGCGGGGCGAAGATTAGCATAGAGATCGAGTTTTTTGCGCAGGGCCATATTTGCGCTGCGGGAGCCCTTGCCGACCGGAGTGGTAATAGGGCCCTTTAAAGCAACCTTCGTGCGTTTAATCGATTCGATGACCTGATCTGGTAAGACGGTACCATGCTTCTCCAACATTTCTAACCCGGCACGCTGCAGATCCCAGGTGAACTGGACGCCGGTAGCCTCAAGTACCCGGCGCGTGGCTTCGGTGATTTCCGGTCCTGTGCCATCGCCTGGTATGAGCGTTACTGCATGCGGCATGAATATCCTCCATTTAAAGTAGAACGCTGTGTCCCATTCCCGTTCAGAAACGCCTTTTCGCGACTTTCGAATGCAAGGAAGTGTCTGGGTAGCGGTAGCGAGAAAATATTTAACTTCTACCTGATTATAGCACACGAAATGCAGCTTATCCCAAAAGACATGCGACCGGGTCCTCCATCCGTTTTTAACCGGAACAGTATCCTGAGCTAGCTCCACGCTCTTCAGGAGGGAGTTTTCCTGCCAGTTGACCTGGCTGTCGCTTTCTTCTTTGCGGTAGAAGATCGCGGCGTTGTTTTCCTGGTTCTGCTCGTTGTTGAAGTCGACATTCTGGCTTTGCGGGTTGTGCTTCTGGGAAGCTTGTCGTTACTGGATGTTTCGGCGGTAGTCTTTCTGGTTCTGGAGGTAGAACGGCGGGAAATAGCAGGCACAGACCCGCTTGCCGCCGTTTCAGACTCGGCATTCTTGCGTGTTGTGCGGCGCGAGGTTGCCCCGTCCTGCCGGGGTTTCTCCTCGGCAGATTTCTGGACGGCAACAACTTCCGCATAACAGACCGGGTCCTGCCCGGCACGCGGGATGACCATCAATCCGCCACAATTGGGGCAGAGATCGGGTACGGGGCGCTCCCAGATGGCAAAATTGCAGGTCGGGTAATTGTTACATCCGAAGAAGACACGTTTCTTCTGTTTTGTCTTGCGCTCTACCAGGTCGCCGCCACAAACGGGACACAATGCGCCGGTTTTATTCACGAAGGAGCGGCTATAACGGCACTCCGGGAAGCCTGAACAGGAGATGAAACGCCCGAAGCGCCCAGTACGAATCACAAGATTGCGCCCGCATTCCGGGCATGGTTCATCTATCTCTTCGACCGGCTTCTGCACGCGGTTCATCTCGGCCTCGGCTTTTTCCATCAAGACCTTGAAATCGCCATAAAAGCTGTGCAAAAATTCTGTCCAGGATATGCGACCCTCTTCAACCTCATCCAGTTTGCGCTCCATCTCGGCGGTGAAGCCAGTATCGACAATGTCCGGGAAGTGCTTATTCATGACCTCGTTGACCGTCTCACCTAACCAGGTAGGCACGAAGCGGCGCTGATCCTGGTCGACATAGCCACGATCCTGAATGGTGCTAATAATTGGCACGTAGGTGCTGGGACGCCCAATGCCCTGCTCCTCAAGCTCCTTGATCAAACTTGCTTCCGTATAGCGTGGAGGCGGCTGCGTGAAATGCTGCTCTGGCTTCAGCCCATGCAGGTCAAGCACTTCATCAGCCTTGAGCGCGGGTAGCAATTTTTCGTCTTCTTCACGCTGCCATACAGCCAGGAAGCCTGGAAACTTCAGGTGAGAGCCGGTGGCACGAAAGACATACTGCGCCGCTACAATGTCCACCCGCACCGTATCAAAGACGGCAGGCGTCATGAAACTGGCCACGAAACGCCGCCAGATCAGGTTGTAGAGTTTGAACTGGTCAGGCGAGAGATGGGGCCTGACGATCTGCGGGGTCAGCGTGACATCGGTTGGTCGAATGGCTTCGTGGGCATCCTGGGTGGTCGCTTTGGCCTTTCCGGTGCGGCCTTGGCCCACATATGGCTGGCCAAATTCTTGCCCGATATACGCCTTCACCCTGGCCTGCGCCTCTTCAGAAATGCGGGTCGAATCAGTACGCATGTAGGTGATGAGGCCTTGATGACCGCGTTCTCCCAGTTCGATGCCTTCATAGAGTTGCTGCGCCAGGCTCATCGTCTTCTTCGGTTTGAAGTAGAGGCGGGCCGAGGCATCCTGCTGCAAGGTGCTGGTGGTATAGGGTGGATATGGCTGGCGACGCTGTTCCTTCTCCTCAACCTTCAAAACAGTATATGCCGCGCCCTTTAAATCGGCCAGGATGGTATCGGCCTCTTCTTTTGAGGCAATCTTGATGCGGCCTTTTTCGGCGCGCACTCTTTGCGCGCCATTCATACCATCGGCGCCATTGAGCGAGGGATTGACCGGTTCTTCGCTTTCTGAACCGCTTTCTTCGCTGCTGAGGGCAGCAATATCTTTGACGCGCGCGATCAGGTTGGCTTCGAAGCGTTCTAGCTTCCCTTGCTTGCTCAGCAATGCAGTGATGCTCCAATATTCTTCCGGGACAAAAGCCCGGATTTCGGCCTCGCGGTCGCAAATGAGCCGCAGGGCCACAGACTGCACGCGCCCGGCACTTGTGCCTGATTGAATGCGCCGCCAGAGCAACGGACTGATTTTGTAGCCAACAAGACGATCTAAGACACGGCGAGCCTGCTGGGCGTTGAAGAGGTCTTCGTCGATATCACGCGGCTTGCGTATGGCTTCCTGGACGGCCCCTTTTGTGATTTCATTGAAGACGGCACGTCGTGGATTTTTGAGATCGAGTGTGTGTTTCAGCGACCACGCGATGAATTCGCCTTCGCGGTCGGGGTCAGGTGCGAGGTAGACTTCATCGGCGCGTTTGGAAGCAGCCTTCAATTCATTAATCAGCTTATCTTTTTTCTCAATGATTTCATATTGTGGTGTAAAGTCTTTGCGTGTATTTACCCCAAGACCTTTTTTGGGCAAATCTATAATATGGCCCATCGAGGCGCGTACTTCGAAGTCGCGCCCCAGAAATTTTTCAATAGTTTTGGCTTTCGCCGGAGATTCTACGATTACAAGTTTCTTCTTTGCCATTCCCTAACCCTGATCTAATGAGTGGGCGAAACAAACCGCCGCTGGTTTATTCACGCCGCCGACACATCCATATACGATGCTCATTGCATAGGATAACATATCCTGACAAGGGGCTGTTTGCACCAATGACCTCAGGCTATCCCGATGCAATAGTATTTTTCGCTCGTCCTCTTCGCGAGCTTTACAGCGAAAAAGCTTATTACTGCATGACGCATTTATTTCAACAAAATGTTCTCCGCAAGAATAACACCTGTTGTCCAGCATCTATTCCTGGGGATTGGTATGGGATAGCACAAGGGTGAGCCCGACGATATCACAGTCACGATAGAAGCAAGCGACCTACAAAGGCCTGGGCGATTGACCAGTCACGCGGACAAGAACGCTCCCTGATGAATTTTGTCGAACGAAAAGGGTGATTCCGCATGTTCTAGAGGCACAGCGGCCCGGCCGCCCCCAGAGGATCGACCCGCTACCCGCAACTGACGCGACTGGTCAATCCCCCTGCACAAGGGTCGCCCCTACTTGACCAGCTTGCGCTCGCATGCTATGCTGCAAATTGTAAGATGTATGTGACTACTCCCCATGGCAAAAGCCGTGGGCTTCTAGGGACAAGCCCGTGCTATGTAGCCCCACAGCACGAGTATTCAAGGCAGCTTTCAAATCACGGTCGATTGAAAGGAGGCAGCAGGGACAATGAAAAGTTCTTTCATTCTGCCAATGCCTCATTTGGCCTGGTTGCTTGTTCCGTTGTTGGGTAGATCCGATACTGATACAATTTCCGCATAGCGGTATTGTAGTACAAAGCACAGCAGGTGTCAAACGGGAAGCCGCCCCACACTTGCTCCAAACAATGAACGCCGCTTTCATCTCGATGGATCAATCACCGGGGCTTTCAGCGGCGGAAGTCGGTAAAATGTGACCGGAGGAACAGGATGGGGAAACAGAAGCCGCCGCACACTATGAAAAGGGACGGGCGTATCAGAAGGCAGCGAAGCAGCGCAGGGGAAGAACAGTCCTCTGTTGATCATACATCTGTTGAAAGCTATCGTTATAGCAGGCGACGGCGCAGTTCATTGCGTGCGGGACTGGCTGTGCTGGGTGGAAGGGCGGCGGGCGCGTTGAGCCGCCGTTTACACCTGGGCGGAGGCACCAGCATTGCCGGCGTAGTGGCACAGCGCCTGTACCCGGATATCGTGGGGCATCTTTCGAAACAACTGCGCTATGGGAGCGTGCTGGTTACAGGTACGAATGGGAAAACAACCACCAGCGGCTTCATCGCGGCAATCTTAAGCGATGCCGGACTGCGGGTGTGGCGCAACCGGGAAGGCTCGAATTTGATGCGCGGCGTGGCGGGTGCGCTGGTGATTCGCGCCCAGCCGAACGGCAGCCTGCGTCGTTCGGGACAGGCCATCTCGGTCTTTGAGGTTGACGAAGCTGTAGTACCGCAGTTTGTGGAGTCCGTACACCCCCGCGTAGTTGCCTTCAATAACCTTTTTCGCGACCAGCTGGATCGCTACGGTGAAGTCGATAGCGTCGCGGCTCGCTGGCAAAAGGCCATACGCATGCTGCCTGACAACACGACAGTGGTATTGAATGCCGATGATCCGAGCATCGCTGTTTTAGGCGACCATTTTGACGGCAGGGTCGTGTATTTTGGAATCGATGACGGTGAGCTTCATCTTGGAGATGGAGCGGAGAGGCACCAGACTATAGATACGCGCACTTGCCCGCATTGCGGCACCGATTACAGCTATGACACGCGTTTCTATAGTCATTTAGGCCATTATTTCTGCCCTGGATGTGGCTATACACGACCCCAACCTTCTGTGCGAGCGGTGAAAGTAGCGAACGAGGGGTTAGACCGGCTGCGTGTTGGGGTTGAGACACCGGAGCATAAGAGAGAAATCATTATTCCACTGCCGGGATTGTATAATGTTTACAATGCGCTGGCAGCGATCGCGGTAGCGCAAGCATTAGAAATCTCATGGGGACCGATAGCCACCGGCATTGAACAATTCAAGCCGGTTTTTGGGCGTGGCGAGCGCGTTCAGGCTGATGGACGCACATTACGACTCCTGCTGGCAAAAAATCCTACCGGATTCAACGAGGTGCTGCGCACGCTGTTTAGCGATAGTACACCGCGTCACGTTCTGTTCATTCTGAACGATAATATTGCCGATGGGCGCGATATCTCGTGGATCTGGGATGTTGATTTTGAGCGGCTGGTCGGATACACAGGTTCTTTGACAGTAGCAGGAACACGGGCACTGGATTTGGCATTACGGCTAAAATACGCGGGTGTAGCACTGGACGACATGAAGATTGTGATGCCTGCGCCCTTGCGCGCGGCTACTAGAAGCCTGGATGCGAAGGAGCGCCGCAAGCTGAGACGAAGCCGGTCGGTGAAAAGCACAAAAAGACAGGCGATTTCAACGGCGGAAAAAGAGCCATCTTCTGAGGCGAGCGAGCAACTACACGAGGAAGGTATCGGAGGGCGCCCTCAAGGGTACACCCATACATCACAGCAGGGAAGGGCGAGCGCGGGGGAGTACGGAATCGCGAAAGCACTGGACGCAGCCATTAGCCGGACACCTGTTGGTGAAACGTTGTTTATAGTACCAACGTATACGGGCTTGTTAGAAGTCCATCGCCAATTGGAGCGACGAGGTTTGACACCTCATTACTGGGAGGAGAAAGGCCCATGAACGAGCAGACCATGCCTCGTTACTCTCTTACTCTAGGGCATTTGTATCCAGATCAATTGAACTTGTATGGTGATCGCGGCAATATCTTAACGCTGCGGCGCAGATGCGAACTGCGCAATATTGAACTGCGCGTTGTGGGCCTGGGCATTGGCGACGCGCTGGCGCCTGATGAGTATGATATGTTGTTTATCGGTGGAGGACAGGATAAAGAACAGGCGCCGGTGGCGCAAGATTTGTATGAGATCAAGGGGATTGGGCTGTGGGCGGCAATTGAGGATGATATGCCGGTACTGGCGGTTTGTGGAGGATATCAACTACTGGCGCATTACTACCGGCCAGCGGAGGGTCCCGATATGCGCGGACTGGGCGTATTTGACGCCTGGACGATCCATAAAGGGGCGCACGTGGCACGCTGTATCGGCAATATTGCCATCAGCTGGAACGGTCAGACGCTGGTTGGCTTCGAGAACCATGGAGGACGCACGTACCTCGGAACGGCTAAACCTCTGGGGAAAGTGCTGAAAGGCTATGGGAATAATGCTGAGGATCACACCGAGGGAGCGGTTTACCGGAACACGTTTGGGACCTACCTGCATGGTTCGCTGTTGCCTAAAAATCCACACTTTGCCGATCACCTGATCTCATTAGCATTGTATCGTAAATATGGTGCGATTGACGGGGCGGAGGAAGCATGGTACGAGCAGGAGGGTGAAAAACAGAATGGTTCCAGGCCTTTTGAGGCCAATGGGCGCTCACCAGTACCAGACCCGCTGGCTCCGCTTGATGATACCCTGGAATGGGAGGCGCACGCCTCCATGTTAGAACGGTTAGGATTATACCAGGCTGCTGTTGCTGCATTGCATTCATCATAGTTGCGGTATAGTTAGAAGCGATTCGGCAAAACCGGCAGGTTCTGGCCACGCACTGCGCTTCCCTGAACGTGGAGCGGGCATGACGAGATCGCAAAGGTCAATCAATGATCTAGCAGGAAGGTAGACATGAATCATGATCGGTCACTGGCTCGCTGTTCTTTTTGCGGGCAACGCCCACCAGAAGTCCGGCGTATGGTAGCCGGCCCGGGTGCTGCCTACATCTGCGACGCCTGTCTGCAATTATGCAATGAAATTATGTCGGATCAGGCGCCTTTTTCGGCGAAGGCGTTGGAGCTTGCGTCGCGTCCACCTGTAGTGATCGCTGCTCCCCAGAGTCTCCCACTGGACGCGCCTTCGGTCTCTCGCCAGAGGCCATTACGGACGATGACGCTTGAGATAGAGCAGAAGCAGCGGGATATGACGCTGTTGCTGCACCAGTTACAGTGGTATGAGGAGCATTTCGAGCTGCACTATATCTGGATGCGGCCACCACTGATGGCAGGATTTGCTTTCGTACCGCGGTTGATTTTCTTTCTGCGCGATGATGCAGGAATGCGGTGGGCAGGAGACCGGGGCGGCATTTTATTGGCGCGACCAGAGCTCGCGGGAGATGCAAATTCGGCAGTATACCAGGGGAGCGCCCGTTTTCGCCCGCTCCCTGCCGCAAATGCGCACAAGTTGATTGTGCAGGTCGCCGATCCGCTAGGCCAATTTGAGGAGCCACCGCTGGAACCGTGGCGTTTTGAAATTGGGCTGTATTAAAGAAATTTTCCGGGTAATCGGCCCATCCACTACGGCGTCGCTGTGGGATATTCTGTTCGCGCATTGCTTGCCACGGCGACCCCGTAGGGGCGAGTCATCGCGGGCCGCGCCGATTGATCGGTCTTAGCCCGATTACCGAATTACTGCTTAGAATCGCTGACTTCCATTCCGGCGAATATTACTCCATCACTTGCTCTAAGGTAGGAACGAGCAAGCCATAGCCACCCGTTTCAAGTCGATACATCACATTGACACTCTGCGTTTCCTGGTTAAAAAATGGGTAGAATGAGAGACCAGCGGCCTCCATCTGGGCTATCACCTGTTGATCATTCATAGGCCTGGTAGGAATACGCCGGATCTCCATGATCTGCGACCAGATTTCCTCGTTGTATTCTTCCGTGATAGCCGGAACCGATTCTCCCTCTTCTTCGCGCTGCTCACCTTCCAAAGCCGTAAGCGCTCCAGAGCGCGACAGCGAGAGAATCTTCATGGCCGGGGTATGATGGCGCTTTGCGCTGGTCTGACGATCCTTTTGACGTCCCAGTTGCGCGCTAACCTTATCCAATACCAGATCAAGGGCCTTGATGGCGGTGTTCGCGCTGACCTCGCTATGAATCGGATGAGCGCTGTTGGACAACGCCAGGTGAACCGAGTAGCGATCACGCGCGCTGCGGGTTTGTTCCTCGGTGACGGTGACCTCTATACGAGCGTCATCAGAAAGAAAACGGGAGAGCCGCCCTGTCTTACGTTCGATATACTGGCGTAAGCGAGGCGTGATTTCCATCTGCTTACCCTTGATAATGATCTGCATGGTTTGCCTCCTACTTCCGGCTCAATCTGGTGGGGCGAAGCCATTCTTTCCATGTCTCGCCTGGAAAGGTTAGAGTTCTCGCGATAGCTACTTCACAAAAGGGCTTGCGGTGCTATTGCTTGCCGGATTGAAGCCGACTCTTTCCGTACCAACAACAAGACAAAACGCATGGGATAATGATGCCCTTTCCCCAGGAAACATCTAGCCATGGGGGGAAAGGTATACCTCTATTATACCATTCTTCTTTCGATAGTGGGGGTAGCCGGGAAAGATGCGCCAGCGCCTCGCGTCTTAGAATTTAATGAAGGATAAAAGATGTGTCATTGAAAAGTAATTTGTTTCCTGGTATACTTGCTACCAGAATGAACAATGTTTCATTATGTGCGTACAAAGATTCATACAATGTTCATTCAATGATGCTATGCTGTTAGTGGTTTGTATATGAATGAGTACTGTTTCCTTTTCATCTGCCGGGGTGAACTGTAGGGGCAGCTCTTCTCCTCATTAAAAAGCCGGATTGCTGAAATGAGTCGAGAGCGGCAAGATGAACGGGTGCCAGCTTGAATCGTTGAAGGGTAAGTGGTACATGAGGCAACTACCAGAGGATCAGCACATCACGTACCAATTGCAGTATCGCAAATGCGGCAAGCCTGCGTGCAAAACCTGCCGCGAGGGGAAAGGGCATGGGCCGTACTGGTATGCCTATTGGCGTGAAGGTTCGCGTCTGCGATCAGGGTACGTTGGTAAGACGTCACCAGATGCTATCAGCAGGGCAAAGAATACGCTGCCGGATGCTTCGATGTCCTCGCGGCATGATGAGACGATGGCGGCGCCTCATCATGAGGATCATATCAATGAAGCAAAAAGAGTTTCTGCTTGATACCTCGCTCTGTTTGCGGTAAAGAAGCGCCGCCACATTGCGTGCTGTGATACAATAGTGCTATTATCAGGTACGCTAGAGGTAGGGGCGCAGTATGAAATGTCCATATTGTGGAGGGACTGAATCACGCGTCAAGGATTCGCGAGACGTCGGAGATGCGATTCATCGCAGGCGCGAGTGCGAGCAGTGCAAGGGGCGCTTCAGCACTTATGAGCGCGTCGAGAAGTCGCAGTTGATGGTAATTAAGCGCGATCAAAGACGAGAGGCTTTTGACCGGCAGAAGCTATTTGTAGGTATCAGTAAGGCGTGTGAGAAACGCCCACTGCCTATAGGCGAGATCGAGAATTCAGTTGAGGAGATCGAGCAGGAGTTGTATCGCCAGGGAAAGCAGGAGATTCCGAGCAGCGCAATTGGTGAACTGGTGATGGAGCGCTTGCGACACATGGACAAGATCGCCTATATTCGCTTCGCCAGCGTTTACCGTTCCTTTAACGATGTGGAGACGATGCTGGAGGAACTGGAGGCGCTACTCAACCGCAAGAAAGCCAACCAGCAGGAGTCCGATGGGATATATGCAGGAGATAATGTGTGAGGATGGCGATTTTTGCGAGGATGCGTGACAATATCATCTGGCAAGGGGCGGATCCACCGTTGGTGGGCGCGAGATATTGAAACACGCTCCAAATTTGTTGCGTTGAGGCCTCCTACAGGTCACCTGATGAATGTTCCCTACCGAATGGGCCAGCCGCCTAGCGCAGCAGTTTTTCCCTGCCCCTACGGGAGCGCAGGAGGCGCTGGCTTGTTTCCCGGTGCGCTTGTTCCTTTCCCGTAGAGGCGTTTAGCTCACCCACCGCCGGTGGATCGGCTCTATTATTTACCCCATTGCGCCGGCTTAACGAGCCGGCTTTTCGACGTTGCGCAGACGGCGACTGAGCACTGAGAGCAATTTGATAGCGATATCGGGGGAATTGCGCATGGCAGTGCGGAATTCCCAGACGGGGAGAAGTAAGGCTGTTACTTCGTCGACGGCGGTGATAGTGGCGGAACGAGGCAGGTCATCCAATAGCGCCATTTCACCGATGACTTCTCCTGTGCCGGCGGTACCGAGGTCTTCCTCGGGTCTATCGGGATTGGAGACCTGGGTGATATGAACGGTGCCTTTGGTGATGATGTAGAGCCCGACGCCTGTATCGCCCTGTTTGATGATGACCGAGCCAGGGCTATAGGTGCGTTCCTGGACGCTTCTTGCGAGTTCACGTAATTCTTTCCTATCCAGGCTTGAGAAGAGAGGTACGTTCGCTAAGGTGTCTTCGTACATGCGATAGCTCCTTATATGATAGAACGAATAGAACGATTTGTGGCACCTGTTCCAGATGCCTTTCTGACACCTATGCGTCCTGCCCGATTTCCGCAGGAGCTGCCGTTTTATCACCGGCGCTAGAGCGGGTTACCGGTAAGGCGATAGGAGGTTGATAATATCACCATGTCAGGCGGTCTAGTGTAGAGTATCTTACCGCAACAGTCCTGTCAAGCCTCTGGAGAATGGGGGGGAGCGCCAGGTGTTTTGACTTTCTTCTCCTGGCGGACTACAATTATTTACGCACTAGTATTCTGTAAGGCTCATTATAACGGGTGGGGCGGATAACCAGGAGGGTAGGCCCCCTACGAGGAAGAGATGTCATGACAACAGAAGAGGCAAAGGCGGCCGAGAATCGTTTTCAAACAGGCATTACAGCTCTCAATGATGGCAAACTGGAGGCGGCAGCGGAGGCGCTAGCCGATGCGGAGATACGTTTCCGGCTGCTGCATGATTTCAAAAGAGCAGGGGATAGCCGTAACTTGCTGGCAGATGTGCAGCGACAGCAAAATCAGTTGGAGGCGGCGGCAAATAGTTACCAGCGAGCAATTAAGCTATACCGTGAAGCCGGCAGCATCTTGAGCCAGGCGGCCAGTACGCTGGCGTTGGGGCATCTTGAGCGACAGCTGGGGCATCTTGAGCGGGCGCAAGAGGCCTATCAGGATGCCTGGAATCTGTACACGGGGCAGGAGGATGCGGTCGGGCAGGGCAATGCCACGCTGGCGCTGGGCCATATCGAGTTCCAGCGGGGGAAAATCGAGCAGGCTGCCGACCATTACTCGCAGGCCATCTCTTATTACGCCAGGGCCGGAGATCGCATTAACGAAGCCGATGCGCGGCGCAGCCTGGCCGATATCGAGCGGCTGAAAGAGCATTTTGATAGGGCGATTGCCGATTACCAGCAGGTATTGCAGGCCTATGATGACATGGGCGATAAATATGGCATTGTCGATGGGCTGGTAGGACTGGCGCGCGTTTACCTGGATCAGCTGCAACTGGATAAAGCAACGGATACGTTTGTCGATGCCTATAACGCGGCACGGCCATTAGAATATGAATTAGGAGAGGCCGATTGTAACCTGGGGCTGGGGGAGATTTATTTCCTGCGCAATAACATTAATCAGGCACTGATCAGCGCGCAGCAGGCGCAACAGAACTACGCGAATATGCGCTCCGGTCTGGGAGTCGCCGCTGCGAGTCGGCTGCTGGGTGAGATCAATACGCGCCGCGGGCAGCTTTCCTACGCGAATGGGCAGATGGAGCGGGCATTACGCATGTTTAAGACGGAGGGATATCGTCTTGGCCAACCGGAGGCGACGGCTGGATTGGGCGAGATTCAGCGCTTGAGGGGTTTTCTGAACCGCGCCAGGCAAACTTTTGAAGATGCACATCGCCAGGCGCGCGCGTTGTCTAACGACCGCGTCGAGTATCGCGCGCTGCTCGGGCTCGGAGACATTTATTACAAGCAGGGGAAGGTTGCCCAGGCAGAGCGCCATTATAGTGAGGCCCAGGCGGCGCTGGAACGCAGCAAGGAGCCGAGTCATGCTCTGGGCCTGGCAGAGGCCGCAGCGCGCAGGGCGCGGTTGGCTGTGCTTACTGCCAGGCTGGATGACGCGGAATCATACCTGACAATCGCGCGGCGAATAGTCACAGGGAATGAGCTGGCTACTCACCTGGTACCCTTGATGCTAGTGGTGGAAGGTCAATTATTATTGACGGAGGGGGACTTCGCGCAGGCTGAAAAGCGCTTTAGCGATGCTCATAACCAGGCAGAAGGCATACAGGAACCGTATTATGCGGCGGAAGCCCTGCTGGGTATGGCTCGCGCCTATCTTTCGCAGAGCAACCTCGAAGCGGCTTCGGCAACGTTTCTGGAAGCGGGGCGGCAGTTTCAGTTGATCGAGAGTACTGATGGCGATGCTGCCGCGATGCTCGGTGTGGGGCAAACGCTGGTAGGAAGGGAACAATGGGATGAGGCGATTGAGCATTGCGAGGGGGCAATCCTGCGCTTCAAGCAGGCCGATGATGAGTTGGGGCAGGCCGATGCCCTGCTGGCCATCGGAATGGCGCGAGCCGGAAACGATGAAGTGGATGAGGCGCTCAATTGCTATAACCAGGCGCTGGCGCTGTACCAGGAGCAACAGCAGCTGCTGGGTGAATCCGATGCGCGCTACGAACGTGGAGGCGTTTTCCTGGTGCGCGGAGACCTGGACGCGGCCCTGAACGAATTCAAGCAGGCCATTGCGCTGGTAGAGCAGGTGGTCAGGACATTGAGTACGCCTCAGCAATGGAGTATGTTCCTGCGCCAGTACGCCGAATTGTATGCGCAGGCCATCATCACAGCGGTACGCCAGCAGGAGGATGAGCAAGGACGCGCGATTCTCACGTCGTTTGCGCGTATAGCAGGGATGCCCGCAATCGAGCAGCAGTTGAAAGCCTACGAGGATTCGCTCCCTACCAGCGGGGAAGATATGACCGACGAGGAGATACGCGCGAACAAAGACTTGATCAAACGAATCAGGCAGGTGCGAAGAGGATTATGAGGCATGCTAAACATGCATGGGCTACTATGTACATATGCGACGAAACGGGATATTATTAAAGAGCAAAGATAGGTTGCTGATTTTGACGGCGGACGATCAGGAGAACCGCCTTATGATATGGCAGGAAGGAAATGGATATGAGTATGCGTTTCTTGCGTGGTGATCCCCAGGCGCCAAAGGGACACGCCATTTTTGTGGCACGCGGCAGTAATAATTCGCGCACGATCCTCTCCACATATTGTGTTGTTCCACCGATACCGCTCTCTCTTGCAAAATACCTCCCATCTTTTTTAGCTTCTCAATTATCGCAAGAGGAACTACAGGATGCAACGAATGTTCCTGTGATGCCCATCCCGCCTATGCTGGAGGAGGGAAGTGATCTGGAACATTTGCAGATGCTGGCGGAACGACGTGACGATGATCTGTGCGAAATCGGCACCGTCAATCCGCGTGATGAAACGCTGCGCATGCAGCTGGTAGCGCAGGCATGCCAGGAATATGGACAATACTATGTGACCTATGCTTCGGCTTTTGCTACCACTCCCTCGCTTGAATCAGCCGAGGACGAAGAGGCGCTGGACGATCTGGACGCCGAAGAATTGCTGATCCAAACGATGACCGAGCGGCAGCGCCTGGCAGAGTTGGGTAAATTGATAGGTGTTGCACGATACGCGCTTGAGGGACATGATACCCAATTGCTACAGGATACGAAGCAGCGCATGCAGCGGATTACCTCGCCCTTGCCTGAAAAATATCGCAGCAGCGAATTAATAACGGCAGCGATTGATCCCAGCGAGAAAGGGGCCCGGCTGGCGGAACTGTACCTGGAGCGAGGATATAAACTGCTCGATGAGGAATACGCGGAAATTCCGCGCATCGAACGCGCTATTCGTGAATTGCAGCAGACATAGCGACATCACGATATATTACGAGTTAGAGCGCACCAGAATTCTACAAATTTAAGGGCATACCTGTTTATGCCCACCTGGAGGGTTGGAAAAGTTATGCCATCAATTGGACTAAATACTGATATTTCTGCTTTAGTAGATGCGCTGGCGGCTGGAGATACCAATTATATTATCGATACCGCCAGCAGGCTTGTAGAGCAAGGCGCCGACCCGGGCGAGTTAATAGGACGCATAGGCATGATCGTAGCCCATGGGGATAGCGATGGTCATCCTACCATTATGCTGGCGGCAGCCAGTATGATGTGCCGCTGGTTGATCGCCCTGCAGTATACGCTGGGAGAGGAATGGCGACAAACGCAGAAAAGGGCTTTCCCGCTCTTGATTCAATCTACTGTAGCTGCTATTCCGCAATTGCGCGCCGGGCGGGAAAAATTCGCTCATCCCAATTACCCTGACCCGCTCGTTCCCGGTGAACTATCCGAGGGGCAAACGGTCAATTCGGAAATGCACAAGGCTATTTATGGCAATGATCCCTTACTGGTCGAGCGTTTACTGCTGGGTCTTTATTCCACGGGGGCCGATTACCGGACTATACAGATTCGTTCATATGATGGTATCTCTACTACCTTTCACAATGCCGGACATCCACTGATGTTCGCGGTACGAGGGACGCAGTTGCTGGATGCGGTCGAGTGGGGGGACCGTGTCCCGAACATTGTACACTGGCTCGCGCCGCACTTGCCAATCACGGCAGAAGAACCGGCCTGGGTCAATACGGTACGCGCGTTTCTTTCTGATGAACATCATAGCCTCGATAGTTATCGCACGCGCCTGGCCGCGCCGAAGAATGAGAACGCGCTTCCCCTACGCAAGCTCGTCCTGAGCGATGTCGATGCACCGCAAATCTGCTCAGGCGTATTCGATGCTTTGATTCAGAAGGGCGCTTCGTCGCGCGGTATCGCCTCGGTGATTGCGCTGGCCGCTACTGACCTGTTGACGCGAGTTGGCGATGGGGATCGTGAGGCATTTATACAGGCGGCCCATGGGCTACTCTTCGCCTCCGCCGTACGGATTGCTTTCACAGAGATACAGGATGTGGAGGCACTGCCGCTATTGTTTACCTCTGCCTGCTATATCAATGCACTACATAAAGAGATTGGAGAACAGCAACAGCCTCAACCTCCCGCACAGGCCGGCACGCGCAGCGCTATTCTGGCGGGGGGGCTGATTGCTCCCGCATTACTGGATACGCTGCGCGAACAATTGGATGCGCAAGACCTCAATGGCGCTTATGCGACCGCTCGCCGGTACATTCAGCTTGGTCATGATGTGCGTTCGTTATTCGCATCTATGGCTCTGGCAAGCGCGAATACCGACCCATCCGTCGACCAGGGACACACGCTGCAAATCGTGCAGGCGGCCTGCGAAGAACATATGGGCTGGCCGGCTTCCCTCAGCGATACCAACATCGAGGGATTTTTGCATGTAGCACTGCGAGCTATTGCTTTCGCGAAACATAATGACCTGGTCAAGAATTTATAAGAGTATGGGTCCGTTCACGCAATAAGGGTCTCCCTGATGCGGGCTATGAAAAATCACCGTTGAGGAGTTGCTGAAATGTATCCAGGGAAGAAATGTAGTATCGTATTGCTTTGCTTCATGGCCATACTGCTTTCAGCTTGCAATCCCTTCGGCGGGAATAGCCAGCCGGTTAAACCGGTGAAGGCGCCGCCCAGCCAGCAAGTATATATTTCTCCCCTGGAAGGAATTTCCGATATTCAAACATTCGACCCGGCGCTGGCATATGACGCATCTTCTATCAGCGCTATCCAGATGGTCTTCACAGGCCTCGTGCAACTGAACGATAAATTGCAGGTAGTCCCGCAGCTTGCAGAATCGTGGAAGATAAGCGACGATGGCCTGACATGGACATTTCACCTGAAGCAGCACTTGAAGTTCAGCGACGGCACCCCGCTCACCTCGCACGACGTGATCTATAGCATTGACCGTGCCTTGCAACCGGCCACAAAGTCGACCGTTGCTCCTATCTACCTCTCCCTGATCAAAGATTCCGATAAGCTGTTGGGAGGCACGATCACCACCCTCATCAATGATAGCCTGCTTGCTCCTGACGATAATACCGTGGTGATCATCACCAAAAAGAAGGCTCCCTATTTTCTGGCGATGCTCACCCACCCGTGTTCTTATGTTGTTGAAAAGAAATTGATCGATGCGTACGGGGAGAACTTCACCGCTCACCTGAACGAGGGTGGGGGCGCCGGCCCATTTAAGGTTACTCAATACACCCCCGGTAAGGAAATTGATTTTGCGCCCAATACGAACTATTATGGCCCCCAACCACAACTGCACAAGGTCATTTTCCCATTTTATCCACAGGCGGTAGCAGCTTATAATAACTACCAGACAGGACGAGTCGATATGACGGGCATTCCTGTTGCTACCTTTACCAGCGATAAAAAGCGCCCGGATTTCCACCAGGTACCGCAGTTATGGATCAACTATTACACGATGAACTACCTGGTCAAGCCGTTCGATAACATACAGATTCGCCAGGCATTCGCGCTCGCGGTCGATAAAACGGCCCTCGCGAGTAATGTGTGGAAAGGGACCGTGATACCAACCAACCATATCGTACCCCAGGGTATGCCCGGCTATAATCCACAATTGACAGGCCCGGACGGGACGCAAAGTCTTACAGGGGATGCGCAAAAAGCTCAGGCGCTATTACAGAAAGGCTTGCAAGAGGAGGGGTGGAAGAGCGTTTCACAAATGCCGCCAATTAAATTGACCTATGCCAGCGATGTCAGCAGTTTTGGGCAGGAAGTGACGGCTCTGATCGGAATGTGGCAGAAGGTGCTGGGGGTTACGGTGACGCCTGACCCGGTGGACTACAATACCCTCCTCGACGAAGTGACCGCCGCGACCGGTAATGCGCAAGGATTGCAGTTCTGGGGCCTGGCCTGGGTTGGCGAATATCCCGACCCACAGGATTGGTTGACACGACAATTTGATAGCGGCGTACCGAACAATAATATGAACTATGGACAGAATACCAGCAACGACGCGGCCCTGCAACAATTGACACAACAGCAATTGGAAAGCGCGGATAGCATGTCATCGCCGGGTGCGCGCTTTCAAGCCTATCAGAAAGCGGAGCAGCAGCTGGTCAACGATGTGGCCTGGATGCCTATGAGCCAGGTAACTGAGGTCTTTTTACTCAAGCCTTATGTCGTTGGAATGGTCGAAAATGAGATGGGACAGATTCCCCCCGATGACTGGGCCACTATCTACATCTTGCAACACTGACCCGTAAATACTTTTTTTCCCCCTGTGCTGATCTTTTTGAGAGATTTAACTACTAGCAGTCGTAGTATTATATGCCACCGTTTGCAGCGGATTCATTCGCCAGCGGCCTTTCTATGGTGTTGCCTTTCGACGCGTTAGTCTTTCCGCTCTGCATACACACGAACCGCTGCATAGAAGTTGACGAGAGATGCCAGGAAGATAGCGTTCAATTCCTGAAGCGAAAGGAGGGTTTATCGCAAACGAAGCGCAAAAGGTAATTCCAGTACAGGGGGTATCATTACCCTGTATATAGTGGTTTATTTACTGTTTCTCATTAAATAAGGAGAGTTTTGACATGAGATCTGGCAAGAAATTCACCATCGGGTTTCTGCCAACCCTACTTTGCCTCGTAGCAATGCTGCTCGCGAGCTGCGGTAGCTCAACTACCCCTGGCAATACTGGCTCTAGCAAGCCGGCCAAGGCCCCGGCGTCGGAGCAGATTTATCGCTATGGCGACGCAATTGGCGCCGCTGATATCGCCACCTTTGACCCCGCCCAGGCCACCGACGAGCCCTCTATTGAGGCGATTGACATGGTCTTCACGGGCCTGGTCTCGTTGAACGATAACTTACAGGTGGTGCCACAGCTGGCCGCGGCCCTGCCCACGGTTTCATCCGACGGCCTGACCTGGACTTTCAAACTGAAGCCCAACCTCCATTTCAGTGATGGCTCAGCGCTCACATCGCAGGATGTGGTCTATAGCATTGACCGCGCGTTGTCGCCCCAGATTTCCTCGCTCAACGGCGTTTCTTTGACCTACCTCGGTCTGATCAAAGATTCGGACAAGCGCGTCAACGGCAAGATTTCGACCTTGATCGGCGATAGCTTGCTGGCTCCCGATCCCAGTACCGTCGTCATCAAGGTGAATAAGGAGACGGGTTACTTCCTGGAAGCGCTTTCGTATCCTACTGCCGACGTGGTCGAAAAGAGCGTCATCGATCAGTGGGGTCTCAAGTGGACCGACCATCTGAGTGATAACGGCGGCCAGGGTGGTGCCGGCCCATTCAAAGTGAAGAGCTACAGCCACACCACTGGCATCGTCTTTGTTCCCAATACGAACTATTATGATGCCAAGCCGCAATTGCAGGAGGTCGATTTCGACTTCTACAAGACCGTTGAGAGCGCTTATGCCGCCTACCAGGCCAACCAGGTCGATATCACTTCCGTCCCACCCGAGGATATTGAAGTAGCCAAGACCAAGACCAAGGAATATGGCCAGCAGCCTGAGTTGACGATTGACTACTTTGCCATGAACTACCTGTACAAGCCGTTTGATAACATCGATATCCGCCAGGCATTCGAGCTGGCGATTAACAAAGATGTGATCATGCAGGCCCTTTACCATGGCACACGCCCTGCCACCTGTCATATCGTACCGCAGGGCATGCCCGGCTACGACGCCAATCTCAAGTGTCCTCAAGGAGCACCCACCTCTGGTAATACCACCCTGGCCAAGCAGTTGCTCCAGCAGGGCATGCAGCAAGAGGGCTGGACTAGCGTCTCGCAGATCCCACCGATCAAGATCACCTTCGAGAGCAACGCTGCCACCTTGCAGAACGAGATCACTGAGATCCGCCAGCAGATCCAGACCGTGCTGGGTATTACTATTCAGACCCAGATAGTCGATTTCCCGACCTTGCTCACCGATGTCACCAACACCCTGTGTACCAAGCCGGATTACCATTCCTGCTTGAACCAGGGCTTACAGATGTGGGAGCTGGGCTGGATTGCCGACTATCCCGACCCCCAGGACTGGACCACGCTGCAGTTCGACAAGGGCGCGCCCAACAACGACTGGAACTATGGTCAGAATGGTAGCACCGACGCCGCCCAGCAAGTCGCTACCCAGCAACTGCTCGAGCAGGCCGATGTCACTCTTGATCAGACCAAGCGCCTCCAGATGTACAATCAGGCCGAGCAGCAACTGGTTAACGACGTGGCCTGGCTGCCTATGGATCAGCGCTTCGGCACACACCTGCTGAAGACCTATGTCATTGGCCGCGTCTTCAACGCGCAGGCGCTCGTCCCACCTGATGACTGGGCCAACGTCTATATCGCGGCTCATTGATAAGATAGAGAGTGGTCTGTGTGTCTCGATGAGCGTTCATTCAGTACGCTCTGGCTCACAGGCCAGGCAGGGACAGGACTCAGTCGAGTTCTGTCCCTGTTCACTTTTCTTCGATTGCATCGTCTCTCTCATCCGCTTTATCAGGCTCATGGCATCTCTAACTCACAAAGAAACAAAAGAGGCGTTAAATCGAAAGCCAGATCACAGAGATTAAGCAGTGATGCCGCAGGGAATTGACCAGTAGAGTCTGTTGCGGGTAACTGGTGGACTTCCTGTAGGGTTCTTGTTCGCTCGACTGGTAAATCGCCCTGGGTGATGCTAGCATTTAGCTTGACAAGGCTTGGAATGTCACTTACAATTAGTAGAAATCGGCCTATGTAACACCTGTTTTTAAAGGTTTTGGGAATTTTCTATGGAATGGTGCCGTTTCGTAGGTGTCCTTACACAGGTGCAGGCACATCAGGTACGAACCGCAGCAAAAGAGGTAAATTGAAGGTTATCTCACATTCGATTGCAACCTTGAACAAGGGAGTGAGGGGCACAGTATGATACAGTTTCTGATCAAGCGATTCATCGGGTTAATTTTCGTCGTTATCGGAGTAACGTTCATCACCTTTATCATGGGGTATTTTGCCCCAGGCGATCCCATCGCCTTTATGCTCGGCCAACATTTCACCACGGCCCAGTACGATAACCTTCGACATATTTATGGGCTCGACCTCCCCTGGTATCAACAGTACTTCAACTTCTTGAAGAACCTGGTCAACCTCAATTTCGGCCTCTCCTACGAAATTAAGGGCCGGGCCGTGATCGATATCTTGAGGGACGGCGTGCCCATCTCGCTGGAATTGGGCCTGTGGGCGCTCTTCTTGCAGGTCATCATCGGCGTACCGGTCGGCATTTTCTCGGCCCTCAAAGCCAATACCTGGATCGACACCACCAACCAGGGCATTGTGCTTTTCATGTACGCCATTCCCTCGTTTGTGCTGGCCGTCTTCGCACAGGTGATCATCATCGCCCTCGACCAGGGAACAGGCATCAACTGGCCGGTCTCGCAATGGGGCACGCCGTGGCAGTATTCGTGGAGCGATATCCAATTCAAGCTGGTGCCCATCCTGGTGTATGCCGCCATTGGCATCGCTTACTTCGCGCGCCTCTCACGCACGACCATGCTGGAGGTCTTGCGCCAGGATTATGTGCGCACCGCCCGCGCCAAAGGCATGCGCGAACGGGTCGTCATCTATCGCCATGCGCTGCGCAACGCCATGATTCCTCTGGTGACCGTCATCGGCGTCTCGGTGGGCTTTCTGGTGACGGGCGCCTTTTTTATCGAGCAGATCTTCAACATTCCCGGCATCGCCGATATCACGATCGCTTCCATCTCCTCGCGCGACTACCCGGTCATTCAGGCGACCACGGTGATGCTGGCGATCGCGGTCGTGCTGGCCAATCTGGTGTCGGACATCCTGTATACGATTGTTGATCCCCGCATTAAGCTTGCTTAGGAGGTATACGAATGGACACAAAGGATCAATTTAATCCGCCAGAGGCGATCATGCCGGACACGGGCGCGATCCCGATTTCGCCGGATATAACAAACCCGGCCCAAAGTCTGGACTTGCCAGCCCCTCTCGCCATAGATGAAAAGAAACTCCAGAAGCCGCCTGTTTCGCCTTTCCGCGAATCCTTGCAGCGCTTGCGGCGGGATAAGCGTGCCATGATAAGTATAGGCATCATTGCTTTCTTTGTCGTGGTCGCCATTTTCGGGCCTTTCATCTACCAGCATGTAGATGCTCCTCCTTATACCAGCCACGTTGACGGCAACACCTATCCTGCGACTGTCTATCGCAGCTACTATCACTCAGAACTCGACCGGCAGGATGAATTGCCATCAAACCAGTACTGGTTGGGCACCAATGAAATCGGGCAAGATATTCTGGCGCGACTCATGCAGGGCATCCTGGTATCGCTGGCGGTGGCTGTTGTTGTTGAGGTCATGGATATTGTGCTGGGCATTCTTATAGGTGTCCTGGCGGGCTATTTTGGAGGCTGGATCGATCAACTGCTTGCCCGCTTCACAGACCTGATGTTCGCCTTCCCTGGTCTGCTCTTCGTCATCCTGCTCACCGGCATTTTCGGAACCAGCGCAGATAGCTTCTTCAGTCATATTCCGGTGATCGGTCCTAATGGCAATGCGCGCCTGCTGCTGGTCTCGCTGGCGCTGGCATTTACGATCTGGCCATTGATGGCACGTTATGTACGTGGTCAAACGCTGCAGTTGAAAGAGCAACAGTTTATTGAAGCAGCGCGAACCTCCGGCACCACCAGTGTGCGCATCATCCTGCGGCACATCATCCCTAATTTATTCAGCATTGTGGTTGTCGCGGCAACGCTTGACATCTCGAATACAATTATCGGCGAGGCAGGTATCAGCCTGCTGGGCCTGGGAGTGCAAGCGCCGGGATCAAGCCTGGGCCTCATGATTGCAGATGGATCACAATTCGTGAATACGCACCCCTGGGAAGTACTCGTCCCCTCTATCACGCTAGCGATTATCGTGCTGACGTTCTCCTTCTTCGGCGATGGTCTGCGTGATGCCTTTGATCCTCGATCAAAAGATTAGTGGAGTGTAATAAAAAATGGCAGAGAATCTGCTTGAAGTCAGTAATCTCAAGACCTACTTCTTCACTCGTGCAGGAGTAGTAAAAGCCGTCGATGATGTCTCATTTACCATACAGCCTGGTGAAACGTTAGGCGTGGTTGGCGAGAGCGGCTGTGGCAAAAGTGTAACGGCTCTTTCAGTAATGCGCCTGGTGGCAACCCCTCCTGGTAAAATCACCGGTGACATCCTTTTCAACGGCGATAACATCATGGATAAGAACATGGATGAGCTTACGGAACTACGTGGTAGTAAAATCTCCATGATCTTCCAGGACCCGATGACTTCGCTTAACCCGGTCTTTACGATTGGTTACCAGATCGCGGAGACGGTCAAGCGGCACCGCAAAGACATGAGCAAGGACCAGGCCTGGAAAAGGGCCGTTGAGATGCTCGACCTGGTGCGCATACCAGATGCCAAGCGCCGCGCCAGGAACTATCCGCATGAATTTAGCGGTGGCATGCGCCAGCGCGTGATGATCGCAATCGCGCTGGCCTGTAACCCTCAGTTGTTGATCGCGGACGAGCCAACGACCGCGCTGGATGTGACGATTCAGGCTCAGGTGCTTGAACTGATGAAAGGCCTTTCAAAAGAATTCGGTACCGCGGTCATGTTGATTACGCACGATCTGGGGGTTGTTGCAGGCACATGTGAATATGTGAATGTGATGTATGCCGGGCACATTGTGGAGTCCGCGCCGGTCAAACAAATTTTTGAGACGCCTGCTCATCCTTATACGGTTGGCCTCCTGCATTCCATCCCGCGCCTGGATGATCAACGTGGTATAAGGCTCACTCCTATTGGTGGGCAACCGCCCGATTTGTTAAATCCTCCTCCTGGTTGCCCCTATGCGCCGCGCTGTCCAAAAGTGCAGGCGCGTTGCCGACAAGAACGTCCGGAGTTGAAGCCCGTAGGTCGTGGTGAACAGGTAGCTGCCTGCTTCTATCCAGATTAAGGGGAAAGGATTGGTGCTATGACACAACAAATAGAAACGCCAGTGGCGACAGGAACGACACTGGTTGATGTCAAAGGCTTAAAAGTCCATTTCCCCATCAAAGGGGGAGTGCTGGGCCGCACGGTAGCTCACGTTAAGGCAGTGGATGGCGTCGACCTGTTTATCCGCAAGGGCGAGACGCTGGGGCTGGTGGGCGAAAGTGGCTGTGGCAAATCAACAACGGGACGCGCTATCTTGCAGCTAATCAAACCGACGGCAGGTAGTGTGAAGCTGAATGGTGTTGAGTTGACAACGCTTCGAGCCAGCGAAGTCCGCAAAAAACGCTCGGAAATGCAAATGGTTTTCCAGGACCCTTACGGTTCGCTCAATCCGCGCTTCACGGTGGGTCAGTCTATTGCTGAACCCTTGATAAACTTCCATAAAGGTAATGAGAAAGCCATCAAAGAGGAGGTTGCGCACCTGCTGGAAGTTGTGGGTCTCAATCCTTTGTTTGTAAACCGTTTCGCGCATGAGTTCAGTGGTGGTCAACGACAGCGCATTGGTATTGCGCGCGCGCTGGCCCTGCGGCCCTCGTTCATTGTAGCAGACGAGCCTGTTTCAGCGCTGGATGTGTCCATCCAGGCCCAGGTCTTGAACCTGCTGGAAGATTTGCAGGAGGAGTTCAATCTCACGTATCTGTTCGTGGCTCATAACCTGTCGGTAGTAAAGCACATTAGCGATAGGGTAGCAGTTATGTATCTAGGGCGTGTCGTGGAACTGGCGAAAAGTGAGGACCTCTACGAATTGCCTCTACACCCTTATACGCAAGCACTTCTTTCGGCCATTCCTGTACCCGACCCGAATGTTGAGGCACGGCGCAAACGGATCATTCTTGAAGGCGATGTGCCAAGCCCCGTTAATCCACCGAGTGGTTGTAACTTCCACCCCCGCTGTTGGAAAGCCCAGGAGATTTGTCGCGAAGTTATCCCGCCTCTAGAAGAGAAGCAATCGAATCATTTCGCAGCCTGTCACTTCCCGGGATAGGGAATTTGCATCAGTTAGATGGAGTCAAACTGTTGAAGGCGTTTAATACGCCATAATAAACGGATGCGCGCCGCCAGGTGGCGCGCATCAAATGGTTTGACGATATAATCATCGGCCCCGGCATCAAATCCGGCGACTTTGTCCTGTATTGTGGAGAGGTTGGTCAATAGTATGATAGGAAGGTGAGCTAGTTCAGGCGAGCGCCGGACAAAGCGACAAAGATCCAGGCCGCTTTCAGTGCCAAACGTTACCTCACAGATCAGTATGTCAGGCAAGATCTCGGCGAGATAGCGCCTGGCTTGCGCTAGTGATAGAACCTGCTGCAGCAAGAACTCATTTCCCAAAGTTTGCTGCATTCTAATACACGCATTGGGATCGCCATCTACTAAAAGAATGTGTAATCTACGCACTTATTCTCGATCAGCCTGTGTTTGCACCAGATAGTCCATACGCCGCCGGCGTTCATCTGGGGAAAGACGCAGCACGCGTTCGATTGCTGCATTGAGCGCGCTGGGCTTAAAGGGCTTGGTGAGGTACTCATCGACACCAGAGAGCAGGCCGATCATCTGATCTTCTTCACGGGTCATTGCGCTGAGAATAATCAAGGGAGTATTAGCTGTGCGTGCATCACCGCGCAGGCAACGTACCAGTTGATAGCCGTCCATGCGAGGCATCTTGACATCGATGATGACGCAATCGGGCCGTTCAGCATAAACGCTCTCCAGCCCCTGCACGCCGTCATAGGCGACAAGTACCTGATAGTTGCTCTGCAGATTGACTGCATACTTGATAAGTTCCACGATTGTTGGATTGTCGTCAATCACCAATACTTTTTTCATTGTTTCCCTGCACTGCCTGGCTGCATCATCAACGTACTGGCCGCCAGAAAAGATGGTCACCCACTTTTCTGCATTGTAGCACAGTTCCACTGAAGTGCCAACTCATAGTATTACACGACATTCACACTACTCTTATCGGATGAGGCATCGGATTCAATAGAGGCGCGAGGCTTGTCCCACTTTTGTTCTTACCTGCTGCGCCCGCATAGTCGAATCGCCCGCCATATTTTGTGCTAGAATACAAGAAAAAGTTGCAGAACGCCAGTTCAGGAGATTCTTTTTATGCCCGCACTTGAGCGCTATTCAAGGCAAACATTATTCGGCCCCCTAGGGAAAAAGGGGCAGGAGCAATTACTATCTTCCGCAGTTGCTATTATCGGATGCGGCGCACTGGGGACCGTCCTTGCCAACAATCTATGTCGCGCCGGCATTGGACATATGATCATCGCAGATCGCGACTATATCGAATTGAATAACCTGCAGCGCCAGATACTCTTTGACGAGGACGACATTACCCGGCACTTGCCGAAAGCCATCGCGGCCGCCGAAAAGCTGCGGCGTGTGAATAGCGATACAAAGATAGAGGCCCGGGTGGAAGATATCAATGCCGATGGCATTGAGGCATTGGTGCAAAGTGTAGACCTGGTGCTGGACGCGACGGACAATTTCGAGACGCGCTACCTGCTCAATGATGTCAGTATAAAATACTCGCGGCCCTGGATTTACAGCGGTGTTATCGCCTCGTATGGTGTAACGATGAATATTCTTCCTGGCGATACTCCTTGCCTGCGCTGTGTTTTTCCTGAGATGCCGATGCCAGGCACCACTCCCACCTGCGATACGGCTGGTGTTCTTAACGGTATCGTTGGAGCAATTGCCGGTGTCGCCTCGACCGAGGCAATCAAGTTGCTGTTGAGGAGCGACAAGGTGAGCCGGGCGATGTTCTGGATGGACCTGTGGGAGAACACCAGCGAGCGGATTGAGTTGCCTCGCCAGCCCGATTGCCCAGCGTGCGGTCAGCACCACTTTGAGTTCCTTGATTCGCTGAGTGGTATGAATAGCACAAGTCTGTGCGGTCGCAATGCTGTACAGGTGCGCGGTGGGAAACGCGGAGACCACATTGATCTCTCAACTCTGGCTGAGCGCTTACAGCCGGTTGGCCAGGTAACATATAATGAGTTTCTGCTGCGTTTCCTTGTCGATGGCTACGAGCTAACCGTTTTTCCCGATGCGCGCGCAATCATCAAGGGGACTGATGACGAGCAAGTAGCACGTTCGGTCTATGCGCGCTATGTGGGGATGTAGAACCGTAGAACTGGCGATTCGTCAGAGGGTGGACAGAGATTCCTCGCTGCACTCAGAATCTCTGGTGAACTCGTGGGCTCCTCGCCCTGGGGACGTATCTCTCTCCCCGACACGTTTTCCTGTGGGGGCAAGCGCGGATCGACCCCGAGGAGGGCGACCACCAGGTCGCAGCAAAACGTGTCGGGGAGAGAGGGGGATGTATGGAAATCACCAGGTGCAGGACATGTTGTACTCCTCGTGCGCTATGTTATAATAGCGAGGGTTAGCTTGCAATCTATCCAGTTGTCACCCCCTTCGGAGTGACCGGGGGGAACCCCACCCGGGGCGCGATCAATCTGGCCCCTACGCCCACCCTAAAGGATAAAGAGCTTTATCTTTACTACTTTCATTTAAGGGAGATTTTTATAAAATGACAGAACATATTCTGGTATGTGTGGCCTGGCCTTACGCGAAAAGTTCGACGCACGTGGGCCAGATTGTTGGGGCTTATCTACCTGCCGATACCTTTGCGCGCTATCATCGTTTGAAAGGCAATCATGTCTTGATGGTTTCGGGCAGTGATGAGCATGGAACGCCGATCCTTGTTGATTCAGAACGCGAAGGCATTACGCCGCGTGAGTTCGTGGCACGCTATCACCGGCAAATTTGCGAGGTATGGAACAGGCTGGGTATGTCCTGGGATTTGTATACGGAGACAGGAACAGAAAATCATTATCGCATCACGCAGGATTTCTTTCTCACGCTCTATGATAAGGGGTATATCTTCAAAGATACGATGGAATCTCCCTATTGTCCAACCGACCGCCGCTTCTTGCCCGACCGCTACGTCGAGGGAACATGCCCCCATTGCGGCTATACATCAGCGCGCGGCGATCAGTGCGATAATTGCGGACGCACGCTCGATCCTGTTGAATTGATCGATCCGCGCTGCCGGCTGTGTGGGAGCAAGGAAAAGGCGCTGGAGATTCGCCAGACGGAACACTTTTTCCTGGATTTGCCCAAATTGCAGGAACCTTTGATGGAATGGTTGTCACATGGCAAAGATTTCTGGCGGCCTAACACGCTGGCCTTCGCGATGAACTGGCTCAAAGAAGGCCTGCGCCCAAGAGCAATCACGCGCGACCTGGATTGGGGCGTGCCAATACCGATTGAGGGATACGAGGATAAGCGTATCTACGTCTGGTTTGATGCGGTCATCGGCTACTTTTCCGCCACGGTTGAGTGGGCGGAGCGGCAGGGGACGCCGGAGGCCTGGAAAACCTGGTGGGTGCCAGATCAGACCGATCCACCGGTGAAGTCGTATTACTTCATTGGCAAAGATAACATCCCGTTCCACGCGATTATCTGGCCTGCTATGTTGATGGGTTACGGCAACCGCAATCTGCCCTATGATGTGCCTGCCAACGAGTTTATGACGATGAGCGGGGCCAAGGCTTCGAGCAGCCGCGGCAACGTGATCTGGACGAAGGATGTGCTGGACAGGTACAGCGCCGACGCGCTTCGCTACTACCTGTCGGTCACTGCTCCCGAGGGGCGAGATACTGATTTCACCTACGAGGAAATGATTCGACGCAATAACGATGAGCTGGTGGCAACGTACGGAAACGCCGTGCATCGCACGTTGACCTTCTTGCAGAGCAAATTTGGTGGAGTTGTGCCCCAGCCACAAACCTTGCGCGAGGCGGACCGCGAGATACTGGCCGAGGTGGAGAGCGGCTTCGAGGTAGTCGGACACAATATCGCCAACTGTCACCTCAAAGATGGCATCAACGCCGCTATGGCTGTAGCACGCGCGGCAAACCGGTACCTTGACGAGCAGGCGCCCTGGAAACAGATCAAGGTGGACCGCGAGGCCGCTGCTACGACGATCTATGTGATGTTGCAGGTATTGAGCGGCCTGCACATTCTCTTCAGTCCATACCTGCCATTTTCATCACAAAAGCTGCACCATTACCTTGGCTTTGAGGGCTATGTGACCGCTGCCGGATGGCGCTTGACGCGTGTGCCGGAGGGCATCAGGCTGCCTATACCGTCCCCACTGTTTCCGAAGCTGGAAGAGGTTGTGGTGGTAGACTAAACGCTTAAAGAAAAGGGAAAGTCGAACGCTCTATCCCTACTACTTCAGCGCAATTTCTTTCCCATAAAAATCGCTACCTCGTGTTCATTCGGGCCTGGGGGGTAGAAATGCTGCTGAATGCTCCAGATTTCGAGGCCATTGCGCAGGTAAAACTGGATGGCGGGATAATTTACATTCTGCGTCTCCAGCACAATGGCCCAGCAGCCATGCTTGCGTGCCCAGTCGGAGGCACAATTCAGCAGCAGGGAACCAATGCCATAGCGGCGGAACTGGCGGCCGACGATCAGGTCTTCAACCCGGGCTACCGAGCGCCACTCTTCTACATGCAACAGGACTACCCCTGCTACCTGATCGTCGGCAAGGGCCACATAGCCGCCGTCAATTTCCCCCAACCTGGCCTCAACCTTCGGCAGGGTACTCTCAAATTTACAATAATCTTTGTAGAGAGGTGGTTCGATGGTTGTTTCCACAAGCTCAAACGCCAGCGCGGGTTTATCTCCGATGGGCGCATTGCTATCGCCCTGCACTAACTGCCCATGGACGCGCAAGGTATAAATCCGATCCGTCTCGAAACTGTTGTCGAGTTCATGTAGAGCATGAGCATCATCGACATGTACGGCACGTACATTGATGTGGGGTAATGCACCGTCCATATCTTTCCCTTCTTTCGCAAATTTCTCACAATGTAAGAGTAACGCCTGATAAATCCCCACCCGTTAGAGCGAACAGAGCAATGGGGGACGCCCCACCACAAGAAATGGAAATAAGGTCTAACGCACCGGGAATGTGTATCCGGCCAACTGTGCCCCCAGGCATGCCGCGCCGACGACCCCGGAGAAGTCTCCCAGTTTGGCGCGCAGGATTTTTGTGTGGGCGGCAGGAGCGGCCAGGGCCGTCACACGCGCGCGGTGGATGGCGCGCTGAAAGAGTAAATCAATGGCCTCAATCACACCGCCACCCAGGATGATGCATTCGGGGTTGTAGAGATTAATAACGGAAGCCAGACCATAACCCAGGTAATCGGCAGCCTCGGTGATAATCTCCTCAACCAGGGAATCGCCATGCGCTAGCGCCTGGGCAAGCAGGCCGGAACGGATGATTGTTTCGCCCTCCTTCAATTGGAGTTCCGCATCCTCGGCCAGCAGCGAGCTGCGGCCGTGGTGTATTTCCGCCATGATGGCTTTGGTGATGGCGGTGCGGGAGGCATAGGCTTCCAGACAACCACGCGAACCGCAGCCGCAGATACGACCATTGGCCACGATAGTCATATGGCCAACCTCACCTGCTGTGCCGGTGAGTCCGGTATACATGCGCCCATTCTGGACGATGCCCGCGCCAATGCCCGTGCCAACGAAGACACAAACGAAGTTGTTGTATCCCTGTCCCGCCCCATAGAGGTATTCGCCCAGCGCAGCCACCTCAACATCATTGCCAACCGCGACCGGGCTGCCGAACTGATTACCGAGGATAGTTCCTAAAGGAAAATCCTTGACGCCCAGGTTAGGAGCATCCACCACGATGCCTGCCTTGCGATCAATTTGACCGGCGGCGCCTACTCCAATAGCAACAATAGAAGCATTAGATGGCAATTTAGCGGCATTGATCGCGGCAGTCGCCAGTTCGATGGTACGCTTTTCTACGAAATCCTGTCCTCTTTCGGCGCGCGTGCGTTTGCGCGCAGATGCGACGACTTCCCCAGTAGTTATGTCAACAACTGCGGCAAGGGTTTTGGTTCCCCCAAGGTCGATACCGAGGGCAAATGCTGGCTGTTTGGGCATGACAAACCTCACTTCTCACTTTTTTGAAAACGGTAAGCTCAACCCGGGATCAACGTCCAGGTCGAGACTATGTTGTTCGCCTCGCAGCAGGTGAAAAAAGGCCGCGCTGCCGATCATGGCAGCATTATCGGTACAGAATTCTACCGGCGGATAATCGAGACGAATATTGAGCGGGCGCAGTTCCTGCTCCAGGCGTGCTCGCAGGCTGGCATTGGCCGCTACTCCACCTGCAAGGAGCACCTGCTTCACATGATATTCCTGCGCGGCAAGGCGCGTCTTGACTGCGAGCACTTCGACAACGGCCTCCTGGAAACTGGACGAAAGTAAAGGGATGCTGATACTGCCTTTTTGAGCCGATTGCGCGCCCATGCGCGTATAGTGGCTGACCTGTTTGTTATCTTTACCGCCAGGGGCGCGGGCGTCTTGTAGATCAGCAGTGGCACCCTCTGCCAGGTGCAGGACGGCGGTCTTGAGGCCACTGAAGCTGAAATCGTAGGTGCCTCGCAGCCAGGCACGCGGCAACCGGTATGTATTACGGGCTAACGCGGGGGATTGGCCATGGTGCTCGAATTCCTCTTCAGCCTGCTGTGCGGCTTTTTGAATAGCGGGGCCACCTGGATAGCCCAGGCCTAGAATGCGGGCCACCTTGTCAAAAGCCTCTCCCGCGGCGTCATCACGGGTATGGCCAAGCAACTCGTATTGTCCGTGGCCGCGCACCAGCACGAGTTCGCTATGCGCGCCCGAGATGACGAGGCAAATCAAGGGGAAGATCGGATCGCCCTCTTGATATTCCCAGGCCGCATCGGTCGCATCTTGCAATGAGTGCATGCCGGATTTGCGCAGCCAGTTGGCGTAGATATGCGCCTCAAGGTGATTGACGCCCAGAAATGGGAGATTATGCGCGAGAGCCAGAGCCTTGCCAACGGTAAGACCAACCAGGAGCGAACCTGCGAGGCCAGGACCATAGGTAGCGGCGACGGCATCGATATGTTCCCAGTTACACCCGGCCTGCTCCATCGCCATTTCAATAACCGGTATGATGGTGGCTAGCTGTTGACGCGAGGCGACTTCTGGTACCACCCCTCCATAGCGATTATGTATCTCTATCTGCGAGGCTACCACATTTGAGAGCAGAAATCGCCCATCTTTGACGATGGCTGCCCCCGTTTCATCACATGAACTTTCAATACCTAATATGAGCATTTAACTAGTGTGCCTCAAGTTTTTTATAAAGCGCGGCTTTCAATTCCTGGAATCTTTGTTTGTAGGCGGGAGAGTTTATCTCTTCGGTCCACATAATCAAGGCGTCTTCCTGGTTGTCGCTGTAGTAACGATGGCGCAGTCCTGCCTCGCGGAAGCCATACTTGCGGTAAAGGTTTTGCGCGGCATAGTTGGAAACCCGTACTTCGAGCGTGACCCACTTCGCCCCGATCTCATAGGCGATATCGATCAGGCTGGCCAGCATCATTTCTCCCAATCCCAGGCGACGATAATCTGGATGCATGGCAATGGTCGTAATATGCGCCTCATCGACCATCAGCCAGAGGCCGGCAAAGCCAATAATCGAAGCCAGGTCGGCTGACGAAGCCATAGCGGGCGAACGACCCGGCAACAATGAGAGTGGAAAGAAACGGCGCGATTTCTCAGACTCCTGGGCCGGCCTGGATTGAGCAACGACCTGCTCATCAGCAATTTTTTTATCGCGCAATACAATGTAGTGTGCCCAGCGGTTGTCCTGTAACTCTTTACGATAGGCGCTGGGAGGCCAGGTGGATGGATAAGCCAGGCGCTCGATCTCGATGACACGAGGCACGTCTGACATTGTCATGCGATCAACGACGTAACGCACCCTGTTCCCTTTCTGTCAGGCTCGCATTAGTAGATCGCTGTGTTTTCTTACCAAGCAGCGGCTGCTTACGAGTACTGGTTGTAATTGAAGGTCGTCGTAAATACATAGGTTCGAGTAGCAAAGGATCGTCTACCAGGCCTTCGAGTATGCGCTGCATAGCCAGCATGGCCAGCGTGGAGGCATGGCGTGTCGCCTGAAGCGGATTGACAAAGAAACTGTGCTCCGGTAATAATTGATGCAGAGCTTCGCGCGCCGCCGGGATGATTTCGCCACAAAAGAGAAACGGCGGTAAGTCTCGTTCGCCAGGAATGCCCACCCAGGCGCTGAGCTGATTTTTGAGATAGGCGCTGAGGTCTTGCGGCGTAAGCAACAAGTAATCGCTTAGCCTGCGCATCTGATAGATGATCTCGCCTTCCTGGTCCATGGCATCAAAAAGATAACAGGCGGCATAGACCTCCGAGCGGCCAGCGTCGAGAATAGAGCAGATCGGGCCATGCCACTGTTGCTGCTGCGCGGCAATGATATCAAGCGTGCTTACGCCTACGAGCGGCCTTTGCAAGGCAAAAGCAAGCGCTTTTGCCGAAGCCACAGCTACGCGCAAGCCATTGAACGAACCGGGTCCTGTGGCGACCGCGACGCCATCAATATCCTGCATGGTATTACCGCATTCGGCCACCAGGCGCTGAATGCGTTCCAGCAACTCCACGCTGTGGTTGTTGCCTACCTGCCAGGCATATTCGCCGAACAAGGTGTCTTCGCTGCAAAGCGCGACGCTTGCCTGGCGTGTGGATGTATCAAGAGCCAGTAGTAGCATAGGTATTTTTCTGAAACTGTCGCAACAGCTCGCAATAGCGCGTTCCTGTTGCGATGAATAAGAGACCACGCTTCGTCTCGCTCATCATTTTCATGCGAATGCGCAGGTGATCGCGTGGCCACAACAAATCGGCTTTATCGGCCCATTCAACAATACAGACGCCGTCACTATAAAAGTAGTCTTCAAAACCAAGATCAACAATTTCTTCAGGATCATCCAGTCGATACAAGTCAAAGTGGTAGAGTGCGGGGCCGACTCGCGGGCGAGTATGTGGCCCTGTGGCGGGCCGAGACTGACCAGGATATTCTTTGAGCAGGGTAAATGTCGGGCTATTGATATGTGCAGTGATGCCCATACCTTGAGCTAATCCCTGCGTGAATGTCGTCTTGCCCGTTCCCAGCTGGCCATTTAGCAAGATAAGTTCTCCACCCTGCACTATTTCGCCTAATCGCACGCCCAGCCTTTGCGTCTGAGCCGCACTATGGCTGATGATGTCAAGGGTGAGATTGCCTTCCTCTTGAGTATGCCTGGTCAATATACTGCCCTTCACGCCTACTTGCCTATCGTGTGTTGCCGCGGGCGACCTCAAGGGGGCGCCCTGACTATGGGTACGTATTCATTTAGGATTATTTGCGAACAGAAAAACCTGAACCCTTGAATGTTGAACTTTCAAGGTAACAACCATTATAACACAGTTAGTTGTATTGGAATCAACGTAGTTGTGGTGTTTCCCCATAGATGGGCAGGGCATAGTTACACAACGGAGCCGTGTCTAGAATCTGGCACCCTTTAAAGAGTGCCAGATTCTTTCTTGTCGCCATGTAGCGTCATCAAGTCGTGCGATTTGCGTCCTCATGCAATCAGCGCAGTTTTGCGCCGCAGGTACGACAATAGAGGGCATTGGGACGCACGGGATTGCCACAATTTGGACACATCTGTGTTTGTGGCTGCTGTGGCCGCGGCTGCGGTCCTGCTCCTGGGGTCTGCTGTGCGCTCTGAGTGGGGGGAACGTAAGCGGGAGGCGGAGCATAATTCGTTGTTGGAGTGGGGGCAAGCTGAGCCGCCGGGTATACTTCATTCTTTATTTCCTGTAATTGCGCTTCGCGGTTCTGCATGTCATGATCGAGCTCCTGAATGCTGGCGCACAGGCGGGTAAGTTGTTGATCGGTCAATTTATTTTGTTGATAGAGAGCCATCGCGACCTGCGCGAGTTCGTCGACTAATTTCTGGCGCTGCTCAAAGAGTTGATCAATTTCGGTTTGTTTGCTGCGTATGCGCAGTTGCTTTTGCGCCTGCCAGCTAGTACGGCTGACGGCGGCACTGACCATATTTTTTGCCGATTCTACAAAGTCGGACATGACTAACGCCTCCCTTTTCAAAATGTATGTGGTGGGAATGAACCTGGCGCCCACAAGGGGGCCACTACATTTCACCGGTCAATGGAATTGTTTGTAGTGCTCGCCTGCAAGCTACACTTTCAACCGGTAACGGCATGGTGATAGATGCGTATTTCCTCGAATTTACCGGCCTGGCTGAACTGCACTGCTACAACGTCAATTCTCCATGCGCGTTGCGAGCAGTGATGCATATCGAGATAAAAAGCGGCTACTTCGAGAATTTTCTGTTGCTTGCGGAACGTCACGGCTTCTTCCGGACGGCCAAATGAAGTCCCGCGGCGAGTTTTCACCTCTATAAAGACCAGTTCGCCCTCATGTTCGGCCACGAGATCGATTTCGCCATACCGGCAGCGAAAGTTGCGCTCAAGGATGTAGTAGCCTTGGGCCCACAGCGCCTCGCCCGCCATACGCTCACCCAGACGGCCCAGGCTCTGCCGGACAGCCTGCTTTGGCTTCACGCGGGCTGGCCGAGAATTCTGGTCTGAAGTAGCCGCATCGTTCACGAAACCTCGCTTTCGCTACGCTATTAAGTAATACGACATTTTGTTGATCGAGTTGTACCAGGCAGAAAAACGCTTGATATCTGACGTTTCCGCTCGCCCCAAGCATACACTAGAAAGGAAGAGCATTACAAGAGATAAAATCTGAGCTCTACGTCCTTGCGGGGAACTGGGGAACGGCCCTCTCAGGGGCCCGATCAATCCGACTCCTACCTCTCCCCACGCGATGCAGACCCAAATTTGCTTAGAGCTGTTCCACTTGACTTTTTCGGGCCTGATAGTATACTGCTCTCATGGAGAAGCAGCAAGGAACAGGCGCTTTCCCCGCTTCCCGGTTGGAATTGAAATTGGGATTGAAATAAAATATTGCTATGAAAAAGATTGCCGGGAATGTGCTCGTATCAATCATCTCGTTCTGTCTCATTGTTGCTTTGCTGGCCTGGTCGCTGTGGAACTACCGGCCGGTCGGTAATGCTTATGGGACGCGCGCTATTTTCAGCATAACCTTTCTGTCAATCACACTAGCATTAGCCTGCCGCTGGCTGCTTCTACGTATGTTACGCGAAAGCGGGAAGGAACCGTCTGGATGGAATGCCCTGTTTTTGATAGATATGACGGTTCCACTCTACCTGGCAGCGGGCGCGCTTATAAATCCTCCTGCTGCCGTTATCGCCGCGCTGGTGACGCAGGGATGCGCGCAGGCTGCTTTTGCGAGACGTTTGCCCCTTTCCTACATTCTCTATCGTATTGCGGCCATAGGGCTGATCATCTTTATTGCGACTATTGTTGACACACTTATTGGTGGGCCTCCTCATGTGAGGGTGACGGCTCAGAACTTCACATCCAGCCAGGAATTGATCAATTTTGCAAGCCCACTTGCTGCCGACATGATTGTCTTCTTTCTCCTGCCGTTGTCCTGGCTACCCATCTTGCGATCGCATTCGCGCAATCTGTCATGGCGTGACTTCTTGTCGATGCGCGAGTTACGGTTCCAGTGGATGGTCTTATCAGTTGGCCTGCTCGTTTCTATCGCCGATTTCTTTGATAACAGCATAGGTGAACTGGCATGGCTGATCTTTCTGCTACCACTGGTCACGATCTACTGGCTGATATTTTTGAGCATACGTCTGAGCGAGCAAACGAACGAACTGCGGCAGTCGCTGCGGAGACAAGAAGAGCTGCGGCAATATGCCTCAAATATTACGCGAGTGCAGGAGAATGAGCGCAGAAGGTTAGCGCGCGAACTACACGACGATACGGCGCAGGCATTGATTGCGCTGGCGCGTGGCCTGGACGGTTTAAAAGGGCAAGTTGCGCCTAAAGATGTACAATGGATTTCCAACCTGCAAGACCTCGCGGATCAAACGCTGGAGGGGGTACGGCGCGCCTGTCGCGATTTGCGCCCGTCTTTACTGGATGATCTGGGCTTGCGGGCCGCATTAGAATGGTTGAGTAATAGCTACCTAGCGCGGGGTGTGGCATGTACATTTACGTGTTACGGCCAGGAAACACGCCTCAACCCTGAAGCGGAGATCGCCATCTTTCGCATCACACAAGAGGCGCTGTCGAATGTCTGGCGGCATGCGAACGCGAATCAGGCCAGTATTGAACTCCACTATCTTCCCGGGCTCGTGCAGGTGAGCGTTCGGGATGATGGTCAGGGGTTCTCAGTTGAGGAACATAGCGGTATGGGATTATCGAGTATGCGCGAACGGGCCCTATTAATAGGGGGCGATCTGAAAATTAGCTCTGCTCCTGAAAAAGGCTGCCTGGTTGACTTGTCGCTGGCGCTGGAGGAGTGAGAGTGCGCTATCTAGCGAAAGGATTCTACCATGAACCACCCCATCGTCTTCATTCACGGCTCAGGCGATAGCGCCCGCATCTGGCGCTTGCAGGTTGCGTATTTTGGCACGGAGCGGGCTTTCGCGATTGACTTGCCGGGGCATGGGCAAAGAGCCGATAACCTGCCGGATGAAGTCAGCGTAATGGATTATGCCAGGACGGCGCACAATATTATTTTCGATGAATTACAGCTTGTGCATCCTATTATTGCCGGCCATTCATTAGGCGGAGCGATTGCGCTGGCGATGGGCCTGGAGTATGGCTCTGAGCTGGGAGGACTTATTTTAATCGGCACGGGGGCGCGGCTGCGCGTTCACCCCGATCTGCTGAAAGGCGCGAAAGAGACGCCGCAGCAGACCAACCTGCAATTGCAGAGGCTAGCACTTGCCGCCACCACTGATCCTACCATCCTCACCGGTACGGCAGAAGAGCAGGCAAAGACCGAACCCTCGATGCTCTACCGTGACCTGGCCGCGTGCAATATTTTCGACATCATGCCGCGCCTGAATGAAATCCACCTGCCCACGCTGATCATCTGTGGAACCGAGGATCGGCTGACACCTGTGAAATACAGTGAATACCTGCACAACCATATCGCAGGCTCAACGCTCATCACCATTCCCCAGGCGGGGCATTATGTCTTCCGCGAGCAACCGGAAGCGGTGAATAAGGCGATTGAGGAATGGCTACGGGAGGATTGACCCCTCGACGCCTCATGCACATTCATGTTACAATAGCGACAACAAGACTTTCACAAGAGACTCGCATAGACGAGGGCTATTTTTTCTGTGATTAGCCTATCATGAAATAGGGAGCGATACTATGTCAGGTCATTCAAAATGGGCACAGATTCGGCGGTCGAAAGGCGTGAATGACGCTCGCAGGGGACAACTCTTTACCCGGCTGGGGCGTGAAATTGTTGTAGCTGTACGCGAGGGGGGCAGCGGCGACCCCAACGCCAACTTCCGACTGCGTATGGCCGTGCAGCGTGCTCGCGATGCCAACATGCCGATGGACAACATTGAACGCACCATCAAGCGGGCGCTGGGTGGCACAGAGGGTGCCGCGCTGGAAGAGATTACATATGAGGGATATGGGCCAGGCGGGACTGCTATGCTGGTACAGACGCTGACGGAGAACCGCAACCGCACGGTTGCCGAGGTGCGCAATGTATTTAACCGCAATGGCGGGAACATGGGTGAGAACGGCTGCGTGGATTGGCTCTTTGAGAACAAGGGCATCATTGAGGTAGAACTGCAAGGGCACGATCCTGATGAACTTGGCCTGGAGGCCATCGACCTGGGTGCGGACGATGTTGAGCCTGTTGGACCAGATGACGAGACACTGACTATTTACACCGATCCGGCAGAGGTTGATAAGGTGCGCCAGGGACTGGAAGCGAAACATTATCACGTGATCAAAGCCGAGAGCACACTGGTGCCAAAGACGAAGATCGAACTGAGCGATGAGAAGGTCGCGCACCAGGTGATGCGACTGATTGAAAAGTTCGAAGAGCTTGATGACGTACAGAACGTATATACGAATGCGGACTTCCCTGAAGAGTTCGCTGCTTCGTTCGAAGGCTAGTCGAACGGTCATAAGCAATGAGCGGCAGAGGAGGAGTAGATCGCACGATGGGTCATCTAGCTGATGGTTCGCCAGCGCCCCGCATCGCCCTGGGGATCGATCCGGGCACGGCTATTGTCGGCTACGCAGTGGTAGCGGCGCGCGGCAGCGAACTGAGTATGATTGCCTGCGATGTGGTTACTACTCCCGCCGGTATGCTGCTGGCGCAGCGCTTGCAGCATATCTACACGCGACTGAGCGAAATCATCGCCACTTACAAGCCCAACGAAGCAGCTATGGAGGAGCTTTTTTTCGCGAAAAATGCGCGTACGGCGTTATCAGTTGGGCAGGCACGGGGTGTAGCGATGCTGGCGCTGGCGAATGGTGGCCTGTCAATTGCCGAATATACGCCCAGGCAGGTCAAGCAGGCGGTGACAGGTTACGGTGGAGCGGACAAACAACAGGTCGGCGAGATGGTACGTATCCTCCTGCGCCTCAAATCAATCCCCCGCCCGGACGACGCGGCAGACGCAGCAGCGGTAGCCATTTGCCATCTACACACGGTCCCTTTTCTCCGGGCAAGTTCTGTTATTGTGGGATAAATCGGCCCTTACCCTCAATTGTTTCCCAGCCAAATCTCCTATGGAAGATGCTCATGTTCATCTTGGACGTTACTCTAATACAGAAGAGGTAGGGCAAATAGATGATTGCCAGCATTCATGGTATTCTTGAAGCGCGGCGAACAGACTCAGCCATTATACGAGTAGGCGGATTCAGCCTGCGTATCTTTGCTCCGTCCTCAACATTAAGCCGCCTGGGTGAACCCGGCGCAGAGGTATCGCTCTACACGCATTTTCATGTGCGCGAAGAGGGCATGGCCTTGTATGGCTTTTCCAGCGAAGAGGACCGGGACGCATTCGAGAGGCTCATCAGCGTGAGCGGGGTTGGTCCCAAGATTGGGTTGGCGCTCTTATCGGCGATGGATGCACGCACATTTTATAAAGCAATTGCCGATGAAGATCAACAGCGCCTGGCGATGGCTCCCGGCGTAGGGAAGCGCCTGGCAGCGAAGCTGGTGGTTGAACTGAAAGGGAAACTTCCATCGCTGGTTGGTCTGGGAGGGGGAACAGCCGGTTCTGCGGCAGGGCAGCAGTCGGAGGTGCTGGAGGCATTGATGGGACTGGGGTTTTCGGCAGCTGAGGCGCAGGCGGCGTTGATGAAGATCCCGCAGGACCGGCCTATGACGCTAGAGGAGCAGATCACTTTTGCCTTACGCTCATTCAGCAGACGAGAATAGGGAATTGAGGATACTCGCAAAGCCCTACCCATACCGGGCGCGATAAATCTAGCCCCTACGCCACCCCCCCAGGAATGGAGGGGCTATTTTAATCATGGAGGATGCTCATGGCCATCGATGAGCAACTGCCGCCAGCGTGCGCTTTCGCAATCTCAGTACTCGAGGAACGTGATCTCGACCCCGATGCTGTACCGGAGGAAGCGGTAGAAGCCGCGCAACACCATATGGCGACATGCCCGCGTTGTCTAAATGCTGCCACTACAGTCCCCGCGCCACGCAAAAAGAAAAAGGCACGCCGGCTGGCAGAACCGGAATATTTAGGAGATCAACTCCAAGGGTACGACCCGGCCCCGGACGCGATCAATCGGGTCCCTACGCCCCACTCCAGAGCGGGGAGAACGTTTGATACCTCCTCGATTGCCTTTACGAATGTAGAGGCCAGGCAGCCGGCAGCTTCCACACCACCTGCCGCGCAAATACCGCTACCGGAATCACCTGGCGTGCCAGCACAACGCAGTTTATCTGTGCCAACAGCGCCAGCGGTCCCTCAAGCGCCCGTTCAGCCACCAGTCGCTTCAAGTGCTCCGCCAGATGGCCCGCTTTCGTGTCTCGAATGCCGGCAGCTATTGCACGAGTACGCCGAGGCGATGGATAATGGCCAGAATGTACAGGCTTTGTATCCAGAAATATACGATCATCTGCTCAACTGTGAAAGCGGTTGCCTGGTATTGCTCGATCTGTTCCGCCAGGAAGCGAAGGCCAATCGCAAATACCGGCGGCGGCCTGTGCGCAATCCTTTCAGCGCGATTGGTTGGGAGTTGACGGGGTTCTTTCGTCGTGGGCAGGTGCCAATGTCACCTATGGCCTTATCTTATGGCACACTGTTGCTTTTGCTAGTGGTAGCATCGCTGGTTAGCTATTTCTCTATACGCTGGGATGATGCGCGCTACTATCATCCTCCGATTGTTCATCATACTATTCCTACCCCTGATGGCACGGGTCTGAGCGATGGCCTGAAGGTGTATGATGCGTGTAATGCGAGCAGCTACCAATACAAACGAGAAGCGGCGCAGGCAATGTTGCAGCATAATTTCTCGCGCGCGGATGCGTTGCTGGCTTCTGGCACAAGTGTGGCGAGCACGGATACAACGGGGTGCAATGGCGCGGAGGCAGCCATATATCGGGAGGATCTCCATGTGCGGCAATCCGGGCGGCCCTATGGTGTGATGGTGGTTAGCTTTGATAGTGGACCAGGGGATGCTGACCCCAGTGGTGGGACTGATCGTCATATTCTCTATGCAGCCTACACGCAGGAACTGGTGGGTGCATTCATTGCTCAACAGCAGTATAATTCGGCCCAGATGTTGACCCCCGGAGCCCCCCTGCTCTACCTTGTCCTGGCGAATACTACCGGTGTCGAGCAAGGGGCCTTGCAGGTAGCGGATACAATAGCTGATTTATCGTCAAAGCTGGACTACCAGCACTATGGTCTGCTGGCACAGGATAACTCCAACTTGCTGGCAGTGCTAGGATTGGGGCCGAGTAGCCTGGTGCAGGTGGTCCTGCCGGTTTTTTGCCGGGCCGGAGTACCCCTGATTGCGCCGACAGCGACAGGAGTATTCATTATTAACCTGCTGGCGAGTACATCGCTCTATCGTCACTGCGCACCTGGCTTTGCCTTTATCCGTTTTTCGCCAGATGACGCGGCACAAAGCGAGCTAGCTGCCAACTTCGCCTATAAGCACCTGCGCCTGCGCAGGGCGGCCGTTTTTTATGATCCCAGCAATCCATCATCATCGGGTTCAGCAGGAGGATTCATCAACAATTTCGGGAAGCAGCGAGGCGCGCGCGTTGTAGCGCAAGAGACGGCGGTTGCCAGTGGATTGCTCGCCGCAAACGGCCGCCCGCAGGCTTCGCCTGATGATCTTCTTGCCGGTTTGTATGATGCGTTGAAAGCAAAACCAGACGTGATTTATGCTCCCCTGCTCACCAATGACATAATCACGCTGGCACAAGCAATCGCGCAACTTCCCGCCAATCAGCAACCTGTCTTAATTATCGGCGGAGAATTCGTACAGCCATCCGCATTACAAAGCCTGGTATTATGGGCGCGCCAGCAGCAACTGAGCCTGCCGCGTATCTATGTAGGGGTTGCATCCGCCGCGCGTCCGCCTACAAACTCGGACTGGCAGAAGCAGTTTTATGCCAGTTTCTGCACCTCGTTTGCTACTCCCGGTAATTTCTGTAGTGGCGCGGCGGCGCTTGATCAAGGCGCGCTGTTGTTCGGGGATGGCATAAAGCTCGTGACGAATGCCGTCGGGCCTATCGCTTCGTCCGGCCAGTTCCCGTCGTCGAAACAACTCTTGCTGAATATCAGCAGAGAGAGATTCGAAGGAGTGAGTGACCCTATCGCACTGCGCCTGTGGGATAATGTGCTCTTAACCAGCACGCGAGTACTGCCGGTCATGCTGGGAATGCAGCAAGATGGCAGCGTGCAAATTGTAGGATAGTTTCGTTTCAATCTCCAATCGTGGGTGAAGAACGTGCAGCTGTCCTCAAGCAAATGGCTGGCGTCTGGAAATCGTGTAGGGAGGTGAAAGCGGTCTACGAAGAAGACCCGGCCAAAGTCAGTGGACGTCCGAGACTGCCCAGATATAAGCACAGAACGGAGGGCCTGTGTGTCCTTATTTACATCCTGCAAGCTCTTCAGGGAGGTCAGAGTAAAAAGAGACAATTATCGAATGATGAGATAGAGTACACCTTTAGCGAGATTCCAGGTTTTTCTCTATGCGCTCGATGACCTCAGATGATTCCAACTTTTGGGCACCAGAGTCTCTTCACGACCACCGGGCCATGCCAACTTCATGCCTTCTTCAGGAGAGCAGATCGTACCGATGGGAATTACCGGCGTTCCGGTTGCCGATTGCACTGCTTTCACCACTGCCTCTTCGTGACCGGGCGAGACGCTGAAGAGCAACTCATAGTCTTCGCCGCCGTTTAGGATCCAATCGAGTGGGTCATGGGACGCGGCGGTTGCTATAGAGCGCAGGGCAGAGGATTGGGGCAGTTGAGCAACGACGACGCGCGCCCCAACGTGGCTGCGCTCACAGATGTGCTGTAGATCACCACTTAATCCATCGCTGATATCGAGCATGGCGGTCACAATAGATGGACCAAAACTGCTGAGAATACGCCCCTCGCGCACACGAGGGCGAGGAACGCGGAAGATAGCACGCAGTGTATCTCTCGCCTGCGACGGATAGGGTAGATCAGGATGGAGCAAGGTGAATAGCCCGGCGGCGGACTCACCGGGCGAGCCTGTGACGAACAGTATATCGCCTGTATGTGCCCCGCTGCGCAGCAGGGCGTGCCCGCGTTCGACGGCTCCAAGCAGGGTGATATCAATGATCAAGGGAGCATTTTCATGCTTAGCTGTACTCGCAACGTTTCCACCAACGATAGCCACGTTAAATTGCTCAGCTTCCTGGCGCAAACCGCTATAGACATCATCCAGTATTTGCAGGTGAAAGGTTTTTCTTGATGGCAAGATCAGCGAGATGAGCGCATAGCGTGGTTCGCCGCCCATGGCAGCGATATCACTGATGTTGATCGCCAACGCCTTGCGCCCGATATCTTGCGCGCTGGAGGTCGCGAAGGTGAAATGCACATCCTCGACCTGGCTGTCGCAGGTTGCCAGGAGTTGCATATTCCCCCCCATGTCGAGGACGGCGCAATCGTCGCCGGCCGGTTGGTCAACATCTGGACGCGAGGGCAAGCGGCGTGTCAGACGAGCTATAAGTTCAAATTCATCCGGCTGAGTGTTTGTCATAGTTTTCATCTCGTACGCAAAAACATCCACACATGCTAGTAATATACGCGCCGAGAGGGGGAAGACTCAAGGCAGGGAAGCGGCAAATGCTCTGCTATGACGTTGACAACGAATCACAGCTATGTCATGCTAGAGATCGAAACTACTAGCGGGAGCGATAGAACAATGGAATTACTGGTAGTCACATTAGCGCATACCTCGCCGGGCAAGGATGTAGACGCCTCATCACGCATACGCTTGATTTTAGAGACGGTACGCAACGCACCAGGGCTGGTGAATGTACGTTTTTATCACAGCCGGGAACCGGCGGATTCTTACTACGTTCTACTAACGACCTGGGAGGACGAGGAATTCTGGCAAAAAGCGCAGGCGCGTTATAGCCCCCGCAATCTTCTGTTAGCATCAGACAGAGAACTCCTGACGTCGCCTCCAGAACAATGGTTGATGCATTACCTTTGGGGCTATAGCCGCCCCTCGGCGCAACCCAATATCGCAGCGGTGCATATTGCCACTATCCGACCTGAGCAAGCCGACCGCATCGAACGCGGCTGGATCGAGAGCTTGCGCCGCCAGGCGATGGAGCCGATTCTGGCTTTTGCGTTTTTAGCGCGGGGTAGAAGTGAAGATGTTTCCTTGCCATGCTCTCCACCAAAGACAAATGTTGTGCCACCGGAAGTAAAAGATGAGCATGAAGAGGTACCATCATCCTTACAAACATACGGCCAGGTTTTCTTGAATTTGCTGAGTTGGCCGGATGAGACGCACCGCCGAGATTTTTATGCCGACCAGAATTATAAGGCCATTAATACTGTTTTGCATAGCATTGGTGCGGTTCGGGTACTTGATCTTGAGCCCTTGCCATGAACGGTCGTGAAGTTAACTTTTTCATGCGCCACCTGTGCGGCGCGATCAATCGACCCCTACGGACGCGCCAGCGCCGGAGCGGAGGGTGTCCAGTTAATCTGAGGAGGTCTCAGGTACGGGCTTTGCGTAGTATTTATTCAGTTCACCTTGCAGGAGCGCGCGATTGGACCACATGGCGGTGGTGAATGTATGATATTCGCCATCGCACAGCGGGGCCGCGATATCACATTTGCGATGGGGGGTTAGCCTGAAGCGGATGGTATTGCCGTTGATTTCAATCCACATATGGCGGCGCGTGTAGCCTGTACCCCAGCGGAGCAGGATCATAGAATCGAATTCTTCAAAATTTCCCCGGCCCTTGAGAGCGGTTCTATTGATTGTTTTGAGCATTTCGGCGAGGCCGCTTTCGCGCATAATATGTTTTGCGTTTTCGCGCACTGCCATACGTCTGGCCTGGTCTGCCTCCTCGCTGAAGATAAATTCTGTTTCTTTGTCTTGTAAATCCGTGATGATCACCACTTTTCTAGATGAAATAACATGCGGTGGTTTCAGGATAGCACAAGAAGCAGGGCGACCGCAAGGGTTGCTTTAGTGGCGATTTGCCCAGAAAAGGAACAATCTCTACCGCGACCCAGGATCTTGTGGGTTCCTCTCCTCCTGGAGACTTATGGATAATCACCGATTGTTTCTGAAGAAAGCGCCCTCAGGTTAATAGACTTTTTGCCCGTATTTTGCGAGGGGACTATCTTCGATTTCGTAGAGGGGTCCAGAGTCACGTTCAGAGGGAGGACATGTAAACTGCGCCAGAGAGGGTGGGAGGTGCATCGATGATGAAAAACGGGGCGCATTAGAGGGCTCAGGATTGACGGAATCGCGGCGCGGCGTAATATGATAGACGTTATCGCTGGATTGCTTGGCGTGATATTTGGCCTCGGCGGCCAGATAACTGACTTCCTGTATACTATGTGGATTATTGACGACACCAATCGATAGCGAGACCAGGGGGAACTGATAGGAGCGGCCTTTCCGATCGACACCGCTAATTGAGCCGCGTTTGAGGTCTTCGGGATGATAGAACACTGCACTCTCTTCTTTGTAACGAGCGCTGATGTGTAAGCAGAGAGTATTAACGCGGTCAGGAGTAGTGACAATCACGAAGTCATCGCCGCCGATATGACCCACGAAATCATCAGAATTGCCATATTCGCGCACTATGCGCTGGCAGATGCGTCCGACCAGGCGAATCATATCATTGCCGGTGAGAAACCCATAGACATCGTTAAAAGCTTTGAAGTTATCGAGGTCGAGGTAGAGGATACTCCATGGTTCCATACTGTTGAGCTTGTGATTAATAGCTAGCTCAACTTGAAAACCACCGGGCAGGCCAATCAGGGGGGAAAGGAAATTTTGCTGCACGCGCCGCAACTGGGAACGGATACGAGCAAGCAGTTCATCGGTATTGAAAGGTTTTGTAACATAATCATCTACGCCGATTTCAAAGGCTCGCACCTTGTCCTCCGGTTCGCTTAAAGCGCTGAGTACGATAATAGGTATGTGAATACATTTGGGATGGGAGCGTAAACGATGCGCGACTTCATAGCCATCGATACCGGGCAGCATCATATCCAGGATAATGAGATGGGGAGTTTCTCGCAAAGCAATCGATACAGCATCTTCGCCGTTTTGGACAGTTACGACTTGATATCCTTCTATCTGCAGCGTTTCCTTCAGCAACCTAGCAATCAATTGCTCGTCCTCGACGACTAAAATGTTGGCTATCAATATCTTGCCTCCACTTGTAGGGCGAGCGCTTGCGCGTGCCCCTCTCAGACAGGCGGCGTGGGGTTGACCGCCTTACAACTACCCGCCGCTGAAGAAGATTTGCCAGGACAAATCTAACGATTCCTGGCTTTTGCGCAGCAGGAATCCGGATTATTAAAAACATCCCACATGCGGTTAATCCCCGGCAGATCGGTGGCCGGCATCTATCCATTCCGCCTGGTTCCTTAGCATCTGGCTAACGCCGGAGTGCTGGATGAATCCACACTCTGTCACAGAGAGCGCTTCACACGCAGGCAGGATGAGAGGAGAATGCCTCTTATTCGTACGATGCTTCAAGTACAAGCCTGATGAGAGCCTTTTTACCCCTCAAAAGGAATCATCCAGGTAGAAATCACAGGGAGAGGATTAGAAATCAAAAAGCCGGGCAGGCACAAGGATTACCCTTATGCATGAGGCACACAGGCCTATTAAACTTGCGCATTACCCTTATAAATACCCTCTCTTAGCGACCGTACTACGCTCAAGTATGCAGCGCATCAGATATCTAGGCCTGGCCGCTATCTCTTCATCTTGTTTGATTACCTATCTGCCGGGCAGCGCTCTCGCAAGAGCGCCACCACATTGGACTGTACCGGGCAGGAGATGCGAGCCAGAGATAGACAATTCAGACACATCGTAGTTAAAAATACGCAACGCGCGCTACTTACTAATCAGTATAACATCCTTAAGGGCATATGAAAAGGCTTTGTCGATACAAATTCACTACATCTTTGCAAAATTGTTAAGTCTACACGTATTCAAACGAATAACATGCCTCGTTATTAACATACTTTGAACCCCGCTCGCTCTGTAGGACCAGGGGGAATTGAGCAGTTGAGTCACTGCCGGCAAGTGACTCAACTGCTCAATTCCCCACATCAGGACTTTTGCCAGTTGACGCATGGCGCTTGCTGCGATAAGATTAACAGAGTTACAGTATGGACAAGGGTAGAGTGAGAAGAAAGGAAGTACATGACCTCATCGCCAGCGGGGGGAGCTTCAGGAGAGCCTGTAGAGAGATTGATCACCTTTCAGAGTAAGGGACAGCCATCTTTCCTGCTGGAAGGCATAGTCCATAGAGCGGCACAGGTGAAAAATGCGCCGTTGATTGTTTTGTGCCACCCTCAACCGGCCAGCAGCGATATGAACGATATGTTGACGGTCGCGCTGGCGCGCCAACTGGCCGCTGCCGGAATGGTAGCGTTGCGCTTCAATTTTCGCGGAGTGGGCAAAAGCCAGGGGCAACCAACAGATGGGCGCCTGGAACCACTCGACCTTGCCGGGGCGGTTGACTGCATACTGGCACAGCCAGGAGGAAACCCGGCAAAGGTTGGTATCATCGGTCACGGTTTTGGCGCGTATATTGCTCTTCTCTATGCCCCTTTCGATGTTCGCGTCCGGACGGTTGTGGCGATTAGCCTGCCGCTTTTCCGCGCAGAGGCAGGATTTCCTAAAGCATTCGAGCGCCCCAAATTGTTCGTCACGAGCGAATTTGACGAGCTCTGCCCACTCTATAAACTGGAACCGTTTGTCGAGCAACAAAAGGGTCCCAAGGGCATCAAAGTTATTATGGGGGCGCGCCACCTGATGCGCAATTATGAAGAGGCAGCGGTGACGACCATTTTGAAATATCTTCAGACATGGGCGAGTATGCCGGGAGTTTAGAGGTAACATGAATCCAAATAATCCTGTTATTGTACAGAGTGATCGCACCATCCTGCTGGAAGTCGATCATCCACTGCATGCCGAGGCAAGAGATGCGCTGGCACAGTTCGCAGAACTGGAAAAATCGCCCGAACATATTCACACCTATCGACTTTCGCCCCTTTCGCTCTGGAACGCCGCCGCCGGAGGCATGAATGCGCAAACGATTCTTGAATTATTGCGACAGTATAGCAAATATGATATTCCCTCAAATATTATCGTGGATATCCGTGAATATATCAGCCGCTACGGGCGTCTCAAACTGATTCGCGAGGGCGAGGCGCTACTGCTGATTTCCGAAGATGCTGCCTTGATTGCCGAGGTGATGCATCACAGGCGCACGCAGCCTTTCTTGCTGCGCCAGTTGAATAGCCATACAATCCAGGTTGACGCGTCGCGCCGCGGACATATCAAGCAGGCGCTGATTCATATTGGTTTTCCGGCTGAAGACCTGGCGGGCTATAGCGATGGCTCGCCCCTGCCTATGAAACTGCTGCCGGTTACAGCGGAGGGGAAGGGGTTCGCGCCGCGGGCGTACCAATACGCGGCTGCTGCTGCGTTTTACGCGGGCGGGGCTCCTAGCGGTGGCAGTGGAGTGGTAGTGCTACCATGCGGCGCGGGTAAAACGATTGTGGGCCTGGCTACGATGAGCGATATACAGCGGGCGACATTGATCCTTACCCCCAATACAATCGCGGTACGCCAGTGGATTTCGGAAATCCTGGACAAGACCGATATACCGCCGGAGTTGGTCGGCGAATATACCGGAGACCGCAAAGAGATATGTCCAATTACCGTCAGCACCTATCAAATTCTGACCTATCGCAAGCCCGGAGCGGATGGTAAAAGGAAAGGGCCAGAGAGTGAGGAGATTTCAGAGGATGATTACCCGCATTTCGCGCTCTTTACAAGCTACGATTGGGGGCTGATCATCTATGACGAGGTGCACCTGCTGCCCGCGCCGGTCTTCCGCATTACGGCGGAAATTCAGGCACGCCGCCGCCTCGGCTTGACGGCAACGCTGGTGCGCGAAGATGGGCGCGAGGCAGATGTATTCAGTCTGATTGGGCCGAAGAAGTATGACGTGCCCTGGCGCGAGTTAGAACGGCAGGGCTGGATTGCGACGGCCGAATGCCACGAGATTCGAGTGGGCATGAACGAGGACGAACAGCTGAATTACGCGGTAGCCGAAGAACGTGAAAAATACCGGCTGGCTGCGGAGAATCCGACTAAGCTGAGCATTACGCGTTACCTGGCGGAGCGCCATATCGATGACCAGGTGTTGATTATTGGTCAATACATTGACCAGCTAAAACTGCTGGCACAGGAACTGGACGCACCGCTGCTGACCGGTCGGACTACCAACGCACAGCGTGAAAAACTGTATGAGCAGTTCCGACGCGGTGAAATCAAGCGCATGGTAGTAAGCAAGGTGGCAAATTTTGCCATCGACCTGCCCGATGCCAATGTTGCGATCCAGGTATCAGGCACATTTGGCTCACGCCAGGAAGAGGCTCAGCGCCTGGGGCGTATTCTGCGTCCCAAGCGCGACGGCGGGCTGGCTTACTTCTACTCCATTGTGACACGCGATACGCGCGACCAGGAATTTTCGGCCAACCGCCAACTCTTCTTGACCGAGCAAGGATACCGCTATCTGATAGAGGATGCGGAGGAATTGCTGGCATCCAAGTATTCATGAAGAAACGGCCCGCCCAGGACGCGCTAAATCGTGCCCCTAGTCTCCAAGGCTGTTAAATTTTCTTGACATCCTGAAGCATGGGTGGTACCCTTTTAGCACAGTAGCCGACAGGTAGATTCGATAGATTAGAGTATGAAGAGGATATCATGGCAAACCCTAAAGACCCCGCAGAGGGGTACATTGATGTAACAAGCCAGGATTTTGCCGAAAAGGTACTCAACTCGCAACAAATGGTGGTGGTCGATTTTTCCTCCGGGAGGAGCGGCTCGTGCCAGATATTTGACCCAGAATTCGCGGCGATCAGCAAGGAGTACCAGGGGCGTGTGACTTTTGCCAGGCTGGATGTAGATGGCAATGAGGATGTGACCAATCAGTGGAATGTGGACGGCATCCCGACAGTAATCTTTTTCAAGAATGGGCAGGAGATCAATCGCATCAAGGGGATCGTGATGCGTGATAAACTACGCCGCCAGGTTGAGGGTACATTGCTTGCCAGTTAATGATTTATATTTACATCCCCTACGGTTAGAGGCGTCTTTACACGAGACAATCTGGGGTGGAAGGCGGCTAGAATATAATCGCTGGAAGCGACTTCCAGCACATAAGGCGATTGGGGAATCCTGGGAAACAGAACTGAACACGATTGCGCAGAACGAACCGTATGCAGGAATGACGCTGAAGGCGCTGGTGGAGGAACTGGGTACAGACCTCCTGGGCGAGCAATGTGTGGCTATGGTTGGTAAGCGTTTCCCCTTGCTGGCAAAGTTTATCGATGCCAACGATAAGTTATCGGTACAGGTACACCCGGATGATGAGTATGCAGCGCGTTTTGAGCAGGGGAAACTTGGCAAAACGGAGTTCTGGTACGTGCTGGACGCGGCGCCTGGCGCGGCGGTTGTCCATGGCTTCAAGGCGCCTACATCGCGGGACGAGGTGCGGCAGGCGATTGAAAACGTGAGATTGGAGGAACTGCTGCATCATGAAACAGTTGCAGCAGGCGACGTGATCTTTGTGCCGGCCGGTACCGTGCATGCGATTGGCGCAGGCGTGCTGCTGTACGAGGTGCAGGAATACTCGGATATCACCTACCGCATGTATGATTATGGGCGCAAGGATGCCGCGGGTAATACACGCGAACTGCATATCGAACAGGCTTTGAATGTTTCCCGCTATGCGCCATCACCCTCTGTAAAGGTACAACCAGTGATTATGGCCGGTGGCCCAGGCTATACTGAACGCTGCCTGGTGGCCTGCCCATATTTTGTGACACGCGAGCTGATCTTCCAGCACGCCGCTCCTTATGGCTATATGAAAGACAAAACAGCGGGGAGTTGCATTATTCTTTCCTCACTTGGCGCGCAAGGAACACTACGATACGGGAACAATTTTGAATATGGTGAGGTTTTCTCGCCGGGACAAACAGTAGTAGTACCGGCTGGTTTGGGCGAATTTTGCATCGAGGGAACTGGAAGGCTGTTGCTCTCGCATGTGCCAGAAGCGCAAGATGAGGCGTGGAGATTGTGGAGAGAAAGAAACGAGCGCGGGTAGACTAACCCATCTCGCCTCTGCGCTTCCTGCGTTCTTCCTCCAGGTCGGTGATAGTGCCCTCAACGACGCGATTCTCCCCGGGTTCAGTGAAATTGAAAGGGGGGGACTGCGTGCGAGGTGGATAGTTTCGCTGCAGGCGGTTGACCTCCGAAAAGACGCGCGAGACGCCGGTGGTGACATTCACGAAGAACAGCAGGACTGCCAGACCCAGCCAGGCACCAAGACCAACCAGCAGTGTACCTGCGAAGCCGACGAGGCCATTGACGATACTTTCATATACGACCGCCCCAATGATGAGGATATAAAAGAAACGTACAAGCAGGCGCAAGGACCAGTGTAAGAACCAGAAGACGGCCTTGACGGGGTCAGAGGGCATATCCCAACGTGGGATCAATGTACGGCGTGGTCTCAAATTCCTCACGGCCTGCGCTCCTTTGATGCCGCCTACGGTGTTTACCGCAAAAACTATCTCTACGGCATATTGTATCACGCCTGCATTTGAGTGTCACTATGTTTCACATGCGCCAGACAACGGGCAATTTGCCCTCACTCCAGATGTAACCTGATCCAGTAGATATATTATATAGCATCTTTTGAAATCCCTGCCAGCAATCAAACTCTGCAAAAATAGCGGAGAGAAAGGTGGAGTTTTTATCATGCTGGATACTATTTCTCCACCCATTCTTCACCAAATCTTAACCTGCCGGGTAGGTATGGTGGAATATTTCTATGGTTAAATTGTAAGCAGTAGCCATTATATTCCCTTGCTGAGGAAGACCAGGATATCTATCCGCTCGAAGTCGTACCCACTATTTATGTCGAAAAAGGAGAATGTTTATGAAAGGACTCGTCAGGTCAAGATTGACGCTGACACTGGTTGCGGCAGTGGTACTGGCTGCAATCGCGCTCCCGTTAGCCGTGACAGGCGTTGGCGCGCACGCTGCGGCAGGAACCAACCCCACGTTCAAATTTGCCTCTAGCGGTGAAATGGACTGCAACGGCTATAGCAAAATCCAGCAGTCAATTAAGAAAACAATGGCTTGCACGGACCCACATGGCTATGAAAATAGCCGGTTCTATGACAACGGCCACTATATCGGCCATGATGAACCAACTATCCAGTTTCTCTCCAATTCTCCTGGCTCTGGCAACAATGTGAAATGGGAAGTAACGCTGCCCGTAGAACATGCCTTGCCCGCCACGCAGACCTTTGAGGATATGATCACATTCTGGTTCAATATGGCTATGTGTGATCCCAAATCATATCCTCAGCAACCCTGCACACCCGATAGTGATAGCAATCACAGCGGTGTTGACAATTCAAAGGATGCGGGTTCTGCATTTCTGGAATTGCAGTTCTACCCACCCGGATTCTCGCCATTCATCAACCAGATCAGCTGCGATATACACCAATGGTGTGCGGCCCTGACCATCGACAGCCTGGAATGCAACTTCGGTTTCAAATTCTGCAACCCCAATTGTACTGAGCCTGTCAATTTTGCTTTCATCCAGAAAGACGGCATTCCCACCGGACCTCCGGGACCTGCCGATGCGAACAACTCCACCTTCACGCCAAACAAACAGACGCTTTTCATGGGCCAGGGAGATACACTCGATGTGACACTCCAGGATACTTCTAATGGCGTGAAAACGACCGTGCTTGATACAACTACGGGCAAGTCGGGTTTTATGGTTGCCAGCGCAAAGAACGGCTTCGAGGACCTGGATCTGAACACTTGCGCCCCGACCAAATTCTCCTTCCATCCTGAATTCTCGACGGCAAAGTTGGGGAACGATGTACCCTGGGCAGCTTTACAGGCGGCTCTAGGTGTCGCAGTGGAAATTGGTCACTTCACCCCTGGAGCCAATGGTGATAACGACCAGGACGACCCGCCATGCTTCCCGGGACCGACTCGCCCCGGCTGTCTCAACTTTGCTCAAGGTGGAGACATTGACTTTGATGGGTCATCGTATGTAGCTGATTGGCCTAACGGAAGACATAATAATCCCACTCCCGTTAAGTTCGGGTCCATCTCGCACAATGGCTTTGGGCCCCTCAGCGCACCAAATGGGTCGAACGATTACACGCATGGTTTCGCAACGTACCAGATCGAAACGGATGTGGGCGCGTCTGAAAGCACCTGTATGCCGAGCGGCGATGGCTGCACTGTACCACCTCCTGGAGCCGAGTTCTACCCGTTCTTTGCCCAGTCTGGCGTGGGGGCAAGCTGCCGCTTCACCTTCGGTAACGATATCCAGGGTTCCACGGTGAACGATTTCGGCCGTGACCAGCAATATGGCACGCCATATCTTGCCTGGTTCTTCGGAACGAACAGCAGCGGAGTACAGCCAAATCCTTGTACCCCGCATGGCAACGATTAACGCTTTGAGCGAACGGCCTGCGAGGGGAAATAGCGAGGCTATCTTGCTATTTCCCCCTTTTCGTTTCCTTTCAACTATTTGTACCTTCTTGGGTGTTTATTTTAGGAGTTCATTATGAGAAACCGGACCCGGTCAAAACTGGTACTGCTACTAACTGCCCTGATTTTGTTGACAGTGATTGCATTACCTCCGGCTATTTCTACTGTTACTGCTCAAGCTGCTGCGCCAGGTGCTACCTATTCGTTTCCCGCCCAGGGCGACCTGGATTGTAACGGCTTCAGTAAAATCCAGAAGCTGATTAAGGACACGCTGCTGTGTACTGACCCCATTGGCTACGACGGCGAGCGTTTCTATGACAACGGTCACTATATTGGCCACGACGAGCCAACGGTCAACTTCTTCTCGAATTCCCCCGGTTCGGGCAATAATGTACAGTGGCAGATTACGCTGCCCACCGAGCATGCATTACCGGCAACTCAGACCTTTGAGGATACGATTGCCCTCTGGGTGGGCATGGTGATCTGCGACCCCAGGTCGTTTCCACAGAAGCCCTGCATCCCTGACAGCGACCAGAATCATCCAGCGCGCTATGCTGGAGACCCCAATACATCAGGCTCTGCCTTCCTCGAGTTGCAGCTGTATCCTCCCGGCTTTTACCCGTTCATTCACAAGATCAGTTGTGACAGCACACACTGGTGTGCCGCGCTGAACATCGACAGCCTGGAATGCAACCCGGACATGTCCTTCTGCAATCCGAACTGCACCGAGCCGGTCAACTTTTCATTCATCCAGATGAATGGCGTTCCGCCCGGGCCTCCTGGGCCGGCTGATGCCAACAGCTCGACATTTACGCCCAACAAAGAGACGTTGCTGATGAACCAGGGCGATAAGCTCAAGATAACGGTCAAAGATACCTCTGATGGGATGCTGAACAAGATCGAAGACCTCACGACGGGAAAATCAGGCTACATGGTGGCCAGCGCCAAAAATGGCTTTGAGGACCTGGATCTAAATACCTGCAAACCAACGAAGTTCAGCTTCCATCCTGAGTACTCGACGACGAAATTTGGAAACTTCCTCAACTGGGGACTGGGACAGGGCAATGTCGGTTACGATACCGAGATCGGCCACTTCACTCCTGGCCCCGGTGGAGATGGAGACAAGGATGACCCACCCTGCTTCAAGGGACCGACGCTGCCCGGTTGCCTTAATTTCAGATTGGGGGGAGACGTTGACTTCGATGGCTCATCCTACTTGCCCGACTGGCCCGACGGTACGGGGCATACACCGACACCGGTCGTGATGAGTTCGGTGCTGGGTAATGGCATTGGGCCTGTCAGCTCGCCCGATGGCCAGTCAGACTACACGCATGCCTACACTTCACTCCAGTTCGATACCGAAGTGCTGGCCACGGAAAAAACGTGTACGCGAGATCATCTTGCCAGGTGTACGGTTCCACCGCCCGGAGCAGAGTTCTATCCATTCTTCGCCCAATCCGGGCATGGTGACAGTTGTACATTCACCTTCGGCAACGATATTCGCGGCTCTACAGTGAATGATTTCGGTCGCGACCTGCAATATGGTGCGCCCAATATTCAATGGAGCTATCTCGATTCGAGCAGTGGTATCATGCCTAATCCATGCGTGCCACACGCTGAATGATTACTCGGGTCATGCTCTAGACAGGGACAGGGCTTGTCCCTGTCTAGAGCATGACCCGATGAGCCCTGCCCTATTTGGTCGTCAACAGCCATCAGGTCAGATCCATTTGTCTCAATCGTTCGATGAGATTCGGCCTGTTCCTCGTATCTCGCGCACCTGATTTGCGCACAAAATGAAGCGGTGGGTACCAGGCAGGTCCCCTGGTGAAGGCTTGGACCCGAGGAGTACAATAAGAGGTGCAAAGAGGTTTTCTACTCCATTTCCCCTGAACTATCAGAGTGATTGCCCAGCGCATATGCCTGCAAACAGGTATATCTTGCCCCTGACCTCGATAATTCGCTTTTCATGACGCTCAAATGCCGCATGTATTGGCGAGATGAGGATGACGCGGACGCTTTACTGGCGAGCAGGCGCTGCAAGGTTTGCAGCTCGACAGGACTCAGTGGTTGTTTGACGCGGGCGAGGGTCAGGTGAGGCGAGAATGGGCGAGTATCTACCTCGAAGCCGCGCTGCAGTAGTTCTCTATGCAGGATGCTATGCAGGCGAACCAGGTTGCCGGATGACTCTTCGATTCCCATCCAGATGACACGTGGGTGACGAGGCGAACCGAAAGCGCCGAGGTCTTTCAGGCACAGCTCAAACGGCCTGCTTTGCTGTGCCGCCACTGCGGCAGCCCGCCCAGCTGCCGCCAATTGTTCATCCGAAAGCTCGCCCAGAAAGGCGAGGGTGAGGTGGATCCCCGCAGGATCGACCCAACGTACGCCTGGCAAGCGGTGAGCCAGGCCGTCAATCACGCTATCCAGCAAATGCCGCAGGGATTCATCTAATTCAAGCGCAATAAATGTACGTGTCATAGAAACTATGCGGCAAAGAGCATGGCATCGAGTTCGGAACCGTCGATGGTTTCGACTTCGATGAGATGCTCAGCGATTTCGATCAATTTGTCTTTTTTCTCCCGCAGGATGTTGAGCGCGGTTTCATAGGCCTGATCGACGAGGGCAGAGATTTCTTTATCGATCTTCATAGCAGTCTCCGCGCTAATCATAGCGGCGCCATCGGAATCTTTTTTGATGGCGATGTTGCCTAATGGGCTCATGCCAAATTCGCAGACCATACGGCGCGCAATGTTGGTGACATACTCGATATCCTGACTGGCCCCGGTAGTGATATCGCCAAAGATGATTTCTTCGGCGGCCCGTCCACCCATGGCACCGGCCATCTTGGCGAGCAGTTCAGAACGGCGCATGAGATAGCGGTCTTCGCTGGGAGCCTGAACGGTGATGCCGAGAGCCATACCACGCGCGATGGCTGTTACCTTCTGGACGGGATCGGCGCCCGGAATGGAACGCATGACAATGGCATGGCCAACTTCATGATAGGCGATGATGGACTTTTCGGCCTCGGTAATCACACGGCTCTTGCGTTCGGGCCCGGCCATAACGCGCAGGATAGCCTCGTCGAGTTCCGGTTTGCTGATAACGCCCTGGCCGCGCCTGGCGGCGAGTAAGGCGGCCTCATTGAGCAAGTTGGCGAGGTCGGCGCCGGAGAAGCCGACAGTCTGACGCGCAAGGCCAGTCAGGGTAACATCTTCGGCAAAAGGTTTGCCCTGGGCATGGACTTCGAGGATAGCGAGGCGCCCGCGAATATCGGGCTTATCAAGCATGACCTGGCGATCAAAGCGCCCGGGGCGCAGGAGAGCGGGGTCGAGCACATCGGGGCGGTTGGTGGCTGCAATAACGACGATATTGGTTTGCTTATCGAAGCCATCCATTTCAACGAGGAGCTGGTTGAGGGTTTGCTCGCGCTCGTCGTTGCCACCGGTACCGGTGTTGTTACGCTGGCGCCCTACGGCGTCGATTTCGTCGATGAAGACGATGCAGGGGGTATGTTCTTTGGCCTCTTTGAAGAGGTCACGGACACGCGATGCGCCAACGCCGACGAACATTTCGACAAATTCGGAGCCGCTGATACTATAGAATGCGACATTGGCCTCGCCCGCCACGGCACGGGAAATGAGGGTTTTGCCGGTGCCGGGCGCTCCGACGAGCAAGACACCCTTGGGGATACGAGCCCCCATCGCAGTAAAGCGTTCGGGATATTTGAGGAACTCAACGATCTCCTGCAATTCGATCTTGGCTTCATCGACGCCGGCAACATCCTTAAAGAGCACGGTAGGATGCGTTTCATTGAAGCGTTTGGCTTTCGAGCGCGCAAACGTACTGAACTGGCTGCCCAGGCCACCACGACGCAAGAAGAAAAGCAGCACGCCGGCAACGAGCGCAACGAAGACAACGTCTATGACGCCCTGGACCCAGGCATTGGGCTGTCCAGCGTCAACGGTAACCGTGACCCCATCATGACGGAAAATTTCCGTGACAGATTGCCCATCTTCTTTTATGGCATGATACTGCTGGCCATTTTTAGCGGTAGCGTAAATATCATCGCCACTAATAGTGACGGATTGGAGCGCATGCTGATCGGCAAGGTTCAACACATAGCTAATTGGTTCATCCAACGTATTCGCCTGGCCGCTATTGCCGACTACAACACGAATCGCTATGGCTGTAACGATCATCATTCCTAGAAATAGGAGAATTGCAGGAAGGCCAAAACGAAGCCAGCCGAGCCTTTTTTTAGCTGTTTTTGGCGCGGGCCGGCCCCGATCAGGAACTTTCGGTTCCCGGTTATCTTGTTTCAATGGTTGCATGAGTGTCGTCAGCCCCTTCTATTGCTGTGGATGCACGATTGAGATATCTGACCTTTGCCCCAGACAAAGGCATCTGACCGTCCTGCCCGGTTCCTTATTCAATGAACAGGTCAACGCCGGCACGCTGAATCTCACGATCTTATTCCGACCGGAAACACCGGCGCGCTGGATCAATCAGCACGCTACAGCGCGGCTACGGCTTCGCCGTCATCCGGTCGGAGCGGTAGTAGTCGCAGTCTATGCGGCCATTGCAAAGCACTCTGGCAGGACAGGAAGAGTGGACTTGCATATCAAAATTAGCTGGCGTACTTCATTGTGTGCCAGAGCACATTTAAGTGTGTCAAAATATTGGCTTTCAGGAAGTATATCTCAAACCCTACAAGTAATCAAGTCTATTGTTTACTTGATTTTTGTCGAATGGGGAGTTTCCTGGCAAATGATGGATTGGGAGACATTGATGGGGGTCATGAGGACAGGGACAAACCACTGTCCCTACAGCCCGGCTTTTAAGATTTTTTTTGCAGCCACGCGGGATCGATTGATGGGTAGCAGGCGACATGACGAGATATTGTATTCGCTGCTGGCGTGGAACCGGGCTACCAGAGAAAAAAAGTGATAAAATATTACTAGTAGACTCGGGCTTGAGCCACCTTTACTTTTATCAGCGGACGCCTCCCCTGGACGCGATGCGTTTTATACCTACGTCGCACGCCGGCGGTGAGTTAGACGACTGCACGAGAGAAAGAAGAGGATTATGCAAGAGATTTCAATGTTACCCGCACCCGTACAAGGCACCATCTCCGAGGTGATGCAGATTGGCTCCAGAACACAACCTTTCAGCAGCGAGAGCCGGACGAAAGTTCCTCGCATACGAGATGCGAGGGTGGTGAAGAGCGTGTGCCCCTACTGTGCAGTGGGCTGTGGATTGAATGTGTACGTAAAGGATGGTGAGGTGATTGATATCGAGGGCAATCCCGATAGTCCAATTAATCATGGGACGCTTTGCCCGAAGGGATCGGCGACTTTCCAGTACACGGTCAATCCGAGCCGTTTGAAACAGGTGCTTTATCGCGCGCCGTACAGCGACCATTGGGAAGTGAAGTCGCTGGAATGGGCGATGGAGCAAATTGCGCAACGCATTAAGAAGACGCGCGATGAGACCTTTGTGGAGCGCCTTCCCGATGGGCGCGAGGTGAATCACACGCTGGGCATTGCATCGCTTGGCGGGGCTACGTTGGATGTTGAAGAGAATTATTTAATGAAGAAGCTCTTCACCGGCGGATTGGGAATTGTCTCTATTGAGAACCAGGCCCGTATATGACACAGTTCGACGGTACCCGGTCTGGGTACAACGCTTGGACGTGGCGGCGCCACAACATTTCCACAGGACCTGGTGAATAGCGATGCCATTTTAATTATGGGCAGCAATATGGCGGAGGCCCATCCTGTGGCTTTTGCGAATGTCGTCAAGGCGAAGGAACGCGGGGCGAAAGTAATACATGTGGACCCCCACTACTCGCGCACCTCGGCCCTGGCCAATCTATATGTTGCGACCCGCGCAGGTAGCGATATTGTATTTCTGGGTGCGATTATTCGTCACCTGCTTGAAAGCGGCGGCTATTTTCATGAGTACGTGGTGAATTACACGAACGCCGCGACATTGATTCGAGAGGATTACCGCGATACCGAGGACCTGGATGGAATCTTCTCCGGTTATGATCCTGAAACGGGCACCTATGCCGACCAGAGCAGCTGGGAGTACCAGCGTGACGAACATGGTCGACCCTTAACCGACCCGACGTTGCAGCATCCAATGTGCGTTTTCCAGATTATGCGGCGCCATTTTGCTCGCTACACGCCGGAAATGGTGGAGCAGGTGTGTGGAGTACCACGCGAGGAGTGGTTGAAGGTCGCGCAGACGCTGATCGAGAACTCCGGGCGGGAACGTACATCGGCCATCTGCTACGCGGTTGGCTGGACGCAGCAATCGAAAGGGGTACAGATCATTCGCACGGCGGCGATGTTGCAATTGCTGCTGGGCAATATTGGTCGTCCGGGTGGGGGTATCATGGCCTTGCGCGGACACGCCTCGATCCAGGGTTCGACGGATGTGCCGACTTTGTACGATCTGCTGGCAGGTTACATGCCACAGCCAGCAGCGTTCGTGCAGCCGCGGCCGCGCGCGGAAGATTCTCCTGATGCAACCACCTGGGGAGAAAAGAGGGATGCGCCTTCAAATGTACAGTCACAGCAGACCTTGCAGGAGTACATCGATAGCGCAGGGCAAAAGCTGGGTTGGTGGTCAAACACCCCGGCTTATATTCGCAGCCTGTTACAGGCGTGGTATGGAGATGCCGCCAACGAGGAGGATGGCAACTGCGCGTATCGCTGGCTGCCCAAGATTACCGGTGACCATTCGCACCTGCCAACCAGCTATGCGATGCTGGACGGCAAGGTCAAGGGCTATTTGTTGTTTGGGCAAAACCCCGCGGCGGGCAGCACGAACGCGCGCATGCAGCGCAAGGCGCTGGAACAACTGGACTGGATGGTGGTGCGTGACCTGTATGAAGTCGAATCAGCCGCATTCTGGTACAAGCAGCCAGGATTTGGGCCAGAGACGGAACCGGTGGACTCGAGCAAGATCAAGACGGAGGTGTTTCTACTGCCTGCCGCCGCTTCGACGGAAAAAGAGGGCAGCTTCACCAACACACAGCGCCTGATCCAATGGCGCGACAAGGCGGTCGATCCCCCGCTCGATGCTCGCTCCGACCTGTGGTTTGTTTACCAGCTGGGCAAGCGTTTGAAAGAGCTGTATGCTGAGAGCAAGGAGGCGAGAGACCGCCCGCTGCAGGCATTGACGTGGGATTACGAACGCGAGGAGCCCGAACCGGGATCGCGCATTACTGATGAGCCGGATGCGCTACTGGTATTGAAAGAGATTAACGGCTATTACGTGCAACCGCCAGATAGCCACGATGACGGCAAAGGGGGAAGATATACACTGCGTGACGCACCGCATGTGCCGAATTTTACGGTGCTGAAAAGTGACGGCAGCACGGCCTGCGGTTCATGGATCTATAGCGGTGTGTACCCGGAACCTGGAAATAACCGGGCGGCATCGCGAAACCCGGAAGGATATACATTCCTGCAATGGGGATTCGCATGGCCTGCCAACCGGCGCATCCTCTATAACCGGGCCTCTGCGGACCCACAGGGACGACCCTGGTCGGAGCGCAAGAAGTATGTTTGGTGGGACGAGGAGCAGCAGAAATGGACAGGAGTGGATGTTCCAGACTTTCCCGCGAACAAACCGCCGGGCTATAGACCTCCCCCGGATGCAGTCGGGATGGATGCGCATTCCGGCAGCGATCCGTTCATCATGAAGCCGGATGGTAAAGGCTGGCTATTTGCGCCAAAAGGGCTCAAAGATGGACCGTTACCCACCCACTATGAAGCAGTAGAGGCCCCGGTACCAAATGCGTTGTACAGGCAGCAAAGCAATCCGGCGGCAAAGTACTTCCAGGACCGGCCTGACAATATCCTGTCTACGGTAGGAGATGAGCGCTATCCTATCGTGATTACCACTTACCGGCTGACAGAACACCATGTGAGCGGTCCGATGACGCGCTGGATGCCCTGGCTCAACGCGCTGCAGCCGTCTCTTTTCGCGGAGCTAAGCCCGGAACTGGCCGCCGAACGGAAGATTCGCCATGGAGAGTGGATCATCATCAGTACGCCACGTGGCGAGATCGAGGCACGGGCGATGGTGACACGGCGCATGAGGCCATTGCGCATCAAGGGACGTGTGGTGCATCAAATCGGATTGCCGTTTCACTGGGGTTTCCAGGGCAAGGTGACGGGTAGCATTACGAATGACCTGGCACATATGGTATTGGAGCCAAATGTGAGTATCGAAGAGGCCAAGGCGTTCATGTGCAATGTGCGCTCCGGCCAGCTACGCGAGCCGTAGGGAGCAGATTATCGCGCCTCACAAAGGCCGGGGCGTGATACATCTGGCCCCTGCGCTAGTACAAGAGGGAATCGTATGGCAATCGAATCTTCTGAAAGGCAAACACACAGGGCCGATCAATCGGCGGCCGGTGTGATCAATCGGCCCCTACGGGCGATGCTATCTTCCCTGGTGGGCAATAAAGAAACTCCATTGCCGCCCCAGCCTGCCATGGGCTTCTTTACCGATACAAGCCTGTGTATTGGCTGCAAGGCCTGTGAGGTGGCTTGCAAGCAGTGGAACCAGTTACCGGCGGAGGCTCCCGATTGGAGAGGTACGAGCTATGATAATACCGGCCAGTTGAGTGCGCGTACCTGGCGACACGTGCAGTTCATTGAACACCTCGGTCCTGCATTTCAGAATGCATACAATGCGGATGATCTGCGAGAACGCATTGAAGAGGCACGAAATGATGGCGTTATTCCTTTCATACCACCAGGAACGGCGCTGCCTTTTTTCAACGCTGAGCGCTGGCTGATGCAGAGTGACGTGTGCAAGCACTGCGCGAATGCGCCCTGCCAGGAAGCATGCCCTACGGGAGCCATTATTCGCACGGAGTTCGACACAGTTTATGTCCAGCAGGATATCTGCAATGGCTGCGGTTATTGTGTGGTCGCCTGCCCGTTTGGGGTCATTGCGCGTGACGAGGAGGGTGATCGCATGGCGCATAAATGCACGCTGTGTTATGATCGCCTGAAAGATGGAATGGAACCTGCCTGCGCCAAGGCCTGCCCAACCGACTCGATTCAATTCGGTGAGGTCAACCAGCTGAAGGCACGGGCACGCGAACGGCTGGGAGATTTGCAGAGGCGCGGGGTTGCCGGGGCACGTCTTTATGGTGTCGATGATGATATCCTTGAGGGTGGACTGCATGCATTCTTTCTACTGCTAGATCAGCCCGAGGTGTACAATCTGCCGGAAAACCCGGCCCGGCCGTCAAATAATGTCGCTCCGGCCTCATTCTGGACGATTGTGGCGGCGATGGTGTTGGGGTTGCTTGGTATTATATTTTTTAGAGAATGAACAGAGGGGCACAATCAACCGGCCCCTATGCGGCTTTACCGCGTAGTTATTCACAGTCGCGTAGTCATTCTATGCACCTGTTAAAAGGATAGAGAACCAGAGAGGGGTTTTTGAAATGCAAGAAACACGGGTGCCAATTGGGTCGCAGTTGAGGGCAGGCATGCCCTTGCAGTTTGTGCGGGAACGTCTCGCACTTACCGAGCTGGCTGAGCAGCTGGCTGTGTTGACGACGGGATATAAGCCTGATATAGAGCAGGAACTACAAGAGCCTTCCTACTATGACTACCCGGTATTGAAAGCTCCCCTGTGGCGCTGGGAGATTATCTGGTATTTCTTTTTTGGTGGGTTGGCGGCAGGCAATTATGTTATTGCCAGCATCGTAGCGCTTTTTGGCGGGCAGGATGACCGGGCTATTGCGCGCGCGGGCTATTATCTTTCATTGCTGGCCTTGATTCCCTGCCCAATCCTGCTCATCAAGGACCTGGGCAGGCCTGAGCGCTTTCTGCACATGCTGCGCATTTTCAAGGTCAAATCACCGATGTCTATGGGCACGTGGGGGCTGCTGAGTTTCTCGTTCTTCAGTGGAGTTACGGCTGCCATTCAGGCCGCGAGGGATGGAGCGCTGGGACGCTGGTGGGGAGCGCGCATGCTGGCGGCCCTGCCACAGCGATTGATTGCGCTGCCCGGAACGGCTTTTGGTCTGTTTCTGGGGGGCTATACCGGAGTACTGCTGGCGGCAACAAGCGTTCCATTATGGGCGCGCAGCAAAGTGCTCGGCGCGGTTTTTATCTCCTCAGCTATTTCAACCAGCGGTGCGTTGATCTCACTGGTATTGCGACTGGTTGGAGCTCCCGCGCAGGCATTGCACAAACTTGAGCGCTTTGAATGGGCGGCGTTGCTCGTCGAAATGACCGCACTATTTACTTTCCTGCGAGGCAGTGGGCGAGCCGCGCGTGCGCTTGTTGGTACTGCTCCTGCACAGCATGGAATGACATTCTGGCGGTTTGTATTTGGGAGCGGATTGGCTTTGCCCTGGCTGCTCACGACGCTTGCGCTGTTGCAGCGGCGTGCGGGAAAGACCAGAAATGCTAGAGGGATTGCCATTTCGCTGCTGGTTTTAGTGGGGGGCTACTTTTTACGGCGCACGATGATAGAGGCGGGGCGTGCTTCGAGCGTTGATGCGAGAACGACGTTGTGGAATGCGAAACGATAGTATGATGCCGCGAAATCACAAGACGTACTGATGAGAAAGAGAGGTTTGCCTGAGAAAACCAGATACGGGCGGGTAAAACGTGTCATGATCAGGATAGCATTTGTCGCTATCATGACCGGAGAAACGCAAGGATAGGGGGTGTACCATGCAAGACCGTGTAGGGGAGCAGTTTGGTCATTATCGGCTGGTGCATCTCCTGGGAACGGGTGGCTTTGCCGAAGTCTACCTGGGCGAACACGTGTACCTCAACACTCAGGCAGCGATAAAGGTATTACAAACATGCCTGGAGGCGGGCGAGCAGGAAAACTTCCTCAATGAGGCACGTATGATTGCTCGTTTAATCCATCCACATATTGTGCGCGTGCTGGATTTTGGCGTGGAGCAGGGAATTCCTTATCTGATCATGGATTACGCGCCTAATGGTACACTGCGGCAACGCTTTCCCAGGGGCATTCCACAATCTCCTCTTACCATCCTTCCCTACATCAAACAAATTGCCTCTGCCCTTGATTATGCTCACGAGCAACACCTGATTCATCGCGATGTGAAGCCGGAGAATATGCTACTGAACAGCAACGACGAGGTTGTACTTAGCGATTTCGGCATTGCTTTGATTTTGCGAAGTACGCATTTTGACGGCCTGCAGGAGGTTTATGGTACAGCAACCTATATGGCGCCCGAACAAATCGAGGGGAAAGCGCAGCTTGCCAGCGATCAGTATGCGCTGGGCATCGTAATGTACGAATGGCTGAGTGGCCAGGTACCCTTTCACGGCTCTTTTACCGAACTATGTAGCCAGCAGTTGTTTGCCTCGCCACCACCTTTGCACGAAAAAGTACCGGCTATCTCGCCTGCTATCGAAGCCATCATAGACAAAGTGCTTGCTAAGAACCCGCAGAACCGCTACCCTACAGTCGAGGCTATGGCTTCAGCTTTTGAAGAGGCCTGCGACTTACTGGTAGCTGCTGACCCGTTACTATCTTCTACAGAAGAAGGACCGGGTGAGGGTGAGGAGTTGACAATGCGGCGTGCGGCGTCACCTGAAGGAAAACCGCTTACTGATGGCTTGTATGCACCGACTCATTATGCGGAAGGTCCGGCATTTGCATTACAACATTCTGAGGGGAACCTTTCGTTTCCGGCAACGCAGCCTGCGCCAGTTCACACACCGCACTTACCGGAACTTCCTGAGCCTTCTACTTCTTTAGCAGGCAAGGCCAAAATCTCGCGGCGTAAATTCCTGATCGGTTTAGGCGCGGCGGGCATTGCAGCAGCAGGAGGTACGATCTGGGCGCTCATTGCGAGAGGACAGGGTGCATCAACGTCACCCACAACCCGTTTCACTGCTCCACCCTCTCCGACTCCATCCACAACCCCTAATACAGTAGGGACTACCCTTTTTATCTATCGCGGGCATAGCGGCGCGGTCTATGCTGCTTCGTGGTCGCCCAACGGCCAATACATGGCTTCTGGTAGCGCAGATACCACTGTGCAAGTCTGGGGTATTGCGGTAGAAAATCCTTTGCTGTATACCTACCATGGGCACGCAGGTCTGTATAATTCTGTGTACGCGGTGGGATGGGCTTCTGATGGTAGAAGTATTGCTTCGGGAGGCGCAGATGAAACTGTTCAGGTCGCGGATGCCGCAACAGGGAACCGCGCTATCACCTACACGGGGCATATGGCTCGCGTACTGGCTCTGGCATGGTCGCCTGACAACAGGTACATCGCGTCGGCGGGAGCGGACAAAACCGTGCAGGTCTGGGACGCGGCCACCGGGAATAACGCCTACATTTATCGCGGACATTCTGACGCGGTCTATGTTGTGGAATGGGCAACTGATGGGCAGCATATCGCCTCTGGTGGGGCAGATAAAACAGTGAGGGTGTGGGTAGCATAACATGGAATGGCTGTTTCTGATTCTTTGACGTTTTGGCGGGAATAGGATACAATCAGCAGCATAGAGACAGTTGAGCAAAAGGATAAGGGAAGACCCGGTATGCCAGATTACAGACAGTTTATCGCCTCAAATCCTAATATCTTGTTCGGCAAACCGGCCATTAAAGGCACAAGAATTGCTGTCGAGCAAATTCTCGATGAACTCGCTGGTGGAACAAGCATTGAAGAGCTGCTTGAGGAATATCCTCGCCTCACTCGCGATGCCATTTATGCGGCGCTGGCATTCGCAGCCGATACGCTGAGGATGGAAGTAACCTACCCGCTCGATCAGGCCGTATGATGATAATTTACGTTGATGAAAATGTGCCTTTAAAGATCACTACGCGTCTAAGGCAAGAAGGCTATCAGGTCGAGTATGTAACACGCAGCGTTGCAGATAAAGACATATTAGACATGGCATATAAGCAGTGCTCTCTGCTTATCACCTCAGATAAGGACTTCGAACGATTAGTTCTTGACGAGAAGAGGCCCACCGCTGGAGTCATACTGTTACGAATATCAACACGCATACCAATAGAACACAGGGCACAGGTCGTGGTCAATATGCTTCGGAAATACAGCGAAAAACTGCAGGGAAACTTTACTATGCTTACAGAAGCAGCTATCGACATACGCCGGCCATTGCGCTGACACAATTTGAACTGATTCATCTCCTTTCAACTTTTCCTTTCGCCTCTCGTACATGTGATAGTCAAATAGAAGGAATCATTACTTCATCAAAATTCGGAAGAGAGAAGGCTCATGGAGGAATTTCGAAACGTGGGAGATACTCCGCACACGGGCAGAACGACCAGCAAACTCCCACCGGAGAATGTTGCGGACAATACGACCATCGCTCCAAATAACAACGGCCCGCAGAATGCGGAGGGCCTGCCAGGTAGAGATACAAATACGCTGCAATTAGTTGTCGTCGAGGGCTTTCAGGTTGGACGAGGCGTCGCGCGGATGGACCCGAATGATATTGCGCGCCTGGGTTGCCAGCCTGGAGATATCGTGCTGATCAGCGGGGCGCGCACAACCGCGGCCAAGGTTCTCCCAAACAGCGCTATAGATCGTGGCAAGCAGTCTATCCAGATGGATAGCCAGGTACGGCAGAATAGCGCATCGGGCCTGGGTGAGCGCGTCACCGTTCGTAAGGCACGCGTCAGCAATGCTGAAAAAATAACGCTGCTCCCCCTAACGAGCGGTGCGCCCATCCAGGAAAGCGAGTTGCAATATATTGCTCGATACCTGGTAGGCCTCCCTGTGACTATCGGCGATTTACTACGCGTGGGCACACCGGGAGCCGCGCCGCGCGAATTTTTGATCATCAGTACCACGCCTGCTACTCCCAGCTATACTATTGAAAAGCGCAACACGGGCGAGCTGGAAAATCTCGTGCCCCCGGTCCAACCGCAGGCGGTGATCGATACGGAAGCGGTACTGGTACATGCGAGCACTATTGTACGAGCGCAGGCCCGCGGGGCCACGCGACCCGGTGGTCTCGGACGCGTTAGCTATGAGGACATCGGCGGACTGGGTAAGGAATTGCAACGCATCCGCGAGATGATCGAACTGCCGTTGAAATACCCTGCCGTCTTCGACCGCCTGGGCGTCGAGCCACCAAAAGGAGTGTTGCTGTATGGGCCTCCGGGCACCGGTAAGACATTGATCGCACGGGCAGTTGCCTCTGAGACGAACGCGGCCTTTTTCGTCATTAATGGCCCTGAGATCATGAACAAGTTCTATGGGGAAAGCGAATCGCGGCTGCGCTCAGTGTTTCAGGAGGCGCAACGACGCGCGCCTAGCATTATCTTCATCGATGAACTGGACGCGCTGGCGCCTAAACGCGCCGAGACTGGCGGGGAGGTTGAACGGCGTATCGTGGGGCAATTGCTGGCATTAATGGATGGCCTGGCATCACGTGGCCAGGTGGTGTTAATCGGAGCTACTAACCAGCCAAATGCCCTTGATCCGGCGCTGCGCCGTCCCGGCCGTTTCGACCGCGAAATCGCTTTGCGCGTGCCTGATGTGCGCGGGCGTATGGAGATATTGCAGATTCATAGCCGCGACGCGGCGCTGGCGAATGATATTGACTTTGCGCGCCTGGCACAGCTGACGCCAGGCTTCGTTGGAGCGGACCTGGAAGCATTATGCCGCGAGGCGGCCATGATCGCGCTGCGCCGTGTTCTCCCCCATATCGATTACCAGCGCGGATATATCCCTTATGAGACGTTGGTGAACTTGAACATAACGATGGCCGATTTTCAGGTGGCGTTGCGCGAAGTCGAGCCGTCAACGACCCGTGAGGTTTATGTCGAAGTCAGCGAAACATCGTGGGATGATATCGGCGGCCTCGAGAAGGTGAAGACCTTGTTGACGGAGGGTGTAGAGTGGCCTTTGCGCTTTCCGGAAATATATAGTCACGCCAGGGTTGAACCTCCACGCGGTGTGCTGCTATCGGGGCCTCCTGGGTCGGGCAAAACATTGATCGCGCGGGCGATTGCTAATCAATGCGAAGCAAGCTTCATCTCAATTAAGGGGCCGGAACTGCTTTCAAAATGGGTCGGCGAATCGGAAAAAGGGATACGCGAGATCTTCCGGCGTGCAAAACAGGCTGCACCCTGTATCGTTTTCTTTGACGAACTTGATTCGCTCGCGCCGCGCCGCGGTGGTGATATAGACGGCCATGTTGGTGACAGGGTTATCGCGCAACTGCTTACCGAAATGGATGGCATCGAAGGGCGTACCGGCGTGATCGTGGTGGCGGCCACCAATCGTCCCGAACTGATCGATCCGGCCTTACTGCGACCGGGTCGTTTTGATCTCGTGGTTGAGCTTGAGTACCCCAATGAAATCGAACGTGCGGCCATTTTCGCTGTTCATACGCGCGGTCGTCCTCTCGCTCCAGAGATCACGATGGAAAAGCTGGCCAGCATGACCGGGGGGCGAAGTGGCGCGGATATCGAAGCAATCTGCCGGCGCGCCTCGCTACTGGCATTGCGTGAGTGGATCGCTCCGAAGCTGACCGCCGGTCACGTGCAGGTTACTGAGGTAGGAGAGCCACGGACTGCGAGCAACGAAGCTGGAGCTAACGGAACGGCGTATATGAATACTGGGAGTAGCACTACCTCTGCTGTGGCTGGGGATGACACAGTATCGCCGGCACAAACTACTCCAACTCCAGGTCAAGCCTCAACATCACCTTTCCAGATTCGTCTTGACCATTTTGAGCATGCTATTGAAGAGCAGCGTGAGCGTTACGCGATCCAGGAGGCGGCAGAAGAGGAAAGGGCACGTAAAGAAGTGGGGCGCCAGCGTTTACTTGATATAGCAGCAAATTATGGTGCCGATAATAAACCGGCGTTGAAGGGATTCCGGCTGTGGCTGGCCCGCCTCTTCAGGCTGGTTCCCTGAGAGCGCACTATAAACTTTTATCAAGTAGTGAGGGATGGACGCAAGAAGTTGTGTTTATCCCTTTTCGTATGTGATCCGGCTAGTACTTTTTGGTACAAGAAATGTAAGAGCATCTAGAAGCGGCGGCAGGTTGTACGGGGCAAATCAGTACTGAGCCGGTGGGTTACGATGTGAGATATGGATCGTTGCTACCATTAGAGGCTGTATACGAAACATTTGTGTTACAATATAGACACAAATGTTTGCAAATGTTATTCGAGGGTATCGTATTATCTGCTACATTTGCATAATTTGTACTTACTGGTAGATTACCCACTTACAATCTGCTAGGGAACTATGTTATAATAGGTAATAAGAGAGTTCGCCGAAGCAGTGAAGGGAGAGGCAACGATGTATATGCCGAATATGTCTGATAACTCCTCTTCCGTCTCCCATGAGCAGGTTACTGAGGCCTACTTGAAGGCTATCCAGCTTATCGATGATCGTGTCACACCATTTTTAGGGAAAGCGACCACTCGTGTGCTGGTGCAGGGTGCCGCGAGACGAGTGGCCAGCGAATACCCTTTTTTGCATTTTCTAGAAAAGATGCCGTATACTGAAGTTGTTCCCGCGATAGTGCGTGAGCAGTTAAGCAGCGTTACACCTATGGAGCTCGCAGCGGGAATGGATGCGTTATTGCGGGAATGCTTTGCCGGTTTAAAAGAACTGACCGGAGACCTGATCGTACCGCCGCTTCATGACGAAGTGGCACGTCATTTGAGGAAGTTGCCTGGATAAAGGGATTTGGAGAGCAGCGTGCAGCCAGAATCGAGGGTAACGGAAAGCGCGTATCGCTCCCTCATTGAACAAGATGAGGATCGTCTCACCGCTCTTCGTCACCAGATGGAATTTCTCAATACTATTGGGAAGCGTTTTGTTGCGGCGATTGATCGGTTCCAGGTTCATCGCGCGCTCCTTGCTACGCTACAAGAGCTCTACAGTTTCTCGGCCTGTTCCATCTTGTTAAAAGGTGACCCTATAGAACTCTCCATCATTCCTCGTTATCCTCTCAGCAGTACATTTTTACAAGAAATTTTTGCGAAACTGGCCCGCGCCGCCAGTGTAATTGATTTCCCAAGGGTGACGGCCACTGAGTTGGCCACGGTTGCCGACCTGGATGCGCCGGATGAATTTAGCGCCTTTCATGCCGATATGGTGCACGTTGCGAGCAGCGTTGGTGATTCTCTCACTATCCCCCTGACCGTAGAGAATCGCATCATTGGTATGCTGAGCCTCTTTGACGAGCGCGAAGGGGCTTTCGATAGAGATCTACTGCAGCTCACAACGATGATTGCCGATTATGCCGCGGTTGCGCTGGAAAATGTGCGCCTGCACGAACGCGAGATGGCGCTCTGGCACGCGGCAGAATTGGAACGTCATCGTCTCGAGCGCATTATCAGCAGCATGGCGGAGGGATTGTTGATTACCGACGCCCGGGGTACAATCACCTCCTTGAATCGCTCGGCCCGCGAATTATTTGCCCAGACACAGGTAGACGTAGAGCAGGAAACGCCCACCTCATTACGCGAACTGGCCGCCAGAAGTAACGTGAGCTGGTTATCGGACCTGGCCGAAATTGTTGAGCAGGCCCTGGCAGGCAGCACGGTGATGAATCGGGAGCTGATTGCCGGTATTAGTGGGGAGAACGTTCCCCTCACGTTGAGCATCAGCGCCGCGCCGTTGCACAATGCCAGTGTCTCCCCGGTACGACCGATAGGGGTGGTGGCTGTTCTAAATGACATTACCTATCATAAGCAGATCGAGAAACTGAAGGACGAGTTTGTCTCGGTTGTTTCACACGAGCTACGCACGCCATTAACGGCTATCAAGGGTTACACGCAACACCTGATGCGGCGCATCGAGCGGCGCTTACGCGAGGCGCGGCAGGCCCAGAAGAAGTCCGGTTCAGCGGCTGAGCCACCGGAAAGCTACGATCTGCGGAGCCTGCATATTGTGCAGAGCCAGACTGAGCATCTCGAGCGGCTGGTGAATGATCTGCTCGACCTTTCACGGGTGCAATGGGGTGAGTTGCACCTGCAGTATTCTAACTTCTACCTGGCCGATTTGTTATCGGAGCGCGTGCGGCAGGCCCAGGTAAGCGCGGAGCAGCATACGATCTACTTCGATATCCAGGTACTCGATAGCAAAGTGGTGGCGGACCAGGCGCGTATTAGCCAGGTCGTCGGGAATATCCTGGATAACGCGGTGAAGTTTTCACCCCAGGGCCGGCAGGTGACGGTGAAACTGGAAGAGCAAAATAACGACTACCTGATCAGCGTGATCGATGAGGGCATTGGCGTAAGTCCGGAGTATTTCGATCACATTTTTGAGCGTTTCTACCGGGTGCGTAATACGGCCAGCCGGCAATATTCGGGCATCGGTCTGGGCCTGTTTGTGGCGCGTGCAATTGTCGAGGCTCATGGAGGACGTATCTGGCTCTCGAGCAATCAAGGCGCGGGAAGCACTTTTTACTTTACTTTGCCAAGGGCGCCAAAGACCAGTACATTGCAGTTGAGTTAATTGCTGAGGGCAAACTTAGAACGCCTGCAATATGTCGGTCGGGGTGGAATGAAAGTGGTCCCGCAGGTAGGAGAGGCCGAAAGCAGTGAAGTGGATGGTGGCCCAGCTAGCGCGCATAGATTGCAGGGTGCGCAGGATACGGGCCTCGCCCCACAACGGATAGCGTATATCACGCAAGGCGTTCAGGAAATCTCCAGTGCTGGTGAGCAGCACGCCAGCGGCAACCACGAGAATTTCGATAAAAGGATGATGCGGAACCACGATCGGCTCAGGAAATGTGGTGAACAGGCCGAAGTAGAGTATGCAGCCTGAGACGAGCGCGGGAAACAGGGCCTTGAATATGATGTAGGCGATGGATGGTTCGGAGAGAAAGAGGGCCGAGATTCCCAGGGGGCCGATGGCCCAACCAATCAAAGGGTCATTGCGCAACAATAGGACCAGCATTTTGGCGATCTCGCAGAGCACAATCCACACGAGCAGGAGAGCTATAAAGCCTAGAATATTTGTGATATGGATGCCGGTCATTGATGTTGGCATGTCAATTCTCCTTACACTGAGTGCACCGTAGTCTGGAGGGCAAACAGTTTCGCTTACTTATATTATAACTTTTTTTAAACAATCAGCAACCGTTCATCTACTCACTCCAGCCTTTTGCTCCGATCAGGGGGACAAAGACGCATGCTCCTAACGAGCGTGACTCTGGACCCCAGGGTGCGCGGTGAACCACGAGTAATTCCTGGCGTTCCTGGTTTCCAACAGGTATTACCAATACCCCCCAGCTGACCAGTTGAGTCAAAAGCTGCATAGGGATCTCGGGAGCAGCAGCCGCGACCAGAATGCGATCATAGGGCGCTGAATCTGGCCAGCCTACTGAACCATCACCAACAAAGATAGACACGTTTTGCACTCCTAGCTGCGACAGGCGCTGTGCTGCTGTATAAGCAAGCTGTGGGAAACGCTCGACGCTATAGATATGGGCTGCCAGGGGCGCCAGGATGGCCGTCTGGTAACCGGAACCGGTGCCAATTTCCAGCACTCGCTCGTAGCCACGCAGTTGCAGCGCCTGTGTCATCAAAGCGACCATCAAGGGTTGAGAGATCGTCTGGCCCATGGCGATGGGCAATGCGAGGTCCTTATAGGCGAGACGACTTTGTGCCTCATCGACAAATATCTCGCGTGGTGTACTTGCGATAACGGAGAGGACACGTTCATCATGCACACCTGATTTGCGGAGTGCTTCTACCATCTTTTGGCGTTGTATTCCAAGGTCTTCAGCCATAGCGGACTCTTCCATCCATCTGTACGCCAGCGCCGGGGATGGTTGATATTTGCCTGGTTCAATCTACAACATGTTCGCCAGTGGAGGCTCTTGCTATGTAGTGTAGTGCGAGAAATGAAAGCAGTCAAGCCACGCGGGTGATAGCGAGTTAAAAGTGGGCGCTACTGGGCTCGAACCAGTGGCCTCTTCCGTGTGAAGGAAGCGCTCTTCCACTGAGCTAAGCGCCCTTGCTGACACATGCCACTATAGCATTAGAGAGGAATATTGTCAAGGATTTCAAACCGGCGCTTCCCCAGAAAGTAGTTACGATGCTTCGCGGCCCTCTGCCGTGTGCTGCAGAGGGCCGCGAAGCATCTCCGGCCCTGTCATCTGAGCGTACCGACTTCTGGGGAAGCACCAGTCCTACTGTTCTTCCGCCGTCTTACGCATTGTTGGGAACAGGATAACGTCGCGAATAGACTCTTTATCGGTAAAAAGCATGGTCAGGCGGTCGATGCCGATGCCCAGACCGCCAGTGGGAGGCATGCCAATCTCCATCGCCTCCAGGAAGTCTTCGTCGAGGACCTGGGCTTCATCGTCGCCCTGGGCACGCTGGCGCATCTGATCCTCAAAACGAGCGCGTTGATCGAGTGGATCATTCAATTCGGTAAAGGCATTGCCCATTTCCAGGCCGCCGATGAAGGGCTGAAAGCGTTCAACCATTCCTGGAATCTCGCGGTGATGCTTCGCCAGGGGAGAGATATCCAGCGGATAATCGGTCAGGAACAGGGCCTGGCGCAGTACCGGAATACCGCTACGAAACATCGCGCTCTTGAGGTCATCGATCAAGCGACCACGACCGACCTTCGGGTCAGCTTCGTATCCATGCTTGCGCATCTCTGCTGCCAGGCTTTCTCGCGTCTGGAAACGGTTGACATCGATGCTGGTAAACTCCTCGATGGCGTCGAGCAGGCGATAGCGCGGCCAGGGAGGAGTAAGATCAATTTCGGTTCCCTGGTAGATGAGGCGCGGCGAGCCCTTTACTTGCTGGGCGATAGAGTAAATCATATTCTCGACCAGTTCCATGATATCGTTATAGTCAGCATAGGCTTGATAACATTCCATCATCGTAAATTCAGGATTGTGACTGCGGTCGATACCCTCATTGCGAAAATCACGGCCAATTTCATAGACTCGCTCAAAGCCACCGATAATTAAGCGTTTGAGATATAACTCTACAGCGATACGCAGGTATAAATCACGATCTAAGGCATTATGATGTGTGATGAAAGGACGGGCAGTAGCGCCACCATAGAGCGGCTGCAGGATGGGGGTTTCGACCTCGACGAAGCCATGTTCGTCCAGGTAACGGCGCATGGCAGAGATTACGCGACTGCGAGTAATGAAGACCTGCCTGGCCTCTTCGCCATGCGCGATCAAATCCAGATAACGCTTGCGCTGGCGGAGTTCCACATCCTCAAGCCCATGATACTTTTCGGGTAATGGGCGCAATCCTTTGCTGATGATGCGGAAATTGCGTACATGCAGGGTGCGCTCGCCTCGCTTCGTCGTGAAAAGGAAGCCGCTCACCTCCACGAAGTCACCGACATCCAGTAATTTCAGGGTATGATAGGCCTCCTCCCCAATGTCATTAATGCGGAAGAAGACCTGTATGCGTCCGGTGCCATCCTCGATATGCGCGAAGGTAATCTTTCCCTGGTCGCGCATGGAACGAAGGCGCCCGGCAAGAGTAAAGGAACCCTCGGGCCCTTGCCATTCATCAAAATATTGCAGCACTTCCGCGACGGTGTGCGTGCGCTCAACGCGGTTGGGGTAGGGGTTAATGCCGCGTTCGCGCAATTCGCGCAGGCGCTGTAATCGTATTTCACGTTCTTCGGCCATGTATTACCTCATTTCTTTGCCAGAATTGTGCCACCTATTGTAACATTGATTGCAGAAATTTGCACCCTCTCTATTCAAAAAGTATAGGGTGAGCCTGTTCAAAACAAAAGGGCCTCCTTCATTGCGGTCGATTGGGAACGGTCCTAGCCAGGGCACGATCGATCTGGTTCTTAATCCTTATCCAAAGAACGGAGAACCAAGCAAAAACCGACCTGGGGCTGCTCTAAGTAAGCCACAGGTCGGTCGATGGTTGGCGAATGTGCGTTCGAAAAGCCGGGAGGGTTACTCGATGGAGATAATGGTATATTCTTTCACACCGCCAGGCGTAGACACAATCACCAGATCACCAACCCTATGGCCCAGCAGTGCTTTACCCACCGGAGATTCATTGGAAATGCGGCCAGCAGTTGGATTGGCCTCGAAAGCGCCCACGATGGTATAGCAATACTGGCGCTCATCGGGGGTGCGTAAGTGAACAACAGAGCCCAGCGAAACGACGTCGGTATCAACCTTGCTGATCGGCAACGCCCTCGCCAGTAGTTGCTCAAGTTCCATAATGCGGCCTTCGAGGCGGGCCTGCTCGTTCTTTGCATCATCATAGGCGGCATTATCAATGACATCGCCAGATTCCTTGGCATCGTGTAGATATTGAGCAACTTCGGCCCTTCTCACGGTGCGCAGGAACTCAAGTTGATTGAGCACTCGTTGTCGTCCGTCATCTGTTAAGAATACGTTCTGTGTCTCCATCTCCTGTATTTCCCTTCTACTATGGTAGGGGCTCCTTCCACTACCATAACTCATAGGCCCATCTTTAAAGATAGGATCTACCTGGCAACATATTCCAATGTTCCCCAGGTAATAGTGATCAATGCTCCTGAATGGTTACGGAGTAACAGCTCTCCATTCTCATCCACATTCTCAGCGATCCCGTCGATTACGGAATCTCCTTGCCGTACGGTAATAGCGCGCCCAATGGTTGATAACCGGCCTTTCCAACGCTCTCGAAGCAACCGAGCGAAAGGCGTAGAAGCTGGCGTTTGCACCGAATTTGTTCCCGCTGCTTCCTGTTGTAAAGCAAGGTAGTCGTCTTCAATATGCTGCAACAGGTGAGCCAGGAGAATCTCGCGGCTGAGCTGGTGTCCGCACTCTGTCTCAAGGGTGGTTGCCTTAGCAAGCAGGGAAGCCTGTGGAGAGAGCTGTTGCAGCATATCCTGAATATGCCCGTTGACGTTGATGCCTATTCCAACAATGGCAACCACGCGGCCCCATGGATCATGGCTGGTTTCAATCAAAATACCAGCGACTTTTCGCTCTCCAATGAGAACATCGTTAGGCCATTTGATAGTGGCGGCTATGCGAGCGGTTTCAGCGATTGCGTCAACGACAGCCAGCGAAGCAACCATTATGAGCAAGTGAGGCGAGAATGCTGGTCGCAGTACGGTGGAGGAGAGGATATTCCATCCTGGCACATCTACCCACCGGTGACCTTGCCTGCCTTTTCCAGCGCTTTGATTATCAGTAAGCACCACCAGCCCTTCATCTGGCCTTTCAAAAGCCAGGTGCATTGCCAACGTATTGGTTGATTCAACGGTTGGAAGATAGACCAACCGATCTCCAACTCCGATAAAATGAGTAGTAAGATGACGCTGAAGAGTTCCTAAAGCGAGCGAAACGCCCTGCACGTTCGACTATCCTGCTTCTCTATGTTCAGATTTATGAATATGTGTAAATGTTAACAAAAACCAAGGGAAATAGAGATGAGAAAAGGTGCCCTATTGCAGCGCAAGCAATGGAGGGGAAGTAAATCGTGGATAAAAACCCCAGAGTAATAGCAATATTGATTTTGCCATTACTCTGGGGGAACGCTGCACAGGTAGGGATTATAAATCTTTCAATCTCTCCGAGAAAGAAATTCACCTACCAGCTTTCAACTCTCACCCAGAACAACTGGATGCCAGTTAGTCAACCAGCTTAACGCTGGTCACCTCTCAACTGGAAGGTGTGGAAAATTATCTCGCTGCCTGTGCAGCGATGACGTTGGTCCATTGCACACCACCTCCTTTCGTTGCGTTTATTGTACATTGCATTTCGTTTTCTGTCAAGGTTTTGATGAAAATTCACTGACAGCAAGCAGACGTACAAGGGCGGTCAATTGGCTTGCGAGGGGATAGAAAGCCTACCTCATCATTGTGAATATTTTGTGAAAACAGGCAAACATGGTAGAGTTTCTCCACATTCTTGTATACGATTTCCAGGAATTTGCGGACGGAGAATAGAATAGATTGACGCTGGGCGTTTTTTAAGACTACACTACGATAGGAAAAACAAAGAGGGAAAGAAAGAAAGGATCTGCGGACCATGGCAATCGAACGAACACCTCATCCACATATTATTCGCGATTCGTCTATCTACGGTGGAGAGCCCATTATCGAGGGGACGCGCACCGGTGTGCGCCATGTCATTCTACTGTTCCAGTCAGGAAAAGACCCCGAGGAAATCGCCAGTATTCATCGCCTGACATTAGCACAGGTTTACGATGCCTTGAGCTATTACTACGATAACGATGCCGAGATCGAACACTACATCCATAACGAAACGTGGGCATGAATGGGGAATGTTTTGGGTTCTACGTTCTTTCGGAGATTGAGAGAACGGCCCACTCCAGGGCGCGATGAAGTTGGCGCCTACCTGCCCTTGCGGGGTGCGGACCCACCCACCAGGGTGATTGAGCAGTCGAGTGAACTGGAAGGAACGCGCTCTGGAGGGACACGGACACGGGTCACCTGTTGACCGCCGCTGACTCGACTGCTCAACCCCCGGCCCATTCACTTTTGCCCCTTTAAAAAGATTTGCTTTCACGCTATACTATATATAGTAGGTAGCAAAAATGAGGTATCAGCGGCTAGGTGGTAGGGTTGAGCGAAAAAGGCTCCTATGGAACTCCTGTGTCAGTCAGTCAATCAATCAGTATCCAATGTTGATCGCGATGGTGCCTGTTCTATAACATGGATGCTGCGTAAGATTGTACTCGTGAGGCGGTCTGTTTGTTCGCACTTTTAAAGTAAATAAGCAAAGGAGGACCAAAAAATATGCAGCAGTACATTGATCTGCTTATCGATGCCCTCCTGGACGAGGGTTTTACAGTAGAAGAAGCCAACAGGCTCATCCAACTCCGCGAAGAGTATGAGGAAAGGCAAGCTACGGAAGAGACGAATCATCACCGTTTTGTACGTTGGCTTGTCGAGCATGGCCGGATAAGTGATTGGCGATGAAACCAGCGTCTTTGATTGCAATGGGGTAAGGTATGCTGGTATGCTTGCTCACTTGCAGTTGATTTGACCATTGTTGTACAATTGAGACGGCGCGGCAGCAAGCCACGCCGTCTTCATTTTCTGTTATTCCTGAGTGTTTTACTTCTGATTCACCATACATGCAAGGAGGCCTCTATGAAAGCGGTTGTTATGGCCGGTGGGGAAGGATCGAGGCTACGTCCATTGACGATTCGACGTCCTAAACCAATGGTACCTATCGCCGGAAAGCCGGTGATGGAACATATTCTGCATTTACTTAAGCGGCATGGTATCACGGAGGTGGTTGTTACCGTCCAGTACCTGGCAAGCAGTATCGAAGACTATTTCGGTAACGGTTCTCAATTCGGCATGCGCATTACCTATTCGCGAGAAGATGTACCGCTGGGTACTGCTGGCAGCGTGAAGAACGCGGAGGACCAGTTGACCGAACCGTTCGTGGTCATCAGCGGCGACGCACTGACGGATTACAACCTGACCGATATCATTCGCTATCACCACGAGAAAAAGGCGCTGGCAACACTGACGCTGGCCCATGTCCCGAATCCACTGGAATACGGTGTGATTATTACCAATGAAGAGGGACACATTACGCAATTTCTAGAGAAGCCAAGCTGGGGCGAGGTCTTCAGCGACACCATCAATACCGGCATCTACGTGCTGGACCCACAGATCTTTTCGTATTTTGAGAAGAATAAACAGTACGATTTCAGCCAGGAATTGTTCCCTCTCATGTTGAATAAAGGCGACCCCATCTGCGGTTACATTGCGAATGGCTACTGGTGCGATGTGGGGAACTTGCCTGAATATATGCGTGCCAATGCCGATGTGTTGCAGGGGCATGTTGACGTTGAGATACCCGCGAGAAACATTGGCGGGAACATCTGGTGCGAGGAAGGTGTCGAGATCGACGAAGATGCCCAGTTGTATGGCCCCATCTACCTGGCACATGATTGCAAGATCAAATCGGGAGCAATCGTGCATGGCCCAAGCACGATTGGCCATTACACCATTCTGGACGAACGGTCGCAGGTAGATCGCAGTATTGTCTGGAACAATTCGTATATTGGCGAACGGGCCGAACTGCGCGGGGCGATTGTTGGCTCCTCAACAAACATTAAGAGTAAAGCGGTCATGTTCGAGGGCTCGGTCATCGGCGATAACTCTATCGTTCAGGAGGGGGCGATCATCCAGCCCAACGTGAAAATCTGGCCTGATAAGGAGATCGAATCAGGGGCTGTGGTCAACAGCAGCATCATCTGGGGATCGCAGGGAAGACGCGGCCTGTTCAGTCGTTTCGGCGTGTCTGGTCTGGTCAACGTCGATATTACGCCGGAATTCGCCACGAAGCTGGGGGCGGCCTACGGAGCAATTCTCCCTAAGGGTTCCATTGTCTGTTTGAACCGCGATTCATCGCACCGCACTTCGCGCATGATCAAGCGCGCGATTGTAGCGGGCTTACCTTCTGCCGGAATTAATGTGCATGACATTAACCAGGTGCCGATACCGGTAGCGCGCTATTTCGTGCGTAACACCGATGCGGTTGGTGGCGTACATGTGCGGCTCTCGCCGCATGACCCGCGCATCGTGGATATCAAGTTCTTTGATCAGAACGGACTGGATATCAATAAGACGACCGAGCGCAAGATCGAAAATCTCTACTTCCGCGAGGATTTCCGCCGTGTGTACCTGGATGACCTGGGATCGATCGAGGTGCTGGAAAATCCAGATGTCATCAATCCATACATTGACAATGCCATGAGAGTGGTTGATACCCAGCTGGTGCAGCAGCGCAGATTCCAGCTGGTGGTAGATTATGCCAATGGCAGTACGGCGCAGATACTGCCAACGCTTTTCAATCGTCTTGGATGCGAGGTGATCGTGCTGAATAACAGCACGGACGAATCTCGTTTCTCCCGTCCGGTGGAAGAAATAGAGAAAGACCTGCAGCGCCTGGCAACGATTACCGCGACATTGAACAATGAGATGGGCATACGCATCGATCCAGGAGGGGAACGCGTTTCGGTAGTTGATGATCGGGGTCGTATCCTGGACGGAACAAAGATGCTGGCTGTGATGACTAGCCTGTTCCTGCGCAAATATCGCGGTGGGACGGTAGCGGCGCCGGTGACGGCCCCAAATGCGTTAGAGCACATAGCGCAACGCTACGAGGGGCATATCCAGCACACACGAGTACAGGCATACGCGATATTGAGCGCTGCCGGGCGCGAAGGCGTGGTGCTGGCCGGTGATGGCAATGGTGGCTATGTCTTTCCGGCCATGCAGCCCGCTTTCGATGGTATGCTCGCGGTAATGAAGCTACTTGAATTGCTGGCAACGTTCGAGATGCGCCTTTCAGAGGTGGTCGATGACCTGCCGCCCTACTACATCAGCCAGACGGTGGTGAATTGTCCCTGGGAAAGTAAGGGCAAGGTGATGCGTATTCTGAGCGAGCAATACCGGGATCGCCGTACGAAGCCGATTGACGGCATTAAGATTGATCTGGGCAAGGAGTGGGTGCTGGTGCTGCCGGATGCAGACCGCCCATTGTTCCACGTAGTGGCCGAGTCGGTTTCCAACGAGCAGGCCCAGGCGCTGGCGGAGAAATACGCGCGCGTTGTGAGCGGTTTGCAACAGTAGGCTTTGGACTATCTGCTGTAGTGCGAAAATGAATGCCTCACCTGTTCAGTTTTTAGAATGACCCCACTCCATGCAAGGGATACGCCTCTGAATGGAGTGAGGGTCATATAATATAGTGAAATCACCTTAAAGGACGAAAAGCCTTTGGTTAGCTATAGAACTCAGTAAGTGTCTGCACCGGCGGTGAGCTATTGTAGTAGGAACCTACCGCCCAGGCATTGCCCGTGCCGGGAACACCAGAGACGCCTGTAAGGGTATCACTTGTACCGAGGTTTGGACTGGCGATAATACGCCACTTGCTGCCATCAAAGTGTTCGATCAGGGTACGGGGAAAAGCCTGGCTCTGAGAGAAGCTGCCACGTGGAGCTGCTCCATTTGAAAGGCCCGATTGACCCACAGCCCAGACATCATTGGCAGAAAGAGCGGTCACACTCACAAGGGCATTGTAATTCAGGGCTGACCGGTTTGGACTGGAGACGATCTGCCAGGTGCTGCCGTCAAAGTGTTCGATCAGCGTTGCCGTATTACCCTGTTGAGGGGTAGAATCGCCTACAGCCCAGATGTTACTGACCGATATGGCTGTCACACCGCTCAGCATACTGGATGAGCCAGGATTCGGACCCGAAATCACCTTCCAACGCGAGCCGTTCCAATACTCAATCAATGCCTGGGAATTGCCCTGCTGATTGATAAAGCTTCCAACAGCCACAACATTCGTAGATGAGACTGCGGTTACGGCATCAAGTTTATAAAACGAGGAGTTGAGCGTCGGGCTGGGAATAACTTTCCAGTTACTGCCATTGTAGTGTTCGATCAATGCCTGGGTCGTTGTATTGCTCGCGGCATACCCTACGGCCCAGACATCGTTAGCGGAGATGGCAGCTACACCAAGGAGCTGGTTGTTAAATGATCTTTTTTCATACTTTTTCCTTTTGCCCTTTGCTTATTAACGGCTTTTTCAATTCATTGTCTTAAAGAGAACTTTTTCAAACGTATTACATATACATACTGGTAGAGGCTTTCCTGGAGATAGAAGGCTTGCCCAAATTTCACACAATGAGAAACACGTCGAGAGCGATGAGTCGAGCAAGTAGTAGCGCTTCTAACTTTCCAGGAAGAGCTATTACATAACATACAAACAGTAATATATTCACCCTACAGTATAGGGAAGTAAAAAGATGTGAAATAGTTCACAAATTGTTGCGAAAGGAGCAAGAGATGGCTGAATTATCAAACAAAGATCGCGAAAAACTGCCGGACAAAGAATTCGCTTTCCCGAAAGAGCGCAAAGAACCGCTTGAAGATGCACGCCACGTTCAAGAAGCTGTGGCACGCTTCGACCAGGTCAAGGGAGTGACGAACAAGGAACGCGATGAAGCCTGGAAACGCATCCAGAAGGCGGCAAAGAAGTTTAATGTTGAGCTACAAGAGCAGGATTGGCGCGAGCTTTTTAAACGCAATGGGCGACCGGTGCCCAAAGATTAAGTTTATCCAGCAGACCCTTGCCGGAGATTTCCAGAATGAAGGCAAGGGTCATATGGCTGTTTGCTACTCCAATTGCTCGTCGTCAGCAACAGGCACATCAAGAATAATGTTCTGGGCCTCTTCAACGCTCTGAGCGAGGGCAATCTTGGTTATCAAATCCTCAAGCACTATTGGATCATTTACTTGAGACGCCTGAAATTTCGCCAAATGCTGGAGCCGGCGATCATGAAAACGCGCTTGAACAATCGTAAGCGCGGCTTCACGCAGTCCCTCTATTTTCCCTTCTTCTCTTCCTTCTTCTCGGCCCTTTTCCAGGCCCTTTTCCAGGCCCTTCTCAAGTCCCTCTTTAAGCCCTTCTTTAAGCCCTTCTTTAAGCCCCTCTTCAAGAGCCAATTTTCTGATGTGTTGGAACGCGGGTGTCTCCATTAAGATATCATCCAACATAGCGAACCTCCTGATGAGCCATTTCTGGTCTTCTTCATTATCAAATGCTAACGACGCTAATCCAAATGTCAACGCCAGCAAATCAGCTTTTGATGCTTCCTCTGACGGCGGCAATTCTGCAATTACGTTTTCGATTACTTCGCGTCTTGCTCCTTCTTGCGTCAATACCAGCAGAGGAAATAGCCCGGCAAGCCCTTTCTGCTTGAGTTCCCTGGTCGGCACCTCCCATAATCGAATCATGGAAAAATCGAATTGATGGATGGATCTACCATCAGGTAGCTTCACTATAAGGAAAGACTCTTGAATAGTGCTTCCCTTTTTAAGATAGATTACGCACGACCAGACGGCAAGTTTATATTGTGTCGTCGCACGTACATTGTACTTCCACAACCTTCGTGTCATATCCGGGTCATGACTACTTTGAAACTCAATATGCAACAAAAAGTGTTTCCCATCTTGAGAAACATCAAATAGCTGATCTGCGAAGATCGGTTCAGCATCTAATTCGGTTGATACAATGCCATGAAACTCCGCTCCAGGAAAAAGCCATTGCACAATATCACGTGGTGCTTTTCTAAACAACCGCTTCATCTCGCGATCCCAGGGTTTTGGCATAGATACTAGCACTCCCAACATATCTTTCTTATTGTAGTGTAACATAACGGAAACGCGCTGTCGAGAGCCTTGAACATGGTTTGAGGAAGGGGTTGTGAAAACGCTATTGCGCATTGTACAATGAAGGAAAAGACAGGTTCCTGGTTTCCCGTTCCCACTTCCGGTAACAGCTAACTGGGAGTTCCAACCGGGAGCCAGGTTTTTTTCATGCTTCTCTTTTTCTTATTCAGGAGGTAGCTTCGTTGGCGCATATTTTTCGTGAAATTGACAACTGTGTAACGGCTCCCCAGGGATTTCGCGCGGGCGTCACGGCTTGTGGTATTAAATCTGATGCCACGATCAAAGACCTCGCTATCCTTGCCTCAGATGTGCCTTGCGTCGCAGCGGGCACGTTCACGACGAGCACGACAAAAGCGGCGCCTGTCATCGTCTGCCAGGAACATTTGCGCGGCGGCCGGGCCCAGGCGGTGATTGTGAACAGCGGCAACGCCAATTGCGCTACCGGCGACCCTGGCCTGCTCAATGCCTATCGTATGACCGAATTTGTCGCTGCGCGTTTAGGTATTGAGAACGAGCTTGTCCTCTGCTCCTCTACCGGCATAATTGGCCGGCAACTTCCTATTGAGAAGATCGAGGCAGGCGTGGAAGCCATCGAACTGAGCACGGACGGAGGCAATGCTTTCTCAGAGGCAATTCTGACGACCGATACACGTCCCAAACGTATCGCGCTGGAATTTGAGATCGAGGGACGCACCGTGCGGCTGGGCGGCGTCACCAAGGGCGCGGGCATGATTTACCCGAATATGGCAACCATGCTCTGCTATCTGACGACCGATGCCGCTGTTGAACACAGGTGGCTGGAGGCAGAATTGCAAGCGGCCGTCGCTGCGACATTCAATATGATCGCGGTGGATGGGGATATGTCCACCAACGATACCTGCATCCTCTTCGCCAATGGCCTGGCCGGCAACACTCCGCTCAACGCGCAGCATCCAGAGGCGGAGACGTTCCGCGCCGCATTGAGGCATGTGACGCAGTACCTGGCAATCGAGATGGCTCGCGACGGCGAGGGCGCAACGAAGCTGATGACTGTGTGTGTGACAGGGGCGCGGCATAAAACCGATGCGATAAAAGCGGCACGCTCGGTCACGCTCTCACCATTGTGGCAGTGCGCGCTGGCCGGAGGGGATCCCAACTGGGGACGCATTGTGGCCGCGCTGGGCGCCAGTGGTTGCCAGCTTGATGCAAACAACTTCGATATCTTTATCGGCGATGTGCATATCGTGCAGCAGGGGATGGCCGCTCAATACAACCAGGACGATGCGCGCGCGGCTATGGCAGGCAACGAGGTCGCTATTTCTATTGATCTGCACCTTGGCAATGGCACAGCCACTGCCTGGGGCTGCGATCTGACCCATGGCTATATTGATGAGAACACACTGTATACGCGTTAGCTTTTTAAAGTAAAAGTTTGACCAGTGAATAGTAGCATTTTCAAAGGAGAAAATCAGCATGACAACAACAGAGGCGAAGACGCAATTGAACAAGCGTGACTGGGTAGCGCTGGAACAGAAATATTATCAAGGCGCCTTCAAACGCCAGCCTGTTACATTTGTACATGGTGAGGGGACGCATGTCTGGGATACTGATGGCAAGGTATACCTCGATTTCGTGGCAGGTATTGCCGTCAATGTGCTGGGGCATTGCCATCCTGCGGTCGTGAAGGCAGTACAGGAGCAGGTAACGCAGCTCATACACGTTTCTAATCTGTACTATAATACGCGCCAGATTGAACTGGCGGAGCAGCTTGGCCTGTTGAGCAACGGCATGCGCTCATTCTTCTCCAATAGTGGGGCCGAAGCCAACGAGGGAGCTATCAAGCTGGCGCGTAAATATGGGCGCCTTCACCGTGAAGGCGCGTTTGAAATTATCAGTATGGAGCGCAGCTTCCACGGGCGAACGCTGGCTACAACCGCCGCTACGGGACAGGCATACTACCAGGCGACATGGGTGCCATTGCCGGATGGTTTCAAACAGGTACCATATAATGATCTGGATGCGCTGAAGGCGGCGACGAGTAAGAAGACGGTCGGTATCTTGCTGGAGGCGATCCAGGGCGAGGGTGGTATCTGGCCTGGGACGCAGGAGTTTATCCGGGGCGTGCGCCAGTGGTGCGATGAGCAGAATCTGGTGATGATTTGTGACGAAGTACAGGCAGGCATGGGCCGCACCGGCAAGTTCTTCAGCTGGGAACACTACGGGGTTACGCCCGATATCGTGACGATGGCAAAGGGGTTGGCCGGTGGTATTCCGATTGGCGCGATGCTCACGGGACCGCGCACGGATGTCTTCGCTCCTGGCGATCACGGTACGACTTTTGGTGGGAACCCTGTTGCCTCTGCTGCCGCGATAGCAACTATTAAAACCATCCTCGATGAAAACCTGATGGAGAATGCCGCGAAGATGGGCAAGGCCTGGCGCGGCAAGCTGGAACAATTCTGCGCGAAATATCCTTTCATCGATAGCCCGCGCGGTATAGGGCTGATGCAGGCGGTAAATGTGAAGCATGAGCTTGCCCACGCAATTGTGCAGCAGGCGCTCGAACACGGTTTGCTGCTCAATGCGCTCGGTCCAAACACGTTGCGCATCGTCCCGCCGCTGATCGTGAGCCAGGAAGATGTTGACGAGGCAGCCGATTTACTCGATAAGGCGCTGGCAGACGTAGCACAGATGCCGGTGGCGAACGAGTAGAATCAAGCAGAATCTTCACTATCAGTTCCCAATGCCTCATTATAAAAAGCGGCCACGCGAGCTACATATCCGTCCAGCAGGGTATTGAATGATTGCGCGTGCTCTGCCCCCGGCACCAGCCATGTCTGGATACAGGCGCCAGTGGCGGTGCAAGCAGCAAGTTCATGCATATGCGATGGGGAAATATAGAGATCCTCAGCGCCATGAATAAAGAGGACCGGGCGAGGCGCGAGGCTGGCTATTACATCTACCGGACGGATGGCATAATAACTTGCGCCGTAAAGAATTCTTCCGGCAAGCAAGGCCCCTGGCGTAAATAGTCGTGGAAGACGACTATTGAGGGGAATTTCGCGTTCAAGAATGGGAATGATATTCGAGTACGCGCTATCAGAAACAATAGCGCGAATAGCAGGCTCGCGAGCTGCGGCTAACAGCAGCGTTGCACCACCCATGGAGACGCCCCAACCGCCGACGACACGCGGGCGTCCCAGTTCAGGATAAGGCAGCGGCCCGGCTTGCAAGAAATCTACCGCGCCCAGCACATCGCGCTCCTCAAAGTAGCCCAGGGTAAGCGGAGCGCGGGCCGATGCGCCAGAGCCACGCATATCAAAGGCAAGCACGGCAAAGCCCTGGCGCGCAAGATGCGCGCTCAGTTCTAATAACCCCGCGTCTTTATCTGCCCTGTTAGTTCGAACGCCATGCACCATAATGATGGCACGCCGGGTAGTCAGGTGGCCACCGGGCAATACGCCGGGAATAAACCAGCCATGGATTTGCAGGTGGTCTTCCCGGCTGGGAAATATCACATCCCGGTACTCCAGACCCAGCGAAGCCGGGGTGCTGTGAGGCAAGACATGGGGCGCATACGCCAGTTTCTTCGCGATCAGCAATGAGATGGCGGCATAGCCGGAAGCCAGCGCTCCTGCGACCAGGAATGGGACAGCGAAGAGCCAGGGTGAGCGGCGTTTTTTACGACCTGCTCCAGCGCGAGAAAGCGGGCGCGAGGACATGAATATCTCCTGTAATGTATGATGATAATGCGAGTAATGAACGCAAGGGTATAGGATACCCTCTGCAATGTAGCATTCTTGTGATAAAAAGGCAAGCATTCATTTCAGCTTCCCCAGGGCAAGAACTGATTCGTATACAGCGCATCCAGATTCAGGCTATGGATTGGTTTGCCGGAGGCATCATCGACGCCGTTGGAGTTCAGCATGAATTGTGGATAGCCGTGCCAGGCTGATGCGTCCTGCAAGCCCCACTTGCGACCAGGATCGGCATAGCGGGGGCTGAGAAAGTTCTGGCTCGCGAAGACCAGTCCGGGATCGGGAAATGTTCCGTTAGCATTTTGATCGAGCAACATTTGCGCCGATTCTTTGGGGTGCGCGCGCGCGTATTCGTAACCGCAGGCCGTAGCCAGCATGAATTTACGCAGCAACTCCGGCTTCTGCTGAATCTCCGTCGGGCTGGTGATCAGGTTGGGCGTGTAGTAGTCGGGGATGCCATAGTTGATGATTGGAAAGACGTTCAACTTGTATCCCTCGCGCTGCGCCTGGATCACTTCCCAGCCTTCGAAGACCCAGGCGAAATCGATACGATGGGACTCAAGCGCCTGCATCGCATCGACATCCAGCGTCACGCTGTTAAATTGCCCGGTTCCGCCATCGTGCTTGATAATCTCACTGACCACTGCCGTTTCATAGGGAGCGCCGAACGCGCCGTAGATTTTGCCGTCGAGGTCACGCGGGCGCGTTAAGCCAGAACTCGCCAATGTTACCAGCGCCGAGGTGTTATGCTGGATGATGGCGGCAATTGAAACCACCGGCTGGCCTACCGCGGCATCGGCGACAATGCCTTCTGTCGAACTGACACCCACATCGGCCTTGCCTGTGCTCACCAGCACATCGGGCGAGACACTGGCAGAATAGGGCAGCAAGCGCAGGTCGATACCCTCGACCTGATACCAGTGCTGGGCCAACGCGACATAGATGCCGGTATGATTCGTATTAGGTGTCCAGTCGAGGGCAAGGCTCATGCTTGTCAAATTCTGCGTTGATGGCGTACCGGACTTTGTCAACGCTGTACACTGCGGTTCCAGCGTTCCCGAAACGGGTTGTGATTGCTTTACGCCTGATCCGGCGGCATGCTGTTGCCAGAGGAACGCGCCGGCAACGACAATGACCAGGAGTACCGGTATGCCAATACTCAAGAGTAAACGTGTGCGCCTGTTCATAGGTTATCTCCTCATAACTCACATCGTGCGCGCGATTGCGCCATGATACCAGGGAAGAGCGATACGTTCGATCAAAGATACAAGGCCGAAGAGTAATAGACTGAGTATCGCCGTCACCAGAATGGCGGCGAAGACCTGGATGGTGGCAAAAGAGTTGGCTTCAAGCTGCAAGTAGATACCAAGGCCCTTTGCCGCACCCACGTACTCGCCGAAAATCGCCGCGGTTACGCTATAGGTCGCCGCGATGCGCAGGCCGGAGAAGAACGAGGGCATGGCTCCCGGCAGGCGGACCAGCCAGAGCATTTGCCAGCGGGTCGCCCGCATGCTGCGTAAGAGTTTCATCAGTTCGGGCTCGGCGCTCGCCAATCCATCAGCGCAGGCCACGGCTATAGGAAAGAAGCTATAGAGAGCGACCACAAGTACCTTTGGGCCGATATCGTAGCCGAACCAGATGAGCAGAAGGGGCGCAAGGGCGATGATGGGAATGGTTTGCGACGCGATGAGCAATGGGTAGATAGCTCGCCGCATCCAGTTGGATGCATCGAGCATAATCGCCAGCACCAGGCCTACCACAGTGGCCGCGACCATGCCCAGAACCGTCTCAAGCAGGGTCTGTATGGTGTTATCGTAGATGACGCTCCAATTGTTGATTAATCCCTGTACAATGGCAATAGGAGCAGGCAACAGACGGGGGCTGATATGCCCTACGCCAACATACAATTGCCAGATTACTAACAACACTACTGCCAGCACGAAAGCGGGTCCATAGCCAGCTATCCAGCGCAGTTTCATATGCTTTGCTCCTTCATCAGCAGCGCTACCAGGTCTTGTTCCAGTTGCACGGATCGCTCGAGTGCGAGATGTTCAGTTGTGCGCGGGCGAGGAAGATCAACTTCCACCACACGTAAAACGCGGGCCGGGCGTGCGCTCAGGACATAGATGCGATCGGAGAGCAAAATTGCTTCACGTACATCGTGCGTGATAAAGAGAACACTGGAGTGGAACTCGTCCCAGACGTTGAGCAGCCACATTTGACTTGCCAGTCGCGTGAGCGCATCGAGCGCGCCGAATGGCTCATCCAACAGCAGGAAGGAGCGGTTGAAGAGCACTGTGCGCAGGAGGGCTACGCGCTGGCGCATCCCGCCGGAGAGCGTTGAGGGGTAGTTCTCTGCAAATTCGGCCAGTCCGAAGCGCTTGAGCAGTTTATGGGCCTCCTGGTGTGCTTCCTTACGCGGGACGCGGCGCACATCCAATCCCAACAGAACATTTTCTTCGACGGTTCTCCAGGGAAGGAGCAGCGGCTGCTGGGGCATATATCCTGCCCTGCCTGCTCGTGAGGCATCCATTTCTCCATCGATGGCAATCGTACCCGAACTGGGTTCTTCTACACCGGCAATGATATTAAACAGCGTGCTCTTGCCACAGCCACTCGGCCCGATGATTGAAACAAATTCGCCTCCGGCAACGGTCAGATCAATAGAGGCAAGCGTTTCCAGGGGCTGCCGCCCATTATGAAATGTTTTTGTAACATCTTGCACCAGCAATTTCGGCATGTCCATCTTATTCACCGTCCTTCGCGAGAAATCGTGTACTCTTGTACGCAGGCATGTTAGAGCAATAAAAGAGGGGCGCCGGCATATGCTAGCGCCCCTGAGATGAGGACTTCTTCAACCTGGTGTTGCTGTCCGTCCCTGCGCTGGCATTATCCAGATCAGGTTCAACCGGTCGGTGGCGATGAAGTAGGCCACCCTCTCAGCCTGGCTTTCCCAAGCTCCCTGGCGAACAAGATACACGCTATTTATAGCTATCAAGGTACTAATATTGATATTATGAAATATAGCACACAACATGGCCGCTTTGCAAAACCGCCTTTTTGCTCCGCTCGAAATACTGGCGCCCAAATTCCTTTCATTTTGCTCGGCTCTATGTTATACTATTTCAGCTTTTATATCGTTCTCTTTGCTTATTTCGACAAGGAGCCAATATTGTGAGCCAGAATCCTAACTACAACCCTTACAATCCGAATCCTTCGGATCCCAATCAGAATCCTGGAACATCATATGGTGCGCCACCTCCGCCTCCACCTCATCAGGGTTCTAACCCTAACTACAATCCGTATCCTGTTAATCCGCCAACACCGGGGCCAGGCACACCACCTCCGCCCAACACGAATTACGACCCATACAACCCTTACCAGGCGAATCCCACAGTGCGGGAACCATCGGGGCCAGGATCGAGTCCCAATTATTACCCCTACGGTTCGAATGATCCGACCGTAGTAAATTCACCTTCGAATCCGAACTACGCGTCATATGCGCAGCAGCCATCTACTGGTGTACCGCCTATTCCGCCTGTTCCATCGGCTCCCCCTCAGCGCCCGCGTCGCACAGGTCGCATTCTGGCAATTATTGGAGGTGTAGTGGTTCTGCTCGTTATCGCGGGCATCATTCTCGTGGTAGCAGCCAATAATAACGCGACAACCGCTCATACGAACGCGACGGAAACAGCGAATGCCAGCACCGCGCAAGCGAATACCGCCGCCACCGCGCATGCCAACGCTACAGCCAATGCGATTGCTACTACTACCGCAATTGCGAATGCTACTGCCACCGCAATCGTCACGTCGTCCTATCCGCCATTCACAAAATTGGCCGTATTCTATCCGTTTACCAGCAGTAGCTCCGACTGGCCTTCTACCTCGACCTGCCAGTTCGCGCCCAATGGATTTCAGGTTAGCATCCAGCAGGCCAGCGAACTTCAGGAATGCCTGCGGCTGAATAGCACTTTTGGCGACTTCGCCTATCAAGTCACCATGACCATTCAACAGGGTGATTGTGGCGGCCTGCTCTTCAGATACATTGACAACAACAACTTCTTCCGCTTCGATATCTGCGGAGATGGAACGTACAATCTCTACGCGCTCGTAAACAACCAGTACTCAAAGCTCCACAATAATTATCAAGCGAGTTCGGCGATTCACCAGGGGAGTCAGCCAAATGTGGTCGCCATCACCGTACAGGGTGATACGGTAAACATGTTTGTCAACGGTTCGCACATTGATACGGCGACGGATAGTGATTTGACCACCAGCCAATTCAGCAAGGGGATTATTGGATTAGAAGCCGTCGATAACAGCAATCCGACGACTATCGTCTATACGAACGCGCTGGTATGGACAACATCGTCGTAATGGTCTCATGTAGCGTAGAAGTGAAATACCTCAAACATCTGAACATGAGAGCATTTCGACGGCTTTGTCCTTTATCTAAAGACAAGAGCAGAAAGATAGACCTGGCAATAACCTGCAAGGTCTATCTTTGCTTTTCTCGTTTAGAACTGAGCCAGCGCACCGCTTGCAACAGCAGCACTGCCACAACGCCTGAAGCGATTATTATCTGAGTGACCCTGGCTGGATCATAAATCGGGTGGAACCTGGCGCGCCCATCTCTCACCTCCACGTATCCTGCCGGGATTATGTTAACGCCTCCATCACCGGTGATGCCCTCGCCGTTGTGATCCTCATTTGCATCCTTTTGAGCATTGCCGGCAGAACCGGTGGCCCAACGCGCTCTGGCAACAGGAATTACGGTGATACCATCTTTTTCTACCGGTGTGCCGAATATTGTTCTGGTCCTCACGCTACCAGTTATGCTACCAGCAAGGCGTTTAAGGATATTTCCGCCGCTTTCGGAACGCGCAGGCTGTGTTTCTTGTGAACTATTGGTACTCATTGTATGTAGTCTCCCTTGGTGCGCATTTGAGATTCTCACTAGTGAAGGGTACAACGTTTGTGGGGGAGATGCAAACGGAATCAAACCAGATCACACTTCATATTTTCAATCCGCCGCTCCTGTGCTATACTCTTCAAGGGCTCGCAATGTTTTACCGGCTAGTCCAAAAGAGGCATGTATGGTATTAGAATCGTTACAGAATGGGCGGTACCGGCTGCTTCGTCTGATCGGGCAGGGCGCTATGGGTAGAGTCTACCTGGGGGAGGATACACGCATTGACCGGCAGGTAGCGATTAAGGTCATCTCGACTGAAATGGGCGCGTATCCTGATGACGATGCGACGAGAGATGCTATCCGGCTCTTCCATCGCGAGGCCCAGACGATAGCCAAACTGAATCATCCCCATATTTTGCCGCTCTTCGACTTTGACGAAGCAAGCTCGGATGGCTCTACCCCAACTTATATGGTTATGCCCTTCTGTCCGGAGGGATCGTTCAAGGACTGGTTGAAGCAGCGCCAGGATAGAGGGCCGCTTGCGCCGCGGGATATTGTGCAACTCATACGCCAGGCTGCCGACGCGCTCCAGTATGCGCACGACCGGGGCATTATTCACCGCGATGTCAAGCCCGCCAATTTTCTTATTCGTGGCAATCGTGACAATCCCAACTGCCCTGATCTGCTGCTGGCCGATTTCGGCGTAGCCAAGATCACAGCGGCGGCAACGCGCAGCAGTCAAGCTGTGCGCGGCACGCCCATCTACATGTCGCCGGAACAGTGGAGCGGCACGCCAGTGCCAGCCACCGATCAGTACGCGCTAGCGGTCATGGCTTTCGAGCTCCTGACCGGTCGCTCTCCTTTTCAGGGCAACACGAATCAGATCATGTACCAGCATCTTATGGCCCCGCCTCCACCGCCCAGCACCATCAATCCGGCCCTCCCGGAAGTGGTGAATGCGGTGATACTACGCGCGCTCGCCAAGGATCCAGCGGAGCGCTACCCCTCTATTAGTGAGTTTGCCCGCGCACTGGAGCAGGCGCTGCTTCCCGATCCTGCATCCCAACGCACGCTCTATCCTCCAGCGCCTTCCGTCTTATCACCTGTACCAGCTTCACCAGGCACGGTTCGCATACCAGATTACTCAATTACAGCGGCGGCTCCATCCGGTCCTGGAATCACTAAGACCCAGGCCATTTCAGATAAACAACCCGGATTCTTCCGGGCAAGAAACTTCGCGATTATCGGATTGATCCTGCTATTGATATTTGCCGGTACCGGGCTGGCAGTAGCGCTTCTGCATCAGAATGGAGGCGGTAAGGCCAATTCACCTACTGCTACAACGAACGGTAATACCACGGCCACCGCTAATGCTCGTGCCACTGCAACAGCAAGTGCTGATTCAACCATTCCTGGCAGCACTGCTACGCCGCCCGCACTGCCGCAAACGCGAAATCCCTATCCTCCGCATACTGGAACGCTGGTACTTGATGACCCGATGCATGATAATAGCAAGGCGTACCAGTGGGACACAACCAATGTTACAGGTGCGGGTGGCTGCGGGTTTACCAGCAACGCGTATCACGTCATTCAGAGTTCTCCGCTCGGGGGCATTTTTATATGTAGTCCTGAAGCCAACGTTGCACCGCTTAGTAATCTTACCTTCCAGGTACAAATGATCATTGTGAAAGGCGAGGCAGGTGGCATTGCATTCCGTGAAAATGAAAACCTGTCAAACTACTACCTTTTTGTCATTGGCAGTGATGGATCATATGAACTCGAGGTCGCTAATGGCAATAACTTTCCCTCAATACTGCAACACAGCTCCAGTTCGTATATTCAGAAAGGGCCGGGGCAAACTAACTTGCTTGCAGTTGTCGCAATCGGAACCTCTATCAGCCTGTATGTGAATAATCACTTGCTCATTACTGTGACCGATAGCACCTACAGTTCTGGGCAAATTGGCGTGGCGGCATCCGAAAGTTTTGGCAACAGCGATACCGCCGACGTGGTGTTTAGCAACGCCATGTTGTGGAAGTTATAACGCGTAGGCATTCAGGAGGGGAAATGGCTCTCGAAGGACTCAAATTGGGGCATTATCAATTGCTGCGTTTGATTGGAAGCGGTGGCATGGGCGAGGTATACCTCGCGGAAGATATACAACTTCACCGGCAGGTTGCTCTCAAGGTAATACGAACAGGATCGAAATACCAGCCATAGTGCAGGCAGGTGGAAGAGGGCAACCATAAGGGAACGCCCTCTCCAAGCTCACTTGTCGGGATTCGGGATGATTCATGTACAGGCTTTGCACATAAAGTCCCCGGTGAGACGGACTTTATGTGCAAAGCCTGTACATGATTTACTTCCCTATCAGGAACGCCAGCAGGCTACCTGCCGATGGATCGGCCACTGCCAGCAGCAATTGCGCGCCGAAGAAGAGGACGAGCAGGCCTGCCGTTGCCACGGTGATCGAGGTCGCTATCGTGGGCGAAGGTCGGAAGTAGTCTGGCTTGGGCGGCGCATCGAAGTACATGGACCTTACGATGTTTCCATAGTAGACTAGCGAGACGACGGTGTTGAGCAGGGCGATCACGACGAGCCATCCCAGCCCTTGATTCCAGACGGCAGTGAAGATGAAGACTTTGCTCATGAAGCCAGCCAGGGGCGGTATGCCTGCCAGGGAGAGCAGGCAGAGCGCAGTACAGGCTGCAACCAGCGGTGAGCGCCTCGCCAGGCCACGGAAATCTTCCAGCCGCTCGCCGCCCGTCGCGTTTGCCAGGGCGATGATGCCGGAGAAGGCGCCCAGGTTGGTGACGACATAGACAGCGATGAAGAAGAGGGATGCGGATATGCCGTTGGTGTTCTTGTCGGAGAGGCTGGCGATGACACCGGTGAGGATGTAACCGGCCTGCGCAATGCTGGAATAGGCCATCAGGCGCTTGACGTTTGTTTGCACGGCGGCGACAATATTGCCGAAGGTCATAGTGAGGATGGCGACGATGCAAAAGATGATCAGTAGCGAGGTGTAGTTGACCTGTCCCAGGCCACCATCGATGAAAACGCGAATGAGAGCGGCGAACCCTGCCGATTTGGAGCCAACCGAGAAGAAAGCGGTGGATACCGTCGGAGAGCCTTCGTAAATATCCGGCGCCCACATGTGAAATGGCACCGCCGAAATTTTGAAGCCGAATCCGGCCAGGATCAGCACTGAGGCAACCATGAGCAGTGGGTTGCCGGGCGCGACTCCGGTACGGATGGCGGCGGCTATGCCCATCAGGTCGGTGGTTCCGGTGAGTCCGTAGAGCAGAGCAAAACCATACAACAGGATGGCCGAGGACATGGCACCAAGCAGGACATATTTGATAGCTGCCTCTGCCGAACGCTCTCCGGTGCGCAACAGGCCTGCCATAACGTAGAGCGGAATGCTGGCGAGTTCATAGGAGATGTAGATCGAAATCAGCTCGCCGGTGCTTGCCATCAACATCATGCCGGTAATGGAGAAGAGTAGCAGCGTGTAGAATTCGGCTCCCGACCTGACGTATTTCTGGATATAGCGGTAAGACATCAGGATCATCATGAAGGCGATAAACAGGAAGATGAAGCCGAAGAAGATGGCATACGGATCGACGACCAGCATGCCGTAAAAGGCGCGATGGGGCTGCGAGAAGTCCAGCGAGGCCGCCTGCGATATCAGGATACCGAGGGGGAGAAGTAGCCCGACAAAGGCGACGATGGTGGTGACGATGAAGCGCTTTATAAACAGGTCCACCAGTATTACGACGAGCGCCAGCAGCGTGAGGCTTAATTCTGGCCCCAGTAAATAGAGATCATATACTTGAAACATACCGATTATTCCTTTTCTTTTCGTCCTGCCTGAGGACAGGGACAAGCCGCTGTCCCTACAGGCAGAACATCATGCCTCTTCCATTCAATGCAGGGCCGTGGTTACGGTCTGCATGATTGCGGTCAGACTGGGATTCAGCATATTAATCAAGAAAGCCGGATATATTCCCACCAGAACGATGACCGATGCCAGCGAAATGAGCGGCAATGACTCGCGCAAAGTTGCGTCCGGCAGCAGTTTCCACTTGAGATTGAAAGGGCCGTAGAAGACGCGCTTCAACATCCACAGCAGATAGCTGGCCGTGAGGATCATCGTGAAGACTGAAGCGGCGGTTACAGCGGCCCAGATTTTGAAGCTAGCTGTAAAGGTCATGTATTCGGCGACGAAGCCGGCCAATCCTGGTAGCCCGAGGGAGGCCAGGCCGGCGAACGTAAAGAATGTTGCGAGTACCGGCATCACTCTAGCGACACCCCCGAAGACCGCAATTTCGCGGGTATGGGCGTGATCGTAAATGACACCGACGCAGAAGAAGAGCAGGCCGGTGATGATGCCGTGACTGAACATCTGGATGCTCGCACCGGTGAGCGCCGCCGTGCGAAATGCGAGCTGGGCCGTTCCGGTCAGACCAGCCGCCGCTGCTACACCCAGCAGTACGACTCCCATGTGGCTGACGCTGGAATAGGCGATCAAACGCTTCATATCGGTCTGCACCAGGCAGATGCCCGCGCCATACAGTATGTTGATAACGGCCAGGATCGCCAGCCAGCCCGAGAACTGCTGGATACCAACCGGCAGGAGTGTCAGGCAGATACGGATCAGTCCATAGGCGCCCATCTTCAGCAGAATACCCGCCAGGATCACGCTGACCTCAGTCGGGGCATCGGTGTGCGCGTCGGGCAGCCAGGTATGGAATGGGAACATTGGTATCTTGATGGCGAAGGCCAGGTAGATGAGCAGGAAGATCAGCAGTTGCAGGCTCATCGTGATGCCGAGGAACGATACGTTGCCGCCGGGCATATGCGTCAGGAAGAACTGCATGCTGGCCGTTGTGCCACCTTCGTTGAAGTAGAGCAAGAGGATACCAGCGAGCATGAAGATACTGCCGAAGAATGTGTACAGCAGGAATTTCCAGGCCGAGTAGATGCGACCGGGCATATCGCCGAAGACGGTATGCTTGATGTGTTCGTTGCCCCAGATGCCGATCAACAGGAACATGGGGGCGAGTTCGACTTCCCAGAAGAGGAAGAAGAGGAACAGGTCAAGCGATATGAAGACGCCCATGACACCGGTTTCCAGCAACAGTATCAGGGCCATGTATTCTTTGACACGCGTTTTATGCCAGCCGCCGATGATCGCCAGCATGGTGAGCAGGGCGTTCAAGATGACCATGGGCAGAGCCAGGCCGTCTACCCCCAGAAAGTAGTTGACGACGAAATGGAAGGAGCCGGCGTTAAAATTGATCCAGGGGGCGTTGTACGAATCGGCAGGGTTCGCCAGGCTGCCAAAGTTATAGCCATTGACGGCGATACGGATGAATATGGCCAGGGATAGCGCGAAGGTGGCGGCGGAGAACAACAAGGCCATCCAGCGCGCAATTCGTACCGGGGTTGCCAGCACTGCTAATGCGCCCAACACCGGCAGGAAGAGTATCCAGGTGAGATCACTCGTAAATATCACAATCTTACCCTCACTTCACATATGCGACCAGCGCGATAACGACGATTGCCAGCACTGCTACACCACCGAAGAAGCCAATCATGTAGGCCTGCACACGACCGGTTTCCGTGTGCCGCAGATCGCGCCCAAATAGCGTTATTACTTGCGCTACGCCGTTGACCAGCCCATCCACGATGTACATATCGAAGGCCTGCTCAACATGTGAGAGACCAAGCACACCATATTTGATCAGCAAGTTGTACAGGGTGTCCATATAATACTTATTCAGCAGGATGCGGTGCAGGGTGCGCAGGACGGCATGGCTCTCGACGTATTCATGGATACGCGCATACTCGATACGCGCGTAGATGGCATAGGCCACACCCAGACCGGCGATGGAGACAACCACGCCTACCCAGGTCTTGTAATCGGCAAAGAAGCGGCCCACATCGAAGCTGGCGCCGGGCTGCAGGTAGCCATAGATGCCAAACCAGTACCCGGCAGCAACTGAGGCGATTGCCAGCAAGACCAGTGGAATGGTCATGGTCAGCGGTGATTCATGCGGATGACCTTCGCCACGGTAGAGTTCCGCCTTGCCCCAGAGTCCGCCCCAGGCGCCGCCTTTTCCGCCAAATGCCAGGATATAGGCGCGCAGCATATAGAAACCTGTCAGGCCGGCTGTAAACAAGGTGACTGCCCATATGGCATAGTGGCCGCTATCGAAGGCTAAACCGATCAGGCTCTCCTTACTATAGAAGCCTGCGAAGAAAGGGAAACCGGCGATTGAAAGGGTCGCGACCAGCCAGGTGATCGCTGTAATGGGCATAAAGGCTGCCAGTCCGCCCATTTTATCCATGCGCTGTTCCTCGTGATGTGTGGCATGGTGCAGGGCGTGCAGGACGCTACCAGCGCCCAGGAAGAGCAGGGCCTTGAAGAAGGCATGCGTGAACAGGTGAAACATGCCAGGGCCGGGGCCATAAGCGCTACCAGCGACACCCAGCCCGACAAACATATAGCCAAGCTGGCTGATGGTGGAAAATGCCAGGACGCGCTTGAAGTCCCTCTGGCACATGGCAATCGAAGCGGCAAAGAGAGCGGTGAATGCGCCTACCCAGGCGACGACCTCGAACGCTTGCGGCCCGGCGGCGGCAAAGAGGGGGAAGGTGCGTGCCACCATGTAGACACCTGCGGCCACCATAGTAGCGGCATGAATGAGAGCGCTGACAGGCGTTGGGCCTTCCATAGCGGGTGGCAACCAGACATGCAGCGGGAACTGCGCCGATTTGCCGATGGCGCCACAGAAGACCAGGATCATCGCGGTCGTGAGCAGGGCCTTGTCCATGGTTCCAACGCGCGTCGCCAGTTGCGCAAAATCGAAAGTGCCTGTGCTGGTAAACAGGATCATGATGCCGATAATGAAGCCAACGTCACCGATGCGAGTGGTGATAAAGGCTTCAATGGATGCGCTGGCGGGCGAGAGACGGTCCTCGTCAGGCTTGGCCCGCTTGTTGATCCAGAAGCCGATCAGCAGGTAGGAACTCAGGCCAACCAGCTCCCAACCGATGAAGATGACCAGGAAGTTCTGGGCAAAAGTAATGTCGAGCATGGAGAAGGTAAAGAGCGAGAGATAGGCGTAGAAACGCGCGTAGCCCGACGACCTTTCCATATAGCCTTGTGAATAAAATTGTACCAGCAGCGAGACGGTGGTGACGACGACCATCATGGAGATTGCCAGGTTATCCACCCGAAAGGCAAGGGTATAGCTGGCAGTTGCCTGCGTGAACCAGTTGTAGGAAAAGACAGGAACACCGCCGGCAGGCATCGGAAAACCAGGAATAACGCCTGTTGAAGCAAGGAGCAAAATCCAGGAATAAATGCAGGCAAGCGCCATAATCACTATGCCTAGATAGGCGCTAATCCTGGCACCCGGTGTGAGGCGGGGTACTTTAGGGTCTTCGATATCGAGAAACGTCTGATCCTCACCCTTTGGTCCCTGCACCTTCATTTCATGAATGTCGCTCTCTTCCTCGGCCTCTTCTTTTTCCTCGTGAGTGGCAGTTGCTTCAACAGACTTGCGGCTAAGCAAGTCCCACATGCGCGTGCCAAATACGATCACGACAAATGAGAAGAGCGGCGAGAAGAGTATGAGCCAGGAATACGAATACAATGCCATAGTATTTCTCCATTTACCACTTCATCATGTCAAAATCTGTCACGTCAACCGTGCTGCGCTTGCGGTAGATGGAGATGACCATGGCAAGGGCGACCGCGGCTTCGGCGGCGGCGACGGTAATGATGAAGATGGCGAAAATTTGACCGGTCAAATAAGTAGAGTAGGGTTTGGCCGTGTTGAAGAGCGAAAAACCAACCAGGGTGATATTGACTGCATTCAACATAATTTCGATGCCCATCAGCACGGCGATGGCGTTGCGCTTCACAATGGCTCCGTAGAGTCCGATACAGAAAAGGACAGCGCCGAGTACCAGAAAATGATTGAGTGTGAGCATAGATTATTCTTCCTCCCTACCAATCACGATCGCGCCTATGATGGCTACGAGCAACACAACCGATGCGATTTCAAAAGGAAGCACGTAGCTATAACAGGTGGGGCTATACAATAAGTTGCCAATGTAGACGACATTGTTCGGCGGCAGCGGACAGGTACTATTGTGAGCGCTATATCCCAGGGCGCTGCTGGCCGGGGTCACGAAATGCGGGCTGACGGTGACCGCGAAGAGGATAGTCGCGCCGACCAGGGCGCTGATAATCACTCCCAACCACCAGTATTTGTTTATCGGGTTGCTATTGGTCTGGATATTGACGGTACGCGTAAGCATGAGAGCAAAGAGGATAAGGATGGTGACTGCCCCAGCATAGATCAAGATTTGCACAATGGCGATGAATTCGGCATTGGCCAGAAGATAAATGCCGGCGGCCATCGCGAAGACGACGACCAGGGCCAGCGCGCTGTGAACAATGTTATTCAATCCCACTACCAGCAGAGCGGAACCGACGAGTATCACAGCAACGATCCAGAATAGAAGTGTTGCTAAGTCCATAAAAATAACGCCTCCAGGTACTGCTTTCGACATGAATATGCCCGCATTGTTCGCAGGGGTAAGGGCCAGGGTTAGAGCAGAACTTTTCGAATCCTTTTTTTCACTCTTAGGCGAGAAATCTGGCCCTTCTAACCTACGCTACTTTTATTGTAGCATGTAGGTTGCCCTAAAAGCACACCGCATCTTGGAGCATTCTAGCAAAACCAACCATTTGTGGCAAGGCCAGGGCTTTTCATGTACGCTTGAGAGGATAAGATAATAGGCCTTTACTGTACTATCTAGTGTATTTGCCCTTGACGTTTTCGGGTTTGGCTGCTATACTCCTCCCACCAGAGGCGGTAGGGGCCAAATCATTGCCTTAGCCCGGATAGGGGATTGAAATATGCTATAATCTTGACAGGTACTAAGCAACCTATCAAATTGACTCGCTAGAGCATTTGCACTTGACATATGCAGATTTGGCTACTACACTCCTCCCACGGGGAAGCGGCAGGCACTGGACCTTTTCCCGGCGGGGATGGAAAGAGAATGAATTATGAGTATGACACAAGCTTCCCCCGATCATACGACTGATGGCGGCTTCTCCTGCTCATTCTGCCAGGCCGCTTTGCCGCCGCACGCCGCTTTCTGCGGTTCCTGCGGCGAGCGTATCGATAAACAAAAAGATGCCTCTTTACTCTTGCAAGATGAATCTGCTATTGATCAATACTATCGCATTACGTCCCTTATCCGGCGCCGTCCCTATGTGAATCTCTACTTTGCGCTCGATAACCGCCGATCATCTACCGGGCAGCAGCGTATGGTAGCTATGCGTGATATAGATATTTCCGCCTTAGAGGACGAAGATCGGATGAAAGCGATTGAACTGGTGCAGCAGGAATACGATTTGCTACGCCGCTGGCAGTTGCCCCATGTGATGCCTGTGACCGACCTGCGTTACTCCCAGCAGCACCTCTACACTGTTACAGGAAAACCATCCGTCCTCCCAGGGACAAGAGAGAATACCGGAAGCGAGGCGGCGGTTGGAAATAATACCTCGCGGCTTTATACGCTGCAAGACTTTCTACAAAGTGGCCAGGGCTTACCGTCAGAGCGCCGTACGCTTGAGTGGATGTGCAGTCTTTGCCAGGCGCTGGAGCGGCTGCATAGCCGCCAGATTGTGGTCAGAGACCTTGATCCCTATACGATTATCTTGAGTACGAACAGCGAGCAGGCGGAACCCGCGTTGATGATTTCCTGGTTGCCGCCGAAGCTGCGTGAGATGCTGCCTGCTCCAATGTCGCCGGCAACACACCTGTCATACTTTGCCGCCCCGGAGGCGCTGCTCGGCAATGGGGATCAACGCTCAGATGTCTACAGTTTGGGAGCGGTTCTCTACCTGCTGTTAACAGGAACTCCTCCTGATGAATCGGCATTACGCTCCCAGCAGCGGTTACGTTCTCCGCGGGAGATCGACTCACATATCAGCATCCATATAGATGAGTGCGTTATGCAGGCGTTATCGGTCGCTCCCGACGAACGTTTCCAGACGATCACAGAAATGTCTGAGGCATTGCGCAACCCACGCTTCCGCCGACCTTTAGTGATGAAACCGGCGAAGCTGAGCGAGGAGGTGGCACCTGCCGCTGCCGAGGAAGGAGATGTTGAGACGGTGCGTATCGTACCGCTCTCGTATAAGAGTCTGGAGCGCTGGCAATCGGTACGCCCACAGACGATCCCACAGCGCCCGCTCGCGCCTCACTCACCTCGCCCGGCACAGCCAGCGCACGAGCAGGCGGAACGCTCAGAAGCCGCAGGGGAGAGAAGCAGGGGCGGCATTTCACCCCAGGCGCAAGAAGAAGCCCAGGTTGTCGAAGCAGCACCGGCACCACAGGCTGCGCCGGGTACGCTCGATCACGTGGTCGAGGCGGATACAGTGGATTTATATTGGGAACAGGACACTATTGCTCCAGAAGAAGAGATTTCCCTGCCTACACAACAACGCCCAAACAAGGTTGAGCAACACCCTCCTGGCTGGAAACAGCGTATTACCTCTCTGCTGCCGGCGATTAAACCGCAGCAGAGAGGGAGAGGAACGAGCAGAAAAGTGCCCGTTACGCGTGGGAGCAATGTGGCCCCCCAGAGTGGCGAACGATCGTGGTTCAGGCAATTACAGCAATTTATTCTTGGCCAACCGCAGGCGGTGACGGCAGCAGCCGCCATTATCGAGACGCCCTTGCGCATACAGCCGGACCAGGGATATACGATGCGCCTGCATATCATGGGGAGAGATGAGCCGGTACTGGCTCCGGGGGCGAAGAGGGGGTCCGAACCAGGTGGCCTTAGCGCGCTTGTTCATGGAGATAAGGTGCTGATCGAGGTGCGCTCGGCGCTTTACCAGAGTTACGCTTATATTGTGCAGCGAGCTCTGGTGACCGTTCCTGCCTCAGGCTACGTTGCGGAGGTAACGATTCCTATGCGCCCGCTGGCCAGTGGACCGAGCGGGCGGAGAGATCGCCTGCATATCTTTTTCCTGAACGAAAAGCGCCAGCCGCTCTATGATAAACCGTTTGTGGTGGAACTCTTCATTTCGCACCTGGTACAACCGGGGCGCGAGGGACATAATGTTTTGACGCTCCCTGTTTAAGTAAGTACAGCGCCTGGTGCCTGTCTTTCACCTCTCTCCCTGGCGCTTTTAGCCGCGAGCGGGTGATGGCGGACCCATGGAGGGTGACCACAAGGTCTCCATGCGGCATCCCCACACCCCCGCCCTTACTTTTTAATGGATGGGATTTCGCCAGGCATGCAATTCCAAATTGTCCGATAAAAGAAAAAGAGAGGTAGAGAGATGTCGCTTTGCGGATATCATAAATTGCAGGCTGACCGCACTCGAGATCGCTGGTTGATCGGAATCACATATAGAAGCACGCAATGGGCCGACAACGCCATCAAGCAGCATGGAAACTGGGTCACAGTGGGATTTTACAGCATTGCTAAGTATGCCTGCCTTATTTTCGCGAACCTGGTCAATGTTCTCTGGCTGCTCGGCATACAACTGGCATTTGGAGTCTGCCGACTGTTCGTACATGGCAAGAAGAAACCTGATCGCATAAAACACGTATTTGTGTTGATGCTGGAAAACAGGTCTTTCGATCATTTGCTAGGTTTCTCCAATCTTCACGGAACCGATGCCTTGACCGGGCAACCGACTACTATTGATGGACTGGACCCCACGCACCACTGGAATCTCGATCCACATGGCAATAAGATCCCTGTCTCCTCTCCCGCCGCCTGGTCGATGCCGCACGATCCCGGGCATGAGTTCACCGATGTCAAGATACAGCTCTGCGGTCTCAAGGGGAATTATCCACAGATTGATAACAGCGGCTTCGTAGCGGACTATGCTACCGTCGATGCGGAACATCCCGGCGAGGTCATGAAATGTTTTGCGCCGGAGCAACTTCCTGTGCTCACTACCCTCGCAGGAGAATTTGCCGTGTGCGACCGCTGGTTTTCCTCTATGCCCGGACCGACCTGGCCTAATCGTTTCTTTATTCACGCCGCATCATCAGGCGGGCTGGATCATAGCCCCTCGAATGCCGATATTGCCGATTCCATTCTCTTCAACGGCTACACATTTGACAATGGCACTATTTATGATGAGCTTGACGACGAGGGATTCAGCTGGACTGTTTATAAGGGCGACCTGTTTCTCCAGGCCCTGGCAATCAGCGGTATGACGGTGCGACTTGCCGAGGGGCGCTTTCGCGACTTCGCGGACTTTAATAAAGATGTGCAGAATCCAGATTATAGCACATCCTATGCTTTCATCGAGCCGGACTATCGTGCCCTGTCAGACTTTGTCTGCGGCAATTCGCAACATCCCCTGGACGACATCACGCGCGGCGAGGCGCTTATAAAAAGAACGTATGAGGCCATCCGTAACTCACCACACTGGGAAAATAGCGTCCTCATCGTCACATATGATGAACACGGCGGATTCTATGATCACGTGCATCCACCACGGGCAGTAGCTCCCGGTGATAAACCAACCAACCCGGAGAACAATCGCTCCTCGTTCGACTTTAAGCAGCTTGGTGTGCGCGTGCCTGCCGTCATCGTATCGCCTCTCATTCCCAAAAATACCATCGATCATACCGTTTATGATCATACTTCGGTACTTGCTACCGTAGAGAGCATTTTTGGCCTGCCGCCCTTAACCGAACGCGATAAGCAAGCGAACTCGCTGAACCACCTTTTCTCGTTGGATGCGCCGCGAGCCGATGCGCCTGCGACTTTACCCGATCCTGCTTATTCAGGAATATCATGTGGAGACGAGCCGGTTGAACGTCTGGCCACAAAACAACTGATTGAAAACCCTGCTAAAGCGGCCGCACCTCCCGATCCATCGATGCAAGGATTCCTGCATGTGGCCTTCTTGCGAGATTTACACACGGCTCCCATAGCAGAAAGGCCGCGACGGGCCGCAAACTTTTTGAGCATTCACACGCAGGGGGCGGCAAAACACTATATGATGGAGGTTCACCAGAAAATCAGATCACAACAGCCGCCGGCAAAATAAGGAGAGGCGCATCCATTATTGACAGGTACAAATAACTGGGATAGTATCAAAGCGACACGCACATGAAACGATCATTCTTATCAAAACTGCATAGAAATGGCCTCTACTGCATCATCGGGGCTTTGCTGCTCTTTCCGGGAGTGCTGCTTTATCAACTGCTCATACTCATACCACAGGGCTATGGAGACGCGTTGGCGGCACCGATTGCCACGCTGCGCTGGATTTCCACGCACGATTTGCAATTTCTTGCCTATCGCCTGCTACTGATGCTGGGATTCGCTTTGATGCTGAGCCTACCTTTTACGCTGTTCCGTATTATTGTGGCGCAAGAAATTCTAGGGGCAGATGAAGAGGAGAACGAGGACATAGAGGGGGACGAAGACAACGAGATAGATGAGGAGGGAAATGAGAAGATGGATGAGGGGGCAGCGGAAGAAAGCAATACAGAAGACGACCAAGATTCAAGTGGTATGCCCGCTTACGCCTGGCGCGGCAGGGGCTACGCGGTGATTGCGGCGTGGGGAGGAGTTTTAGGACTACTTCTGACAGTGGTGGGGACGCTGGCGAGCACAATCTATCTGCTGGTCGTGTCTACATCGAATATCCTGCCCGGCAATTTTGCCGCTTTCTCAGGCACGTTAGCTTTTATCACTTACACAGCAGGCGGTGGATTACTGGCGATTGCGTGTCTATTTTTTGGCGTAGTGATTGCCAGGCGAGGACGAAATCTGTGGCCAGATGTATGGGTGCTGTTCAGCTACCTGGCGCTGGCGCTCGCCGCTCTGCTGAGCGGCAGCGCGGTCGAGGTAGCGTATGCGCCCAATGCGGGTAACGCAGGCCAGGCCGTACTCACTACTCCGGCGATCCTGCTCTTCGCGATCTGGGTACTATGGTTCGGCATTATGTTGGTGCGACTACAGCCAGAATAGCGGATAAGGGGAAGCAGACTAGTACCACCAGGATGGCCCTTTTGAAGTGGAGAGCGAGGAGTAGGCATGTTTCCAGTGCTCAACCGCATCTTGATGCCGTCCCAACTCTTCGTAGACTTTGGCCAACCAGCCATGCAATTCAGCAAGATTGGTGGTTGCCTGGGTGCGTGAAAGTTGCTCCATGGCTTTCTCGAAGTATTGGATAGATTCCTCCAGGCGTTCTTGATGGCGGGCGCCCTCGGTCTGCTCGGCCTGCGCGTGGACCACTTTACCACAGACAAGGTACATGAGGCCGCAGAGGTGTTCGTCGTTCACACGCCCGCCGGCCTCGCGAGCACGTTGACAAAAGCGCAAAGCCTCCTCCAGGCGTTCTTCAGCCAGGCGCAGGTCGGCGAGAGCAACGAAGTTGATCATCATCATACCAGGGGAATTATCAAGGGTTGCAGCGGAGAGAGCTTCCATATAATGGTCGCTCGCGTCCTGATATTGGCCCATCTGGAAACAAATGCGGCCAAGCAGGTTGTGCATGCGTCCTTCCCAGTAGCGCTGGGACCTTTTTTCATACAGCCGCAGGGCCATTTTACCGTAGGTATACGCCTGCTCAAATCGACCTGCCAAGCGGTAGGCATCAGCGAGGCCATAATAGATCTCGGCGGCGTCTTCGCCCTCCAGATCATCCTTGATGAGCCGGAGCGCATCTTCGTAGTGCTGGATAGCGGCAAGGTAAAACCCGTTCATGGTGGAGGTCAGGCCCAGTCCACAGCGAGCTTTCAGCAGCACCCTGGGAAGATGGACGCGCCGCTCGCGCAAAATTTTGAGACACTGCTCGTAATGGCGAGAAGCATCGGCATAATGCGAAAGATTGACGGCAGCATGCCCGAGCCAGAGAAGATAGAAAGCGCGGCGCTCACGCTCGTTATGATCTGCATCTTTCCAGTTATCTTCAATGTTGTTCGGAGTATGCTGAGAAAGATAGCGAACTGCTTCAGTCCATTTCCCCTGCTGGTGATAGCACCAGGCACATAAATAGGCAATTTCGCGCTGTTTTTCGGGATCAGCGGTCTGAATGGTTTCAAGTGCGGACAAAGCCTCCTCCGGTCGCCCTTCTTGAATGTTGAGGCGAGCGCGCAGGAGCATCAACTCCACTTCTTGCATCTGTGACATAATGGCAATACCTCCCTACAAAGTGGACTTATGCAAGTATAACACATCTTTTTAAAAATTAATAGAATAGATAGTCCGGTAGTCCGGCGCTTCCCCAACCGGAGCGTACCGGCTTCTGGGGAAGCACCGGGAGATAGTGAGATGGAGAAACCTGGATAGGGAGGCGCAAAAAGCAGGCGTTTTGCGTACCAGGTGAGGCAGTAATCGCTGAAAGATGAGCATATTAAAAATGCAACGGGATATCTTGCCTCTTCGTCACCGCGCCCACTGAGTGACAAAGCGATTCCCGTTGCTTACAGTATAGCCTAAAGTTCGATCTGTACACAAGGTATTATCGTCAATCGAGGTAAAATTCGTCTTAACACTTGCTAGAAAATAGGACATTTGGATGAACTTGATCGAGGATGTAAGCCTTTTGTCACTGTCCCTGCTGCGAGCCGGTACCGTAGATCAAGTCATTTAATTCTTTACGCGTGCGTTCAATGATACTGCGCAGTCGCGCCAGTTTTTCCGTGTTTTGCAGGGACATTCTGCCAGCGATGGCAAACAAACGGCCCACCTCAGCAGCTTCACTACGCAATGCTCTCATTTCCGGGCGCGGGCCATGCGTAGCAGGGCCTCGCTCACGCATCCAGGGAGGCCCGGCGAATCCTTCTTCGTCGCTTTGTCGTTCGGCGAGCATAGAACGGCCTGCATCGGTTATACTATATACTCGCTTGCCTTCGACCTCACGAGAGGTGACGAACCCACGATCTTCCAACATTTGCAGCGTGGGATAAATTGATCCAGGGCTGGGGGTATAAAAACCACCAGACTTTTCCTCAAGAGCTTTCATCATTTCATAGCCATGCATAGGGCGCTCTTGCAAGAGCTGCAAGAGAGCAAACTTCATATCGCCCCGGCCAAAGAAGCGGCTTCCGTCTCCACCAGGGCCAAACGGGCCATGACCGAATGGGCCGCGTCCCCGGTGCATGGCGAAGAAACGAGAGCCTCGACCCGACCGACCTGCACACTGTAACCATGGAGGCGTCCAGGATTCAGGAGGTGAACCCTCAAATCCAAAGGCAAAACGTTCATCGAACATATTCGTTCTTCCTTTCTATAGCGTCTGCAAGCAAAGCGATATATCGCAATTATAGCGATATATCGCTTTGCTTGTCAAGAGCAACGCGCAGTAAATTCAGTTCAAGCGCCAGGGATTGCGGGAACGGGATGTTTGCCGATAGTGGATGAGATAATCGTCTTGACGAGCGAACTATTGCATGTTATCATGCTCTTGCACATAGAAAAGATTTTATGAAATGCATATGTGAGGAATGCCTCTTCAGCTTGTATTGACATTGGTCTGAATTATCTGGCCTCTACTGCTTTCAGGTGAGGAAAGAGTGCCGGGTGCCAGATCTGCCGATTGATCTATTCTCGTGCTTGATGCTGAACGGGATTGACTGAAAGGACCGTGCTATGAGCCAACAACCAGATGAGACCACTGTTGAAGAAATGCAACGTTTCTATACCCTGGCAAAGCGCCAAGCCTGGAAGGTGGAACAGCTCTCGTGGGGGCAGTTGCCACCCATACCTGAGAAGCAAGCGTCCCAGGAGAAGGCGGCGCGTAGGCGGGAGATATGGGTTTCAGTCGTAACGCAGCAATTACAGGCTGATATGCTGGCATCTCAGGCAGCGGTTCAATTGTTAACAGGGGCACCTGATATGGCAGGGAAGCTCTATTATTCCACGATGATGCAAGATGAGGCGCGTCATGCGGAGGCATGGCTCAAGCTCACGGAAGAAGTAGGAGGCACGGGTGAGCCTGATCCATATCTTGAGAAGTTGGGCAAACTGACACTGGAATCAGATAGTATTGAGGAGAAAGTCTGGCTGCTGCAGGTCATCTATGAAGGATTGGTGATTGATCGTTTCCACCAGATCGCAGCGGCGGCGCCAGGTACTATTCTAGGTGAGATTTGCAAGCGTCTGGCGATCGACGATGGAATTCATCATGGCGCGGGAGTAGCCTACGAGCTATTCTTACTTGAACGGGCATCCTCTCATACTAAACGAGCTATTGAGCGTGTGAGCCAGGAGGTATGGCCGATGTTTCTTGAACACTTGCTCTGGAGACCGCGAGCGCGTTCCTGGATCAACTCGAATATGAGCGCGCGCGATATGAAAATGATCAAAGAATCAATTGTTCAGGCGCAGAAACTGGCGGCCAAAGTGGGGTTAGAAATCGGAACGCCTCCTATATATTAACGCAGATTGCGTATCATGCCTGGATATTGGACTGCCGCGTGCATACCGACAGTACCGGCTAAATCGTTTACTGCCCGCCCGCCATAGCCAATTGGCAGGTGCATTGACTGGCTGGCTTCTCCATGCAGTCGAGGCAGCCCATTCGACGTTAACATGATAAACAGCGGGAAGGCCGAGCAGTAAAAGTAAGAGGGCAGGCTGCGCCACGCGAAAAACAGCGGCATAAACGCAAAGACCAGTGCCGCTTCAGGGCGTTTCTTGCATAGACGCCAGTACCAGACGAGGCATGCAATCATGGTAGAGACCTCGAGGATATCATAAACCCAGGTAGGGAAAAAGGGCAGGATCGAAGCGAAGCTCAGGCTGATCAAGCCATCTCCGAGGGGGAACATTGGATCGGCCACCGGCGCCAGAACACCCGCGAGCCAGGCATGTGGGTCCCAAAGGATGAAAGGCAAATTGATAGCCAGGGCAACAACGCCGGCAATAGACAGGCGGCGTAGCGCTTCCTTGAAATCATACAGGCGCCAGATCATGATTGCATAGAACGGAGTGAGGAGCCAGGAAGGTTGCTTGGTCGCAATGGCCAGGCCGAGGAAAACCGCTGAACTCCATTTCCGCTCTCTCAGGAGCCAGGCAAAGACAATCAGTACGATATTAAAGATATCGAGATTTCCACCCGCAACCGAAGATAACATCCCCACGTTGGCCAGTGCCAATAGCAATACCCAGGAACGCAGTTCAGGCCGTACCAGCTTCCAGGCAATTGCTACCAGCACCAGGTAACACGCGACATAGAAAATGAGGACATTATATATACCAAGCGCGATGAATGGAAGGAGCGATAGGAAAGACAGGGCAGGATAACTGACCTTCGATTCGAATTCAGGGGCGCTTCCTGCTTTCAAGTCCGTGTCCAGCACGGTTCGCATTTCAGTCGGTGATGGATATGTCAGTCGTCCGGCGAACTGTCCTTCGCGCAGGGGTGTTGTCCAGTCCGGCTGGATATCAAATGCGCGTACCAGGTGGACGATGTCTGAATCGGTATAGGGATTGCGCCCCTCCAGGAGAAGAGCGGCAGCATTTGTATCAAGCGAAGTCCCATCATTCGAATACTGAGGAGACATAAAGCTGGTTACGGTAGCGAGTGAGAATTCGAATACTCCTCCAATCGAAGCCAGCAATATGCATATCAGCGCAACACGCTGCCAGCGTTGGGGGCCGCGGACAGGACGTTCATCCTGCTTTTTTTGCTTCGCAGGACGCAATGCCTGCCACATGGCAAAAAAGCTGCCAAGGATCAGAAAGAAAGGGTAAATATGCACGATGGGGCGCAGGAAAGGTAAAAATTGCAAATACCAGTTAGAATCAATTTGATCGATTGCCTGGAGAACGCAGGCGATTCCTATCCAGGTAGCGCGTCGCTGTAAGTCGATAAGCGACCGGTTACCTGCTGATGTATCTTCTGTAAAGAAATGACGCATCCAGCGAAACTTATCATTGCTGGCGTTCTCTTGCTTTTCTGATCGAACGGCCCGCGTTAAGACAGGTACTTGCTCCATAACTTCGCGCATTTTTCCTGGACCTCCATATTTCCAGGCTGGAGCGCTTCTAACCTCCCTTATTAAGTACCGAGAACAGCTCTATCTTCTATTCGTATTCTGCGAGAATGGACAAAAGGGCTACCGGCCTGAGATATACGAGCGAAAAGTCCCGTAACTCGCAGGATTGCCCTACTGAATTGCCCTGCCAGCAACCTGTTTCAGAGGGGATTCCGCCTGGTCGCTTCCTACATAAACCGGCTATAGAAGCGACTCTTTACGATTCAGTTTCTCGGTCTGAATTTTAAAACGAAGGGGGTCACAGGTACGTCACAAAATTTAAGCAGCCCTACATTTTTTTGCGCGGCAGCATTAAAATTGAAACCAGCGCGTAGGCGGAGCAGCCGAGGATCAAAACAGCATAGACCTTTGTTTCAGCATCGCCCGGCGATGTGAGCATGGAGATACCCCACCAGAGGAAGCCAATGAAAACGGCAAATAGCAAGACCGTGCTGAGTAGTTTCTTGTTCATATCGTTGTCCCTTGGATCAATATCAATAACCATATTATAGCATACACCGCAATTACCCGGCCTTGAGTGCTTCCCATACCACCTTGTGGATTATGGCCCGGAAGCGCCCCCAATCTCTCCAATCGCCACTGATCTCACCGCTATACTGTGTCCCTATAGTATGCAGGTAATCGGCCATGAGCAACAGGTCAGCGGGTTTTACCTCGCGAAATTCCTCAATCCGTTCACTCTCATCGACAACTTGCAATAAACCACCGATTTCATCCAGCAGGAACGCAAACGTGTAAAATACCGGGTTCGTTTCGCTACTTCCAACGTGATACGCTGCCGCGACCAGGAAACGGGTAACATTGACTTCAAGACCGGTTTCCTCGTATGTTTCACGCCGCAATGCATCCAGGATATGTTCTCCGTGATTGATTCCTCCGGTCGGCAACCTGTAGGCGCCGGGTGGATAAAAGGTTTTCTTGATGGCGAGCAAATTGCCGTTCCTGCGACGCACGACCATGCATACTTCTCCGAAGCGATCAGTTCGGTTCAGCGGGTCGAACATGCCGGGTGTATCAAGCACAGCATCATGTACCAGTGGACGCCCATAACGCTGCGCTAACTGTTCAAGCTCATCTTGAGTGGATGGCGGAAGCGTGGGAAACACTATTTTTACTCCTGTTTTTCTTCCACATGCCCTTGAATAATCTGGCGCGCTACTCTGATGCCGTTTTCGAGTGCCAGGTGAACGCGCCCGCCAACGTAGCCATCGCCACAAAAAGCCAGGCGATGAGGAAAGGCTATAGCATTGACGGTATCGGCGTTAGCTTTCCTGATGGGCAATGCAGGAGCCCAGGCCTGCACATCACCAAAGACTGGCATATCCAGAGGCTCACCGATGAGATCAACAACCAGCTGGTGCACATCTTCTACGGTTTCCTCATGTTCATTATTCCAGTGATCCAGGGTATATTGAGGAGCCATCTGCGCTATCAACAGCCCTGCACCTGGTGGAACTCGTTCGGGAGATTTTTCATGCTCCCAGGCCAGCCAGGAGATCGGGTGCCTCTTATCCGTATTGACCAGGGCATAATAGGGGCGCATTTGCGGCCTCGTCTCGTATCCTAACATTACTGAAAGCAGCGGATTATAGCCCCCCTCGCGCAGGTAAACACTCACGAGGTACATCCAATCCGTTGAATCATTTTTCAAGTCCTGTTTGCTGCTCAAGATAAGCCCACCGGCATCACCTGTGGACATAGTAAGCAGGAGTTGATCGTAGTCCCCAAACGGCCGGCCTTCATCACTGGTCAGGTTCCAAGCGGTCGCCAGCGGTTTTATCCGCGAAACACGGCTTTTCAAGCGGATATCGAGTCCTTCCGCCATGCGTTGTGGCAGAGCGGAAAGGCCGCTGCGGTATGTCCACTTTGGGCCGGCATTTTGCGCAGGATCGCCTTCCTGGATGTGGCCGTGGCTCTCAAAAATCCAGACAGGTTTGCCGATATCGATCAGATCTTCGACGTGGAAACGTTCGAGAATCAAACTATCGCTGACCGGGCTGCCGCCTTTGATATACTGTGCTCCATAATCATAAATGAAGCCATCGCGTTTGCCGGTCGCGACTCGCCCCCCCACATAATCGTGCTGCTCAAAGAGGGTGACGGCATACCCGGCATCTTGCAACACGTGCGCCGCGGCGAGGCCACTGCATCCCGCACCTATAATTGCGATAGAGGGCATATTATTGCTCCGGTTTGTTTCTGGCCCAATGCTCTTTCCACAGATATGACCTTGCCAGCATTTCTTCGGCGCTCTTCATCGAAAACTCAGTCACGCTGCCACCCATGATATGAGCGAGCTCGCGCACGCGCTGTTCCGGGCGCAGTTCGTTGACAATTGTAACAGTACGCTCATCGTAAATCTGCTTATTGACATTGTAGTGTGTATCGGCAAATGCGGCGATCTGTGGAAGGTGTGTGACGCAGATCACCTGGTGATTAAGGGTCAATTGCCACAGCTTCTCGCCGACGATCTGGCCGCTTTTGCCGCTGATACCGGCATCAATTTCGTCAAAGATCAGTGTGGGCGTGGCATCCGCGGAGGCGAGAATGGTTTTCAGCGCCAGCATCAGGCGCGATGTTTCACCACCAGAAGCAATTTTCGTCAGCGGCTTAAACGGCTCGCCGGGATTGGGCGCAATCAGGAACTGCACGCGGTCGATGCCCGTCATATCGCAGGCATAAAGCTGCTCGGGCTGACCATTGATGCTGGCCGGCACACCATTTTCATCGGGAAGCTGCTCTATTTCAACGGAAAAACGCGCGCGTTTCATATTGAGGCTATCCAACTGCTCTTCCATGGCGGCGGATAGCCGCGTGGCGGCTTCACGCCTGCGTTCGGAGATTTGCTGGGCGATGCGGCCAATCTCGCGCCGCAATTCACCATCTTGCTTCTCCAGGTTTGCTACCAGTTCGTCCCGGTGCACGATGGTCTCAAGTTCGGCGCGGTCTTCATCGGCGCGTTTGAGGATCTCTTCTATGGTCGCGCCGTATTTGCGCTTGAGGCGATTGATGAGATCGAGCCGCTCTTCGATATCGGCCAGGCGCTGCGGATCATCTTCGATATCGCTCTCGTAGCTGCTGATTGTGGCGGCTACATCTTCCAGGCGATAAATGGCTTCCGCGAGATTGGTTTCGTTTTCTCGCAGGTTGGGATCGAGGCGCACGAGTTCGTTCATCGCGCGCAACGCGGGCCGCAATTGATCCAGCGCCGGGCGGTACTCGTCGCCGGCGAAGTCACCGCCCTTGATGGAACCATAAATGAGGGCGCATAGCTCGCGCAGGCGCTCGGCGTTGTTCAGCACCTTGCGCTCGGCTTCCAGTTCCTCGACTTCGCCGGGTTCCAGTTCGGCCTTCTCAATTTCCTCGACCTCGAAGCGCAAGAATTCGGCGCGGCGGGCAGCATCCCGCTCCGTCTGCCGCAATGCGGCCAGCTTCTTGTGAGCCTCGCGCCATTCCGTTACCTTCGCGCCGAGTTGCTCGCGCAGGGGCAAAAGCTCGGCGTAGCGATCCAGAAAATTCACGTGCTGTTCAGGACGCAGCAGGCTCATATGCTCGCTCTGCCCATGAATATCGACCAGCCAGCTGGCTACCTGCTGGAGTACCTGCTGGGCGACGGCTCGCCCGTTGATGCGTGAAACGGTACGCCCGGAGCGGAAGATATCGCGTGAGAGAATTAACTGCCCATTTTCAGGCTCGATATCGTATTCGTGCAGCAGTGTGGCAAGAGCAACGGCAGCATCAGCGCTATTGTTATCGGCATGATTAAAGTGCGCACGCTGCGTTTCGGCGTTGTCTAATGCCTCGAACATCGTGCGATTACCATTGTGTTCTTCGTTTAAGAAGGCTTCGAATGGCTGCCAATCATCACGAATGGGGGGCAAGGCATCGATGGAAAAGACGCCTTCGACTGTGGCACGCTCGCACCCGGCGCGCACAAATTCCGCGCCGATCTTGCCGCCCAGCAGGGCGCTCACGGCATCGATAATGATCGACTTACCCGCGCCTGTTTCTCCGGTGAAGACATTGAAGAGGCGGTTCAGCCGCAGGTGCAGGCTATCAATAATGGCAAAATCTTTGATGGTTAACTCTAATAACATAATTTTCTTAAGAGTGGCTTTGATACCCTCATGCATTCAATACTGGCTCGACATCGTTTCGGGTGCTCCAGGGAAGTCCCGGGCGCGATAAATCTGGCCTCTACGCCCCACCCAAGAGGACGAAGAGCCTGACCCTTAAGCATCCTCATCTTTCAATTTGGCATTGATGATCTGGTAGAAGTAAGTTGGCGGCCTGCGCCGCAGGAATTTCGTGACATACTGGCTTTTACGAATCGTGATCGTGGCACCGTCTTTCACCTCGCGGCTCATCTGGCCATCGGCGGAGAAGACTCCATTTTGAGAACCGGTTGCGATCTGGAGCTTGACAACGGCTTCAGGATGCAAAATCAGCGAGCGGTCGGACACGAGGTGGGGCGCGATGGGCGTAAGTACGGCGCTCTGCACCTGTGGGTGCATCAGTGGCCCACCAACGGCCATATTATAGGCGGTTGAGCCGGTAGCGGTGGAAAGGATGATGCCATCGGCATAGGTCGTATTGTAGTAGAAATCATCGACCCAGGTGCGTATCTGTACCATACGCGGCCACATGCCGCGCGCAATCACAATATCATTCAAAGCCAGGAATTCCTCCTGCTTCCCATCCTGTTCCAGAACGGCGTGCAACATCGCACGTTTATCAATCCATACCGATGGATCGCCATCAAGGTAGAGCGGCAGCCTGGACAGCATCTGCTCCGGCTCCAACTCAGTTAGAAATCCTACTCGTCCAAAGTTGATACCCAGAAGGGGAACGCCCTCATATGCCGAGAGGCGAGCAGCATGAACAATGGTGCCATCGCCACCCAGCACAATGGCAAGCTGGCAGTCCCGGATGGCAGGTTCAGGTGCCTCTTCACCTTCATAGCGCGTATCAATAATGCGCACATCGTACCCCAATTTCTTTAAAAAGGGTACAAGTTGTTCTGCGGCTTTCGAGGTATCATTTTTACGGCCCTGATAAAATATCGCGATTGCCTTCAAACCAGTTCATCTCCCAAGGGCTATCGGGCGAGGTTCCACTTGCCGATCTCCGGCGCATACCAGCGACTAACCGTGATCTGCCGACGTAATGGTACGATATGCTGGCGCTGTTGTCAACTATGCTCATTAGCTTGCTTTTGACCGAAAATGGGCATAAAGGTCGATGATGAGTTGATCGGGCGAACCTGAAGTGGCAGTTGACCAGTAGAAGACCAGAAGAAGACTAGAAAAAGATCTTATTTTCTTGAGCCTGGTAGGGCATACTCTGTACAGCAATTGGGGTAAGCGTATACGGAAAATCTCTTACCAAAGAAAATTGCGATATCACTGTAGCGCGCAGTTTGCGCATTTTAAAAACATTGAAAAAAAAGGAGAAAACAACATGCGTAACCCAATTTTCCGCCGGATCTTTATGGCAAGTATCGTGGCCGCCTTAGGCATTATGGCCCTCACCGCGACGGCGCTGGCCAGCCCGGTGACTTCACACGCGGGGGCGAAGTATTCATTCACGACCCTCGATGACAATGCCGATCCTACCTTCAACCAGTTGCTCGGCATCAACAACTCAGGAGTGATCTCCGGTTACTTCGGCAGCGGCGCTCCTGGCCATCCTAACCAGGGCTACATTCTCAATCCACCGTATGGACAGGGCAACTATGTCAATGAGAACTATCCTGGCTCGGTACAGACACAGGTTACGGCTATCAATAACAAGGGCGACACGGCGGGCTTCTACGTCGATAGCAAGGGCAACAACTTCGGCTTCGTGGAGTGGAATGGCGTCTTCACTTCCTACAAGGACCCGCACACCGGAAAAGGGACTGTGAACCAGTTGCTCGGTATCAACGACAAAGGCATCGCGGTTGGTTTCTACACGGATGCTAACGGCGTCAACCATGCCTACAAGTTGAACCAGGCGACGGGCAAGTTCACGGCCATTGTGCCGCCTAATGGCAACAACGCCATCGCCACAGGCATCAATGACAATGGCGATATCGTCGGCTTCCTGACGGGCTCCAATGGAGACATCGTTGGCTTCCTGCTCAAGGGCAACAGTTTCACCGAGTTCGATTATCCTGGCTCGACGAATACGACCCCGCTGGGCGTCAACAAGTACGATGAGATCGTCGGTGGCTACTTCGATGCCAACGGCCTGATGCACGGCTTCGTCCTGACCAGTCCCCTGAAGAATGCGCAGTGGCGGTCGATCGATGACCCCAACGGCATCGGAACCACGACTATCAACGGCGTCAACGATAAAGGCAACCTGGTCGGCTTCTATGTCGATGTCGCCGGGAACACCGACGGTATGCTGGCTATGAAGAAGTAAGCAAGACATACAATAAGAAAAATGCCTGGGATGGTGAAATGGTCGCCATGCCAGGCTTTTTCTTGTTATCTATTCTCTTGAAAGAGCGGTGATGGTTTGCGGGAAGCCGTCACAAGGGCTGATACGAGGAGGGCAAACCTCTCTGGGCCCCAGCAGGGCGACCACACTTGCTTACTCCAACCAGAAAGGTCAGAAGAGAGCAGCGATGCCGTAGGGGCGCTTCATCGCCTGTCACGGGATCCCATTTATCAATGTACATCCTCATCGCCGATCTGGGCATCCTCATCAATTGCCATGGCATCTTCGGCCAGCCAGATAGCTTCTTCTTTCGAGGAAATGCATCCCTCGGCCTGTGCTTCGGCGATCAAATCCAGCAATCGGCCTACCTGCGGTCCGGGTTCCAGTTGCAGGCGGCGCATCAATTCTTCGGCGCTGATCAGGCGCGGCGGGAGAATAGTCTCACGTTCCCGGATGTAGCGCGTCAAGAGCACATGCACAACCCCCAGGTGGCGCTCCCACGCCTCGCCGAGAGGCTGTGGACCCATTGCCGCCAGGTGATCGGCGAGCGAAATCAAGGCGACGTAAATGCCGACCAGCCCGAGATCGGCAAAATAGCGCCGCGTGGCTCGCAGCGTTACCGGCCCATCCTGCCCCAGTTGTCCGGGTCGCATATGATGGGCCACGACCTGCTGAACGAAACGGCGATCTTGCGTACTGGCGCGCAAACGCCTCATAATCTCCTGGGCCAGCGGTACACCAGCCTGCGGATGATGATAGAAATGTATATGGCCCTCTTGATCAGTTGCATACGTCACCGTCTTCCCAATATCATGCAACAGCGCCGCCATCTTCACGCGCGGCAACAACAACGCATCAAACGAAAAGATACCCTGTTCTCCTGCCTCGCGCAACAATGTGCATATCTCATGTAATTCCCCGTCTGCAATTTCCCCTTGCAGCATTCCTGCCAGGCGTTCCAGCGCTCCAACGGCTTCGATGGAATGCTCCAGCACATCCCAATAATGGGGAAACGGTTGTCGCATGCCACGCGCGGGTATGAATTCAGGGAAAATGACGGTAAAAAGGCCCAGTTCATCCAGGAAACGTAGCCTATCAGTAGCGCCATCCGGATTGAGAATGGCATATAACTCGTCGTGAAGACGTTCGGGGGCAACTTTTTTCAGCAATGGCGCGTGAAAGGCAATCAACCGCTGCGTTTCCGGTTCAATGCTCAGCCCATAACGCATCATCAAGCGCACGGCTCGTAGCATACGCAGGGGATCATGCTTGAAGATATCATTATCGACGGCCCGCAGGCGACGAGCGGCACTATCGACAGTACCTCCGGTTGGATCGATAATTGATAGACACGAGGTTGCTGTTCCCCGAGATTCTTCGCTGCGCTCAGCATGACATGCCTGTTCCAGATAGCGCACAATTTCGTCGAGTGGGGCAGCCATAGCGTTGATGGTGAAATCGCGGCGGCGCAGGTCGTCTTCAATGGTTTTGCCGTTCAATGGTGAGATATCAAGAACGGTTTCGCCTGCTTGCTGTTTGACGACTACGCGGCTGGCCTTTTCGTGCAGGTGAGCATAGAAACCACCAAGTTTATTGGCCAGTTGCCGGGCTAATGTAGGGGCATCACCACCGGTGACAATATCCCAATCGATGGTTGGTTCGCCAAGCAGAAGGTTGCGCAGCGAGCCTCCAACGAGGTAGGCTTGCGCGTGGTTGTCGTTAAAGTGTTGTGCTGTCTGCTTCAGGATGTGCAGGATTCGAGCGTCCAAAGCTACTCTTTCAAAACATGATTATAATCTTTTCGCCACCTGTCTCAGTTTATATCGAGAATAGCATAGACGGTCAAGCTAATCCAATTAGGGCTGCGCTATCCTGCCTAAGAATTCTTGACGATCATTGAGATGAGGAAAGGGCATATCCAAGGGTACCGGGACGCCTAAAAATGTACAAAGAGGCTCCCAGCCTTCTTTTACGTCGTAGACCAGCAGCTTTTCTGGTGGTACCAGCCGTTTGACCTCCTCGTTATGCGTCTGAAAAACAGAGATCGCATACGCCTTATCCTCGAATCTGCCGTGAAACGTTCCATCCCAGATGAGCTTTCTGATCATACGGGCATGAGGAGACGACGGGTCACGACGCGATACCTGGTAGATGGTATTTATAACGCTCTCATACCACTTTTCGGGATCGCGAACGGACAGCAGCACCCTTGCTTCAGGATAGGCCTGCATCAACTCTTTATAATAGGCACAGGCGGGCCAATCGACGGTTGCCTGATACCCGTTAAAAACAGTACTCCAGCTAACAGGCTCGCCATCGACAAGTGCTACCCACTGATCATTGGCTTCTGGATGGAAAAATAGTTCAGTCATATGGTAACAGGGCACGAAGCCGAGTTGCTCAAGCGCGTTCTTCAGGGAGAGTGTTCCCGTTCGTCCAAAGCCTGCGCCGATGATTTTCAGTCCATTCCATTCCACTGTTGTTCCTGGTTGATCTGCCAATTGCCGGTCCTTTCCGCTCACCTGAGCAAGACAATCAAGCTCTAGTGTGTTACAGGATACAATAATGCAACCACAGTAACAAGAGGGGGAGAGAATAGGGGTCGTATTTTCCTGGGGAAATGGCACGTGGAGGGCGACCACCAGGGTGCGCCCTACAATGACTCTGTGCCTCGGTGAAAAGGGCCTCGTCGTCCTTGTAAGGGCGTACCCTGGTGGTCGCCCTCCACCGGTCCACACTTGTTTACCATCATCGCAATACATATCTGGGAGAGGAATGAGGCTATCTCAATTTTCGCAGCATAGGATTTTGGGAAAAAGATAAGGGCGAGCAAGCAATGCTCACTCGCCATATGAGGGGACCTGTTACTCTGACTCCATCAAGCCTCTCGGCGCTCTCCAGAAAGTGGCAAGCGCGGGCTGCCGGTTCCAATTCTTTGCCGATACGCTGCCGGCAGCCAGGATGAGCAATACTCCTAGCGCGGACGCTATCAATGCGCCAGCGGTGGACGGGGAGTCTTCCATCACCCAGGGTGTAATGGCGACGACGGTACCAAGCATGGTGGTTGCGCCGCTGGTGAGTCCATTACTGGGGAACGCCAGCCAGAGGACGGCGAGCGATATGGCGACGACGCCGACGATTGCTGCCAATATCCAGGCGCTCAAGGCATGGGTTCCAAACGCGGTTATCCCAAAGACAAACGGGACGCTAATAAGCAGCACCCCGAGCAGTATGCGTGTGCGCTCGCGCCAGCTTTTCGATGTATTGATAGTATTCGTATTCATTTCTAAAACCTCCTTTGTTACTATTTCGGTTCCGCAACGACTTTTCAGTAGGACCAGTTGTTTTTCTACTTACAGGGATAGGATAATAGGGGTTCATTGGGGGAGAGTTGGAAATATGTGAGAGGATTCTCATTGGTGGGGGCGGGAGATGAAGAGATAGATTAACGGCCCCGACGGCCTTGATTGGGGCTCGAGGGGAGGTTGAGGGGTTCATCCTGGTTAAATTTGCACAGGGATGATGCTGATATCTTCAATGGAGGTATTAGCGAATGGAAATCGAAGCACGGCGGTCAGGATGAGGATATGGGTTAAGTTGAGGATAAGTTTGATTATCTTCCCTCTGAAGACTTCGCTCTCTCTGCAATAATTTTTCCAACTTCTTGAAGTCTTTCTCGTCCAATTAATGTTATTCCTCTATCTCTTGCTCGCTCTTTAAATAACTCATCGGCTTCTTTAAGATATCTACTTGTTACTAGAAATCTACTAACAAATCTACCTCCTAATGGGCCTGTAACTGAATCTAGCTTATAAATGGTTACAGAAGTATAAGCATCATTTCCTGTTTTACACTCAACGACAAGTAATTGCGCTTTATATATCATTGAAACATCCAGCTCATTTTGCTGATTTTTATCGTTAGGATTCTGAGCATTAAAAATACATTGGTTCCACTGACAGTCAGTGAAAAGCGGATGGTTATCTTGTTCAAGTTTCTTCACTTCATTCCAAACATACAACTCAAGCCATGCCCCATCGAGAAAACTATGTTGCTCACATGAAAGTTTAAAGGAATAACCTGTTCCAGACACCATCAAATCCTTCACTAACTTCACCTCAGCTGCCTTTTCTAAAAGTTTGGCCAGACTTTCGGGCATTACTTGTTCAAAGGAATAAGTTTTAACGTTATTCCTGCCCGGTTTACCCTTTTTCTCAACTCGCTCCAACATTCTTTTGAGGGTATCTAGACGAGATGTATCTTCCACTAAAAATGTTGCAAAGGATAGCCAATGATCCTGGGCATATTGCCTTTGTTTCTCCAAGCTTCCATCGATTAATTGGCGGTTATGAACTGCGACATAATCATCTACAGAGATAGTAAATAAAGATGCGTCTCTTTCTTTTCCAGTGAGCCTGACTACTCTTGTATGGGCAGTATCAAGATACCAGCAGCTGATAGGAACGCCTTGAGTGATACGTTCTTTAGCTGCTTCATATGCGCCCATGCTCATAATAGTAGTAGCAGAGGTAATGTTAAATATCCATTCACAACCTTGATGCTTATCTACTGCCTGGAGACATTTTTTCTTTATATCGTCCAGATCGAAAGCATCTACCTTAAAGGACGTATCCCAATTGTTATCCCAATCAAAGGGACGTTTTTTTTCGATAAACAGAGCTTTAATGCCGCGTTCAAAATCTTCGAAATTTTTGTCGTCGTTCGAGATAATGGGAACTATCAGAATGGGATTTTCATTGAGAATTGTGAGTACATTAGGCATAATTCTACCACCGGTAAGGATTAATAATGCCTTTTTCATTTGAAATCCCTTTCTCCGTGAATATTTCAAAGACATAGCTGCTTGCTTCAGACTGCATGACTATTTAAGTTCCAGTCTTCCATACCCACTGGAAGTTTTCGCCCCGATACCCATATCTGCCAGTGCATACTTGAGAATAGTAAACGTTTTCTCAATCCAGGCATCGCGTTCATTTAGCTCTGGAGCAGCTAACGCAATCATATAGTCACCTGTAGCAGTAAGGAACGGGATGGGAATAGGATCATCCCAGTCTGCTGGCGTTTGAGCGAAGTTTTGATAGTATTTCTGGTGATGAGTGCTTATCACATCAGGGTAAAGCACCCGTTTTTTCGTTCCTGGCTCTGGTATGTATAATGCATCGAAGAAGGTAATATAGCCTGCTTCATCGGGGTCACCAAAAATCACCTGATAGGCCTCGCGGCCCTTCTGCCAATCCTCTGTAAGCCGCTGCCGGGCATAACTGGCAGCCAGTCCCTTGAGCGCACTTCCAGGGATGTAAGGAACACCGTAGGTTTTGTGCAAAGTGACAGAAGTTTCCAATACGCTTTCATCGCCCAGGCCAACAATCATGCGTGTCTTGACATGAGCCTCTCGCTTTTTCGCTCCCAGAGATTCAAGCTCTTGTATCCAACGATTGTAGAATGTTTCGTATATCGTTGGTATGGAGATTGTTGATACCTCAGCAACAAAGGCGCTTCGTTTCTCACTTTTCTCCACGTCATCCATGTATCTGTCAAGCCATAGCTCGGCATGTGCATCTGACACATGGCTCAACTGGATACTGGAAAGAGAATCACGGCGAGTACTCATCCTTTATTAGCCTCCGTATTACTTGTCTGCGTTTGAGGAACGGACACCACATTTACATCTCTCCCTACATTTGACTTAATATCCAGGATTGATTGAGCGAAACGCTTATACCAGAGAAGAGCCGCCATGACCTGCCGTGTCAGGTGCATGTACTCATTTAGAGGTAACGTTCGCGCCTCTCGCGGGAGCGTACCTGGCAGGCCAACAGTTGCCGCAAGATCTTCAAGCAGTTGTCGGTGTCCCTTAGATTCTCGTGTTTCAAGAAAGGCTAACGCCTGTGCCAGTCCAGCAGTGCGAATGAGAATAGGTAACTGGTGCGCCATCGAACCATATCTATTGCGCTCAACAACATCATTCAGGTTTTTTTTCACGTCTAATACTTTTTGCACGGCATCAGAAGCATATTCTTGATCGCGCGTCTTCATGCTTACGCTCCTCCCGCTATCAACTGCACTCGGCAGACACCGCGTCCTACAGTTGCCTTACCCCCAAGCTGCACTGCATTGTTCGTCAGATTCCTGAGTTCTCTGAATACTTCCTCGGACGCTACATTTATCGATTTCACGGGAATAGCCTGGGCAAAACCATATAAAACTGTCTCTGTAGGCAACGCTTCTTCGTACCAAAGTCCTCCTGTATCAGTATCCACCGTTTTTGTATCTTCTTTTAGCTTGATGCGTGTGGTTATCTCCAGCGCAGTATCAATAAGAAAATTGAAGACATCGTCGTGTATGACGCATAAGCGTTGAGTCAACATCGTTTGCCACGTTGCCTCGTTGAACAGTTTTGGACCTATCCAGGTGGCCCATGACGTGATGTCTTCATTCTGTGGAAGAAGATCCAGGTCTTCAAGCACGACCCTCTTGTTACCTCCCTGAGTAATGGTAATCGTACTTGTATTTCCAGCTATATAGCACTGATTGTATGCTTGAGGTTGCGGAATACTGAGCGGTGGAGTGAATGAAATATCACGCAGGTCACGTACAAAACGGCGTAATACATAGGGCGATGTTACCCAGGCGAAGGTTCCGGCCAAACTTCTCACAGGCAGCAAAAGCAGCCGCTGATCCGAGAACTGAGCGGGACTTGCATAATCACTGCCAGTATCTGTGTCTGTTGGATTAGCGCCAAAGATTCTCTTACGGATGTTTTCGTTAGGGCAGAGAGCTTTCAACGCTCCTTTTAAGGAAGACCCAGGTAAGAAAGGAATGCCGGTTGCCTTTTCCCGCGCAATTGGAAGATCAATCACACCCGCACCTTGACCAATTCCGGCGTGTAGTGGTGAAAGGGCGTGAACAAAAGTAAGCTGTGCTGTCATTGTATCCTCACAAATAATTCATGAACGCTTGTAGTACATCCGTTTGACTATAAAGAACAGGTATAGCTGAAGCCTCTGTAGTCGTAAGCTGCGTATCTACAGTGGTCGTTGGATCGTAGTCCAGTACTATGCCACCAGGAGGTGGAATGCGAGAGCCTTCAAGGAGCAACCCTACTCCGACGGCTCGATTATCTTCACAAAGCAGAGGTCGAAGGATGAGAGGGCTAGCAAATCGCTGGCTTCCTAGCAGCTTTCCCTGTAAAGTTGTATCTTCAGGTTCTCCCTGATCGGTATATTTGATAGGGAAAATGATGGGCAAGCCAAAAGCGGCTCGCGGAAACTTAGTGGGATGATTAAGCGGTGGATGTTTATCAAATCTTTGCCCAGTTATTGTTCTGATTGCTTCCGGCTCCGGCCAATAACTACGACCACGCGGCCCACCGTTACGCGCCTGCCTAAAGCTAGCAAGCTTCTTGATGAGATTATCCCAGACTTTCATTACATCTTCATCAGAAGGCGTAATTTTGAACATCGTAGAGTGCGTAAGGTGTGGCAAATCCGGCGGGTAGGTTCCCTGAACAACACATTGCTCAAGCTGTTGCTGCACCCAGGCCTGAGCTTCCTCTTTCGTAGAGCCGGGAAGGTCTGAATTAGCGACTCCATCAACGGAGAACAGGTATAAAGCTCCGAAACCTCTACGTGTTCTTGCGCCAATCCCTCCAAATAACTCCCACATCCTGAACGTCGCCTCAACTTCCTTTTGAAGAGCGGCAGGAAAGCAGACACTGAGAGTAAATGAGACAGCATCACAGAGGGGACTTCTAGTCTGTCGCAAAGGAAAAGCTGCGTAAGAAGGCGCAATGGTGAAAGATGCATGAGGATCACCTACCGAGTATTCTATAACTTCTACCTGAATCTGTGATGGACCTCCTCCTTGCTTCGTTCCAGCAGTACCCCATAACTCATCTTCAGCCCGCTTGATTGCTTTCAGACTACCATATTGTCCACCACGACAGGCCCGCCACCAGAAGCGCAAATGGCCGCGAATTTCTGTAGCGCGCACTACAGTGATGGGATCAGGCTTTGTAGGCTCTACACCGCCACCGTAGAGGGGAGTAATCAATTGATATTTTCGTTCCTGTTTGATAATCGTCGTCGTCGGGATGCGGGTCACTTGTTCTGGAGGAGAAGAATCAGAACGCTTTCTCATTGCTCTTTCACCTCTTCCATTGATTCCGGCTGGCCGGACCAACTTCCAAGAACAGCCAATCCAAAACCGTCATTTTGGGCTTCCACATCATCGCTGATGCACTGCATCCACACATCTTTGACCCATTTCTCGATAGCTTTATTGTCAATAGCTTTATCGCCTTCTCCCCGAAGCGAGAGGAAAAAGACGCTACCGGCAGGCGCAAGGCGGCGCGTTGGCTTCGGTCCGGGTGGAGGTTCAAGCCGCCACCCGGAGACGACCTGTGGATGTTGAATAGCAATTGCCAGCAATTCCGGTTTGACACCGCTTCTCGGCTCAATCAACCAGGTAGGTTGGTAGCCTTTTGTAAAGAAAGCGGGAGTCAGCAGTATCACTCGACAGGCCTTTTTATCGATAATTGCTTTTAGCACCCCTGGAGGGCAAGCGGGTGGATTGCGATCAATCCTGCGCCAGCTTACCATGCGCCGTTCACCCCCTAAGTTGGCGAGGCCAGAACGAATAGTTTCTTTGCGATCAACGACTACAGCTAATGCCAGTCGTTGCGCTTCACTTAAGCGTGTTTCAAGAACTGCTCCGGGCGCAGCAAATTCCAGGCCGGACGTCTCAAACAATGCTCCTGTCCTTGCGGTCAGAGTATCAGGGTTCATACTGACGTGAAGACGATGTTCATGAAGTGGACCTCTATGTCCAAAGGCAGTAAGCAGCTGCTCACCCTCAACAGGATTTATTAGCCATTGCTCGAACGCATCCCAACGCCAGTAGGAAGGAATTATTGCAGATGGCTTGCGCAGGTCTGGACGGACTGGCCCTACCAGCATCAGCGATGTGTTATCACGCGTGCTGTTGAACTCTGCACCTGAATATAAGGTCAAAGGAACAAGTGGCTTGCGCCATACGTCATCTCGCGTATTCCCTTCGAGCAGCAGGGCGTCAGCCGGTGCGGGTACCAACCAATCCTCGATATTCTCACCACTCTGTGAGAGCCGCACCAGGAGAGGGCCGCGCACCTTGATCTTTTTCACTCGTTCAATCTGGCTGACATCAAATGTGCCATCCGATTTAAGACCAGCCCTGCTGCGGACTCCGCCTGTGGTGGTCGAGGGAAAGGGGAAAGAAAGGGATATCGCTTGCGCGCTGGGATTCGGCCCGAAGGGTCGTCCATCGCGGACAATCAAGGGATCACGTGGTTCAATAATCCAGGTGATCTCCGATGGGCCACGAACCAACTCAGGCCCACTGGAGCGTTTCTGAACGCCAGGGGGATGCTTGCCTTTCGGCTTCGGCTTACTCATGATGTTCCTTTTCTATGGCATTGTCAATTCCATCGCGTCAGCAAAAGTTCGCGCCACCATCAATTCTGTAGCAAATTCCTCAACTCGCGATAGCGATATATCTGGTTTTCCCTGTCTGTCGTCTCCCTCGAGCATTGCCAGCAAGGTGTTCACTAGCTCCTCAGTCTCCTTAGTGTTCGACTCGCCACGTACTTTTTGGCGTATGGACAATTTACGCTGCAAGATGCGCTTTGCCTCGGCCAGTTTTGCCTGCTGAAGGTCTTTGTCAGTAGCAGGCCCGGTCAGCCTACGCGCTTGTGTACGCAATTCATAACTCATGCCTTCGGGAATATCGCCGTTCTGGTAAAGTTCCATCAGCTTGCTTATGCGGGCATCCAACTCGCCCCAGTGGCCAACGACGGCGCACTCCTCTCCGCTGCGCTTGCTGACTGTGATTGCCAGGGCGTTTTTGCCGTTCATTGCTTTCGCCAGTTTCTCCGCGCCGCGTGCCAATTCCAGAGAATCACGCAGCGCGTCAAGATGGTGAGCGACCGTGATACCAACTGAGAGGGTCGGAGAGTACTCTCCTTCATAGGGAAAGGATTTAAGCCGCTGATGAAACTCGGCAGCCAGCTTTTGGGCGCAAGCAAGTACCGTATGCAAGGGCATAAAGGCGAGCACATCATCTCCGCCTGTATAAACAGGCGCGCCAATATAGTCATCTCTCACAATCTTAGGTGCATCTTCGGCAAATCCAGCGAGAACCTGCGATATCGCACGATGCCTCTCTGTTCCAGTTGCGTGCTTCGTCTGTGCGTCGATAGCTTTCCCCATAAAGTCACCATCGGCGACCAGAATTGCGTAGTATGGATTTGGGCGTTTTTTCACATACTCATAGAATTTGCGAAGGATATCTTTTGCCGGCTCAAAACCTGTGATATCTGTAACGATATCAGCCAGACGCTCTTCAAACAAGAGCGAACCATCATAGTCGCCGAGAATAGTATGTTCCCAATCGGCATTTTGCCGGGAAATTGTATCGATGATCACCGTCAGATTTTTACGAGACGCGATTTCTTTTATTTTGGCAACATATTCATCAAGCAGTATGAGCGCCTCAGCGGAATCTTTCAGCTTCGAAAGTCTTACAAGATAAGGCAGGCATGCGATATGCGAGGTGCTGGGGAAATGCGCTTTCTCTCCGGCATTGCCCCGCCGTTTCAGTAAATCTACTCCTGATAGCTGCTCGGCTGGCCCGGCTTTATAGTTGTCATATAACTTTTTGACGTTTTCTTGCTGCTCTTCAGTAGATAGTCCACGCCGCCGATAAAGGTCTGGTGGTATGACGCTCTCTAGCTGACCATCAAGTGTAGATTTGGGAGCGCCACTTCCCCAATCCACGGGCTTAAAGTCGCGTGTGTTTTTGCGGGCCGCCAGCAAGGCTTCAAGATTTCTGCGCACTTTTGCGTAGTCAGCGTTCTCAAATGGCAAGGCAACCCAGAAGTATTCTATAAGATCAGCAACCTGTTTTTCCGCGACTGGGCGATCAAAATCCGTTATTGAATTAAATACTTGATCTCTTACCTTATTGAGGCGACCTTCAATTGCTCTATAGACCTTCTCATCCAGGTCAGCAGGTAGATCATCGACCAGAGCCACAATCTTGTTTGCGACATTGAACTCGCTATCTTCCTTAAGTAACTCTTGCAACTGTTCCATGGGGGGAGCAGGGAAGATGAGGCTATTTCCTGGTCTGTTATTGACAATTTCATGAGCAGCAGCCTTTGAAAGCTCACTCAAGAACCAGGAGCCGAACCAGAGATCACGAGTGCGGCGCGCATTCGCAATAAAGGTTTGAACAGGCCCCACACTCACTAAAAACAGATGCTTCATGAGTGTACTCCCACTAACGCTAAACAAAGTACCCTACTTTCTTCTTCCTGCATCCCTACATTCCTTTCTCTCGCACAATCATCTTTTTTCCTGAAGAGCATACCACCCCTTCCCCCAAAACACATCAGAAGTCCCTACTGAAAAAATCAGAAGTGATTCTGATGTGTTCCTTGCTTTGGGAAGATATACTTTACTCATCGTGAGTGAAGTAGTTGGCAAAGGCTTTTTGTAGGAAACGGTAATCGAGCGGCTCGTTGGAGTTTTTATTCCAGGCATTGCGACAGAGTTCCAGGAGAACGGTTTTGTGGCTGTGGACGGTTTTGAGTTCTATGCCTAATTTCTGGGCTACTTGCTGTGGGTTTAGTCCACCGGCAAAGGCTTTCAAGACTTCTCGCTGGCGAGGAGTCGCATGTTCTACTACCTGGATGCATCTCGCCCGTTCCTCCGCGTCCATGCGGGCGGTCTGGTAGTGGCGCATATCCTGGGCTGTATCGACGGTTTCCGATAGGCCGGGGAAGTAGGCTCCCCAGGGGACGAAAGGCGCTTCAATCAGGCTTACACCGGCTTCGCTGGGAACGTGCATGACCTTTCCTTCGTTGACCAGGGGCCGAAGAGCTGAGGGTGTGTAGATGTGCCAGATGTGATCGAAGTGGTCGAAGTTGAGGTAGGCGGCAGAAATGGCCATCAGTGACATCAGGCGACGACCGCCGGTGAGCGAAAGGTGAATGCGCCGGTGCTGCTGCTTGAGATCACGGATGAGACGATGCACGGTGTCAAGCGTACCCTTTGCGCTGAGATCGTCTACAATATCTTGTAGTGGAGTTTCGTCAAGCTCTAATAGATATGAGCGGAGACGACAACGGAGAGGTTGTCCATGAACCAGGTAGTAGCCATAGTAATCACCGACGAACTCGGCGTTGAGGCATGCCACTGAATGCTGCAGGCGCTCGTCGGATGCTTCCGGGTGAACGACTATTACCTCGCTGATAGGGAAACCACGCTGGAGCAGGAGATCGAGTGTAAATGTCACGACTTGCGGCTGTCCGCCAAGGGTTGCGAGTAAGGTATGAATGTATTCTGGCATAGAAACCTTTCCTCTCTGGCAACATAGCAAAAATAAGTTCAGGAGGCCAGCCATGGTCAATCTCTTGCCTGCCGTGCTTATCGGCGGGCCTCCGCATGCCGGTAAGTCTATTTTGACCTATAACCTGACACAGGCGCTGCGCAAGCGGCATATCGAACATTATGTCTTGCGCGCCTGCCCCGATGGTGAGGGCGACTGGTCACAGGAAACTCAACAGGAGACCGTGCGCCTCATTCGCATCAAGGGAAAATGGACTGATACTTTTGTTAAACTTGTTTGCCGCGACCTGGAACGCCGTCCCCTACCACTGCTGGTCGATATTGGCGGTCTTCCAACAGAAGATCAAATCGGCATCCTGCGCCGGTGCACCCATTCCATACTGCTGCTCCATAGAAATAATCCAGAGACCGCAACATTCTGGCGTCACCTGATCGAAGTCAGTGGCCTCCTGCCTTTAGCCTCCATTTATTCCGAACGAAGCGGCGACTCTGCCATCACCGCGGATAGACCTGTGATTGAGGGAACCCTGGTTGGACTGAATCCCGGAAAGCGCGCACATGGCCCTCTTTTTGAACTGCTTGTTGACCGGTTGGCCTCGCTCTTTGCCTACCTGCCAGATGAGTTAGAGAAAACACACCTGGATGCGGCGCCTGTGGAACTCGTTGCGAACCTGAATACTATCATACAGGCATGGGCGCCTGAAACAAGACGCTGGGCTCCAGCAATGATACCATCCCTACTTGCCGAACTACCGGCCAATACGCCGCTTGCGGTTTACGGACGGGGTCCCAACTGGCTCTATGGCTCGCTGGCAACGCAGTCGGGAAATGAACTCTTCTACCAGTTCGATTCAAGGCTTGGCTGGATAACTCCCCCTCGCTTACAAATAGCGCCGCCGGGTACAGAACTTTCACCCGAGCTGCACGTCACAGTCGATGAGCACAAAGACGCAACCGTGCTGAAGATAAATATCGTGATAAAATATCTCGATTATACGGAGGCGGAAAATCTCTCCTTCCCAGCAGTTCCAACGGAACGGGGTCTCATTCTAAGTGGTGCCATACCATACTGGTTGCTGACCGCCCTCGTGCGTCTCTACAATGGATATGAACAGGCCTGGATTGCCTGCCACCATCCACCGCTGAACGGAGCCATTGTAGCGTTCTCGCGCACGCCAGATTTATCACCTGGAGATTTCGTCTCCATGCCTGCTGGCTAATCTCATGCGATTATAACACATCGCAGAATAAAATTACAATAATATGAGCAGAAATTTTTAATAGAACATTTGATAATCTTATGATATGATAAGACTCACTTGACAATACGTTGTCATTCATGATGAACAGTTCAAATGGGTGGTAGAGGTCTATTAGAATATGGGCATGCAATTACAAGCGTGCTAATAAGGTAGTTTACTTGCAGGCCGAGCAGATGTAAAATGCAGAGCAGGCTAGCCAGAGTGGTATTATCAGTCTGATGACTACAAGCTACCAGTAATCTATCATTCCCAACAATACCTGGTTTGAAAACAGGAAGTAATTTACAAGAGGAAGATGATTGTTGGGCCTTACCTGCCCCTCTATGTTGAGGCCGTATTGCTGCCGTTTGAGGATCATATCATTTATGATAGCCTCCTGGCACCTTACAGCATCTACTTTGGCCCAGGAATTCGCAGCACTCTTAATGATAGCTACCGGGATGCACAGGAGCGCGAGGGAATTATCACCAACTTATTAACATCCAGTGCACCAGGAAACGTTCAGGGGATACAAAAGGGGATCGTTGCGCGTAACAAGCGCATTTTAAGCGCCTTCCGGAAGGACCTGGCGCGGCGAGGGCTGAGTCAGGCAATGGTGGAAAAGCATATTGGAAATATCGATGCGTTCGCACGAGACTATCTGCTGGCGCAGGACCCGCCGCGCGGGCTGCTTACTATGACTACTGAAGACCTGCAGACGTACATGCAGGCAGAAGGTGATAAGAAAACTTTGACCAGTTTCAAGCGGTTTCTCCGTTTTCTCGATGATACAGGGCACATGGACTATGAGCAAATAGCAGCTTTGCGTGACTTATTGAAGCAAGTAAGTGAATAGGTGACGACTGAATCTGATGAACATGCCATCCGTTCCCGATCTGAATAACGTACTATCCTGGCGCACCGAACCCGAAATTCCCCTCGCTCGCCAGCAAGAACTTGCGCAATATCTCGGCATCCAGCCGGACTTCAGGCAAAACATCTACCCGTTCAGGGGCGTCAGGCTTACGCGGGCTGATATTGAGTGGCTGCTGGTACAGCATGATAATGGACGCGGGCCGGTGGATTGGAAGGATGAGCAGGATCGGAAACGCCTGGGGCTGGATTTGCGCGGAGCTGATGTGCATGGGATTGACCTGCGGAACCTGCCACTGGCCTGTACGCGTGGAGGCTTGACGAGGGAGGAGTGGCAGCTTGCGACGCTGGAACAACGCGATATCGCTGGCGTTAACCTGGAGGGCGCCGATCTCAGCGAAGCCCATCTGGAAGGTGCCGTACTGGAAGGGGCACATATGGCAAGGATAACCGCGCGGCGCGTGCATATGCGAGAAACAAGCCTCTTTCGGGCGGATCTGAGAAATGCTTACTTACGTGGCGCGCAGATGGAGCAGGCTAACCTGCGCGGCGCTATATTGGAGGGCGCTTACCTGTTTGATGCCCACCTGGAAGGGGCCGATCTGCGCAACGCTTTCTTCGATAGCGCAACCAATCTTGAAAGGATTACTCTGGGTGAAAGAAAGTTTGGTTTTGCCACGCTTGCCGATGTCCATTGGAGAGATGTGAATCTTTCGGTCGTCGATTGGACGGCAATGAGAAGATTGGGCGATGAGTTTAGGGCGCGCCAACGGGAGCTTGAGCGGGGCGCGAAAACGGCTAGAGAGAAACGCAAGCGGTTGGGGGACTACGCGGGGGCAGTGCGGGCCAATCGGCAGCTTGCCAATACCATGCGCGCCCAGGGCATGAACGAGGTGGCAGTTCGTTACGCCTACCGCGCTCAGGTGATCGAACGGAAAGTACTCTGGCGACAGATAAAATGGGGATGGTTAGAGTCGTTTCCCCAAGATAAGCCTGGCCGGATGCGCCTGGCAGTACAGAGGTCATGGCTGAGGGTGCGCAAGTTCGCGGCTTATATCTTTTCGTGGTTCCTGGATATCCTGGCAGGCTTTGGCTATAAGCCTGGACGCAGCCTGCTGATCTACTTGCTGATGATTCTGTCCTTTGCGACATGCTACTATTTGATTGGGCACCTCTCAGTGTCGGAATCGTTAATCTTCAGCGTTACCTCGTTTCATGGTCGTGGCTTCCTGCCGGGTCCGTTTGGCCTGGGCAGTCCGGTAACAGCGTTGGCGGCGACGGAGGCAGTTGTGGGCCTGTTCATCGAAATCAGTTTCATCGCGACTTTTACGCAGCGGTACTTTGGACGATGAGCTATTGACAAACAGCAAAACTACTGCTATGCTACCGCCAGTACAATTGAAATTATAGGCAGTGAACGGGACAAGTACCCTTAGTAGGGCAACAGAGAACTGTGGGATGGTGCAACGCAGCGGCCAGTGAGGGGAAATCCACCCGCGAGCCAGCGCGATGAGCGCCAACGGCAGCCCCCGTTACCGGGCAACAGAGAGTTTCGGTCCAGTATCTGGATTGAAAGAATTAAGGTGGCACCACGGCTTATGCGTATTTCGCGTCGTCGTCCTTTGTGGACGAGGGCGCTTTTTTATTGGTCATATATAGTGGTGCATGGTAAAGGAATGCGCCTATCTATCCCTGGAGGGCGTACCCTGGTGGTCGCCCTCCAGGAGCCGCACTACTTCTTTCGATCAAAAGGTATCGCGGAGAGAGTACCCCTTGCGAATGCCGGACAAAGGAGATTAAGGAGATTTTGGATTATGTTGGACATGGCTTTTATTCGCAACCATCCAGACGCGGTAAAAGAGGCGGCGCGCGTGAAAAACAATACGCTCGATATCGATTACCTGCTGGAGGTTGACCGGAGGGTGCTGGAGTTGCAGCGCCAGGTGGAGGAGACACGCGCGGAACAGAACCGCGTCTCAAAAGAGATTCCTCGCGTGGGTAAGGACAAGGAGAAGCGCGAGGCGCTGATCGCGGAGGGCAAGCGACTGGGCGAGCAGGTCAAAGCGCTGGAGCCGAGGCTGAACGAACTGATCGAAGAACGCTACCAGTTGCTGCTGCTGGTGCCGAATATTCCTGATCCCAGCACGCCTATCGGCAAGGATGAGAACGATAATGTGCCGATTAAGTACTGGGGCGAGAAGCCGCATTTCGATTTCGAGCCACGCGATCATTACACGCTGATGCAAAACCTGGACCTGGTGGATATCGAACGCGCGGTCAAGATCGCGGGCGCGCGCAGCTATGCGCTCAAGGGAGACGCGGCGCGTATGGAACTGGCGCTGATGAATTTCGCTCTTGATCGCGTTGCGCGCAAGGGCTTCACGCCGCTGATTGTGCCAGCGATGGCGCGTGATTTCTGCTTTATCGGCAATGGACAGTTCCCCAAGGGACGCGACCAGGTGTATGCCATCGAGGATGAGGATACCTTCCTGGTCGGGACCGCTGAAGTTTCGATCACAGGCATGTACAAGGACGAGATTTTGCGCGCAGAGGATTTACCCCTGACCTTCGTCGGCTATTGTCCCTGCTTCCGCAAGGAGGCCGGAACGTATGGTAAGGATACGCGCGGCGTGTTTCGCATTCACCAGTTCAGCAAGGTGGAGCAGTACGTCATCTGCAAGGCTGATCACGAAGAGTCGGTGCGCTGGCATGAACAGTTGCTGCAAAATTCGGAGGAACTGGTGCAGGCGCTTGAGCTGCCCTACCGTGTGGTGAATGTCTGCACGGGCGATATGGGCGACGGGAAGGTGGGCATGTATGACCTTGAATGCTGGATACCGAGCGAGGGCAGGTATCGGGAGACGCATTCATGTTCGTACTTCCACGACTGGCAGGCGCGGCGCGTGAATATCCGCTACCGCGATGAAGATGGTAAGCTGAAGTTCGTGCATACGCTCAACAACACGGCTATCGCGTCGCCGCGCATCCTGATTCCGATCTTCGAGACGCACCAGCAGGCCGATGGGAGCATCCGCATTCCGGAGGCGCTGCAGCCTTTTATGGGTGGACAGAAGTATATCACTGCGCGCGAGGCAAAGCGATAATTTCCCCACATACGGTATCCGTTTCGCCTATGTGCGGTATTGGAATGCCGCACATAGGCGAGCCGTTTTGCTAGCAAGGCTGGAGAGCAACTACCCATTAGTTACTTGACTTTTTCGCCCTTATGAGCAATAGTGGTAGCAAAACTACTGACTAACAAACAGGCGATCAGGTAGCAGTAGAAAAAAGGAGCAAGCGATGGCACTTCCTGAATCACGATGGGTAAGCGTTGAGGAATACCTGGCTATTGATAATTCCAGCGATGTACGTTTCGAGTATATCGATGGTCAAATTCGTATGCTTGCCGGTGGGAGCCGAAACCACTCGTTAATCGCACATAATCTTCACGGCCTGCTCCATAGTCACTTGCGAGGAACTCCATGCATGACCTACACTTCTGATATGCGTGTCCAGGTAGCTGCAGACCGCTACTACTATCCCGATGTCACGGTTAGCTGCGATGAAAACGAGGCAGAAAATGCTCTGGCCAATCCACGTGTTATATTTGAGGTGCTTTCTCCAGGCACCCAGATAATTGACCGTACTGAAAAACTGGAAGCATATCGCGAGTTGCTTAGTCTGGAGGACTATGTGCTTGTGAGTTCCGAACGGCAGGCAGTTGAAGTTCACCACCGAGACCGCAAGCAAAACTACTGGATTACTAGAATCTACGGTTCTGGAGACACTGTGAGAATTGAAAGCCTCAACGCCGAATTTCTCATGGATGAAATTTATGAGCGTGTTCGGTTCCCATGGTAGGACATGGTCGTCATTGATTTTACTTACACCGAGGGTTTATTCAATCTACAACCGAATAATCTCCCCACGCACATCGTTCGTTTCGTCGTTCACGTACAACATGCCGATGCTGCATGTGGGTTGCCTGCGTCGGTCGGTTGCGCTTCCTGGGTTGAAGAGCAACTGTCCATTGTGTTCCTCGTTCCAGGGAATGTGACTGTGGCCGAAGACGACTACGCGGGCGGTGGGAAATTCCAGGCGGGCCACGCGAGTGCGAGTGCGTGAGTCGCCGAGGATATGCACGATGCCGATACGGCATTTGCCGACCAGCATTTCGCGTTTGATCGGCAATGCTCTTACGACTTCCTCTTCCTCAATATTGCCCTGGACGGCTACCACCGGCGCTATCGTTTCTAGCTCATCAATGACGCGCAGGATGGAGAGGTCGCCGGCGTGAATGATGCGCTCGACGCCGTCAAAATACTGCCAGATGACCGGAGGCAACTGCTTAAATTCGGGAATATGGGTGTCTGAGATGACGCCAATTTTTCGAATCATCTGCTTTTTTTTGTTTTTCCTTTGTTTTCGTCTGACTTTTCAAGGGGCTTTACGTCTTCATTGACCCTGGTTCGTGCCGCTGTTTTTGCACTTACTTTGTTAGTTTTCTTATTCTAACACGGTATATTGGGTCTAAACGTATTCGATAGGTATTTTCAATATCCCTGGATTTCACTTCTCTGGATTGTCTGGTATATCTTCAATCAGTTCTGAGGCAGGAACTCCTAATGCAGCAGCAAGTTTATTGAGAGTAGTGGTAGTGACTTCCTTGTAGGGATTGCGGTAAATGGCTTTCACGGTATTGTAAGCTACATCAGAGGTACGTGAAAGTTTGCCCATGCTGATGTGCTTCTGTTCTGCTACTTCCTTCACTCGTAAGCGTATCATCGTCTCTCCTACAAGTTGGGTTATCGGCATTGTACCAGGGAGTACGTATTGACAGAAGTAGCATTCTAAGTATATACTTAAGTTGCAATATCTGAGGAGAGGGCTAACATGGTACTCTGGATACTCGCTTGTATGATGAATGAAGATATGGATGTGTTGTATGCGTTCTATGCCAGAGATCAGGATGATGCAGAAGCACAGGCCCGAAAAATTGTGCGGGAACAGGGATACGAGCGGCTTTCGTTGAAGGCGTATCCGTTTGGGTTCGTCATACATAAGGAAAGACTGATCGGCGTGCTTGAAGCATAACATCCCCATTTTCCGCTCTTGTTTTTCTTTGCCATCTCCCCACGACATAAAAGTAATAGCTTGCATTTCTCTCTTTAACGTTTATGATAGCGATGTAACAAATGGCGGGGCTGTTCGACTTCTCTAGTGAAGGCTTAAAAAGAGCGTTAGACCGACCGGGATACCGGTGAAATCGAGAAAGGCATTATGGCGCGTCAGCAGCAGCCACGTTCCAGGCTCGACGACTCACCTATGGCAGCGCTTTATGAAAGGGAGGCGCTGGCGATATTTACCTATGTACTGCGCCGGGCGCCGTCGCGGGAGGATGCGGAAGATATCCTTTTAGAAATCTTCCTGGCCGCGCTTGAGAATGAGACCATTAGCAGTCTTGACGCTGAGAAGCAACGGGCATGGCTGCTGCGCGTGGCGCACAATAAGGTCGTTGATTTTCATCGCTATGCCGCTCGCCGTGCCAATGTGTCGCTTGAAGATGTGACCGAAACGCTGTATGGCGAAGAGGATATGGAGCCTGACCAGGTTTGCCTGCGAGAAGAGGAATACGCCCTTTTGCGGACAAATCTGGGGCATCTTCCAGCGCTCCAGCAGGAGATTGTCCGCCTGCGCTACAACGATGAGTTACCGTATCAGGAGATAGCTGCACGAGTACAGAAACGCGAGGGAGCAATCCGTGTACTCCTCTCACGCTCTTTCCACTTCTTGCGCAACATCTACAAACAGCAGGAAGGAGGGCATGATAACGTATGAACAGGCATGACGAAGAGTTTTTCTCAGAAGCTGTGGATGAGCGAGAAGATACTGTTTCCCGGATACGACCATTCGCGTGGAGGCCGTCACCACGCTACGACTTCATATATAGTGCGGAAAAGGTTGCGAAAGCAGATATTCAATCGTTAGATCGAGTCTGGGATCGCATGAGAGAACATGTTACCAGCAATAGCAGCGCATACCAGACAAATAGCAATCTGGCCAATCTGAAGACGGGCGATCTCTTGCCTGCTGCTCATAAAAAACGGCGCGATCTCGAGATTCAGAAGCGCAGTACATTCCGGCATCGTCTCGGCATGGCAGCGGCGGTATGCTTTATCGTGCTGCTGGTAGGAAGCCTGGTAGGAGTGCTGAATACATTTCATCATGAGAGTAGTAATGTAGGAGCACCTAATCAGACTCGGCAGATAGCATCTCACCCGACGGCGGTACCTTCATTTATCGCGGGAAAGATCACTATTATTCAGTTGAAAGGTACAATTGAGTTCCAGCCGGCTTCACTCAGCGTTCCACAAGGGACCGGTGTACTCTGGTACAACCAGTCCAGCATTTCCCAGGTGATTGTTAGAGACGATAAGCCGGTTCAGTATCTTACGCTGAAGGCAGGGGAACAGCTACCAAGACCTTTCCCTACTGTTGGCACCTTCTCGTACCACTTGCAGGCTAATCCCATGACACATACAACGATCAGTGTGTTCAATGCGATCAAGATTGTTTCGTCCGGAACTGGCAACGCCGCTTCCCTCTCTCTCCATGGTCTTAAACTGAAAGTTGGGACGAGCATATTGTGGACGAATACGACGAACCAGGCCCAGACTCTGATCAGTGACAGTACTGGAGGAAGCGTCAAAATATTACCTAAGTATTCTTACACGATGCTGCTGGATAAAACAGGGGTCTTCACCTGGCACCTGGCATCTAATCCTGGGGAACGCATTACTATCGTTGTATTCACCTGAGACCCTTTGCCATTCTCTGGTTTCTATCATCCCTTTGCGGTATATTACAGCTATAGGCTGTCGATTTTCATTAGCTTTAATCCGTACAGGGATGTTAGATGCGTATTGCAATTATTTCGGATATTCATGGCAATCAACTGGCACTGGAGGCGGTGCTGCGAGACCTGGCAGAGCAGCCACCGGTGGATCAGACAGTAATCGCGGGCGACCTGTGTTTGAATGGGCCGTGCCCGCGAGAAGTGCTGGCAATAGTGCAGGGCCTGCATTGTCCCGTTCTGCGAGGCAATGTGGACGAGGAAGTGGTTACTGCCGCGCCGGGCAAGGGCGAAAAGAAGCGCAGTACGGCAACATGGACGCGCGAACAGATCGGGCCGGAGGGTATTCGTTACCTCGCCTCGCTGCCGCTATCCCATCGCGTTCACAACCCTGGCAGCAGTGACCTGCTGGTTGTGCATGCCAATCCGCTCAATCTGGAAGATGCGATTTTCCCGAATGCAGAGGACGGCACGCTGGAACACCTGCTGGGGGGCCTGGATGCGAACATCGGGGCGCTGGCTTTCGGGCATTTGCATATTGCTTACACGCGGCGCTGGCGGCGTTTTCTGCTGGTCGATGTCGGCAGCTGTGGCATCCCACGCGACGAGGACCTGCGCGCGGCCTATGGCATCCTCTCCTGGCAGAAGAATAGCTGGGAGGCCGAGATACGGCGCGTGGAATACGACGTGCGAGCGGTTGTGAAACAGATCAAAGCGTCAGGGATGCCTAACGCGGAGAAACGTATCAGGACGCTTTTAGAGGCCAGATACTAATCGTTGAATACTCCCGGCCTGTAGGGACAGCGGCTTGTCCCTACAGGCCGGGAGTATTCAACGATTCGGTCGTCAACATTCATCAGGGCAATAAAAAACCTGGTACCCGCAAGAGTACCAGGTCGAAATCATGCGGATATTACAAAACTACACAGTTACAGTGGAGATTGGCCCACACAAGCAAGTCATCTGCCTCGTTGGGAATTGATGAGGCTACCGATTGATCAGAAACACATGATTCCTCTACCACCACGGATTCTTCCCCTAAGTAGCTTGCGGCATCGCCAATATCAATGAACTGCAGTTCCTCAATGATTGCCCGCAATTCTCCAGTCGTTGTCATTTAGCATACTCCTATTTGACCGTTAGATGAAACACAAGAATGATCCTATCCGTCCCCCCTGCCATCTATACACCGGGCACACCACAAATGCCGTGCCGGATGTTCACCAGGTATAGATATAGATAGTTTTAGATACTATTTCGAGATTGTTGCCCGGGTACGCCAACGGGTTCCGCAATAGCCGGCTGCGCTAACCTCTGCACTTATATATACGGATACAGTTACGATTTCCTCACTTTGTTTTGGAAAATTAGTCCGAAAGGACCATTGTGCTGCCAGGTCTTCACGCAGGCGGGATAAAGTGGTTTAACAAAATACCGAGTGAATTCTCTCTTTCACAAAGCGTGGCAGCCGCGCCCAGAAACGTGCTATACTGACTGCAATCATGGTAATACTGAAAGTCTAGAGTACATCCCGTGAGAGCCGTCATTTATCACGCTTATGATGATATCCGCGTAGAAACCAGGTCGGTTCCAACCATAGCGGATACAGAATTGCTTGTGCGGGTACATGGCTGCGGCCTGTGTGGGTCCGACATTCTGAAGATAGTGAAGCAGGCAGCGCCACCCGTTATACTCGGCCACGAGTTGACGGGTACAATAGTTGAGCGCGGCAAGGCGATTTCCAGTTTTTCAGCCGGGCAGCGTGTAATCGTTGCACACCATGTTCCCTGCGGCGAGTGCCACTATTGCCGGCATGCCAACTATTCGATGTGCGCGGCATTTAAAGCCTCGAACATTGACCCGTGCGGGTTTGCCGAGTACATTCGGGTCCCTGCCCGGCATGTGCGGTATACAACCTTGCTGCTGCCGGATTCGCTCAGCGCGGAAGAAGGCTCGTTTGTCGAACCGCTGGCATGCTGCGTGCGAGCAGTGAGGCGCACGCCGCTGATGAAGGGTGATAGTGTGGTTGTGATGGGACTTGGCTCCGTCGGATTGCTAATGCTGCAAGCCGTGAAAGCCATCAGTGCGGTGAATGACCAGCCGGTGCGGGTCTACGGCGCCGATCTTTTGCCTGAACGCTTGCGATTGGCCCGTGATCTTGGCGCAGATGATGTCTTCCTGGCATCACCTGACGAGCAAGGCTTACGGGCAGCATTAGATGGGTATACGGGTGGGCGAGGCGCGGATGCAATCATCCTCACGGCGCCAGGCGAGCATCCATTCGTGCAGGCATTGGCGGCGGTACGCAGGGGTGGCACGCTCAATATTTTTGCCGCGCATGCAGGAGCGGTTCCAGTTGACCTGGAACACCTGTATTTGCAGGAAGTAACTCTCACGAGCACCTATTCCTCTTCACCGGAAGAGCTGCGCATCGCGCTTGACCTGCTGGCGAACGGTAAAGTACGGGTAGAGAGTCTGATCAGCCATCGCCTACCACTGGAGCAATTCTCTGAGGGAGTCAGGTTGATGCGTGGGCGTGAAGCCCTGAAGGTATATTTTGAAATCGGAGGTTAGTTTTCATATGGCAAGTACACACTATGATATCGCGGTAATAGGCGCGGGTCCGGGTGGCTATGTGGCGGCAATCCGGGCGGCGCAGCTTGGCGCGAAAACAGCTATCGTCGAGAAGCAATATTTGGGGGGCACCTGTCTCAATGTCGGGTGTATTCCCTCCAAGGCTATGCTGCACATTGCCGAAGTGCTGCATTCGATGGAATCGTTGGGCGAGCTGGGCATCAATCTGCCACAACCACCTACCTATGATATGCGCCAGGGAGTCGCTTTCAAAGACAAGGTGGTCAAACGCATGACCAATGGCGTCGGTGTGCTGATGAAAGGCAATAATGTCGATGTCTTCGAGGGGCTGGGAACGGTTGATGCCTCGCACACGGTGTCGGTCGCGATGAACGATGGATCGCAGCAGCAATTCAGCGCCGATAAAATCATCCTGGCGAACGGTTCGGTGCCGCTGATGCCCCCATTTCCGGGCATCGATGGGCGCAATGTGATCAATAGCGATACCTGTTGGAATCTGCCCAAGACGCCTGAGAGCATTATCTGTGTTGGCGGCGGCGTGATCGGCGTCGAGCTGGCCTGTATGTTCAACGCGTTGGGGTCGAAGGTGACGATTGTGGAGATGCTGCCCAATATCCTTGCGCCCGTTGATGAGGAGATACGCAAGCTGCTTGTGCGCATCTTCAACCGGCGCGGCATCACTATTGCTACGAACGCGCGGGTCGAATCCATCGAGGATGACGGCGAGATGAAAAAGGTGAATGCTGCTACTGAGAAAGGGCAGCAGAGCTTTAGCGGCGAATACGTGCTGATGGCCGTGAGCCGGCGGGCAAATACCTGGGGCCTGGATAGCCTGATGGAGCAAGGGCTTGATAATGACCGGGGGCGGGTGCGGGTGAACGAAAGGATGGAGACCAATCTTCCGGGCATCTATGCCATTGGTGACCTGGTACACGGGGCGGGGCTGGCTCACGTGGCCTCGATGGAGGGCGAGGTCGCGGCGGATAATGCGATGGGATACGCGGCCAAGATGAATTACGACGTGGTTCCTAATCCCATTTACACCTTTCCTGAAATCGCCTTTGTTGGACTGACGGAGGCGCAGGCGCGCGAGAAAAACTCCGAGGTGCGCGTTGAACGCTTCCCGTGGAGCGCGAACGGCAAGGCGGTTTCGATGAATGAAACAGATGGATTTACCAAGGTTATCCTGGGGAAATATGATGAAATCCTGGGTGCTCACATCATCGGTCCTGACGCCACTAATTTGATTAGTGAGTACTCGGTGGCGATGCGCGGCGAACTGACGGCTGACGAAATTATCGAGACGATTCACCCACATCCGGCGCTATCCGAGGGCCTGCGCGAAGCAGTGCTGGCGGCAGAGGGTCGCCCTCTACATATTCCGCCGAAGCAGGCGCTGGCACGGACGAGGTAATGACCGATCAATCAGCGCAGGGCGGGATCAACCGATCCCTACGGCCCCAGGGCTGATTGATCTGACCGGTGTAGAAAGGTTTCCTATTGACACTGTTTGCTACGCTCGCACGTATACTGGCTGTGCACACATGGGAAAGATGATCACAGGCAGGGAATCCGGCACCGGCGTGGATGGCAAGCGGTGGGTGTCGCAAGGCCACTACGGTTCCACGTCCTTTGACGATGAACCGGGTATCGCGCATCGTATACCCATTCCATGTCACGCGAACATCTTTCTAACGTGTACACACAAAATACAACTGACGCTTCGTGTGTTTGGAAAAGCAATAGACGCAGAAAGGAAACCATTTTCATGGCTACCAAAATCGGCTCAACTATCAGCAGTCCGCAAGACGCGCAAAATCAATACTTCCGCGTCACAGACCAGGTTCCAGCAGCATTCTGGTACTGGGCGGCTGTGGCATCTATTATTGCCTCAGCGACACTTTTCCTGGTGCGCCAGCGAGACTGGAGCATTTTCGTGGGACAATGGCCTCCAACCTTCCTCCTCTTTGGCCTGTTCCACAAACTGCTCGGCTCTCCGAGGCAATAAGCCTTGAGGTCGCCTGGGGAGGACAGGCGCCGGACGCTGTCCTTCATGAATTTTGACAACCGAATCAGGTAACTCCCTTGTTCTACCGAGCTTTGACAACCGCGTCCTGGAGGGACAGCGGCTTGTCCCTGTCCCTCCCCATCCCATTCCGCGATTCGTTCGTCAAAATTCATCAGGTGGAGACCCATGCGCCAGGTATTGTATACTGGTGTGTGGGTCTTTCTTTCTTTCTATTTATCTTATCTTTATTGACAAGGAGTACGTGAGCTTATGAACGGCAAGAACTCTTTTCGCAAATGGTCAGAGTTACGCGGTATAGCAGTTACCATTCCAAGCGAAGGAAAAAGAGCCGGAACGGTGGAAGAATTCTATTTTGATCCAGAGTCTAACGAGGTGTATGCGCTTTACGTCAATGTGGGAGTCTATGGATACCGCGCGCTTACCACAAACGTGATCAGCACGATAGAGCGGGATGCGATTACTATTGCCAATGACCAGATGTTAATCGATCCGGCTCATGATGGGCGGTTGCCAGTTCTGCACAAAGGGCACGAGCTGCTCACTTTCAAGGTGAAAGATGAGAAAGGCAAGCTCGTGAGCACGGTCAGCGATGTGGTGCTTGCAACCTATCCACCCGTGGCCTTGCGTGTTGCTCTGTTCGAACTCGCCAATGGACGCACAATTGATGCGAACGGCATAGCAGTTTACGAACGCGATGCGATTGTCTTGATGGCCCAGGCGGCAAGGAGGCTGTAATTGCCCAGAGACGGAAATCTCTATGGGCGTCATTAGGGAATGAGATGAACGCATTGGTTTGTTACGTTGATCATAACGAACGTTCTGCGATTTAACATAACCTTATCTTTGCCTTAACCTCATGATGCTACACTCTCTTCTGTGGGGGAAGGTCCCGACCTTTCCACCAGTAGATGGTGGTCTTGCTCGCGCGATCAATCACGAGCATTGTCCGCAAGAACAGGCTAGAAACAGAGGGAGTAAAAACTTCATGAGGTTACGTATCGTCATCACCACTTTAGTTGCCCTGACGCTAAGTCTGGGGCTACTGGGCACTGCCGCAGCCGCGCCGCAAGGGGTGCAACGCGAGGGGCAGACAGGGCCTAAAACGCTTACCCCTATCAAGTACCTGGTTGTTATTTTCCAGGAGAATGTCTCGTTCGATCATTATTTTGGCACCTACCCAGGCGCGACGAACCCGCCGGGAGAACCTCAATTCGTGGCTAAGCCGGGCACGCCTTCGGTCAACGGGTTGAACGATTTCTTGTTGAAAGATAATCCCAACCTTGCCAATCCGAGCCGCCTTGATCGTTCTCAGGCCCTTACATGCGACCAGGATCATGACTATACGCCCGAGCAGCTGGCTTTCGATCATGGGCTGATGGACAAGTTCGTTCAGAACACCGAAGGGGGTAACTGTAGCGATAAGTCCATAGTGATGGATTATTACGATGGCAACACCGTTACTGCGATGTGGAACTACGCCCAGTATTTCGCGATGAGCGACAATTCCTTCGGCACTACGTTTGGTCCCTCTACACCCGGCGCGCTCAACCTGATCTCTGGTCAGACGCATGGCGCTACTCCGAGCAGCCTATCAGGTGTAGTGGCGAATGGCACGGTAATCGGTGATGCGGACCCGACATACGATGGCTGTTCGGCTGGAACGACTATATCTTTGACTGGCACGAACATCGGGGATCTGCTCAATGCCCAAGGTATCACCTGGGGCTGGTTCGAGGGTGGATTCAAACCGACCTCGCGCTCAAAAAATGGCATCGTGTGCGGCTCCTCTCACAAGAACATCGGCGGCGTGTCTGTTACGGACTACAGCGCTCACCACGAGCCATTCCAGTATTACCAATCAACGGCCAATCCGCTGCACTTGCCGCCAACGTCGGTAGCCATGATCGGTAAAACCGACCAGGCGAATCACCAGTACGACATTTCTAACTTCTGGCAGGCCATCGCCGCGGGAAATCAGCCCGCCGTCAGCTTTCTGAAGGCGCCGCGATACCAGGATGGGCACGCCGGGTATTCCGATCCCCTGGATGAGCAACATTTCCTGGTTGACACTATCAATCGCCTGGAGAAACTGCCGACGTGGAAGCAGACGGCGGTGATCATCAACTACGACGACTCTGATGGCTGGTACGATCATGTGATGGGTCCGATTGTCAATCAGTCCAACGACCCGAACAATGATGCTCTTACCGATCCGGGCCTGTGCGGCACTCCGCAACAGGGTGCCTACCTGGATCGCTGCGGTTATGGTCCGCGCCTGCCAATGATGGTGATCTCGCCTTACGCGAAGGAAAACTTTGTCGATCATTCGGTAACCGATCAAAGCTCGATCCTGCGCTTCATCGAGGACAACTGGCAACTGGGAAGGATTGGTAACCAGTCAACCGATGCGATTGCCGGTACGTTGAACACCATGTTCGATTTCTTCCACCCCAACTTCCGCACACTTTTCCTTGATCCCTACACCGGTGAGCCGATTAAGGGTTAGAAAGGACATCATTTCCCGCTTTGTAGAAGAGGAGGCCGGCGTTTAATGAACGCCGGCCTCCTCTTTAAAATAATTACCCCGTTAGTAGCAGGTAGATGGCCAGGAGCACACCGATGAGGCTCGCGATAATGGTTAGCAAAACGGCAAAACCCACGTGGGGGTGGAAATCCTCGTTATCGATCGAGCGACGATTGTGCAGAAAATTCAATAGCGCCACTGCCATAATAATGACGCCAAGAAAGGTAAATGTCACGCCGAATATTGAGGAGTAATGGGCAGGAATAACCGAGGCATTGGTGCCTTTTAAACCGAGTTCTCGCAGCAGCAGGCCAAAGCGCTCCACCACAAAGCCGAATGCTATGGTTGCCAGGCCGGTACGCAGCCAGGCCAGAAAGGTGCGCTCGTTGGCAAGATGATCGCTGACCCTCTTGCTCGGGGCATTATGCTTTGTGGGCGTATCTTGCTTCTCAGCTGTACTGTCAATTTCCTCTTTTTGCGTCATGTTGCGATGTTTCTTGACTCGCCGGGTGAGCACCCACCAGGGTGGCCCTTACGGATCACCTGCACTCATTATAGTCTACGCGCGGGCAGGTAACAATCGTTTCGTTGCCTCTACATAAAGGATCCGTGGGAAGAGCAGGGCAGGCACCAGGCACTGTCCCTACACTTGTGAAACGGTTTTTCAAAATTTGCAGTAATATCGTTGCAAGTACCGGTGATGTTACCTGGACAGACACTTCACGTTTGATCTTTCAGGGGATCGAAGCGGAGAGGCAGGCAGGCGAGCGGGACAGGCACCAGGCGCTGTCCCTACAGTGATAGAGGGGGACCAGTTTGGACGAGTTGCCATCCTATGGACGAGATATCAACAATCAACCCGGGTCGAATCAAGCGCTGGGGCCAGACGAACAATCTACACAGAGACTGCATAGCTTCTACACCTTAGAGGGTGAACAGAAGCCAGGACGGGCGCAAGTGAGCGTTCCTGCCCTATATGGGCCTGCGCAGCTTGAAAGGCGGCAAGAAGAGACTATATTGCGACCTATTCCCTGGTTATGGTATCGAGCCAGGACGCGTAAGGTCAAACTGAGCATTGCATGTGGGATAGCGCTGGCGGCTATACTTTTTTTCGCATTCGTGGGCGCAGCGTTTGGGAGAGGGAACTCAGTTTCCCTGCCGCCAAACAGAATGACGGAACAACAGATTTCACAAAGTTCGCTTGTGACAGGAACCGCGACATCGATAGCGATTTCTATACCCCGTACAGAGATGAGCCCGAACGCGCAGGCGACAGGGCCAGCAACGGCTACCCCCGGTGGGAAGTCGCCCACGCCGAACCCGAATCCAAATCCTGGGCCGGGGCCAGGCCCACAATCCGCATCTGTCTATTACGGGGTGCATTTGCCCGATCTGTATCTCTCTGACTTGACAGCTTTTGAACATGACGCCCAGAAGGCGGTGTCAATCGTGATGTGGTACCAACAATGGGGTGTCAACAATGGCTACCAATATTTCCAACCGGGCTGGATGAATGAGGTACGCTATCACGGTTCTATTCCACTGGTGACCTGGGACCCCTGGAATCCCGCATATGGCGCCGATCAACCGCAATTTGCATTACAAAATATCATCAATGGCAATTTTGATGCGTATATCACGAAATGGGCGCTGGCTTCCAAAGCCTGGGGGCATCCGTACTTCTTACGTTTTGCCCATGAAATGAATGGGAACTGGATGCCGTGGTCGGAACTGGTGAATGGAAATAAGCCGGGACAATTCGTGCAGGCATGGAGACACGTGCATGATATCTTTACTTCCCTGGGCGTGACGAATGTGACATGGGTGTGGAGTCCCAATATCGATTACTCCCAAAGCATCTCGCTGCGCGAAGTCTATCCAGGCGACGCATACGTTGACTGGACGGGGATGGACGGCTACAATTGGGGCAATATTGGCCCGCACACGTGGGAAACGTTCGCGCAGGTCTTCGGCCAGACTTATAACGATATCCTCAGCATCACTTCCAAACCGCTGATGATTGCCGAAACGGCTTCAACCGAGCAGGATGGAAATAAGGCGCAATGGATAACGGACGGCTTCTCCAACCAGCTCATGCATACCTTTCCCTCGATCCGCGCGGTGGTGTGGTTCAATGAGGATAAGGAGACGGATTGGCGCATCGAGTCGTCACCGTCAGCGCAGAGTGCTTTCGCCGCGGCCATCCAGGCGAATTATTATGCCTCTAATAACTTTGCGAATCTGAATGCGTCGCCCATTCCGGTGCTGTGAGTTGGGCAGAGGTACTTCGCCGCGCTCAGAATCGTTCGCGGATTTGCAGCTCGCTCTTTCCCTGGCCTTATAGGTGTGCTTCTGTGCTATAATCTCCCTGAAGAGAGGGAGACGGATGAATGGCAACAACATTTGAACCAACTGAGAAGATTTTCGGGCGTCTCAAGGGGCTCAGGACACAGATGCAGGCTGGTGAGGAGCCACTTCTCACTATTCCAGGCATCTGGGATGGCGGGCAGGGCCAGCGCAGTATAGCGTGCGATATTATTCTTACCAATCAACGGTTGTTCGGCTATGTGTTCACATCTTTCCCGCGCGAACGGCTTTTCCTTGATGCAATTCCCCTGGCATCCATGCAGGCGGTCTCTTTACGCCAGAAGTCTTTTGAGCCGCTCTTTCGAGAATTACAGATTCGAGGCGGGCAGCGCAGTGTGTATATCCGCTCGCGGCGCAAGCAGATAGAGAGCCTGTACAGGGCGCTACGCCACGCAATTGAGCAATTCGCGCCGGCGGCGCAAGCGGCGCTTGAACAGGGCGGGGGCGAGGAAATGGTAGCAACTCGCCCGGCGCCTCAGGGCAGTGCAGCGGGGAGCGTACCAACCTTTGGCCGGCAGGAGATTCGCGTGCCTTTTGAACGCTCGTCGCTGGCAATCACGCTGCTATTTGTGGGCGGCCTGCTGCTGGAGGTCGTGGGCGTGATCCTCTGGTTGGCGACACAAAGCGCACAGACCGGCTTGCCATTATTCTTCGCCGGACTGATCGCGGTGATTACTTCAATTCTGGTGAGGCGGCAAGGTAGGTAGGCTTTCTTTTCGGAGCAATTCGGGCAGTTGGGGAGGCATCCGCGCCGCTACCGGATACATTTATTCAACCTCATCATCCCACACTCACTTCTCCTGGCGCTAATAACGGCATCAACTCCTGAACATCGTGCTGCTCATTGCTATCTGCAACGGGGAGAAAAGGCCAGAGTTTATGCGCCTGGGCGTTAGCGGCTATCATGACGCCGAAACGGTGCAGGAGGTAGGCCGCAGGAGGTAAGGGCGTAGTTGAAGTAGGGGTGGGCGTCGCAGATGGAATCCGCTCCCAGGATACTTCTATCAGGCAACCTACAGAAGGATCGCTTCCATAGGCAGACCGCAATGATAGACCTATCTGCGTATTGTTCGTTGCTACGTCGTTGACCAGGTTCTGAGCATCCCCTATCGCGGAATCACATACCGGCACGAAGAAAAAGGCCGGCGATGTCACAGGCAGAAGCGAGGCATGCCATGCTGTACCATCCCAGGTGATTGCTAACGATAAGAAGTGTTCATTCTGTGTACCACCGACAAAACTATCTGCCTCATTGCCGGCGACGGTCTGCCCTGTGAGCGTTGTATAGTGCCAGGTGGAATGGACAACGGCAATGGCATCCCAGGCGGAATTATCAGACACGATGGGCGGCGCATCCGGCCATTGTAGATCAGTTACGCTACAGAATAAGCGGCAGTCGAAGCCATTTAAGCTACATATGTTTGGGTCAGCGCATGGGGCATTGTAGGAAGTGTCCGTATCTAGCTGAAAACTCAGCGTGGCGCGCAGGGGCTGTTGCGTGGTGGTGAAACATAATACGGCCTGCTCCACTAACTTGCATCCATTGGGATGGGTACCGGCAACCTCGGATGGAACCGCATAGGCCTCTCCAGGTAGGACGATCTGACTATGTTGTTCTTGATTCAGCGCGACCTGTGTTGCCGCCAGCAATGCCGCCCGCTGCGCAAGCGAAAGGAGGTCGGTCGATACGCGAAGCTCGACGAGCGAGACAAGCTGATTGCTATTGTTGGGAGTAAACTGGGAATGATTACAAGTGCTGGGGTTCGAAATAACGGGCACGACCAGGATACAGCTTACGGGCCGGAATGGAGCTGCCTGCCACAGGAGCTTGTGCTGACCAGGTGGCAAACTGAGCGCCGGTTCATTGACAGTGGTAGGTACACGCGCAATGCGATGTCCATCAATTGAGAGATGGCCCCAGGGCGGATTGAGTTGGAAATAGAAGAGGTCATTCTGTGGCCCGGATGTTGGCACCGGAACCGGTAATGGGCTGGCAGCACCACCCGTGAGGAGACTACGCACAGCGGCGTTGCTACCGAGGATAACCAGTATTGCCAGCACAATGACACTTGTGGTGAGAAGAAATTGAAATCTGCGGTAACGGAGCAACAGCTGCGCTTTTTGTGATAGATGCAGGAACTTCCGATCAGTTGAGGCTTTTGTACCAACATTGGCCTGCGGTTGTTCATCCAGATCGATTATTTCGACCTCAAAGTCATCTTGAGGGTACTGGTCTTGCTGGTCGTTCATGGATGCTCCAGTAATGATAGCACTATACTAACCTGTATGTAAGACACTGCTCACTATTATACACACGTACCTGAATATTAACTGAAAAGTCTGGCCAACTGCGGAGAGCAAACGCCGTGAAGGAATCATGATTGACCGGCATGAGATCACTCCGCGGAGTGATCTCATGCCGGTCAATCATGATTCCTTCTTATCCCTTAACCGAACCGGCCAGGATGCCACGCACGAAGTAGCGCTGCATGGAGAAGAAGACGATCAATGGCAGCGCCATAGAGAGGAAAGCGGCGGCTGTAAGTATCTGGTAGTTCTGGCCATAGGTACCAACCTGCTCGGCCACCGCCAGTGTGATAGGAGCGACACTCGGACTGCCGCCCAGGAAGATGAGGGCAACGAGCAGGTCGTTCCAGACCCACATGAACTGGAAGATGGCCAGCGATGCCAGGGCTGGAACCGACAGGGGTAAGACGATGGTCCAGAATACACGCCAGGTGGAGGCGCCATCAATATGCGCCGATTCCATCAAGTCTTTGGGTAAGGCAGCGAAGAAGTTGCGCAACAGGAAGACCGCGAAAGGCAGGCCGAAGGCGGTGTGCGCTATCCAGACTGCGAAGTAGGTGCCGGTCAAACCGATGGAGGAGAACAGGGTATACATAGGGCCCAGGGCGATCTGCGAAGGAACGACCAGCAGGGCTACGACGCCGAAGAAAATCCAGTCACGGCCGGGGAATTTCATCCAGGCGAAGGCGTAAGCGGCAAAAGCCCCGAGCAGCATAGGGAAGATGGTGCCAGGAATGGAGATGATCAGGCTATTGATGAAAGCCTGGCCCATGCCATTGGCCTGAATGACATTTTGATAGTTTTGGATCGTGAAGGTCCAGGGCATAGTCAAACCCTGCCACCAGCCTATGGTTGTGATCAACTGTGGTGGGAGGAACGACGCGACAAAGAGGCCGAAGGTGGGAATCGACCAGAGGATACCGATCAGTATGACGATGATGGTGAGTACCGTACCGGACCAACCACGCAGGTAGCCGCCCCTGGCCTGAGATTTTTCGCCTGCGAGCGTTGCTTTTGTTGCTATCGCTGCCGCATCAGTTTGCCCTGTTGTGACGGGAATCTCTGTACTCATCGCGTTCTCTCCTCTGCTCGCATTCTACGAATATTGATGACCATGACGGGCAAAATGGCGATGGTCAGGAGTATTGCCAGTGCACTGCCGATTCCATACTGGGAATTGAGGAAGTACTCCTGGAAGAACTGCACGGCCACGACATTGGTGCCGTAATTACCGCCGGTAACGACATAGACGACATCAAAGATTTTGAGGACGTTGATAACCATGGTGGTGATAACAACACCAAGAGTGGGGCCAATCATGGGGACCATGATACGCCAGAACATGGTGAAACGGCCCGCGCCATCCATCTTGGCCGCCTCGATGACGTCATCTGGAATGCCCTTGAGGGCCGCGGAAATGATCACCATACAAAAACCGGTCCAGATCCAGACATAGATGACGATGAGCGAGAAGGTGGCAAAGCGTTGATCGGTTACCCAGGCCTGAGGGGCGGCCCCGAAAAGTCCCAGGAAAGCATTGAGCAGGCCATACTCATTACCATTACCGGTCGGTACATAGGCATAGACGAAGCGCCAGATAATACCTGCTGCTGTGGCGGAAATGGCCATTGGTATGAAGAGCATGGACTTGACCACTGCCTCGATCTTCACTCTGTCTACCAGCACCGCAATGATCAGGCCTAACCCCACGGTCAGGACTGTCGCAAGCACAAGCCAGATCAGGTTATTCTTCAGCGTGTTAAGCAGGTTGGGATCGGTGAAAATCTCTCTATAATTCTGCCATCCGACGAATCCGGTCACATTGCCTAACAGGTCGGTCTTTTCAAAACTGAGAATAATGGTCTGGATGAGCGGGTAGATGAAGAAGGCCAGTAGTAAGATCACGGCAGGCGCGATCCATATCCAGGCCGACCAGGAAATGCGGGACTCCTGTCCCTTCTGCTTGCCTCCTGGCTTCTTTTTTTGCGGAAGGACGGTCTCAGGGGATTGCCCTTTAGCTATCATTGCCATACCTTGCATCCTTTGCGCTAATTCATCTTTCGCTAACCGGCTTTGAAAAGGCGCGATAATCGACTTTGACAAAATAGTTAAGGAATCTCCAGCGAGGACGGGCCCCAGGGACTGTCCCGACAGAGTGCTTTCGCTGGGATTCCCCACCTATTTTGTCAAAGTCCATAATCTGGCCCTACGAGCTATAGTTCTGCGCTGCTGTGTTTTCCATCGAACTGAGAATGCTGTCCAGTTGATCTGGATGCTGGATATAATTGAGAACGGCTGCCCAGTAGGCGTTTTCTACGGCAGCGGGCATCAAGTCATCGGCGCCAATTCTAAACGAAGAGGCCTGGCTCAACTGCATAGCGGAATTGCGAGCTACATCGCTAGGATAATCGCTCAGAGGCACTGCTTTGTTCACCGAAGTCGCGCCGCCGCGCTTCACCCAGATGCTCTGTGCTTCAGCCGAGGCCATGAACGCCATGAACTGCTGCGTGCCATCGTTATTTTTAAACGCCGCCATGATGTCGGCGCCACCAGTATCCGCACCCTGATACTGAGCATTGATAGTTGGGAACGGGAAGAAATTATAGTCCGTGCCTGCCTTGATACCAGGGAACTGGGCAGTGATGAAACCTTCCGTGAAATCACCCAGATAGTACATGTAAGCCTTGGGGGGAGTATCAAACGGCAGGTAAGACGCATCCTGGAAGTTGGTGGCCAGGATAGACTGCGGCGCACCGTTGATGTAGTGCTTGCCGTTGACAATCTGCCCAAACATCTGGAATGCGTTTTTGATGCTGCTGTGTGTCCAGGGAATCTTGTGAGCGACCCACTGGTCGTACAGGTCAGGACCATTGAGATTGATATAGATCTGGTCGATCCAGTCGGCACCAGGCCACCCACTGGAGCCAGAACTCTCTACCCCCATCGACCATGGGTATTTACCGCTATTGGCGATCTGGTCCGATAGGCTGATCAGACCATTCCAGTCCGTAGGGGTGCTATAGCCGTTGGCCTGGAAGACCTTGGGACTATACCAGATGGTGCCCTTGGTATTGGCTTTCGGCAAGACGGCATAGATGTGTCCATTGACAGAGGCCAGTTGCCTCCAGGTGGGAGCATAGTTCTGCGAGTACTCGCTTCCTACAATGGAATCCAGATTCAGCAGCTTCCCTTGAGAGCCTAACTGTTGGAACAGGGTCAATGAGGGCATACCGGCAACATCGGGCGGATTGTTGCCTCGAACGCGTGTCGTCAGAACGGTGAGCAGGTCACGCGTTGACTCGACGTTGACTTTAATGCCCGTCTTCTTCGTGAATGCTGCGTTGATGGCATTGAAGGAATCTAACTCTTCACCGCTCCATTCTGTCAGCGCATCAATGGACGAAACTTTTGTTGTGCTACTGCCGTTCACTCCGCCTGAACTACCACCACCGCAGGCCGCTAATAGAGAAGAAGCAGCGCTGAGGCTCAGACCAGCCGCAGTGGCCCGCTTCAAAAACTGGCGCCTGTTGATTTTGTTTGTGGAGACATACTCTTCGACGAGTTGATCCAGGTCCCGACGATTGCGACGATCATAAACTGGCATAAGACCCTCCTTGCGGTTAGTCAAGCAACGACTAACAGAGGTTGCTCAGCTGGGCAGCCTCAAAAAAATATTCTGCTAATCAACGCATTACAATTCTTACGTAAGAATACGCTACTTTCTCACCTACTTTTGTCCCTGCTAGAGCCACTGGCGCTAAAGTAAGTGTTAAGCTAGTGTTAAGAATAAAAGTAGCAGACTTTAAGAGTTATGTCAAACTCAACCATATGTGGCAGGGTGATGGCAAACCCCAAGCAGGACAGGCGCCAGGCGCTGCCTCTACAGCATTGCCTGGTGCGGTTGGAAAAATTCATCAGTAGCGGCTATTCTGTACCCCAGGCAGAACAGGCACTGTCCCTACCTACGGCACCCCGCGGGCATCAGGGATTTTCTTGCAGGAATTTCTCGATCTCGCCCAGTTCTAAGTTGGTGAGACGGAACTCGGCGGCTCCGATGATGCCATCGACCTGTTCAGGGTTGCGCGCCCCTACAATAGCAGCAGTTACCGCGGGGTTTGCCAGGGTCCAGGCAATAGCGACTTCGCCGGCAGTGCGCCCATGCAGGTAGGCGATTTCGCTCAGCTTCTCGACCAGCGCAAGGTTGCGCGAGAGGCGGGGCTCTCGAAATTCGGGATCACGCTTACGCCAGTCATCTTCGGGCAGTTTGTTGATGCGCTCGCGAGTCATCGTACCGGTCAGCAGCCCTGACATCATGGGAGAATAGACAATGACGCCGATGTCATTTTCCTGGCAAAATGGCAGGATTTCTTGCTCGACAGCGCGTTTGATCAAGGAATACGGCGGCTGTAGCGAACTGATAGGGGCGATTCGCATAATGCGCTGCATCTGCTGAACGTTGAAGTTCGAGACGCCGATGTAGCGTACCTTGCCTTCTTGCTTGAGTTGCGCCATCGCTTCCCATGCCTCCTCAATATCTTGCTCAGGGTCAGGCCAGTGCATCTGGTAGAGATCAATAGCCTCTACCTGCAGGCGGCGCAGACTGGCCTCGCACTCACGCTTGATCGATGCTGCCTTCAAGTTGCCGCTGATCTCGCCGCGGTCGTTCCAGACGCGCGAACATTTCGTAAACACGTAGGGTCGCTGCGTGCGGTCCTTCAACACGCGGCCAACGATCTCTTCCGAATGACCGAGTCCATAGACGGCTGCCGTATCGATCCAATTGAGGCCGAGGTCAAGCGCGTGATGGATAGCGGCAATTGATTGTTCATCGTCCTGTGGCCCCCAACCGAATTGATAGCCGCCTCCACCGATTGCCCAGGCCCCAAAGCCGATGGGCGTAATATCCATATCTGTATTGCCAAGTCGTCGTGGCTTCATTTTGTTCGTTCCTTTCCAATGCGAAATAGCGCGTTGCTCATTTCCTTTACACGATAGCAGCGCAGTTTAGGATACATTCCAGTCATAAAGCGAGATTTCCCCAATTCTCTGTTATTTTTGCACATGTGTTTTTAGTTGTAAGCATGTTAGCTGCTGTTAGCCAGCAACGTTGACACCCTCTTTTGCTTACAGGTACAATAAGATAGCCAGAATGGGCGACTGCAACGGCCCCTATAGCGGGCAACGGTAGAGTGAGGATTTATCCAGCAGTAGTGGCTCCTATGGCGTACCTATTTTCCCAGGCTTTTGTAGGGACATAAAAAAGTTGAGGCAATATTCGATGAAGATGTATGTCTGTATCAAACAGATTCCCGACCCTAACACCGTCGTTAGCAAACTCGATCCGAACACCAAGCGGCTCGTGCGCAGCGGTGTCTCGCTCGTACTTGACCCCGGCGATGAAAGCACTATCTCCGCCGCCATTAAATTGAGAGACACGATTGGCAACAGCGAATTGACGGCTATCTCCATGGGACCTGCAAGCGCGCAGGAAGCTATGCGCCGCTCGCTGGCCATGGGCGTGGATAGAGCAATCCTGGTCACCGATCCCGCGCTGGCCGGTTCCGACGCGCTCAGCACAGCGCGTGTGCTGGCGGCAGTGCTTAAAAAAGAGGGGGCGGACCTGATTTTCTGCTCGACCGAGAGTACCGATGGCTATACCGGTATGGTTCCCGGGGGCATCGCGGAATGTCTCGGCATCCCCCAACTCACGTTTGCCCGCGAGATCAACATCGAGGGCCAGAAAGCGGTCATCAAACGTGTTACCCTGACTGGCTACCAGACTGTTGAATGCCCACTTCCCGCCGTTGTTACCATCGCTAGCGGCTCATTCGAGGCTATTTATCCTACGATGAAAGGGATTATGGGAGCCAAGAAGAAACCTTTTAGCCAGCTGAACCTTGCCGATCTGGGCATTGATGCTTCTGAGGTTGGCGAGGCAGGCGCGCGCGAACGGGTGATGACGATAGGAAAGGTCGAGGCGCGCGCTGCTGGCCAGGTAATTAAAGATGAGGGCAACGGCGCTCAGGCAATTGCTGATTTCTTGCAGCGCTACCAGTTGCTTTAACGAATTCTTTTGCGACCGGCCAGGTTGCATCAGTACCACTAGGGGGGCGCGAGCAATCTGGCCCCTACACTTGATTGGAGATGAACTCGTATGCCAAATACTATCTGGGTGCTGGTTGAATTGGAAGACGGCAAGCCTGCTCGCTCTTCGCTGGAAGTGCTGAGCAAGGCCGCGCAACTGGGACGCGCCGAGGCGATTGTGCTTGGATCAGCCGCTGCTGAAGTTGCCTCAACGCTGGGTGAATATGGAGCCGAGAAGGTCTATGCTCACGCCGATGCCGCCTATGATGATTATTTGACATTGCCCGCCGTCGATACTGTCAGCCAACTGTTGCAGCAACACCAACCGGCGCTTCTGCTGCTGGCTACGACCTATGATTTACGTGATATTGCCGCCCGGCTGGATGTACGCAACAACATGGGCCTGATTACCGATGCCACCGATCTGCAATTTGATGGAGATACGCTGCTGGTAACAGTGCCGTGGGGCGGTGAGAACGTGGTCACGGCGACCTTCCCTAAATCGGGAACGGGCATCGTGCTGGCACGTCCGAAGGCGTTCTCGGTGGAACGGCACGAGGGCAAAACCGCCGAGGTCGAGATGCTGAATATCCCGCTCAATGCCGAATCGCAGAAGATCAAGATTCTGGAGCGCATCGAGGTGCAGAGCGAAGGCCCGGCGCTTGAAGACGCGACCGTGATTGTCAGTGGTGGTCGTGGCCTTGGCAAACCCGAGAACTTCCGCCTGGTCGAGGAACTGGCAACTGCGTTAGGTGGCGCTGCCGGAGCGACCCGTGCCATTGTCGATGCCGGTTGGGTACCATACAGCTACCAGGTCGGTCAGACGGGCAAAACGGTGAAGCCAACGCTCTATGTTGCCTGTGGCATCAGCGGGGCTATTCAACACCTGGCGGGCATGAAAGGCTCCAAATATATCGTCGCCATCAACAGGGATGAACACGCGCCCATCTTCTCCGTCGCCGATTTCGGTGTCATCGGCGATGTATTGACCATCCTGCCGCAACTAACGGCGGAAGTGAAGAAACGCAAGGCGCAGTAATGTAATCGGAAACGGAGGTTTATGCTATGACTCCTCCTGTCATATCGCCAACTGGGGGATGGGTCGGAAGCGCGATATTTGTACTCGTATTCATCGGGGCGCTTATCATCTTTGGCATTCGAGCGGGCAGATTAGTCGCTCTGCTGGCAAAGGCCCGACCTGAAGATCGCACCGATCATATCGATGATCGCATCGGCGAATTCTTCCTGACTGTACTTGGACAACAAGGCGTGCTGCGTGACCCCATCCCAGGCCTGGCACACTTCTTTACTTTCTGGGGCTTCGTCATCATCCAGTTCGGGCTGCTTAACTTGATGCTTGGAGCGTTCAACGCCTCACTGCCTGTGCTTGGCGGTAACCGCGCATTCAGTATCGTGCTGGATATTTTCGTGATCCTGGTAGCCGTTGCATTGATCGTGTTCGCTTTCCGGCGGGCCGTAGTGCGCCCGAGGCAATTGAGCAGCTTTCTGCATGGACCATGGGATGGTTTTATCATCCTGGGACTGATCCTGCTTGTCATTGTGACCCTGTCCTTGCTGGAGGGCTTCGAGTATGCCGCCAGCAATGGGGCCGCATGGACACTGATCGGCTCGTGGATTGGGCCGTGGTTCAGCGGGCTAGGCACTCGCGATACCACCATCCTGTACCGTTTCTTCTGGTGGGCGCATGTCCTCACTGTCCTCTACTTCTTAACCTATCTGCCGCGCTCCAAGCACCTGCACCTGATGGCGACACCTTTCAATGTCTTCTTCCGCAACTACAAAGCGAAAGGCGCGCTGCCCTTGATGGAGGATTTGGAGGAGCGCGAGGACTACGGCGTTGCGAAGGCAGAGCAATTCACGTGGAAGCAGTTGCTTGATGGCTATGCCTGCACCGAGTGCGGGCGCTGCAATACTGTCTGTCCTGCCACAAACACGGATAAGCCGCTTTTCCCGAAGGAAATCGTCCTGGGGGTCAAAGAGGCGCTTTTTGTGCGGAGCGCGGAGATTCTGGGCGAAAATACGCTGTGGGCAAAATTAGGCGTTGCCGGGGTGCCGCTTGATGAAACGGCGAAAGAGAAAGCCGCTCACCACGAGCCGATGGTTGGCGGGATCATCAGCAATGACGCGTTATGGGCCTGTACCACCTGCCGCGCCTGCATGGAGATCTGCCCGGTCTCGATAGAGCATGTGCCGAAGATCGTCGATATGCGTCGTCACCTGGTGATGGAGGAGAGCGAATTTCCGACAGAGGTAACGCCGCTCTTCAACAACATCGAGCGCAACGCGAATCCCTGGGAAATCAGCAATGATAAGCGAGCAGACTGGGCCGAAGGATTGGGTGTGCCGCTGATGGCCGAGAATCCCGCTGCCGAGGTGTTGTACTGGGTCGGCTGCATGGGTTCTTTCGACAGGCGCAACCAGCGCGTGGCTACAGCGGTCGTGAAAATACTGCAAGCTGCCCACGTGAACTTTGCTATTCTCGGTCCTGAAGAGTCGTGCACCGGCGATCCCGCGCGGCGTATCGGTAACGAGTATCTCTGGCAGATGATGGCACAGCAAAACATCGAGACGCTGAACGGTTACGGCTTCAATACCGCTGTAGACTCCAGCAATGGGCAGAATGGACACGCTCCTGGCGCCAGCGCGGAAGGCCCCACGCTCAAGCCGCGCACGATTATCACCGCCTGCCCTCACTGCTTCAATACTATAAAGAACGAGTATCCGCAATTGGGCGGCAATTACGAGGTCATGCATCATACGGTGTTCATCGAGCAACTGCTGGCAGACGGGAAGATCAAGTTGCCCGAAGGCTTCGACCAGCGCAAGCTGACCTATCACGATCCCTGTTACATCGGGCGCTACAACGATATCTACGAGGAACCACGCCGCGTACTAACCGTTCTCAATTCCAACGGTATCAGCGAGATGGCGCGCAATCGCAACAAGAGCTTCTGCTGTGGCGGAGGTGGCGGGCGCGCCTGGATGGAGGAGCGCACCGGCAAGCGCATCAATCAGACGCGCGTGAACGAGGCGCTGAGCACTGGTGCCGAAGTGCTGGCCGCCGCCTGCCCGTTCTGCATCACGATGTTCGATGATGGCGTGAAAGGCGTGGAGGCCGAAGAGAAGCTGCAGGTCGAGGATATTTCTGAGATTGTGGCAAGGGCGATTGAAACACCTTCTCCGGCAACGAGATTAGAGGCATAGGGATCAGAGTGAAGTATCCTACTACGTTTAGCTGATAAATCAATCAGCCCCTACAGACGATTGCTGCATCTGTAGGGGCTGATTGATTCTGCTAAAGGCACTGTTGCCCGCAATCACCCGAAAGACGGAAATTTCCAGAGGATTGCCAGATAACTAAAAAATATGCTATCTTTGTATCAGAGCCATGATCTGGAGCTTCATGCTCCTGCTGGCAACAAGCATCCCATTAACTGAAAGGCAGGGTTGGTATGACAACCACAGGCGATAGAATTGCAGTAGTCACTCCTGCTGATTGGATTCCAGGCTCTCAGCAAGGGCAATGGACCTATAATCACTATGCCGCTCTACCTGATGATGGGAAGCGATACGAAATTGTGAATGGGGTCCTGTACATGACACCTTCTCCCAGCATACCGCACCAGAGAATTGCAGGACGCATCTATCGTTACCTATGTGCCTGTATTGAAGATACCGGGCTGGGGTTGGTATTAGAGGCGCCTACCGATGTAAAGTTATCGCCCAACACTGTCGTTCAACCCGATGTTTTCGTTCTATTGAATGCCGGACAGGCGAAGGTCCTGGATTCATACATTGCCGGCGCGCCTGACCTTGTCGTCGAAGTTTCATCACCCAGTACAGCAATTCAAGACCGCAACAAAAAATATTACGCCTATGCGCAGGCCGGTGTAACCGAATATTGGATCGTCGATCCTGGAACCCGCTCGGTCGAAGTATTGACCTTAGAGGGCGGTGAATACCATTCGCTCGGCATCTTTCGCGGGCAGGCAATACTACCTTCACAGATTGTGCCAGGACTGACGGCACATGTCGAGCAGTTTTTCCCCAAAAAGTAAATGCGATGAAAGGGCGACCTGGTAAGTTTGCCACCCTTTCATCGCAAGATGTTGCTAGTTTCTCCCCTATTCAGAAATTCTCTAATCTGCCAGCATGTAGATAAAGTCGTATTCGGAGCCGGGAGGATTGCCCGTGGCGTGCAGTAACATCTGCCCTTTCGCTTCCATAAAGGCCCCTGTGCCACCTGTGATTGCCAGTGTCGAATCGGTACCATCGTCATAGTATGGCCCCTCGACCGTGATCTGGCCCTGTGCGAGGAAGACTGTCCAGAAACACTCCCATTCCTTCTTACCCTTGACTACGGTACGAATGCACTGACCATTATCCTCGCCGACCTGTTTCTTGTCCTGAGCATCGAAGACAGGATTGTGGAAGGCTAACACGTCACCGAGCGAGTCATGGGGTGGATGAAAGTGTTGCACAGTATCGGTGATGGCATGCTCGACAACATGGATCGTTTGCCCGCTATTAGCGCTGGCTGTCGAGCCGGTGCGCAAGCTCAAGAACATACCTACGATGACACCAACTACCAGTGAAATGGATGCTGTGAGAACGAGGAGTTTCTTCATCATTGTTTCTCCTTTGGCTCAAAGAAATAAACAACGGCTGCCTGCAAAAATATCCCTCAAAGCTGGAACATAAGCGTTACTGATACCGGAGAGCACATGGATATGTCCCGCCTAACGGATACACGACGGCAAAAAGGACTGCCTGGTTTGAAGTGTATGGATGGAGTGCTGGTCTGTCAATGGAGGATCCGACTATATTGTCGAGCCTGGCTGTACTTAAATCATACCATATTTTCTAAGCTAGAACCCGATTCCGTCAAGGGACGAGAGGATGGAACAGGTCCCTAGCCCATCCGCAGCAATCCAGATTGGAAAGGTGTTAGGCGAGCCGGCGAGAGGGCGGAGCAAGTTCCCCCGCCCCTAGTGGTAGCACCCGGCAGCCGGTAGAAAGGCGCACCGGTCTGACATCCACTCATAACTCGGGGTGCAGGGGTTTCACCCCTGCCGGGGTGCGGGGTGTCCCCGCTTGCTTCCCCTCCCGTCCTGACGGGCCGGAGGCCCGCTGCAAGAATTATGAGTGGATGGCAGGCACCGGTCTCTTGACTTACGGAAATGGATATGACTACAATATAATTAACGTTTACGTTTACGGTAATGTTGTATTCATTCATGAGACATGCGTACGGAATCGAATCTCCCGGTCACAGCCGATTCTACAACAGAACAACCACCTGAACTGGATAAAGCAAGGCATCGCATACGAGGCCCTCAATGGCTTGATCGTGATCTCACGCTACTTTTCAGTGGGCGAGGGCTACGCAGCCTGGCGCAGGGATATCTTGCAATTATTGTGCCGCTCTACCTGGCCAAACTGGGTTTTAATGCCATTCAACTGGGTATACTTTTCACAGCAGCCGCCATCACCAGTGCGCTGCTGGCGGCTGCCGTGGGGTTTCTTTCAGATCGGTTTGGACGCAAGACGTTATTAGTTCTTATTTCGTTGATGATGGCCGGCGGGGGATTATTTTTCGCACTTTCCGGTAATTTCATCGTGCTGGTGGTAGCCGGAGCGCTAGGTACGATTGGGCGTGGAGGCGGTGCAGGCAGCGGTGGCGCATTTGGGCCATATTACCCAGCAGAACAGGCGCTTATAGCTGAACATGCCAGCGATGTCCAACGTACAACGGTATTTGGGGCCCTCTCTTTTATCGGCGTGATAGGAGGAGCCCTGGGGTCGCTGTGCGCGTATATCCCTGGCCTGTTGCAGCAAGATGCGAGCTTTTCGCTGCTTACCGGTTATCGCGCACTTTTTCTGCTCACGGTGCTGCTTGGCATCGTAATGGCAGTGGCCGTCCTGCCGGTGCGCGAGCACTTACATTCGCGGACGAAAGCGAGCAAGCTCGCGGCAGAACCCCTCGTTGCGGTCTTGCAAGGCAATTCGGATAATGCTGGAGGACGAAAAGTACTTGGCCTTTCGCGCAGTTCGTGGAATCTCGTCTGGCGTTTTATGGTTACCAACACGACAAACGGACTGGCAATCGGCATGCTAGGTTCTTTCATGGTCTACTGGTTCTACCGTCGTTATGGAGTCGACGCTGGGCAGTTGGGAGGGTTATTCTTCATTATTAACCTGGCAGCCGCCATTCCTTACCTGCTGGCAGGTCGTCTTGCACGCAGGTTAGGCACAGTAAACACCGTTGTTATTACACGCGCAATCTCGGTCATCCTGCTTGCGATTACTGCCGTCATGCCAACATTTCTTTTAGCGGCCGCGCTCTACCTTGTACGTATGGTTGCCAACACGCTTTCCAACCCTGTACGACAATCATACTTAATGGGCATCATTTCGCCGCAAGAGCGGGCGAGCGCGGCAGGACTCGCCAGTCTACCATCTCAGGTAGCCGCATCTATCAGTCCAACATTTGCCGGATATCTCATTCAGCAGGTAGCTCTTGATCTTCCTCTAGAGTTCGCGGCGGCCCTGCAAGGTCTCAATACGGTTCTCTATTACGCATTCTTCAGAAACATTCGCCCGCCCGAGGAAAAGGGGACGGCCTCACCAGGCACGCAAGGAAATTGAGGTGTAGGGTCATCATTCACACCGCATTTACAAACAGCGTGCTCACTGATTCGCCATTGTGAATGCGCCGTATCGTCTCAGCCATCAGGGGAGCGATAGAGAGTATCGTCATATTGGGCAGGCGCTTTTCGGGCGGGATCGGCACGGTATTGGTGGTGACAATCTCTACGATATCCCGCTGTTCGCGCAGTTTTTGAATAGCGTTGCCGGTAAAGAGGCCATGCGTGCAAACAACGGTGACACGACCGATATGGAACTCGCGCAGGCGCCTCAAAATCTCGATGATTGTGGTACCGTTGGCGATCTCATCATCGATGATGATCACATTTTTACCCTCGACATCGCCGACAATGGCCTCTACCACAACCTTGTCATCGCTGAGACGTTCCTTGCTGCCCGCGGCCACGGGAAGCCTGAGCATGCGCGCGAAATGCGAGGCAGTTTTGGCGCGTCCGAGGTCAGGAGAGACGACGACGGTATTCGCCAGGTCGCGGCCACGAAAGTATCCGGCCAGCACATTGAGCGCGTTCAGGCTATCTGTGGGGACACTGAAGAAACCATGCACCTGCGGCGAGTGCAGCGTCATAGTTAATACGCGGTTGGCTCCGGCTGTTACCAGCAGGTCGGCGACGAGGCGGCCGGCGATAGAGATGCGCGGCGCATCTTTTTTATCTGAGCGGGCATAGGCATAATAAGGAATTACTGCTGTTGTACGCGCTGCGGAGGCACCTCTGGCCGCATCCAGCATGAACAGCAGCTCGACCAGGTTTTCCTGCACAGGTGGAACAAGCGGCTGAATGAGAAAAACATCGGCCTCGCGACAATTGGCATTCAGTTGCACATACAGACAATCGTTGCCGAAATGCCGGATGGTGCTTGGAGAAAGGGGTACATCCAGGTTTTTACAAATCTCTTTTGCCAGTTCAATATGAGCAGACCCACTGAATATCGTTATTTCACGCACAGTTCTTCTTACCTCAACAAATCACGCGCAATCACCAGGCGTTGAATCTGGTTCGTCCCTTCATAAATCTGGGTGATTTTGGCATCGCGCATCATCCGCTCTGCCGGGTATTCCTTCATATACCCATAACCACCGAGGATTTGAATGGCGTCGTTGGTCACTTCCATGGCGATATCCGAGGCGTACATCTTGGCCATCGAGGAGTACTTGCTGAAGTGTTTTTCGCCGCGGTCGATCATTTCCGCGACATTATAGATCAGCAAACGCGCGGCTTCGACCTTCGTTGCCATATCCGCCAGCATGAACTGGATGCCCTGGTTTTCCGCGATGGGTTTGCCAAACTGGATGCGCTGTTTGGAATAGGAAACGGCCAGGTCCAACGCTCCTTGAGCGATGCCGAGGGCCTGCGCACCGATGCCGGGGCGCGTGCGATCAAGCGTCATCATGGCGATTTTGAAGCCATCGCCTTCCTGCCCCAGCAGATTTTCGGCGGGTACTTCGCAATCCGTGAAGATCAACTCCGCCGTCTGCGAGCCCTTAATGCCCATCTTATCCTCGATGCGGCCAACGGAAAAGCCTGGAAAGTCTTTCTCCACGATGAAGGCGCTGATGCCACGCGTATCTTTCTCACGATCTGTAATGGCGAAGACGGAGTTGACCTGGGCAAGACCACCATTGGTGATGAAGCGTTTGGAGCCATTGAGAATATACTTATCGCCCTTGCGCACGGCCATCGTTTGCATAGCTCCAGCATCGGAGCCGGAGCCTGATTCGGTCAGCCCAAAGGCTGCAAGCCACTCACCGCTGGCCAGGGGTGGCAGATATTTACGCTTCTGCGCCTCATTACCCGCCAGCATGATGGGCAGCGCGCCAAGCTGCTGCACGGCCAGGATCAGGCCGGTTGTGGCGCAATAGCGGGAGAGTTCTTCAATTGCCATCAAAATCGCCAGTTCGCTGGCTCCGATGCCGCCATATTCGACCGGGAACGGCATGGCCAGGATATCCTGCTGGGCCAGTAGTTCTTTCATATCCCAGGGATACTCTCCCGTGTGGTCGATTTCGGCGGCGCGGGGAGCCACACGCTCCACGGCGATCTCGTGTATTGCTTCGATAATTGCCTGTTCGTCTTCGGCGATATGTGCAACGGCCATGGGTATACAATCCTGCCTTTCCTACGACTTCAAATTATAGGACGCCTGATGATGCTGTTATCCGTCTGTATGTATTATGACATAAGGGACGAGGGAAGTGTAGGGAAATGGTTTCGAGGAACAAATGAAACAGTCATGGGCAAGCGACCTACTTTCATATCTCATCCTTTATAATGGAGAGAAACTTCTGAACCAGGCTAACGAAGGAAATAGCCAATCCAATACCTGTTCCCGATTCGCACCAGTAAGTGGTTTTATTTGGTAGACTTTATAGCCTGATAGCCTGATGTTAAGGTTGCTTTACCACTCAGAATATGCTATAATACGCAGAGAATCGAGGAAAACCTTTTTGAAAAAGTGGGTGCCCTAACCCACTTTTCTGTTTGCTTGAGACGTTTTATCCGTTGAACTGGTGCAGGCATCGTCGCTCTAGCAATAGAGGCGAGGAGAATGCATCAGAACTTGCACTCGAAAAACCGACATTCAGGTGTCTACCAGGCGACCAGCGGGAGGGATATGGCATATGAGGAGCGAATTTCAGGCGGCTATCGCACAATTAATTGCCGAAAAGGGACTGCCCCGCGAGGTAGTGATGGAAACTGTTGCCACTGCCCTGCTATCGGCCTACCGCAAGAGCTTCGGCGGCGGGGAGAATATTCGCATCGAGGTAGATAAAAATGGCGAGGTGCGAGTCTGGGCCGCGAAGCGCGTTGTGGCGCAGGTGAGTGATCCCAACGAGGAAATCTCGCTGGCGGAGGCACAGCGGCTGGTACCGCGTGCCGCGCTTGGGCAGACTATTGATGTTGATTCATCGTTCATCTTCGCGCGTATTCCCGCTCAGACGGCCAAGCAGGTGATCTTACAACGCATTCGCGAGGCCGAACATGAGCACCTCTACGATCAACTCAAGGACTGGATTGGCGAAATTCGTCTCGGCACCCTCACGCGCAAAGACTCGACCCGTGGCTGGCTGCTGGATTTCGATAAGGCCGAGCGCGTGGAAGGTGTGATGCCTCCCGGTGAGGAGGTTCCAACCGAACGCTACCGCGTTGGGCAGCGCCTGCGCGTCTACGTATATGATGTACGCCGCGTCCAGGGGCGAATGCTGCAAATCATGGTCTCCCGCACGCACCGCGATCTGGTGCGCCGCCTTTTCGAGTCGGAAGTACCCGAAATTTACGAGGGAACCGTCGAGATCAAGGCCATCGCGCGCGAACCGGGCAGCCGCTCAAAGGTCGCCGTAGTCTCTCGCCAGGAGGGATTGGATCCGATTGGTTCATGTGTCGGCGTGCGCGGCTCGCGCATTAATAACATCGTGCATGAACTTAACGATGAGAAGATCGATATTATCCAGTGGAGTTCTGATCCCGCGACATTCGTGGCTAATTCGCTCAGTCCGGTGAAACCGCTGAAGGTGGAACTGCGCGATTCTGATCATACGGCGGTGGTCACGGTACCGGAGCGGCAGCTTTCACTGGCCATTGGTAAAGATGGACAAAATGCGCGGCTAGCGGCAAAATTGACAGGGTGGCGTGTGGATGTCACAAAACCTGCCGAGGGTGAGATCTACGAAGAGCATTTTGAGGAGCGGCGCGAACCTATGCCCACGCATAGTGGCCGGCGCGAGCGAGGAGATCGGGATCGCTCACAAAACCGCTACGATCGGGGTGAACGCGAAGGCGGCTCAAGGCGTTCGCACTCGCAGCGGGGGGGTGGACGTTATACGGCGCCACTCGATGATGATGAGTAAGTGGTAAGGGTGAAATATACTGGAGGTATATATGGCGAAGACAGCAAATAAGCAGGTGAAGCGGCCAAAACATGTTCCCTTGCGCAGTTGCGTCTCCTGCCGGGAAACGAAGCCGAAACGCGAGTTGCTGCGCGTCGTGCGCACACCCGATGGACATGTGTTTGTAGACGCAACCGGCAAGAAATCTGGGCGCGGCGCCTACCTGTGTGCCCGGCTTTCTTGCTGGGAAAATGCCATCAAGAAAAAGCGTCTGGAGCAGGAATTTGAAATGACGATATCCGATGAAGACCGCGCAGGTCTGGATGCCTTTATTGCGACGCTGCCGAAAGATGAACCTGCCGCGCCGGAAACAAAGGTGAGAGCTAACCCTAAAAACAAGGGGGCTAAAGCGGAATAACGGGTAGGTTCTGATTTGTTCTTGCAATTGGGTGAGTAGTGCGCTATACTGAGATATACATTAGTTTTTCCGGTTATCATTTGCATCCATTGAGAGATGGATGAGAGATGAATCGAAGTAATGTTATTATCATCGGGCCAGCTGGTCCGATGAAGTTTGAAACAAATCTAAATCTATGAGTCATTATATCTCTACTCTTGTTAGAGGCACAGCCCCCCGGTTGGAGGGCAGTTTTGGCAAAGTTTGCGGAGCGACAGCTATGACCTGTTAAACCATAGGCCACAGGCCTTACGCCTGAGAGCGCAGACGAATATATGCCTGGCACTGCACCAACGAGGGACTGTCACCTTCTTTATGAAGGCGACAGTCTTTTTGTGTGGCTGTGAAGAGAGATTCGCGCCACCAGGAGTGGCGCAACCTTATATAGAAGGGGGTCATCTTCATGAGAAACACATCTGAATCCCCAGATGCAAACGAGCAGGCGAAAACAACCCCGGCACGCAGCCGTACAGCTACTCGCTTAAAATCTGAGCAGGCCTCGCCCATTAGCCAGGAACAGGAAGCCAAGAAGACGGGAGTTAGCCCGTCCTCTGCGCGTCGTGGCTCTTCTACCGGTACAACACCGGCACACCTACAGGCAGCAGGCGGACATAAAAGTGCAGCGAGCGACCATAAGGAAAAAAGAGTGGAGGGAGACCGTAAGGGTGCGCCCCTCCAATCCACCGCTCATCCGGCATCAACACAAACGCAGAGGCAAGCTCCCGTCCAGCGCCAGACCGGGACCATCCATCCCACCAGTTCATCGACCCAATCCACAGCAGCAGTGGCACGTTCTGGTAGTACCACACAGCAACGCCCTGTTCAACATGGGCAGCATGCGACGACTACGGCACACCCAGGTGGTAATCGCCCCAGCAGCACGCAGCCCGGCAGTAACCGGGCCGGTGGCCAGGCCCGCCCAGGAACTGCTCACCCGGCCGGTCGCAATGGTACAAATGGGCAGCGCCTGCAAGAACGGCGGGCAGCAGCTGTAAAAGAGAAACCGACAGGCCCAATCTCGATTCCCCCGCAGATTATCGTCAAAGACCTGGCCTATCTACTACACGCGACGCCTAATGAAGTCATCCGCGACCTGATCAAACATAGCGTCTTCGCCAGTATTAACCAGGTGGTCGATTATGATAAGGCCGCGCTGGTGGCGCAAGATCTGGGCTTCGAGCCGACACAAAGCGCACTCACGACTGCACCGGCAGTACAGGGGGCTCGCAAGGGCCTTTCGGCAAACGAGGCTATGATGGCGACTCGCGATCAAGACAATATGGTGGTCATTCCGCCTGTTGTTACCATCATGGGGCACGTTGACCACGGCAAGACCTCGTTGCTCGACACTATCCGTAAAACGAAGGTGGCCGCTGGTGAGGCGGGCGGCATCACGCAACATATTGGCGCATATCAGGTGGAGGTCAATGGCAAGAAAATTACCTTCCTCGATACACCCGGCCATGAAGCGTTCACCGCTATGCGCGCTCGTGGAGCACAGGTAACGCATATCGCAGTTATTGTGGTGGCGGCCGACGACGGCGTGATGCCACAGACACGCGAAGCCATTGATCATGCGCGGGCCGCGAAAGTGCCGATTATCATCGCGCTTAACAAGATCGATAAAATCGACGCCAATCCTGATCGCGTCAAGCAGCAACTGGCTGAAATCGGTGTCGTGATTGAAGAGTATGGTGGTGATGTGATCTGCGTACCAGTCTCGGCGCGTAAAGGCACGGGAATCGATGATCTGCTGGAAATGATCTTGCTACTGGCCGAGATACAGGATATCCGGGCTAACCCGAATCGTCCGGCAACCGGAGTAATCATCGAGGCAAAGCTGGAGAAGAATACTGGGCCGACCGCGACCGTGCTGATCCAGCAGGGCACGCTGAAGATGGGCGACAACATTGTGGTAGGTGCTATGGCCGGCAAGGTGCGCGCGATGTTCAACGACCGGGGTAAGCGCATTCAAAAGGCGCCGCCCAGCACGCCGGTTAGTATCCTGGGTTTGCCGGAAGTGCCACAGGCAGGAGATCGCCTGGAGGTCGTAGCGGATGAACGGACGGCCAAACAGATGGCGGCCCAGACGGCGGAACAGCGCCGCAGCGAAACGGGTCCGCTTGGGCAGGTGAGCCTGGATACCCTCTATATGCAGATGCAGGAGGGCCAGGTGAAGGAACTCAATATCGTGCTGAAGTGCGATGTGCAGGGTTCCGCCGAGGCGATCAAGAACGCGCTGACAAAAATCGGCGACGAAAATCTCAAGGTGCGCCTGATCCACGAAGGAATTGGCAATATCAACGAAACCGACGTACACCTGGCAGCGGCCTCTGGAGCTATCATTATCGGCTTTAACGTGAAGGCCGATGGAGCGGCTCAACGGCAGGCACAAAAAGAAGGCGTTGATATTCGCTATTACAATATCATTTATAAGCTAACGGACGACATCCAGGCCGCGCTGAAAGGTATGCTCGAGCCGACCTATCAGGAGGTCATCGAAGGCCATGCCGAGGTCCAGCAAATGTTCAAAGCCGGTAAGAATCTGGTGATTGCGGGCTGTCGCGTTCTGGATGGCAAAATTGTTCGCTCTTCTCAGGCACGCATCACGCGCAAGAATGAGAAGGTCTACGACGGCAAAATTGCCTCGCTGCGTCGTGGTAAAGACGATGTACGCGAAGTCGCCAGCGGTTACGAGTGTGGTATCGTACTGGAAGACTTCACCGAATTCGAGATCGGCGATATTATCGAGACCTACGCGAAAGAGCGTGTGAAGCCGGGAGCATAAATAACAACCTTGCAATTTCGGCCTTATCCGGCGCCCCGGGGCGCCGGATAAGGCCGAAATTTGAATTACTTGAAAGAACGATACGTATGCCAAATCCACATCGACAGGAAAAACTGGGTGAGCTCATCGCGCTAGAACTGAGCGACCTGTTACGAACGCGCATGAAGGACCCGCGTGTGGGATTTGCGAGCATCACGCGGGTTGAGGTGAGCGGTGACCTGCGTCATGCCAAGGTGTTCGTAAGCGTCCTCGGCTCCGAGAATGAACAGGAGGATACGATCCGGGCGTTGAAACACGCGACCGGCTTCCTGCGCCATGAGCTTGCGAGTCGCCTCACGCTGCGCTATATGCCGGAACTGGTGTTCAAGCTTGACATCTCAATTCAAGAGGGAGCGCGCATACTTGAGCTTATTCGTGAGAGCGAGATGGAGCACCAACGGGTGAATGATGGAAGCAACGATGAGTGATATCCCATGTGAGTTGCATAATCAACTCGATCCCACCCTCATCCAGGGGGCGATGGCGATGATACAGCCAGCAGAGCGTATTGTATGCATTGCGCATGAAAGCCCTGATGGCGATTGTATTGGCTCCGCCCTTGGCATGGCGCATATCCTGCGACAAGCGGGTAAAATGGCCGTCGCGGCTTGCGCGGATGCTGCCCCGAAAAATCTCTCGTTTTTGCCAGGCCTTACTTTGCTGCAACAGGACCTGGGCACGGAGGATTATGACCTGGTCATTGCGCTAGATGCCGGCGAACTGGTGCGTTTCGGATCATTATACGAGCGGCATCGCGCTTATCTGGGTGAAGTGCCCATACTCAATATCGACCATCATGTCAGCAGTGATGGCTGCGGACAGGTGAATATTATCGACCCAAGGGCTGCTGCTACTGCCGAGCTGGTGGTGCTTTTCCAGCAGCAGGCCGGGTTGCCACTGGATCGCGATGCCGCCCTGTGCTTGCTGACGGGCATCATTACTGATACCAGTTCATTTCAATTCACAAATACTACTCCACGTTCGCTGGAAGTAGCGGCGTTGCTGCTGCGAGCCGGAGCGATACCGGAGACGGTGGTGCAGCCCATTTACAAGACACGTCCGCTGCCACAGGTGCGCCTGCAAGCCCTGGTGGTCGCAAATGCGCAAACGGCCTGCGGAGGAAGACTGATCTGGTCGCAGGCCACACGGGAGACACTGGAGATGGCAGGCGCTACACCGGAGATGGACGATAACATCTCCGGCTTGCTACGCGATATTGAGGGGGTAGAGGTCGCAGCCTTCTTCAAAAGTTTTGGAGAGCCAGGAGTTACGCGACTCAGCCTGCGCTGTGCCGCGCCTTACAATGCCGCTGAGATCTGTAAACGTGTGAGCAATGGCAGGGGTGGTGGTCACCCGCGCGCGGCCGGGGCTACATTTTCCATGTCCATTGAGGAAACGACCAGGCTGGTGATTGCCGAATTAATGCGTGAGATGAGCAATAAGGGCTAATATTGTCATGGACGGCATTCTCAATATCAATAAAGCGGCGGGAATGACTTCGCACGATGTGGTGGCAAGTATACGCCGTCTTCTCAAGGAGAAGCGCGTCGGGCATGCCGGTACGCTTGATCCTCTGGCGAGCGGAGTTCTACCGATTTGCGTAGGGCAGGCAACGCGGGTAGCGGAATATGTCAGCGAAAGCGGCAAGGAGTACCTGGCGACCATTATTTTTGGCAGTGTAACCGACACCTATGACGCAGAGGGTACCATCCTGCGCACGGCAAGTACGGCAGATCTTTCCCAGGCCAGGGTTGAAGAGGCGCTGGAGCATTTCGTGGGACCGCAGTTGCAAATACCACCGCGTTACTCGGCCATTAAACTACAGGGGCAACCGGCCTACAAACGCGTCCGGGCAGGCGAGGAGGTCGAGCTGGCGCCGCGCCCGATTGTTATCCACAAACTCGAGGTGGTTGAATGCACTCTTCCATCTGTGACGCTGGTCGTTGAATGCAGTAAGGGAACTTATATTCGCTCGCTGGCTTACGACCTCGGCGAATACCTGGGATGCGGTGCCTATCTTGCTGCACTCAAACGCACGCGCAGTGGACCATTTCTGCTCTCAGAAAGCGTTACGCTGGAACAGCTTCGTACTGTCATGGAGGCGGGGGCAGGCGACCGTCGAGTGGAGATTGATCCAGGACGTGACATACAGGGCGGGCGACCACCAGGGTCACCCCTACATTATCTGTATCCTATTGATAAGGCGCTTGAGGGCCATCCGGCCCTGGTCCTTGATATTGCTATGGTCGAGCGGGTGCTGCATGGCAATGCTTTCAGGTACTTCCGAGAAGAAAACATATCGCCAACGGCCGGTATTGCGCGTGTGTATAGTGAGGATGGGCGTTTTGTGGCTATCGCGGAATGGGATGGAGCACAAGCAATCTGGAAACCCCGCAAGGTGTTCACGGGGTCATGAAACGTTGCCATAAAATGTCTTGTATGTTAATCTATGAAAAGGTAGGGCCGACCAACCTGGCGGGAATATGGAGATCATGGAATTCGCAACAACGCTGACAGATAAAGAACCGATTGCTATTACCATCGGCAATTTTGATGGTGTCCATCGTGGGCACCAACGGCTGATGCGCGAATTACAGGCACTGGCGCGCGCGTTACACTGTAAGCCTGTCCTTGTTACTTTCACGCCGCATACTCTGCTGGTAGTACGTCCAGAAAAATATTTAGAATACTTGACAACTTTAGAAGAGAAGCTGGCGCTGGCAAAGTATTATGGAGGTATCGGCGATAGCATCGTTATTCACTTTACGCCGGAAGTTGCGGTACTGAGCGCAGCCGAATTTTTGGATAAGCTGCGCGAGCGTTTCTCGCTGCGGGCCATGGTTGTGGGGGAAGATTTTAGCCTTGGGCATAACAGGATGGGCAATATTGCGTTCTTGCAAGCCTATGGAAAAGAACATGATATTTTGGTAGAGCCGGTAATGCTGGAGCAGGCCGAGCGGGCACGTATCAGCAGCACTCGCATTCGCACGCTTCTCGTTGAGGGGAAATTAGAGGAGGCGAACGAGCTACTGGGTCATCCGTTTATAGTAAGCGGCACGGTTGTGAAAGGCGACCAACGCGGCAGGCAACTGGGATATCCTACCGCGAACCTGGCAACCGATCCCCATAAACTCCTACCGGCGAACGGCATTTATGCTGCGCGGGCCGGCGTAGGCAAGCGTGCAGGCGATAACCCCGCTACGGTGGGGCAAAGTGACAAAACAGAGGCTATTCCCGTCTATAATGATAGTGAAGCGACGAGTAGGATTACGGCTCAAGGTGCAGCATTTTTACGCATGCTGTACCGGCAGGAATACAAGAGTGCAGCCAGTGTCGGGGTGCGGCCAATGTTCGATGGAAAGACGCGCCTGGTCGAAGCGTATTTATTAGATGCTGATCTTGATCTTTACGGTCAGACCATTGCTTTAGATTTTATTGCGCGTTTGCGAGACGAGGAGCATTTCGCCACTATCGAGGTATTGAAAGCGCAAATGGCGGCTGATGTGCAGCGAGTGCGACAGATTTTACAAACTGATGCAGAATGAGTTCGCAGAGTTGAATGAAAACTCATGTAAGGAAGGCTGAGCAGGACGATGGCAGGCCGGAACAGGCTCTTAAAATTTGAAGATTGGATCGGGCACATTTTGCAATGGCCGTTTTCATTTCTGCCATCGACATTAGAGCCGGCCGAAGTGCTTCAAAAGCTGAAACAGGCCATGGACGACAATGTGCAGCTGCTCGGCGAGGGCAAGCGGCTAGCCCCGCATATCTACGATATAACATTCAGCGTGAAGGATCACCAGCGATTTCTTCCTAATGAAAATTTTTTGAAGCAAGACTGGCAGGAAGAGCTGGTGCAACACGCGAAGCATCATCATTACATCCTGCGGGAAGTGCCTGTTCTACGGCTGCATGGCGAGAGCAAAGTTCGCGATGGAAACGTCCAGATCGAAATCGCAAGCGGCGAGGCAGGCAGTATGGCTACACAGGCCCTGAGCGCGGAGCAACTGGCACAACTGCGCAGCCAACTGGCCCAGGGACAGCCAGTACCGGGATTATCCAGCTCATCGATTAATTCACCCGGTTTCCCCATGGGAGTCGCAGGGGCAGCCGGGGTATCAGGCATTCAGGGCGGGGTGCCAAACCCGCAAGGCAGTCCACCGGCTCCAGCGTTTCCGGCGCGCCCCGTTGCCGCTCTCCCGCAGGCCTGGCTGAGCATCCGTTTAGTGGATTCCATTCAAAATGCCGCGGCCGCCCCAAGAGTCTACGTGATAGAAAAGCCGGTCATTAATATTGGGCGCCAACTCACCAACGATATCATTGTAGAAGATAAACGGGTTTCGCGCTACCATGCACAAATCAAATATTCACCCAACGGGCAATTTGTCATCTTTGATCTTGGTAGTACCAACGGCATTACCATCAACGGCACCCCACACCTGCGCCAGCATACCTTACACAACGGAGACCACTTCAAAATCGGGAGTTACGAATTTATTTTCGAGAGAAGGTAAGATAAAGAGAAAAGCAGATGACACTGGATGTCTTTTTATTGATCTTGCGCTTGCTGTTTATTGTATTACTCTACCTCTTTTTGATGCAGGTAGTGATTGTTATTACTCGTGATTTGCGCAGAGCGGAGAAAAAAGGGGAGATGATAGGCAAACCGGCGCCGGTGGCGGGTCACCTGATTGTCATCGACAGCGGGCCAAGTAATCTCTCGCCAGGCACGACGTTCGCGCTTCATCCTCAAACGACCATTGGGCGCGGGCCGACGAATACAGTTGTGCTACCCTACAATTTCATATCGAGCGAGCATGCGCGGATGTGGCAGTATAATAACGTATGGTACATTGAGGATGCTGGCAGCACGAATGGAACCTACCTGAATAATGCGCCGGCGCGCGAGGCTCTGCCGGCCAAGGCTGGTGATGTCGTGCAGATCGGTTTTATTCGTTTCAAACTGGCGCCATAAAATATGTGTTGCCAGGGTAGAAGGATCGTCGAGGGCCGGGACCAGGGCGACTACAAGGGTGAAATTTTGGTGGAGGACAGGCACCAGGCTCTGTCCCTATAGAGGATATACATATGGCGAGTATTGGTCAATCTTCGGGTATAGGGAGTAGGGTAAGACGCTACCGGTGGAAAGAGCTGGGGTTATTCATTATTCCTTTTATGATTTTGCTATTGGAAATCATCCAGTTGCCACTGGCGCAGTTCTATGAGCAGAAGATCAGCGCAAGCCCGCAGCCAATTCCTTTCACCAGAGATATTCTGCCGACGGTTTCCCAATTGTTCCCGATCCTGGGTCTGATTGCGCTACTGCTGATAGTGAATATTCTTTTGAGCTTCACTTTTCCACGCGCTGATCAGATGCTGCTGCCGCTGGCAGGCCTCCTGAGCGGGTTGGGAGTGCTGATGGTGACACGATTAGGCGATTCGCCGACGATTGGGGATCCCACATTAGGCACGCGGCAGTTGTTATGGGTGCTGTTGGGGCTGGTCGTATGCGTAGGAACGCTGGCGATTTTGCGCAATATGCACTGGCTCGAACGCTTTAAGTATACCTGGGCCGCGTTGGGGATCGCGCTGGTGGCGGCTACACTGGTGAACGCGCTGCGGGTAAAGAACCTGGATAGCCCGACACACGACCAGCTGAACTTCGGGCCGTTTAATTTGCAACCCTCTGAACTGCTGAAGATCTTTATTGTAATATTTTTCGCGGCGTATCTGAGTGAGAACCAGGATGTGCTGGCGCGAGGGAATCTGAAGATCGGCCCATTGCATTTGCCCCCGTTGCGCCAGCTTGGCCCGTTAGCATTGATGCTCGGCATCGCCCTGTTGCTGTTTTTAGGCATTCGCGAGCTAGGCCTGGCGCTGCTCATTTATGGTATTTTCCTGTGTATGATCTACCTGGGCACCAACAAATTATCGTGGGTGGTAGTGAGCCTGGGAATTTTCCTGGTATTAGGGCTGATCGGCTACGCGCTATTCAGCTATGTGCGGCTGCGCTTCGCGGCCGTGGCGATTGACCCTGTCAACTGGCAAAACTGGTCGCAGGCGACGCAGGAATTTGCGCGTGGGAGCGCGGCACAAATTGTGCAGGGAATTATTGCGCTATCGAGTGGGGGGATTCTGGGAGCTGGTTTCGGGCTGGGGCATCCGGTGCTGGTCCCTGTAGTGCAATCGGATATGATCTTCACAGCATTCGGCGAGGAATATGGGCTGGCCGGGCTGTTTGCCATCATCGGCATCTACCTGCTGATTTTGTACCGGGGCTTCCGCATCGCGATGGAGGCGAACGATACATTCTCGCAACTGCTTGCGGCAGGGTTGACTTCTATCTTCGCGGTACAAACGGTAGTAATCATTGCGGGCAACATGAAATTGCTGCCGCTGACGGGCCTGCCGCTGCCATTCGTAAGCTATGGTGGAAGCTCAATTATCGCGAACTACATCATTATCGGCATTTTACTACGCATCTCGGACACGACCGCGAAGGAGCAGGAAGGATGAGTGTGATAGAGCATGGGGCAATACCAGCAATGGCTGCACTACCAGGAAATTGACCGGCAACTGAGAGCTGAATTAGCGAGACTCGAGGCGGAACTGGCCCACTTGCAGGAGTCGATAGGTGACAATGCGCCAGGCTTGGAATCGGCTATCAATGGCGAGATGCCGCGCCAGTTTCCGGCGATTTCAACGCACAATACGGTGATACGTTTGCTGGAATTGGGTACGAAAGGACCTCCCTCTACATTCCCCGAGCAAGCTGGAGCGGCCAGAAATGGGTCCGCCCATGATATTCTTACGCCTGCCAGGGGGCCAGCTGACGAGCATGGGCGCGTTGATGGGGTTGGTTCCGGGGAAGACGCGAGCGGCAAGGGCAGGCAAACACAAAATGGGGAGATTCTTGCCACACCAGTTATAAGCCAGGGGCGGCTGCCTCAATTTGGGCCGGCGGAGGCTGTGGAGGGGACGCATGTAAGGGAGCGACAGGCGAGGGCAACAACACCTGATACGGAGATAGTCTTACTGCCTCAAGATATGCAGGTCTTTTTCGACCAACACGCGCAGACTGACCCACAGCAGGAGGTTCCATGGTGGCTACGTAAGAAGGCCGCTAATACAGTTGCTTTCGACGATTCGGAGAGCCTGCGGACGGATGAACTGGTACGCCGCTGGATAGAGCGGCGGAAGCAATTAGCCGCGCAAGCCACGCAGGAGGAAGATTCTGTCACATCTGAGGAGGGCGCCGGAGATGAATGAGAACGCGACAGGTGGGATAGAGCAGAAAGAACTCGATGAAATTTACGCGAGACTGAGGCGCGAAGATGTCGAGGAGTTCTACGCGAGCTATTCACAGTGGGCACAGCGCCATCAGGCGCTGGAATTGCGCAAGGCGATTGCTGAGAAACAGCGGCAGATCGAGGTAAATGCCACATTGCTGCAGCAGGCCCGGCCATCGGTTGTGGCTCTGGCGGCGCTGGCACGACTGCAGGCGAACGGCGTTTCGGATGATGACCTGCTTGACCGCATGCTGGAACGCGGCGAGGCCTGGCTGGATGTGACGATGCAACGCCTGGATTATTGCGAGCAGTTGGAAAACTTTATGAGCGACGATTATGAGCACTGGTGCAGACACGCGCTGGAGGGTGCATACGATTGGCTCGATTCGCTACTACAAGAACCGGAGGCCGAGACTGCGAGCGCGAAGACCACCTCGCCATTGCCGTCGAATGAAGAAGAGATCGCGGAGGAACTTCTACTGGCGAAACTAGCTGGAGATGGAGAAGAAGCGGAATACGCGGATCCATTGCTCGATATCACGCAGAAACGACCCGCCATTACACCTGCTCAATTACAAACGCTAGCTGCTGAACATATTGAACCTGAACAGGTAGAACAAGTGGGTTCCGGCGATGCAAATACTGAAGAGGCTGACGAAACGCTGGATAGCGAAAGCGGGGTGGAAGAGCAACCATCAGGAGAAGGGATGGGTGGGCGACCTCAAGGATACGGCCTTACAAGGGCTGAAGAGCCGGATATGCAGGAATATATTGTGCTTGAAACTGCGCCTGGCGAGGAGGATCTTTCAACGCCTGGCGAGGAGCAGCCTGCTCTCCAGGAATTTGCGCCTGTGCAGGAAATGCTCTCCAGCGAACATACCAACACGGAGAGCAAAGAACCCGCTTTGCAAGAATTCGCACATGACGAAGAAACGATCAGTATCGAAGATAGGCGTGAGGAGGGCGGAGAGCCTCTCATACAAGAATTCCCTACTGTCACAGACCCGCTTTCTGCTGAAGAAGTCACACGCCCTAATGTTCGAGAAGCAGAGATTCGAGAATACTCCACTCCCGCTGAGGTCGCGGTCGTAGAGGAGGGAGATGACGAATCTCACGCTCCTGAACGGCCTGAGTACCAGGAGGAATCTTCCGGGCCGGTAGATACCCTTGTTACAGGAGATGTTGCGGGAAGAGAAGAACCTGCGGCGGCCATGAGCATGCCAGCGTCCCAATGGGAATGGCAGAAACCACCGGAAGCCACAACAATTGAGGGGCCGGTAGAAGCGCAGGAGGACGAACCTAAGCCCAGGTCTCATTTCATCTGGCGCCTGCTGGCGAAGATCTGGGGAAGGTGAGGAAAAAGAAGACGTGTTATTCGAAGAGTATCTGAAGGAGCACCCGCAGCAGCATAGCCCTGTACGGGCGCAGTATTTACAGATTAAGCGCCAGAATCCAGATGCCATTCTCTTCTTTCGCATGGGCGATTTTTATGAAATGTTTGACGATGACGCGGAGATTGTGGCGCGCGAGTTGGAGCTTGCGCTGACCAGGCGCGATTTTGGACGCGGCGAGTACTCTCCCATGGCTGGCATTCCCCATCACGCGGCGGATGGTTACATCGCGCGCCTGGTGAGCAAGGGCTATCGAGTGGCGGTGTGCGAGCAGACGAGCGATCCGGCACTTTCTAAGGGGCTGGTTGAGCGCGAGGTGATACGGATTGTGACACCGGGTACAGTGATTGACCCGGCGATGCTGGCGGCAAAACGCAATAATTTCCTGGCGGGAGTGGTAGTGGGGCGCGAGGCAGTGGGAATTGCGTATGTGGATATCACAACGGGTGAGTTCGCGGCAACGCAGTTTAGCACGCCTGAACCGGAACTGGCGCTGCAACAGGAAATTGCGCGCGTGGGGCCGGCGGAGGTCATCGTGGAGGCGCGCTATAGTCGTCAGGGAGCGCAGAGTCGCAAACGGCGCTGGCTGGCAACAGTGATGAGTGAGAAGGCGGTGACGCGGGTGGGCAGCAACGGGGATCCACACGCGGATGTCAAGGCAGCGCTGGCAGCAACGCGGAAAACGTATGGGCAGGATGGAGAACAAGCGCCCGGAGAGGAACAGGCGCTTGAGGATAGTGCAGGCGCGTTTGACAAGGGAAAGAGCCGGGGCATTGGGATCGATGAAGATGCGGACGAGGACGAGGAGGATGACTATGCGCCATTGGCAAGGCTCTTAAAGGGGGTGGCCGGTCATGTAACGCCATATGATGCGCGCTATTTTACGGAGGATGATGCCCGGCACCGCCTGTTAGCGCATTTCGAGGTGGCCTCGCTGGAGGGTTTTGGCTGCGCGCACCTGCCGCTGGCAATACGAGCAGCAGGCGCGGTGCTGGCGTACCTGCAGGAGACGCAGAAAGTGTTGCTGCGCCAACTGACCTCGCTGGAAACGTATTTTGTCTCGGAGTTTATGACGCTGGATGCCCACACGCGGCGCAATCTTGAACTTTTCGAGAGTGGGCGCAGCGGCTCGGTGAAAGGTTCTTTATTATGGGTGCTGGACAAGACGCGCAGTCCGATGGGTGGACGCCTACTAAGGCGCTGGATTGGACAGCCGTTGCTGAACATCGAGATTTTGCAACATAGGCAGCAAATCATCGGCGAACTGCTGAACAATACACTGATCCAGGCACGGCTGGCGGAGGGATTAAAGAAGGCGGGCGATATCGAACGTCTCATCAACCGTGTGCGGCAGCGTATCGCGACGCCGCGCGACCTGGTGGCACTTGCAGCAGGCCTACGAGCGGCAGCGCAGGTGCGGGCAAGTCTGGCCGGCGAAGCGGCTCAGGGGATGCCGTCGGTAGCCCGGTTGATCGAGGGGCTGGCGGATAATGAAGATACGATTGCGCTGATCGAGCGCGCGATTGTGGAGGAGCCCCCATTGAGCGCCGCCGAGGGCGGGGTTATCCGGGCCGGCTACAATGAAGAACTGGACAAGATCCGGCATGCCTCGCAGGATGGGCGGCAATGGATCGCTGAGTTGGAGCAGCGGGAGCGGCGCCGCACGGGGATTGCGAATCTCAAAGTCGGCTATACGAAGGTTTTTGGCTATTTCATCGAGGTGACGAACTCTAATCTGAACCGCGTTCCTCCTGACTATGTACGCAAGCAAACGCTTTCCTCAGGCGAGCGCTACATCACCTCTGATCTGAAAGAGTACGAGACGCTGGTGCTGAACGCGCAGGAGCGCATGAATAACTTGGAGAGCGAGTTGTTTGCCCAATTGCGGGCCGATATCGGGGGACAGGCACAACGTATCCTGGCGACGGCGCATACGCTGGCGGAGATCGATGTATACCTGGGTCTGGCGGAGGTGGCGGGTCGCTACAATTATTGCCGGCCCCAGTTGAACGATGGCGATACCATTCATATCGTTGCCGGACGCCATCCGGTAATCGAGCAGGCGCAGAGTGAGACGCCGTTCATTCCCAACGATGTTGAGCTGGCTAACACCCACGCGCAAATTTTGATTATTACCGGTCCGAATATGGCAGGCAAGTCGACGTATTTGCGCCAGGTGGCGCTGATTACCTTGATGGCACAGATTGGCAGTTATGTACCGGCCGAGGCAGCGACGATTGGCATTGTTGATCGCATTTTCACGCGCATCGGGGCGCAGGATGACCTGGCGACGGGGCAGAGCACATTTATGGTTGAGATGGTGGAGACTGCCAATATTTTGCATCACGCGACGCCGCGCAGCCTGGTCATTCTTGATGAGATCGGGCGCGGGACGAGCACGTATGATGGACTGGCGATTGCGCGCGCGGTGGTTGAATACCTGCATAATAATCGCAGGTGCGGAGCGCGCACGCTGTTTGCCACGCACTACCATGAACTGGTGGAGGTGGCGAGGATGCTGCCGCGCGTACGCTGCTTGAATGTGGCAGTTACAGAGGAAGAGGGACACGTGGTGTTCCTGCACAAGATTGTGCCAGGGGGCGCGGATAAGAGCTACGGGGTACATGTGGCACAACTGGCAGGCATTCCACGCCCGGTGATCCATCGCGCGGAAGAGATACTGGAAGAGCTAGAACGCAAGGGAGAGGCGAAGGCGCGGCGTAAGGCGATGAAAGATTTACCGACCCCCATGGCGATGCAGATGACGCTGTTCGCGGCGGAACAACATCCTGTAGTCGAGGAGTTGAAGTCTCTGGTAATCGATGAGCTGACACCAATTGAGGCGATTGGGAAGTTATATGAGTTGCAGAAAAAGGCACAGGGGCAATGAGCCAGCAAATGAGAAGGGTGGCGGGCAATCACTATAGAGGGCGGGCCGATTCAGCACGTAGTACGCTCCTGCGAGAACACGGCGTTTACTCGTAGGAGCGTACCCTTATGAGCGCCCATCGCACGCTTGTATTTGAAGCGCAACCTGTTACGTGCTATGATGAAAGGGACGAATATGCAAGAAGTTTTCGAGAGAATTGCACCAATCAAAGGAGTTATGAGGAAATGACACAGAACCCGTTATTGCAATTGAAGGAGCTGGGACAAAGTCCGTGGTATGACAATATTGATCGCGAACAACTGACTTCGGGTCAGTTCCAACGCCTGCTGGACGAGGATGGCATCTGCGGAGTGACGGCCAACCCGACGATTTTTCAAAAGTCGATCAGCCATGGCCATGCCTATGACGAGCAGATGACAGAACTGATTAAGGCGGGCAAGAGTACGAACGAAATCTACGAAGCGCTGGTGATACGCGATATTCAGACGGTGGCAGATATGCTGCGGCCGATTTATGAGAAGGCAAACCGGCAAGATGGTTTTGTGAGCCTGGAGGTCTCGCCTGATCTGGCGCATAATACTGAGGGCACGCTTTCGGAGGTACGCCGCTTTTGGAAGATGGTGGATCGTCCGAATCTGATGATCAAGATACCGGCGACGCCGGAGGGCATTCCCGCAGTGCGGCAGGCACTGGCGGAGGGGATCAACGTGAATATTACGCTGATCTTCTCACTCGACAGTTATCGCCAGGTGGCCGACGCCTACATTTCGGCGCTGGAGGACCGCAATGCTTCCGGCCAGGATATCAGCCATATTGCCTCGGTTGCCAGTTTCTTCGTGAGCCGCGTGGATACGCTGGTGGATAAGCTGCTGGAGGAGAAGATCAAGGCGACGAGTGAAAGCGGCGAGCAGCAGAAGCTGAGGGCGCTGGAGGGAAAAGCGGCGATTGCTAACGCGAAGCTGGTCTACCAGGAGTTTCGACAGATTTTCGGTTCGCCGCGCTTTGAGTCACTGAAACATGCCGGGGCCCACCTGCAGCGCGTTCTTTGGGCCAGCACGAGCACGAAAAATCCTGCCTATCGTGATGTGCTGTACGCGGAGGAATTGATCGGGCCCGATACAGTGGATACGATGCCCCTGGAGACGATTGAGAATTTCCGCGACCATGGCAGGGTCAGTCGCACGGTAGATAAGGACGTTGCGCAGGCAAGGGCCGAACTCGATGCTTTGGAGCGGGTGGGTATCCACTACGACCAGGTGATGCAGCAGTTACTGGACGAGGGCGTGCAAAAGTTCGCCGATTCGTTCCATGAACTTTTCCAGGGCATCGAGGGGAAACGGCAGGCAATCGCGCAGCAGGTTGGGTAGTTTCAATCCCCCAACCGGGAAAGGAACTGCCTGCTGCCGCTTCCTCATCGGCATGACGTGGCGCGCCCTTGTGGTCGCCCGCCTGCCAAACCCGAAAAGTCAGGCGCAAATGCATCAGACAGGACAACAGGTAGACTGGGAGCGATGATCGCATCGCGGCAAGGACAGGCTTTGTGCCTGTCCCTACAGAATACCACGCAATGGGGGGGCAAGGGTGATCGCCGGCATACCGGCTGGCGGCTGCCCTGAACAGCCAATGAGAAATAAGGAGAGTATGAAGAATGCCTCAACGGAGTGTAGTGGAGGCTCCTAACCCTCTGAGAGAGGGACTACGCATAAAACATAGTCCTGAGCCGTGCGTGATGGTCATATTCGGGGCCACTGGCGACCTGACGCACCGGAAATTATTGCCGGCGCTGTATAATCTGGCGCTTGAGACGCCGCTGCCGGCGGGTTTTTCGGTGGTTGGGTTCGCGCGCCGCCCGTACACAGATGAACAGTTTCGCGAGCAGGCGCTGGAATCAATTAATCAATATTCACGGCAGAAGCCAGTAAACCCCCAGATCTGGGAGAGTTTCGCGTCGGGTATCCATTATTTGCAATCGGATTTTCATAGCCCGGCCGGTTACGAGAAACTGAACACGCTGCTCAATGCGCTTGATCACGAGCGAGGTACCGGCGGCAATCGCATCTTTTACCTATCGACGCCGCCAAGCCAGTATCCGGAAATCATCCAGAATCTGGGAGCCGCGGGTCTGAATAAGAGTCGTAAGGGATGGACACGTATCATTATCGAGAAACCGTTTGGACACGACCTGGTCTCGGCACGCGAGCTGAACCGGCAGGTGGCGAAAGTATTTCGCGAGGAGCAGGTGTACCGCATCGATCATTACCTGGGTAAGGAGACGGTGCAGAATATCCTGGTATTTCGCCTGGCGAACGGGATTTTTGAACCGGTGTGGAACCGGCGCTATGTTGATCATGTGCAGATCACAGTGGCGGAGAATATCGGCCTGGAGGGGCGAGGCGCGTACTATGAAGAGTCTGGGGCGATTCGCGATATGGTGCAGAATCACGTGCTGCAACTGCTGACGTTGGTAGCAATGGAGCCGCCAATTGCTTTCGACGCCAATGCGGTGCGCGATGAAAAGGTGAAGGTGCTGCACGCGTTGCAACCACTGACCGGGCAGGATGTGCTGACGCACACGATACGCGCGCAGTACGGTTCCGGCTGGGTGGGCGGCCGCCAGGTGCCAGGCTACACAGAGGAGCCGGGCGTTTCGCCAACATCGACGACAGAAACATATGTAGCCCTGAAGGTGTTCATCGATAGCTGGCGCTGGGCAGGAGTGCCGTTTTACCTGCGCACCGGCAAACACCTGCCCAAACGTGTGAGCGAAATTGCGATCCAGTTCAAGCAGGCGCCGTTGATGCTGTTCAAACGCAGCGAGGCACATGGGCAGGTTGAGCCAAATGTCCTGACGCTGCGCATTCAACCGGATGAGGGCATTTCGCTAAAGTTCGGTGCGAAGGTGCCGGGCACCGAGATGCAGATTCGCTCCGTCAACATGGACTTTTTCTATGGGTCCTCGTTTTTTAGGGAACAGCCCGAGGCCTACGAGCGACTCTTGCTTGACTGCATGCTGGGTGATTCAACGCTCTTTACGCGCCGTGACGAGGTAGAGGCGGCATGGGCGTTCATCCAGGGCATTTTGGACGAGTGGAAAAATGAGCCACGAGAGACGATTGCAACCTATGAATCTGGCTCGTGGGGTCCGCAGGTGGCAGATGAGTTCATCTGGCGCGATAACCGTAGGTGGCGGCGTCCATAAGCGGGCAAACACTGCATGCCGGTAATGGGAGTGCGCGACGGGCGACCTCAAGGGTATGCCCTTACATGGTAGAATAGATCTATTACCTTTTTCGTAGCGGTCATCACTTAAACGTTTGGTGTGAATTGAGATGACGACTTTACCAGTCGAGCAAATCGGCAAAGGCCAACGGATCGCGCCCAAGCCGCAGGTTGAGCCAGATACAAAAGTTATGCAAGGCCACTTTGGCTGCCAGACGGGCTTGAAA
>DATGLD010000007.1:0-2134 GCA_035294305.1 Ktedonobacteraceae bacterium | reverse complement strand
CTGTTGGAAAGAGATTGAATTTTCTTAATCTTTTCGCTTTATGAACATTGAGGGGTGTATCTGATAGCTGGCTTCGTCGCAGGCGCGAGCGCGCGCTATAGCTGGCCTGAGAGGAAAGCGTATCTTGCGACGTAAGAATATGTAGGGTGCGACCTCACTAGTTTCTTCAAGGAGATCTTTTCCATGAATTCAGGCACAAAATTTGCCGGGAAAGCCCTGCTGCCCGCGCTAATGATGTTCGCTCTGCTGCTTGCCGCATGTGGGAGCAGTGGCGCGAGCAGCAGTGTGACCACGCAGGCAGCGGCCAAAGCGCCGGATAAACAGCAGATCCTGGTCTGGCCCATCGCAGGTGTGCAGGATATTCAGACGCTCGATCCAAATTTTGAGCAAGATGTATACTCCGGCCAGGCGATCAGTATGATGTTCAACAATCTCGTCGCCTATAATGACAAGGGAACGATTGTCCCCGACCTGGCGCAGTCCTACTCGACCAGTCCCGATGGTCTGACCTGGACCTTCCACCTGCGCCCGAATCTCAAATTTAGTGACGGCAGTCCCGTGACTTCGAGCGATGTGGCTTTCAGCATTGATCGCGCGTTGCAGCCGGCCACCAGGTCCCCGCTTGCGAGCACTTCGCTGGCGCCCATCAAAGATGCCGTCAAGCTGAATTCAGGCAAGCTCAAGACCATTATAGGCGACAGCCTGTTGACGCCCGATCCGCAAACTCTCGTCATTATTACCAGCACGAAAGCTGCCTATTTCCTCGATGCGCTCACCTCACAGAATGCGGTGGTCTTTGAAAAGAGCTTCGCGGAGAAGTACGGTGAGAAGTGGCCCACTCACCTCGCTGGCAACAAGGGTGGCACTGCCGGACCGTGGATGTTGCAGAGCTACACGCATGGACGCAACCTGACATTCGTGCCCAATCCCTACTACTTCGGCAAGAAGCCGCAGTTCCGCAAGGTAGTCATGCCGCTCTATGCAAGCTCTGACACCACCTACAAGGACTACCAGGTGAACCGCGTGGATTTCGCGTTTGTACCAACGCAGCAACTGGCCGGGGCGAAGGCGTTGCCCAAAAATCAGTTACGTATGGACCCGCAGCTCAATAGCTGGTACCTGTCGATGAACTTCCTGGATAAGCCATTCGATAACATCAAGATCCGCCAGGCGTTCGCGCTGGCTATCAACAAGGACCTGATCGCCAGCAGCGTCTTCAAGGGTACCGTAATTCCGACGAACCATATTATTGTCAAGGGAGTGATGGGCTACAACCCCGATCTCACCGGGCCGGCCGGCGTAAAGAGCACAGCGGGCGATCCGGCGCTGGCAAAGAAGCTGTTCGAGGAGGGTTTGCAGGAGGAAGGGATGACGCGCGCCACAATGCCGACGATCTCCTTCGAGGTTTCCTCTGGAGGTTCGCAAGATGCGAAGAATCTGTTTGATGCACTGCAGCAGATGTGGCAGAACGTGCTGGGCATCAACGTCAAGATGCGAGATATGGACTTCAACCAGTTGCTCAATGATATCACGCCGATTGGCAGCACGCAGGTGCTGGCAGCGGGCATCGGCTGGAATGCCTCTCCTGATCCCCAGCCCTGGATGACCTTGCAGTTTAACAACAATGCGTATGGCAACTTCTATAACTTCGGTCAGAACCACGCCTCCGATGCCGCACAGCAGCAGCACGCGCAGCAGCTCATGGTTCAGGCTGATGCCACGGTGGGAAACGATGCCGAGCGCATGAAGCTCTATGACGAGGCGGAGCAGCAGGTGGTCAACGATGTGGCCTGGCTTCCCATCTATCAGGGCGAGGCCGTCTATGCTGTGAAGCCATGCGTGGTCGGCTGGCCCCACGATCCCTTCGGTCAGTACAGCATCTCGGAGTTCGACTGGTCGAGCATGTACATCTCGACCGATGGGCCGTGCGCCAGCAGCACCCAGTATCAATAATAATGAGAGCCAGGATAACAAAAATGTGCGCGCCATCCGCGATGGCGCGCACATTTTTGTTATCCTGTTCCCAATCGCCGTTGGATGCGCTCGCAGGTGCGCAGGAGGGCCGCCTCAAGCTTCTCCCGGTTGCCATAGAAGCGCGTCGCGGGCAGGGGAATCGTCACTGCTGCGAGGTTGC
>DATGLD010000006.1:0-95050 GCA_035294305.1 Ktedonobacteraceae bacterium | reverse complement strand
CGATCATCACGTACAGTGTAGTCAGAAAGGTATCTTGGTCCATCAGCGAGCTCCTTTTCCTTGTGGATTGGTTAGACAAGCTCACTGTAGGATACAGGATACCCTTCTTTCAAGTCCTTTCTATTTCACACCAAACGTTTAATGCAAGAGCAGGCCTGCTCTTGCATTAAGAAATCCTACACGCCATATTCATACAACTGCTCAAACTGCAAGTCCAGGTCATTGGTGGCCTGCCACATCGAGGCCAGAGCCTGGCGCACATTGCGGGCCACACAGGGCGGAAGGTCATCCTGCGCGGCCAGTTTCTTCAATGCATTGTAGACGTTGAGCAGTTCTTGCTCCTGTTCGGTAAGCGGCTTGCCAAGGAGATCGGTAGTGCTTGTAGTCATCGTTTTTGCTCCTCTTACTGATTATATTGGGCGACGGGACGGGCATCCACCAGGCGTTTCGCCTTCAGTTCGAAGTGTGGCAGGACGCCGTAGTCGACACGTTCGATGTTGAAGCGCAGGCCCTCGTGGGCGTTGGCCAGGTCTTTCGCCAGGTCGCGCTGCATGGTTTCCCATTGTGACTCGAAGCCAGGCTTGATCTCGACTTTGATGGTGATCTCGTCTGTGAGCGTATCTTTGCGCCAGATGTAAATCTGGAATTCGTCGATGGCGGCATATTCGCGCACTATCGACTCAACGGCGCGTGGGTAGACGTTGGTACCACGAATAAGCTTCATGTCGTCCCAGCGCCCGCGAATGCCACCATCGTAAATATCCCAGGTGCGCCCGCAGGTGCAGGTGCTGGCCGGAACCTTCATGACCATGTCCTTGGTGCGATAGCGAATGGCCGGAATGAAGCCACGGCCAAAAGAGGTCACGACGCGCTCGCCGAGTTCGCCATAGCCTACCGGCTCGCCGTTCGCCGGGTCGAGTACCTCTTCGATGTAGTTGTCTTCAATGATGTGCGTGCCCCCCGGCTGGTGCGAGCATTCGAAGATCATGATGGTGCCGAGTTCGGTCATACCAGCGGTATCACCGCATTTCGCGCCCCAGGCCTCTTCGAGCTGGCGTTTGACAGCCGGGATGGAGCCGGCAGGTTCGCCGGAGCAGATCAGCTTGTTAACCTTGCTATCCTTCGCCAGGTCAATGCCCAGTTCGCGCGCCTTTTGCCACATCGTCAGGGCATAGGTGGGCGTGGAGCAAACGGTGGTCACGCCCATTTCGACGATTTGTTTAACGCGAGCCTCGGTGGTTTGCGCGCCACCTGGAATGACCAGCGCGCCGATTTTCTCGCAGCAGTAGTGCGCGCCCCAGAAGCCGATGAACGAGCCGTAACCAAAGGCGAAATACACACTGTCTTCAGGACGCACGCCGAAGCCCCACAGGCCGTAGCACCACATTTCGGCGATCCAATCCCAGTCCCTGGTGCCGTCCAGCACGCGAATGGGGGTGCGCCCGCTGGTGCCGGAAGTGAGGTGATAGCGAATGGCATGGTTGTGATCGGTCGTGGTGATATCACCGAACATGGGAGTGTTGAAGATAGATTCCATCCACTCTTCGCGCGTCATGAAAGGGATGCGCCGCAGGTCATCCAGTGTCTTGAGTTGCTCGGGATGGAAGCCTGCCGCGTCAAACTTGCGCTGGTGGAACGGTGAATTGGCATACGCCCAATCGCACATGCGGCGAAGTTTGACGAGTTGCAGCGCCTGCAATTCCTCGCGGGGCATCGTCTCATTCTTGGGATTCCAGTATTCCGAATAGGCCATGTGTTTCTCCTCCTCGAGATAAAATAGATATCACTGATTTAAACCCAAAGGCAACTACAAGAGTGCGCCCTTGCCAGGACCACGAGGCCAGATACGTTCATAGTAAGGGCGTACCCTTGTGGTCGCCCTCCGACTCTCAGCTTCGTCTCCCTCCAACTAGCACCACAATTCCCCTACCCGCCGCGTGAACCGTCACGTCCAACCAGCTCGCGGGCGATGATGATGCGTTGAATATGGCTGGTTCCTTCGTAGATTTGCAAACCCTTGATATCGCGATAGTAGCGTTCGACTGGATATTCATTGGAATAGCCGCGATTGCCGTGCAACAAGACCGCCTGCGATGCTGCGCGCATGGCAGCTTCTGTCGCGAAGAGCTTGGCAATGGATGTAGCTTTCGTCGCCGGTAGATGCTGATCTTTCGTCCAGGCGGCCTGGTAGACGAGCAGGCGGGAAGCTTCCACGTCGGCAACCATATCGGCTAGAGTCGCCTGTATCATTTCGAAGTCAGCGATGCGCTGGCCGAACTGCCGTCGCTCCCTGGCATATGCGATACAGGCATCAAGACACGCCTGCGCTACACCCACCGCTCCAGCGGCTACACCAAGGCGTCCACGATCCAGGGCCGACATGGCAACTTTGAAGCCCTCGCCGGGAGCGCCCAGCAAGGCACTTTTTGGCACGCGACATTCTTTCAAGGTGATATGGACATGCTCTGAAGCGCGGTGGCCCAACTCTTTGCCCGGCATCGGCTCGCGCTGGAAACCGGGAGTATCTGTCTCAACGATGAAGGCGCAGATGCCCTTGTGCCGCGCCAAACGATCTCTGCTAGCAAAGACGATGGCGATTTGGGCGCTGGTGCCGTTGGTGATCCAGATTTTCTCGCCGTTCAGGACGTAGCTATCGCCCTCTTCGTGCGCGGTCGTCTCCATACTGGCGACATCGGAACCAGCATTTGGTTCGGTCAGCGCGTAACAGCCTATCCACTCACCGCTTGCCAGGCGAGGCAGGTAGTAGCGTTTCTGCCTTTCAGTACCCCACTCCTGGATACATAATGAAACAAGGCTCGTATGCACGGTCAGAAAACCACGCACAGAGGAATCGACCCGTCCCAATTCCTCACACAGCAAGGCATAGCTCACATAGTCCATGCCGGAGCCGCCGTATGCTGGATCAATTGGGCCCGCCAGAAAGCCAAGCTCACCCATACGCGGCACAAGCTGCAAGGGGAACTGCCCTTTCTCGTCCCCCTCACGCGCCAGGGGAGCCACCTCTTGTTCGGCAAATTGACGCGCCCGGGCCTGGACACGTTTTTGTGCATCTGTCAGTTCAAAGTCCATGCAAGTCGCCCTCTATTTATGCGGTTTAACAAATGTTTTGGCAATCATTGCGCAAGTCGCCTGTAGGAACAGGGCCTCTCCTGATCATTTCGTCAAGCCCGGGTTTATGACGGCCATGCCCTCTATCTCGATCAGGGCTTCATCCTGGAAAAAGCGGGAGATCTCGAATAACGCAGTGGCCGGGTAATAGTCGCCAAAGAATGAGCGATGAACCTGACCCAGGGACTTGAGGTGCGCGAGGTAGTCGTCGCGGTCGCGTACATAAATAGTAATTTTGGTAATATCTTGCATGGCGCCACCCGCCGCTTCGACCACCGTTTGCAGGTTGCGCAAAACCTGCTCGTACTGCCCCACCAGGTCTCCTGCCACGATATTGCCTTCCGCGTCACTACCGGTCTGACCGGCAAGGAAGAGAAGCTGTCCACCTGTGACGAGTATACCATGGCTGAAGCCTCGTGGCCGGGCCAGCCCGGGAGGATTGATGATCGTTTTTTGCATCTGCATCACCTCAGCGGGCGACCACAAGGGTGCGCCCCACAGAACAATCCAGCATAGTGACAGTATAGCACGAGTTGTTGGGCCAGAACAATGTAACATTTCTGCACGTTGGACGTTGCTATGTACGAGATATCTCTACAAAAAGATGTGAGGGTTGAACAATGCACTCATCCCATCGGGGTAGGAAAAATGACCGGGCAGATATTCCCGCGGGGGATGGCTCAGTAATCGCGGAATGCTACCGGCAATGCGCATCAAAAATGTATGCCTACTTATGCCGGCATGTGCGAACAGCGAACGATGCTGAAGACCTGCTCTTTGAAGTTTTCTTGATAGCAATGGAGCATGAGCAAAAACTCGTGACAATGCCTGAAGACGAACGAAGAGCATGGCTCTGGATGGTTGCTCGCAACAAAGTCATCGATTACCATAGAAGGAGTTCCCGTTGGAATATGATCCCACTCGATCACGTGGCCGAAAGCATCGACGACGAAGCGACCCCCGACGAACTTGCATTACGACACGAAGAGTGCGAACATCTTCATGCCTATCTGAAACAATTGCCGGTGTCGCAACAGGAAGTGTTAGAGCTGCGCTTCATAGCCGGTTTGCGCTGTGCTGAGATCGCTACCATTCTCAATAAAAACGAAGGCGCAATTCGCACCATGCTTTCACGCGCGCTGAATACGCTGCGCGGCATTTACGGACAATAAGGTCAGAGGAGGATTCATATGGCAAATTATGAACGCGAACATTTTCATGCAGATACAGTAGACGAACAGATCGATGCTTTCCAGGCAGGCCAGCAGAGCATTCGGCATTCTGATCCTCTTGACGTACAGGTTGTCCACGCTCTACAGAACCATTACACTGTAGGCAATGATGCTCGCGAACCATTAGAACGTGTCTGGAACCGCCTTGCGCAACATCGCGCATCCCTGAATACAACATCTCCAGGGGTACGCCAGCAAAATACGGCACAAAATGATAGGAGTAACCGTATGAGACAGGCTTTTAAAGGTTCAGAGGCCCGAAATGTACCTGTATGGCGTCTCAGTACGATTGCTGCAGTTGTCTTTGCTATTCTGCTGGTCGGAAGTTTGCTTGTTGTGCTACAGCAAGCCCATCAGGGACAGAAGCCGGCTACGGGACATCCAACGGCTACAAAGCAGCCGCTTGTTCGTTCAGATTCGCTTTATCTAGAGGTGAATAACACGATTTATCGCTACGATGTCGCAACACATAAACAGCTCTGGAGCTTTGTAATGCCTATCCAGAATGGTACCGACCCTATTGCTTCGAACGGACAGGTGATAGGGAATGTCCTGTACATGCTCGGCACCGGCAATGATGGCTACTACTTTTACGCCATCAATACAGCTAATGGGACATTGCGCTGGCGGTTCAAGGTTGATTATGCGACCGCAAACCTCAATCTTTTAGGAAATCCCCTGCTTGCTGATGGAACTGTCTATCTTTCAGAGGCAGAGAATGCGAAAGGTTATAGCATTGTTACAGCCCTTGATGCTCTGACGGGAACGACTCGCTGGCAACACCGTTATAACGAAACGGGCATTGCGACACGGGATCATCTTGTAGATGCCGCCGCCGGGCTTACTCTGGAAGCTGCGACCAATGAAGTACTCTACGGAACAACATATACCGGCAGGATCGGTGCGGCAGTGACAACGCTCTATGCCATCAATACGAAAAGTGGCGCCGTTCTCTGGCAAAAGAGGATTTCAACGGACGGCGAACAGCCAGATTACCTAAGTGGACTGGTCGTAAACGGCATCCTCTGCATTACTGCATCTGCCGTAGCTCCGCCCGGCCATCGTCACCTCTATGGTTTTGACGCGACAAATGGGGCAGTAAGATGGAGTGTTCCACTTGATGGAGAGGTTTATGGCCTTTCTGAACTCAACGGCGTTGTTTATAGCGATACGGTCCAATTCCAGACAGCACAGGACAACACTACTTATGCTGCAAGCGGCAGCGTATACGCCGTGCGAGCGGTCGATGGAACACAACTGTGGCACTATCCTGCTTCAGCAGGCGTCTGGTCACTGACGGTGCAGAACGGAATCGTATCAATTACCGTTTCAGGAGAGGACGGCAAAAGCAATGCATCTATCATCGCCCTTGATGCAAATAATGGTCATGTACGTTGGACAGATTCGGCTCTCCCGCGTGCTTCAATTGAGTTTTCTTCCGCGCCTCAGATCGTTGCCGGCACGAATGTTCTTTATGCTAACTACTACGGTGACCAGATACAGGTATTGCGCCTCTCCGATGGGAAGGTTACTGGCAATCTGAGCGTGCAGGCTCCTGATCCGTCCTCATCCTCTAGTGTGGGTATCCTGGCAGTGGTGCCGGCGGGTGATTCGTCTTAATAGAGACTCATGCTACCACACACAGGCTTTTACGCTACAGGAACCAACAAGTGAAATGCACATAGCATATGTACTCTCCCCAAACCAGGAGCGATAGTGTATAATCTCTTGTAGAAGTAAGAAACAGGAGAGTAACGGATCAGAGAAAGACAACCAGGAAGAACCATGAAAAGTTTGCGCTGGACATCACAAGACTTAGAAAAATTGGCAGATGAAGGCAAGCGGTATGAAATTGTAGATGGAGAATTGTACGTGTCGAGACAGCCACATTTGTACCACCAGTATGTTTGTGGTGAGGTATATGAGTTGTTACAGAATTGGAGTCGTCAGACAAAGGCAGGGAAGGCAATCTTTACACCGGGGGTAATCTTTGCTGACGACGACGATGTAGTACCAGATGTAGTATGGATCAGTCGAGAACGACTGGCCATGGCTCTCCAACCTGATGGGAAACTGCATTTTGCGCCCGAACTGGTAGTCGAAGTACTCTCTCCAGGTCCTACAAATATATCCAGAGACCGTGAAGCAAAACTTAAACTCTACTCACGCCGGGGTGTTCTGGAATACTGGGTCATAAGCTGGCAGGAGCGTTATCTTGAACTCTATCGACGAGAGGGAGAGATACTCCAATTGCATAGTACCCTCTATGAAGACAACATATTGCGGTCGCCCTATCTTCCAGGGTTCCAGTTCGAGATAGGCCAGATTTTCACCGATATCATTTACGGCTAAGGCCTTCCTTGCTGCCTCGCCTTGAACCTTTCGTAAAATTCGCGGTGATCGTCTCCCATGAGCATCAGAGCCTGCGCTTGCGCCTCGGCTTCGATGGCGGAGACGAAATCCATATCCAGTTCGGAATTAATCATACGCTTGGTCATTGAAATAGCTAACGCCGGGCCGCCGGCCAGCCGCTTGGCCCATTCACGCGCTTTGAGCAGCAGTTCGTCATGTGGGACGACACAATTGACAAGCCCATAGCGTTCGGCGGTTGCGACATCGATGGTATCACCCAGCAGCAGCAATTCGAAGGCACGTCCGCTTCCCACCACACGCGGCAGCAGATAGCCTGCCCCCATATCGGCCCCGGTCAGTCCGACTTTCGTGAAGAGGAAGGCAAAACGCGCTCTCTCAGAGGCGATGCGCAGGTCAGATGCAAGCGCGAGTACGGCTCCCGCTCCCGCGGTCATGCCGTTGAGGGCCGCGATGATCGGCTTATCCAGCTGCCGCATGTTATGGACGACGGCTCCGGTCATGCGCGTAAATTCCAGGTGGCCTTTCATGTCGCGCTTCAATATCTCGCCGATGATTGCATGCACATCACCACCGGAGCAAAAATTATCTCCCGCGCCGGTCAGCACCACGGCCCGCACGCCATTGTCGTAACGCAGCGCCTCAAACAGGTCACGAAGCTGGGCATATATCTCAAAAGTGAGCGCGTTCATCACTTCGGGACGGTTCAAGGTCAGGGTTGCTACGCCGTCGTTTACTTCATAGAGAAAATCATAGGACATGCTACACCTCTTTCACCAATCTCTGTCCCTGACACTTTTTCGATGAGGGCAAGCAGTGCCGACCCCTGGAGGGCGACCACTGTAGCGTGCGGATGCATCCAGCACGTGATCTCCACCCTACCGCCGCTCCTCTCCGCCCTTACAATAACCACGCGATCGCCACGCCAAGGCGCGTGGTTATTGTAAGGGCGGGGGTGGCTGGGATGCCGGGTGGGGACCCTTGTGGTCGCCCTCTACGAGTCTACCACCACTCACTCGCACGAAAAAAAAGTGTTAGGGACAGAGCTTTCACCAATATACTCACGACATTACGCCGCCGCCATCGATATTGAACGCCTGCCCGGTAATGCCTTTTGTCACATCCTGCGCCAGGAAGAGAGCGATTGCCGCTACCTCCTCCGGCCCTATCAGGCGATTCTGGGGGCTGGTTTTTGCCAGGACTTCGCGCGCCTTCTCCTCCGGCATGCCGGTGCGGTTCGAAATATTGGCAACGCTCGCGTCGGTCATGGGTGTGTCTACATAGCCGGGGCAGATAGCGTTCACCGTGATGTTGTAGGGCAGCAATTCAGTGGCCAGGGCGCGCGTCAGGCCAAGTACGCCATGTTTGGCGGCGGTATAGGCCACGATATAGCTGCCACCCACGCGTGAGGCTATCGAGGCGATGTTGATGATGCGGCCAGCGCGCTGATCTATGAGAGCAGGCACAAAGGCTTTGGTAACATAGTAGACGCTGGTCAGGTTGATGGCGAGCATACGATGCCAGAGTTCATCGGGATGATTCAGGAACTTGTGGCTGCCCGCATTACCGGCGTTATTGACCAGAATATCTATGCCACCGAGTCCTTCAAGAAAAGCCCGGGCCATTGACTGCACCTGCTGGGAATCAGTTACGTCACAGGGAGTCGATAGGCTTTTACGACCCAGCGCCGAAATTTGCTCGACCACTGATTCGAGATCAGCAGTCGTGCGCGCGGTGACGGCTACATCCGCGCCTGCTGCGGCGAGAGCAAGAGCGATGCTGCGACCGATGCCTCGCCCTGCGCCGGTTACTACGGCCCGTTTTCCCGTAAGCACGAGATTGTTTTCACCAGCCATGTTCCTCTACCTGCCTCTCTAGCTGCCCAGCTTCAATTAACGAAAGAAGATAGTGCTTCAAATCGATATTTGTGGGGGTAATCCAGGCTGTGTCATTCAGGTACGGCGAGTCGATAAGACAGAGGTCGGCACGACCGGCGGCTAGTATTGTATTGACCTCGTTGCTGCTGGTAAGATAGCCTGCTACCATTGTAGGAATGCCTGCTTCATTACGCACGCGGTCGCTTAAGGCAGTCAGGAAACCACGACCATAAGCGGGTTCGCCGTCCATCGTGGTCTGGCCCGCGAGTACCTGGATGATATCACAACCACGCTCCTTGAGCGTTTTCGCCACAATAATGGCATCCTCTATCATGAAACCGCCTTTCACTCCATCTGTGATAGATAGGGCAACCGAGATGGGCTTGCCTTGTGGCCAGACCGCGCGGACAGCATCGAACACTTCTAGAGGATAGCGCATGCGATGTTGCAGGTCTCCGCCGTACTCATCGGTACGCTTATTTGTGAGCGGCGAGAGGAAGCTGGCCAACAAATACCCATGGCCCATGCAGAGTTGTAACATGTCGATACCGGCTTCACCAGCCATTTGCGCGGCGCGTACGAAATCATCGCGTACCTGTTCCATATCATCACGATCCATTGCTTCAGGAACCTGGCTTTGAGGCGTGTATGGCAGGGATGAAGCCGAGAGGAGTGGCCAGTTGCCGTCGCGCAAGGGTCTATCCAGCCCTTCGGCTCGCGAGCGAGTTGAGCCACGTCGTCCAGCATGGTTCAGTTGGAGAGCTAGTTTTGCAAATGTGTTCCCATGAAAGAAACAAATCATCCAGTGCCAGGCCGATTCGTGAGAAGCGTCATACATTCCAGGGCAATCCGGCGTAATACGTCCTCCGGCAGAGACAGCTACGAAATCAGTTATTACCAGGCCCGCACCAGCAAGCGCCAGGCTCCCTAGCTGGTTCGCGTAGTCCTCACTCAGCATGCCATCTTCTAGAGGGTAGTAAGCCGAAGCTTTATGAGTGGCATGCGCAAAGACGAGACGATTCGGTATGATTAAATCACGCAATTGTACCGGTGCGAATGCTGGCGGTGGAGCAATATTTCCCTGCGCAACAGTAGGTGGAACAACCATGGGCTGATAATCATAATACGGACCTTTTGTCTCGATACTCGTACTCGCCCTGTACATGAACCAGCGATCAACTGCTTCGACGAAATGAATATCGCGCAGGCGCAGGTCATCATAGGTGATCCTGCCGCTGCGCGTCAATAGCTGGAACGTAAATTGCATCGGCTCCAGGCCCAGGTAACGTTTGAGCGTCTCGAAGTAAGTCTGGCTTTCCTGGGCCGCGCGTTGAAAGGTTTCGACGACCGGTTTGCGCTCCAACTCATATTCATTAAGGGCAGTTTCCAGATCGGAGTGTTCTTCCAGTGCGCCCGCCAGCGCGATGGCATCTTCCATGGCCAGTTTTGTCCCTGAACCGATCGAGAAATGAGCAGTGTGCGCGGCATCCCCCAGCAGCACAATGTTCTGGTGGTGCCAGTGCTGTGTTTTGAGCGTGGCAAAGTTAATCCACTTCGAGTTATTTGAGAGCAGTTGCGCCCCATTCAGGTCACGGGCGAGTAATCGCTGGCAAAAGGCAAGACTCTGCGCCTCATCTGCCTGGTCAAGTCCCGCGCTCAACCAGGTTGCCTCGTCACACTCAACGATGAAAGTGCTGGTAGTGCCGCTGAAAGGGTAGGCATGCACCTGAAACAGCCCATGTTCGTTCTCGCGAAAGATAAAGGTGAAAGCATCAAGAACTTTGTTTGCTCCGAGCCAGATATACCTGGCCTTGCCCAACTCGATGCTCGGCTTGAAGATAGATTCGTATGCTTTGCGCACGATACTGTTAATGCCATCGGCGGCAATCAGCAGGTCGTAGGCGCCAAGTTCGGAGAGGCCGAAAATCTCGCGGCCAAAGGTGAGGCTGATGCCGAGTTCGGCACAGCGCCTTTGCAGGATGTTCAGCAGCAGTTTGCGCGAGATGCTGGCAATCACATGACCGCCGCAACGGATTGTTTCACCGCGATAACGGGTATCGATATCGTTCCAGATCACAAAATGGTCGCGAATCTGCTCATAGGTCTTATAATCGGCGCGCTGGAACGACGCCAGGGTGCGGTCAGAGAAGACGACGCCCCAGCCGTAGGTGACCTCGGCAGGATTACGCTCGATAATAGAAATATCATAGGACGGATGAGCTTTTTTTATGAGCAGCCCCGCGTAGAGTCCCGCAGGGCCCGCGCCGATGATTACAATCTTCACGAGAGTCTCCTTCCCAGTCCATGCAGCACTCCGGCCAGCCTGTCAAGCTGGGCAAGATCGGATACGGTGGGAAATAGCACCAGCTCATCACAACCGGCATCCTCATAGCCACGGATAAATTGCGCGATGGCCTGGGGAGTGGTGAGCAGACCGGCGGCAATTCTCTCGGCAAATGGCCCGGTGAAGGCGTAATAGTCGCGCATGTAGCGCCGGCCCTTTTCAATAACTTCGTCGTCGCCGAGCGCGAAATAGCCCTGCGCCCACAACTGGGGCCTGCCTGGTCGTCCAGCATCGCTCCAGGCCGCGAACACCTTATCGGCGGCGCGCGCAAATGCTCTTGGCGGTCCTCCACCATGCACATAGCCATCGGTATAGCGAGCCATACGAGCAAACCCTGAGTCGCTCAATCCACCAACGAGTATTGGCGGGCCATGGGGACGCGCCGCCGCCGGGCGAAGCCGGTCATCTTCCCACAAGGAACGCAGGGCCGCAAGTTGCTCCGAGAGCCGCTTTCCGCGCGCGCGGTAGTCGACACCGGCGGCAATATAATCTTCTTCGCGGGCGCCGGCGGCCAGCCCCAGCACTAAACGCCCATTGGAAATGGTATCAAGCGTGGCGGACATTTTGGCAAGCATAGCGGTGTTATGCAGAAGACCGATGACGATGGTGGTAGCAAGTTTCACTCTGCGGGTAACACCGGCGGCGACGGCCAGGGCAATCAAAGGTTCATAGCTATCATAAGCGAGACGGTCGATAACGCCCAGGCTGGAGAACGGGCCTTCATCGGCCCGCTGCGCCCATTCTATAACAAGCTGCCCATGTGTGCCAGGAACGCCGGTCGGCAGTCCAACTCCTACTTGCATTTGCACAACTCCGTTCCCAAAAACTTACCTATTTAGGACACCTGCGCGCCCTGACTTAAGAAGATCGCTATTTTTTCTTCCAGCTCACGCACACGGTCCGTGCCGGCTTTGATTTCAGCCATCAATTCAGGAAGGACGGCCAGATAGGAGCGCGGATAGGCGCTCATCCATTCACCTCTTCATTTCTTATTGTAATAGAGGAGAGCAGAGATGGCTATGAGGAGTTGTTGGCTACGAAGCCCGCAGCATCGCCTCCACCTCTGCTCTCCCTGGCAAGCCTGTCTGGGCGCCGAATTTCGTCACCTTCAAGGAGCCAGCATAGACTGCGAAGCGCAGGGCATCCTGCGGCGTCTGGCCCTCTGTCAAGGCCACCGTCAATGCAGCGGCAAAGCAGTCGCCCGCGGCAGTGGTATCGACGACCTGCACTTTTGGAGCGTCTTGATAGACTATATTTGTGCCTCCCATGCCATCGTTATGAGCCAGTAAAGCCCCCTGCGCGCCCAGGGTGATAACGACCGTGGATATGCCGTGTTCACGTAGTACGGTTGCTACAATGTAGGCATCTTCGCGGCTCTCCACACGTTGACCACTGAGCAGGCTGGCTTCACTCTCATTGACGATCAATATATCCACCTGCTCTAGTATCTCCCACGGCAGCGACCGGGCAGGAGCCAGATTCAGCACTACCGGCACGTTCCGGTTATGCCCAGCGACGATTAGCGTCTTAACGGTCTCCAGCGGAATCTCCAGTTGCAGCACCAGCGCCCGGGCGGACACAAGCGCCTCGGAAATGCGCCTCATCTGCTCCTGATCCCGTCCAACCTGCATATTGGCGCCGGAAGCTACCACAATAGCATTATCGCCATCGGGTGTGAGAAAAATAAATGCAGTGCCGGTCATTTCCAGCTCATCGACAACGATCAGTTCGGCAACGACCCCATTTGCTTGCAATGAGCTCATCAGCTGCGCCCCAAAGGGGTCGTTGCCTACGCGACCTGCCATGGACACAGGCGCGTGCAATCGTGCCATTGCTACCGCCTGGTTGGCTCCTTTCCCCCCCGGAATAAGCCGCAGCGAACCCGCCCCTAATAGCGTCTCACCCAGCCGGGGAATATGTGGCACATGCACAACCTGGTCCATGTTCAGGCTACCCACAACAAGGATACTGTTCTCCTGCATACCTATCTCCTCCATGCGTTTACCTGCATAGCCGCGCTACAAGAAAGCATACGATATAGTGGTGGGACTTGCAACTAGTTTACAAGCATACATGACCCATTCAGAACAGTTGATCCCCAGACCCTGTCGCCGCGTGAAACTCCTCAAATCGTTCCATCACATCTCTCGCTGTTCTTATGGTTGAGAACTCTTCGCTTGAATAACTGAATCTCAACCTCTATCACAGTTCTCTCTCAATCGAACATTAACGATAAAGGAATATATATGTGAAGTGGGGAAAAATAACACATCGCGTAGCCAGGGAACAAAAAAACAAGAGGCTAGCGTTCCTCTATAAGCTGACTTATAATTCTGTTAAGAACACAGGCCTGATCCCTGGTAACTTTGATTGGAGACATAGTGTGTCTACTGTTTTTATCGATCGGGATGGAGTCATCAACGCAAACCGCGCAGATTACGTCAAAAGCTGGAATGAATTCCAGTTTTTACCGGGATCGCGCGAGGCTATTGCAAAACTCACCCGTGCCGGCCATCGGGTTGTCGTCTGCACAAATCAGGCCTGTGTAGCAAAAGGCATCATCTCGATGGCAATGGTTGAGTATATTCACAACAAGATGATTGCTGAAATCGCCGAAATGGGCGGTGTAGTAGAGAAGGTATACTACTGCCCACATGCGAAGGAAGCGAATTGCGATTGCCGTAAACCCCGTCCAGGAATGTTGCTGAAGGCCCGTGATGAACTTCGGCTGGAGATGACCGGTGCAGTTTTTATCGGCGATAGCATCACTGATATTCAAGCCGGGTTCGCCGCTGGTGTGCATACCATCCTCGTTCTCTCCGGTCTTGGCTTAGAGCAATTTCGCGCTCACCACCAGGAAGCCGAAAGCCCGTTCCGTATCTCCATGAACCTGGAACATGCTGTTGAAATGATTCTGAAAGGCTCGCATGTGCATACTGGAGTACAAACCTCGCTTGAGCGCCACTGCTATTCCCTGCTCGATGTCCCCGAAAATCTCGATGTCTGGGCACCTCTGCACCGCCGGCTGGCGCTGGTTAGCGGCTCTTGAGAGGTACGTGCGTAATTACAGCCTGTAACTCCCGGCAATAGGTTAAAAGGGAAGCAAAGACGGGCAGTTGCTCCAGTGCAGGAGCGCTTCCAACCAGGATCAGTTTTTTTTGTGCGCGCGTTAATGCGACGTTTAGACGATGAGGGTTCGTCAAATGCTCGCGCAGCTGGCTCCCGATCTCCGGGGCTGTAGTCGTCGCGAACGAGATGATGATGACCTGCCGCTCACCCCCTTGAAAACGGTCCACCGTATCTATGCTTATCCCATGAATGCCTACATTCTTTACCGATGACGGCCATTGCGGCAGGTCGTCATCCAACAGGTGACGACGCAGATTTGCAACCTGCGCCCGGAAAGGCGCGATAATTCCAATATCCTCCGGCGCTATTCCACGCACCAGCAGCCCGGCGACCACTTCACGAACCGCGCATGCTTCGCTATTGCTCATCTTTATGCCTTCCTGTCCGCCTCGCACATCCAGAAAAACCATTGGATTTGCGGGATCAATGGCGTGCAGAATAGACGGGGGTTCTTCGTTAAATTTAACCGCTGGCTCAACGAGCCGCAGCACAGCATGCGCAACCGAATCATGTGGGATCAATTTCCCGCCATAAAATATGTATGAGGCAAAATGCGATATCCACCTGTTCATACGGTACTGCACTGTTAAAGGTACACAAGCGCTCGTCGCTTCAGGATGATTATTGAGATAGTCATCATCGAGTCTTTTCAGTTGCTCGAACAGCGATTCAGAAAGACCTTTCTCTTGTGCCTCTTTGCTCAACACCAGAGGGGGCAACTGCTTTTCATCACCTACGAGTACGAAGCGTTTCGCAAAACGCAATGCGCCTAAAATTGCGGGAACCGTGAGTTGTCCGGCCTCGTCGATGATCGCGACATCAAATTGTAATAGTGATTCTTCACGGTTAGTTTCTCCCTCAGCAACAGTCGAGAGGTCATGTTTATCCGATGACCATGTCGCCGTCGTTGATGCAACCACCGAAGCTTTGCGCAAAATCTGCCGCAGCGCCTGCAGGTGGGAGACCTGGCGATCACCAGGGGCGCCACTACATCTCACATCCTCTTCGACCAGTCTTTGGAGCAAATGGCCTTTCACGGCCTCATCCGTGCTGCGCTCATGGCCCAGGCGCACATAGTCGTGGAAGCCTTCAGCATCGAGTCGCCTGAGCACGTTATCAACGGCCTGGTTGGTAAAAGCGGCCAGCATTACACGCTGTCCCTGCCGGCACAATCGCTTCACAATCTCAGCAACCACGCTGGTTTTGCCGGTACCAGGAGGCCCATGAATAAGCAGGTAATCGCGCATCTGCAAAGCACGCTCGACTGCCAGATTTTGCTGCGCATTGAAATCCGTTCGCGGAGTAACTGCTATTGTATCGAAATGCGGCCTCGCACTTGCTGCCACAAGCTCGCGCAGGTGTTTACCGGTCTGCAGCCAGCGCATCAAGTTTTGAAGCGTGCGAATATGAACAATGCTGTTATCATAGCGATCAATCAGCCGGGGATGAGCGATTAACTCCCGCGTCCATACCCTCACCTGCTCGGAACTGATGCGAATAATTGTACCCGTTACGACTTCACCACTGATAGGATTGTCGTCGCTGAGCAGGATCTCATCGCCTTCGCGCAGTTCAGAGGTATTCTTACACGCAAACGTTTGCTCCCATTCACCCTGTTCGGTCGGCTCTTGCTCTAACAGATAAATATTGTCAATAGCCGCGCCCTGTTCAATGCGCTCTTTCACGGGCATTTTCCACAGTAAGGCCAGCTGTTTTTCGCTTTCACGTTCTTCGAGACGAAGTAGCTCGTAATATTTAGAGAAAAAATGGCGGTCCTGTGGCTGAACAACGGGACGATGGAGTCCATTCATTTCCAGGATATCACTATTTGCTACAGAGGCTATGGCTGATGAGCTTATGGCATTGCTATTAACCCGTGTTTCAGGTTCAGGTGGCTGCCAATCGAGCAAACTTGAAACCTGGATACATTGCGCGAGCATAGCACACTTTGTGCAGCGAGAAGGCCCTGGGGGGGCCGGCGCCTTACCGGTAACGTGGCTAAGTACAAGTTTGTTGCGATGCTCTATAACTTTTTGAAACTGCCTGGCGGTAAACAGTATCTGAAAATCCTGTGCTTCACCCGGCGTTCCACTGTAGAGCAGCGCAGCAAATGCTTTCTTCATTCTAGGGTCCCGCCGTACAGCCAGGAGCGCGTGATATCCCTGTACCTGCCACCGATGGGATGGGTTGGGTAGTTCTCCTTTCGCGCCGCCCGTTTTCAGTTCCAGCAGCCGTTGGCGGCCCGTTTGCTTCCATAACAAATCCACTCTTCCCCGCAGTCCGATCTCAGGCGCCAACAGGAAAGTTTCAGCACGCACACCATTTTCATTCCTCTGCCGATCCACTCCGGTACTCTCCGTATCAGGCATATCCCAGAGAGTCCCGTACTGCTTCTGAAACCACGCGCCCAGGCTCTCAAGGTGAGGAGCAACATCGGTACGAATCTCATCAGGTGATGCATTAGCAAACGCCAGATCGATGCTACTACTTTCTAGTGCCTGTTCAAAATGGCGCTGCAGTGTTGCCAGGGGAGTTTCGCCATCATTGGCAGAGCCACCCGGAACGCGCTTTGTACGCTCTTTAAGAAATTCCCTGAAGCTGTAGTGGACGAGATTGCCACGAATGGCGGCAGTGGATGGCGGCGAGGCAATGAGCCGCTGCAACAAATATTGGCGCGCACAATACTCGGCATGACTCAGGTCAGTAATATTGAGAACGGTATCAGGCTCAAGTACTGCCAGGGTATGATCTGTTGCCCTATAACGATGAACGAGGCGGCCTTTGTTTTCAGTTGTTCGTATGGCAGGAGGAAGATGATACACGCGCAATCTGAGTTTGCGCTTATGGAGATCAGGTCCAAGATCAGCCAGGCCCTGAATCAGGCGGCGATAATAATGAGTGAGCGTGAGAGCGGCAAGTTCGGTCCCCAGGTTAATGGTGACGAAAGGCACCACTTCGCCCTTAGACCGGACTTCTTGCGCGTGAATAATATATCCCTCTAGTTCTTTTACTGCGCAGGATTGGCTATCGAGTATACATAAGAAACAGTCTTCGCTGTGAGCACCTGTTGCCGGCTTACCCGTCTTCACATCATACAAAACCATCATACCTGCGCTCCTGCATCCAGTAATGGGATCTTCTTTTGCGATATTGCTGGCAGTGTACGTGAGGAGCGATTTTTCGTCAAGTCAGGTAGTTATTCTGGTTTCTGCCCCCACACGGTCACCGGGAACGCGACTGCGCAGAAATTGTCCGAGAGCATCTCTGCCAATAACAGCTGGTGCAGGCGCTCAAACTCTTCTTTAGTAGTGACGCCCAGTTGTATCAAAAATGGCGCTACCAGGGGAAATCCTATCTGCGCATCCTGGTAAAGGCCTTCGTAGACATCTGTTCCGGGAATATATTCACTGACGTATACCCTCTTCTGAATGTTGTGGAAGCCCGCGTCACGTAGCAGATGGGCTAAGACGGGCGTAATGCCAAGATGCCGCCCATCGGGAGAGAACGTGCGTTTGGCCAGGAACATGGCCCGTGAAAGCATGTTATTCAATGTTTCGTAAGCCAGGCTATTTGTGAGCGGTAATTCTCCCTCAGTTAGCCGGATTGTCCCTCCAGGCCGGCAAATACGCATCACCTCTTTCAAAAGCGCGGGCCAGGCCGCCGGATACATGAAAGCCGTAATAGTACGAGCATTGACGAGATCAAAGGAGTTATCTGGAAATTCAAGTGGCTTCAGAGCGTTCATGATCCTGAACGTAGCATTGCTGAATCCGCGTGCCATGGCATGAGCGCGCGCATACTCAACCATGGTCTGGCTGATATCGATCCCCGTCACCTCGACCTCAGGATACTCACGCACCACATCGAGGACCCAGCCGCCGGGGCCACAGCCGATATCCAGGATCGCACGGATGCCTGCAAGGTTTTCTCGCTCAGGGAACACGCCCCCCATTGCCTGCGTCATAAGGGCATCTTGATGCATCAAGCGAGCCATCTCCGTCGCGCTTTCAGCATCAAGCACATAGGTATTTTCACTCTGGGACGGGTCAGGGGGCATTGTCATTATCATCTCCGCTATCTTGCTTTGCCTGTACTGCACATCTACATGCATCTGCATATCCTAAGCTGTATGATAACAGAGAAGCGTTTGTAACGTCAACAAATTGTCCGATAGGGTGTATAATCTTTTTTAGTGATTCATAGAAAGAAAAGAGGTCATACATGCCCAACCCTCCGATTCGCACCATCACGCTCGGCATCGAAGAAGCTCATCCGCTTACAGCGGCAACGATCAAGCAGGCCGCGAAAATACTGCAACAGGCTGGCGCGCGCTTCCAGGAAGCAGGCTACGAGGTACAGACAACACGACTCTCAACTCGCCCGATTTTTGATGATCTGGCAGGCTGGTCGAATGCGGCTCTCCTCAAATACGCTCAGGAACTCCAGGCCATGCTCGATGAGCAGCAGATTGCTTTCTGCTCAATTGGAACGGCGCAGGCGGTGCGTTCTGACTTTCCCCTGGAACGTATTGAGGTGATTGCTGATCTACTTGCCTCAACAAGCGTACTGAATGCAACAGTACAACTCGCGACGATTGAGGATGGATTGCGCGCTCCTGCAGCTCTAACGGCTGCGCGGATCATGGCACGACTGGCAAGCGAGACAGAGGAGGGTTTCGGCAATTTTCGCTTCGCGATGCTTGCTTGTGTTCCACCCGGCTGTCCATTCTTCCCCGCCGCTTATCACAGCGGCACGGGCAGTTTATCGATTGGCTTGCAGGGAGCCGGCATCATCGCTGAAGCGTTGCATGCACGGAGACAAGGAGAAGCTGGGCCTTTACCTCTCATATATGCTACTGAATCGATCAGGGATATGCTCATTGAACGGGCCACACCGGCTGTGGAGATGGCGCAGGCGCTCGCCCGCGAACATGGACTCGTTTTTGGAGGCATCGATCTTTCGCCCGCGCCAATGGGAGAGGACAGTATTGTTTCCGCGCTGGAACTGGCCGGTTACGGGGCGGTTGGCAGCACAGGAACGGTAGCGCTCAGCGCCGCCGTCACATCAGCCTTGAAAAGCACAGCGTTACCTACCTGCGGTTACTGCGGGCTAATGCTGCCTGTACTGGAAGATGCCATCTTAGGGCGACGATGGGAAGAAGGACTTGTTACTACACATCAACTGCTGCTCTACTCTGCTATTTGCGGCACAGGCCTGGATACAGTGCCTCTCGCAGGAGACATACCAGTAGAAAGCATCGCGCACCTTTTACTGGACGTGGCTACACTGGCACTGCGCCTGAACAAGCCTCTCTCGGCCAGGCTGTTTCCGGCTCCAGGAAAACACAAGGGAGAGTATACATCCTTTTCATCGCCCTATTTAACAAATACTGTGGTCAGGTGAGCAAACGAAAGCTCTTCTCTCACATCAACTGCTGTTCGGAATATTGCAGGCTGCTTCCCCACAACACATCCATCACGCCATCATAGGAGCGTTTGAGGCTCTCATAGAGGTTGGCATTTTCGATAGCGAGCGCGGCGAGACTGGCAAGCACCGAGAGGAACTGGATATCATCTTCATGAAAGGTAGCCGGTTCTCCTGTGTAGACACGCATAACTCCAATCGCTTCGCCGCGCACCTCCATGGGCACGCATAACACCGAAACGATCCCTTCGCGCTCGGCGGCCTCTCGATACTGAAAACGGGAATCACTCCTGACGTCTTGAATGATGACAGGAGAACCGCAAAGCGCCTCGGTATCAATCGCACTGTGATCAACATCGACCGGCCCTTTCGCAAGATAGCCGCTGCTCAAGCCGTAGACGGCGCTTAATTTCAGCTGACCGGTACGCGGATCGAGCAAGCGAATTCCGCATGCCTTGACCTGCATTGCTTCGGTAATGCTCTTGACGACACTCTGCAACACGTTTTCCAGTTCAAGGCTGGATGAGAAAGCCAGCGCAGCCTGGTAGAGCGCGGTATAGTAATCCTTGTGGCTGCGCGCCGGAGGTCCCGCAGAATTTGAGTTCGCATTTGTAGACATCGTATCGATCCCTCCCAATCAATCAGGCCAATGTCAAGGATAATCATACGGGAAACAACTTGCATCAGTTTGATATGTATGATTATACCATAAGAGATGGCGAGGGAAACAAACTCAAGTGGCCCCATCAGCCAGTATTTTCAGGCCGGGGGCTAACAAGATTCAATCGTGAGAGGATCTATGATGCGGAGATCGAGATCGCTGATCTCTACGCTGTTGTCTTCGGCTAACAAGATTCAATCGTGAGAGGATCTATGATGCCTTTATGATTGTATCGGGTCCTGGACAACCCATACTCTGCACGGCGCGTTGGCAAGCACAAAAGGGATAGTCTTGCCAAGCTCGTTTTGTGTCGTACGCCCTTTAGTATTACGAACAGCGCCTAGCATAATCAAGGCGCAGGAGTGATCTTTTGCCTCATCAACGATAGCAGGACCGGCATCCCGCGCCTGCACTACCTCAGCTACTGCATCACAGCCCGATTCTTCGGCGACCGATAACGCCTCGCTGAGCAGTTTATCGGCGTGCTCGGATTCCTCAGTCAAAGTGGCTTTAAGCGGCAAGGTGCGTGGGACTTCAATGACGTGTACAAGGTGAACCTTGCGCCTGGCCCTTTTCGCCATCAAACAGGCCAAACGGACCAGTTCTATATCTAACTTCTTACCATCTACGACAACCGCGATATCGCCGGTGGCCCCTACCCCTGGAGCGGCCTTGCTCGTTTCCGTCTCGTCTTTGGCTCTACGCCACAGGTGAACCATTGTTTGTCTCCTCCTGCAGGAACATGATAAAACAGCATCATTTTTGACTTGCAGCATCCTATTTAAGGATTGATCTTCAATGGGTTCCTTCAGGCTAGTATCGATTCTACCCTCTAACGAGGTCATCGTCAATAGTCGAATTATACAAATATTGCCGTGTTTGCTGCCGGAGACAAACCAAGCTATTCATCAGGTTCAATAGTGGCTGTAAGCCCATAACTCAGTAAACGCTCCTGGTAGTATTCAGCGGTTTCTTTAGGACAGACCACCACAACAGCACTCCCTGTAAAATGTGCGGTCAACATAATGCGCTCCGCCTCGCGTTGCGAGAGATTACTAATAGTATGCAAGAGAACGGCTACGACATAATTCATTTCATTATAGTCATCGTTGAAAAGAACCACTTTATACGGGGGTAGGATTTTGGCACGCCGGCGAATCAATTCCTCCGTCTCAGTCTGGAGCCGCGGGAATAATACTGCTGTATGAGCCATTCTACATTATCTCCGGTAACTTGTTGAGGCACGCTTTAGCAAATACTATCTCTATTGTAATCAAGAGTTACAAATATTACTAGCTTTTTGGGGAGATGAGCGGCACGGTTGACCAGTCGCGTCAGTGGCGGGCAACTGGTCGATCCCCTTGATGAATATTGACGACCAGGGCGGGCAATACTCCCGTCCTACAGGGACAGGTTTGTTCCTCAAGGCTTATCCTCCGACGCTTCTATCGATTTTCCCCCCATTATTCAGCAAAATTGCTCGCGCCTTTGATTTGCGACTGATATTTTCCGGATCCGGCAGGCGCACGGCAACGACTGTACGAGTTCCCTGCTCAGGTTTTCTGACAGGGGTATTGACACGCGATAAATCCTGTCCGATGACACCCCTCACTCTTCCGCGCTGGCGCGATCCGATCATCGCGCCGATGATGATGCCGACCACCACACCGGCCAGGGTTCCCCATAATAATGGGATCGTCTTGACCTCAAAATCCGCGATGCTGAACATTACCGCGCCTAATATCACCCCAAACAGGATAGCGAGCACCACAACCACGAGAGGATTAGGGCCTGTGCGCGTGGTTTGCAGAAAAATTGCGCTGCGCTCTCTATTGGGGCCATGCTCGCGAAATTGGCCGCCTGTTACAGTTTCCGCGCCCAGGCGAAAAACTTCGTCATCTCCGAATCCTGCATTGCGCAATTTCGTCTCGGCAGTTTCCGCCTTCGTCTCATCATTAAATACTGCCAACAAGTCGTAGTTGGCATGTTGCTGTTGTTGCATTATCAGCTAGCTCCTCCAAACATAACGTTTACCTTGTCCCTGGTCTATTATAGCCATTCAGAGTGGAGATGGGAAGATGGGAATTCAAACTTCTGCGCCCAAATACTTCCGCCTTTAAAATCTTTGCTTGGAGACGAAGTGGCAGAGATATTACCGAATCTCCTACCAGGGTCAGATTTTGTTGATGAGCATAATATTGAAATTGATAGAACGACATTGAAGGCCGATCTGGTGTACAATATCCGTTATAAGGGCTTACCTCACATTCTGAATTTGGAGTTACAGGCCGGTTCAGACAAGGACTCTATCTGAGCAAGACAAACAAGAAGTGGAGGCTCAATTGCATACGTATGATAGTTTGCTGGATCAAGACACCTACATCCAGGAACAAAAGACTCTCGAAAGAACTTTGGCGAGAACCGAAGGCATACAGGCATTTCAGGACGCGATTATAGAGATTGTTATACGGCTTTCGCTGGCTGCTAGCCAAACATCTGCTGAGCGGCTTTTAACGCCTATAAGATAATATGACCATCTTTCAAACCATAAAACGTCGTCGCAGTATTGGCAAAATGACCTCCGAAGTACCGCGGCGCGAGCAGATTGAGCGGATGTTGGAGGCAGCGACGCACGCGCCTAATCATCATAAGGTGCAGCCCTGGCGATTCTTTGTGCTGGCGGGTCATGCCCGCGAAGAATTGGGCGCGGTCATGGCCGACGCTTTAGTCGCTCGCCTGGACGAAACAAGCCGCGAGAAAGCGCAGGCGCTGATAAACAAAGAGCGAGGCAAACTCTTGCGCTCACCAGTAATCATTATCGTAGCAGCAGAGCGACCCAGCCAACCCAACGTCCTGGCAATCGAAAATATCGAGGCTACGGCAGCAGCTGTGGAGAACATGCTGCTGACCGCTGAAGACATGGGACTCGCCTGCATGTGGCGTACCGGAGATGCCGCCTACGATCCACGGGTCAAAGCCTGGCTCAGACTTTCGCCCGAAGATCATATCGTGGCTTTTGTCTACGTTGGCTATCCTGCCATTCCTCACCTGGAGCGCAACCCTGTTTCATTTGAGGGAAAAACGACCTGGCTTGGTTGGGAAGAAGAGTAAAAGGGAGACATGAGCCATCCCGAATTTGGAGCATAGCCAGGGGGAGAGGGCGACCACTCATTAAAATTCGGGATGACTCATGTTCGTCACCTGGAGCTAATACTTAATCAATGCGAACACATCATAGCCCTTGAGCTGATCACGGCCTCTCAGGAAAGTCAGTTCCACCAGAAACGCAATGCCTGCGATATGCCCTCCTAGCGATTCGACGAGTTCCATTGCCGCGGAAACGGTGCCACCAGTCGCCAGCAGGTCGTCAACTATCAGGACACGCTGCCCGGGACGAATGGCATCGGTATGCATCTCAACGACATTCGTACCATACTCTAACGCATACTCGACACTTACCGTCTGAGCTGGCAATTTGCCGAATTTCCGCACAGGTACAAAACCGCAGTTCAGCAGATAGGCCAGAGGCGCTCCAAAGATGAAGCCACGCGATTCCACTCCAACGACCGTCTGGATACCGGCCCCTTGATAATGAGCCGCGAGACGATCTAGTGCGGCATGAAAAGCTGCTCCATTCTGTAATAAAGGGGTAATGTCCTTGAAAAGGACACCTTTTTGCGGAAAATCAGGAATATCCCGAATCCAGTCTTCCAGTCTTATCGAGTCAGGTGTTGAAGACATGAGTCATTCTCCCTCATAAAATATATGCAGCAGGCAGTTTACTCGATCAAAACGTAGTATGCCGCATGGTCTGGACTCCACGTTCTTCTGCGCGTTGCCTGGCTTGTAAGCGGAAAAGAATTTTCCATCTCACACTATACCTTAACACACTTGCTCATGCAAGCGCATCACCCATTCAGGTTCCTTGATTTTCAATGCATTCTCTTGCCTGCTTTAACCCCGCTGTGGCATGGGCGCGGGCTGTGGCTGCTGAGGTGGTTGAGGCGCTTGAGGTGGCGGCAAAGGTGAGGTACAATAAGCGCAGCGTGTTGCCATGATATTGACACTGCTGTAACAGTATGGGCAATCCTTTGTAGTTGGGGCAACCTCATTCTCCTTGGGCTTATAGCGGGCTACCATTGTATTAACCGGTACAACGACGAAGAAATAGATAACAAATGCCAGGATCAAGAAGCTAATAACGGCCTCGATGAAAACACCCCACATGATGGGTTTATGCGTATAAGGAACCAGTGTCTGGAAAGCCCCAAGACTGGTGGTGCCGGCAGGAATAATAGGGGTGATAACATCTGTGACCAGGGCGTTGACGACACCGGTGAAAGCGGCGCCTATCATGATACCGACGGCCAGGTCTACCACGTTGCCGCGCAAGATAAAAGCTCTGAAGCCGCTCAACGTCTTCTTGGCCCCTTGCTCTGCTCTGAACACATTGGGATTGTTTAAAAATGCCATAGACGTGTTCTCCCTCAAGATTATTTTTCTGAGTAAATAGGCCAGGCGAATTTGCCGGCCCTGCACTAATATAACGATTGAATTTGAGGAAGTGGATAAAGCTAAGCGCTTAGTTTCACCAGCGTTACGCCATCTCCGCCCTCCTGCGCGGGGGCGGACGTATATGACTTCACCAGTGGATGATGCGCCAGCTGTTCGCGCACAGCTGACCGCAAAGCGCCCGTACCCTTGCCATGTACAATGCGCACCGACGAGATGCCTGACATGACGGCATCATTCAGGTAGGAGTCGAGCTCCTCTAAGGCCTGCTCGACACGCCAGCCGCGCATGTCGAGTTGCGTTGCAACTTCGGGACGATCCTCGTATCGCGGCATAACTACCGCTGCTTCTGTCTTCACATGTCCCTCAGCGGCCGCCTGGCGTTTGCTGATACGCTCGATATTATCCACATTGACCCGAAACCGCAAAGAACCCATCTGTACCTCGGCCTCGCTGTGATCGGGAGAAAGGCCGAGCAATTCAGCGTTCTGGCCGAAGCTGAGAACACGCACAATATCGCCGATCTGCAAGGGGCCATCGATTCTCTCTGGCTCTGCTTCCGCTTTCTTGCCTGCGCGACGGGGCGCCGGTTCCGGCGCTAATTTCTCCTCCAGGTTGCGAACCTGCTGGCGTGCCTCACCCAATCGCTCGCGCGAGATGGCGCCATGGCCCGCCTCAATCTGGATCTTCGCCAGCGTCCTCTGCACCTCTTCCAATTCGCGTTGGGCCTGAGCGCGAGCCTCATTGAGAATTTGCACCCGCTGCTCCTCGAGCTTGTGCCGGTCCTGCTCAAGCTGCTTGCGCTGGTACTCGGCCTCCACGCGTTCCATATTTAAATGGAACCGCTCATCTTCAAGGGCCTTGCGCTCGGCCTGCAGACCTTCGAGTAGATTCTCCATACGCACACCCGCACTGCCCAGGAACTCGCGTGCGTTCTCGATGATGCGTTCATCGAGCCCCAGGCGGTTCGCGATGGCCAGCGCATTGCTGCGTCCAGGTAGGCCGATACTCAGCTTATAGGTGGGGGAAAGCGTTTCCACATCGAACTCCACTGAGGCATTGGTAACGCCCGGCTGTTCATGCGCGAAAGCCTTCAGTTCCGAGTAATGCGTGGTCGCGACGGTCGTCACATGACGTTCGAGCAAGAAGGTGAGAATGGCGCGAGCCAGGGCCGAGCCTTCGCTTGGATCGGTGCCAGCGCCCAGTTCATCCAGCAGAACCAGGGCTCTCAAGCGGCGACTCTCCGGCTTTCCCACCAGTGTTTCAGACAGCTTCCCCCGGATAGCGGGTGTTTCGCGCTTCACTTCTTCCTCGATATGGCGCAGGATCTCGATAATGCGGCTGAGATGCGAGGAAAACGTGCTGAGGCTCTGTTCGATGCTTTGCTCATCGCCGATATCGGCAAAAACTTGCTCAAACACGGCTATTTCGGACTGTTCATCGGCGGGTATATGCAATCCAGCCTGCGCCATGAGCGTTAGCAGACCTACCGTCTTCAGCGCCACGGTTTTACCACCCGTATTGGGGCCCGTAATGACCACCATGAAGAATTCGCGCCCCACATGGAAATTAATGGGAACCACTCTCCCCGTCAACAATGGATGGCGCGCATTGCGCAGGTCAACACGCCCAGCAGCGTTGATGAGCGGCTCACTGCAGCGCATCAGCCGTCCATAGCGCGCCTTCGCCAGGTGACAATCGAACTCGGCCAGCAGTTCAACCGCCAGCTTCAGCGCATCCGCCTCGTGGCCAATTTCAAGCGAGAGCGCGCGCAAGATGCGTTCCACCTCCTGCTGTTCCTCGATCTGTAGCTGGCGCAGTTTGTTGTTCAATTCCACTACTGCCATTGGCTCGATAAAGACGGTCGCGCCGCTGGAAGACTGGTCATGAACAATACCGCGTACCTGCCCGCGGCTCTCCGCTTTGACAGGAATCACGTAGCGATCATTGCGTATGGTGACGATAGGCTCTTGCAGCACCTTGCTGAATTCGCCCACCAGCGAGCGCAAGCGATCCTGCAGGCGCTGATTGGCACCACGAATATCGAAACGCAACTTGCGCAATGTTGGGCTTGCTGTATCCAGCACTTCACCCTCTTCGCTGATGGTTTCTTCGATGCGGCGAGCGATATGCGGTCGCTGGGGAATATCCGCGCCTAGCCTGCTCAACAAGGGAAACTCCTCAGCCGGTAACTTTTCCAGCAACCTGGCTATATGGATTGCGCTGTGCGTGGTTGCCAGCACATCGAGCAGATCGGCCGGACTCAGAACTCCCTCACGGGCGGCACGAGCAAGATGCGCGCGAATATCCCGCGCGCCCTGTATACCGGCATCGCTGCGCAGCTCGATCAGGCGCGAGGCTTCAGTTGTATAGGCGAGGCGACGCCGCACCTCGTCCACGTTTGGAGAGGGTTGTAACTCCATCACCAGTGCTTTGCTGGCTGAGAACGCGGCTTCCCTGGCCACTTTCTCTAAAATCTTGGGATACTCCAGCGTGAGTATACTTTTCTCGTGCATAATAGTATGAATATGTCTTTCTCCGGCAAACTTCATTGTTGCCACTACATGGTCTTAAATGCGCGCCCATCCTTTCATTCCCCACAGGATAATACCACAAGAGGATACTGTAAGAAAAGAGATTGAAAGAAGAACGCTGCCTTTGAGACAGCAAATCAGGAGAAGATCAGAAAACTTCTAATATAGATAACTATCACCAGCCTTACCGTATTCCCACACCAGGGTTGCGCGGAAGATGCTTCCCCTTCCAGGGAAGCACCGCTGGAACCTCCCTTACATTTTCTCGTATACAATAATGGAGCATTGAAAAAGCAGAAAGTGATTGGAGTAACTCATCATGATCCTTCATCTTGGAGAGCGTGTCTTCTGGGGTGCGCCCGAAGTTATTTACCTCGAAGGAACCATTACCCGCCTCGACGAAGAAAACCAGAGGGTTCTGGTACATATTGACCGGTCTACTCCCAATTCCGCGCACCTGATAGATACCGAGGTTCCTTTTGCCGCGGATGGTATTACTCCTCTTCAGGGCGATTCTCCCGCCGGAACAACAACGAAACGCTCGACTGAACGCCAGTCGGCGTCGCCAATGAGCGATGAGGACAAGATTCGCTCCGCCGCTGCTGTCGCCGTTCATCAAAAATATGGTTATGGTCTACCGGAGGAAAAAGAGCGCGCCATGGTCGACCAGCTAGCGCAGGTGCTTGACAGTGATCCAGAAATGCGGAGCCGCATTATTCATGCGATGAACGAGATCTTGCAGCGCGAAAAATGAGCTTTTATCCGTTTGAGCCTCATCCTATTACTCGTCGGGGCTGTGTGATGATACTGCTGTCCCCTACACGCTGGCAGGTAGATCACAATGTGAAATTTGACCTGTACGTCTATCCAAAACTGGTATATACTTGTCATGTTTCAGGGATGGCCATCATTAGCTGAAAGGTGGATAGAATATCATGAATTGCGAACGCTGTAAGACTCTACTGCCACCAGATGCGCGTTTCTGTCGTGTTTGTGGCCTTCCCGTCGCCGCTGCAGCCGATAATAGGGTTAGCAACACGCCGCCATTCAATCCACCGGCCAGAAATGGTTCTCCCACTATACCGGCCCCCTGGTCCGAGCCGCAGACAACAGTACCCTCACCGGCCCCACAATGGGGATCATCTACCGAGACAACCCCACCCTCCGGCCCACAGTGGGGGCAAGCAACCCAGGCAGTACCCTCACCGGCTCCACAATGGACACAACCGACCCAGGCAGCAGCGCAATCTTACCAATCACCACTGGTCATTCCCTCACCTGCGCCCACAAGGAGCAGTACGGAGAGACAGGTCACCTCTCCACCTGCAAGACCTCGCCGTCGCTTTGGCTGCTTGCCAAAGATACTGATCACGCTCGTAATCCTCGCACTCTTAGTGACCGGCGGCTGGTTTATCGGCCTACGTCCTTATTTACATACTGTAGCGCAAAACCAGATTGACCAGGAATTGGCAAACTCCATCAACCAGATTATTCCTATACCGCCTCCTATCAATTCCATTCCTGTCACAGAGACGATGATCAACAACTTGATTGTGTTGAATCATTCTCCCTCCGATCCGGTACAGAATGCCCATATCACAATCACACCTGGCAACCTGCAATTGGATTTTCAGGTATATAGCTTCTCCTGCTTGGTTGACGGCAAGCTGACAGTGAGCAACGGTAATCTTGTAGTCACGAATGTGGTAATCCAGGGGATAATAGGGCTGATTATGTCGCCCGATGAACTCACAAGCATCCTGAACAATCAGCTGGCCGACGTGCAATCACATATACATCGCTCGATTAGCTCGGTGACGCTCAAAGATCATGAAATCGACATCATGCTTGGTAGCATCATAATCTGAAAGCGCTTCGATTGCGCGAACACCGCTTATCTCGTGCATTTCAAGGCGACCTTGAATCACGGCCTGCATCCTCTGAGATGATGTAAGGGCCAGGTTCATCGTGCCCGCGGTGGGACTGCTTCCGCCTCTGGAAGAGTAAGAACAGGCAGGGAGCGAGAACTACAAGCGCGCCATCGACAGCTATAGTAAGCCCACTATTTTCCATGCTCGATGTCGTACCAGGCTGGTGGACGCTGGCAAAGACGGACGCGGCATTCGGCAGAAAGCCATCGTTATCTTCGCCCAATGGCCAGTAAACGAACGCGGCGCGCCCAATGATATTCTTGCGCGGCACGAACCCCCAGGCGCGAGAATCGTAACTCCCCTTACGATTATCGCCCATTACAAAATAGTCGTTGGCAGGAACAATCTCTGATATCTGCTTGTAAGCGTAAGGATTGCCCTGGTTTTGTGGGGCCACATAGGTCTCTTTAAGTGTCACGCCGTCAACGGTTACAATAGTGCCGTTGATAGTAATCCTGTCTCCCGGTATAGCTATGATGCGCTTAATATAATCCTGGGTAGGATCAGGTGGCGCCACGAACACAATGATATCCCCGCGCGACGGGGGATGGAAGAGGTAGGTCCACTTGTCTACCAGGATCAATTCTGTATTGTGCAGGGTAGGCTCCATGCTGGTACCTTCGATATTGAAGTTCTGCACGGCAAAACGGATCACCAGAAACATTAAGAGGGTCAGCACAACCGTTTCGATGATTTCCCGCAGCAACCGGTACCGCTTCTCAAAGTCCAGCTCTGAATTCATGCCATCAATTTCCTCAGCGCTCTCTCAGGATCAGACGCCTTTTGCCTGTTTCACCTATAGAATGTACCAGATTAAGATAGAGTTTAGCAAGCCTTGAGCAGATAGCCACAGGGCGATTGACCGGTCGCGCGAACAAGAACCCTTCCTGTAGGGACAGGGCTTGCACCTGCCCTACCTGTGGCGGTCAGTTGCCCTCAACTGACTCGACTGGTCACTCCCCTGAGATAGCCATAATCAACATCTCTACCATACTATACTCGGCTACCAGGGGCCGTATGATAGGGATAGCGCCTGGGGCCTGGCCTGCTAACTGTCCTATCGGATAATTTTCTCTCTCCTATAGATAGGAATTAAAGGCTATCCGTTCATTGTTTGAACAGGTGGAAACTTTTTTCTTCGCCTGGTCACAGCCGCGTTGAAATTTCGCGATCAAATCAGGAAATGCAGCAGGGACAGCGCCTGGGGCCTGTCCTTTTCGGAGCGGGGGGGACAGGCCCCAGACGCTGTCCCTACTGAGCGGCAGATGAAATTACTCGCTTTTTTGCCTGATGACATCCTGATATTTGTATTGTATACTGTAAGTATTGAACGTTTGTATCAATGCAGGGGCTCCTGATAGGGATGCCCCTGCATGTTGATGGGTGGTCTAATGCTATGCCCCAGGATAAAATTGTCGTACGTGGTGCTCGCGAGCATAATCTGAAAAATATTGATGTAACGATACCTCGTGATAAACTGGTCGTGATTACAGGTCTCTCCGGCTCGGGAAAGAGCAGCCTGGCCTTTGATACCATCTTTGCTGAGGGTCAGCGTCGCTATGTCGAATCGCTCTCTGCCTATGCCCGCCAGTTTCTGGACAAAATGGAGAAGCCCGACGTCGATCATATCGATGGCCTCTCGCCCGCCATCTCCATCGATCAAAAAGGCACAACCCATAACCCGCGCTCAACGGTTGGCACGGTTACTGAGATCTATGACTACCTGCGCCTGCTTTACGCGCGTGTCGGTCATCCGCACTGTCCTATCTGCGGGCGTGAGGTAAGCCGGCAGACGGTGCAACAAATCGTCGACTCTGTGCTCAGCCTTCCCGAAGGTTCGCGTATTCTCTTGCTTGCGCCACTCGTACAGGGGCGCAAAGGCGAATACAAGAATATCTTTGAAGAGATGCGCCGTTCTGGTTATGTGCGCGTACGCGTCGATGGTACGATTTATGACCTGAGCGACGAGATCGAACTGGACAAACAGAAAAAGCACACTATCGAGGTCGTCGTTGACCGCCTGGTGATTCGCAAGGGGCAGAAAGCGCGCCCTTCGAAACCCGCCCCATCCCCTGAGGGGCCAGGCGCGGATGGCTACGGTTCAACTTTCGCGCTCAAAAAGCTTGCCGAGCGTCCTGAGTTGTATGATGTCAATGCCCGGAGAGACAGCGATGGCGTAGACCTATCTACCGGGGCCCCACAAGACTTGCTGGCACCGGAAATGACGCCAGCAAGCGAGATCGATCCGGCTTTCAGACAGCGCCTCACCGATTCGCTCGAGACTACATTGAAGCTCGGTGGTGGCGTCGTACTGGTCTCAATTATCGATGGTGAAGAGATTCTGTACTCCGAGAACCTGGCCTGTGTCTACGACAACATCAGCCTGCCGGAAATCGCGCCGCGCACCTTCAGCTTCAACAGCCCACATGGCGCCTGTCCTACCTGCACCGGCCTGGGCACGCAGCAGGAAATCGATCCTGAATTGATTGTCACCCATCCTGAACTGAGCTTGCTTGAGGGGGCAATCGCGCCGTGGAGTAAGGTTGTCAACGGCAGTCAATGGCATGCCTCGATTCTGGAAGCCCTGGCGAAGAAGTACAATTTCAGCCTGAACACGCCCTGGCGCGACCTGAGCGATGAGCAGCGCAAGGTTATTCTCTATGGCATACCTGAACAGTTGACTATTCGTTATACACCGCAACACGGGCATACGCGCAGTTACAACGTCAACTTTGAAGGCGTCATACCGAACCTTGATCGCCGCTACAAGCAGACCGACAGCGAGATGATCCGCGAGGAGATCGAGGGCTACATGTCGGCCCGCATCTGTCCTGACTGTCACGGTGCGCGTCTCAAGCCGGAAGCGCTGGCGGTCACGGTGGGCGGACACAACATCGTCCAGGTGACCCGGCTTTCGATTTTGACTACCCAGCGCTTCTTTCAAGAGTTGGAAGCATCTCTACCTGATGACGTGAGTACACCCGGCATCACTCCCATTCCGGCGACTCCTGGGCGAAATGGAAAACAGAAAAATGGCAATGGCGGTTCACTTCTGGGCGACCCGCTGGCACTCATTGATCCGAATGGCCCACTGGTTGAGGCCCCTTTGACCGAGCGCGAGCGTATCATTGCTCGCCAGGTGCTCAAAGAGATTCGAGCACGCCTGCAATTCCTGGTGGATGTTGGCCTGGATTATCTCAGCCTTGATCGCGCCGCCGCCAGTCTTTCAGGTGGTGAGGCACAGCGCATTCGCCTGGCAACGCAAATCGGTTCAGGGCTCATGGGGGTGCTTTACATCCTCGACGAGCCGAGCATTGGCCTGCACCAGCGTGATAATGCGCGCCTGATCAAGACCCTGGTGCGCTTGCGCGACCTCGGCAATACACTGCTGGTGGTTGAACATGACGAGGATACGATGCGGGCCGCCGACCACATTATCGATATCGGCCCAGGAGCAGGCGAGCATGGTGGCAAGGTGGTGGCCGAGGGCACCTATAAAGATATTCTTGCCAACCCGAATTCGCTGACTGGCGATTACCTGTCCCGGCGCAAACGCATCCCACTACCCGAGCAGCGCCGCGCAGGCAACGGGCGCGCGCTCATTATTAAGGGCGCGCGCGAAAACAACCTGAAAAATATCACGGTCGAAATCCCATTGGGGAAATTTGTGGTGGTGACAGGCGTCTCCGGTTCTGGTAAAAGTACCCTGATTACCGATATCCTCTACCGTAAACTGGCGCATGTGCTGTTCCGTGCACATGAGAAGCCGGGCACGCATGATAGCGTCGAAGGATTGGAACACCTGGACAAGGTCATTGACATCGACCAGTCGCCAATTGGCCGCACGCCGCGATCCAATCCAGCGACCTATACCAATGCGTTTACTGGCATACGCGAGTTGTTTGCCCAGGTGCCTGAGGCGCGCCTGCGTGGTTACCAGCCGGGCAGGTTCTCATTCAATGTCAAGGGTGGACGTTGCGAGGCCTGTAAGGGCGAAGGTATCGTCAAGATCGAGATGAATTTCTTGCCCGATGTCTATGTACCATGCGAGGTTTGCAAGGGCAAACGCTATAACCGCGAGGCGCTGGAGATTCACTACAAGGGTAAGAACATTGCCGATGTGCTGGATATGACGATAGAGGAGGCGCTTGATTTCTTCGCCAACGTGCCATCTATCCACAATAAAATGAAGACCCTGAACGATGTTGGCCTGGGATATATGCGCCTGGGTCAGCCCGCTACAACACTTTCCGGCGGTGAGGCACAGCGCGTCAAACTGGCAACGGAGCTCTCGCGCCGTGCCACCGGCCGCACAATGTATATTCTGGATGAGCCAACTACCGGCCTGCATTTTGCCGATGTGGATCGCCTGCTCCAGGTCTTGCAGCGCCTCGTCGATGCCGGCAACTCGATTATCGTGATCGAGCATAACCTGGAAGTGATCAAAAGCGCGGACTGGATTATCGATCTGGGACCAGAGGGCGGTGACGCAGGCGGCCAGGTGATCGCACAAGGCACACCGGAAGATGTAGCGGAAAACGAGCAATCATTTACCGGCCACTTCCTGAGGCGCATGTTTACTGAGGAAGCTGCTCTCACCAATCTCCATACCGAGAGCCAGATCGTTGCAGGTTAGCAGGTTTTCAGGTCAGGTTGCTTTTTGTGAGTATCCTAGCGGCAGTGTGGCCTGATTCTCCGGTGTTTCATCTCCAGACCCGGCAGACAAATCATTATGGGCCGTCGCTGCCGTAGGAACGGTGCCTGGCGCCTGCGCGCCCCTGGGTGCCAGTTCGCTCCTATTATGATTGCCTTCCGGCTCCGGGTCTGGCCCTCCCAGTTTGATGCGTACCCCACGCTGGCGTTGCCGGTAGTCCACCCAGACAATCAACGCAACCATCGCCGCTCCCACCAGGCCGATCCCGATAAATTTAAACAGGTGAGCCGAATGCAATCCTGAAATACCCACTGCCAGTAAGCCAAAAAGCAGGGACAGCCCGTAGAGCAGGTAGCAGATTTGTCGCACGCTCAGTCCCGTTGCCATCAGTCTATAATGGAGATGGGTTTTATCATAATGCAGCGGCGACTGGTGGCGTCGTAGGCGGTTGATGATCACCAGCGCAACATCCAGGATTGGCACCCCCAGCACCATCAGTGCCAGCGCCAGTTTAGCCCCACCCATAATCGAAAGCACCGCCAGCGCCAATCCTAAAAACATGGAGCCGCTGTCCCCCATGAAAATCTTCGCCGGGTTCCAGTTATGCGGCAGAAAACCCAGCACTGCTCCTGTAAAGATAGCCGAGAGAACGGCGATGCTCACCTGCCCCAAAATAAGACTGATGATCGTAATAAATAACGCGGTAATCCCCACGACGCCCGTTGCCAGTCCATCCATCCCGTCGATCCAGTTGATGGTGTTCATCATGCCCACCGTCCAGAACCACGTGAGCAAAACTGCCGGTATGGCCGCAAAACTAATCACCTGGCTATTGATGAATAAGGTCAGGGTAGGCTCGCGATACCATGGTAGGCCCGGGCTCATAACCGTACTGCCGAAGGGATTGTTAAACGTATAGAGCAGGATGCCCTGGAATTGACCCTGCCATGGGCCAAGAATAATGACGACCGCTAGCGTCTGTGCCAGCAACTTCGGCCAGGGCTTCAATCCCAGAACGTCATCGTAGGCATGTACCAGTACGATCAACAAGCCCGCCGCGAGAAGAAGCCAGTAGATACTAATTTCATTTTTGGGGCCGGGGGTATAGAAAAGGAGCGAGACAACGACGAAGGCTATGAAGATGGCAACGCCGCCCAATCGAGGAACAGCCTCTGTATGTATCCTGCGCGCGGCAGGCTTATCGAGCCATCCCATTCTGTAACAGAACGCCTTGACCAGAAAAGCTGCCCCATAGGCAAGTAGAAAGGCGCATGCGCCACCGAGCAATGACATGAGTGGGTCAGGCAGAAAAGGAGGAATGAGCAATAAAAGTTGCATATGGAATAGGCTGGCCTGTACCATGATCGACTCCTTCTGTTGCAGGGATGCGATATTCCTTAGTAGGTAGCCTCTCATCACTTCGGGGAACTCCTGACCTTTGACCGTCACCGCCATCAACATCGTCACAGGTAAATCACAGAAGAGGCTACAACTTCATTTCATACATGGGCTAGTAATTAGACGATCAGATTTGCCAATATATACGGTTTTTCAAAAATTCATATTGTTTACTAGAGAAAACGCTTATTGCTGACTTCTTTCGTATTCCCCCTTGTTAATACGATTCAGACTCGCTTTTCGGCTCTAGCCCTTCTGCCCCACAGCCTTTCTACCTCCCTGTTTGCCAGAACGAATCACACTTCTACCTGTAACACACGATCCCAGTTCGCGAAATCCTTCCTGAAGGTGACTCGTGCCTGTGGCCATAGCTCTTCAAGCAGGCGAGCAAGTGGCTCTCGCTGCCGGTAGCCAATTTCCAGTAGCAAAACAGCGCCATGTTTCAGTTTATTCGATTGTTGAGCTTCCGCCATAAAACGCCGCAAAAGGTCCAGCCCTTCAGGGCCACTGAAGAGCGCAAGCTGAGGCTCGTAGTCACGTACGTCCGCTTGTAACGTCCCTATCTCTTCCGTTCCTACGTAAGGCAAATTGGCGATGACAACATCGACAGGTTCGGGCAAAGGGGTCAGCAGATCTCCATAGAGCAGGCGCACACGATCTTCAACATGATGCCGCCGGCAATTCAGGGAGGCAACCGCCAGCGCATCCTGTGAGATATCGCTGGCATACAGGTAAGGCAGGCCAGGCTCTTCAACGGCAATCGCGACGGGAATGGCTCCGCTGCCGGTGCCGATATCGGCTACAATTGGAGTGCGACCGCCGGCAAGCATAGATCGACAGACTTGCAGCGCCTGCTCGACCAGTAGTTCTGTCTCAGGGCGGGGAATGAGGACACGTTTATCAACGAGAAAATCAAGCCCGTAAAACTCTTGATGACCAATCAGGTAGGCTACCGGTTCACCTTTTTTGCGTCGCCCGATCAATGCCAGAAATTGCTGCTCCTGCTCATGAGAAAGCTTGTCTTGGGGATAAGCAAAAAGCAAACTTCGCTCGACATTCAGCACATGGCTCAATAGCAGCTGCGCATCGAGCCGCGCCAACCTGTCTTCTGCTTCAGGGTGATCGCGCGCGGGATCAATCCGTATGCCGCTGTGATCGCTCCAACCCGCGTGATCATCCGTTTGAGAATGCTTTTCTGTTAGCAGGCGTATACCCTGTTCTAATGCGTCGCGCACTGTCATCATGGGCTTGATAGCAGTTAAAGAGGTTGACGACCGGCAAAGCCCGCGTCGAGATAGTGCCAGAAATTGATGCGCTCCTCGCCCAGATGCCAGCAAAGGTAGACTTCGCGGCCGTTACGCAAACTGAGAAAATCAATCAGACCAATACTGGGGTCCTTCAGCTCACACCCAAATGCATGCAATTCTTCGATCAGGGCCTCCAGCACCTGGAGTTGTTGCGCCAGATCTTTCTGCACTTTCGCGATACGCCCATGCAGGTGATGACCGTTGCCCACGGCCTGGATATTCAGCATCCCCAATTCCTCCTCAGTCTGCTGCATGGCCTGCCGGTGCTTTTGAATCTGAAGCAGCACAACAGTAATCTGGGGGAGTAAAGCTTCAGCCTCTTCGCGTGTAAAGTAGTGGGCCATCTATTCCCTCGCTTTCTGCGCTATGGCCTGACTTCCTTCCTGGTGATCGCCCAGAAGGTGGACCGAGATGCTTCCCCGTTCGCTCCGCTCAGGGCTACAGGCTCCCGCGCCCAGCGAATGCTCCCTCATGCGCTCCTGAGCCTACGTAGGTCCTCCTTGTCCTGGAGACTTCCAGGGAATCACCATTTCCTTCTGCTTGTAGTGCAATGATACCATCTTATGCCCGCTTTGCATAGCCTTCTAAGGGGTCGCCTCCGCCTTTGGTGACGGCGACGGCGATGGCGATGATGATGGTCCCGCGGTCGGCGTACCGTTGCCGCCAAGATTGATACTCAGGTCATCAAAACTCTGGAATTGCACGGTCTCTCCTCCGGTATTCAGATAGCTCCCTGTTACTGTATCGCCCGGCTGCACAAGCGGTAATTTCGGCGAAAGGGACAGATTCGCCTCGAAGATCACATTCTGCCCCGCAATCTGAATATAGTAAATCGTGTTGCTTCCCTGTTGAACCGGGGAGATACGCAATACTTTCCCTGTCACCGTTTGCGTTGTTCCCCCACCGGGAGACCCACCTCCACCGCCGTTACTTCCCAATTGGACGAGCCATTGACTGTAATCTGCCAGTGCTGCCGAGAGTGTAGGTTCAAACTGTACATTACTGCCGTTCAGATTCCTGGCATCTACAATTCCCACGGCCTGAAAAATGTCCCCACTATCCGTACTCTGCACGAAGATAGCTACCCACGTTGGCGTATTATCGATCTGATAAAGTTGAATGCTGTCCACCGTGTAGCCGCGAATATTGGCGCGTGTCGATTGAATGGTACTCGATACATTGCTGCCGATGCCCAATCCTGAGAGCGGGTAGAATTGCGCCGCATTCTTATGCGTGTCGAAAAGGAAGACACCCGTGCTCGAGTTATCATTGGTCGATGAGGAAGTCATTGGAATCAACCATACCGGCTGGTCAATGTTGTTGTAAAGCAATTGCGGGTCGCTCGCCGGCGTTTGCTGTCCCATGCCAGAGGGATTGAACCACGGGGCGGCATGATAGAGGCCCCACCATGTCAGGTATTGAGTCACCGTAGCGGCAGGCATGACGCGGTCCACCCAGGACGGGACATTTTGAGGCGCGTACTTTGTGATGACCCCGGTATGCGCATCAACAATCAGTACTTCGCTCAACACATCGCCAGTATAGCCACGTGTGGGCTGCATGAGCGAGATGGTCCAGTAGGGATGAAAGCTGTCGTCAAGCTCCAAGGTGGGATCGACGAGTTTACCGTAGGTATACCCGCTCAAATATACATGCCTCAACAGGTCCTGATTCAGCAGCGCGCCGGGTAGATAGCGGATAGTATTGCTACCCCCGGTGCGCAATGTGGGGACGGCCTGCGGGTTTTCGGCATCTACCACCACAAAGCCAGGTGTCGTGCTGCTGGACAGGTTTGCAAAAATATTGTTGTAAGACAACGGCGCGACATAATACAGGTGGTGATCAATGGATTGTAGCGTATAGCTATTGGGATCGAGGTTATAGGTCGAGCCAAGGTTCTGCCCGTTGGCCCCCAGCACCTGCTGTCCCTTGTACGAGGCAACACTCTGGCTGACCAGCACAATATTGTTCGGGTCGGTCGGCGGAAGTGTGGGCGACTTTTCTATGGTGACATTGGGGATAGCGGCCAGCGCTTTGGCGTTCGAATCGAACCAGGTGGTGAAGACGACGATCAAACCGGCGACCAGCAGTCCTATCACGGCGGCGAAAACCAGGCCAAATATACCGGCAGCGATAGCTCCCCGCGATGCATTTGCGGGCAACGACCCTGATGTGCTACGCGTGACTCGCTGGCCCTGGCTGGCCGCTGAAATATCCTCCAGCGTGCTGAGCGCCGGGCGAGCAAAAGCAAAGAGATTTCCTATACTACTGATGACCAGCGGCCATAATACCCACTGCCAGCCCCCAAAAGGCCCGGTCAATGCGGGTTCGGAAACATAAATAATCAGCAGGCAGAGCAGAAAGTTGAAGATAAAGTACCCGATGAACCAGCGAATGAACTTTTGCCGGTCAAACTTCTCGCGACGCCCAAACCATAGCCGTCCAAAACTCAGTATCGCCATCACAATGAGTGCGCCAATCAGTGCCAGGAGCAGGATAATCATAGCCGTCTCTCCTTCTTAACAATTACTGTATGAGTTGGCCCCGGTGGATATGAATTTCTTTTCTTCTAGAGATATCCGTCAGGTCTGGTAAAACGTACCTGAATTATCAGGAATAATTATTCCCTATTGTAGTGTTCCTAAAGTAGTTGCGCAACTGCTTTGTACGGCACAATACAACCAAAGAGTATACGTTTCACCCGTTGTAACGTTCCAGTGTTCACATAGTCTATCCTGTAAGGAACATGAAAAATAAGGCTTGCCCTAACGTACATAGATAAGAGCACCTGAGAAAGAAGAGGCCGGACTCTCAAATCGCAGCATAAGCGAAAAGATAAAGGAGCAATATTCGATGCAATTGTTTGGTAAAAAATCTAGAACGGAAATCGAACAACTCCCCGATGGCAAGGACCGCTTACCACCGGGGCAATACCTGACCCAGAAATGGCCCATACTCAGCTACGAGCGCACTCCCAAGGGGCTTCCTGCCAATTGGAAACTGAAGATCAGCGGCAAAGTGGAGAATCCTTTTGAATTGACATGGGAAGAATTCCTCGAATTACCACGCATTACTCTCACCACCGATATTCACTGCGTCACAACCTGGAGCCGCTACGATAATACCTGGGAAGGCGTTCCCATTCGTGAGATTTTGCGGCGCGCGAAACCTTTACCGGATGCAAAATATGTCATGGCCCACTCGTGGACCGGCTACACCACCAACATGCCATTAGCCGACCTCGATGACGATGATGTACTGATCGCCATCAAACACGATGGGCAGGACCTCGAGATTGATCATGGGGGCCCTATACGCCTCGTCGTTCCCAAACTCTACTTCTATAAAAGCGCCAAGTGGTTCGATGGCCTGGAATTTATGGAACACGACCGCCCCGGCTTCTGGGAGCAGCGCGGCTATCATAACCACGCTGATCCCTGGCAAGAGGAGCGGTACTGGTAGGTAAGACCAGCAGCAAAAATTGAGAGCCTCTAATGTAGAGGCTCTTTTTCTCCAGAGCATCCTTCGAGAAATCGGGATTGTAACGCGAGTAAGGTTGAGAACGGATATCTACCAGGAACCTGATCTCATATTGCTGAAGAAGTCCGATAAACTCTTCAACCAAGCGGTTACCATAGCCAATTGTGTAGATAGGAATGGATGCCAAGTTCTCCTCCTACAGAGATCTTTCAACTATTCGATGATGGCAGATGAATTTAGCGCAAGTATACTCATGAGCACAAAGAAATGTCAATGAGGTAGGATAGGTAACAGGGCCATGTACAAGTCGAGAGAAGAGGCCGGATGGCTGTAGGGACAGTGGCTCGTCCCTGTCCTTGTGGGGCGACGGGGACGGGGACGAGCCGCTGTCCCTACAGCTACCCACCACGTTGGGACTTGTAAATCGCTCTGGGTAGTAAGAACAACGAGGGCCAACACATCGCTCGCATCGCAATGTATTGGCCCTCGCTGCCAGAAAGGAGAAACAAGTGGAGTTCATGTTTTGCTCGATGAACCGATCCTTTTACTTCTCGAGTGTACTTTTACTATTCCGTTCGCCATCATAGGTCAGCAAAATCTTCTTGCCCTCGTACACCGTCTCCAGGTGTACCGGGCGGCCCCATAACAGGTACACATGCTGCAGGGTCTTCTCGGCATAGTTCAGATCGAGTTCCTGCCCCTCGAAGAGATGCTTAATGTAGAGTTCACGGTTGCCGCGATAATCACCGTTTTCAACTACCAGGTAGGGATAGCCGAAGTTTGTCATACTGGCGACGATGCCATCGCGCACCTTCTGCCAATCCTTCTCCACAATTACCCACTCATCGCCCTCTTTCTTATATAGATAGAGGTCCAGCTCTTTTACCAGGTCTTTCGTCAGGTAGTTGCGCAGGAACGATACGTCATTCTCTAGTTCGCGCACTTCGAAAATTTTCTGCCGCCCCATGCCTGGCTTCCTGCCGAAGCGTTCCTGCTCCTCCTTCGTCGGATTATCCCAGCGCCGCTCGATATCCTCGAACATCTTGAAACCCAGGTAGTATGGGTTCAACGATGTGCGCGAGGGCGAGAGTACGCCGGAGTGCAGTTGGGCGAACTCGACGGTTTCGGAGTCGGAGATGACACCGCGCTCACCAAGTTTGCGCATGATGCGCGAGTGCCAGATGCTGGCCCAGCCTTCATTCATCACCTTAGTTTGCATCTGCGGCACAAAGTACAGCATCTCTGTACGCACAATCTCAATGATATCGCGCTGCCAGGGTTGAAGATGCGGGGCATATTTTACGAGAAATTCCAGGATATCCTTCTCCGGCTTCTCCGGAAACTTGGGCGGTTTTCCTGGCCGCAGGTCGCGTTCCTCCTCCGCCCTCTTCGCCTTCTTCTCCAGACCCCATAGGTCATCATATTCGGTCGCGAGTTGGTGAGCGGCTTTTCGCACTTCTCTATGTTCCGGCTCGTTCTCACGAATCAGCAGATTGTAGTCAACGTGCTCCTGAATAGAGAGAACTGCGTCAAGGAAGCGTTCGACTTCTGCCTTGCCATGATCGAACTCGTACTTGGCGATACGCTCGGCATGAATGCTCACTTTATCAATCATGCGGCGTGAGGTGTGCTGGAAGTAGGCATTGTTCTTGAAGAAGTCAGTATGCCCGAAAACATGCGCCGCCACGAATGTGTTTTGCAGCAGGTTATTCATCTCCATCAAGAAGGCATAGCTGGGATTGGTATTGACCACCATCTCATAAATTTTGCTCAACCCGAAGTCATACTGCATCTTCTGCCTGTAATAGGCCTTGCCGTGCGTCCAGTGACTGAAGCGGCCTGGCAAGCTATAGGAGGCAAATTCATACATGATCGTCGCGGGCACAAGCTCGAAATGCGTGGGGAACGGATCAAGTCCGAAATTAAGGGCCTCCTCCCACGCATCATCTATCGCATCACGTAAACGTTCGATATCGCTATCTGCCATTGGAAACTCCTGATGAATTTTGACGAATGAATCGGGTAATGGGATGGGGGGACAGGTACCAGCCGCTGTCCCCCCAGGGCGGAGAGGTCTTCGCCGATTTGGTTGTCAAGGATCAGTAGGGGCGCGATTCAGCACGCGCCCCCCACATTACAATCCTACCTAGTCGGAACGGGTTCACGCTGGGCAAAGAATTTCCGCAGTGCGGGATAGACCTCTTTCTTATCCGAGATGGTAACAGCTATAAATTTCTTATCGGTGATTTTATTGTAGGCCGACATCAACGTGCTGGGCGAACGGTAATGTCCCTCGCGGATCTCACCATAGCCAAAGATGTTACACAGTTCCATCAGCTTGTTGACCAGCTGCACGCAGCGATCATTGTCCCAGGGCAGATTATCGCCGTCGGAAAAGTGGAACGGGTAGATGTTCCAGTCATCAGGATTGAAACGCTCCTTGATGATCTCCAGGGCCAGTTCATAGGCGGATGAAACCTGTGTGCCTCCGCTCTCGCCTTTATGGAAAAACTCCTCCTCGGTCACCTCTTTCGCCTCGGTATGGTGGCTGATGAAGACGATTTGCACGTTGTTGTACTTCGTGCGCAGGAAGCGCACCATCCAGAAGTAGAAGCTCCTGGCGATGTACTTCTCGAATTCCCCCATACTGCCCGAAACATCCATCATCGCTATAACTACAGCATTCGATTGATAGCGTATTGTGGGTTCCCACACTTTAAATCGAAGGTCTTCCGACTTGATATCCTGGAACTTCGCCTCACCTTTGGCCGCATTGCGCTTCAAATTCTCCATAATGGTGCGCTTCTTGTCCAGGTTGTTGAGGGGGCCTTTCTTGCGCACATCGGTAAAGCGTACGGCTTCGGTCTGGAGTTCCTGCTGGCGTTTTTGTTCGAGGTTGGGCAGGCCGAGGTCCTCGAAGATCATTGCAGCCAGCTCTTCCATTGTGATTTCGGCCTCGTAATAGTCGTAGCCGGCTTCTTTGCCCGCGTCTCCCTTTTTACCCTTGCCGGGGCGCGGCTCCTGCGCTACGACATCGCCAACTTTACTTTTGCCATTGCCCTGGCCGGCGTGCTGCTGGCGACCGGGGTCGAAGCGGAAGCGATATTCGTCGAGCGAGCGAATGGGTACACGCACCATCTTTTTGCCGTCCGAGAGAATGATGCCCTCTTCACTGACGATATCTTGCAGGTTTTTCTTAATGGCCTCGCGAATCTTCTCTTTATGGCGTTCCTGGTCAATCTGACCTTTACGATGCAAGGACCAGTCATGCTGGGAGACAGACATGGTATATTCTCCTTTTTCACCCTCTATGATATCTTGCTGGGAATGGTACCGGGCACCACAGGCAGGTGCCCGGTTCATTCTTCTCTTATCGGTTCAGCAAGCTACCGGTATAGCGTAGGATCTCATTCGCACATACATGGCAATACCCATGTTCTGTCATGAGGCGATTCACGACATCATTAATCTTGCGCAGTTGCTCCTTGTCAGGTGTGCGCGTGGAGGTCGTAATTTTCACAACGTCGCGCAGGTCGGCAAACAACTTCTTCTCAATCGCCTCCTTCAAACGCTCATGGCTGGTATATTCAAAGGTCATACCTTTACGAGCCAGCGACGAGATGCGAATGAGAATCTCTTCGCGGAAAGATTTCTTGGCGTTTTCGGTGACACCGATTTGTTCTTCAATCGAGCGCATCAGCTGCTCGTCAGGCTCCATCTCTTCATCAGTAATGGGGTCGCGTAGTTTAGTCTTGTTGCAGTAGGCCTCGACATTATCCAGGTAGTTGTTCAACAGGGTACGAGCCGACTCTTCATAGGAGTAGACGAATGCCCGCTGAACTTCCTTCTTTGCCATCTCATCGTATTCTTTACGCGCCTCACTGATGAAGTTCAGGTAGCGCTCACGCTCTTCGCGTGTGATACTGGTATGCTGATCGAGTCCATCGCGCAGCGCGCGCAAAGCATCGATGGGATTGATGCAGGTGGTATTCTGCTTGACCAGGGCATTCGAGAGGCGGTTAATCACATAGCGCGGCGAGATGCCGTCCATCCCTTCACGTACTGCTTCCTCCTGTAACTCCTTGATATCCTTCTGCTTGAAGTCCTCGATGTCCTCGCCATCGTAGAGCTTGAGCTTCTTCATCAAACTCATGCCGGCCTTCTTCGAGGGCTCCAGTCGTGTCAGGATAGCAAAGATACTGGCAATGCGCAGGGTATACGGAGCGATATGCACATTCTGTAGCGCACTCTGTTTGAGCAGCTTCTCGTAGATTTTGACTTCATCCGATGCGCGCAGGTTGTAGGGGACCTTGGCCAGAATGATGCGGTCCTGCAAGGCTTCGGATTTCTTGTTGCCAACGAAGGCCTGGTATTCATGCTCATTGGTGTGGCTGACGACGACTTCGTCGGCATAGATCATGCTGAAGCGCCCGGTCTTGATGTTCTGTTCCTGGCTCAATGTGAGCAGCACATACAGGAACTTCTCATCTGTCTTCAGCATTTCCACAAATTCCATAATGCCGCGGTTGGCGATGTTGAGTTCACCATCGAAACGATAGGCGCGCGGGTCGCTTTCGACGCCAACTTCACCGATAGTGGAGAGGTCGATGCCACCAACCAGTTCGCTGATATCCTGACTGTTATGCTGCACAAACCCATCGGCAACAAATGAATGTGTGCCGGGTACGAGTAAATCATAGACCGGCTCGATACCTGCCGGGCGTACCTCTCGCACTGTGAGCCAGAGGTAGTTTTGCTTTACCAGATCAGAAAGCAATGTCCCCGCCAGTTCCGGTTTTTCAGCAAGCACAGTTCTTGCTCGATTGTAGGAAAGCTGCCGATCACCTGAGAGAATGCGCGCGAGGTAGCCATCGCCTCCATGACCATTCAAGAGAGTCGCTCCATGAGGTAAGTGATCATAATTGGTCTTTTCGCTACGTGTTTCGCGCAGAGGTGAAGTCGCTTTGTCACGCAATGAGGGAATCAACTCGACAAGATCAAGTACCTGATCTCCGCGTAACGTAACATTGTAGTAGAGCTCGCCGTCATCTGTATGATTCCATAAGGAACCAACAACCCCAAGATTAAGCAGTAATGCATGTACCTGGCGCGCAAGCTGGCGTGACTTACTTGTATATTTGAATGTGTTCGATCCTTGCTTATTGCCACAAATCGTTGCATCTCCCCAGAACAGCCCTTCCAGGAAAGCCAGGATAACTTCTTTGCTGCTAGCAAGCACACATGCAGGAACCGTTTTTGCATGGGAGCCGCGAGCTATTCCTAACTCGCTCCTGAGCCATGTACAAAGCGCCTTATTGCTAATTGAGACGTTGTAGTTGTACGTTTCGGCTTTACGATGTGGTACAGCTTCGAGATCGAAGAGCGAGCGCGTCAAATCGATAAACCGGCTGATCAAAACTTGAGAACCATTGACGAACCACGTCTCGTATGGAGTAACGCTTCCCTCTGCGGTCAACAAGCCTAGCCAGTAAGCAAGATCAGGTGTCATCACCCGTGGCTGACGAGGCAACGGATAGAAGCTTTCTGGTAAGACTACGCTTTGACCAAACATCTGGCTTCCACGCGCCAGAGCCACGTAGTTCCCTGTTTGCAATTCGCCGATCTTCCTCCAGGCGATTTCACCTTCCGGTGTTAAGACGAGCAGTGGATGATTAGCCGTCCCGCGAATAGTGTAGCCGAGATTCGTCTCTACTTCGTAAATCGGCTGGAATCCACCGCAATAGAACTTAGCTGCCTTCTCAGGCCCATTTATGCCCAGGATAGTTGTCTCAAATGGTACAAACTCATCGTCACGTGGTTTCTGGGGAAGTGAGAGGTAGATGTCCTCCATTGTTTGTAACCCCTGGTCGGTGAGTACCAGCGTATCGCCGGTAACACACTTGGGATCAGATGGCGTGAAGGTTCCGATTCCCACTCGATACTTTTCGCTGAACACCAGGCGTTTTACCGGCACATCTTCAATGCGCCCCCTGTATTGTGTATCTACCATGTAACGGCAATGGGGGCAGAGGTCTCCTTCGATGTACAGACCGAATTCCTTTTCAACATCGCCTCGTAGTTCATTTGGAATCAGGTGTAGGGGTTCCTCATGCATCGGGCAATCTTTAATGGCATAGAGCGCCCCCGCATCTGTGCGGCTATACGCCTCCAGTCCGCGCTTAATCAGGTAGACAATGGTGGATTTACCGCCGCCAACCGGACCCATCAGCAGCAGGACCCGTTTCCGTACTTCCAGGCGCTGCGCAGCCGAGTGGAAGTACTCGACAATCTGCTGCAAAGGCTTCTCGATGCCAAAAATCTCCTGGCTGAAGAAGTTGTAATGGGGTTCTCCATTGCGGTCCGTCTCAACGCCGGCATCCATGATCATATGATAAATCCGCTCATGGGCGAGACGTGCCACCTCCGGCTTTTTGGTGGCAATCTCAAAGTACTGAGCAAACGTCCCTTCCCACTGTAGACCCCGTTCACGATCCCTGTATTCCTCTAACCGCTTCACCAGGTCCATAGGTCACCCTCTCTGTTCTATGCTGCTAGGCTGATTGCTTATTACTGACTTCAGAAGAAAACGCACTAGGAATTTGAGTACAGATATGCGCATCATTAGCAGGTTCATCCAGACATGAAAGAAGAAATGAGTTCAAAAAAGCTGGTTCCCATTTCGACACATCGAAGTAGATAACCAGCCCATGCCTACATTGTAGAGGTTGTTTTCGGTTGTTCGACTCAATCCTCATCCAGCCCACCGGCTGAATGCCTCGACCATCATGCATCGTTCTGATGCTCCTGCAATGCTGCTGTTCGTTTGTTTCAACCCACACCAGCCTACCGGCTGAGTGCCTCGATCACACCGCATCATATCGATGCTCCTACTCTTCTCAATCCACATCCACCGGGAAAGATGAATGCCTCGTACATTGCTGGTAATGTTAGCATACCGTACAGATAAGCCTATGTCAAGGGCATCTACTCCCTCATACATATCTATACGGACAGCAGGCAACGCTGGATACAGACCCGTCTCACCTATTGTAGAGTATGTTTGAGGTCAAAAAATCTGTTGAAAAAAGAAGAGGTTCTACGGAAAAACCTGGGCTTCCAATGTGCTGGCCAATGGCGCTTCAACGAGTGGGAGTTCAACCTCAACTATGGTGCCGTGTTCCTCAGCAGGGGAGAGATGAAGATAGCCACCGCAATTCTCAACCCGTTCGCGCATGCCGCTTAAACCGAAATGCCCCTCTGGACTGGCGCAAATCACACGACCATCCTCGTGCAAATGATACAATACCTCTGGCAAACCAATGCCGTCATCCTGTATTCGCATGATGACGATACCATCCTGGCAACTGATATGTAACAAGACATTACTCGCCCGGGCATGTTTCTCAATATTCGTCAGCGCCTCCTGCCCCACTTTCCACAGCGTCTCCTCAATCGGCTCAGGCAAGCCCTCGATACCGGGATGCAGGTCATAGGAGACACGTAATCCAGCCCTCTGCGCCATCTCGCGCGCGTAGCGACTGATGGCGCGGCAGGCGGGTTCGCGTTCTAATGCCGGTGAGCGCAAATTGGCGATCGAGGCCCTCAATTCGTTCATACTGGTACGCACAATCTCCCTGGTTGCCTCCAGTTCGCGGTCGCATCGTTCAGGATCGCGTTCACGAAGTCGTTGTGCAACCTCCAGTTTGACGGAAACGAGGGCCAGCGCATGACCGAGTGTATCGTGCATCTCGCGCGCCAGCCTTGTCCGCTCGCGCAAGACGGCAAGCTCCTGTTCCTGTGCCGCTGACTCGGCCAGTTGGCGGTGCGCCTCCTCCAGTTCGCGATTGGCGCAGGAAATCCCTGCCAGCAAGTCATTTCGTTCATGCCAACCACCAATCAGGTGTTGCATAAACATACAACTCACCGTCATCGAAAAGAAAGCGAGTCCAAGACCAAAGAGACTGCCAAGATTACTCATGGTCAGCGGCCAGCTAAAAAGGCCCTGGAAAGCGCTCAACGTGACGACGGTGATGCTCACACATAATAGCAAGCGAGGAGCATTAAATAGCGCAAAAGAAATACCCATTACAATGAACAAGCACCACGAGAAATCCGCATCAATCATTGATAAGAGCAGAACCCCTATATATACACTGGACCAGTAGATGAAAGCACGCTGGAAAGCCGGGGGCCATTGATGCTGCACCTGAAAAACTACTCGACTATAAAGACCGAAAGCATAAACTACCATTACAAAAAGCGCGAGGCCGATAATTGCTATTCCATGCCAGTCATGCAAGTAAGCAGGTTTAGCGCTTAAAACAGAGTACGTCGCGAAAGTAATAGAGATAACGCTGATAATTACCCACAGCAAGTTGAAACTTTGAAAAATTCGTTGAAAGCGTTCATTTGACTTTTCAATGTCTACCTGCATAATCTACCTTTTTCTCTGCTTCACTGATTGGATATGTCCCTTTTCTAACATGATAATGCAATCATATCCCGTAAGCAGTTCTTCCGCAATAGGGGTTGTGCATGTAATGAGGAGGGTGCGCCCCTCACTTTGTATCCCTCGCAAATACTGCCCTATCAGCAAGCTACCAGCACCGGACAATCCTGCGAATGGTTCATCAAGTAACACCAGGTGAGGGTCGTGAACCAGCGCCAGAGATAGGGCCAACAGACGAACCTGGGTCGGGGTAAGATGAGCAACAGGCCAGCTAGAAGAGAGCGCGAAATGACGGCAATATACTTCCACCTGTGACTCGCTCAAGTCCAGCTTGTAATAACCGGCGAAACGCCTGATGAGATCAGCCACCAGCAGCGTTTCCGCGCGCTCCAACTGACCAGGCATCACTCCCATCTGCCGTCGAACTTCGGCAGGCAGCGGCGGCACTTCATATCCCAATACATGCAGGTGGCCCTCGCTGGACGGCACTAAGCCCTGCACGCAAGCCATAAGCTCACTCTTACCGGCTCCTGGTGAGCCGATCACGGCTATAGACTCACCCTCATAAATGTCCAGCGAAATATCATACAGTGCTAACTCGCCGTCCCTTTTAGTAGAGATATGCTCAAATGAGACCACACAAGGGCGGGCCTGTTGCCCAATCGGGCCTGTAATGTATCGTTGCGTATGAGAACCGAATTCTACCATCTCAGCATCCGTCCGGGAGGTTCACTACACAAAAACAGTACAGAAAGAGATTAGTTGCTAGTATACCCTCTTTTCAAGCGAGCGTGGCAGTGCCGGACGGCCTATTTGTTCGCTATGACGAAAGTAATAGGCGCGCCGAATCCAACGCCAAGCGTTCTTGCCGCACTGCCGTTGCACACAGCGATTCCTGCATAGCCCGAACTATCACCGTAGATGAACGGCAGACCATCATCAGGACACTCAGCAAAGAAGCGCCGGCGGCTATCCACGACTTTGCCCGCCTGGAAAATCGCCTGCACCCTCGTCGCATCGAATAGATCAGGGACGAGGGCAAGCGGTACATTCGTAATCAGGTTGCCGAAGCGATCGACGTGAATAACCCTTGCCTCGACCTCTTTGCCAATCCGCGCGGGGGGGGCGATATCGATGCGATGCAGGCCGGCGGGGTCAAGCGAGGGCCCCAATTCGCCAATGGGCACCCCTTGTGCCAGGTATGCCCCCGCCGGTGCGAAAATATCGCGCCCGTGAAAGGTCGAACTGACATGTGGCAGCTGGTATGCCCGGTTAGTAAGCAAGTGGGCGGCGTGAACAGGCTGGTCTTGCAAGACATAACTAAAAAGTCCATTATCAGGGCCAACAAAGAACCATTTCCCTGCGTTCACAGCAATTGCGCCACGCGAACTACCTACGCCGGGATCAATGACGCAGACAAATACTGTTCCCGCAGGGAAATAAGGGTAGGCAGAAGCCAGTATCCACGCTGCGGATGGGACATTCTGGGGCGCAACATCATGCGTAATGTCGATGAGATGTGCCTGCGGCGTGATACCCGCAATCACACCTTTCATCACTCCCACATCTCCGTCCCCCAGACCGAAATCGGTCATCAATGCAATAACGGGCCACTCTTCAAAAGGGATGATCTGATTCAAGGTATGTAATCGCTCCTCTCTTTTTATTTATCATCCTTCAATTTTTGTACACGGTATGCCAGCACATGTCAATGGTACTGTTAGCTATTGCGACGGTAGAGATGTGTGTTATACTAGCCTCGATATTAGTCATGTAGGAGTTTTTCAGTTGTGCAATGCATCCCTAACTATAGCGTCATCTATCCCTATAAAATCGGCGCGCGAAGAGCAGCTTTCTGATGGAGCATAGCTATGAATGTGAACAATGGTGGGCCACATATTCTTCTTTTCGAACGAGATCAGCAGCTTGTAGCATTACTCAGCAGTGAATTTCAACTGGCTGGTTACCAGTGCCACGCGGCTCGCACGGCCGTCGAGGTATTTGATGCTATTGCCCGCTATCCTATACGTCTTGTGCTGGTCAACCTGGCTCAGGCGGCCGCGGGCAGGCGTGAATTTTGGGTAGCTCTCGATGCTCAACGGCGTGGAAGAGGGGTGCAGGTATTTACCTTTCGCTGCACAAATATAGCGAGCTACGGCTCGGATGATCCCGATGACCGTTCGCATGCAACGCTGGCCGATCTGGATGTCGATGGCATGCTGGGGGTGATGAACCTCGTCGATACTGTTCGCTCCCGCATTGCAGGCGCGACAACAGGTTCGTTTTCGCGAATTCCAGCCCCTTCCGCCTCCAATGACCAGAACTCAGGAGTTTTGCCTAAACTCACCCGGCAATCAGAAACGCCGGAATCAAGACCGGCACATGTGCTTAATGCACAGGTTACAATTCCTCTTCCTTCCATGCAACCCGACGCTGTACCACATTCTCAAGGGTCGTCACCGGTATCTTCCCGCTCACAAATGCCACCCCCTCCTTCATCACCAGCGTCTCCGCGACCTGCTTCGTCTCCTTCTTATCCACCTGTGGCGAGGGGAAATGGTGATAGCGGCAAGCCCGTATCTGGTAGCTCCAACGTTACTGACAGGATTCGCGCCGTCATCTATCCCAGCGAACGAGCCTTTTCTCCCTTACCGGAAACAAACCGGTTGCCTCACAATTCACAGTATCTGGCAGCCGTTCAACGCCCAGGTAGCGCCAGCGATTATCCCGCGCAACAGCAGCTAGCCCAAAAACCGGCCGAAAGCAATACAGCACAAGCATTGGATAGAGAGATACCATCTCAGAAAATGATGAATACGAGCGATTCAAATTCAGGCCAGGTGATGACGGTTCAAAATAGACCATCCGCTTCTGATGAGATGATATCCCTGGAAGGGCAAGAATCGAGCCTCGCCCAACTATCACGTATGGTGCGAGAGCATAAGGCAGCAGTTCAGAATGAAGAGTCTGCTACCAGTCCGCGAAGGAGTATACCGCCGACTCCACAACTGACTCAGCCAGAGCAAGAAGCGCAAAATTTAACCGGGGATGATGCAAATGGCCGGTCACTAGCGCAACAGGCAAGACCATTTGACGATAGTTCATTAAGCGATCTACCCCTACGTGCATCACCAATTCAGGGCATAGCCACCCAGGATGAGCCTGAATATCTGGTTGGACAGGCTCCGGCACAGCCCATACTCCAGTCGCAGCAACCGGATATGCGGCTCGGCGCAGCATCTATTGGTTCTTTCACAGAACCCTTATCCTCTGAATTGACCTCTATACGGCAAGAGCAGGCACACGTAAATGACTCGCATGCTTTTGCGCAAAAAACCGATATGAAAGAAGATCAGCAGGTGAGAGGTACCTCATCTGCTCTAAGAGAAGTCAACCGTCTGAGTGACGACGAAGCCGAGAGAGCAATCGCCAGGAGGATTGTCGAACAGGTGCAGGTGCAGCCGCCAACCAACCCCCACGTGATGCGCCAGCAGGCAGCCCTAGATACAAACGCAACCGCGGATGATATGCTGCTCAACATTGTGCAGAGCCTGCCTCCTATGTCTCCTCTTCCAGCTGCGCCCTCGCCGTCCCAGGCGCCAGTTCTCAGCGGACGCGCCACTCGTTCTCTCGGCAGCGTGCTGCTCGAAGGTCATCTTGTCCCGCAACAGCGGCTGGAGGTGGCTCAGAATATCCAGCGCATGTTGCGCGGTGTAGATATGAATTACTCGCTGGGCGAAATTCTCCTGATGTTCAAACTACTTACGCCTGACCAGTTACTGGCCGCAAGCCTCATCAGCTATGGTTTGATCTCAACAACACAGATCAGCGCCCTTGGTCGTATCCGACAGGAATTGCACTCCATTGGCCTGGAGTATGATCTGGAAAGCCTGCTGGTTCTCTTCCGCATCCTTTCTCCTGACCAGCTACGCGAGGTCCGGGCAAGCTGGACGGCTTAAATTGCGGAAAAATAAACAGGAGGCCACATAACTCTTGTACTATCGGGCCTCCTGTTTGCAATTTTTATCGTTAAGTGGGGGACTTACGCTGCTGAATGCGGTTTTGGATGAGTTTCACTTATGTGAGTTCTTTCATGTAATGTAATCCGGTCGTTGGTCTCGATATGTAAGGCGATGAACTGGCGAGCAAAGGTATGAATTGATTCGTTCAGTCTTAGTAGCTCCTTCCTCATCCCGGAAATATTATCCTCTAACTTCAACTCCAATGAACGCTGGCTGGCCTGGAGGTCATTAATAACATTGGTTACATCATCAATTACCGATATGGTTTCGGATAGATTCGCCTCAAATCTGATTAAGGTGGCTTTTATATCCCTCTGATCAGTCTCAAGGCGGTCTACACGGATCTCAAGGCGCCCCATTCGTTCATTGAGCCGCTCCATGGCCCCCTGCATCCCCTCAACATTCCCTTGGAGCCGCTCCATGACCCTCTGCATCCCCTCAGCATTCCCTTGGAGCCGCTCCATAGCCCCCTGCATCTCCTCAGCATTCCCTTGGAGCCGCTTCATGACCCCCTGCATCCCCTCAACATTCCCCTGAAGCCGCTCCATAGCCCCCTGCATCCCCTCTATTTGCTGCGTGAGAGGCCTGACATAAGCAACAACGCGTTCCTCGCTTGCATAAACAGCCGCATTCGTTTCTTCGCGAATGAGCAATCGAAGAGCTCTCATCTCATCTTCGGTCATACGCACCCCCTATACGAAAAATAGTTGATGGGGAAAATATAACACAGGTTCTCGAGCTTTTCAATAGCAGAGGTTGAGACTCACGCTTTGATCCGCTCAATCTTTGCTCCCAGACTTCTCAGTTTCACATCCAGATTCTCATAGCCGCGCTCGATATGCTCTATGCCATACACCTGCGATGTGCCACTAGCGGTAAGAGCAGCCAGAATGTAGGAGCAACCTGCTCGAATATCGGGGATATCCAGTTCAGTACCGGTTAGAGGAGTTGGCCCACTGATCAGGCAGCTATGCGTATATTGTTTTTCACGGAAGCGGCAGGGAACTTCGCCTAAACACTTGGTATAGAGGCCAATATGCGCGCCCATACCACGAAGTGCTGCCGTATAACCGAAACGGTCCTCGTAAATCGTCTCGTGTACCACCGACATGCCATCTGCTTGCGTCAACAAGACAGTAAATGGCTGCTGCCAATCGGTCATGAATCCGGGATGAACATCGGTTTCTATTGCGATAGGCGGAGGAGGCCGATCATCGCCGGTGAAGCGAATACCTTCATCATCGACTTCAAAATGGAGTTGCATTTTTGAGAGCGTATTTAAAAACGTGAGCAAGGTATCCTGCTGTGCGCCTTCCAGGTATACATCCCCTTTTGTCAAATACGCTGCCACGGCCAGCGATACGGCTTCATTGCGATCGGTCAGGAGCGTGTGGCTGGCCCCGTGCAAGCGATCAACGCCCTCGATCACGATGCGGCGATCAACTTTCATTTCGATGATCGCACCCATCTTCTGTAAGAACTTGATCAGGTCGATGATTTCGGGTTCCAGAGCTGCATTCTGAATCACTGTAACTCCTTTTGCCAGGGATGCCGTTATCAGAAAATTCTCCGTCGCCATCACGCTGGGAAATGGAAGCTGGATTAGCGCACCTCGTAGCCCGCGCGGTACACGCAGGTGATAGCGCCTATCCTTCTCCACAATCTCAGCCCCCATCAACCTTAAACCATTAAGGTGAAAATCAATGGGACGCACCCCGATGCGGTCGCCGCCCGGCATAGGAATGTCCGCTTCCCCACAGCGATGCAGTAGTGGGCCTACTGTGATGATCGCCATCCGATTTAATCCGCCTACTTGAGTCGAAACAATCGAACTATGAATAGCCGGCGTGCAAACAGAGAGTGTGTGATCAACCAGTTCAGCCTGTGTACCTATATCGCGGCAAAGCGACATGGTAAGATCAAGATCGCCAATTAACGGGACATTTTTTAGCGAGCAGCACTCATCCGTGAGCAGTGTCGCGATTAACATTTTCGTGACGGCATTTTTAGCACCACTGAGTCGAACACTACCATGGAGCGGCGTGCCACCGTCGATCAGATAGTAAGGCGCGTTTTTATCCATTGATTTCACTACGAATTTCCAGGAGCTTCCCACAACCAGCGGATCGCCTTGAAACGAGATGGAGGGGGAATCACATTGCGAGAGCGATGCTGTGCCCGGCTTCCGTACCCGGCAGCGTTTTCATCATCTCTCGAGTCCAGTAAGTCAAGGAACGAATTCACACTCTGGGCAACACCCTCGACCATTAAATATCCCGATGGTTTCACTGCGTCGCCAACCAGGTACAGGCCCTGCACAGAGGTCTTTGGCGTCACATCGGCTCCCTGAGCGATGCGATTCACCGGCCATTCACCACGATAGGCGCTCATGGTCAGGACACGACAGTGCTTCTCAAATGCTTCACCGAACATCATACGTAAATCAGCCAGGGCCAGTTCCTTCTCTTCTTCGATAGTAGTGCTCTGAATCACCTGGTGGCTGATCAGCAGGTGTTTACCGGGCGGCGCCAGCGATGGATCACAATTCGTGGGCTGGACGATACCGGCTATCCGTTGCGTATCCAGGCAATACATGATTCCCTTGTGGGGAATCAATGAGACATCGCTTAGCACATGTACCTTCAAACCCACTGCTTCAGGGAAATCTTCAAAATCTCCATCGCCGGCTACCTGCGCACTTACGCTGCCTGCATCAATCCCTGACGTATTGAACTGGGTCCCTACAGGTTCCCCGGCAGAGATAAGCTGCTTTTTCAGTACGGCCGTCTGGGTAATCTGCCGATTGGAGAGTAGCGCATGGGTGGCACGCGGCCCAATGTCGCTGATGACCAATGAGGCGGATAGCATGTATTCTTCACCAGTGGCCTTGCTACGCACGCGCACGCCCGTGATTTTACCCTCGTCATGCACTATTTGCAGCACATCATGTCGCAGGCGTACTTGCGCCCCCTGTTCAAGGATATGACATTCTAAGGCGGCCGTTAGGGCGCCACAGCCACCCTCCACAATACCGGGAGCGCCATAACGAAACATATTTTTCGTCGTATTGATGACTTCCGCCGTACTTACCTGGTGCAATTCAAGGCTGAGCGCAAAGCGCGAGATACGCTCGAAGAACGCGGTAAGCTCAGGATTGCGAGAAGTATCGATATGCCGTTCCAACCAGAGATCGAACGGGAGGTTTCGTTCGTGAGGAGGGAGACGCCGCAAAAACATGAGATAGCCTACACGTGTGAACCAGAAGAACTGGCGCGGCCCAAAAACCTTGAAAAGGCCGAGCAATCCACGGGCGCGAATTTGCTTACCATGCACGTGAAAAGACCCGAAGACATCTGCGTCAAAAAAACGATGCGGCACTTGCAGCCGCCGAAGCATGCGCGCCAGCACCCCGCTGCTGCCAAAGGGGATCATATGTACCGCACCGGTACTCACCTGTGTTCCCTGGAATGTTTTTGCTGTAAAACGTCCCCCACAATGGGGTAGACGTTCTAAAACAACGACACGCTTGCCCCGTTGCAGTAATTGTGCCGCGCTCAGCAGACCACCCAGCCCACCACCAATAACAATCGCGTCAAAAGTCTGTTCCTGCATTGTGGAGATATCCGAAAGTGAGGATGGTGTAGGGACAGCGCCTGGTGCCTGTCCTCGACGAGGCTACAGGACAGACACCAGGCGCTGTCCCTACACCATCCTCACCTGATGAAAGAAACTTCTACTTGTTGTCTTCGCCGATCAGGCTGCGCAGAAGACTTGTGCATTCTGCCAGCACGTTGAGGACATTCTGGTGAATCTGGAAAACTTTGTTCAACTCGCGGGCTTTACGAGCAAGCTTCGTTACATACTCGATATCGCGCGGGTTGTTCATTACGTCCTCCATTAATTGTAATAACTCAGCCCAGGAGAGTTGCTCGCGGCTGCGTGCCACATCGGCAATGGTGTTATCCATACGCTCGGATACATTGCGCACACCGTTCCGTAATTGATTCGCCGTCTGCGCGATATCCATTTCGTGATTGCGCATCGCTTCCTGAGTCGCATTCAATTGCTCTTGCAAAGAAGATACCTGTCCATCCAGGGTCGCAAGCGCCGCAACTAAGGGAGCGACATCTGGGAGCGCAGGCTGGGGCAAGCTGGTCAGCCGGTTAAAGGTGACACCGCCACCGGATGACCTGGCATCGGCTTGCCCAGGAGCGGCGTCTGACGAAGCCCTTGCCATTGCCTGAGAAGTGGTTGCGGGAGGTGGAGTGGCAACCGTAGTTGAGGCAACCGGTACGGGCGCGGATGTGGGCGGAGGCACCTGCGCGGGAACCGGCGCAGGATATTCAGGCTGTGTGGCCTGAGTCTCAACTCCCCCATTCATCGACCGCGTGCTGAAATCATCGACATTTGTTGCCGTCAACAGATCATCCTCACGCGTGCGATAGGTCATTTCGGCAGCAGCGGCAGAGTTCACAGTAACCGTCGGCATGCTTTCTATGTCCACCCCGCTCGACGCAGGTCTATATGCATGGAAAACAAGCTCATGCTCCCCGATACCAACGTGATCTCCATCGTGAAGGGTACGTGGAGTCATTTCCTCCAGCTGCTGCCCGTTCACAAATGTACCATTAGCGCTTCGTTCGTCTCGCAACACATATTCGCCATTCTCATAATGAATGGTCGCATGGCGGCGCGAGGTAAGCTTATCTTTCGAGAGCAGAATATCGCTGTTAGGAGCACGGCCAATAATCATCTCGGGCTTATCGAGGCTGTAATCTTGCAATACTTCTCCATTATCTGATCGCAGAACGAGGTGAGCTGGATTTTCAATCCTGTCCATCGTAGCCACGGGAGAGGCAGTAGCATCAGCGCGTAAGGTGGGAGGCTCTAGGCTTGTGTTCGCCACCGTTTTCAAATCGGCTTCATTCCAGCTGGGGGGCGATGCAGGAGCTGTCCCGCCCTGGTTCGGCTGCTGCCATTCATCAGACGCCGGCAGGGTAGCCCCACCTATCATGTCTGCCTGCTGTACTGAGGGAGTCGAGGGTAGCAGGCGATTGCCACAGTTCAAGCAAAAATTATCCCCAGGCCTTGTATCGGCATTACAATAGGGACACTTATCCATTATCAAATTTCCTCCCTTGTTCGTGAAAGGCGACCCTTGCATTCACCTCACCTGACCATCATGACCGCGGCTCTCATCCTTCATTGAACCGCGCAGTGCCGGTCGAGAACGAGCAAGTAGCAGGCCGACCACTTTTTCGAGCTACAACAATGATTAAACGTAAACTGCTGCCATTATATCAGAACAGCGAGCAAAGCGTCGAGTCCATTACCGATATTACTAGGGGCGCGATAACGGATCTTGACAAATTAACCTGGGTACAAGGCCGATCAGAACTACCTTTCCAATCAGATGACGGAGAAGCCGTATCCGCGCATGAGCGACGTTTCTGGCCGGAACAAGTTGATCACGCCCCTACCTATCCCTATGAACCTGGTATCCAGGTAACATTCGGTTGTAGGGCATTAAAAAACCTTTGTAAAGAATCTATTGTGCCTCGCGCTAATAGCACGATATTTGTCATCTCTCTGGCACCTGAACACAGCTGGTTAGCTGCTTGCACCGGGCTTGCCGAAGGCGTAGGAGCTCCCACCTTTGGCGTCGCCCCGGCCTGGGGCGAGGCGCTGCCCGTCGGATTACACTGAAACTGCGTATTTTGCGAGTTTAAAGGCGCCTCCGACAAGCTGATCGAACTGTGGTCCGGCAAGAGATATCCTATGAAAAAATTACCACCAAAAATTGGATCATGTATTGTCGCCTGGGCGCTTACCAGGCAGCTGCCACCAGGCAATGTAGCTGGCAAATAGAGCGTGAAACCAAGGTATGGCTCGACCTGGGACCAGTCACTGATCGTCCTCGGCCCACCAGCGGTCGGAGACGCAGTCGCAGTCGAGGTTGGCGTGCTTCCACTACTTGCTGTGGCGGTCACTGTCGCGCCAGGTGTCGTGGCCACAGTCGCCGTGGCCACCGGAGTGGTCGTCGCTCCCTCGTCCCGAAAGACCATCGATGGGTTGCTGCACCAGTGAAGTTTTGCCAGTGGCAGCTGTGATGCCGTCGGGGTCGCTGTTACTCCAGTAGCATTTGTATTGCCAAATAACCCTGTACAGGATACGAGAAAGATGCTCGAGAGCATCAACGTAAGTGCTGCAAAAAACCAGGCGCATCTTCCGACTCCAGCCGGGCAACCGCCTCTGTGGATCACTACAGGTATAAACCGGGGTACAATCATCTAAAAACTCCTCAACTCATAAGCCTGTAATCCTGTAGGGACAGCGCCCGGCGCCTGTCTCCATATTCCAGCCAGGACAGGGACAAGCCGCTGTCCCTACAGGAACGGTAGCCATCCTACGAATAGCCCTTTTGGTCTAGTATATAGTAAAAGTGGAGGGAAACCTGTGAGGCACTTCACACCACGAACACCCTAAAAAAGGACTTTACAGCGTTTTGATTTAGTGCTACTATTACCCTCTGCTACCTTAAAAAATGGTGATTGCTCACTTGTTCTATTCCGTTTTTCTTGTCCGTTCAAATATAGGAACCCTACATGTAAAAACGCACGATCTTGCTAATCGATACACCTATTTGCTCATGAGGTACCAACGTTTGTGAACGCAAAGCAAATCTGGCAAACAACTATAGAGAGACTACAAGCAAGGGTTCAACCGGCCGTCTTCACGACCTGGTTCCAGGGAACCTCCGCGCTCTCCTTCCAGGACGGGGTCTTCGTTGTCGGCGTTCCTACTACCTTTGCCAAAGCACATCTGGAAGGTCGCTTCCTTGATTTAATTCGCTCGATCTTGACTGAGGTTAGTGGTACATCCATAGAGGTTCGCTTCGTCGTCGCTAAAGAAATAAAAGAGACCTATGAATACCGCCATGATGCAGTCGAGGGTACGAAACCCTCTCATAAACGTGGCTACCGCCTTCCCAAAAATCGCCTGGCCCATTTACAGCAGGAAAAAGAGCATCTCGACTCCACGCTCCCTCTTACTCTCAACACTCCGCAGGTGAATGCCATAGACGCGCAGACCTCTACAGCCCCCGCTGCTTTGCGGCCCGTGGCCCATCGCAGCACAACCGGCAATGGGCCAGAGATCAACGAACACACCAGAAACACACAGCCAGGACTGCTCTCCCTTGGAGGCGACGGCCTGCTGAATCCGCGCTATACCTTCAGTACGTTTATTATGGGCAAATCGAATCAATTAGCGCACGCTGCCTCGCTTGCCGTAGCCGAGAATCCGGGTAATATCTATAATCCCCTTTTCTTCTATGGCGGTGTTGGCCTGGGGAAGACTCACCTGCTACACGCCATCGGTCATGTCGGGGAAGCAGCCGGACTCAACGTCTTATACGTCACATCAGAAAAATTCACCAACGAAATTATCAACGCTATCCGTTACCAGCAAACCGAGGACTTTCGCGCCAAATACCGCCAGATCGATATTCTGCTCGTTGATGACATTCAATTCATCGCCGGCAAAGAATCGACCGAAGAAGAATTCTTCCATACCTTCAACACACTTCATGATGCCAATAAGCAGATCGTCATCACCAGCGACCGCCCGCCCAAGGCCATTTATAGCCTGCAAGACCGCCTGCGCTCGCGGTTCGAATGGGGACTACTCGCCGATATCCAGCCTCCCGAATACGAGCACCGCCTGGCCATCTTGCGTTCCAAAGCCGAATCGCTACGATTTGCCATCCCCGCCTCAGTCATCGAATTTATCGCCCGCCCCGAATGCAGCAGCGTGCGCGAACTTGAAGGCGCGCTCAATCGCGTCATTGCCTATGCCACGCTGCACGACGTAGCCCTCTCCGTCAGCGTAGCTGCCCAGGCGCTTGAAAACATCTATAGCGAAAGCAAATCCCATTCCAACCTCTCCATCACCGCCATACTCGACGGTATCTGCCGCTACTATAACATCGATGTGGAACGCATGCGCGGTAAAGGCCGCGAACGCGAGATCGCCTGGCCTCGCCAGGTAGCCATGTATCTCATGCGCGAAGAAACCGACGCCTCTCTGCAGCAGATCGGCGCTGCCCTTGGTGGGCGCGATCACACCACCATCATGCACGGCTGGGAGAAGGTGCGCGATGAAATCAGTAGCAACGATCGCGCTCGACGCGAGATTGCCGCCGTGCTCGAATCGCTGGAGAAGAAAGGGTAAGAGCCTCTTATCTCTGCACCACCGGTCGATGGGCCTCCTGCAAATGGTGTGCCATTGCCTCGTGATAATCCACATCGCTCCCAGCCGGGTCCGTATGAATTGTGACCTCTGAAATACCGTTTATCCCGTGGAAGAGTCGATGCCGCACTTCCTCCGCAATCGCGTGCGCTTTTGCCAGCGTCAATTCCGCATCTACCTCGATATTCATCACCACATGCAGCGTGTGGCCTACCCAACGCGCGCGCACATCTGTCACTCCCTCAACGCCATCTACTGCCGTTGCTGTCTCGATGATAGATGGCACAATATGCGGATCGACTGCATCAAGCAGCCGTTGGAGAACGCTGCGCGAGGTGGAATATACAACTGTGATGATTACTGCCGTGATCACGAGACCAGCAATCGGGTCGGCCAGTGGAAAGCCCAGCTTTACCCCCACCAGGCCCAGAAATGCCGCCAGCGAAGTCAGACCATCAATGCGCGAGTGCTGCCCATCCGCCACCAGGGGCACACTATTGATACGCCTCCCCACCGCGATCTTGTACTGCGCCAGCACCTCATTCCCCACCACGCCCACCAGTGCAGCCGCCATGCTCCAATAAATCTGTGTGGGAATATTCCCATTCGTCAACTTCACAATCGACTCCGCCGCTCCGGCCACCGCGCTACCAATAATCACCAGCACAATAAAAATACCCGCCAGGTCTTCCGAACGATAATAGCCATACGTGTAGCGCTGGTTGGCCGTACGGCTGGAGATCACGAAAGCGATCCATAGCGCCACCGTCGTGAAAACATCCCCAAGATTATGCAGCGCGTCTGCGAACAGACCCGCGCTTCCCCCCATACCGGCGATGGCAAATTGAATCACGGCAACAACGAACATCCCAGCAGTCGAAATTTGCACCGCTCGCAGCCCGGCCCGATTTCCATACACATCCGCATCTACCTTTGCATGCTCATGCGCGTGACCGTGTCCTTTTCCATGCTCATCGTGTCCGTGTCCGTGTCCATGTTCGTGTTCAGAATCATGATCATGATCATTGTGCACGGCATCCTCATGCATAGTTCTGATCCTCCTTTGCCGGCGGCGATTACTTGCAACATTTCCACTGCTCATACGTCTAACTAATAGATACGATACCTGTTTTTATGGAGAATTTCCAGACTTTTTCGTTCTTATATACGTATAAACCTGAATGGCGACCCTTGTAGCCGCCACTGAAACCGATGGACAAACCCTTTATTGACTATTATGCGCTCCTGGGCGTCGATTCACATGCCTCTGAAGGCGCTATCAAAACTGCTTTTAAGAAGCTGGCTTTGCAATATCATCCCGATGTATACAAGGGCGCGGACGCGGAAGAGCGGATGCGCCTGCTTTTGCTTGCCTATCAAACTTTGAGCGACCCCGCTGCGCGCAGAACCTATGATGTCCAACGCTCCAATCACCTGCTTGATAGCTCCTCTGGATTGCACAGCACCGCGACACAGCACGGCTATCATACGGATTTTTCAGCAGAAACCACATCGGCCGCTTCTCGTTCAGCGCAACATGTCACCAAAACCTCCGCGGAGCAGGCCGGGCAGCGCCACTTCGCCTTTCCAGACCTGAGCGAGCCACTCCCCTCGACCATCTTTATCGACCTGGATGATGTAAACTACAGTCTTTCGCCAGCGGAGGCCTCCACGTTGCGGCAAGCAGGCCTGCTGCGCGGCGATGAAAAGAAAAGCACGAATCGGACGACCAACTACTGTCACCGCTGCCATTATCGGTGGATGGCGACCTCCCCAGCCAATCGCTCGATCAATGATGATGCCGCCTGTCCATCGTGTAAGGCCGGCGATTGGAGCGAATACCTGCTTTTGCGCTGCACCCATTGTTCTGCCGTCTTCGAGAGCGAAGAAATACACGACAAAATCATCGGCCAGGGCCGTCTCTACCAGCCTTACGAACTCTTCCCGCTCTGCCCGAATTGCAGGAGGTCACAATGGTGCCCGGCAGAAAACATGCGTGTGGACACACTGCGCGCCGCTGCCGCCCGTCGCACTGCCATTCTGTGGATCAGCGTGTTTGTAGTAATCGTGCTAATTCTTGGTGTCTTCGCTTTGACAGTGAGATAAGCAGTAACTCGCACAAGGGTACGCCCCTGGTCTATACAGGAGTCTGCTCGTGTAGGCCAGGGGCGTACCCTTGTGGTCGCCTGGCTTCTGCCCAGACGATTATATGCATATGCTACGAATTGCTCACGTTACCCACTTTCGTCACAGCGCCTACCGTGCCATTGAACGTCACTTCGACTTTTACGCTCACCCCTTTTGCGATGGACTGCGGGTTGCCATGGAAATCGCTCAGATCCGCATTCGCGCCGATAGTATAGCTGAAGCTCTTATTACCCACCGCGAAATGAATCACATGATCGGAACCAACCGCGCTGGTTGTAACGCCCTGGAAATCGACCACATTCTGATCTTGCGCATCTCCACTATCGGCTGGCGACAGTTTGGAAGCCAGAAAGCTGCCATCCGCATTAGCCGTCGCCTCGACCTGTATAAGTTCACCATTGGTAATCCGCTGTCCGTTGAAGTCCGACTCGTCGGTCTGCCCATTCACAACGCCCATCGTCAAGGACGAGCCATCTGGCAGGCTCACTGTAATGCTGCTGCCACTCGCGCTCAGCACCCTGCCAGTAAAATTGATACTCCCAGGCTCGTTCGCCTCGGGCGTCTGATTCGTGCCAGGAGTCTCTCCAGTTTCGGGCGTATCCTCCGCCATCGGTTGAGTACCCGTAACAATCTCGTATGAGCCGTCGCCATTCTGCGTCACCTGGATCGAGTAGACCTTGCCCACCTGACCCTGCAACAAGGACACCTCCTGGTCGGTAAGGCCATTGATTGTCTTTTGCTGCCCATTGATCTCCAATGTCACGCTATGATTCTGGACATTCACGGACACCACCGAACCCGACAGGCTGAGATTCCCGTTGCCCCCACTTGTGCTCACCCCGGCACACGCGCTAAACAGAGCCATAAGAGCAATAATCGCTAAACCCGCTACAAATCGTCTGATACCATAAAGTTTCATCCGCTTTCTCCTTCTTTTAGGTAGTAGTAGTTTTTTTAGTAATATTCTTTCGTCAATATTGAGCGAAACTATTGAGACTTTCCGGGCATCATGCCCTTCAAAACATTGTTTATCGATTCATTCTCATGTACGAACTATACGCTCATTTCTGGTGGGCCGGCTATGCCTTATGGCACAGCCGGAATGTGAATTTCCTCATGTTTTTCGTGATATAATCATCTTGCAGACCCGAGAAAGACACTATTCTGGAGAGAAACGAGAAGGAGCAGGCAAAGCATGGCCAATACATTTACCCTCCCGGATGGTATTTATCCCCCGTTGCCCACATTCTTTGACGCACAGGAAGAACTCGATCTTGCCACATTCCGCCGACACATCCAAAACCTCGCGCAAACTGGCATCGCCGGTTACGTCGTCATGGGTTCCAACGGGGAGGCGCCGCATCTCACAGCCGGCGAACGAACGCAACTCATCCAAACAGCGCGGTCCACAGCCGGCGAAACCATACCTATTCTGGCCGGCTGTGGAGAACAATCTACACACGCCACCATCACCCACTGCCACCTGGCCGCGCGAGCTGGAGCTGACGTCGCGCTCGTCTTACCACCTTTCTATTTCAAAAACCGCATGGATTCCCAGGCTCTGCTCGCTCACTATCGCACTATTGCCGATGCCAGCCCACTGCCCATTGTCATCTATAATATGCCCGCCAACACCGCGGGCATCGACCTGGATGCCGCCCTCGTCTGCACGCTCGCCGAACACCCCAACATCATAGGTATCAAGGATAGCGCGGGCAACATAGCGAAACTGGCGCAAATCGTCGCTCAGGCCCCGGCTCATTTCCGCGTCTTTGCCGGCAGCGCGGGCTATCTCCTGCCCGCCCTCACAGTTGGAGCCGTTGGAGCCGTCGCCGCACTTGCCAATATCTTCCCCCGCGAGGTCTGCCAGGTACAGGCACTCTTCAACGCCGGCAAGCTCGTCGAGGCCCGGCGCTTACAGGCGCGCCTCGTTCCGGCCAACACAGCCGTCACCACTATCTATAACGTACCTGGACTCAAAGCCGCGCTCGAACTCACTGCTGGCTATGGTGGCCGCCCTCGTTCTCCCTTGCAACCATTGACACCGTCCGAGCGCGATCGGCTGGCGCAAATATTGCAAGCGATACAGCTACACACCTAGAGGAATACAATCCGGTCCTTACATCGTCACCGTGAAATTCAGTCGTTGTGCCAGTTGCTCATCCATACACGAGGTCGAACTTGCCCAGTAGACCTCAACGTAAGCTGGCCCGGCACTGCCGTAAATCGCATAAGAATAACTGTTATGGATATACTGATTTACTGCAAACTGATAACTGGTCACCTGCCTGCCATTCAGGTACCACAATAAGCACACGGCTCCACCATGTACAGGAGGGTGCAACTGGAACGTAACGTAGATCCTGGTGTTGATTGCAAAGGTAGTGGAAAGTTGTGTGGGCAGTTCAGTCTTTGCATCTATCGCGCTCGCCATTTGCGCATGGTCAACATAGTGCTGCCCAGGGTAAGGAATAGACGTTGGTGTGGGAGTACCTGTAGGCGCAGGAGAAGGCGGTACCGGTGTGGGAGAAACGAGCGCGCTTTGAGTATTCAGACTTCCTGTACTGGCATTCGGGCTGCCTGTTGAGTCTGACATTCCGAGAAAGTAAACGAAGATCAGTAACAATCCCCCGGTGATCACACACAGCGCCGCTACACTAAAACCAAGCCGGGTATTGCTCTTTCTATTGACCCGCCGCACCGGCCCGGTTTGCGCCCTGGTAATTCCAGCTATTGGCCCGGATACCTCTGGATACCCATTCCCATACGGAGCCATTACAGGTTCCGGTTTCGAACTTGAACCTATTGCAGCGCCACATCTTGGACAATTCGTCATCGTTCGTGACGGGGAGAGCGGCCATCCGCAATTCGTACATCTCATGGTTCAATCCTCCATGCTATTTGTAACGTACAAATATGTCGCTGGTAAGTAAGCGACCAAATTGGGTGAGCCAGTACGCCTTGACAGAAAAGGGCACCTCAACTACAATTAAGCCAATAGAAGTTAGTGAATTGCATCTAGATGCAGCGAAGCAATGGCATTGAGCAACAGCATTCAATTTTATCCACCCGCTTCGTTATATGTGATATGGGGTAAGGGAAAGCTCAGGGGAAAAAAGGGTGATACACTACAGTGTAGAGCAACAGGTCGAACATATACTCAACCAGCATACGGGCAGGTTACGCGCAGCTTTACAGCAAGCCTCCGGTGCGCATTCTGGGCCTGAAGAAGGTAGCGACGCCGCCTTACTCCTGAATGCCCTCATCAGCAGCGACAACCCTGACTTTATCGCGCGTTTTGAACAATCCGGTCGCGCCCTCGCCGAACAGGGCGGCAAACTGGAAACGCGCCTGCAGGGCCTGCAATTATATGTCTCGGCCCTCTTCCAGGCCATTCAGGAAATTTTCACAACAGAAGCATTCGATGCCCTCCTGCTACCCGAAGCCCTGGCACGCCTGCACCAGGTGCAATCGCTCTCCATTCTCGCTCTCACACGTGGTTATCAATCCTTCACCGATACATTGGCCGCCGAACATGAGCGCTTGCAGCTTCACACGCAGCGCCGTCTCCATGCCATCCAGCGCATCAACAGCGTCAGCAACTCCACAACCGATCTCGATCAGACACTTGAGACCATTGCCAGGATTGTTGCAGATGAGTTGCACGCCGACCTCTGCTCGATTTTTTTCTACGATGAGATGCAGCGCATCCTCACCCTTCATGCCACCAACGGCCCTCGTCCCCTCGGGGGCCTACATTTCTTGCTGCGCCTGGGCGAAGGATACAGCGGCCGGGTAGCGGAGAAAGGCCATCCCTTGCTCGTGCGTGACGCCATTGCCGACCAGCATTTTGCTTCCGAAGCGCGGGCCTATGGCCCCGAATACCGCGGTCTCATCGTCCTGCCCATCATCTTCTTCGGCAATGTCGAGCGGCTCATTGGTGTCATCAGCGTGCAGAGCATCGAACCTCGTGACTTCACCTCTGAGGAGATGGACTTCATCGAAGTGGTCGCCGGCATCATTGCCATCAATACCGAAAATGGGCGACTTTATGAACAAACCGACGAACAGCTCAGGCGTAAGGTGCATGAACTTTCCACCATTCACCGCGTGACCTCGGTTATCGCCTCCACCCTCGAACTGAATCGCGTCCTCCAGATCATTACCACGCAAGCCGTTCAGCTGAGCGGCGCGGAACGTTCCTGTATCTTCGAACTGGACACAGAAAAGCAGCACCTGCAGGTGCTGGCCCACTATGGTTTCAATAGTTCAGACGTACGAGACATCCGGGTGCCTGTGGGTCACTGCTGCGCCGGGAGGGCAGTACAGACAAAACAGCCCAGCATGCGCGTCGATTGCTTTCAGAACGATGAGCAATGCTTTCTCCGTCATGATCCTTTCGTGTCATCCGACATTCACTCTGTTTTGTGCGTACCGCTGCAAGCAAAAGGAACAGTTCTGGGCTGCATTTGTGTCTACAGTAGTCATCGTCATCTCCTGAGCCAGGAGCAACAGCAGCTTGTCATCACCTTTGCCAATGAAGCAGCTATTGCTATCGACAATGCGCGCCTCTATGAAGAGACACGCCGTGGGCTCGAGCTGAAGTCAGCCTTGCTTCGGGAACTGCATCATCGAGTTAAGAACAACCTCGCCAATGTAGCCGGACTGCTCTCCTTGCAGAAGCGCCGCACAAAATCGGCAGAGGTGCGCACCATCCTGGCCGAAAGTGTTAACCGTATTCAAGGATTGGCTGCAACCCACGACTTGCTTTCCCATGAAGATGTCAGCGAAGCGCGTGTGGATGATATCGCGCGTAAAATCGTCGGTGTCGCGAACGCCAATCTTCGTCCACCCGAAACACACATTTCATTTCAGGTGGAACCCTGCCCTATCGTCATTCCTTCGCGCGCGGTAGTCATTCTGGCCCTGGTTTTGAATGAAATGGTTTCCAACGCTATTAAACATGGTATGCAGGGTATGAAAGAAGGAACCATCGTCATTCGTGGTCGTGAAGAAAACGGGTGGATCATCGTCGAAGTAATCGATAACGGTAGTAAACCATTTGAACCGCCCGAGGAAGAAAACGGCGAAAATCTTGGTATCTCATTGATTCGCAATCTCATCGGCGACCTGGGTGGTCAGTTCGAATTAAGTCGTACGGAGGAAATGCCTGCTCGCACCAGGGCTCAAGTATCTTTCCCACACGCACCGCTCATACGCCGACCATAAACATGATGGAAACAAATGTAGCGGCGGAGGTGAACAAATTGAAAGCAACCAAAAGTAAAGAGGCAACCCGTATTCTCGTCGTTGAAGATGACTTCGACATCAAACAGATATTGGGCGTTTATCTTAAGCACGCTGGTTTCGATGTGTTGAGCGCCTCGGATGGCAGCGAAGCCATACAGGTTATCCCAGAATTTTGCCCGGACCTGATTGTACTCGATCTCATGATGCAGCCGGTCGATGGCTGGGCTGTTTTAGAATGGCTCCATTCAACACCTCCAGAGTCTCAGCCGCCCCCTCCTTCATCCGTACTGGTCCTGGTGTTAACTGCGCTCAACAATTTGAAAGAACAGGTGCATGGTTTTGAAAAGGGCGCAATAGAATATATGACGAAACCAACGCAGCCACGTATCATTGTCGAACGCATTCGTACTATATTGGCCCTCAGCGCGGAACAACGTGCCATGCTACATCGCAAGCGTATCGATGAGCAGCGCGAAACTCTCGAGCGTGTTTCCGCCCCTCAGGCGGATGAATTCGTGAATGAATAACGCCGGATAATAACGGGAGATCATGCGAAGGTCGCGCCCTGGTGACCCTCACTGCAACTGTTGTCCGCAGCGTGTGCAGAAACGATCTTTGGCGCGATTCGCACGATAGCAATTGGAACAAAGATTCATGTAGGAGCCGCAGCGTGTGCAATAGCTCACTTCTGCCTTATTGGGGAAACGGCAATTGGGGCAAGGATACTTCGCTTGAACCGTGTAGAGCGGGTCCTTGTGGTTACTCGGGCTTGAATTGCTAGCATCAAAATTCGAAGGAGCTATAGGTCTTGTGGGAACCCGGTCAATAAAACTGGTTCCGCGAGGAATGGAAGCATGCTTATTCGAGGTAGTCACAGCCATATCGAGCGCATTGGCCAACTCGCTCGCGTGTTGGTAGCGCATCTCAGGCCTTTTCTGCAGCGTGGTCATAATCACATCGCGTACCGGTAAAGGAATGGATGGATTGAACATGCAAGGGTCGGGCGGTGGCTCATAAATGTGGCTATGAGCGATAGCATGATAATTTTCTCCCACGAAAGGAGTACGCCCGGTGAGGGCCTCGAACAGCATCACACCAAGCGCGTAAATATCTGCTCTTCCATCTACCGGTCCTCCCATGCATTGCTCCGGCGACATATATTCGGGCGTTCCTACACCTGCTCCCGGGCGGGTCAACCCTTTATTCCTTTCAAGCACTTTTGCAATGCCGAAATCTGACAGGATGGGTCTTCCCACACGATCCATCAATACATTGACCGGCTTAATATCGCGGTGTACGATACCTTGCTCGTGTGCGTATGCCAGGGCGCTCGCAAGCTGTTGGAATATACGGTTAGCCTCTAGCAAATCCATAAAGGCCATATTCGGCCCACCTGCAAGATGCTGGCTGTCAAGCTGCTGCTTCAGGGTCCCACCATCCACCAGTTGCATCACAATATACAGGTGGCCATTTTGCTGGCTGGCATCATGGACGGTCACGATATTAGGATGGGAGAGCCGGGCAACTAATTTGGCTTCCTGGGTAAAGCGCTCGACAAAGTTAGGATCTGAGGCATACCAGGGGGGAAGAACCTTGACTGCCACTTCACGATCAAGGTTCTCCTGGCATGCCCTATAGACACGAGCCATTCCGCCCTGGCCGAGGGGGGCCAGGATCTTATATTTGCCGAGCATTGTCCCGATCAAGGGGTCACGTTGCATACCGCTTCAACGCATCAACGTTTGGCGAATACTAATACAGTTTGCCCGAGTTGAATTTTATCTCCCTCCTGCAGTGGGTAAGGCTGGTACTTGTTGACAGTCTGACCGTTGACTTTCGTGCCGTTGGCGCTTCCTTCATCCCTCAGCGCATAGTTGCCATTGCCCAGGTTGACAATCGAGGCATGGAGACGGGAAACGGCCAGATCTTCGAGGAAGATATCGCTTTCACGGCTACGTCCGATGCTCAAACTATCCTTGCGCACTTCGTACACGCGTCCTGGCTCTTTCCCCTCTTCGATGCGTATAATACCCATGCGTCCCTGGGCCTGGGGACCTGTGCTGCGCATAATCGTCTTATCTTCGCTATCGAAAGGCACACCAGCACCATAGCCCTGTCCCGGCATTTGCATCGGGGTTGCCGCTCCTGCTCCTACTCCTGCGAATCCTTGCCCTTGCCCTGGCCATCCGGGTGCAGACCCTGGAGAAGGAGATTGAGCTGGTGACGGCTGCTGAAAATTTGAACCCCAGCCGGCCTGCTGCGCCTGCTGCCCCCATGGATCAGCCACCGGAGCCGGCTGTCCCCACGATTGACCGGAACCGCCTCCGCTAAATGCGGTGGGAGCCTGCTGATTGCTCTGTTGGGCCGGTTGATTCCATGCAGGAGCCGCTTGCTGTTGCCCCCATGGGTCTTGAGACGTTTGTACTGGAGCCCCACTCCAGGCCTGCTGGCCACCGCTGCTCGATGGAGATGAAGCCGGACTTGCCCAGGCATCGGCCTGCTGCCCGCTCTGCCCGCCCCAGCCACCTGCCGGTTGGCTGCCTTGTCCACCCTGCTGGCCCCAGCCACCTGCCGGTTGCTGAGCAAATCCCTGTGCTTGACCTCCTTGCGCTCCCCATGCCGCCTGCTGCGCATCCCAGGCATTTGCCGCGGGTTGCTGCTGCTGGCCAAAGCCTGGCGCTCCCCAGCCACCAGCCGGCTGCTGGGCCGGATTTTGCGCGTCCCAGGCGCCGGCGGCGGGCTGCTGCTGGCCAAAGCCTGGCGCTCCCCAACCACCAGCCGGCTGCTGGGCCGGATTCTGGACACCCCAGGCCGCTTGTTGCGCGCCAGCCTGAGCCCCCCAGGCTCCTGCCGGCTGCTGGGCCTGGCGCTGCCAATCGGGCAATCCTGATCCAGCAGGGGATGTTGACTTTTTCTTGCCACCACGGAAAAGCATCACTGCCACAATCGCTATGATCGCCGCTATAACTATCGCAGCGCCGGCAATAATATAGGTTGTGTTCCCCCCAAAGATCGATAATCCCAGTACCAGAGTTGTAAAGGCGAGCATCTCACTCATATCGTTCACCTCTTTAGAGAATTGTAGGAGCGCAAGGCTTTGTGGTTCATTGCGCCCGACTGATATTTATACTATGGGCGCGAAAGATCGCACCCCTACAATTGGTAATCTATCGTAATTCAAAACGGACTTCAACACTCCCGAATCGCAGTATATCACCATCTTTAAGCGCACGCTCCTCATGTGGCGTTAACACTACTCCGTTTAAACGCGTTTTATTTAAGGCATTGAGGTCTTCTACTGTATAGCGCCCCTGCTGGTTGCGCAAGTAGGCATGACGTCTGCCCACTGTCTTATCCGCGAGATTTATTTCCGGAAAGATACCCAGTACCGGATCCTGGCGACCAACCACCATCAACTCTCCATTCAAAGCAATGGTTTGCCCACTTGCCAGAACGAGCAGGTAAGCCCTTTTTAGAGGAGGCTCCGTCGATTTCGCCTCTTTTCCCTCAGTTTTTGCCTCTTTCCCTCCGGCTCGTCTCCCTGGTTCCCCTGGTGTACCCTGCGCACCTCTCCTGACTTGCTGTTCTTGTTGTTCGAATTTGCCTTCTCCTCCCTGATGCCGCTCCAATGCCTCTTGCCGGTCTGTTGGCTGCATAGCCTGTATCTGCTGTTGTAATTGCTCAAGTGCCGCGATGAACTCGCGCGGCGTGCTATAACGATCGGTGGGCGATTTCGCCATGGCCTTCTGCATGAACTGGTCCATCTCTACCGGCAGATCAGGACGCAGGCGGCAAATCGACGGTACTTTTTCATTCATGTGCTTCACTACGATGTCTACCGCTGTTTCTCCCTCGAATGGAGGACGACCGGTCAGCATCTCAAATAACACAGCAGCTACAGAATATAGATCGGACCGCGTGTCCGCCGAACGCCCGCTCTCGGCCTGTTCCGGTGGAATATAGTAGGCCGTGCCCATAAATACGTTGGACTGGGTTAGCGTCACCGTCTCGCGACTGCGCGACAGGCCAAAATCGGTAATCTTGACGACATCCTTGCTGTTGATCACAATATTCTGCGGTTTAATATCTCGATGCACTACGCCATGCTTATAGGCAGTATCTAGCCCCTCCGCTATCTGCCGCGCGTAGTTCAAAGCCCGCAGCGGGTCCATCGGCCCGGATGTCAGGGTCTGATACTTCAAGTTCTGGCCATCGATGTAATCCATCACGATATAATGCATGTCGTTCTCGTCACCATAATCAAAAATTTGCACGATATGGGGATCACTGAGATGCAAAAGAATATGCGCCTCTCGTTGGAAACGTGCCAGCAGCTCACCATCGTCCGAGAATTCAAGATGCATAACCTTCACGGCATAGATGCGATTGCTCTTGATATCACGCGCGATATAGACAGTAGCAAAACTACCACGTGCCAACTCATCAATGAGTTTGTAGCGCCCCTTGATGACACGACCAACCATGTCACCGCTCATGCAACTTACTCCTCCTGACTGAAAGGCAAGCCATCTCTTCGCGGCTATTATACATCATTCAGCAGAGAATGTCATTGGGTATCAGGGCTACTACTTCCGGGTTGAGAAAAATCATTTTAGCCCACCATGTTCTAGCAACGGAGCAGCAGGTAAAAGTTTCCCGGAATGGGTAGAGATTCCTAAAACTCATCCTCTTCCATCACTCTTCGTAACGTCCACCCAGGTACTTAGCCAGAAATTTCTCAGCCGCTGCGTAAAATTTCAGCCGATTCTCCGGTCTGGCAAAACCGTGTCCCTCATCTGGAAAGAGCATATATTCGTACTCGATGCCTTTGCTTTTCATGGCCTCGACAATCTGCTCCGATTCGCTCTGTTTCACGCGAGGATCATTCGCCCCTTGAGCAATCAAGATCGGTACCTTGATTTGATTGACTTTGAACAATGGAGAGCGCGATTTCAGAAACTCTTCCTCGGTATCTGGATTGCCAACACGCTTATAGAACACGGCCAGCAGCGGCGTCCAGTAAGGTGGAATAGTCTTGATGAGTGTGATCAGATTGCTTGGCCCTACAATGTCAACGGCGCAGCAGAAAACATCGGGTGTAAAGGTTGCTCCTACCAGGGCTGCATAGCCACCATACGAGCCGCCATAAATTGCTACTTTTTGGGCATCCGCGATCCCTTGCTCAATGGCCCAATGCACGCCGTCTACCAGGTCATCGTGCATTTTTCCTCCCCACTCACGATTGCCGGCATTCAAGAAATCCTTTCCATAACCGGTTGAGCCCCGATAATTCACCTGCAAGCAGGCATAGCCACGATTGGCGAACCATTGCACTTCTGGATTATATCCCCAACTATCGCGCACCCATGGCCCCCCATGAACATCGACAACCATTGGCAGGGGGCCTCTGTCGACCCATGGTGGGAGCGTCAGGTAGCCATGGATAGTTAAACCATCTCTGGCAGTGAAGGTAATGGGGCGCATTTTTGCCAGCGTATAGTTGTTTAACGCGGGCTGGTTATCGAAGAGGAAGGTGGCAGACTGGCTCTTGCGCTCATAGGCGTAATTGGCTACCGGCCCATCATCGACGGTGAATCGCACTACCCAGTTCTCATCGGCGTCATCGCGGCTGCTTATCGCGAAATCTCCAGCATGAATCTCCCGAATCGTATCAAAATCGATGCGAATCGATTCATCTAAAACCATCCATTCCACGCGGTCTTTGTTAAAGGCGACGGCCTGAATCTCGTATGTATCCGGGTGAATCATAACGTCACCCACATCATAATGTGGGTCTTCCGCAACGACCATGATCGACCGGGACGCGATATCCATTTTCACCAGGCGGCTGGCGTTGGCATTTCTTGAATCGACCAGGTACAGCGAGCGGCCGTCCAGCGAAAAATTGACCGGATAACTATTCTCGCTATCATCGCCCTCCCATACGAGCAACTCTTGCCATTCCGCCTGCTCATTCTCGCGATACAGCAACCCCCGCCCTCCATCCGGCTTTGCGGTGACAGCTACACGCACTCTGAAGCTGGCATCGGCTCCCCAACCAATGATATTGCCCGGATTTTTGGCAACCAGCCTCAACTGGCCGGTAGGTAGATGCAGGTGATACACATCATGCACCTGGGGATTATCCTTATTCAGGGCGACCAGCAATTCATTGGGGAAATGCTTATTGCGTTCGATAACTCGCGCCTGCACATTCTCAAACGGGGTCAGGTCGCGTGTCTCCCTGCTGGCAAGATTTGTCGCATAGAGCCGCCAGTTCTCGTTGCCCGCTACGTCCTGTACATACAAAATATGCTGATTATCGCCAGCCCAGGCATAAAATCGGATACCCCGCTCCTCATCTCGCGTTACCGGCGCGTAATCATCCTTGCCAATCGTACCGACCCATACATTCAGCACATCGTTCACGGGTGCAAGATAGGCCATCCTGGTGCCATCCGGCGAGATCTGCGGACTGGCCTTGACCGGGTTGCCGAAGAGAATCTTTCTTGGAATAAGTTTAACTGAAGATGAATCTCTCAAATTCATTGTATTTATTTCCTATCCTTCCTCTGGCTCCAACCTGACTATACCCTCGATTTTATCAAAGCCGGTATCCCAACTATAAATGTTGAAAATCTCTTCTGATATCATGAAGGCAGCATTGTAAGCATCGACAAAAGAAACATTCTTGTTAACGTAAATATCAAAAGCTCGATAATACAAGCCCTTATCCGCAAGATGAACACCGCGCAAAGAAATGATTGGCAAAATCTTATCCCTGATCTCCTCTCGCGATAGTTTATACATTTTCTGTAAAGTAAAGACTGCCTCAAATATAACCGAGGAGGAGGTAATCACCTTCTCCTCGCCTCGTTCTATCCTCATAAAGAGGTTCAAAGCTTTCTGGGCTTTCTGCTTATCATCTCCTGTAAGGAAACGCAGCAGAATATTTGTATCCAAGAAGCATGTCGACATACAATTTTCTCAGCCTTCGGAAATCACTTCCTCGGCTACCCCTTTCTCAAATTCTTCCCGCATTTTTTGAAAATCCTCCGGCCTATTAATGGGAGTTACGGACCCAAACAACTCCAAGAGTTTTGATGGTGCGCGGCTGATTTTAATTGTTTCGCCGTCGACTTCAAATCGTACCTTGTCATGTGGCTGCAAACCCATAATACGACGTATCTCCTGTGGAATGGTAACCTGCCCTTTTTCTGTAACCGAAGTTTCATAATCTCGCACTGTAATACCTCCAATTGTAGAATTACCATTTTTATTAGTAATGATACTATACAATGGTATTACTGTGCTGTCAAGTAATCGGCAGTTGTATCTCCCCTTCCGGCCTCTCTGTCATGTACAAGGGTTGAATCCAACATCTCCTTATACACCTCATATGTTTGCCGCGCAATTCGTTCCTGGGTATAATGCTCCAGCACGCGCTGCCTGCCTTTTTGCGCCAGGGTCGCGTACAGTTCCGGGTTATCAAGCAAGTGGCGTATGCAGGCGATCAATTCCTGGACGTTACCCTCGTGGAAAACCAGCCCGGCGTCGCCAATCACATAGGGAATTTCGCCGCTATCAGAGCCAATTACCGGCGTTTCGCAAGCCATCGCCTCGGCCAGGATACGCCCAAACTGCTCTTTCCAGTTTGGACGCGTCAGGGAGGGCAGGACGAGCGCATCCATTCTTTGTAATACGTCTGGAACCTGAAAAGTAGGAATCCCTTCTTTGAAGGTAACCCGTTCGCTAACTCCCAGGCGTGCTGCTTCCTGCTCCAGCACAGATTTCATCGGCCCGTTCCCAATAAAGACCACACGGCAATGCTCGGGCAGGCCGGCCAGCGCCTCTACCATCAGTGGTAGCCCCTTGTCCTCGACAAGACGACCAAGAAAGCCAAACGTGAACGGTTCACCGGCCTTGCGAGGTGTGCGAGGTTCGCTGCGCTTATAGATTTCCGTATCGAAACCAAATTGCGGGATAATATGAATAGGACCGGTGTAGCCCTTGCGCCTCAAAACATCCGCGGCATCGCGATTTCCCGCCAGCGCGGCAGTGGCGTGGCGATAATTATACAGCTCGATCTGGCGAAATGGCGGCGGATAGTTGCGCAAGAGATTCTGCCAGGTGAAAAATAAGGTCCGGGCCTTTTGCCGCTGCGACAGGTACATGGCGTGGAAAGTGGCGAAATTGTATGGCTCCTCGTCGATATGCACGATCTCGGGCCGTACCTCGCGTATGATCTGGTGGAGGCGCGGATAGTAATGCATATGAAAATTGCCGTTCAGTCTCATTGTGGTGACAATCATGCGATAGCCGCTCGTGTAGAGGCGTTCGAGTACCTGCTTGCTCCCATCGTCGCGATTCCAGTATTCCGGCGTCACCAGGGTCAGTTCAACATTCGGGCATTTCGCCAATTCTTCAAGTTTGCGCTGGGAAGTGCCGGCGACCAGCGCCTTTGAGATCATCAGTACGCGCATTTTATTTCTTCTTTTTGCTCCGTAGATATGCTTCTTTATAGACGGCGACGGTTTCAGCGGCCGTCTTGCGCCAGCTGAATTGCGCGGCACGTTGCAGCGAACGCGCTCGCAAGTCTGCCGCCAGGTCGCCGATCGTCAACACGTTGCACATGGCCTCTACCAGCGCATCTGTATCATTGGGGTCAAGGGTAATTGCAGCGTCTCCCACGACTTCCGGCAATGATGTACGATTAGAGCAGATCACCGGGGCGCCACAGCTCATGGCTTCCAGGGGGCCCAGCCCAAAACCCTCGTAAAGCGAGGGGAACACAAACACGCTTGCTCCACTATAGACAGCGGCCTTATCCTCTTCCTCGATGAAGCGGTAAATGACCTGGCCCGTCATACCCAGGTCTGCCGCGACGGGACGTGGATCGGGGAACAGCGGCCCGCTTTGCTTATCGGGGTTGCCGGCAATCAACAGTTGCAGATTGGGATCGCCCAGCCGCGCATACACATGAGCGAAGGCCCGCACCAGTTGGGGCACATTTTTACGCGCATCAAGCCCGCCGAGATAAAAGATATAGCGCGAGCCGATGCCATAGCGTTTGCGTACCTCTAGCAGCTTTGCCTCATCAGTTACAGGATGATACTCATTTCCCGCCGCCTCATAAATGACATGAATACGCTCGGCAGGTAGATGCAGCGCATCAATCATATCCTGTTTGGCATGCCGGGAGACAGCGATGACCAAGGTAGCTTTATGCGCGGCACGAGCCACCAGTTTCATATACGCCTGGACGCTGGCGCCTGCACGATAGAGTGGCAGGCGCAGCGGGATCACATCATGAATCGTGACAACGGTGGGAGTGCGCGGAAAATAGGGCGGCGCGAAATAAGGCACATGAAAGATATCCACCCCGGCCTTACGCGCGGCAGCAGGGCCGGTATATTGTTCCCAGATCAGCTTTTCCACGTTTTCATTGTGGGAGGCAAAGCCAGGCACGGGTTTTGTCACAGCAGCAAACCTGCTGACATTATCATCGAGCTGCGATAATAGAGGGCGCGGCTCCAACAGGACATATTCATTTTCCGCATCAGTTTCGGCCAGGGCGTGAATCAAGTGAGAAAGATATTGCCCGCTGCCACTGTTGGGGAATTGAAAGAAAAGGCCATTGATGCCTATTTTCATCCGGCTCACCCCTCTTTATATAACTTCTCATATACGGAGAGCATTTTGCGCGCCGAATCGGGCCAGCTATATTGCTTGACTTGCTCGTAACCCTTCTGGCGCAGTTCCTCGCGCAGCTGCTCATCCTCGATGAGACGAGTGATGGCCCTTGCAAGCTCGTTCGTGTCATGTGGATCGACCAGCAGCGCCGCGTCGCCCACGACCTCCGGCAACGAAGATGTATTCGAGGTGATGACGGGAGCGCCACAGGCCATCGCTTCCAGAGGCGGCACGCCAAAGCCCTCAAAAAAGGACGGGAAAGCGAACACGTCGGCCAGGCTATACAACGTGATTAATTCAAGCTCGCTCACACGCCCTAGAAAACGAACCTTCTTCTCAAGTTTCAGGTCGGCCACCAGTTGCCGTGTCTCGTCATAAAGCCAGCCCGAGCCACCCGCGAGCGCCAGCATTGCCGGTCGCTGCTGTTGCTGTTTCCCTTTCCGACTCCCGCTGCCTGCCTGCGCCTGGTAGAAAGCCTTGATGAGGCCCAGATGATTTTTGCGCGGCTCCAACGTGCCAACACCCAGCACTAATGGATGTTTCAGTTCATATTTATTGCGCGTTGCTCCCAGCAGTAGCGGGTCGGTAATGCGCCGGAACGTTGGCCGGATGCCGTTAGGGATGACGGTAATCTTTTCTGCCGGGGTCTTGAAGCGCTCGATAAGTGTCTGTTTAGTGGCCTGCGAGACGGCGGCCACTGTATCGGCGGCGCTAATCGCTTCCGGGACAACTTTCGCCAGGTAGGCGGCAAGCTCAGGAACGGCGTACTCTGGATGTTCCAAAAAAGCCAGGTCGTGAACGGTTACGATCTTGCGCAATTTGCCGTTGAGCGGGGGCAATACGAAATCGGGGCCATGGTAAATATCTACCTGCCCGGTGAAAAAGGTGGCGTAAAGCGGCAACCGCCAGCGATACCACAGGATATTCAGATAGCGGTCGGGGATAAAGACGCTGCGCCCGCGCGCGTTCGGCGCAACAGGAAAAGGACGCTCCTTTGTGGGACGTCCACTTGTCAGCAGGATATACTGGTTCGTGGTATCTTGCGCGAGCATGGCATTGACCAGGCTGCGCACATAATTTCCGACACCGGCCCCTTGCCGGGCCGCTGCCGTATAGTCAATAGCAATACGCATAAGAAAAGATCATTACCCTGGCGGCCAGCCAAATTTGCGACCTCCAAGCAGGTGAAAATGCAAATGAAACACACTTTGCCCGGCATCAGGACCCACATTCGTTACCATCCGGTAGCCACTCTTCTCAAATCCCATCTCACGAGCTAACTTTGCCGCCGTAGTAAAGATGTGGGCGAGTACAGGCCCATCATCGAGCGTCAAATTCGCCATTGACGGAATATGACGACGAGAAATGATCAGGATGTGATGCGGAGCCTGCGGATTGATATCCTCAAACGCTACGACATCGTCGTCCCGGTAGACAATTTTACCCGGTATCTGACCGGCTGCAATTTTGCAGAACAGGCAGTTTTCCTCCATAGATTTCCCCTCACTATCGTGCTATAATGCTTGACCCGATAAAAGGGCTGGCACCCACAAGGGGTGCCATTGCATATCTTCGATCATATGAACGTGTACAGCACGCTATTCTGCCTGGCTCACGCCCCCATCGCTCAAAGTTGCTGCAATCACTTCTGAACTTTCGGGCGTGCCAGGCACATGCTCCGTGTCGGATGCACTGCCCGCGTTGTCATCAGCAGTTTGCGTCACATTCGAGGTAGCCGCTACAAACTCGGAAGGTGTTGCTACTTCATCCACCCCTTTAGCCATCCCGGTATGTATGCTTGCCTCTCCATCACTAGAACCAACCACCATAGGAGCACCTTCGGCGCTCCCGGTGGATGAAGCTGCCTCTGCTAGAGATGCGGCCTGTTCAGCCTTACTCTCTTCTCCTGGCGTAGAGTCCTCGGTAGAGGTCTTCTTTTTCTTCGGCTGCAGTTCGAGGCCATGCAACGCAGGATCATTATACTGGGGCAGATTCATTTCCAGGCGTATAGCTTTGATTGCCTGGTAGACGATGCCCGGCTTAAGCCCAAGTTCATCGGCAATAGTCTTATGCACTCCGACAGGTGGAAGAGGCAGGTACGGTTCGTAAGCAGCCTTGATCTTCGCCAGTTCCTCGCTATCGCCCTTGTAGGTCTGCATTTCCCACCAGCTTGGAATGCCTTGCCGATCGCGCAGTTCTTTGACGATCTTCTTGACGGCTTTCTTCGGTATACCCAGCTCTTTCGAGATTTGCGTGCGAATACCGTCAAACTCAGTCGGTGTTGCCAGCTCCAGGTAACGTTCCTCAACCTGTTTGACCTGCTCTTCGGTTGGTACAAAAGGTTTCGGTGGCGGAATCTTCTCACGCTTTGGCTTAGGTGGCGCAGCTGGCCTCGGTTTCTTGACCTTTTGTTCTGGCCGCCCGCCGCGATTGCCGCCTGGAAAGCGGTCGCGATGAGGTTCACCAGGTGGTTTTGGTCGCGGCCCGCGCCCATAGCCTCCTTCCAGCGGCTGGCGTGGCCGTTGCCCAATAGTACTTCCTATACCTGAAGCGCCGCCGACTCGATAGCCGCCCGGCCCGCGATCCTCGCGGTAACCGCCCGGCCCGCGATTGCCGCGGTCATCTCGATAGCCACCGGGCCCACGGTCTTCACGGTATACGCCTGGCCCGCGATTACTCCCCTCGCGATATCCTCCCATACCCCGGTCATCTCGATAACCGCCCGGCCCGCGATCTTCTCGATAACCTCCTAACCCCCGGTCATCTCGATAACCGCCCGGCCCGCGATTACCCATACGTTCTGACCCACTGCGATTATCGCGAGGAGCAGGGGAGAAAGGCAACCTGGGACGTTGCGGCGAATCTGGTTCGCCTACCTTGATATCCTGGACGGAATCGAACCAGCGGCTCGTCTCGCTAGGAACTGATTTTGGTTTAGGCGCTGGTGCCGGTCGTGTAGCACCTGTTGCACCAGGAACACCTTGATCTGCTGGTCTGCTGGTAGCCGGCGGAGTCGATTTTGCCGCCATTTTTTCTTTTCGGGCCTTCTGCAAACAATCTGGGCAAGTTACTTCTTTAGCATTAGCCGACTGAAACCACTTGCCGCAGGTAGTGCAGCGCATCTTGATCTTGCTCATGCGCAATCTCCCCTGAAACTGATATAACTGGACAAAAACTCTCTGTCCTTGCGTCGGAATGCACTTTCCATTGTAGTCTTATGGAATGGGTTTGTCTAGCCCCTATTTTGTAGTGATTTCCCAGAAATTGATGAGATGCTTCATCCAGTAAAGCCATCTGCCCCTCATGCTGGGGAATCACCAGCCTATTTCTGGTTGTTTTGTCACCCATTTTGTATCTCCCGCGTGCTTAAGGGTAGCGTTTGTCGTAGAATTTTACTCCTAAAGAAGACCCCGGATTTGCCTGATATGCCGCTCTGTTATATAGTGCTATTAGTAGTGCTATCACCGGTTCAATAGAGATAAAGAGAAACGCTCATGGAACATAAAGAGTTTGCTGAGGTCAGTCTTTCAGGAGACCTTCCGCATCAGACAACACCCGACCTGGCCCAGAACGAACCGGAGGCATCAAAGAACTACGACCATTCGATGTGGAACTGGAAGGATATACGACGGGTTTTGCTTGCCGCCACATTTACTCCTACCTGGCTTCCTGCTCCCTGGAATACGCCGCTGGTGGGCTATCTGGCATCTCTATGCTTGCCTGCCTTGATGGCTCTATTTACCATGTTTGTGCTGCACATCTTTCCTACATTCTTCTTACGTGGCATATTTGCTCTATCCTCTGTCTTGCTGGTCGCTCTTTTGTGGGGTACCGGTCCAGGCCTGGTTGCCACTTTGTGTGGAACCATCCTGCTGAATTTCCTACTCCTTTCACCCTCTTTTACATGGAATCTTTCCTCGGTTCAACCTGTCCTGGAAACAGCAACTTTCCTGGTTTTTGGTATTGCTATCTGCCTGATTGTCAGTCGTATCGAATACGCACGCAGCCACGCTGAACGAGCGCACCGGCAGATTCAACAACTGGTAACGCAGTTAGAGCAGGAGAAAGCCCAGGCCGCGGCTCAGGCGAACGAACTGGAAGCCATCGTTACCGCCATCGTCGATGGAATCTATGTCTATGACAGTGCTTATCATGTACGGCGCACCAATCCGGCCGCCCAGTTGTTCAATCCATATACTCAGCAGGGTGATTATCTAGACCAACCATATCCCGATCGCTTTTCCGCTTTTTTCCTGCGTGATGAACAGGGCCAACCATTGATGCGGGAGAATCTCCCGGTAACACGCGTCCTTCAGGGAGAGGTCCTCGTAGGTTCGCACACGGTTGATATAACGATGCGTACAGTCGACGGAGAAGATCATATCTTCAACGTGAGTGGTGCGCCTGTTCGCGGTCAGGCAGGAGATGTCCAGGGCGCAGTGGTTGTGATGCGTGATGTGACCGAATTACGCAGAGGTGCGCAGCGCACCCGTGCCGCTTTACAAGCCCTCCTACAATTCGCGGAAGCGCTGGTACAGGCACGAATAACCCAAAAACAAATTTTGGAAAATGATGGCGAGGAAAACAATGGCGAAAATGGGATAGATATGGTTGCCCAGCGCCTCGCCGGCCTCATGAGCCAGGTGGTAGGCTATCCATTTGTCAGCCTGACAGTCTTCAAGGAAGCGACTCATGAACTGCAATCCAGGGCGATCGTTGGAATGTCCACTGAACACGAGCAGGCCTGGCGAGAGCGACAGCCAGGGTTCACCGTTCATGAACTTGTTGCCGGCACTTCTATAGAGCGTCGTATCATTGCAGGAGAGGCTGTCATACTTGACCTGCGAGAACCTCCTTTTGCGGGCCGCCCCAATGTTTATGGGTCAAAAAAGTTGCTTTTGATGCCAATGATGCTCGAAGGGCGAATAGTTGGAGTGGTTACGTATGATGCGGGTGATCCATCGCACGACTATTCTGAGCAGGAAATAGCACTGGCCAGGGCATTGGCTCAATTGGCCGCGCTTACAGTAGAGCGCAGCCGGCTATTCCAGGAGCGCACAGAGGCGCAGGCTTCTATCCTGGCGCTACGAGAAACGAATCGCCTGATGGATGAGTTCATCGGTATCGCCGGTCATGAACTGCGTACTCCCCTCACAACGATTCAAGGGAGTGTGCAGCTTGCTAAACGGCAGATAAACAGGGCACTGAAGCAACAGGCAAGCTTACCTGGCGAAGTAAGCGCTATGCTGACTACCATCCAGGGCCACTTGGAGCGTACGGAGCGACAGATTCGCATGCAAAACCGCTTGATCAGCGACCTGCTCGACGTGGCCCGCATTCACGCTAACCGGCTTGAACTCCATCCTCAGCTTTGTGACCTGCTACCCATAGTACGTGAGAGCGTCGAGGATCAGCACTACCTGGCTCCCGCCAGAACGATCGAACTGACGACGCCAGTAACCGATGAGGTGCTGGTGATGGGCGATGCCGACCGCCTGCGGCAGGTCATCAGCAACTTCCTCTCCAACGCTCTCAAATACTCGGAGGCGGATAAGCCGGTAGAGGTCTGCCTTGAACTTGCGGGTAGTGTGGTCAAAATATCCGTGCGCGATGAAGGGCCAGGCTTGTCCAGAGAACAGCAGCAGCGCATCTGGGAACGCTTTTATCGCGTGCCAGAGGTGGAGGTCAAGAGTGGCTCTGGCGTTGGCCTGGGACTGGGATTACACATCAGCCGCATGATTATCGAACGCCTGGGTGGACAGATTGGAGTGCAAAGTTCGCCGGGCCAGGGTTCGACTTTCTGGTTTACCCTTCCGCGGGCCGAACCGGATTAGAACTTCCACCCCAGGGCGCGGTGAATCTGGCCCCTACATCCCCCGAAAGAACTCCTCAACATCCCGCAAACTCGCCGTCCTGCGCGCAGGGGGAAGCGCGTTCAAGATCAGCCTTCCATAGCCTTTGGTATGCAAGCGCGTATCGAGGATGGCCATTACACCGCGGTCGTCGTGCGTGCGCAGCAAACGACCCAGTCCTTGCTTCAGGCGCAGAACGGTCTGAGGGAGCACATAGCTGCCGAACCAGTTCTCGCCAGCGGCTTTCATGCGCGCCACACGCGCCTCGTGAACCGGGTCATCTGGAGGGTCAAACGGCAGTTTATCGATTACTACCAGCGAGAGGGCTTCCCCGGCGATATCCACACCTTCCCAGAAGCTCTTCAGACCAAAGAGGATGGCTCCCTGAGTCTCACGAAACGTGCGGGTCAGTTCAAGGCGCGTCATATCTCCCTGTCGTAGCAATGGATAGTCCAGGTGCGAGGGCAGCGAGCGGCAAAACTCGTCAAACACCTCCTCGAGCATGCGCCTGCTGGAAAAGAGCAAAAAAGCCCTGCCGCGCGAAGCCTCGACCAGCTTCATCATCTCGCGCGCGATGGACTTCGTATAGCGAATCGCTTCCGGCCCCGAACCATAGACGGGTTCTGGCAAGTGGCGGGGAATATAGAGGACGGCGTTATGCTCGTAATCGAACGTGAGCGGGAGAATGCGTTCCTGTACATTGGGATAATCACGCCGGTCGAGTCCCACACGGCGGCGGAAATAGACAAAATTTGGGCCGCGATCCGCCGGTTTCTGCGGGTCCGGGCCAATCGTAGCTAGCGTCGCGGACGTACAGATCACATTATATTTATCGAACAACCGCTCCTTGAGCCAGCTGGATACTTCTAAAGGAGCAGCAAATACCTCAAGCTGGCCGCCGCGCCTACCCTGTGCATTGACTCGTTCGACATAGTAGACAAATTTATCAGGCTGATCGACCGAAAAGACCGTACGCATATTCGCTGCTAAATTTTTCGTGCGGGCAATCAGCATATCGTACATCTGATCCTCTTTTTCGGTCATCGTCTTGGGGCGCAACTGGCGAAGTGAATTTGCCAGCTGATCCAGCACTTTCGCCAGGGCCAATCCCTCTTCCAAGGTTTCCACCAGGTTGGTACGGCCCTTGTTGTAACCTGGATCGGCTATCTGCGAAAGACGCTCCCAGGTAATTTTCGCCGTATGTTCGGCCTCATCCTGCAGGCTCACCGAACTGTGGTCCTTGAGTAACCGTTGCGCCAGCAGCGTCGTTACCTGTCCATAACTGACCTTTACGGTGAAGACGCGCGTCGCCTCTTCTTCCAGGTGATGCGCCTCGTCCACAACAATCACATCCCGGTCGGGCAGCAGAAAGCCCTCTAACTCAGCATCGATGAGTAGCAGTGTATGATTGACGACGACTACCTTCGCATATCCTGCCTTCACCTTCATCTTGCGCACGTAGCAATCCTTAAAAAATGGACATTTGCCCCATGTGCATTGATCGCGTTCAGCATAAACCTTACTGCGAATATCGGCGGGCAGCGTAAAACCTAACGTCTCAAAATCGCCCGTGAAGCTAGAATCGGGATCATTGATAATATCGACCAATCGCGTAAAATCGCGATTCTTGACTAGATGCTGTATGCCATTGCGTTCTTCTTCCAACCGGTCAAGGCACACATAGTTAGCCATGCCCTTAACCAGCGCGGCATCAAATGGTTGGATGTGTTTCTGCACAAATGGGATATCCTTAAAGAAAAGCTGTTCCTGCAAGGCCTTATTCGCGGTGCTGATGATCGCAACCCTGCCCGAGCGCACAATGGGGATGAGATAGGCTAAGGACTTGCCCGTACCTGTTGAGGCTTCGATGATGGCAGGCGCTTCGCCTGTCAATGATTGCGCAACCAGCTGTGCCATCTCAATTTGCGCCGCTCGCTCTTCGTACCCAGGCAGCCGTCGAGAGAGGATGCCGCCCTGCTGGAGGTCGGCAGAGACAATTTCTTCCAACGAATATTGACTATCCCGGACATCCGGCACAGTCTCCATTACCTCATCATATACTTCCGATACTGTTGCCGCGAATTGATCCTCTATCCCTGCATTTTCTTCCGGTATCTCATCCGTAGTGGCTGTAGAAGGCCTGGATTGAGTAGCAATGGGTACAACTGACTTTTGTTCTGCATCGATATTTTCTTGGGAGGCGGAAATTGGCACACGTGGGGCAACCTTCACATCGTCCAGGTCCGCCGAGGCCGGTGCAAGGGCCGTTGACTTGACTTTACGCGACTTCCTGGCAGCCGGCACAGGAGACGCGGCCTTGATTTCTTTTCCGTCATTTTTTGAAACAGGCTGTTGCGTGTTTTGCACGGTGGCTACAGGCTCGCTACGTGATGCTGATATATGTTTCGTCTCCAGTGGCTCAGCCATTGGAATGCCCATCAACGCCCGCAAATAGGCGTCGGCAAATTTCTGGACATTCGAGAAACGATCTTCCGGGTTCAGAGCGAGGGCCTTGAGCAGCACCTGTTCAACCTGGGGCGAAATGGCGCTATTGAAAGTCTGCGGTGAAGGCAGCGGTTCGTGTTCCTGCTGGGCGAGCAAGGCCCCTGGCTCATTTGCCAGGTAGGGACGCCGCCCGCACAACCATTCAAACGCCATCACCGCTAAACTGTACTGATCGCTGGCGGCAACAGGCACTCCGCGCAGTTGTTCGGGAGCCATGTAGAGGAGCGATTTACCGGTGGTATTCAAGGGAATGATTTCGCCTTGTCCTTGGGTTTGCGGTAGTGGGGAGAAATCGGTAAGCAAGATATCATTATTTCGAGCAAAAAGCAGGTTACCAGGATGAATATTGCTATGCAGAGTATTGGTTTGATGAGCATAATTGAGCGCATCGGCAACGATAGAGATTACGCGCTTTACTTCTACAGGCGAATACTGCTGCCCTTCAACGAAACGCTGCGCCTGCTCATCTTCCAGCACATATTGAATGACATGATAGCCATACTCTTCGTTCCCACCCGTCCCGACAACAAAACCGGCGTCCTGTATTTCGGCGATGTTGCGATGTTTGAGCTTCTTCAGCTTTTTGGCATGAGCAAGAAAGGCTTCCCGGGCTTCGGGCGTGCGAAATGGAGTACGAAATAGCTTGATCACAACGTACTTTTTGCGCTGTGGGTGTTTTCCCAGGTAGGCGCGACCGGTAGAACTTTCATACAGCAGGCGGATAGTTGCATACGAGCCAATCTGCTCCAGTCCTACATCAACCATGGTCATGCTCTCTCCCCAATAAAAATATGAACGGATGTTTGTCACGCATGCAAAGTATAGCACAATGGCCGGGAAGATGCATCACAAATACTTGACAGGTCCAGTCCTATCCCTTATATTAGTGTTACTTTTACACTAAGCGCGCATGGAAGCGAGCAAGAGAACAAAGGTATAATATGCCTTAGAATAGAGGCGGGTGTGAGGGTCTCAGCGATTTTCTAATGATAGCGAAATACAACAGAAAGAGATTTTGGGCGGCATATGGAACAGACGGAACAGCAGAGCGAAACATCGAATAGTAAGCATGGCGAGCAACAAACTCCTGAAGCGAAGGCGCATCACTACGATGCAAGCAAGTATGAACGGCCATCGGTGACTGTGGACGTGGTGATGATGAGCCTGCGCAAGGGCGACCTCCAGGTGCTGCTGGTGAAGCGCCGTTCCTGGCCTTACGAGGGTATGTGGGCCATTCCGGGCGGATTTGTGCAGATGGACGAATCGCTGGAAACGGCGGCTAAACGCGAGCTTCAGGAAGAGACGAGCGTTCACGACGTGTACCTGGAACAGCTTTATACCTTTGGCGATCCCGGGCGGGATCCGCGCACGCGCGTTATTACCGTTGTTTACTTCGCCCTGCTGGACTCCGAACGCTTGCAGGTCAGGGCCGCGGACGATGCAGCCGATGTGCGCTGGTTCTCCATGTACAATCTGCCGCCGCTAGCTTTTGACCATGCCCAGATTCTCGAATACGCCCTCGCTCGCTTGCGTGGCAAGCTCGATTATACGACAATTGCATTCAATCTGTTACCTGAGCAGTTCACCTTGCGTGAGCTGCAGCGCGTCTACGAGATTATCCTGCACCGCAAACTGGATAAACGCAATTTTCGCAAGAAAGTTCTCTCGACCGGCATCCTTGAGGATACAGGCGCCAAGAAAATGGAGGGAACGCACCGCCCAGCTCGCCTGTATCGCTTCAATCCGGCAGTGGAAGCCAAATTATAGACCCTGGATTTCTTCCTTGAAAGGAGGTTCTTTATGACCACCTGGTCCATCCCTACCAGTTTCACAGAACGCTCGAATGAATTTCTTTCCGCTCTTGTGCAGTGGGAGCGCAACCTGCCACGCATCGCCTGGAATGATTTGCGCGAGGATGCACAGCAGGGACATGTCGCCTTGTTCAGTGTAGATATGATTAATGGCTTCTGTCACCAGGGGGCGCTATCCAGCCCGCGGGTCAACAGCATTATTCCGGCAGTGAGAGCGGCTTTCGAGGACGCTTACGCGATTGGCGTGCGAGACTTTGTGCTTGCCCAGGATTGCCATACGCCCGATGCAGTAGAGTTTGCCGATTTTCCGCCGCACTGCCAGGTTAGCACTGCCGAGGCCGATACTATTCCCGAACTGGCAGACCTGCCTTTTGCCAACCTGTTTAAGGTTTTCCCCAAAAATTCGCTTAGCGCGTTCCATGGAACGCATCTGGGAGAATGGTTGGACACTCGCCACGACCTGCGAGCTGCGGTAATCGTGGGAAATTGCACCGATCTTTGTGTGTACACGATGGCGATGCACCTGAAGCTGCATGCCAACGCGCACAACTTGAAAAGACGGGTCATCGTGCCTGCGAATGCCGTGCAAACCTACGATATGCCTGTAGAGACGGCCAGAGAGCTTGGAGCATTGCCGCATGACGGCGATTTTCTGCACCTGGTTTTCCTTTATCATATGCGGCTCAACGGCGTTGAGGTGGTGCGCGAAATCGTTTAATGGGGCAAATCATTATGCCAGGGGCAGCGTGAAAATAAAGGTTGAGCCTTCGCCTGGTTTCCCGCTGCTCTCGACGCGAATCGTGCCTTTCATGGCCTCGACGAGCTGCCGCGTGATATACAGCCCCAGGCCGCTTCCACGCACGATGCTTTGCATATCGCGCTCTAAGCGCACAAACTTATCGAAAATCGCTTCCTGTTTATCTGCTGGTATACCATATCCATGATCTATCACATGTATCTCCGCCATGTCCTCTCGTGGCAGCACCTTTGCCGTGATGCAAATGGGCGTTTTAGGGGGTGAGTAGCGCAGGGCATTGGCAATCAGGTTGCGCAGCACCTGCTTCAGGCGTGTCTCATCGGCCAGCACATGAACATCTGGCTCAATATCCACTTCCGTTGTCCGTTCCTCTTGCAGAATGATCGGCTCGAAGAGATCGACAACCGAGTCGGTAATCTCTCGCAATCGCAGGCTAGTTGTAATCAGTGTGGCAGTATCGAACTTAATACGGCTTGCGTCCATGATGTTTGCCTGCAATAATACCAGTTCATCGCAGGCACGGCGGGCCTTGTTCAGAAAAGCGCGCCGCATTTCAGGATCGACAGCATCATCAACCTCCCCGAGCAATTCCAGGTATCCTTGTACTATCGTGAGCGGCGTGCGCAGCTCATGGCTGGCCGTGGTCAAAAAGGCATCTTTGAGCTGGTCAAGTTCGCTGAGCCGCTCATATGCCTGGCGTAATTCATGAAACAGGCGCGCATTCTCGCGCGCTGCCTCCGTCTGCTCATTCAGGCTGCCCAGGAGACGAGGGTAGGCTGAACCAATAAGACCAATTGCCATGAACACCAGGGTAGAAACCCCAACAATTTTCAGCCAATCGCTATTGGAAATCAGGGCGCTATCCCAGGACTGCGTCAACGTTGTCCAGATACCCAACAGGCTTGCTATTCCCCCTATGGCCGCACAGAAGTAGAGCACCCAGGGGTGTGTGACAAGCAATTCGCGTTTCTTCGCGAAAAGTTCACGAAAGCGTATCAAGAGCAGCGGGGCATCCAGGAAGAGGAAGATCATTGATATGCACCAGATGACGGTGGTTGTCGCCTGGCTGATGTTGTACGTATCTGCGGAGAGCGCCAGCGCATCGACACTGTACAATAGAGGGCTTATAAAGTAGGTGAAAATGGCAATGAGGCCTACCAGTACAATCTGTATGGTAGTAGCGCGATGAGGGGCCGCATAGCGATTCACCTTGGCCAGGCCCGGGGGCAAACGGTGATCTAATGCCGACACAAACAAAATGCGGGAAAAAGTCACATTATAAATAACAGTGGCGGTCATAAAGAAACCGATGAAGATCAAACTGACCAGCACAGCAGCAGGTAAGCCGAAGACCTCTCCGACCGCTAGAACTGTCGAGTATTGCAGGCCAGCACTGCTTACTGGCACCACCACCATTACTCCGAACGTTCCCAGGAGATAGGCCAGCAAGACCAGCAGAGGTCCCCAACGCAAAAAGAGCGAAACCGCACCTGGCTGTCGTGTTTCGGCCGCCATGTTCATTGGCACTTCGACACCAAGCAAGGCGAGTACAATCACTCCATAGAGCACGATGTTTTGTCCACCAAAAGCCAGGGGATAGCCGTTCGTCAACGAAACCTGTGCGGAATGACCCGTCAAGAGCCATATGACACCTGCCAGCCCAACCATGAAAATGCCGATCCCATAGAGCAGGATTATCCATTTAGCTATCTTCATAATCCAACGCAGCGGAACAAGAGAGAACAGGCCGGCAAAAAGCAACACAATCAATACAATGATCCCCTGCTGCCACGCAGCCAGCGACCAGTCTGCAGGAGTGCCATATAATTCCGTTGAGATACCTTCTAATAGTGAGAGGATGATATCACTGGTAGAGAGCAGTACCAGAATACCGGGAAACCAGGCGCAGAAGCCTGCGAAGAAGCCCCATAAGGGTCCTAGTGCGCGGTGGGTCCAGACATAAATCGCGCCGTCAACAGGCATGAGGCGATACAATTGACCGGTGACGATTGCCCCCGGTATGAGAAACGTTATTGTGCCGATAATCCAATAAAGGTAGATAGCGCTGTCCGCCCCCTGCGCTGCCTGCACAACAGAAGCATTCGGGATAAACAGGACGATAGCTATGAAGATGACAAGCATATCTACCCGCGAAAGTACGCGCGGTAAATACTCGTTTGTGCGCTGCTCTGAGCGCAATGGCTCACCTATGGCGGTTTGTAAAACAGTCGGCGTGTACTGCGCGGCCTGCTTTTTCATCGTTCACCCCATCCTGGCCATACTTCACTAATCTCAAGTGCTCTTTCGAGAGACTAATCTTGCGACAGTATAGCAGCAAAACACCTGGAGGTAAATATGCAATTACCAGGGTCTATGAGGCGAAACAATTTCCAGTAATTGCAGTAAATCAGCCAGCGAATGCACAAGCAAACAATCGATGTTCGATTCCTCTAATGTTCGTTGGCGATCAAGCAGTACCGGTGTTATGCCAACAGCTCGCGCCCCTAACACATCGTGAAGATAGGAATCTCCTACATGCAGTGTATAATCGGCGATACTGTTCGCCCTCTGGAGCGCGCGCTCGTAGAGTGTAGGGGAGGGTTTAGCATGACGCGTTGCGGCTGAGATGAGCAAGCAATCAAAATAGTTTGTGAGGTGAAGGCGGCGTAGAATAGCGCTCAGGGCAATGCCCCAATCGGAGATGACGCCCAGGTGTAGTTATGTTTTCTCAACACTTCCAGCGTTGGTAGCACGTCGGGATACATTTGCCAGCTGGTATGCTGCTCGAATTCCCTCGTGATTGCTAAGGCCAGCTGGTAAAGGCGCGGCTCATCATGTTCCTCAATGAATGGGCGGAGCAGATTCATATAATATCCCACCCAGAACTCGGTAATCGTCTCCTCACTGGCCCAGGTCTGGTGGCGTTGCCTTGTCTGGCGCCAGAAATACTCCTCTGCATCAATCATACGACTCTTGACTTCATCCAGGTGCAGGTGCAAATGCAATCGCTCGCATACCTGCTGGCAAATTTCCGCGGTAGAAGGATAGGGATGCAACAACGTATAGCCAGCGTCAAAAAAGATGGTGCGGATTGCTTGTGGCTGCTCCAGTCCCATGGTTGATTCGCTACCTATTGTTAATCTAGCAGCATCCCTTGCGGGCCGGTCATAGACTTTTCACGAGTAAGACCGGCAGGCAGAGCGGCTCTTCCCCTGTCATTCTTCGCTGCGCTCAGAATGACAGGGGAAGCATGTGCTTCCCGGTCTTGCGTACCAAAATCCATTAACGGCCCCACGAGGTTCTTTACGCCTTTTTATATACTTCGTCTGCCGCTGCCAGCGCCGCTCCAGCCTCCGGCTGGAAACCACAGCGCGGCAAGACATGTTCGAGCGCGGCCAGAACGGTATCGACATTTTTGCGGCACGAATTGTAGCCCATCAGGCCTATACGAATCAAACGGCCTTTCAGCGCACCGAAGCCACCGCCGATCTCGATGCTATATTCATCCAGCAGCGCCTTGCGAACGGCCAGCTCATCTATACCCTCGCGCAATGTAATTGCTGTAAGCACCGGCAGTTCATAACCCGGCTGCGTAAGAATACTCAGGCCCATCGCCTTGACGCCGGCTCGTAGCGCCTCACTGTTCAGCTTGTGGCGCGCCCAACGCGCCTCTAGACCCTCTTCCAGGACGATACGCAGCGCTTCATGCATTGTATACACAACATTGCTGCATGCTGTGTGGTGATAGGTATGGTCGCCGTTCCAATAGCGATGAAGGTCTTGCAGGTTCAGATAATAACTCTGGACGGGCGTTCTGCGATTTTTCATAACCTCTATCGCGCGCTCGTTCAGCGTGACGGGCGCCAATCCGGGCAATGCTCCCAGGCTCTTTTGACTACCAGCGTAACAGGCGTCGATCTTCATCTGATCGACGTTCATCGGTACACCGCCCAGTCCACAGACGGCATCCACCACAAAAAGCGCTCCATGCTGGTGCGTGATGCGTTCCAATTCGTCCAGCGGCTGCCACAGGCCGGTCGAGGTTTCCGCGATGGCCGTGGCAAATATCTTCGCACCCGGATTTTCCTGAAATGCCTGCTCAAGCGTCTCTGGAGCAAGCGGCTTACCCAATTCAGTCTCCAGATTGACCACCTGCGCGCCCGCCCGCTCGGAGATCTCAACGATCTTGCCACTGAAGAAACCCAGGCTGCCGGCAATAAGCCTATCGCCCGGCTCGAGCAAATTACTCAATACTGCCTCGGCTCCCGAAAAGCCGGAGCCGGATACACACAGCGTCATCTCGTTTTTCGTCTGGAATACCTGTCGTAAAAACTGGGCCGTCTCTTCGAGGATCGCAAAAAATTCCGGGTCGATATGCCCAAGCTGCGGCGCTGAGGCGATACGCAGAACGCACGGATCAACATTACAGGGACCAGGGCCAAGTAGCAACCTGTACGAAGGATTGATTTCGGGTAGCGCGTTTTCGTACATTTTACTCTGACCCATTACCAATTGTGCCATCATTGCCTTCCTTTCAACTAGAGATGCATTCCCTCGCATCTCGTTCGTCATGGAGAGAGCCTATCTGAGGACGGGCTCTCCCTGATTGGTAACTGTTCCCTGATCCCAGCCTATCCGCATCGAGCCGGTCTTAGCTGGCTTTACCGTTGCCGCTGTTGTCGTCTTCCTCGAACAGGTGCTGCAACTTGTCGGCCTGATCGACTGTGATCAGGTTATCGATAAACTCGTCAAGCTCACCATTGAGCACGCCGGGTAGATTATGGCGCGTGAAACCGATGCGATGATCGGTGACGCGATCCTGCGGAAAATTATAAGTACGTATCTTTTCGCTGCGGTCGCCGGTCTGTACCTGCGAGCGGCGCGATTTGCTCAATTCCGCCTGCCGGCGAGCTTCTTCCAGGTCCCATAGGCGCGATTTCAAGACCGAAAGCGCCTTGACCTTATTTTTCAATTGCGACTTCTCATCCTGGCAGGTCACGACCAGTCCTGTCGGCAAATGCGTAATGCGCACCGCGGAGTCGGTCGTGTTGACGCTCTGGCCGCCGTGGCCGGTAGAGCGGTAGACATCGACGCGAATATCGGTATCTTTGATGTCGATATTGATGTCCTCGTCAACTTCCGGCAGCACGATCACCTTGGCCGTCGAGGTGTGAATGCGCCCATTGGCCTCCGTCACCGGAACGCGCTGCACACGATGCGTGCCGCCCTCATACTTCATACGACTATACGCGCCCTTGCCTTTGACGACGAAGGTGATATCTTTGATGCCGCCCTGCCCAGTTTCATTGATATCCAGGATTTCAATCTTCCAGCGATGATTGTCGGCATAGCGGCTGTACATGCGGAAGAGCTCGCCAGCGAAGAGGGCCGCTTCGTCGCCGCCCGCACCACCCTGAATGGTTACGATGGCGTTTTTCTCATCCATGATATCTTTAGGCAACAGGGCAACCTTCACCTCGTTGAGCAACTGCTCTTTACGAGCTTTCAGGCGTTCCATCTCTTCAAAGGCCAGGTCGCGCATTTCAGGCTCATTGCTCTCGTCGTACATTTCCTGGGCCTCGGCATACTGCTTCTCATTCGCCTGCAGTTCATCATATTTTTGCGCAACCTCCTCGAGTTCGGCGCGTTCGCGGCCATAGCGCTGCAACTGCGGAATATCTTCGAGTACCTCGGGCTGCGACATGAGTGTATTCAATTCTTCATAGCGTTGTGCCAGGCTGGCAAGTTTATTCATCAAGTCCATGTGTGGTTCTCCCAAAATCTCCTCATCCCCCAACAAGGCCACCGGCGAATGATGGCGCTTGTGACCCTCGTACATCATGGTATCACATTTTATGACACGTTGGGACGGATGAAATGGTGCAAGGTAACGGCAAAATAGGCAGGCAGGCTCTTATAGCGCGAGCTTCTACAAATGTTGGAGCGTATGACGAGGCGCCGCTACCCGGCTGCGAGCAGGTAGCGTTCGACGGTGGCGCGATGTTCGGGTCGCACCCCAGAGATAGATGCGGCTGAGGTGAATGATAATGGTTTCATACTGCTACAGATTATAACATATTGAGATTGGTTTCTATGCCCAAAACCATTGAATGCCCGTATTTATCGATCAAAGATTTGAGGTGCCTCTGGATAGGTCACTTCTGGTCCTAGGAATTTTGAATCTCGGTATTATGGTGGTACCAAAAGTCAAGACAGTTTGTGGGCAAAAATAAGAGGGAACTGAGCCATACGAGAAAAGTCCTCTTAGTGCCTGCCATAGACCTGGGCAGGCGTTTGATAGTCTAAGGCTTGATGAAGCCGGTGGTGATTG
>DATGLD010000005.1:0-2564 GCA_035294305.1 Ktedonobacteraceae bacterium | reverse complement strand
TGTGCAGTGGCCACAGCGGCCAGCGCATTATAAATGTTATAAAGGCCCGGCAACGGAACAACCAGTTTGCCCTCGTGAGTTGGAGTAGTAATGTACATGCTCAAGCGATCAAAGCCTAATGCCTCTACCTGGGTGGCGCGTACACTCGGCTGCGGGCGTCGCTGTCCGCAGGTAGGACACTTGTAATGCCCCATGTGGCTGTAGAAGTGCATTTCATATTCGTAGGTTGCGCCACACATAGGGCAGGTACGGGTGTCCATGACCTGCTGTTGCAACGGTGTTTGCTGCTGTGAGAGGAGATCAAACGAGAGGTCGTCGATGCCGTAGTAGATGATCGGCCCAGGATACTGTATGCCGAGCGCGGCGATGGCGGGATCATCCGCGTTAAGTATGAGAGTGGTAGTTGCTGGCAGAGCAGCAATGGCCTGTTTCCAATAGGCCAGCACGCTATCCACTTCACCATAGCGATCAAGCTGGTCACGGAACAGGTTGGTGAAAACGATGACGCGCGGCGTGATGACCTGTACGATTTGTGGCAAGACGGCTTCGTCAATTTCGAGGACGGAAATGGCATGGCCGGAGCGGCGCAGGTACCCATTGGGCAGAGCGCGAATGACGAGCGAACTGGCAACGCCGCGCAGCAAGTTCGCCCCCTCGCGGTTGCGCCAGACGCGCAGACCAGCATCGTTGATAATGGCAGACACAAAACCGCTCGTCGTGGTTTTGCCATTGGTGCCGGTCACGATAACACAACCATACTTTAATTGAGAGGCGAGATGCTCAATGATGTCGGGGTAGAGACGTTGCGCAACCGCGCCGACGATGCTGGTGCCTCCGCCCAGGTGCAAACGGCGGCTCAGCGCACCGGCGGCCCTGCCGCTGACAATCGCCAGACCGGCGCGCAATGCGTTGGACTTCTGTCTCTTTGGCTTGGAGTTCGCCTGCTGTTGAACCGTTACAGGTGGAGCAGAAGAGGGAGGGGCAACAACGCCATCTTGCTGTTCGACACGAGATTCCTGGGTAAGGAACGGAAACGATTTCTGTTTGCGCAAGGCATTCCTCCAATTCAAGCTGGCGCATCAATCTGCTTTTTGGTGTTGAATGAAGCATAGCATGCAGTCGCAAGCGGGGTCAAGTATGGGAATGATGAAGGAGTTGCAAAACTGTGATATTCTTAGTATCCTGCATGGGAAATATTTCCGATGTGCTTGCCGTTTCCAGAAGTAGTATAACTGAGATAGCAGCGCAACTTGTCGGCATATGCTATTCTATCTTTTAAGGTAGAGAACTCAGGTATAGAGATGTCTCGGAGTACTAAAGGTTGGGGAAAGGTCAATGGCGAAGAAACTGGTAATTGTAGAGTCACCCGCGAAAGCGAAGACCATAGAGAAATTTCTAGGACGCGATTTTGAAGTACGCGCTTCTATGGGGCATATTATGGACCTTCCCAAGCGAGGTCTGGGTGTTAGCACGCGCAAGAACTTCACGCCGCAATATGAGATTATTGAGAAGAAAGATAAATTAATTGATGAATTGCGAGCCGCCTCGAAACGAGCCGATGAGGTCTTCCTGGCTCCCGACCCTGATCGTGAGGGTGAATTTATCGCGTGGTCGCTCAAGCATGTGCTTGATCTACAAAATCCGCGTCGTGCCGTTTTCCATGAGATCACGAAAAAAGCTGTTCAGGAGGCGATCAAAAAACCGCGTGAGATCAATGAAGACCTGTTTAATGCACAGCAGGCGCGGCGTGTACTGGATCGCCTGGTTGGTTATAAAATCAGTCCTCTGCTCTGGCGGCGTATTCAGTCCGGCACCAGTGCGGGGCGCGTGCAGTCGGTCGCTCTGCGCCTGATCTGTGACCGCGAGGCCGAGATTCGTGCCTTCACTCCTGAAGAATACTGGAGCATCACTGCGCTGCTCAGCAAGCACAAGCAAGCGCAACGTTTTGAAGCTCAGCTCATCACACGGCTCAAGGATATCAACGGTACTAATGGTGACGAGGTCGAGAGTCTTGAGAATGAAGAGAGCGGAGAGAACGGCGAGCAGGATAGCACGACGGCGAACGGTGCAAAGCCCGCCCAGAAGGAGAAAGGGCGTATAAAAATCTCTTCAAAGGAAGAGGCGGATGCCATTCTGGCCGATTTACAGGTGCGACATACAGCGTGCTAAAGTATGAGGAGCGTGAGCAGCGTCGCCAGCCTTATCTTCCCTATACGACCAGCACGATGCAGCAGGACGCTTCGGTCAGGCTATACTTCAAGCCGAAGAAGACAATGAGCCTGGCGCAACAGCTTTACGAGGGCATCGAACTGGGTGAGCGTGGGCATCAGGGTCTCATCACGTATATGCGTACCGACTCTACCCGTATCTCTGAGGAGGCGCAGGCCAGCGCCAAAGCGTATATCGGGCAGGAGTTTGGGCCGCAATATGTTGGCCCCGGACGAATGGGCAAAGCAAAGGCCACCACTCAGGATGCTCACGAGGCGATTCGTCCAACCGATGTTGCGTTGACGCCGCAAGTGGTCAAGCCGTACCTGACGTCGGATCAGTTCAAGTTGTATAAC
>DATGLD010000004.1:0-72139 GCA_035294305.1 Ktedonobacteraceae bacterium | reverse complement strand
TGATAGCTTCCAGTGCTACTTTTGCCTTCAGGGCTGCGCTGTATCGTTTGCGTTGTCCCGCCATCTTTTCCTCCTTTTTCTGCCTCTCTCGATACAGCTATTCTATCTTATTCCCCTGTCCAGTTTCTTGGTACCATCATACCTATAAGCCTCATTTCCCACAAAAAACGTTTAGCACATCTTTAGCATATCCGAATTTTCGGGAAAATGTCAATAAAAATCTCATTTAAATGTGGAAACCGATAAAATTTACAAGAACGCTTACATTATAAATAACATGTTATGACAATGTTGTGTATTTGTTGCCATTTGTTCTCATCAGTTCCCTAGGCCAGACCCCTCATAGCAATTTCATCCCCCATATGCTATCCTCTATTACAACAAAGCAATAAAGAGGTAAACAGATGACCATCTACCAGCATAGTCTTATCCCTGAGCAGGATGACAGGAGCGAAGGAGTATCCAGTATGTCTATGAGCTACCACGATGTTGAAAAACTCCAGGCGCTTTATCCCAATCATCAAATCGAATTGAAAGAAGGTAAACTTATTGTTATGAGTCCATCAGACAGTACATCTGCCGAAATTGGATTACAGTTCGGATCACTTTTAAGAGCCTGGGTGCATATCCATAAAGCAGGACGAGTTCTGGATTCGAGTGCTGGTTTCCGTATGCCCAATGGTGACCTGCTTTCTCCCGATGTCTCTTTTATCTCGCGCGAACGGCTTAAGCGAAATCCTCGCACCTATCTATCCATCGTTCCCGAACTGATCGTCGAAATCAAATCGAGCCGGGATCGTGTGCATGAACTTGAGGAGAAAATAGCCTTGTTTTTAAGTCAGGGTGTGCAGGTTGGAATACTGATTGACCCTGATACACATACGGTTTCTCTCTACCGTTCTGCTGCACCGAAGACGCATGCCGATACCGGAGAGCCTGCGTCCAACATCATAACACTGCATGATGGAGATACGCTTACTATTCCCGAACTTTTCCCCGGTTGGGAACTACCTATCGATAGCATCTGGCCGGTTGTTTATGAGTAATCCTGTTATCTCATCAACCCGTTTCAAAAGGAAATAGATGTATGCCCCGCATCATTCTTGACACCGATCCTGGCATCGACGATGCATTCGCACTCTTCCTGGCACTGGCCTCGCCCGAAGTCCAGCTCGAGGCGATTACGACCGTGAGTGGCAATGTACATGTCGATTTGACGACGCGCAATGCGCTGGCATTGTTGGAACTGGCAGGGCGCACGGATGTTCCCGTTGCGCGTGGATGCGCACAGCCGCTGGTGCGCAAGATAGTGAATGCCGGGCATGTGCATGGAGATAATGGGCTTGGGGGCGTGATGCTGCCTGAACCGCGCACACAGCCGGTAGCGCAACACGCCGTCGAGGTGATTATCCAGAAGATTATGGCGGCTCCTGGAGAGATTACGCTGGTGCCGATTGGACCATTAACGAATATCGCGCTGGCGCTGCGCACCGAGCCGCGCATCGCTGAAGCTGTGCGCGAGGTCGTGATTATGGGTGGAGCATTGCGCGTGCCGGGCAACGACACTCCAACCGCCGAGTTTAATATCTTCGCTGATCCTCACGCCGCGCACATCGTCTTGCACGGCGGCTGGCCAATACGCCTGGTTTCGCTCGATGTGACGACGATAACATCGTTACAGCGGGAGCAGGTAGACGCGCTGGCTCAGAATGGCAGCCGGGTTACGCGCTTCATGCGGCAGATGCTCGATCATTATTTCGATGTCTTTGGCCCGCAATATGGCGTTACTGCCTTCCAGATGCATGACCCGCTTTGCCTGGGCGCCGCTCTCCAACCTGATTTTATCACCTGGGAGCAATCCTATGTGGATGTGGAACTGGCCGGCACGCTTACATTAGGTGAGACGGTGGCTTATTTCAACCACCCAGATTCTCCCCCGCCAAACGTGCTGGCTTCCGTAGGAGTTGACGCGGAACGCTTTATCCGCTTTTACCTGGAGCGCATTGGGGAAACATTTCATGTATGAATTTTTTGACAATCCCCAGCATATAGGCTATAGTTAAGAAGGAATAATTCCGATCAATTTACCTGGAATAAGACGAAAGGATCTGGATAGATGGTAGAGATTAATGAAGCAGAGGTCATGGACGCGTTGCGCGAATGCTATGACCCGGAAATTCCTGTGAACATTGTTGACCTTGGCCTCGTTTATAACGTTGACATCAACAATGAGACCGGCCATGTCGATGTCACGATGACGCTTACCGCGCTGGGTTGCCCTATGGCGGGTGAAGTGATTGATGAGGTCGAGATGCGCGTGGGAGAAGTAGAGAACGTCAAGTCTTGCAAGGTCAATATGACGTTCGACCCGCCCTGGTCGCCTGACCGCATGACAGAAGACGCCAAATGGGAACTCGGCATGGTATAGCTAGCAAGATCGGGGAACGAGGACAGGGACGAGCCACTGTCCCTACGGAATGGACTCTTGTTCACTCGACTTTTGAATCGCCCTGTAACAGGTACCAGAACCGCTTTCAAGCCGCAAAACTTGTGCTATAATTGCTGATCATAACCACATGATTGACCAGCAGCATGGTCAAATAATGGACGGGTAAAGAGATGGCAATTGAAGGACCTCAAACCGGGGATATCCGGGCGACTTTAGCAATCAGCCAGGAAGAGGCAAGAACCGGAAGTAGCCGCACGCTTAATTTACCAGGCGGGCGGCGCATTATTGTGCCTGTACGCGCGGGCATTCGCGATGGTGAGGAGATTCGCCTGCGAGGACAGGGTGATATGGGCCCCTACGGTGGCCCTCCGGGTGATCTTATTCTCACCGTTTCTATTGCGTCCCCTGAACAGTCTGGCAGCCAGCCAAATTATCCTGCCGGGCAGGGCAATGCGACAGAGTTCATGCCAATCTCACCTTCACCGGTCTCGTTTCCTCATTATCCAAACGCGCCGGTTGAGCCAACCATTGCATCTTCTCCCAGTTATGCGACTCCGGGCCAGCAGAGCAATTACCCTGATTATGCTGCCCCAACACAAAGTTCCGGACAGCAACCTTCATTCCTCAATCAAGCCCAGGCTCCCTATACGGAACAGGCCGGCTATTCCGGATATAACCAGGGAGCGACGCAAGCAGCGCCACCGTCTGTTCCACCTCAGCGCAAACGGTCGGGCATTTCTGCCGGTGTTGCCCTGCTGATTGTGCTACTGGTGCTGATTTTGATCGGGGGGAGTGTGGCCGTCTATATTACTCAGGTATACGAGCCACAAAAAAATGCGCAGGCAACGGCTACCGCTCAGACTCAGCTCACTGGAACAGCGCAGGCCCAAACCACTGGAACGGCCCTGGCTAATGGTCAGGCAACAGCGAATGCAATCGGCACCTCGCAAGCGGTCGCAGGAGCTACTGCCAGCGCCGCGGCTTCCGCTAGCGCTGCCGCTTCCGCTACTGCCACAGCGTTACAAAGCTTCTACCAGCAGGTGACGAGCGGCAGTCCTACTGTTTCTGACCCTCTGAATGCTCAGGACAATAACACCTGGGATGAGTTCCCCACAAGTTCTAGTGGGGGCAGTTGTGGATTCTCAAATGGAGCTTATCATTCGAGCATCACCAAGACGGGACTTTTCCAACCCTGTTATTCCCAGAACATCCAGGTCATCAATTTCGCGCTCCAGGTACAAATGACGATCGTGCAGGGCGACCAGGGTGGAGTCATTTTTCGCGCGAATAGCTCAAGCTCTCAATTTTACCTCTTTCGCATCAGCCAGAACGGAGCCTACGACCTGTATGTCTATGTAGACTCGCAGGGGTCTCATGCACAACGACTATTAAGCGGCTCCTCCAGTATTATCAATACCGGAAACCAGTCGAATACAATTACGATCATTGCCCAGGATAGTAATCTTTACTTTTATGTCAATCAGCAGTATCTCGATGGTACAACCGATTCGCACTACACTTCTGGACAAATTGGTTTGTTCGGTGAGAGTGATACTAATCCCACAGATGTTGCGTTTAGCAACCTTCAGTTGTGGACGTTGTCATAAGACCGGGTTCATCTTTCTTTTCTATGCGGCCCAGCATTGTGAAATGGGGGTCAATTGGCCACACTTACGGGAGGATACTCTGCTTTGTTCGCAAGTTCGGATATGTATACGAATTGGGCAGACATCGCATTTACAAACGAAAGCCTTTGAGATTAAATATCTACGGCATACACGTTGTGAGGAATAAAGATGCCCGATGATTTCCAGACAGACGTAGACAAAGTAGAGGAGCCATTTCACGAACAGCCGACGGTAAAAGACCTGGCTCCTCTACCTAAAGAGACGGCTTACTCCTGGCCCCCGCCACAGCGAATCGTCAGGAAGCGCCAGGGGATTTCACCGGGTATGAGGATCCTCCTTATCATACTTGCGACCGCACTGGTAGGAGGAGGTCTGGGCTTTATTATCTACGCGGCGACCACGCAGTATCACGCGCAGCTTACGACCCAGGCCACAGTCCAGGCACAATCAACGCTGTCGGGGCAAAATACGGCCCTGGCAAAGACACAGGTAGTGGTGCAGGCGACAAATTCGGCTCTGGCAACCGCTCAGGCCGCTATCCTCGCCACTGCTACCGCTCAGACCGGAGCAACCGCCACGGCAAGCGCAACAGATAATATGGGAACGGCAACAGTGACAGCGCTGGAAAATCTGCTGTCTAATGATACGAGCGGTAATCCCACGCTCACCGACGACTTGACAGACAATACGGGCGGCAACCGCTGGGACGAGGGTCTTACAGGAAACGGCAACACCGGATGTTTCTTTAACCAGGATTACCATGCGCGAGAAGCACAGACCAACTTCCTCCAACCCTGCTACGCGGATGCCACCAATTTCAGCAATTTCGTCTATGAGATACAGATGACCATCGATCAGGGCAGCCAGGGCGGTATCCTGTTCCGCGCAGATAAGTCGCGAGGCCAGTTTTACCTCTTTCGCGTGGGAACTGATGGTTCCTTTACCCTTGAAATCTACAGCAATAATGCGTCCGTAAAGATGCTGAGCAGCGGCATCAGCAATGCCATCAATGCTGGATATGGCCAGGAGAACGACATAGCCGTCCTTACCGACAAAAACTCACTCTATCTTTATGTCAATCAACAACTGGTTACCGCTGCGACCGATAGCACACTGAGCGCTGGACAGATCGGCGTGGCAGCAATTGATTACGGTATGCCGACCGAGGTGGAGTTCAGCAATGCGCAGGTATGGAAGCTGTGAGAGCAGGTATGAGATATTGACTCAAACAATCATTATTATCTATAATGCCTCTGAGCTACCATTCAGTCAGGCAGATGAGTAAACCGGTGAAGAAACGGAGCTGAATGTCCATGAAAAAGCGGATCTTAGGAAAAATATCATTGCTCGTCCTTTCTCTGCTCATCGTCATCTTCGCGGGCATATCAATTGCCGCGCACAGTTCGTCCAGTCCCGGTTCACCTACGCAAACGGCAGCAACCTCTACCCAGGCCAGCGATCCCTTTCCCACCCAACAGGTTTATAACGAGGCTCCCTTGCCAGGTTCGGTAACGGTGCACGTCCTGTTGATTGACTACAAGATTATTTCCTCGGTAACGGTTTTTCATGTCGGCGTCCCTTACCACTTCATCATTACCAATGGTAGCAACAACTACCATGCCTTTACTTTCATACCCGATAAGCCCGATGGTACACCCGAGAATATTTATACGCAATATAACGACATGCTCATCGGGATTGACCTTATTTATCCGGGGACGGTCGATGCCATCAACTACACCTTCAAGCCTTCTAGCGTTGGCCGCTATGAGATGGCCTGCCAGATGCGCGGTCATTATCTGGCGGGCATGAGGCTACCCGTCTCGGTGGTCAAGTAGGCTCGATCTATGGCCATCTTTATTAAAACTCCGATCACATCATACGCAGAAAGCGAGAAGATATATGTCCACACCATTTCGTGCATTCGTCGTCAATAAAACCGGCGATAGTTTTACTGCCCAGGTGCAGCAGTTATCGCAGGATGACCTGCCGGCCGGCGAAGTACTGATTCGTATTGCTTACTCAAGCGTGAACTATAAGGATGCCCTGGCCTGCATTGCAGAAGGAAGGATTGTGCGCAGCTATCCTTTTGTGCCGGGCATCGATCTGTCAGGAACCGTCGTCGCATCCAGCGATGCGCGCTTTACTCAAGGCGACAAGGTGATCATCACAGGCTACGACCTGGGCGTCTCGCACTATGGAGGCTTCAGCGAATATGCGCGCGTCAGAGCCGATTGGATCGTACCGCTGCCAGAAGGCCTGACACTCAAAGAGGCCATGGCTTTCGGCACCGCCGGCTTCGAGGCGGCTCTGGCACTCGACAAGCTGGAGAAAATGGGACTCAAACCAGAAAACGGATCCGTTCTGGTAACAGGCGCGACCGGCGGAGTCGGCAGTATGGCCGTCGGTATGCTGGCGAAGCGGGGGTATACCGTCACAGCCAGCACCGGCAAAGCGTCCGAGCATAGATACCTTAAGGAACTGGGCGCCGGTAACATTCTCAGCCGCGAGGAAGTCTCAGCCGCGAGCAACCGCCCGCTTGAGAAAGAACAATGGGCGGGCAGCATCGATTCTGTTGGCGGCAGTACCCTGGCCTATCTTATTCGCACCACAAAATACGGCGGCTCGGTCGCGGCCTGTGGGCTGACCGGTGGCACAGACCTGCATACTACCGTCTTCCCTTTCATCCTGCGCGGCGTCAACCTGCTGGGCATCGATTCGGTCTTTTGCCCAATGGATGAGCGCCGCAAACTCTGGCAGCGCATGGCAACCGATCTCAAACCTGCCGCGCTCCATAGCATGATCAATGAAGTAACGCTGGACGAACTGCCACAGGTCACCGCCTCGCTGCTGAAAGGCGAAGTACGTGGACGCACGGTAGTGCGGCTGAGCGATGAAGCATAGAGTATAGAAGGAGACTCTTTAGCATGGTCCAGCCAGCATTTGCGAACTTTTTCGTTGCCAGTGCCAGCGCCGGCGCCGCCCTGGTCGGACTACTTTTCGTCGCGATTTCTATTGCGCCAGAACATACTGTTATGGTTGGGGCGCCTCTGGAGCGGCAGGCCGTTGCTACGAACGCTTTTGCCTCGCTGCTGAACGCATTCTTTATCTCACTGGGAGCATTGATACCCTTCTCAAACCTGGGGTGGCTGACACTGGTAATGAGCCTTACGGGTGTAAGTGGCAGCCTTAGCCTGGGATGGAGCTTGTTGCGGCATCGCAAATCCTGGCAAAATGTGCTGCGCAATATGCTTCTGCTTGCAGGTAGCTTCATTGTCTATGGATACGAATTTTACTTTGGAGTGAACCTTATCAAGCAGCCCCGAGATGTTGGAAGTCTGATCGCACTCACAGAGTTGCTGTTGATTGTCTATGCCCTTGGTCTCTTTCGCGCCTGGGAACTGCTGGGCGCGCGTAGATTTGGCTTATTAAGCTGGCTCAGTCCGCTAAGGACTTTGGGCGAAGAAAGCGCGACTCACCCACCAGACCAGCAGCCATCACAGGCCGATGCGTTGAAACAGAGAACTTGATATCCGAGAGAGGCGATACCAGAGCCATCTACCAGTCGAACTTATCGATTAAAAACGTCCGGCTATAATGCAGCAGAATGGGGCTTCCATGGGGACAAACCGCCGGGGCGGTGGCATTCGCCAGTGCGTTTATCAGCGAACGTTGCTCGTCGAGGCCCAGTGTTCGCCCGCGTCGCAGCGCAGAACGGCATGCCAGGCCTATGAGCAGGCGGTTCTCCCACTCATCGCTATCCTCAGCGGCAATTCGCGCCAGTTCCGGCAAATGCCCCGCCAGTTGCTCCTGCCCTACACCACCCGGCACCGAACGAATCAGGAAGCTACGGCCGCCGAAACGCTCGCATTCCAACCCCAGGCCACGTAGCAACGGCAAGCGCATTTCGAATAACTCAGCTTCGTGGCGCTTCAATTCAACAATGACCGGCTCCAGCAGCAGGTGAGATCCGGTCCACTCCTCGCCTTGATTTTCTTGCGCCCCTACCCCGGTATAGGTGCGGCGCAGGTGTTCGTAAATGACCCGCTCATGCGCCCGGTGCTGATCAATCAGGTACAGACTGCCATCCGGCGCCTCGGCCAGGATAACCGCCTGCTGCAACTGGGCCAGGGGACGCAGTGTGGCCAGCACCTCAGCCGCACCCGGGTCAGGCTTTTCGACCGAGTAATGCTCCGCTGATTCGGAAACATGCAGCCCTCGTCGCCTCACACCGGGTAAACGACGCTGATAGACCAGTTGAGGGCCGGGAAACTGCGCCTCTTCCGGTAAGGCGGGACTGCGTTCTAACACCCCCCGTATCGCCTTCGTCATTGCCTCGATCACCTCAGCTTCGTGCAGCAGCTTTACCTCTGTCTTGGCAGGATGCACATTGACGTCCACATCCTCAGTTGGGAGATCGACATGCAGTACCAGCAACGGATGTTTGCCTTTTGGCAGCAACCCGCGATAACCTGCCTCGAGCGCTTCCTGCAATGGCCGCGACTGCACCCAGCGCCCATTGACGAACAGCGTTACATGCTGGCGATTATTCTGTGCCAGCGCGCGATTCCCAATGTAGCCATGCAAAGCAAACGCATGAGCAGAATCTTCATCGGTATTGACCGCTATTGGATTGAGCATTTCAGCAAGGGGAAGATGGTAGAGTTCCGCGAGCGTGGTAGCGAGATTTCCAGAACCGCCCGTCTGCAAGGCCGCATGTTCTTCAATAGTGAGATGAAAGCGCACGCCTGGATAACCCACCGCGTAACGGCGCAACAATCGCTCGATATGCCCGGCCTCGGTACGAGCGCCGCGCATAAACTTCAAACGAGCAGGCACATTATAGAACAGGTCGCGCACGGTTACTGTCGTGCCATGCAGACGCGCTTTCCGCCCGCGCTGCGTTACTTCACCCCCGCGCCAGGTAATAAACAGCGCCGGGTGTTCCTCGCCCATCGTCTCGGTTTCGATGGCACGGCTCAGCAGAGTCAATTCTGAGACGGCGGCAATACTTGCCAGCGCTTCGCCTCGAAAACCCAGCGTATGCAGGTGTTCCAGGTCTTCGAGGCGATTGATTTTACTTGTGTTATGACGCGCGCTGGCTCGCTCCAACTCATCTTCAGGAATTCCGCAGCCATCGTCGGTAACGCGAATCAGGCGCATGCCCCCACCGCGTATTTCTACACGCACCTCGGTTGCACCCGCGTCCAGAGCGTTCTCTACCAACTCCTTCACCACCGATACAGGTCGCTCGATCACTTCGCCCGCCGCTATGCGTTCAGCGACATCCTGAGGTAAGGGCAGAATAGGGGCGCGTGATGAGTAGGTTATAGGCATTCAGGTATGCTTTCTTACTTGAACGATCTTCTCTTCTTCTGCAAGGCGAAAATCAAATTGAGCGCGTCGAGCGGCGTAATGGCGCAAACATCAACGCTATCAAGATCGAGTGAGCCTCCTTCGGCCTGCTCAATTCTCTGCGCGGCCAGGCGAGCCTCTTCGCTTTGCCACCGGTATTCTTTTGTGGGAGTGGTGAATTGGGACACAGCACTTTCCGCTCCGTGGTCATGCATGATTGCGTAGTGACCGCTTCCATCAGCAACCTTCAGTAACCCATTCCCATTTGTTGCCCTCATAAACCCATTTCCGGCAACTATCACAGGCGCCGCCTCTTCCTTGCCGGACTCCAGGCCTTTCAAAACTTCTTCGGCGCGGCGGACGATGCTCAGAGGCATACCGGCCAGCTTTGCCACGTGAACACCATAACTGCGCCCCAGACTTCCAGGTGTCACGCGATGGAGAAAGACGATCTCCCCCTGCTCATCTTCGCTAATCGCCATCGTATAGACGCGCAGGTGCGACAACTCCCTGGCCATTTCGGCCAGTTCATGATAATGCGTGGCAAAGAGCGTGCGCGCCCCCGTCACATTGTGCAGGTGTTCGACTACTGCGCGCGCAATCGCCAGGCCATCATAAGTACTGGTTCCCCTGCCAATTTCATCGAGGATAATCAGGCTGTGCCGCGTGGCATGATGCAGGATGGTAGCCGTCTCCTCCATTTCAACCATGAAAGTGCTTTTGCCTGATGCAATATCATCTTCAGCGCCCACGCGGGTAAAAATGCGATCCACCAGCCCGATACGCGCGCTGCGTGCCGGTACGAAGCTGCCAATCTGCGCTAAAAGGGTGATGAGAGCTACCTGCCTCAGATACGTCGATTTTCCTGCCATATTCGGGCCGGTCAAAAGCAGGATACGAGTTTCATTTTCCGCGTCAAGCATGGCATTGTTAGGAATGAAAGCATCGCCGTCAAGCGCGAACTCAACCACAGGGTGCCGCCCTCCGATGATCTCTATGCTGCTCCCCTGCTCTACCTTCGGACGCACATACCCCTGGCGCGCGGCGACCTCCGCAAAGCTCAAGAGCACGTCCACCTGAGCAACGGCCGTAGCAATTGCCATCAGTTGAGGATAGTAGACGCCCAGTTGGCGCAGCAGGTCGGCATAGATACTGCGCTCCATCTCTTCGATACGCTCTTCCGCGCTCAAAATGCGCGCCTCGTGTTCTTTCAGTTCGGGCGTGATAAAGCGCTCGGCATTGACCAGCGTCTGCTTGCGCATGTAATCGGGTGGAACCATACCCAATTTGCCGTTGCTGACCTCGATATAATAGCCAAAGACTTTGTTGAATCCTACTTTGAGGTGCTTTTGAATGCCGGTGCGCGCCCGCTCACGCCCCTCCAGCGACAAAATCCAGCGCCGCGAGTCGCGAATCGAGGCGATCAGCTCGTCGAGTTCGGCATTGAATCCGGCGCGTATCAGGCGTCCATCTTCTTCCTGTTCATCCCCCTCACCAGCATGGGTCAGGGCCCGATTGATCAATTCGCCTACCTGCGGACACGCATTTGCATCAAGCTCACCAGCCAGTTCTAGGAGCAATGACGAATCGCAGCCGCGCAGCAACTCATACAATTGCGGGATGATGAGCAGGTAATCGCACAGAGCCAGCATTTCACGTGGCACAGCCGTTCCCTGCCGCACTCGCCCCGCGATACGTTCCAGGTCGCCCAGCTTCTGTAAGCATATCGTGAAGCGGCTGCGCATGGCCGGACTTTCATATAATTCTTCGACGCCCTCCAATCTTGCCTCAAGCTGGTTCAGGTCGAGCAATGGCTGTGTAATTGCTCTTCGCAATTGTCTTGCGCCCATAGGTGTGAGTGTGTGATCCAGTACGCCCAACAGGCTGCCCTGTAACGAGCCGCTGCGCGCTCCCTGCAAAAGGTCAAGATTGCGCTGCGTATGGGCATCCAGCACCATATAGTTTTCCATGCGATATGAACGCAGCCCGGTCAAAAGTGAGAGCAGTTTGCCATTCATCTTCTCGAGATACGCCACGATTGCTCCAGCGGCCGCGATAGCCTGGGGAACCTGCGAGCAGCCATAGGCATCGAGCGACTGCACGCCGAAAAGCCTGCACAATCTTGCGCGCGCCGCTTCCAGCTCAAAGAAATACTGCGGGCACGGTGTCTTCGTCATCGTCTCAGAGGGAAACTGCCAGGCATCGGGATTACTGCCCTCCGCAATCAAACATTCACTTGGAGCAATGCGCTGCAATTCTGCTTCCAGGGCCGCCGGTAACTCATCAGGTGTGAACCATGTCACGCTAAAATCGCCCATACTCACATCAACCGAGGCCAGCCCTGTTTGTGAGCGTCCATGCGCAATGGCCGCCAGGTAATTGTTCTGGCGCATGGGCAACAGATTTGGCTCAGACAACGTCCCTGCTGTCAAAATACGCGTTACCGCACGTTCAACCGGTTGATGGCCCTTGCCGACCTCGCCCACCTGGTCGCAAATCGCCACTTTGTAGCCGCGCTGCACCAGCTTGCCTACGTAATTTTCCAGCGCGTGCAGTGGTATGCCTGCCAGTGGCACGTGTTTCTCGTCGCCATATGAGCGAGAAGTCAGCACAATCTGTAGCTCGCGCGAAGCAATAGAGGCATCCTCATCGAATGTCTCATAGAAGTCCCCAACCTGGTAAAGCAAGATCGCATCGGGATATTTACTTTTCATATCCAGATATTGTTTGCGAGCCGGCGTCGACATAGATTTCCTTTTCACCGTTTCCGGTTAGTGTGCGATCATTTGTCTGTCATAAAATGCCTGTTCTCAATTGAAACACTTGTACTTTATATCATTCCGCCAATCTTGTCAAAATCCGGTACTCAGCGGTACAATTTGGGGGCCAGAAGAGTATCGGAGGGCGACTACGACAAGAACATGAGAATGCTACAGCGAGTATCGGAGGACGACCACCAGGGTACGCCCTCCAACTCATACACCACACCGGGATTTTGCTTTGGCGAGTGTGCTTTCCTCCACTTTGCTGTAGGTGGTCGCCCTCCAACTCATACACCACACCAGCAATTGCTGTACGACTGTTGACATCCCTGCAATTGATACCCTATGCTAGCAAGCACAGGTATTGTTTTATGTGGTTTGACTATATGAAAGGAAAGCGAGGCAAAGTACCATGGGTGAACCGCGTAACGCGATGGATATTCGACCGGGCTATCGAGGACGGGCCTTTACCTCCGACCTGACTGGCCAGGAGTTCTGGCTCGTGGTTGATAAAGGCTTCCAGCCGATGGGATTGGTGATCGGGAACTGCATCTACTCGATGGGAGCGATTCGCAACTGGTTAGTCGGAGTCAAGAGCAATTTCCAGGGCGAACTGAAAGAATATTCACAACTGATGTACCAGGCACGCGAACTGGCATTGAGCCGCATGCAATTCGAGGCCGACCAGCTTGGAGCGGACGGCGTGATCGGCGTCGATATCAAGATAGAGTTTTTGCATAACAACGAATGGATGGAAGTGACTGCTATAGGCACAGCAGTACGCTGGGTCGGCAGCGGCCCCAACATGCCCCCAACGGGACAGGGCAGGGTAATGATTCCCGCAGGTTAGAAAAAATACAGGTTCCAGGACAATCTCAATGATGTCCTGGAACCTGTACCTTCACCTTGTAGATTGCTCATAAGGTATGGTAATTATATAGGTTTATAAACATCGGGGAAATGCTTCTCCATGTAGCGCTCCGGCGTCTTTGGCCTGACGAAGCCGGTTTGCTCATACAATGTATGAGCATCCCTTGTCAGCAGCACCCATAGGAAAATTATGACTGATTGTCACCAAATATATAAATAGCCAGGGAGAGTTATTGACGTGTCACCCTGGTTGTGCTGTAATAAGCGTACTTAGAAAAACTTGTAGAGAGGCAGGTACACTCAATTATGGCACTACGGAAGGAAGACATGTCCTACAAAGATAATTCGGAAAACAGGGCCGCGAAACGCTCACGCATTACGATAGACGTCACACCCGAATTGCGCCGGCGTATCAAGCTGGCAGCGGCACAGAACGACCTGTCGATCAGCGAATACCTGGGACGTATTCTGGATGAGGCAGTTCTACCAGAAACAAGTGCGAAGAAACAGGAAAGGCATCCTGTCACACCTGAATATGTCCAACGGGTTCTTCAGGTACGCGAACGAATTATACAGGAAAGTGGGGGCCAGCTTTTTGAAGACTCAGCAGAAAGAGTTCGGCAAATGCGTGACGAACGTACAAATTATCTAGAGGAGTTACGCGAGCAGCGATGAGAAAAGTGGTAGTAGATACCAGTGTGGTTCTTAAGTGGATATTGAAAGAACCAGATTCAGATAAAGCTCTTGCATTACTGACACATTGGAGTAATGAGCAGGTTGAGATGCTCGCTCCGGCTTTACTTGCTTACGAGGCAGCTAACATTCTTTATCAGGATGTGCGCAAGGGCAAATATACTATCGAGATCGCCAGAAAAAGCCTGCGGGATGTGGTGATGACAGGAATCGTTTTCGACTTCTCAGCTGACTTAGCCCTTAGTATGCATGCTGTAGAATTTGCACATCGATTCAGTTTGCCAGCCAGTTATGACTCACATTTTCTCGCTTTAGCTGAGCGCGAGGAGTGTGAACTCTGGACAGCCGATTCTCGTTTAAAGAGAGCGATAAAGGGCCAGCTAGACTGGATTCATACCCTGGATGATTATTAAATCAAACCATGTAGCCACAAGTCATTCAAAAAGGTCGAACAAAAAGCCCTCTGGAACAAAATTTCGCCATTAGCATCCGGCGCTCTGGAATATTATCACCCCGACCAATGGATACCCCATATTACCATAGGCTCCGGCGATATCAGCGGGGGGAATCTGCCGGCTATTGTTCGCTGGTTGAACGACCAGGATTTCAACTGGGAGCTCGCCATCAATACTATCGCCTATATTGAGGATACAGGAAAGGAACAGGTATTGAAAGCTCGTTTTGATATTCGCGAGGAATTGCTGAGGCCCTCGGAACAGGATAACCAATAAAACTCGCGTGATATAATGGCGGGTGACAATAAGACAAACGACAGAATACTTGAAACAATACCTCCTTTCAAGGGAACAAATATCATGTATCACTTTCTCGTCGTGATCGAAAAAGGGGAGAATAACTATCGCGCTTATGCCCCCGATTTACCGGGATGTGTAGCGACAGGCGAGTCATTAGAAGATGTCGAAAAGAACATGCGTGAAGCAATGGGATTGCATGTAAAGGGAATGATGGCAAATCAGAGGCCAATCCCCAGACCGCGTGCGGTGGCTCGCTATATGGATGTAACTATTCCCCGTTTAAGAGCTTGATACACTTATTGAGTGCAGGGTATAAGATCGGAGGGTTCAATGAGCAGATTTCTTGAAGCCCTGGCGCAGCGCGTCTTAATCTACGATGGCGCCATGGGCACGAATATACAACGCTACCAGCTGACGGCAGAAGATTACGGTGGCCAGGCGACCGAGGGCTGCAATGAATATCTTGTGCTCGCAAAACCCTCTGTCATCGAAGAAATTCATACCGGCTTTCTCGAAGCCGGTTGTGATGTGTTGGAAACCGATTCCTTTACCGGTAGCCGTCTCAAACTCGATGAATATGGCCTTGGCGCATTGACACACGAAATTAATCTGACAGCCGCAAAGCTGGCACGAAGGCTGACGGATGCCTACAGCACCCCTGAACAGCCGCGCTTTGTCGCCGGTTCAATTGGCCCTACAGGTATGCTTCCATCATCCAGTGACCCGCTTTTGAGCAATATCACGTACCAGCAGCTTGTAGAAATCTTCCGCGAGCAGGCAACTGCCTTGCTGGAAGGCGGCGTAGACGTGCTGCTCATCGAAACTAGCCAGGATATGCTGGAGGTACGGGCCGCGATTACTGGTATTCGCCGTGCCATGCAACAGGTAGGTCGCTCTGTACCTATCCAGGCCCAGGTCTCGCTCGACACCAGCGGGCGCATGCTGCTCGGCACTGATATCGCCGCCGTCATGACGACGCTGGTTGGCCTGCGAGTCGATATTATCGGCCTGAATTGTTCAACCGGCCCCGATTACATGCGCGAGCCGGTTCGCTTCCTGGCAGAAAATTGTCCCTTGCCCATCTCGACCATCCCCAATGCGGGCATTCCGCTCAACGTCAACGGCCTCGCCGTCTATCCCACCGGGCCCGAGGAAATGGCCGAGGCGCTGCGCGACTTCATCACCGAATTTGGCGTCAACATTGTTGGCGGCTGCTGCGGCAATAGCCACGAGCACTTGCGCGCCATCGTTAAAGCCTGCCGCACCGCTCCACGCCGCCCGCGCCCCATCGCCGATAACAACTTCAACAACAAAGTATTCGCGAACATCTCGCTGCCATTCGTCTCCAGCGGCATACGTGCCACCGCTTTGCAGCAGGACCCGCCGCCGCTGCTGGTTGGCGAGCGTGTCAATGGCCAGGGGAGCCGCAAAGCGAAACAGGCGCTGATTCAGGATGACTATGATACGCTGCTGAATATCGCGCGTGAGCAGGTTGAGGGCGGCGCGCACGTGCTGGATGTGTGTGTCGCGCTAACCGAGCGCGTAGACGAAGTAAATCAAATGGCAAAGACCATCAAAAAGCTCTCCATGGGCATCGAAGCGCCCCTGGTAATCGACTCGACTGAGCCGGATGTGATACAAGCTGCCCTGGAGACATACCCTGGCCGCGCCATCATCAACTCCATCAATATGGAGAATGGCCGCCAGCGTATCGAGAGCGTCCTTCCGCTGGCAATCGAACATGGCGCAGCCGTCGTCGCGCTCACTATCGACGAGATAGGCATGGGTAAAACGACAGCCCGCAAAGTCGAAATCGCCCACAAAATCTATGACATCTGTGTCCATGAATACGGGCTGGCTCCCAATGCGCTCATCTTCGATACGCTTACCTTTCCCATTACAACCGGCCAGGAAGAGTTGCAGACGGCGGCCATTGAAACGTTGGAAGCGATCAAGCGCGTGAAAGCCGAACTGCCGGGCGTCTTGACCATTCTCGGTGTCAGCAACGTTTCATTTGGCTTAAAGCCGCACGCGCGAGCCGTTCTCAACAGTGTCTTCCTGTATCATGCCGTCAAAGCGGGCCTCGATGCCGCTATTGTCAATCCTACGCACATCACCCCGTATGCGGAAATAGATGCTGAACAGCGCCAACTGGCGGAAGACCTGATCTACAATCGCCCCGACGCGCTGCCGCATTACATTGCTTACTTCGAGGCACACGAGCCGCAAAAAGATGACAGTAGTACAAAGGCCGACCCAACCGAGGGCATGAACATCGCGGAGCGCATTCATTGGCAAATCCTGCACCGCCGCAAAGAGGGTATCGAGCCATTGATCGAGCAGGCCATCGAGGAACGCGCCACCGAGATGGGCATTCGCACAAGTGAGGCCGCCGTCAACGTCCTCAACACCGTCCTGCTGCCGGCCATGAAAGATGTGGGCGACCGCTTTGGCGCGGGCGAACTGATTCTGCCGTTCGTGTTGCAATCGGCCGAGGTCATGAAGCGCGCCGTATCCTGCCTCGAGCGGTTCCTGGAGAAAAAGGAAGGCTATACGAAAGGCAAAGTTGTGCTGGCTACGGTCTTTGGCGATGTGCATGACATCGGCAAAAATCTGGTCAATACGATCCTGAGCAACAATGGCTACACCGTTTACGACCTTGGCAAACAGGTGCCGCTCAACACGATTCTGGATAAGGCCATCGAGGTCAACGCCGATGCCATCGGCCTCTCTGCTCTGCTGGTAAGCACATCGAAGCAGATGCCGCTCTGCGTCAAAGAATTGCACAAACGTGACCTGAAGTTCCCGGTTATCGTGGGTGGCGCCGCGATCAATCGTTCCTATGGCCGCCGGATTCTTTTTGTGGATGAACAAACACCAGAATCAGCGCCTGTCCCTTATTCACCAGGCGTGTTTTACGCTCGTGATGCTTTCGAAGGATTGGAAATTGTGGACAGGCTGACGGGCGATCCGGCAGAACGAGCCAGCTTTATCGAACAAGTCCAGCAAGAGGCGCTGCGAGAACGCTTCAAGAAGGCGGCTCCTGCACCAGAGAATACTGCTCGCTCAAGAGGAGGCGCAGATGTGCCATCATCCAGCATTCGACGCGATGTCTCCATCCCAAAGCCACCATTCTGGGGGCCGAGGGTATTAGAGCGTATCGGCATCGAGGATGTCGCGGCATGTATGGACTTCAATACGCTCTACCGGCTGCATTGGGGAGGCAAAGCGCATGGCGCCGAATTCGCGCGCCTCGTGGACGAGGAGTTCCAGCCGAGGCTGGAACGCATGCTGCTCGAAGCCCGGCAGCTCCGCTACCTGCAGCCCAAAGTGATCTACGGCTACTTTCCCTGCCAATCTCATGGTAACGACCTGATCATCTATGACCCGCAGGTCTTCCCGGTCAGCAGCGAACAACGGCGTGAGATCACTAGATTCCATTTTCCCCGGCAGGGAGAACGCGAACGTCTATGCCTCGCCGACTATTTCGCTGCGGTAGATAGCGGAAAAATCGATGTTGTGGCGCTCCAGGTGGTCACTATGGGACAACCGGCTAGTGAGTATGTGCATGAATTGCAACAGGCGGGAAAGTATGCCGAGGCCTATTACACTCACGGGCTGGCAGTCGAAATGGCGGAAGGATTGGCCGAATATACGAACCGCGTCATTCGACAGGAACTCGAACTGGAAGGCACGCGCGGGCGGCGCTATAGCTGGGGCTACCCGGCCATTCCCGACCTTGAAGACCACGAAAAAGTCTTCCAACTGCTGCCCGTCCAGTCCAGCATTGGCGTCAATCTTACTGAGGCCTACCAGCTAGTTCCTGAGCAATCGACGGCTGCTATTGTCGTGCATCACCCGCAGGCTGTCTACTTCGCCATCAGAGCAACCGCTGAGGAAGTCCTGACAACACAGTAAGTAGTTGTTACAAAGGCCCTGGCGATAGCCTTTCATATTCTTCTTTTTAAAAGGGTCGAAAGATAAAGGCCTGCTAGCTGCCATCCACTCATAATTCTTGCAGCGGGCCTACGGCCCGTCAGGACGGGAGGGGAAGCAAGCGGGGACACCCCGCACCCCGGCAGGGGTGAACCCCCTGCACCCCGAGTTATGAGTAGATGTCAGCTGCTAGCCCTATACTGGCCGGGAAAGATATGATATACTGGTTGCAGTAGGTAGTTTGGAGCCTGAGCTAATATGTTTGGAGAAGACCGTGAATAAAGAAAGACATTATTGCACCTGTCCTGGCGTTCGCAGAGACAACATGGGTAGCTCAGCACTCTGCGAACGTAAAGACGTGCCTTCTTTTCTTTAGGAGCGTAAAGCATCACGTCCGGTAAAGCCCTCTTGCACGTCCCCGTCTGAGCTACTACCCCTCATTGTAATGAACCTTTACGCGTGAAAACGCTACCAATCTAGAGGAGATATGTGCTCATGACAACCATTTCGACCATGCCGGTTTACCTGTATAACACGTTGACTAGAAGTAAAGAACTGTTCCGGCCACTGCATCCACCCCAGGTAGGCATTTATTCTTGCGGACCGACCGTCTACAAAGATATTCATATCGGCAACTTCCGCACGTTTATCATGACAGACTGGCTGCGCCGCATGCTTGAATACAACGGCTACGATGTCTTGCTGGTGCGCAACATTACCGATGTTGGCCACCTACAAAATGATACAGAGGAAAGCGGGGAGGATAAGCTGGAATACGAAGCGCGTACAACGGGCCGTTCCGCTTATGAGATTGCCGATTACTATACCCGCCAGTATATGCGCGACGCGGCTGAACTGAATATCCTGCCGCCACAGTTGAGCCCGAAAGCGACCGACCATATCCCGGAGATGCAGGCCATGACGGAGAAGCTGATTGAGCGCGGTCTGGCGTATGTTGTCGATGGAAATGTTTACTACGATGTCAGTAGCTTTCCTTTCTATGGTCAGCTCTCGGGCAATACGGTTGAGCAGCTACGTGCAGGCGGCAGTGGACGCGTGCAATTGGAAATCGCCGAAGACAAAGAGGCACCGGAGGACTTCGCCCTCTGGAAACAGGGGGATGAAAGCCGGCAGATGAACTGGCCGAGTCCCTGGGGCATTGGTTTCCCTGGCTGGCATATCGAATGCTCCGCGATGGCAACCAGATACCTGGGCGAGCAGTTCGATATCCATACCGGCGGCATTGACCTCATATTCCCGCACCATGAAGATGAGATTGCGCAGAGCGAGGGCGTGAGCGGCAAACCGCCCGTGCAGTACTGGGTGCATGGTGAGTTCCTGAATATCGGCAAGGGCGAGACAACCAAAATGTCCCGCTCCAAGGGCAATGTGATCCTGGTAAGCACCTTGAAAGAGGCCGGGATTGATCCGATGGCCTATCGTTACCTGCTGCTGACCGCTCATTACCGTTCGAAGTTGAACTTCACTGATGAGTCGATCACGGCTGCACAGAATGGCTTGAACAACCTGCGCGCCGATATTGCCTCACTTCCACCTGTGGAAGCATCTTCTTTACAGGAACCATGGTCGGAGATAGCCCAGCAGGTGCGAGACGCGTTCCACATGGCCATCAATGATGACCTGGAGTTACCGACCGCGTTGAGCATCGCGCGCGAGGTAGCGCGGAACAATAAGATTGCGCCGGAAGAACGACATCGCCTGATCCTCGACTTTGATCGAGTACTGGGCCTGCGCCTGGATACCGTCGCATCAAAAACACCGCGCGCGCTCAGCGAAGAGGTACTCGCACTGGTGCGCGAGCGCGATGCTGCGCGTGCTGCGCGCGACTGGAAACGTTCTGATCAATTACGCGATCAACTCAAAGCGCTTGGCTTTGAAGTACGCGATACAGCTCAAGGTACTGAGTTAGTTTAGAGGCTTCTTTGAAGCCTCTGTTAGCCTGGATAAGGAGGCACAAGCATGGCATCGTGGTGGCAAAAAACGGCAGTGGCAGCGGCAGGTCTGGCCGGTTTGACCGGAGGAGCTTACTATATGCTGATGCGTCGTCCACTCCCAAAGAGGAAGGGGAAAGTACGCCTGGAGGGATTGCACGAAAACGTTGAAGTCATCACGGACCGTTATGGCGTGCCTCATATCTACGCGCAAAATGAGGATGACCTGTTTTTTGCCCAGGGCTATGTTCACGCGCAGGAACGGCTCTGGCAGATGGAACTCAACCGGCGTATCGGGTGCGGTCGCCTCGCAGAAATATTCGGTGAAGCAGCGCTTGAAGCCGACCGTTTCACGCGCAGATTGGGATTACATCGTGCGGCCAGTGCTGCTGTTGCCCAATTGCCGGAACACAGCAAGCGCATTCTAGAAGCCTATGCCGCCGGCATCAATGCCTATATCGAACGCCACACCAATAACCTTCCCATCGAATTTACGCTGCTGCGTTTCAAACCGGGGCCATGGCGCATCGAGGATAGCATTCAATGGTCGAAGATGATGGCCTGGAACCTCGGCGGCAACTGGGAAACCGAGGTGATCCGCGCCCGCATCGTCGCAAAAGTGGGAGCAGAACGAGCGGCGAAACTCGAGGCCGGCTACGATCCCGAGCACCCATTGATTATCCCACCCGGCGTTGAATACCGGGGCATCAACCCTGGCATTCTGGAACAATATGCGCAGCTGCGACAGCTCAGCGGCTTCGGACTGATGGGCGCGAGCAATAACTGGGTGGTTGATGGAACCATGACCACCACCGGCCAGCCTATGCTCTGTAACGACCCCCACCTTGGGCAGGTCGCTCCCTCCATCTGGTACGAATGTCACCTGGTGGCGGGCGATTTCGATACGGTAGGGGCAAGTTTTCCGGGCACGCCCGGCATCATCATTGGGCATAACCGCTTCATAGCCTGGGGCGTCACCAACGCCATATCCGATATCGAAGACCTTTATATCGAAAAATTCAACCCGCAGAATCCCAATCAATATGAATTTCAAGGCAAATGGGAAGACGCTCAGGTTATTCGCGAAGAGATCCGGGTAAAAGGCGCTAGAGACCCCGTGATTGAGGAAGTGCGCGTAACTCGCCACGGACCAGTCCTGACACACCTCCCGCTGCCTCCCACCAATGGCAAGACCGGCAATAACAGCTCACGCGCAGAGCAAGTAGACCTACCCCTGGCAATTCGCTGGACAGGAGCGGAATCGCATAGAATCATCTCCGCCGCGCACATGCTGGACAGGGCGACCAATTGGGAAGAGTTCCGCGAGGCGCTACGAAATTGGGACGCGCCGCCGCAAAATTTCGTCTATGCCGATATCGAGGGCAACATCGGCTATATCATGGCCGGGGCTATTCCCATTCGCGCGAAAGGACAGGCGCTGCTTCCCTCTCCCGGTTGGACCGGTGAGTACGAATGGAGTGGCTATATCCCTTTCGATGAATTGCCCCAGATATTCAATCCCGCTCAACATTTCATCGTCACTGCCAACAACCGCGTCGTAGACGATAGCTATCCCTATTATATTACGCATGAGTGGTTGAACGGCTACCGCGCGCAAAGAATACGCGACCTGCTTACCAGCAAGGGCAAGCTGGCGCTCTCCGACATGGCAACTATCCAGGCCGATCACTATTCTCTGCCCGCTGTCGAGATCGTTCCACACCTCTTAAAGCTCTCACCTACCACCCCGCTGGAAAAGGATGCACTGAATGTTCTTCGCCTGTGGAACTACATGCTCACCGCCGAGAGCGCTGCCGCTGCTATCTACAGCACCTTCCTTTATAAAGTGGAACGCCTCGTCTTTGGCGTCTTGCTCGGCAATGACGAGGCGTTGCTGAACATGTACCTGGGCGCAGGCACAACCATGCTTGCCCCCGTCAATGGCTTTGATAGCCGCAACAAGGCCCTCCTCATTCGCCTGATGAACGAGCATGATGACCGCTGGTTTGCCAACTCAAGTATTCTTAATGGCCCGAAATCATGGGATGCCGCCCTTTCAAGCGCGTTTCATGCCGCCGTCGAGGAACTACGAGAAAAATGCGGCCCGGACATCTCCCGCTGGAAATACGGCAACATCCATAAAATGACCTATGCTCACCCTTTAGGGATGGTAAAGCCGCTCGATAAAATCTTCAATCGCGGCCCCTACGCTATAGGGGGAGATATCAATACGGTCAATATGGGAGCATCGTTGCCTAACCAACCAGAAGTCGTGCTTACCGTGCCATCATACCGGCAGATCGTCAATCTGGCGCATGTGGGCGCCTCGCTTTCCAGCCATGCTCCGGGGCAATCAGGCCATCCCGCCAGCAGACATTACGCTGACTTCATACGGCCCTGGCGACGTGTCGAGCACCATCCCATGCTCTTCGAACGCAGTGCCATCGAGGAAAACGCGGAGGGCACGCTTGAGTTGATGCCTCCCAAACGCTGATGACCGAGGAATCCTTAGCAGGATAAGTTTTTTGATAAAATGTGGTGCCTGCCTGGATCATCCCCTATACATCCGGCGCCTTGACTCGCTCAGCCTGCACCTCGACCGCTTGCAGGCACGTTTTCTTCTGCGATTTTAGAGAGCTCTCCTGTTCGCGCTCCTGCATTTTCTCCGCGCGATGCCATTTCCAGGCGAAAACGATCAGTTCGCGAAAGGCACGCATAATTACTGCCGGCTTAGCGCCGGTCGCGCGACCGCCTTTGCGCGGCAGGTGATGCACGCCGACCTGCGTATAGGTATAGCCTGCGCGAATAAATTTATAGAGAATCTCGGTATTGATCATGGCCCCCCGAGTCTCCAGGCGGTGTTCATGGAAAAATTGGGCCGGATAGAGCTTGAATGCGCAATCTACATCTCGCACGTAAACACCGAAGACCATACCGACCAGTATTTTCCAGCCCCAGGCGTTCAACTTGCGCATCCACGTATCCTGGCGCTTCATACGGTACCCCAGGACAGCATCATATTCTTCAAGCAATGGGAAGAAACGCTCCAGATCATGGATGTCAAACTGCCCATCCGAATCCATGAAAAAGACCAGGTCCTTCGTAACCGCTTCAAAGCCACTCACCAGAGCAGCGCCATAGCCCTGATTGACGGCGTGGTGTATCACTTTAAGGCAGGGATGAGTCCCGGCGATAGTATCGAGGATGACGCCTGTACGATCCTGGCTGCCATCGTCGACAACAATCACTTCGAAATCTTGCATCCAGGCGGAAAGTGTGCCTATGACCCCATGCACTGTGCTGGCTATCGCCTCTTCCTCGTTATGCGCCGGCAAAACAGCGGAAAGGCTGCATCTCGCGAACATATTTTTCAAGGCAAATATTCCTAACTGCGTGCTGGACCGGGATAGGTTACCCGGAAAGCGCGTTTCATCAAACTCCTGGTAGTATCAACGATAACCAATGACAAAAGTTCCGTGTTTCTTCCGCATTCACCAGGCACCACTACATATCAATGCATGCGTATTATACAACAGCTTACGGCGCTCGGCAAAAATGCCTGTGCCCCGAAGAACCAGGGGAATTGACCAGTCGCGCCAGTGGCTGGCAACTGGTGATCCACCGCCGGAACAGGTCGTCTTTTCGAACTCCGGGGCGGACAGGGAGGCGCTTATTCACCCGACTGGTAAATCATTCTGACATCCACTCATAACTCGGGGTGCAGGGGTTTCACCCCTGCCGGGGTGCGGGGTGTCCCCGCTTGCTTCCCCTCCCGTCCTGACGGGCCGTAGGCCCGCTGCAAGAATTATGAGTGGATGGCAGAATCATTCACTTGACAAAGTGATAGCAATCAGCTATATTTACATATAGCAGATAGTTATGTGAGGATAGAGGATACGATGAACCTGTCAGAAAAAATCAAACACTTGCGCGAGGTAGAAGGCGAACTGCGCGGCTATAACCGGCCGATGACGCAGATGGAAGTCGTGAAAGCGATGTACGAGGAGTTACACGAGAGCATCAGTCAGGCCTACCTCTCACAAATAGAGAACGGGAAAAGAGTCCATTTGACCGCATCGAGCCGCGATCTCCTATCGCGATTTTTTAAAGTACATCCGGGATACCTGGTAAGTGATCCTCCTGATTATAACACCGACCTGATGACAGATATACAGGATGAAAGCGACCGCCTGATGACATGGATTGAGGCAAGCGCTGAAGAATGGCACGCGGAACCGCTACTTCAGGCATTTTTCGAACGACTTGCGAGCGTCGAGGAACCACGGCGTTATATTGCGCTTTTCTATGAGCTGATGGATATACCTCTTGAGGCCCTGGAAACCCTCTTGAGCGCCATTAAAAGAGAACCTGGGGATGAACCGGAACCGGATGACGCTGCTTGAGCAAGATTGTAATTTTGTAAGGATACTACGTCTATAGTATTGGAGTAGGAGCAACTTCTATTCGCACCTACAAGCGTGTCACCATGCCATTACTTTTCGATGAAACGAAGGAGTCACTTATGATCCAGGGCCAGCCTATCCCCCCCTCTGGCCAACAGAGCATGAGCAGGCTGCAACGTCATGCTCTGCTACGCAGGCATCCCGTGTTGGTTCCCATAACGCTATCAGGATGCGCGCTTCTCCTGCTTATCGCCAGCTTTTACACGAGCAATTTATTTCCACTCCTGGCGTTGATAGGACTGCCATCTCAACTGCTTTGCCTGCTGCTTGCGTTGATTCTAGGCATATCTGGTATACTGACCAGTATTGTTGGTCTGATCGAACGTATGGATCGTCCCCGTACACACGCTAAAAATGTTTCCGAATATAAAGGAGGGAACATCATATGATTGCAACTGACCCGTTATCGCTCGTTTTTATTGCCTGTTTTCTGGTCGGACTGCTTTTCTTCATTGTTACCGCCCTGCTGGGAAATCTTGGTCATGGCAGCGCACACAGCCCTGGGCACCATACGGGGGTGCACATGAGCCATCATACAGCAGTGATGCATAGCTCGGCTCATGGGCATACAGCGGCGCACGCGCACACAACGAACGCGCACACCCATGCTTCCACAGCACATAACTCAGCAGGAGGACTGGCAGACCTTTTCTCTTATATCAATGTCACATCAGTGATGTTTTTCCTGCTGGGATTCGGGTTTTTCGGATACCTGTTTCACAACACCGGCCACCTGATGTCTGCTGTGACACTGCTACTGGCAAGCGTCAGTGGAATAATTATCGCTGGGTTGCTCTTACTCTTGCTAGGCCGCCTGTTTGGAGACAGCGAGGGCGCGACGATACAGGATGTCTCGGATCGCACCGGCCTGCTCGGGAAAGTCAGCCTGACCATACCGGAGCAGGGCATCGGAGAAATCCTCTATGTTTCTCCGGGCGGCATGCGCAAGAGCATCGCGGCTCGCAGTATGGATGGACGCCGTATCGAGCGCGATACAGAGGTAGTTGTGATTAACTACGCGCGCGGCATTGCGGAAGTTGACACCTGGGATCACTTTATCAATGAGGAGGAGACGCATTTTGATTCGCCGGCAGCGGATGAGCTAGAAAAATTACGTTCGTTGCTTGAGGAGCCCAATCAACCAGACACGCAATTGATCAAACGAAAAGACCCACAATAAACATTGGTTCGTCTCACCCCTTTGACACATGGATGACCACAGAGGTTGCCCCTGTAGGTAAAGACGAAAAGAAAAGGAGTAGTATTCTATGGATCCCATTGTTCTCTTAATTGTTGGCGTCGTCGCCATTGTTGTTGTTGTGATTATTGTTATCCAGACCATCGGACGGCTGTTGCGTAAGGTTGGACCCAACCAGGCGCTGATCGTCTATGGGGCAGGTGGTACCAAAGTGATTACGGGTGGTTCGCACTTTGTCATTCCCCTTTACCAACGCGCCCAGGACTTTTCGCTCGAGTTGATGTCCTTCGATGTCGCCCCCTCGCAAGACCTGTATACCACTCAGGGCGTGGCCGTCAATGTTGAGGCCGTCACCCAGATCAAGGTGCGCTCGGACGAAGAGAGTGTGAAAACTGCCGCCGAGCAGTTTCTCAGTAAACGCCAGGAGGAGCGCGAGGCGCTGATCCGCCTGGTGATGGAAGGCCACCTGCGCGGCATCGTCGGCCAGTTGACCGTTGAGGACCTGGTAAAAGACCCTGAAAATGTCGGTGCCAAGATGCTTAAGACCGTCACTCCCGATATGGAGAAGATGGGTCTGGAAGTCATCTCCTTCACCATTAAAGATGTACGCGATAAGAACGATTACATCTCGAACATGGGCCGCCCGCAGATCGTGCAGATTCGCAAGCAGGCGGATATCGCCGCGGCGCTGGCGCAACGCGATACACAGATTCAGCAGGCCAATGCCGCTCGTGAGGCGGCCGTTGCAAAGTCGGCGGCTGATCAAGAGCGCGTGAAGGCTGAGACGGAGTCACTGGCATTGCAGGCGGAGTCGCAGCGTAACCTGGCACTGAAAAAAGCGGCCTTCGATGCGGAAGTAAAGAAGCAGCAGGCTTCCGCCGACAAAGCGTATGATATTCAGGCCAACATGATGCAGCAGCAGGTCGTCACCGAGGCGGTCAAAGTAACGGAGGTGGAGAAACAGGCCCAGATCAAAGTGCAGGAGGCCGAAATCAAGCGCCGCGAACTCGAGCTGCAGGCCACAATCCAGAAGGCTGCCGAGGCCGAACGCAGGCGCATTGAGACGGTTGCTGAGGCCGAACGCCAGCGCCTGATCCTGGAAGCGCAAGGCCAGGCGGACGCCGCCAAGGCGCGTGGTATGGGTGATGCCGAGGCCAATCGCGCTCGTGGTCTGGCCGAAGCCGAAGTCATCCGCGCCAGAGGCCTGGCCGAAGCTGAGGTCATCCGCGCCAAAGGTGAAGCCGAAGCTGAAGCCATGAAAGTCAAAGCCGCAGCATTCCACGAATACAATCAGGCCGCTGTTCTCGATAAGCTGCTCACCGGAATGCCTGAGATTGTACGCGCCATTTCCGAGCCGCTCAGCAAGGTAGACAAGGTTACGATTGTCTCGACCGGGGGTAGCAATGGCAACAATGGTATGGGAGCCAGCCGCATCACGGGCGATATCATGAACATGGTGGCCCAGGTACCCGCGCTCTTCGAGTTGCTCAGCGGTACCCGGATTGGCGACCTGATGAGCCGCGTCCCCGCATTGACTACTCAAGATAGTCAGGACGGCGCGAGCGGTACAAAGGCAACCAATGCCAACGCGAACGGCACCGGTGCTTCCATCGACGCGGCAACCGCCGAGTAGGGCGATTCCGTTGGTCGTCGTCAAGGTGGTGATCACCGCTCGCTACAGCAGTAGGGCGACTCTCGTGGTTGCCCGCTGCTCCAACGTAGATGACCTTTCGCTTGCCCTGATTGTACGTGACACAGCCTGGGTTCAGTAATCTGTGTCACGTACAAATTCCCTTTTTGGGATGCGCCATACCTTTCCAAACGGCTAGGTGATATTATTTGATAATAGAATGCTAATCTGGGAGATACGTAAATGAACTTGCTGGAACGTGTGCTTACCCTGCTGCGGGCCAATCTCAATAGCGTCGTTGAGAAATCGGACGATCCCGAAAAAGCTCTACGCCAGCTTCAGCTCGACATGCGCAATCAACTGGTCCAGGTCAAGACGCAGGTGGCCACAGCTATCGCCCAGAGCCGTAAGTTACAGGTGCGTGTGCAGGAGAGAAAGGCAGAGGCAGAAACGTGGATGAGGAAGGCAGAGCAGGCCATCCGGCAGGATAATGATCCGGCAGCACGAGACGCGCTTACGCACTACAATGAATATATCAGGCAGGCTCAGCGCTACGAACAGCAGCAGCAGGAACAGGAGCAGCTGGTCATAACGATGAGGAGCGCCCTACGCCAGCTCGAAGCCAAAATTTCTGAGGTAGAAACAACGATAGACCTGCTGGTTACGCGCAGGCGCAATGCGCTACTGCAACAACGAGTCTTCGATGCGCTTGGAAAAACTGGCAGCCAGAAAGATAGGGAGCGGGCAAATCGCGCCCAGGATGCTGTGATAGAGGCGGAGGCACGCGCCCGCGCTATGGAAGAACTGCACAAACGAAACCTGGATACGCAGCTTGACCAGCTTTCAGATGAGCAAATTATCGAGCGGCAATTGAAGGACCTCAAAACGCAGGCAAGCTTGTCGAATGAGACTCCGCTCCTGGATGAAGGGAACCCTCATCTTTCACCTCTGATATCTCCCCAGCCCCAGAATGGCGCGCCGGCAAAGAAACGTCCAGGCCATAAACCCGAGCGACCGCCTGCTCTCTCTAAATCACCAGGTGATACCGCGCAAGAACTCGATATCGCGCGCCTCAAGAAGCTAATGGAAGAGTAGGACAAAAATGATAATGATCGCCAGCGCAATCAGCATGCCTACAATGAACGAAAAGCGGTGATTGCGTCTCTCTTCTTCAGTTGGTGGTAGTTTCGTTTCGCTCACAAGTCTCTCCATTCTGGTCTCTGCTCTGAACTCTTATTCCGACCAGCAACGCCGCTTGTTCGCGGCTCGTGCAAAGCGCTTATCTGGCCGGAAACGTAGTACCTGACCCATACCCTAGAGCAGAGGCGATAGCGGCCTCGACATTTGCCATGATAGCCAGGCTTTCTGCTGGATTCGTTTCATGCGTGGTAATCAGCACTTGAAAGGCTTCTTTCTCGCCTCCAATAATACGCAATAGAACATGATAGGTTGCGCTCGAAACGACGGTCTGTTCGAACTGGCCCCATTTACCCTGATCCAACGAGAGCAGCGCTCCTCGCACAATCGTGCTGAATGAGTCGCACATCAACGAGATATCCAGGTCGTCAACCGCTACCTGCGCTATGGGTTGTCCGTCAAGACTGACCACTGCTGAGGCCACAAAGCCCGGCACAGTATAACCCAGTGTTTGTAGGGCGGCGACGAGGGCTGCAAAGTTCCTTCTGGTAGAGTGTAGAGTTCCATTGGACGAGCCATTTGCTCCCCAGAGTGCCGCCACTTCGACTTTCCGATCCGGCGTTGCTCCATCTACCACATGATCCCCATTTAGAGAGTGCGCCTCGCCTATCCCAACAACTGGAGCGTGCTGCTGGTATAGAGCGCCCGCATGCAAGTCATCAGTTTTGCGTGTAAGACTCTTAAGCCTCGCTCCAGGACGTAAGCCGGTCGCGTTATTATCTTCCGGCAATTGCCATTCAGGAGATGCCGCCTGGTTCGCTGTTTTATAAATATTTTGCCCAATCCGGGGTTGAGGTCCGCTGCCTGTTTTTGGTACCGGCTGCGGGCCGGTCATTTGCGTGGGAGTTGGTGGCTCCCCTTCTTTTGGATTCGCCTGCGGTGGCTGCCACTCCGCGGGTGAAGGCTTTGCGGGCTTTTGAACTGGCGTTACCGGTATATGGCCGGTAGCCGCGGAGGGTTTCAGGCGCATTGCGGGCAGATCAAACTGCGTTGGCTGTTCTAACAACCATCCCGGCAGATCCGTTCTCTGGCCGGCATTTGTCCGGCGCGCTGTAGAGGGCGGAACACTCGCAGCAGGAGGATCACTGTTGCTCTTATACCCATTGCTGGAAGATGGGGATGCAGTCGCCGCCTCCTCTTCACGGTACGCTCTATGCGAACGGATCATTCTTCTATGTTCGCTTGATTCCTGCCACCATTCCTTTCCTTCACCGGCTACTGGTTGAGGAGGTGCCACGGCGACAGACTCTGCAGCACGTTCTATTTCTGGCAGCAGAAGTGGTGTGATAGGGGTCGCCGGCTCAATCACACCAGGTACAGGTTCCTCTGATAGAACCATGAAAGGGCTATCATCTATCACCTCCTGGCGCGCCACGGCGGGCCTGACTGCCTCCTGTTCGCCACTCAGTTGCTGTGAAGCCGCATATTTGGTGCGATATTGGAGCGCCTGAAAGATCAAGCGTGATAGCGGCTGCGTTACGTTGGAGGCTATATGTCCATTCCAGGGCTGGTGTATAACCGTACCATTTTTATATGCCGCCAGCGCGAAAAAGGCTTCCTCTCCACGTAACGTGCCATATTCCGCCCAGACCAGTTCTCCATTTCGAAATCGCAGGGTCCCCATTTCTTGCAACCCGGTATTGACCACCAGCGCGATCGTTTTGTGGCTCATAGAAATGATCTGGATCAGGTCAAGTAAATCAAACGAGTCCAGGCTCGCAGAAAAGCCCGTCTGTTGGAGCAGGCGCCGCAACTCCTCTTTGAGGACATGGATATCTACCGGCTTCAACAGATAGCTGACGACACCACCCTCCAGCGCCTGCGTTCGTGTGATAGAGGAATCGGCGGATGCAATCATGATCATGCGTGTATCGGGGCGAAAAGCTCGCATCCACTGCAAGAATTCTAACCCATCCACATCGGGCATTTTCTGGTCACAGATCACCACATCGTAGTTTTCAGTCCATAGGAGGCGAATCGCCTCAGCACCGTTGGCCACCCCCTGGACGGCATAGCCATCCTTACGCAGGAGTTCTACTCTATTACGGTTGAGATTCTGCTCATCTTCAACTACGAGAATATGCCATTGATTAGCCATGATTACTACCATCAGACATAATCATGCGATGTCCTTTGTTTTTGTTCTGCAAGCAAGAGTGTATCACGATGGGCATAGAATGACAAGTAGATGGCACTGCTAATCACCCGGATGGTCAGAGAAGCATCTCTCGCGCAAAGTGATTCGGCCTTGCCTGCTTGCGTCCCCCCGCGCAGCTCCGCAGCGTTGGGGAATCACCGGAATAGCCCCTCTTGCGATATAATGAGAAAGGCTGATTCCTGAAATCCAAACAGTTGAGGAAGAGAAGAAGACCATGCAACACGATAGTCAACAGGAGACATGGAAACACCTGGCCGGCATGGAAGCCGCAAAACTTGTTGAAGATGGAATGCTGGTCGGCCTGGGGTCCGGCACAACTGCGACCCACATGGTCTACGCGCTTGCGCAGCGTATTGCTGGTGGTTTGCGCATTGCCGGGGCGGTTCCCACATCGCAGACCACAGAACAACTGGCCCGCAGCCTGGGTATTCCGCTGACAGACCTGGATACGCATCCAGAGCTTGACCTTGATATTGACGGAGCGGATGAGATCGATGAGCAGTTGAACCTGATAAAAGGAGGGGGCGGCGCGCTCTTGCGTGAAAAGATTGTGGCGGCAGCTTCGCGGCGCTTCGTGGTGATCGCAGATATCACAAAGCTGGTTACAAAACTGGGGCTGGCGACGCCGGTACCGGTTGAAGTCATTCCTTTCGCGATCACCCCCGTAAGCCGGCATATAGAGGCGCTGGGAGCCGAGGTGCGGGTAAGACATCTTGGCGAAAACCTGTATCACACAGATAACGGGAATCTCATCCTGGACTGTTTCTTCGCGAACGGCCTGGACGACCCTTTGTCAATTCACAAGCAAATGTCCGATATCGTGGGCGTTGTCGAGACAGGATTATTCCTGCACATGGCCGAGGGAGCAATCGTCGGCGCAGCGGACGGTGTGAAGTTCATCTCAGTCTAAAAACCTGTTAGTAGCCGGCTGGTAGCTTTCTTGACACTCGCTCACCGAAATGCATATACTTGGGAAAATAGTAGCTCCCTTTCGAGTCCTTAAGGAGTATTTATCTTGCGCAAGACTACAAGTATATCCTCTACAAGCGGCACCTGGGCGCTCACGACAGAGCGCATCGTAGCGGCAGGCGTGCTGGTGGGGATCACCATTATAATGGGCATTGTGCCTGTACTCGGGTTTATCCCGGTGCCTAATCTTACCGCAAGCGCAACCATTGAGCACGTACCTACAATCCTGGGCGGCGTGCTGGAAGGTCCTGTTGTGGGCATGGTAACGGGCTTTTTCTTTGGCCTTATTAGCTTCTTACGTTCCCCAATCCCTCTTTTCAAAGACCCATTGGTAGCATTTGTACCCCGTATTTTGATCGGCCTCACCGCCTGGCTCACGTATGCTGGATTAAAGCGTGTCAACCGGGACGTGGCAGCATTTGCCGCGGGTATCATTGGAGCAGCGACCAACACTGTATTCGTACTAACTTTCGGCATCTGGCGACAAGATGCCCCGTTCGCGGGCGTCCCCGCCCCGGTGATCATCGTCGAAGTTCTGCCACAGGCTATTGCAGAAGCGCTGCTGGCCGCGATTTTAACGGTCATTATCGCGCGTGCCGTAGACATTGTCCGGCGCGGGGTTGTACGCGCGCCCGAAAAGAAATCCCGCGATGAATTACCCTATTAACCATGATCGAAGTCGAGAATGTCACGTTCAGCTACAGCAAACGCGGAGAGCAGGATGTACGTGATGCGCTGCGGGCGATAAACCTACGCATCGGCTCGGGCGAGACGATAGCTATCATTGGCCAGAATGGATCCGGCAAAAGCACATTGGCCCGGTTGCTGGCAGGACTCTTACAGCCAACCCGTGGTTCGATACTCATTGACGAGGTGCCAACTAACGCCGGTGGAGAAGCCCTGTGGACCATTCACCAGCATGTAGGCATCGTTTTTCAAAATCCAGATGATCAACTGGTGGCAAATACGGTCATTGACGATATTGCTTTTGGGCCAGAAAATCTTGGCCTGCCACGTTTCGAAATCGAGGAACGCGTGCAGGAGGCAATGGCATTACTCCAACTGGAACCATACGCGCAAATGGCAATCAGCGAGTTGTCTGTAGGCCAGAAACAGCGCGTTGCCATCGCCGGAGTGCTGGCAATGCGCCCTCGTTACCTGCTGCTGGACGAGCCAACGACCATGCTTTCTCGCCATACAGCACAACAACTGTTGCAAACCGTGCAGCGTTTAGCGTGCGAGCGAGGTATCACCATCCTGCATATTACCCACTTTATGCACGAGATTGCGGCTTTTGGGCGCGTGATCGTAATGGACGCCGGACGTGTTTTGATGGACGATACACCTGCTAACGTCTTCGCGCGAGGAGATGAGCTGCGGGCGGTGGGCCTGGATGTTCCAGCGGTCACGCGTCTAGGGCAATATTTGAAAATCCATGGATGGGAAGAACTGCCGGACATTATTCTGACCGCTGAACAGTTGAAGAATGCAATGCTCTTGCAAAAAGCCCGGATTCCGGCGCAAGAAAACAGACCAGCCAGGGTACCCATCCCTACATTGCAAAACGATAACAGGCAGCATGACGACCTCACAGCAAGGCCGCTTATTGAGCTAAGGGATGCGCACTACACGCACTTACACAGCACGCCTTTTGCTGTTGAAGCATTAAAGGGAGTCTCGCTTTCCATATTTGAAGGCCAGCTAGTGGCACTGGTAGGACCAACCAAGGCAGGGAAATCGACAGTCGTGGATCTGCTGGCAGGCCTGATTAAACCGGCAGCAGGCAGCTTACTTTACGAAGGGGCTGAGGTGAAAACGCCCGCTATGATTGAGCGCCTGCGGTCAAACGTGGGAGTAGTTTTTCAATCGCCCGAATCACAGATTTTCGAGGATACGGTCGGCAAGGATGTCTCCTTTGGGCCGCGCCTCAAAAAAGTACCATTGGCTGTGTCGCGTCGCCTGGTTCGCGAGTCGTTGGAGGCAGTTGGACTACCATACGAGGATTTTCGCACGCGCTATACCTATGCGCTGAGCGGCGGCGAAAAACGCCGCGTCGCAATCGCGGGCGTGCTGGCGCTGCAGCCCCGCGTCATTGTATTTGATGAGCCCTCAGCAGGTCTTGACCCGCGTGGAAGACACGAGTTACTGGAATTTTTGAGGAAACTGAAGCAAGACCGTAATCTCACGATTGTATACACATCCAACAGCCTGGAAGATGTGATAGGGCTGGCGGATATGTTCTACGTCATCGACGAGGGGCACATCGTTTTGAAAGGAACCGCGCATGAGATACTTGCGCGGAGCAGCGAACTGGCGACCCGCGATATCGCGCTGCCGGAAACAGTTCAGATCGCTCTCACCTTACAAAAGGTGGTACCAGCATTACCGGCAGATGTATTACGACTTGAAGACTTAGAGGCGGCGATAGGATATTCACAAGACGGGCTCGTAGAGGCGCAGGCAGATGATTGAACTTTCCAGGAACATTACCTTCGGCCAATTCGTCAATAACGGCTCAAGCTTGACGCGCATGGATCCACGCGTCAAGCTTTTGTGCGCGATCTTGCTGATTGCCCTGGTATCCTACGTTGGCACTTATGCGGCTTTTGCTATCTGCCTGCTCGGTTGCCTGGCAGTGCAGGGGGCCTCACGCTTACCTGGCAGTTATATCTGGCGCACCTTCCGACCCATTGTGATCCTCTTGATTTTTATCTTCGTGTTTCAAGTGCTACTTTACTCATCGCCCACCCAGTATACGAACTTGATCTGGCATTGGAGCATCTTTTCAATCTCGCAGGAGGGTCTTTTACATAGCGCATCGGCTATTGTGCGCGCCCTCTTTCTCTATTACCTGACCGCTCTGCTACTCTTCACTACCTCGTTAGTCGATCTCACCGATGGTATGGAAGCGCTGCTTTCACCGTTACAAAAGCTGGGACTGCCGGTGAACGCTTTCATCATGGTACTGGTGATTGCCTTTAAGTTTGTGCCAATCCTGGTAGGAGAAGTGGAGCGCTTGACGAAGGCCCAGGCCGCGCGAGGAGTACGGTTCGATTCCGGCAATTTCATACAGCGCGCCATGAAAATCGGCCCATTGCTGATTCCTCTCTTTCTCAGTGGTTTCCGGCGCTCAGAGGTGCTGGCAATGGCAATGGAAGCACGCTGCTACGGTGGCGGACGGCGGGGCTGGCGGCGCAGCAAGCGCCGCCAGCTGCATATCGAACGCTTCGATGTGCTGGCGCTGCTCTTCGTAATAGCCTTCTGCGTTGTGGCCGTCCTCGTCAATATCTTCGCGCCCATCTAAATAATTTAGAGGGAGCAGAGGAGAGATCGGATTATTTTGTTGCATCTCATTATCGCACATATCCCTCTAAATAGTAGAGGTATCCTGGTCTTCCGTAGTATGTTTGCGCACAATGAGAGCATATGGGGTAGAATAAACGTATTGTATTCATAGCGAGCTGCCCCTGTACAGTACAGGAACAAAGAAATCTAGTGGCGCTCCTTGTGGCAATCAGGTCCTCAATGCCACCAGGGCCGCCCGGTTCTTGATGCAACTAAATGGTCGTGAAAAGCGTCATCTATACTAGTCTATGAATTGTTGGGGTTCGATCCTACTTTATTTCATTCATTAAGAGAGGCTCAGGACTATGCAAATAATAAACCACCGGCCTCATCGCGGGATACATAGCAGGGGCTCTTTCCGTTTCGCTGGCTTCTGCGCCCTTTTCGCGCTATTCGCTAGCTTTTTTCTTCTACCTGCGCCGGCGCTGGCGCAATCAAGAGATGCCCGGTCCGGCTTTATCGCGGCAGATGGACCAACATTCTCGGTGAACGCCGGTTTTAACACGCGCTACAGGAGCGGAAACTGGATTCCGGTTCAGATATCATTGAGCAACAATGGCGCTGACTTTACGGGAAGTATTTCAATCACTTCGCCTGATGCGCAGAACTATTATGGAAACACGGGATCTCAATCCAGCTACCAGGTTCCGATTACATTACCGAATGGCTCCCAGAAGCAGATCACGCTCTATATTCCCATCTATAGCAGTGCGCCGGGAATTACTGTTCGCTTGCTGGATGGCAATGGCAATACGGTTCGCTCGCAAAGTAGCGTCCTTCAACCACTTAATCAGGGCGACGTCTTTGCCGGCATTCTTTCCGATACAAACACAGGCTTTGGCCCCCTCAACGCATATACTCCTTTCAATAACAGCACACTGCTGATTACGGATTTTCTGAACGCCAGCACATTCCCTGATAAGGCAACGGTACTGAAGAACTTCGATCTTATCATCCTGGACAATTTCACGACGAGTACGCTGAGCGCCAAACAACTGGCGGCATTAGAAGCATGGGTAAACGGTGGCGGCGCACTGATCGTCGCGGGCGGCCCTGAATGGCAGCGCACATTAGCCGGTCTTCCGAGCAGTTTGCTGCCCGTGAGCGTCAGTGGCACAACGACCTTACGGCCAGGCACGAGACTGCTTCCGGTCGGCAGTCCTTCAGAGCAGGAGCCAGGCGGGACAGTTAAGCAGCCAGTAACGGTTAGCACAGGCCAGGTAACCCCCACCGGGGAAACAATCCTGGCACAGGGGAATACTCCATTGATTGCGCAGGGGAATTACGGTGAGGGCACCGTTTGCTATGTTGCTTTCGATCCTACGCTGCAACCTGTGGTAGGCTGGGCCGGGGCGAGCGATTTGTGGAAAGGTTTGCTGCTGCGCACCCTGGGTGATTCTCTGCTGGCGAACGCCAGCGCTGGAGGTTTCTCCTTTCAGGGACAAACGAGTCCCTTTACAAATCTCCTGCAATCACTGGTGCCCAACTCCCTGCCATCGCCCTGGATACTGGCTATTTTGCTGCTCGGCTACATTTTCATTCTGGGGCCGGTGCGCATGATCATTGTGCGCTGGCGCAAAAAGAGAGATTGGAGCTGGCGTATTGTTTTGAGCAGCGTCGTCGTCTTCTCAGTGCTCACCTACGGACTGGCCTTGCAACAGAAAGGAACATCGATTGTAAGCAACCGCATTACCATCGTGCAATTGAGCCAGGGAGGGTCGATAAGCCATGTAACAACCTACCTGGGTATCTTCGTGCCAAACCAGGGCGATTATCATGTTCACTTCACCGGCGATGGCCTGGTACAGCCCTCAGCTGACCAGTATTACCAGTCCGGCAACCCCAATTCAGGGCAAAATACCATCATTGCCCCCTCTCAGGAGGGGACGGACGTCAATTTGCAAGGGGTAGATATCTGGACGCTGCGCTCCCTGGTTTCTGAGCAAGACAGCCAGGTTACAGGAGGCATTATCTCTCACCTGACACTGAAGAATGGTACACTCACCGGCACAGTCACCAATACACTGCCAGCGGCGTTAAGCGATGTCTACGTGCTGATGCCCAATAGTTATGTAAATATAGGCAACCTGGCAGCAGGCGCAACGAAGTCCATCAACCTGCCATTAAATACGACGACGAATTCAGGTACTCTCCTGGCCGCCCAAATTGCCGCCGCTAACGGCATGCCCTACGGCTATGTTGGCAATTCCCAGCTGCAGACGGAGAAGCAGCGCCATATTGCCATTATGTCCGCGCTGGATGGTATCTATACCAGTTACTACTGTGGCGCTGGCAACCCATGCCCGGTCGCAATCTATAAACGTGGCCTGGTCATTGGACCTGGAGGAGGTACGTTCATCTTTTCGGGCGGGCCAATTTCTTCCGCGCCAACCAACGACCCATTGCTAATCGCAGGGGCGCCGGCAACATTGATCGGCTGGACGAACGCCCAACAGCCAGGATTGAACATCAATACAGGTGTTACTGTCAACGGTTCCAGCACATCAGGTGTAGATGAAACAATGATCCAGGCTCCGCTGGACGTCCAATATTCGGGCACGCTGAACCTGCCTTCGAGCCTGCTAAACGCCCAAATCATCAATGTCGAGGGCAGCAATGTGCAATCTCCCGTACCGGGTTTCTACACACTGACACAAGGGAGTGTTACATTCGAATTCGTCTTGCCTGATGCCGCGCACCTGCAGTCTGAAGATTTGATCTTGAGCGAGCCGAACAATGTGACACAGATAGGGAACACGGGCGGATCAGGACCATTGACCGATGGCAGCCAGCAGGCGCTGTTATACAATTGGGACACACATAGCTGGGATCCGATTACGTTTACAGCGCAAACCTTTTCGCCTGTAGATACGGCGGCATATATTGGTCCAGGTGGACGTGTGCTGGTACAATTTGGTAATCAGAACGCGTCGTCAAATACAATCGTCTTCGGCAAGCCAGCGCTGAATTTGCAGGGGGTAGCTGGACAATGATAAAAGTCGAACACGTACAGAAACGCTATCGCAACGTCGATGCGTTGCACGACCTGAGCATGGTGATACCAGACGGATCGATTTATGGACTGATCGGCCCGAATGGAGCGGGCAAGACGACGCTTTTGCGTATCCTGGCGGCATTGATCCCTCCTACGCAGGGTGAGGTCTGGTTTGACGACGAGGAGATCAGCAAGGCGCCTTCTGTTATCCAACGCAAGGTCGGCTACATGCCGGATTTCTTTGGTGTCTATCCCGACCTTACTTCCATCGAATACCTTGACTTCTACGCCGGCATTCACGGTGTGCCACGCGCGAAACGAACACAGGTTATCAATGATTTGCTGGAATTGGTAGACCTGACCTCGAAACGTGAGGCGCTTGTCGAGACGCTCTCACGCGGCATGAAGCAGCGGCTGTGCCTGGCGCGGGCGCTTGTACACGATCCAGAAGTGTTATTGCTGGATGAGCCAGCTTCGGGCCTCGATCCTCGCGCCCGCGTGGAACTGCGCGAATTGCTGCGCACCCTGCAAGGAATGGGCAAGACCATTGTGATTAGCTCGCATATCCTGCTGGAGATGGCCGAGATGTGCAGCGACGTCGCCATTATCCAGGGTGGTAAGCTCGTACTAGCGGGAAATATGGACGAGGTTTCCCAGCGCCTCGGCAAGGGCCGCCGGCTTGAAATTCGCGTGTTAGAACGTGTCGAAGATGCTGTCCAGATGCTGAAAGAATCACCGGAGATCAACAATGTAGAACACGAAAACGGCGATCTGATCTCGGCGGAATTTTCTGGCGATGATCGGGCGTTGCATAAAGTCCTGGCACACCTGATCACCCAGGAGATACCCGTTGTCTCCTTTGCGCCTCGCAGCGGGGGTGGTGCATTAGAAGAAGTTTTCATGAGTATTACAGAAGGGAGTCTCCCTTCATGACTTTCGCGGCTTTACTTACAAAAGAACTGCGTTTGCGCCTGCGCCGCGAACGCTCGGTATGGGTCATTATCATCTACCTGGTCGTGATGGGTTTGTTAGGCTTTGGTTATCTTGCCCAGGCCAGCGCATTCAACGGCAACCAGAACTACCTCCTGAGCCAGGTAGGGGCGCAGTTATATAATCTGCTGGCAGTCGTGCAGCTCTTTCTGATCGTATTCATCGCGCCGGCATTCACCTCAACCAGTATTAATGGTGAGAAGGAGCGGCAGACCTTCGATATGCTGATATGTTCGCGACTCTCCTCTTTCTCGTTGCTAGCCGGCAAACTGGTGGCTGGATTGGCGAGTACATTTCTGCTGATCGCGGCCTCGCTGCCATTATTTAGCCTGGTCTTTTTCTTCGGGGGGGTCTCACCATCACAGGTACTCAATGCCGTTGTCGTTTTCGTATTTACAGCGATACCCATCGGAGCATTCGGCCTGTTTTGCTCAGCGCTTGTGCGCCGTCCTACGGTTTCGACGGCAATAACGTATATGGGCTGCGTCTTCTGGATGTTGGGGCCCTGGGTAGCGCTTTTGTTACTGCGAGGGCCGTCCCTCCTCGGGCTTGGCTCGGGCACAACGCCACACCTGCTGGGCTGGAATCCAATCGCGGCGCTCGTGAGTACTCTTCCCGGTGGGAATGTCGTCGGCACGTACCCGCTAGGAAACCATAGCTACCCACTGTGGATTGTCTACAGCGTGTTGAGCATCGTGATGACGTTTGTCTTCTTCCTGCTGGGCATGTGGTTCGTCAAGCCCAACCCGGTGGGCCGGCTGAAGTTTGTGCTTGACAATGCGAAGTGGTTTTCAACCCCGCACATTGAAGATGATGACAACCCAGAAGACGATGATGCAGATGATAGAGAAGATATCGTAACGGTATAGTTAAAGGCGAGTCATCAGGATAGAGAATGATCCAAGTGAATCATTCTGGAAAGGTTTCACGATCATGGCGACTATCGCGCCATCGCGCATCGCAAAAGTGCTGCCTGGAGCCTCTGAACCGGCCAGCAGCGAACAGCTGATAGCGGCCCTACGTCCCTGGCGCAGGAAGTTGACCATCCAGCAAGTGCTGGGATGGGGCAGAGCAGGTCTGCTTACCGGTCTGATCCTGGCATCAATATTGCTGCTGGTCTCGCGCCTTGTTCCCTGGGCCACTGCTCTTTATTGGGCAATTGGAGCCGCATCGACCGGCCTGTTGTGCGCGCTGGCGCTGGCCTTATGGTTGCGTCCCTCGCTGGCCGGTACAGCTCGCATCGTGGATAGACGCCTGGCATTGCATGACCGCCTGAGTACAGCCTGGGAATTTCAACATCAGGAGTCCACACTGGCCACTTTGCAGCGCCGTGATGCCCTGATCCAACTAGGCAAGCAGGCACCCACTCGATCAATCTCTCTACGACCCCGCCGTTCTTTTCTGATTATCGCCGGCATTGTGATCATTGCATTTGTCCTGTTGCTCACGCTGCCCAATCCAATGACTGCCGTTCTCCAGCAACAGGCGGCATTTCAGGCGCGCATCAACAAGCAGATCGCGGCCATCGAGCGATTGCGCAACACCATCGACCACCAAACCACGACCTCTCCAGAAGAGCGCAAGCAGATCGATCAGATACTGAAGAGCCTGGAAGCTCAACTGAGTAATGCAAAAAACGAAACCCAGGCGCAACAGGCGCTTGCGCAAGCGCAGGCAAAACTGTCACAACTGAGCAATCTACAGAACACTAATAAAATACTGGCCAACGCTGCTGCCAGTTCCGCGCTACAAAATAGTTCAAATGCGGCCTTGCAAGCCCTGGGGCAGGCGCTCGCTAATGGCGATAGCAAGGCACTTGCCTCAGCACTCAAAAATCTGGCCTCACAAATCAGTAAGCTATCACCGGCGCAGCGTGCCCAGCTCGCGCAACAACTTGAGCAGGCGGCAGGGCAGGCATCGCAAGACCCAACCCTCAGTTCCGCGTTGCACGACCTGGCCAAGGCAGTCGCCTCTGGCAATTCGAGCGACATAAATGCTGCAACGCAGGAGGTTGAGAACGCAGCCTCCCAGACTGCCAGCGCTACAGCCAATCAGGGCAGTATTGATCAGGCCTCTCAGAGCTTGCAGCAGGCTCAAGATTCGCTTGCGCAGTCTGGTGATGGCACTAATCCGGGCCAGGCACGGCAAGGCCAGGGCCAGGGCCAGGGGCAGCAAGGTCAGGGCCAGGGACAACAAGGTCAGGGCCAGGGACAACAAGGTCAGGGACATGGAGGCAGCGGCGGCGGGAATAACAACGGGAACAAGCAGGGGAATGGCGAGCAGGTATATGTTCCCGGTCAGATAGGTTCGGGCAGCAGTTCGCAGACCAATGGCGGTAATAACGGTATAGTGCAGCCTGGACAATCCGTCCCATTCTCACAGGTAATCCAGGAATATACTGCTATGGCTCACGACGCCATAGATAACAGCGGCATACCGCTTGATCTAAAAGATCTCGTTCACGGCTACTTCGATACTTTAGAAGGACAACATTAATCATATGGCAAAGAAAAGTGAAAATACGTCGTCCGTAGAGAAGCAACTCGTTGCGCCGCAAGAAACGATTGATGACGATGCAATAAATCATGCCTCTTCTGAAGAGGCGTCGACAGAACCAACCGTCGCAGACATCACCGCGTTTGTAGAAACCGCGCAAAAGTTGGAGCGAGAACTGACCTCTATCATTGTGGGGCAGGAGCGAGTGATTCGCGAGCTGCTGTTAGCCTTGCTTGCGGGTGGTCATGTACTGCTGGAAGGCGTGCCCGGCCTCGGTAAAACGCTGCTTGTGCGCACACTGGCCGATGCGCTATCATTGAAATTCGCGCGTATCCAGTTCACACCCGACCTGATGCCGGCCGACATTGTAGGCACAACGATTGTGACCGAGCAGGCCGATGATACTATGCCATCGGGAAGCAAACGCGTCTTCAGCTTTCAACCCGGCCCAATCTTTGCCAACATCGTGCTGGCTGACGAGGTGAACCGGGCGACGCCCAAGACACAATCGGCGCTACTCGAGGGCATGCAGGAGCGCACGGTCAGCGTTGGCGATACCACGCGGCCCTTACCCAGTCCCTTTTTTGTGCTGGCGACCCAGAATCCACTGGAGATGGAGGGCACCTACCCCTTACCAGAAGCGCAACTCGACCGTTTCCTACTCAAAATCCTGGTCAACTTCCCCCATGCGCAAGACCTGATGCGCATCATCGATACGACTGTAGGCACTCAGGCGCTGCGTGCCAGCAAGGTAGCGACCGGCGAGCAGTTGACGCATATGATCGAGGTGGCGCGAGCCGTTCCAGTGGCAACACATATCAAAGAATATGCAGTGCGCCTGCTGCTGGCGACCCATCCTGGTAACGAAGATGCGCCCGAAAAAGTGCGCAATTTCGTGCGTTATGGAGCCAGTCCCCGCGGCCTGCAGGCCATGATTCTGACAGCTAAGGTACGCGCGCTATTGGAGGGCCGCTTCAATGTTTCTCAGGAAGATGTACAGGCCGTGGCATTTCCCGCCCTACGCCATCGCATTATTTTGAATTTTGATGGCCTCGCCGATGGGATCACGCCAGAGGATTTGATCAAGGTGATTGTGGAGGAAATATAGCTGCGATGCCCAATGAAAATGCTCCGGCCCGTTTCCCACTAGATGCCGAGATATTGCAGCGCCTGGACAACCTGGCGCTTATGACGCGCAAATCGATGGCGACCGGCAGACCTGGTCGCAGGCGCTCGCCAATGGCAGGCTCATCAATGGAGTTTGCGGACTACCGGCGCTACGCCCCCGGTGATGATTTCCGGCGCATCGATTGGCGGGCCTATGCGCGGCTGGAGCGCCTTTTCCTGCGCATCTTCGAGGCGGAGGAGAACCTGACGATTACGGTGCTGATTGACTGCTCCGATTCGATGCAATATGGAACTCCGGCTAAATCCACATTGGCGTCGATGCTGGCGGCAGCGCTATGCTATGTGGCATTGAAGTGCGAGGATAGCGTCATTCTGGGAGCATTGACGAACCGGTTGGCGGCGCAGAGACGTGCCGGCAGTGGCAAACATGCCATCTGGACCGTGGGAGAGTTTCTGCAACGGCTGCCACGCGGCGGGGAAACCGATTTGAACAGAGCGCTGTATGATCTGGGGCGCGTGGTGACCGGCCCTGGATTGACGATCGTCATTTCAGATTTCCTGGCGCCAGGAGGATATGCGGCCGGATTGCGCGCGGTGAGGCAACTGCGCCAGGAGGTAGCGCTGCTGCAAATACTGGCGCCGGATGAGCTTGAACCCGATCTACAAGGTGATTGGCGCCTGAAGGACAGCGAGGGGGCGGGCAGCATCGAGGTGAGCGCTTCGCCGGCAGTTTTGCAAGCCTACCGGCAGCGCCTGGCGCGATTTACGCAGGAACTGGCCTCGTTCGCGCACGCGCAGGCGATGACATACACGATGATCCCAAGCGATACAGCAGTGATTGATATTGTACAGCGATTATTACGACAGGTCGAGTTGGTGAAATGACAGGGATGCTTCGCGAAGCGAAGCATCCCTGTCCCAACTTATAGGTAATTACAAATGACATTACTGGTTCCGGCGGCGCTGGCCTTCGGCATTATCATACCCATCATACTCTTGCTCTACTTTATGCGACCCAGGCGGCAGGAGCGAGTCGTTAGCAGCACACTGTTATGGCAGCAGGCATTACAGGACCTGCAGGCAAGCCGCCCATGGCAGCGTTTGCGCATCACACCATTGTTGCTGTTGCAGTTGCTGGCAGCACTCGTGGTTGTGCTGGTGCTCGCACGCCCTGCGACCTTTTTCAGCAGTCCCATCAGCGGCAACACTATTATCATCTTACAGGCTTCGGCGAGCATGCAGGCGACAGATGTGGCTCCGAGCAGGTTTGAGGAGGCGAAGAACGAGATCAGCGACCTGATCGCAGGCATTGGCCCCAATGATCGCGTTTCCCTGATTGCCATGGCACGTACGCCGCAGGTATTGATCGCGAATTCGCAGGATAAGGGGCAGCTGGATGCAGCCCTGCAGCGCGCGAAAGTAACGAACCAGGATGCCGACCTCGAGCAGGCACTTTCCCTGGCCACGGCGCTGGCAGCCGGGCGTGCGAACACACAGATTTTAGTGGTTGGAGATGGGCATGTTCTGCCACCCGACCAGGCATTGGCGCTGCCCGTTCCAGTGCGTTATCTGAAAATAGGCACCGATGCCGGTAATGTTGCGCTGATCGCCCTGGCCTCGCGCAACCTGGATGGCAATTTGACAGCGCTTGTCCAGGTTGCCAACTATAGCCATAAGCAGCGCTCGATACCGGTTGAGCTATACGCCGATGGCAGGCTGGCCGGTGTGCAAAACATTGTGCTGGCACCGGGAGCAAGTGGGTCCCTGCAATGGGGGCCATTACCCGCAACGACTCATTTCCTGCACGCACGGCTGGACGTACAAGACCCGATGACGGTTGATCATGACGCGTGGGCCATTGCAGGCAGTTCGCTACACGGTAAAGTGCTGCTGGTAACGAAAGGCAATAGCTTCCTTGAAGCGGCCCTGCGCCTGCAATCGAATATCGACCTGTATGAGACAACTCCGGCTAAATACGCCAATACGGGCGGATTTGATTTGACAGTATTCGACGGATTTGTACCACCGGTGCTGCCGCCCGGTGGGTTGTTCTTCGTAAATCCCCCGGCAGGCTCGTATATCTTTGGTAAATCGGGACAGGACATTAGTGTAAGTCAAATTAGCGCCGGCAATGATAGCGCGGATTTGCTGCAAGATGTCGATTTGAGCAGTATTCACGTGCTGCACGTAAGCCACGCGCTTACTCCGGCGGCATGGACACAGCCGGTGATTACCACCCCCCAGACGCCTCTGTTGATCGCCGGTATCACAAATAACCGGCGCGTCGCCGCGCTCGGCTTCGATCTGCATGATAGTGATTTTCCCTTGCAGCCCAGTTTCCCCATTCTAATCTACAACATGGTCAACTGGTTTCTACCACAGCCGGTGGCGGGAGACGGGCAGGTTGCACCAGGCACGCCGGTGACAATCGCGACATGGCCGGGAGCAAGTTCGGTGACAATTACCGCACCGGGCAAAAAGCCAGTTACGGTTGCGCCCCCATTTCCGGCCACGGCTTTCGACCAGACAGACGCTACCGGTATCTACCTGGTAACTCAGCAGGTACAGGGGCAGGAGCGGAATGGCGCCTTTGTCGTAAATTTGTTCGACCCCTCGCAATCACGCCTGGCCCCGGCAAACACGCTGCCCGTTACACATAGCACCAGTTTCACAACGGATAGCACATCTGTGCCACGTGTATTACGTGAAATCTGGCCCTGGATTGCGGCATTTTTCTTGCTGGTCCTGTGCGCCGAATGGTGGCTCTTTAGCCGGGGATACGCCCGTAAAAGCGCGGCTGGTGGAACAGGACAAAGCGCAGGATATGCATCACGCTATAACGGGCAGGCGCAGTTACACAAGCATGCAGGAATATTCGGCGCAATACAGGATGCAGTAGAGACGCAGTATAGAGAGACGAGGCGCCGTATTGTTAAAACAGTCAAACAGGTGAGACGCAATGGCCTTCGATCACGGTGAAATCAGATAAAGGGAACGATGATGCTGACCTTTGAACAGCCCTGGCTGTTGTTGCTACTACTACCGATTGGCATACTGGTATTTCTCACGTGGCGCAATATGTCGCTGCCATTCCCGCGCCGGCAGCAGATTTTGATTCTGATTTGCCGGTTAGCATTGTTCATACTGGTGATCAGCGCGCTGGCGGGTGCCGCGTTGTCAATGCCGGTTTCGCGGCAGGCAGTAGTATTTGTCGGAGACATTTCCGATAGCACGGTTCCGCAACGCGCTTTTATCGAGCAGTGGATCACCAATGCACTGCAACACAAAGGCACAGATGACCAGGTTGGTATAGTGGCAGTGGGCCGCAACGCTCTGGTGGAACAATCGGTCAGCTCGCAGGTAGATTTCTCGCACTTCGAGTCTACTCCTGATACCAATTTTACCGACCTGGCCGCGGGGTTGCGGTTGGCGGCAGCCATTTTACCGACCGACAGCATGCGCCGCATCGTGCTTTTGACGGATGGGCAGCAGAACCTGGGAGATGCACTGCAGGAAGCGCAATTATTGCAGCAGGAGGGTATTCGGCTGGATATCGTTCCACTACCCACCTCCAATGGGGCGGAGGCGCGCATCAACGGTCTCATTTCGCCCGGTGAGCTGCAGGTGAATGAACGCTTTCTGTTACATGTGAATCTTTTCAGCACCGTAGCCCAGCACGCAACGCTGCGCCTGTATCTTGATCAAACCTTGCTAACCACGGAGACCATTAATATGGTTGCTGGCCAGCAGGAGCTCAGTTTCAGTTTATCCGCCCCTGCGCCGGGTTTCCATACATTCCGCGTAACGCTGGCCGCACCTCTGGATACGATTCCACAAAATAATGTGGCCTCGACTTTTGTGAATGTACAGGGTCCGCCGCATGTGCTGGTAATCGAGGGACAACCAGGTGAGGGACACAACATCGTGGCGGCGCTGCAGGCGACGAAAATTAATGTGACGGTAGGCACGCCCAACGATGTGCCGGTGACATTAGATGGCCTGGCCGGTTACAGCGCCGTTGTGCTGGCGGATGTACCTGCCGTCGAATTAGGAACAGCCCGCATGCAGGTGCTGCAAGCATTTGTGCGCGACCTTGGCCGCGGGCTGGTGGTTAGCGGCGGCGAGAACAGCTATGGCGTGGGAGGCTACGCCGGCACGCCGCTCGAGCAGACGCTGCCGGTGAGCATGGCAATACCGCAGCACAAGGATACGCCGAGCATCGCGGTGGTGTTGATCGTTGAAAGCCTGGAAAATGACTCCGAGATCAATATTTCGAAGGTGGCTGCGAAAGGAGTGATTAGCCTATTGACTCCACGCGACCAAGTAGGAGTCTCAGACGCCTATGGCAGCTTAATTGTACCGATGCAGCATGTCACGAACCCGGCAGCCATTGATAAAACCATCGATGCCATGAACCCGAATGATCCTCCGAGTTACATGCCCGACCTGGTGAATGCGGAACAGGTTCTATTGCACGCGAATGCCAAAATCAAGCACGTGATCCTGCTGGGCGATGGCGACGCCTACGATAACTACTTTGCGCAGGTGACGCAGATGGCGAAAGAGGGCATTACGGTCTCGACGGTAGAGACCAATGCGTCCGCCCCTGCTGATTTCCTTACCATGCAGGATATTGCCACCTGGGGCAAGGGACGTTTTTACCGCGCCGATAACCCGGCTACCATTCCACAGATATTGCTCAAGGAGACACAGCAGGCGGCACGACGCGCAATCGTACAGGAGCCGTTCGTTCCCGCTATTGTGGGTGCAAATCCCATTTTGACAGGATTGGGAAATCTTCCTATGCTGAATGGCTATGTCGCAACGACGCCCAAACCGGCGGCGCAGCTGGTGTTAATCAGCGACCAGGATGACCCGGTGCTGGCGGCATGGCAATATGGCCTTGGACGCGTGGTGGCCTGGACAAGCGACGCGCTGGGCGAGTGGACGGCGAACTGGTTGAGATGGAATAATGCGGCGCGCTGGTGGGCGAACCTGGTGACATGGACACTGCCCTCTGCACAAAGCGCTTTGGAGGTGAACACGCAGGTAGTGGGAGGCACAGGCCAGCTAACAGTAGATTTGCCACCTGGTAGTACAGCAGCGACAGGAGGCAATGCGCAGGTGTCGGCAACCATTATCAATCCCGACCTCTCAAAGTCGACGGTTACATTACAGCCGGCGGCACCTCAGCGCTGGCAAGGCTATTTCTCTGCTGTACAGGTGGGAGCCTACCTGTTGCAAATCACCTGGAAGTCTCAGAGTGGGAGTCAGCTGGCAACGACCACGGGCCTGGTCGTTCCCTACTCACCGGAGTACCTGAATACAGGGACAAATCGACCATTCCTGGCGCAATTGGCCGCGGCAGACGGGGGAAGCCTGCTGGGGCCAACAGATTACACAGCGGCATTCGCGAATAATTTGCAAGCGGTCTCCGCTGCCGTTCCATTTGTCTTCTGGCTACTTGCCCTGGCAGCTTTACTGCTGCCCGTGGATATCGCATTACGCCGCCTCTCCAGCCTGGAATTTCTGGCAATAGGATGGCAATGGTTGATAGCTCATCTCAGCCTGCGACGCTCAAGGCTGGCACTACAAGGTGTTTCAGAAACAGCAGGCAGCGCGCTGCTAGGCACGATACGCGCAAGCCGCGAGGAGCGCCGCAATCGGGCCACCAGTTTCAAGCCACCATCTCCACCAAGCCCTGAGAAGCAAAGAGCCAGAAACATCTCACAACAAGCGAAACCAACTATTGAGAAAGCGGCGGCAAGCCAGGCCAGAAGCGATAAGCCAGAGACAGAGCAAGAGACGCCGGTTGCAAGCAAGTTGCTAGAGGCAAAACGCCGGCGGGAGCAGGCGAGGACGAAGAAAGAATAAAAACCCGATCTCGATGGTCACGACGTTCAGGGCAGATTATGTTTGCAACTATCGAGATCAAACGATGGATCTGGCTGAGTATCTTAAATATGACTATACTTATTTCCTGGATTTTTGTTTCGCCCTATTCGTTCGCACTTCGAAGACCGGAGGTTCTTGCTGCCTGCCCACCAATAAGAGGTAGGCGTCTTCCAAACTAGGCTCAACGACTTCCGCAGTCTCAAATGGCCTTGTAGGACTCACTATGCGCAGTGAAACTCCCTGCTGTTGATGTACTAACGCACTCACCTGATAATGATCTTGAAGACGCAGTGCGGTAAGAGGATCTGTTTGCACTGCCCAAACCTGTCCTCTAGCCTTACTCAATAAAGCATCTGGTGTAACATCTGCCTCAATAAGCCCTTCCCTAAGAATAATCAGGCGATTAGCTACCGCAGCAACATCAGCGATGATATGCGTAGAAAAGATAATCAGGCGATTGGCCGTCAGGCTTGCCAGAAGTGTTCGAAAGCGGACGCGCTCTTCAGGGTCCAACCCCGCAGTCGGCTCGTCTACGATAAGAAGCGCAGGAGAGTTAAGCAATGCCTGGGCAATACCTACACGCCGCTTCATACCACCTGAGTAAGTGCGTAGTTTGCGGTCAGCAACTTGCCCCAGGTTGACAAGTTCAAGCACCTCATCAGTCCTGACCCGCGCTAGTGCTCGCGGTAAACCTTTCATCATAGCCAGATAACGGAGAAATTGGCGCGCTGAAAACTCTGGATAGAGCCCAAAGTCCTGAGGCAAATATCCTAATATCGAGCGAACCAGCTCACCCTGGGTGCGTGTATCTTTGCCATTCCAACTAACAACCCCTTCCGTCTGCGGCAGCAAGGTGGCAAGGATGCGCATCAACGTGCTCTTCCCGGCCCCATTTGGCCCCACAAGTCCCACTAATCCACCCGAACACCGGAATGTGACATTTCTCAGGGCACAAATATTGCCATATCGCTTGCCAATATTTTCGCATCTCAATTCATTGACCGGTTGCGCTCTCCATGCTGCTATTGGTGCTTCTTTCATGCTTCACCTTCTAACTATTTCTACCTCTAACAAGGCTTTTATAATCAATTTAACGAAACTGTGGGTGAGAGTCAACCTAATAAGGTACGAAACCGGCGGAAAAAGATCGGGGTACAGAGAACAAGTACAATCCCAAAAGCGGTATATATCCCCTGTACCACTGACCAGGTTATTATATCTGGCTTCATTACTTCAACGTTACGCGCAATATTCAGGTGTTGCAGCAGGCCAGTACCAGGATGAACATATGCCTGGTATTGTGTCACAGCAAGAGAGAGGGCCGTTCTGGCCTCGCTCGCTCCTGTCGGATCAAAAAAGCTCAGTGTTCCCATCAGTATTTGCGGGGTTAAAGCAAAAAAAAGCACCCATGCTACAAGAATAATAGCCTTAATCGTATTTGATCTTTGTGGAAAGATTGTGCCCAGGAAAAAACTAATTCCACTGAGCAGGACAACAGCGGGCACCACAGCAACAATCCAGATGGTCACTAAAAAGCCTGCATCCAGTGGAGGATAGCCGGGAGCCTGCGCAACCGTCGCAGATGACAGCAGCCCTGGATAGAATTGTAACTGTGCATAACTCAAGAAATTGGCCAGGATAACTTCCAGCAACATGATAGCCGACATGATGAGACAAATGAGTAGCCCGGCAAGATAGCGTCCCCAGAGATAGGCACTTTTCGAGATAGAGGTTGCCATAAGCAACTCGTGCGTCCGGCGAGTATAGTCATAAGCAACCAGGTCAACCATCAAAAATGGTAGAAACAAAAGAAACAGGAATAGGAGAAACCCAGGGATTTCTTGCATGATTCCTAATGGACTGGACGCGGGAATAAGAATCTCTCCACCTAACAGCCCTCTATATGGCGAAACTACCAGCAGCAGAAAGCAAAGCCCGATCAGAGCAAACAAAAGTATCCACTGCACCTTGCTCATAAAACGTCGACGCAGCTCCCAACCCATCACCCCCCACATCGCTCGCATCCGTGATGGCCTGGCGGGAAAATTTCCTTGTTGAACAGTGTGGTTCACAAAAGAAGCGTGTTGAACGTTATTACCCATTATCCTTTTCTTTTCCCTTTCAATAGAGCACCACTCTTTAGGAGGCACAGCAAACCTTTAACCCGATGCCGCTTTTTTCCATGTAACTCTCAACCACTCCAGGAGATGATAGAATTGCTGGTAATAGCATACCATAAGTTCTGCGGATTTCATTTCTGCTGCCACGATAGCTTGTTGCCTCTGTAGAATGTGATCGCTCCAGAAAAAAAGGGCTAATTGCTGAAGAAAGTTTTGATCCGCCAGTGTCTCCCTTACCTCTTGCACACCCTGCTCCTCGCGGGTATGTGTGAAGAGATACATATCATTACCTTTTAAGGTAATAATGCACTCGTTGGCTGCCGAACAAGGGGTCACCAGATTCATGAAAGCTTTATGCGTAGGGCTTTTTTCCCGCTGTACTGGAGGCCTGGATGGAATAGCAATAACAGTTAGATCAGTAAAAGAAGCGCTGCTTTCCAGGTAGGTGCGCATAAAATACTCCAGGAGGGCCTGGCGTTCCTGTGGAGAGAGGGCCTGCCTTACTTCCTGTAAATCTGCTGCCCATGGCTCGCTCCACAAACTTTCGGGCAGCGATGATATGACCGTATGCAAGAATGATACAAAATATCGCCCGGTGACGCGCATCCCCTTATAACAAAATGAGGTCGCTACGTGAAGTGGTACAAAGCAAGCCGTCATCTCATCTGCCGTTGAACATAGCAAGGGATGCTTAATGATTTTGAAATGCGCATCTTCGATCTGAAGCACCTGCGCCGTTTGTCGCACATCGGCCATCGCTTCAGGAGAGAATAAAAACCTATCTACATTTATGGGCAAGAGGTAAGGGTGATTCTTGATGTACGCAGGCGTGTACTCCCCGGCGTTCCTTTTCTGGCTAAGTTGCTCCATAGCCTGCACATCCGTAAGCTCGAGACGCTCTACCTGAATCGGTTTTACCTTGGTAACTTCCATTAATTGCCTCCTCTAGTGTTCGAATGAACATGACAGCAAACGACTGATTTTCCAAATTTACCGGGCACTGCTTCTCGATTTGCGCAATGCCCTCTGAGTATTGAGCTCCTTACTGCTGATGTTTATCAATGTGATTGATAGCCGGCGGCCTGAAGGCTAAAGAGGTGAGCATAAGTTCCATCGATCTTCATGAGTACTTCATGATCACCATCTTCGACAATCTGACCGTTCTCAAGGACAATAATTCGATCCGCCATGCGTACAGTTGAAAAGCGGTGAGCAATGAGTAATGCTGTTGCGTTCGTGCTAATCTTTTGTAATCGCTGAAAAAGCTCTGCCTCAGCCTCTGCGTCCATAGCAGATGTTGGTTCATCCAACACGACGATAGGCGCTTTGCGCATAAAGGCCCGCGCCAGGGCGATCTTCTGCCATTGCCCAATAGAAAGTTCGTGACCTTTCTCAAACATTCGTCCGAGGGTGGTCTCCTCTCGTTCGGGAAGACCCTGGATAATAGGAGCCGCGCCGCTTTGTTCAGCCGCCTCCTTGATGCGCTCATTATTCTGTAATTCCTCTATATCGCCAAATCCGATGTTTTCGCGCAGTTTCATCTCATATTGGATAAAATCCTGAAAGATGACGCTGATATGTTTGCGCAGGCTGGCAAGATCATAATCCTCGATAGGGATGTCATCGATGAGAATTTGCCCTTCTGTCTGTTCATACAGGCGTGCGAGAAGTTTAACGAGCGTGGTTTTCCCCGCACCATTATGACCCACGATGGCGACACATTTTCCCGCTTCCAGGAAAAGGTTGAGGCCACGTATGACCATATGAGTAGTATTGGGATAGCAAAAACTGACGTTGCGAAACTCAATACCTTTTCGCAGGGAATGAGGAAACTGGCGTTTACCACTACGTATTGGTGAACCAGGAATATCGAGGAACTCGAAGAGATTACTAATAAAGAGATTGTGCTGGTAGAGGAGACTCAGGCTGGAAAGGAAAGCCTGCATTGTCGATTGCACGATTGTAATAGCTTGAGTATACCCAACAAGCAGGCCAATACTCCCCATGGCAATAGTTGTGATGATGGCATACAACTGTGCGCCAATCACGATGATATTCCCCAAAATGATGAGCGGGGTGGATATGAGCATTTGACGCCTTAACAGGGCAACATCGGTTTTAAAGAAAGCGTCGGTGAGACGACCATAGAGTTCCAGGAGATAATCTCCTAACTGGAACAGACGAATCTCTTTAACCGCCCGGGCATTCGTTATGAGATATTGCAGGTACATCAGACGGCGGCGATCTGAGGAGCGCTCCCGCTCGACGTCATATCCCCGGCGATTGTAGAAAAACTGGATCCCGACCGCCGGCAGTGGCGAGAGTAATATGAGCAGGCCAAGCCACCAGCTTAAGGAGAAGAGCACTGCTACGACCGAGAGAAGGGTGACGAACTGTGAACACAGAGAGAGCATCTGAGCGAAGATCTGATATGGCCGATACGTGCTCTCGCGATTGGCGCGTTGCAGGGTATCATAGAGTTCAGCATTTTCGAAATGCTGTACATCCAGCTCCGCGGCCTTTGTGATGATCTGGATATTAATGTTGTTCACCAGGCGCAGCTGCAAAGTCATTTGAAAGAACTGTTGAATGGTATTAAGCAGCATGGATAGGATAATAAGTCCGCCCTGTAAGACGCCAAACATGAGGGCAGTTGAGACAAGTTGCGCTGTTCTGCCTCCACGAATAGCGTCGGATGCACTTTGAACGATATGGGTAGTGACCTGAATCTGCGCTGATGGGATCAGTCCTATCAGGCAGGTCAAAATCAGCACAATTGTCATATTCCCAGGACTTGTTCGCCAGATGAGCAGGAGTACACGCCTCCAAGAAGTTGAAATAGTTCTGATATGCCGCAAAAAACGTCTTACGGATGACATTACAGTCTGCCTTTCTCTGAGACTACCAGAGGGTTTTGCCTGGAAGAGCGACTATTCAGCGCAGTAAGTGTATGCCGCCAAAAAGCATAGATTTTACTCTCTTGCTCAGCACCGACACCAATGAGTCGATTGACATGCATATGCGCCAGACTGTCAAGGAGGGCCTCCTCATACTGCCAGAGTTTGCCCTGACTGGCCAGGAGGCGTAGTTGCGTTGATGGTCCTTGGAGTTGCTGATGAAGAATAGCATGTAAGGAGTGAAGCAAATCTCGTTGAGCCGCCAGCGATGCGTCCGAAATATGGCTCTGCGGAGCAAGAAGCTCTGAGAAGAGTCTGCGCTGTGTATGGAATTGCTCGCTGGAATGATTCTTGTGTATGCGCTTTTCAAGCCGGCGCAAGCGAGCTTGAAAATCAAGGCCCCATGCCGCAAAGAACTGGTCGAGACTATAAACTGCAACTGCAATCGAGTCTAAGGTAAGCCGCCGCGTATACTGAGCTTCTATAATGTTGCTGGTAAGAGCGCTATCAATAGCAAAGACCTGCTCTAAGAGATCAATGGCATCCGGTCCACCATAGCGTTCTATCTCCCGATCATAAGTATCAACGGACAGACGACTGGCCATTTCTGCGGCCACTTGTTGGCGCCCCCAGGCCAGAGCAGCAGTAAGCACAAACTTGCTGACCTGAGGATTGGCGGCGTGAAAGCGTATACGCAGGTGAGGTTCCGGATCAGCATAGCGAATAAAGAACCATCGATCAATCAAAGATTGTTCCTGAAGAGTGGAGACAATTTCCCGTAAAGGACCGGCAATACACGCATCATGCTGTTTAAAGGCGCAGTACAACTTCAGATAGGTCCAGGCGTCACCTGGCGGGATATGGCGTTCCTGCCTGCTAACGATACGCGGGGGAGAGATAGATTTTGTTCCCTCATGAGCGGAGAGATTATGCGAGGGGGCGCTGGAGGAGCGAAGCAGGGGAACCACAATTTCAGAAATATAGGGAGCGTTATCGCTGTCACGCAACCAGAGATGATCGAAATCGGGCAGCATTTCCTGGATACTTACGCTGCCGGAATCATCGACTTTTGTCAACTCGTTACGCAATTCCAGGGCCATCAATGGATGCTCTAAATCGAGTAGTAGACGATTATCGGCTTCAACAATGTAGACATAGCGCGGCACGCGCCACCGGGTTCGCCACTCCTGCAATCCGGCAAACCACCGTGCTTCTTCGCTGCCTGAGCCGGTTGGCTGAATTGTCGCTGCTTTCAGATTCCATTGCGCCAGGCTGACTACAATGCGTCCCCGTACAACACGGGGAAGGAAAGGCAGGTTGCTCGCTACTCCCCAATCGAAAGGCATAAGGCCTGGAGCATTATCGTGTGCAATCTCGGTAAGGAAACGGCAAATATTTGGCGCTTTCATTGGATTTAACATGTGACTCTGGCACACGATTACTTCTTTATTCAATCGCAGAGAGCGGAGGTAGAAGCGGTTATCGCGTATACCCACTACCAGGTCATTGAGTTGCAGGACACGCTCCGCTGGAACCGAGGGCGTCGTGTTAATGACAATCTCATAATCGTGCAGGGCAGGGCGTACTGCGACATTGGCGGCACGAGCCATGGTTGGCAGGTAACTCAATTCAGCAAAGATGACACCGTTGGAGAGAGCCTCTTCACATTTAATGAATTGTTGGAGTTTCTCTCGATCTCCCACCTCCAGCAGATCGAAGAAACGGCTGAATGTACGTCCTCCTCCAGGGGAACCGCAGTTAGGACTTATCACAGCACGCCAATTCCCGTTATCCAGGTCCTCGTGGGATGCAGCATGAAGTTGTAGGTAAATTTCGAGAGAAGACGGAGCCGCATTTTCAGACTGTGGGGTCCATTGTTCAAGCCGGTGAAGCAACTCTTCTGTCAATTCAATTTCCATAGAGCGATCATTCACCGCCTGAGAAACCATCTCACACAGAATTGCATCGCGCATACGATAATCTGGCGGGGGTAAGGGATTGGGAAGCTTATACGTACGCGGGGGTTCTGTGTAAGCGGAGGGGACATCGAGACCGACCTCTGGACTGAGCAAATCCAGGACGGGGATCTCTGCCTCCATCCCGTAACGTTCGATGAAGGCATTTCGGTACTCTTGCAGCGTCAAAAGGCCTCGCGGAAAGCGGCTGAGCCTGAGGAGGGTTTCCGCCGCTAATGCTGCGGCTTGCCCGAGGCTATGATTGAGATGAGATGATGCCAGGTTCAAGGTAGCATCAACCTGGAACGGCGGATTCTGATTTCCGGAAACTAACTGCTCCTGGTAGTGCGTTAAATCTTGGAAGAGTTCAATTGGGCCGTTGAACCCGGTCCTATCGATCTCTTCCGTTTTCTGCAAGACTTGTTCCAGAGATGAGCAAATGGACTCGGCTCCCGGCAACATGCGCAAGCGATCTAAGAGATAGCGAGCGGGCTCTGCATCCGTTAGAGGCGGGCGCAGATTACTGGTAAGAAAGTGGTTTTCCCAGAGCTGTTTTAAAAGGTTATCTACCTGCTGGGGAGTCGCATGTGAAAAGTGCGCTAACAGACCCGCGCGCAATTCCTCGTATGGAAGTGGATAACGTGCCCGTTCCAGGATGTGTTGCACTACAGGAGTGGCGCGTATGGTGATAGAGCGGGTGTCGCGTTGTCCATAGACATCGGCATGCGGTAATACAACACGTCCACCGGCGAGATATACTGCCTGATTAATGACCACATGTAATCGAGGCAGAAGTTCTGGCGTTTGCTCGATCTGCCGGATAATGGCCAGCAGCCAACTCATATCGGGGCGCGTACGGAAATGGTGAAGAGCGGAAGCTGACAGCCGCAGAGTGGTTTCCTCAGCGAAGGTTCCCGTGGCAATACCTGCGAATAGGCCAAAGGGGGTGGGACGTGTACTCATACGCACAAGGTAACGTAGCAAGCGCGAGTAAGTACGTTCTGTACGGCGGGACTTTTCGCCGCGTTGAATACGTGCTAAACCCTCGAAAATCGCCGTACTCGCTGTAGCCAGCGCTTTCTCCACTATGGGCTGAGTGATCAGTGATTGTAACAAACCATAACAATGATCGCGCGTCTCTACCAATACATTATCGAAATCTGTATATTGTTGTGAAATGCTACTTGCACCGGTCGCGGCCAACTGAGAAAACAGATAGGTCGAGAAAGCCGGCGCACGCAGCAGAAAGAAAGCTGCTGCTGTATACACCGGGGATAGTTGTGGCTGTATTTCTTTCATTTCACTCATAAACGCTCTCCAACATTCCTTTCGAAGTCGACAGCTAGCCTACCCACAGACTACGTAATAAGGAAAAGTCGATGCCAAGCGGGTTCAATCGATGTTGATACCGAAAGGAGTGATAGGGCGATGCCCACAGCTCCAGTCAGCAGGCCTGGATCGTCGACAGCATTATTTGCAAGCTCAAGGTCACGAAAACCGAGGGGGAGATCTGGATTGAAGTCATCTAGAATTTGCTGAACGAGCAAGGGAATATGCTGGAGAATGAGCGGGCTCTCTGTTTCATGGGCAAAACGCAGGCATATAGAAAGCAAGCCTGATACACCATGGCAGAACGATACTGAATCAATATTGAGTGCAGCTTTAGGGCGGCGCAGGAAACTCTCTACTGCTTCTACTGCGACATTTTGGATCGTCGCCTCATTGAGCACAACCCCTGCCAACCATAACGCACGGGCCATGCCCGGTGAGCCATAACACCAGCCAGCACGCGAGGGATGGAGTTGACTGTACTGTTCAGCGGAAAAAGAAGCGGCCCGGGGTATTCCTGCGGGCCAATTGATCCCCCATCGATCCTGCAAGCGATGATCCAGTATCCACTGGCTCAGCGAGAGCATCGCTTCTCGTTGTCCTGGTAAATAATAACCAGCTAGGGAAGCAGCCGCAAGAGCGGCCAGAGGGCCTGCAATGCCGTGCGCCAGGCCACAGTCAAAGTATCCTTCGGGATAGGTATCTCGATGTGATGGAATAGCGTGGAGTTCCGGGTGGATGAACCAGCGTCTATGTTCTTCTGTAGGATCGCTCCCAGCCATCCAGATAAGATACTCGAGCAGTATTTGTATTGCGTCGTGAACAGTTTCATCCGGCTGATCAATCGTAACCAGATAGCCAAGGATGCCAGCTGCTCCAGAAATAACATCATAGTCAGCAAAAGCTACACCCTGAAAGTCTTCGCGGCGCCATCGCGCATTAATCACCTGTTGAGCAAGGCGAGTATTAAGAGTCTGGTATGTTTTCTGATAACGGCTTTCATGGTGATAGAAGAGGGAGACGAGAGATGCCAGTCCGCTACTGCCGCCAAAAAGAGCGGGAGAAAAGAAAGGCTGCCGATGAGTTCCTTCCGCTGCCAGGCGTAGGTGCTGTTGAGCAATTGTTTCCCAACCTTGTTCCGGATTGCTTTGAGCTAAGAAGAGGTAAAGAAGGGCAGTGCTGCTAAAACCACAGGCAAGAGATGCATCATTCCACTGCAAAAAAAGCGTAGATTGTTTTTCTGCTATGCGGGCGATGTCAACCACTCTCTGAGGATCGCGCAATCGTGCAGCGACCACCTGGACAGCCTCTAAAGCCCGGTTACGCAAAGATTCTTCAATCAATGATCGGTTATTCCAGGATATTACTAAAGAAGTGGGAATCTTCCCAACAATGGAAAGCGAATCGTTTGATCGAGCACTTTCATGCATAGATTTCTTCCTTCGTGACCGGATTAGCTCGCCTCAAGCGAGCGCTACATTTAGATCACCTGGTAGTACGCCCAGATAACCTCTCTTACCCGTAAGAAACAGGCAAGAGAGGCGATACCGCGTGCCTCATAGTACGTCGCTGGTTGAGAAAAGATGAGGGAATTTCTTACCTCGCACGTGTACTACAGGGCAATGGGTTTGTCAGGTCTACCGATTAGCAACCGCAGGTACAACAGCAGGTGAAACAGGTGCAGCTACAGGTGCAGGTGCAGCTATGTGTACAACCGCAGGTGCAACTGCAAGACCAGCTGTTGAATGTATCAGGAGTCGCCTGTCCATTAGTAGTCTCTGTATTGCTTACGCGGATATCCAGATCGAAATCGGAGTTGTTGTGAGTCGCTGATGCCATGTGAAAGTTCTCCTTTCCTTGTTGTAAAGAAACTGGTTACTGAAGTTAGGAATTTCTCAGGTCTCTTGTGAGTCAAAAGGCGGGAGAGTATTCATAATTGACGTTTATATCCCTACCCTTCACCTGAGTACGCTAAAGGTGGCAGCTTGCAAAATTCGTATGACTGATTTTCCCTCCTGGTCAAATTCAGGAGGGGAATATTAGAAGCTGGCATTCCCCCTTTCGATACATGAGCAAAGCCCGTACTTATCCGTCCAGGACAAAAATAGACGGAATGGATGATGCGCTCACGAGGAATGGCTGTACGCCCTCACTTCCAAAGCATGCTAAGGGACTCACAGCAGTTGCACAAGAGCCAAACATGCATTGAAACATACAGCGCTATGAGGTCACTATGACCTCAACTGAAGTATGCAAGCCGAACACTCCAAAAAGGTGGGAAAAAAGTTACGAATATGCGGAGCCATATTTATGCTTAAGAACAGGGAAACATGTGATTTCGTGATAATATCGGAACCATTTCTAGTAAACAGTTATGCTTCTAAAGAGAATATAGGAAGTCTTGAGCTATTATTGTATTGTCACCAGAGGAAACGGTATAATGCAAACAAGCGACTTGTATTAACAGAAAGCGAAATTACAAAAAAAGGGGGAATCTGGATTGAACAAACAGTTCGGAGCGACCCTCAGCGAAGGTATCTCAAGCATTGCTCAGCGTTGGCGCAAGACGAAATCGGCTGTGCGTCGAGAGATGACGCAGGAGCTACGCGAAGCAGGCTTCGAGTTGGCTGATTCTACAATTGAGGGTTGGTGCCGCGGTTTTATTCCGAAGGAGCCTGAACTGATAGCGTGGATAGTACGCTACTGCCTACAACGAGGCAGAATTGATGAGCACTGGGTTGAAAGCTTACTACATCGCGCGCGATATCCTGAAAAAGCGGATCTTCTTGATGAGCTATTTCCGAGTTCAAAAGAACAACAATCTATACATATTTCAACAAGCACACAACGCCTGCAATACGTTGAGGATCCTGAGATCACTTTGCAAACTTCTCTTGGAAACAGATTGGTTGGACGCACTGAATTGTTGATCAGGCTACAACAAAGCCTGATCAAGCAGGAACACCAGGGCAGGCTGGCGCTCACCGGTCTTCCGGGTGTAGGCAAAACAGCACTGGCACTCGAACTAGCACAAAGCCACGAAACGCGCGAAATGTATAGAGATGGTATCCTATACGTTAATTTAGGGCCGCGGCCTGACATCAAGTATCACCTTAAACGTTGGGCGAAGCTGCTGGGAGTAATGGAAGATAGTACGACCTTCGTTGACATAGAGAGTTACATTAAGGCTATCCATGCCTCTATTGGCAAGCGTAAAATGTTTCTGGTGATAGATGATGCCTGGTCGGTTGATGCCGCTCTGGCATTCCAGGTTGGCAGTTCCTGTTGCGTTCATCTTTTGACCACGCGCTTTACGGATATTGCCTTACATTTTGCTGGTGAGGCAGTTGTGAGGATTCCGGAATTGAGGGAAGACGAGAGCCGGCAATTGCTCGCAAACTTCGTTCCTCATGTTGTCAAGGATGAACCGGAAAAGATCAATGAGCTGATTCACACCATAGATGGCTTGCCACTGGCGCTTATTTTGATAGGTAAGCATCTTCAGATACATGCTTTTCATCGCCAGCCACGCCGCTTACAGCAGGCCCTGCTTAACTTACAGAAGACACCAGAGCTTATGCGGTTGGAATGCCCACAAAAGCCGCTTGAGGTGTGTTGCCAGCATTCGTCCTCTCTTATGACCACTATCGACACTAGCTACCAGGCATTGAGCAAGGGCGCTCAGCGCGCATTGCGCGCTTTATGTATCCTCCCTGTGAAACCCAACTCTTTTTCCGAAGAGGCAGCTCTTATCATCTCTGATTCTACTCCTGCCATACTTGATGAGCTAAACGACTCCGGTTTGCTCGAGAGCGCCGGAATTGGGCGATACACCATACATCGAACTATAGCCCTATTTGCGTTGCTCAAACACCGCGGATGGGCAGCAGAAATGCGCCTGGTTGAGTTCTTCATCGATTATGCCCAGAGGCGCGCTAAAGATTTTGCTACTCTTGATCAAGAATCCTGCAATATCCTGCACGCTCTATCTCTGGCCGACAAGGGAAGGATGTTGAGGTGGCTCATACGTGGCGTGCAAGCACTCTTCCCTTTCCTGCTCCAGCGTGGTTGGTATGAAACTGCCACCTATTACTGCCAGCAAGAGTTTGAGGCGGCTAGATTAACCAACGATCAGGAAGCAATCTGTACCGCGCATATCCACATCACCACGTTGAGTATCAAGAGTGGTGAATATACTCAGGCCGAATCTTACGCGCAAAAAGGGCTTGTATTGGCACGCCATCTCGACCATTCCCCGAGCATCTGCATATTATTACACTTTTTGGGAGTAATCGCATACAAAAAAGGGAACTATACAGAGGCTGAGATGCATGCACGGGCAGGATTGACACTGGCACGCCAGTTGAACGATAGTAAACTTATCCGTTTGCATTTTCTCTTGTTAAATACGGTAGGAACTAAAAATGGAGGCTGTATCGAGGCAAAAGCATTTCTGAGGAAAGAAGCGGCTATTTCCAGTCAGATCAATGAGTCTGGCGTTCCCGACGATATCCTTATCGCCCCAGGCTTGCTTGTCAGGATGCTTGTCGACTACATACAGGCAGCCAATAATTTACAGATTGATGAAGGAAAGCAAGTCACGAAAGACGACGGTACAAAGCCTTATTTGACATCTTCTATTTAATCTCCTACTATTACTATTGATGAATAGAGGCCAGGGCGATGATAGAAGGCCGATAATGAGTTTTCACAACATAGCCCGGCAACGGACGCGGGCTGATTGATGGGTCCCTATTACAATTTTGAGCGAAATCGCCATGTCACAGAACGAGATACATCTAGAACAACTCCCGACAACCGATTCGAAGAAGACCTTTCCATCCTGGAGGGTATGGCTCAAAACCAGCCGTCCTTTTTCATTGACGGCCTCGGTGAGTCCTGTGCTCGTGGGTACGGCGGTGGCCGCCTACGAAGGGATTTTTCATATCGCTCCATTCCTGCTGGCGCTGTTTGCATCGCTGTTCCTGCAAATCGGAACGAACTATTTTAATGAGTATTTCGATTACATCTACGGGCTTGACCATCCGGGGTCGCTGGGGTCGATGACGGTGATCTTCCGCAATGAGATGACCGCAAGGCAGGTGCTGGCCGGAGGAATTACCTGTTTTGTTCTCGCCGCGCTGTTAGGCCTGGCACTGGCTTTGCTGGCAGGGCCGCTTATCCTCTTATTCGGGCTGGTAGGTATAGTGATAGCCTACTTCTACAGCGCCCGGCCATTCAAATTTGCCAGTCGCGGCCTTGGCGATATTCTGGTGTATATAGCGATGGGCTTTTTGATGACCTGGGGCGCGTACTACGTACAGATTCCACAATGGTCATGGCGAGCATTTGCGGCCAGCGTGCCAGTAGGTCTTCTGGTGACGGCTATACTCAACATGAACAACGTGCGTGACTATACGGATGACCTGGCGGTGCAGAAACGCACGCTGCCGGTGCGCTTTGGCCAGCGCTTCGGGCAAATCTTCCACGCGGTACTGCTGATGGGAAGCTACGTTGCTGTAACGATTTTTGCCTTAACCGCCATCCTGCCACTATTTAGCCTGCTGGTCTGGATTACGTTTCCCCTGGCTTTCTCCAATGTGCGCTCGGTACTTACTGCAACGGAACGTAGAGCTTTTATTGTTGGTATCAAGCGCACTGCCATGCTGCACTTGCAGTTTGGGGTCGTACTCGCGCTGGCAATAGTGCTAGCCATAGTACACCTACTCAGATAGCAGTCGTCCCAATCGCCCTGCAAATATGTGGCCTTTCAAGTTATGCTAAAATCGTGCATGGGTAAAGTAGCCATGCGGCGAAGAATGAATATCGCTACTTTGCCCATTGACGCAGGTGGGAACCGGTGGTATGGTTGATTTAGCCTCAACCTAAGGAGACATCATCGTCATGAGATTATCCAACAAAGTAGCTATCATTACCGGGTCGGCAAGCGGTATGGGCAAGGCAGCCGCGGAACTGTTCGCGCGCGAAGGCGCAAGCGTTGTGGTCACGGATATCAGCGCGGAAATGGGCGAGGCGACCGTCAGGGATATACGCGAGGCGGGCGGCAAAGCCATTTTCGTGCGGGCGAACGTGGCGGTTGAAGATGAGGTGAAGCAGATGGTCAACACAGCTATCGATGTGTTTGGCCGCGTAGATGTGCTCTACAATAATGCCGGTATCATGCCAGAAGATGATGGCAGCGTTACCGATCTTAGTGAAGCGACCTGGGACCACATTCTGGATGTGAACCTCAAAAGCACATTCCTGTGTTCCAAGTATACTCTTCCACACATGATAAAGCAAGGAAGAGGTTCGATCATCAATATCGCCTCCTTTGTTGCTTTCATGGGTTGTACAGTGCCGCAGGATGCTTATACGGCCTCCAAGGGAGGTCTGCTCTCGTTGACGAAGTCTTTCGCCGTTCAATATGGGCGCTATGGCATTCGCTGCAATGCGATCTGTCCTGGCCCTATCGAGACCCCTTTATTACGCTCGCTCTGGACAAGCGAAGAGGCGCGCAATCTACGCCTGAACCGTATTCCCCTGGGGCGCTTCGGCGAACCCGACGATATCATCTATATGGCGCTGTACCTGGCATCCGACGAGTCATCCTGGACAACAGGGGCATGGCTAATCATTGATGGCGGGATTTCCTCGAATTATTTTTAGTGGCAGACTTACGGCTCAGTAAACGTCTTGCGGGCCAAAAATTGCCCCCCGCCCTTGCCACCAACATACTGGCCATCGCGCACGATTACCCGGCCGCGCAGCAGCACAGTCTCGGGCACGCCTTGCACATGCATGCCTTCGTAGGGATTGTAATCGACGCGCTGGCGCTGGTTTTCGACACTGATGGTGAGCGTTTTTTCGGGGTCGAAGATCAGCAGGTCGGCATCGCTGCCGGGGGCAATTGTCCCCTTGCGGGGGAAAAGGCCGAAGAGTTTGGCGGGCATGGTCGAAATCAGGTCAACGAAGTGTTGCAAGTTCAGTTTTCCCTCGCGCACACCCTGGTAGAGCAACATAACGCGATGCTCTACTCCCGGCAGGCCATTGGGTATCTTCGTGAAATCGTCCAGCCCAAGTTCTTTTTGACCGTGAAAATTGAACGGGGCGTGATCGGTTGAAACAACGGAGAGTTCGCGGCGCTGCAGGCCGAGCCAGAGCGCCTCATTATCGGCAAGGCTGCGCATGGGCGGCGTGCAGACATACTTCGCCCCCTCAAAACCAGGAGCGGCATAACAGCTATCATTAAGAAAGAGATATTGCGGGCACGTTTCACCCCAGACCGGTAATCCTTTCTCGCGTGCGGCTGCTACAGCACGCAAGGAGTGCGCGCAACTGACATGTACCACGTAAAGAGGCGCTTCCGCCAGAGTTGCCAACGTTATGGCGCGCTGGGCCGCCTCGCCTTCCAGAATGCCGGGCCGGGTCAGCGCATGGTATACCGGCGCGGTATGCCCTGCCACCACAGCCTCCCTGACGATCAGATCAATTACGATGCCGTTCTCAGCGTGTACCATCACTAACCCGCCCAGCCGTGCCGAGCGGCGCAGGACGCGGTAGATTGTCTCATCATCGACCATGAAAGTGTTCGGATAGGCCATCAGCAGCTTGAAGGTTGTCACTCCCGCGGCAATCATGTCGTCCATTGCCTCTTCAGGGGCAGCAGCGAGATCAGTAATCGTCATGTGAAAGCCATAATCGATAACGGCCTTGCCATCAGCTTTCTGATGCCAGGACTCCAGAGCTTCGGCCAGGCGATGCCCGCGCCGCTGGTTGGCGAAATCGAGAATGGTGGTAGTGCCGCCACAGGCCGCGGCGATGGTGCCTGTCTCGAAGTCATCGCTTGCGACCGTCGTAGGAAGCGGCAGTTCCATATGCGTATGCACATCGATAGCGCCTGGAAATACATACTTACCCTGCGCATCAAGCACTGTATCAGTTTGCAGTGCGGAGAAAGTCCCAGGCGAGCCTACTGCCGTGATTTGCTCGTCATCGACGAGGATATCACCTTGAAAATCATCGGTTGCGGTGACGATATGACCATTGGTAATAAGCGTGCGCATATGTTAAGCTCCTTCCTACCGATAAAGCGGGCGACCACAACCACCGCCCCTACGAAGATAACGGATATATCTTTAGATTACTATACACTACCTCGGTTGGAGTGCCCGCGCCTGACGCGAGGAAGGCAACTCCGCCAGCCGACGCATAGGTTGAATCGGTCAGTGTCACGAGAAACACGCCGTTCACATAGAAGGACAGGCTGTTTCCTTTCGCAATCACCTGCAGGGTATTTGTGACCGCATTACCCTGCTTAATAGCTGGCGAAGCCGTCCAATCCTGCAAGGTGCTAATATTGAGCGAATAATTCGAAGAACGGGAAATCTTGTACCTGCCGGTACTGTCTATCTCGAACAGGTAACCGGAATAACTGCCGAAGAAATTGGTGTTCACCCGGAAAAAGAGACCGCCGGAATGCCCGCTGAGAATACGCATATTGACGGTGACGGCCATGTTCTGATAGGTATTTGCCGCTTCCTTGCAGCCCTGCAATCCCCCTCCCGATATGGCGTGATAGCCATCAGACTGGAAGACGCATGAACTACTCTGATCCCAATCAGCCGCCATGGTAGCAGGATTATTGGCGTTATTCAACGCATCCGAGTAACCCGGCTTGCCGGATGTTGCCGTCACGATGACGCCAGCAGTGGCAGTAGCCTGCGCCTGCGCGGTCGCGGTAACAGCGGCGATAGCAGTCGCGGTGGCATTGGCATGTGCTGTAGCGGTAGCAGCAATAGCTGCCAGGGCAGTAGCCGTCAGGTTAGGCGTCGGTGACGGCCGGGACGTTGGTGAATTCCCCGCTGCTGAAGATGAGGCCTGTGTAGGGCTATTGACAGTATTGCCATTTCTGTCAGCACCGCGCGGAACCAGTGTGTAGACCAGGGGAACGAGCAGCGCGACCAGCACCACTAATGCCAGCAACGCGACCAGCGGTGAACGCCGGCGTCGAGGCGGCTCATCTGGCGAAAACGCAGAGAAGTTTTCCATTACCTTCGGTGAAAGGGAGTTCACACCAGGCGCCGGCACACTCCTTCGATAACCCTCCGTCGCACTGCTCAATGGAGAAGGCTTTCCTCCTGGAGGACTGGCGCCTGCAACAGGCAAAGAGTTTTGCCAGGAAGGATTTGCCATGGCCGGCGGCAAAATCAATCTATCCGCGTCAATAGCAGAGACATTATGGACTTCCTGGCTGTTGATATTTCTGCTCATGGTTACAGCCTGGCAAAATGCATCTGCCAATTCACCGGCGCTGGCATAGCGTTGTTCCGGGTCTTTTTCTAAGGCCTTTAACATGACCCACTCGACCTGCGGTGAAACATGCGGCGCGAACAGGCGTGGTGATGGAGGAGGCATGTTCATGTGCATCGAGACGAGGGCAATCTGATTTTCTGCGGCGAATGGCAGCTGGCCTGTTACCATCTCGTAAAGCAATACGCCCAGTGAATACAGGTCGCTGTGGACATCCGATTTGCCGTCCGGCTTAAATAATTCTGGCGCGATGTAATCGACAGTTCCAAGCACATTGCCCGTGGTGGTAAGCTGCGTAGCGTCTGTCACGATGCGTGCAATGCCAAGGTCGGTCAGATAGTATTTGCCGGCGGCATCGAGCAGTACGTTGGAAGCTTTGATGTCGCGGTGGATAACACCCATGGCATGTATATAATCAAGCGCGCCGGCTATATCCCGCAAGCAGGTACAGGCCTCCTCAAGTGCCAGCGGTGAACGCCGGATGCGCATGCGTAATGTGCCACCCTCCATGAACGGCATGACAATATAGTAGCGGGTGAAACCGTCTATCTCGCACTCACCCATATCATAAATAGGTACCAGGTGCGGATTATTCAACGAGGCCATCAAGCGTGCTTCGCGCATGAAGCGGAGCAGCATACTTTCCTCTTCACGCTTGAAAACCTTGAGGGCCACTCCCCGTTGAAAATGTTCGTCATATGCCTCGTAGACATCAGCCATACCACCTCTACCAACCAGCCTCCGCAGTTGGTAGCGATTCAGGGTTCTGCCTTCGAGTGCCGCCATTTCAAGTTCTCCAGCTATCAGATGTAAGCCAATTGGGCCACAGGTGCCACACTATATTAAACGGATTGACCCCGTTTCAGTTGCTTACAGTACCGGCCACTTAGGCGTAATTTCGATGCCGGCCCGCTTATAAAGAGCGCCAGCGTGCTGCTGGGCCTGCTCCATCACTTCCTCCTCGTCCATGGTCAGCAACTGGCCCTGTTCGACGACGATCTGGCCATCCACGACGACCGTATCAACCTCGCCTCCGGTCGCGGCATAGACGAGGGTAGAAATTGGATTGGGCGAAGGCGTCGTATGCAACCGGTTGAGATCAATTACCACCAAGTCAGCCTTCTTGCCAACTTCCAGCGAGCCAATCTCCTGCTCCAGGCCCAGCGCCTTCGCGCCGTTGATGGTCGCCATTTCCAGCACGGTCTCCGCGGGCACAATCAAGGGATCATTCGTGACGGCCTTATGAATAATCGCCGCCAGCTTCATCTCGCGAATCATATCGTAATCATTGTTGCTGGGACCGCCGTCACAGCCCAGCGCGACATTAACGCCGTTGGCGAGCATCTGCGGCACCTTGCAGATGCCGGAGGCCAGTTTGCTATTTGATGAGGGATTGTGAGAAACATGGGTGCCTGTCTCCGCGAGTTTCTCGATATCGGCCTGCGCCAGCCAGACCATATGCACCAGCACCGTTCTCGGGCCGAGCAATCCGACACTCTCGGCGAAGTAGACCGGCGAGAGGCCATATTGTTCCTGTAAGAATATTTTATCGGCCTCGACCTCGGCCAGGTGCATAGTAATACCCATGTTGCGCTGGCGAGCATAATCGCTCATCTCGCGATAGAGTTCTGGCGTTACGCCTCCTGGAGTACGCGGGCCAAACCAGACATGAATGCGATCATTGGCCGCGCCCTCCCACTTGCTGTGCATGTCAAGCACACCAAACAGGCTCGTCTCGCGGCTCTCGATCATGCCAGGATACATCGAGTTGGTTTGTGTCGCATAGGTGCCGATATCCATAACGATACCGGCCAGGCAGGCGCGAATGCCGCTTTCTTCGACCGCTCGGGCGATGCCATCGAAACCATAACGATGAGCCAGCATCGACTCGAGGAAAGTGGTCGTGCCGGATTTCAACATCTCGGCAATACACAACCGGGCACTTACATACCCGTCCTCATGCGTGAAATTCCCCTGCAACACCCACACGCGATCGCACAGCCACTGGATCAGCGCCATATCATCAGCGCACCCGCGAATCAACGCCTGCGCAAGGTGAACATGAGTATCGATCAGACCAGGAATGATGAGCTTTCCTCGTACGTCGATGACTTCTTCGTCCTGGAACAGCGACAATAGCTGATCAGATTTGCCTACAGCAGCAATGCGATTACCGTTGATAGCGATAGCGCCATTTGTAATGATGTCTCGCGTAGGGTTCATGGTGACAATGGTGGCATTGGTGAAAAGCATGCTGGATGATCTCCTATTGTGGTAATTGAAATATTGTTAACATCGTTGTTAGGGGGAAATATATCATGAAATGAGAGCGCACTCAATGGTTGTCAAGCTTCCAGCGGCACAATGACGGCAACATTCATCCGCCGCGGCGGATGAATGTTGCCGTCATTGTGCCGCTGGAAACCATTTTACTATGCCGTCTTTATATTCCTCGCTTCCTCAAGCCCCAAAAGCTTGATTGCGCTCTCGCGCAGGACAAACTTCTGCACCTTGCCGCTGCCCGTCATGGGATAGGACGTGACGAACTGGAAGTAGCGCGGAATCTTCTGGCTGCTGATGCGGCCCTTGCAGTATTCACGCAGTTCTTCCTCAGTGATCTGCATGCCCTCGATAGGAAGTATTACTGCCAGTAGCTCTTCACCGTAGAATTTGTCGGGTACGCCCAGCACTTGCGCATCGGCCACTTTGGGATGGCGAATAAGGAACTCTTCGATTTCGCGCGGGAAAATGTTCTCGCCGCCGCGGATCACCATTTCTTTGAGACGACCCACGATATTGACGTAGCCGCGTGTATCCATCGTCGCCAGGTCGCCCGTATGCAGCCAGCCATCAGCGTCAACAACTTCGGCAGTTTTTTCCTGCATGTTGTAGTAACCCTGCATTACCAGGTAGCCACGGCAGCAAATCTCGCCGCGCTCCCCGCATGGAACAACCTGCCCCGTCGCGGGATCAATGATCTTGACATCGACATACGGCTGCGGCACGCCTACTGTTGCCGCCTTGAGTTCAAATGGATCTTCCGGGAACGTCACAGTGAAACCGCCTGTGCTTTCGGTCTGGCCAAAGGTAATCGCTACATCGGCGCCCATGCGCTCTTTTACTGCTTCCATCAAGGCAACGGGTACGGGGGCGCCTCCACAAAGTATCATTTTCAGCGACGAGAGATCGTACTTATCGAAGTCGGGATGCTGCAACATGGCGAGAAACATCGTAGGAACTCCGCCGGTATAGTTGCAACGCTCGCCGCTGATGATCTGCAGGGCTTTCAGGGGATCAAAAGCGATCAGCGGATAGATTGTGCCACCCTGACTGAGCGCGGCCACTACAAAACCTACACAGCCGAAAACGTGGAAGAATGGCACAATGACGCAGCCGCGCAGGTCCTGGTCGAACCCCAGGCGCTTGCCTCCGATCCAGCCAATGTTTATGACCGCCAGGTGTGAGAGAACCGCTCCCTTGGGAAAGCCGGTCGTGCCGGAAGTGTACAGGATCATCACCGGGTCGGTGGGCGTAACGCTCGCCTGTCGCTCCTTGAGGGCCCCGGCGCTGACCTGGGCGCCACCGGCGGCCATCTCGCGGAACATCGTGGGCCGCCATTCCTGTTGTTCTAACAGTCCTTGTGGTGGGGCACCGAGCAAACTGACGTAACGCAGGTTGGGTAAACGCTCGCCCATCACCTCACCATTTTTCCCCCCGGGAGCCGTTATAGAGCGTATCGTCGCCAGGCAATCGTGATCGCGTATCTGCGCCATGAAGAATAAGGCGGCGACGTCGCCCTGTTTCAGGATATACTCCAATTCGGCTCCCCGCAGCAGGGGATTGATCGTTACTAATACCAGGCCGATTTTCGCGGCGGCCAGCTGGATGAGCGGCCATTCCGGGAGATTAGCAGCCCAGATCGCGATATGCTCGCCCTTGTCCAAGCCAAGCGCCATCAGGCCACGAGCTACGGCATTGACGCGCTCGCGATACTCAGCATAGCTCCAGCGAATATCGAGCGCTCCACCAAACTCTGGATAGCATGAGTAGACCAGCGCTTCCTTCGTGGGATGTTCTTGAGCGCGCAGGTCTAAAAGATCACCAATCGTGATTTCAAGCAGTGATTCGCCGTCAGTTTCGGCCTGCCAGTACGACAAGCCATCATTGGTCATGCCCATGATCGCATTTCCTCCTCCTGGGCAGCAGGTGAAAGCATCAATACACACGGTTCAGTTAAGGATATAACCCAGTATAGCACGTCAAAAATTTGGCGTATATGTTTTTTGTACGTTGTCCTTACAGATAAAGATCAGCGGATTTTCATAACCGGTTTGCGGCAGCCTGTTTTTCAAGAAACTTCATTCTATTTACCTCAACAAACTCACTTGAAGCCTCGCTCGTAAGGTAGTATATTTATGGCATAACCATATCCGTGTTACCATTATCGTAAGATCGAAGACAACTTTTTCTTAGGCGAAAGGCACGGTTGATATGACAATGACTTCTGATAGACTACCCATAGTCATTCCTGCTGATTGGGTTCCTGGGCCTGAGCAAGGAGAGTGGACTTACAAACAGTATGCGGCTCTTCCGAACGATGGTAAGCGGTATGAGATCGTAAATGGAGTTCTCTATATGACCCCAGCGCCCAATATAGCACATCAGGACGCAGTCTTTGAGATTGCTTCCTATATCCGTGCCTATGTCAAAGTTGTCAACCTTGGGCGGGTTTTTATAGCTCCTGTTGATGTTGAACTTACCCCTAACATGGTTGTACAACCAGACGTGTTTGTCATTCTAAATGCCAACCACGATAAAATCAAGGAGAATCGGATCATTGGCGCTCCCGATCTTATTGTTGAAGTCGTATCACCAGGTACAGCTATCTATGATCGGCACGAGAAGTATAATGCCTACGCTTATGCTGGAGTTCAAGAATATTGGATAGCTGATCCTGGCACACGCACAGTCGAGGTATTAGTATTGGAGAGCGGGAAATATCATTCGCGTGGCGTTTTTCGCGGGCAGGCTCTATTACCATCCCAGGTCCTCCCAACGTTTTCCGCGCATGTTGAGCAGTTTTTTTCATGAGGTAGGCAAAATGCTTGTCAAGCAGCAATTACCTATTTCCTGACTTCACACCTTCACATACACATGCGTTGTCGCATCATAGCGATACACCGGATTCCCCTTGTGAAATACCAGGTTGCCGTTGTTGTCGAGCGTGAGCCAGAGCATAACCTGGGTACCAGCGGGGAGATGGAGGGGATAGCCCCAGTGATCAAGCGCACCCGGTCCGGTGACTCCAAACAGCCAGGAGCCATTATCATCGATAATCGTGTTGGGGAGCAGCTGGCTGCACGAAAGAGAATTATCATCATGAGTATTGTCTACCTGTAGATCACAGGCGCGCAACGACATACCATTGAATGAGGCCGTAGGGTCGGCATAGGGGTAGTTTGGGAAACCAGGCACGGTCTTGCGGGCAAGCGTGGCCTGCGCCCACACCCAGGAACCAACCTTCACCGGTAGAGATGTTTGCACGAGCAGGTGAATCTCCACGCCCGCAGCAATACGCAGGCTGAGCCAGCAGCCGCCGGAACAATCGATACCAATATTTTGTTGCTGCGCGACATTGATCAAGGGCGTCGGTAATGGCTGC
>DATGLD010000003.1:0-8382 GCA_035294305.1 Ktedonobacteraceae bacterium | reverse complement strand
TCTAGGGAGCCAGACGCGCTACTTTTTCGCGGCGCGGCTCAAATACAGCCGCGCCATGTTTGTCAGTTTCCAGCAGGACATGCGGGAAGAGACGCTGCTGCGCTGTCTGCTGGCCTGTTTTGTGGCTATTGGAGGCGTACCGTGGGTGGTGGTGACCGACACTATGAAAACGGCGGTGTTGGGGCGTGATGACGGGCATCAGCCGATCTGGAACCCGGCCTACCAGAAATTGGCGGCGGAATGCAAATTCCTGCCGGAAGCGTGTGCGCCGGCCTCGGGCAACCAGAAAGGGTCGGTAGAGAACCTGGTCAAATTCGTCAAGGCCAATTTTCTGAGTGGACGCACGTTCCATGACGATGCTGACCTGGCCGAGCAATGCCAACAGTGGCTCACCCAGGTGAATACCGAGCGCGAAAGTTCTGCCACCGGCCAGGTCCCCTGTGAGCGGCTGGCCGAGGAACAGCGCAAATTTGGCGCGCTGCCGCAGCAGGCTCACGACTACGGCTTCTTCGACTGTGTGGTCGTGAGCCGGGAGGGGCTGGTCAGCATCGAAACCAACCGCTACTCCGTGCCGGCTCATCTCATTGGGCGTGCCCTCACGGCCCGCCTGCATCTGGACCGGATCGAGCTGTTTGCTGACCAGGAGTTGGTCGCCAGCCATCCAAGAAGCCGCGGCCACCATGAGCGCATCATCACCCCGGCCCATTTTGAGGCGGCCTTTGCCACTAAGCCACGCGCACGCGTGATGGTCTACCGCGACTGGCTCTGTGGGCTGGGAGAAGCTGCGACCCTATATGTGCGCGAGCTCTGTCAGCGGCGGCACGCCGACATGACGCAGCAGATCACCGTGCTGTATACAACGGCGCAGGAAAGCCGCCGCGGCGATTTTCTGGCTGCGCTGGAACTGGCGGCGGAACAGCAGATGTACGGCGCAGAATATGTGCAGGCCATTCTGAGCCTGCCGCGGCAAGTCGCGCCGGGGGAAACGGCGGAAGTGGATCTTTCTGCACTGCTGTCGGCAGTTCCGGCACAGCACGAGGTCGAGCGAGATCTGGCCCAGTATGAGTACTACGTTGCCAACCGCGACAGTGTGGGAGCAGAGCTTTCACCCTCACGAGGAGGACGGCCATGAGTGAGTCGCTGGATCAGAAATTGACCGCGCTCAAGTTGGGGCGCATCCGCCAGATTTATGCGAGCTGGATCGAGCAGGCCGCGCAGAGCAATCTCTCCTACGCCGAATGCCTGGAGCAGCTGGTGACCGAAGAGCTGCTGGCGCGGCAGGAGAACGTGCTGCGGCGCAAGATGAAACAGGCGGGCTTTCCCTACGCCGCCACCATTGAGCAGTTTGATTTCTCGGCGCGACCGGAACTCAAACGCCCGGTCATCTTGCGCTACTTCGACAGCAGCTTCGTGACGGGAGCCTGCTCGCTCTTGCTCATTGGGGCGAGCGGGCTGGGGAAAACCCATCTGGCGATTGCGTTGGGGACCAAAATGGTGCAGTTGGGCTACAGCGTGCGCTTTGTGGTCGCCCAGCAACTCGTCAATGCCGTGTTGGAGGCGGCTTCCCGCACGCAGGTCGCCAAGCTCATTGAGCCACTCATCAAATGTGACGTGCTCATCCTCGATGAGTTTGGCTATCTGGCCCTGGAGCCACAAGTCGGTCCGGTGCTCTACGAGCTGATTGCCGGACGCTATCAGAAAGGAGCCACCATCATTACCTCGAACAAGAGTCTGGCGAACTGGGGCGAACTCGTGGGAGATACTGCCTTGATGATGGCGATGATCGATCGCTTGTTGCATCAAGGAGAGGTCTTTTACTTACGAGGCACCTCGTACCGCCTTCGTGGGAAAGAGCCGGTCACGCTGACCGCCAAGCCGGAGCTTCCCCTCTCAGGGAGTCCCGGAAAGGAATGAGTTAGGTGCCGGTTTTTACACCGGAATTTCGCCGACTTGACAACCGTAATTTACATCCCCTGGCCGTGAAGCTGCGCCCGGCCCCTATATCGATGACCTCACCTACAAGCTCAATCGATTGTGCTTTCCACTGCTGGTAAAGCGAGTCGGCATCCTCGACTTCAAAACCTGGAATGATACCGCCATGCGCCAGCGGAACGCCATAGCTTTCTCCAGTGGTCTGCTGCAAGGCAATACTGGTTCCCCCGCTGCGCGAGCGCATCATTACAAATTCATCCCCCGAAAATTCGGGAACTACTTCCAGTCCCAGATTTTCCGTATAAAAGGTTTTCGAACGCGGTACATCTTTGACCAGCAACATCAAAAGTCCCAGTTGAGATGACATGAGGAAATTTCCTTTCTGCTTAGAACCTGTACAATCGAATTGTTCGCCATTAATCTATTCTTTCCTACCTGATCAGAGACGGCAAATTAATAGGAAGAATACCTTATTTCCCCAGATGCCCTCTCTGGTCAGCAAGAGGAATGCCTGTGGCCCGTTGGCATATCCCCAATGGGTAACATCGACTTGATAGGGGATGCAGATGATGGTGATGTGCATGATGGATTCTCTACTCCTCTTCCTTCATACTCACTCCCGCCTCGGCAAAAGTCGCCATCTCGCGGTGCGCGCGTAGAGCGGCCTCGATGATGCTCATTGCTAGCACCGCGCCCGTCCCTTCGCCAAGCCGGAGCTGCAGATCGAGCAGCGGGGAGAGGCCGAGCTTCGAGAGAATCAGGCGATGCCCTTGTTCTACTGAGACATGACCGGCGAACAGGTAGGCGCCTATCCGTGGATTGAGTTCACATGCGATGAGGGCCGCAGCACCGGAAATAAAACCATCGATTACTACGGGTACGCGGCGCGAGGCAGCAGCGATTATCACACCAGCGAGGCCCGCAATTTCTAATCCGCCGACTTTCATCAGCACGTCGAGCGGGTCCTTTGGATCGGGAGCGTTACGTTCGATGGCTTTTTCGATCACCTGTACCTTGTGCGCCAGTTGCTCATCATTGATCCCCGTCCCGCGTCCAGTGACCAGCGCGGCAGGCGTTTGGAGCAACACCGACGTAATTGCGCTCGAAGCCGTTGTGTTACCGATGCCCATATCTCCTGTCGCGACGAGATCGATGCCTTGCTTCAATTGCTCATCAAAGACATCGATACCAACCTGGACTGCTTCCAGCATTTGTACCTCGGTCATGGCCGGTCCGAGCGAGAAACTGGCCGTGCCGGGGGCCACTTTGCGCGAAATCAAGTTAGGATGAGCGAGTTCAGCTGCCACGCCTATATCTACGACGATTACCCTTGCCCCGGCTGCGCGAGCCAGAGCATTGATAGCAGCGCCGCCGCGCAAGAAATTATGCACCATCTGTGGCGTCACGTCGGCGGGATAAGCGCTCACTCCTTCTCTGGCCACACCATGATCCCCGGCCATAACAATAACGGCCTTGTGCTTGATATCCGGTAGTGGTTGCCCGGTGATGCCGGCCACTTGAATAGCGATGTCTTCAAGTTTCCCCAGGCTGCCGGCAGGTTTTGTAAGCTGTTGCTGGCGAGAACGGGCCTGCTCCATCGCCGCCATATCAAGGGGTGTTACGCTTAACGCCCGGTCAAGTATTTTTTGTCTCATACGGTTGTTATCCTTATTTCGTTGACACATATCCCTGTGCATTCTATAATGGCTTGCCGGTAGAAGTCCAGCAGGAAAAAGATGAGGAGCGATAAAACATTTCAGCAAGACAAGGAGGCGATGGGCAGGAAGTCCGCCGCCTGTGGCTCGTGAGGCATGGACTCACCGGGTGGAACTTACAGCAAAGGTACTGCGGCCATAGCGATATTCCGCTTGCGGCACAGGGACGGCAACAGGCCCTCTGGGTTGCGGAACAGTTACAGCAAGCGAGCATTGCCGCTATTTACACCAGCGACCTGCTGAGGGCGCGTGAGACAGCAGAGATCATCGCAGGCCGAAGAACTCAGGTGGTACAGATCAAGGTATCTGCCGCGTGGCGCGAAATGGACTTTGGCGCGTGGGAAGGGCTCACCTACACGCAGATTGTGGAACAATTCAAAGACCACCTTGCGTTCTTTACCGATCCCGAACATCATGCTCCCCCTCATGGCGAATCACTGCTTCATTTGAAGCAACGAGTAACAGATGCGCTATCAGCTATGCTGCATGACAATGCATCACCGGCAGGCGATATAGTGATTGTTAGCCACGGTGGTCCGCTGCGTATACTGCTATGCAGCCTGCTGGGAATGTCGCTATCGCGCCAGTGGCAATTACGGCTCGATCCCGGCTCAATCAGCGCCATTGATCTCCCGCCCGGTTCAGGGATTCTGAGCGCAGCGAAGAATGACATGCCTCGCAGTCATAATGGCCAGGGGTCATGTCATTCTGAGCGCAGCGAAGAATCTGAACCACGGGCGATACTTGCCTTGCTGAACGTTCAAGCTCCGTTTACTATAAGGTCATAGCGCGAAAAACGAGATAGGCATGGATAACCAGCATCCTCTACAGCGTATCAAACGTGTGCTTCTGAGCCAGTATAGAGAATTTGCGGCTGCTGTGCGCTTCCTTTCTCTGCTGCCTGTGCCGGGAAGTAGCGAGCTTTTCGAGAAGGATAAGGGCAAACCACAGGTCGTGACCGGCTGTGAATACTTTCCAGTCGTGGGACTGCTGCTGGCGTTGATCCTCTCGTTGCTAACGTTGCCACCCGCTCCACGCGTCCCGCGACTTGTTCTGGCGGCGCTGCTGGTTGTCGCCCTGGTAATCCTCACCGGCGGATTGCACCTGGATGGACTGATGGATACATGCGATGGACTTTTTGGTGGCAGGACGCGCGAGCGCAAACTGGAGATCATGCGTGATAGTCGCGTAGGTAGTTTTGGCGTACTGGCCGCAATATGTATTCTGCTGCTCAAATTCGCGCTGCTGACCAGTGTAAGATTATCCGCGCTTCCTATGGTGCTATTGATAGCGCTACCCTCGGCACGCTGGGCAATGGTCGTGGCGCTGGGCCTTTTTCCCAGCGCGCGTCCAACGGGTTTAGGCGCTGCGTACCACCAGGCGATTACCGGCAGGCGCCTGCTGCTGGCAGGTATCATCTCGTTTGTCATCGTACTCATAGTGGGTCAATTGTTGGGGCTGATCGTCTGGGTGGCAGTAAACATCACAGTGCTGCTCCTGGGCTTCTGGATTACTCAGAGCATCGGAGGGCTGACAGGCGACACCTATGGTGCTATCGAGGAAGTGGCGGAGATCATGGCCCTGCTACTGCTGGTCATGCTGCGAGCATAAGTATGAGAGCAGTAGGAACTGATAATAGACTTGAATAAAATAGTGAGGAAATCCACGTGTAGGGCCAGCGGCTTGTCCCTGTCCTACACACCCCGGCAAGGACAGGGACAAGCCGCTGGCCCTACGGAACGCCGTTGCAGGATTCCTAAGCTCATTTGTTCAGGTCTATTATCGCGCACAGGGTGGGGCTACTGGAACCATAGACAGGAGAAAATTTCAGCATGTCTTCCGAAAACAACATTCCCCCGCGATTGATATTGATACTGGGAGGCGCGCGCAGTGGTAAGAGTGCGTTCGCGGAACGCCTGGCTGCCGGCAGTGGCAAAACCGTCGCCTTCATCGCCACTGCTACAAGCGGTGACGACGAGATGCGCGAGCGAATTACGCGCCACCGCGCATCTCGTCCTCAGGAATGGCTTACAATCGAGGAACCGCTTGACCTGGCCGGAGCGCTATGGCAGGCATATAAGTTGGCGGATGTGGCGATTCTGGAATGCGTGACGCTCTGGTTGTCAAATATATTGTTGCAGCAGCCAGGAGAGAACGGGCATGAAGTTCAGGGAAACGAGGAAGAGCGTATCACGAGCAGCCTGTTCGATGAACAGTCTATGCAACACATCGAGGAGCTGATCGCTACTATCCAGAACGCGCAGGCGGGCAAAACGCTCATCCTCGTCTCCAACGAGGTTGGGCTTGGCATCGTCCCGGCTTACCCGCTCGGACGAATCTACCGCGATACGCTTGGCTACGTCAATCAGCGACTGGCCAGGGCCGCTGATCGCGTCTACCTGATGGTGGCAGGTCTGGCGGTAGATATCAAGAGGCTGCACCAGGAAGCTATGCTGTGAGCCGTTGACATCGACGCTGCACCGTGCGTATATTACCAGCATAACTTTTGTTCCCACCGGGTGGCCTGAGTTAGAGGCAGAATAGGGAAGGCCGGTGCAATTCCGGCGCAGTCTCACGCGCTACTGTAACTGGTGAGTTGCTCATCCTCTCTTAGAAAAGAGATCAAGCCACTGTTCCGCAATGGAATGGGAAGGCAGGATGAGCGACGATTGAAGCCAGAAGCCAGGAGACCTGCCCGGTGAGCTATGCTCACGATCCTTCGCGTAAGAGGAGCGAGCTGCCAGGGCGCTATCTACAGCCACCGTGAAGAGATTCGATACTTGATTGCAGGCGCCTGTATGGGCCCCTGGTTGACCTCCAAAACCGCGAGAGACAACGAGCGTTGTAATTTGGAGGTTACAACTCGATGTTTTCCCGCCCTTTCAGCTTCCGATTGTCCCTTTTGTTGCTCTGCTGGCTCTGCATCCTGTTTACCGCATGCGGTTCGGGAACAGCGACAACGAGCGGTTCGCAGGCAAGTCCAACTCCTACGCCGGCGCTTGATTACTATGGTACGCCGATTGTCTTTCCGCAGACTGCTCCCAAGCGCATTGTTTCACTCCTGCCAAGCACCAGTGAGATACTGGGGGCGCTGCATTTACAAGATCGCGTGGTTGGAGTGGACTACTATACGAGCTATCCACCGGCGCTGGCGTCGCTGCCAAAGGTATCAGACGCGAACGGAAAATACAATATCGAGCAGATTATCGCGCTCAAACCCGACCTGGTACTCAGCTATGGTGGAGAGACGAAAGATTACGATTCCCAGCTCGCGAACGCCGGCCTGCACGTTGTCGATCTGCCGCTCTCCAATTTCTCTCAATCGCTGCAACAAATCCTGCTTGTGGGCCGTCTGACATTCACCGAGAACACAGCCCAGGCACTCGTGAATCAACTACAGCAGCAAATTCAGGCCATTAAGACGGCAGTGGCAGGTACTACTGCTCCACGAGTGCTGCTCGAAGTAGATGATAGCACGCCAGGAAAACCCTACGTCTTTGGCGGTGGCTCATTTGGCGATGAACTGCTGCAAGATGCCAATGGCATTAACATCTTCCATGACGACAGTACTAACAGCGGCTACCCGCAGGTGACGGATGAAGCCATTATCGCCGCCAATCCCCAGTTTATCATTCTTACTGAAGACCCCGCCTACGGCGGCAATCCCGCGCTAGTCTACCAGCGGCCCAACTGGGGCAACATTGACGCAGTCAAACTACACCACGTGTACCGCATCAACGTCAATATCATGCAACATCCTGGCCCACGGCTGGTAGAGGGGCTGCGCTGCCTGGCGCAACTGATTCACTCCGACAAGTTCACCGGCCCATTGCCTGATTACTGCTCCGGGGCGGTTTGAATACATCTCGTGATCTTGTAAGTGACCTTCGCGAGTAAGACCAGGAGCAACTTAGAAGCAACTTAGATAAGCCTTCATCAGCTTTAAACGCCTGATGTAAGTATGTCAAGTATACTCTGGGCTGGATTCTGTGTAGTTCACTCATTCGGCATGGCCACCAGATTCAGTCCAGAGATACTGCACAGAGCTTATCCTGTCTATTTGACGTTAACCAAACCTCTCTAGCGCATTTTCTATACATGTAGTATACTCCTTGAGGAAGGACGGAAGAAACGAGGCCGTTTGTGTGAAAGTACGTGATGTTATCAAGCGCATAGAAGCTGATGGTTGGTATCTTGCGCGGATACGTGGAGATCATAGACATTATAAGCATCCAAGCAAAAAGGGAATAGTAACGATATCTGGACATCCTGGAAAGGATATGCCACCTGGAACATTGCTCAGTGTCTTTAAACAAGCCCAGATAGGAAAAGAGGATTGAGATGGCAAGAATCCTGGTCATCATTGAAAAAGGTGAAAACACATATGGCGCTTACTCCCCTGATGTACCTGGCTGTGTAGCTGTTGCAGATAGCAGAGAAGAGGTAGAGCGACTCATGAAAGAAGCCTTACAAGAGCATCTTCAGATGATGCGCGAAGAAAACTTGCCTCTTCCTCAGTCTCAGACCGAGGCGGAATATTTAGACATTCCGCTTTCAGCATAATCGCAAGCAACAGATTAGAAAAGGTCCTTGGTTCATTTCTCGCCAGCAGTCCGAAGTCGTTTGTCTCTCCACTCATACTAACAATCTCCCGCCGGCTATTGTGGAGCGTAAGAAGTTCTACAACAGCATCTCTAACTCGATCTCATCGTGTATGGGAATCTGATCATTGCCG
>DATGLD010000002.1:0-3862 GCA_035294305.1 Ktedonobacteraceae bacterium | reverse complement strand
CAGTTGACCGAAGCGGTACGCCGCAAGTCTTACAGCGTGATCCTGCTCGACGAAATCGAGAAGGCACACCCGGATGTCTTCAACATGCTGCTGCAAATCCTTGAAGATGGCAAGCTGACGGACGCTAAAGGTCGCACGGTTGACTTCCGCAACACCATCATTATCATGACCTCGAACGTGGGTGCCACACTTCTGAATAAGGAGGCCTCCATCGGCTTCCGCCAGTCGAAAGACAAGGAGAAAGCCAACCAGAGCGAATACGAGGCCATGAAGAACAAAGTCCTCGGCGAACTGAAGAACACCTTCAAGCCGGAGTTCCTGAACCGTATCGACGAGGTCATCGTCTTCCACTCCCTGCGTCTGGAGGAGATGTACTCTATCGTCGAACTGCTCCTCAATCGTGTACGTACACAATTGACTGAACAGCAGATCGAGCTGGTGGTGCCACAAAGCGCAAAGGACTTCCTGATCGAGAAGGGCTTCGATCCACAGTATGGTGCGCGCCCTCTGCGCCGCACCATCCAGCGCATGATCGAAGACCAACTGGCAGAAGGTCTGTTGCAAGGCAAGTTCCAACCCGGCGATCTGGTTGAAGCAGTTGTCGAGAATGACGATATTGTGCTGAAGGCACGCAACCGCATCGAACAACTTCCGGCACCCGCTGCCCCGGAAGCAGCCCTGTCGGCAGGCGGCGATAGCGGCAGCACCAGCAGCGAAGCCTGAGTGACACACACGAGGGGCGTGAGACTGTCACGCCCCTTTTTTTGTAATATCCTGTTCCTGTGATATTCATCTATGGCAAAACTCCGTGTCAAATATGTCTGTCAACAGTGTGGTAGCGAACAAAGTAAGTGGATGGGTAAGTGCCCTGATTGTGGTGCATGGAACTCATTAGAAGAAACCACTGAAATACCCGCAACTGCTGCTCAGCAGCGACGTCAGACCACAAGCAGCGCTACAGCGGCGGGCACACAGATACCGCTCGCTTTACCCGCTATCCAGCCGCTCGCACAGACTCGTATCTCGGTCGGCTCCGCAGAGATGGATCGCGTTCTTGGCGGTGGCCTCGTCGCCGGTTCTCTCACGCTCATCGGGGGTGAACCCGGTATCGGTAAATCAACCCTCCTGCTCCAGGTTTCCGGCGCTATCGCCAGAGAGGTAGGGCCGGTTCTCTATGTCTCCGGCGAGGAATCGATTGAACAGGTCAAAATGCGCGCCGAGCGCCTGGGTATCACTGGCGAACGCCTGTATTTGCTCTCCGCTATCGAACTGGATACTATCAATGAGGCCATTCAGCGCCTTAAACCCGCGCTGGTCATCGTTGACTCCATCCAAACCGTTTTCGCCTCACATCTGACCGCCGCGCCCGGCAGCATCAGCCAGGTACGCGAATGCACTTTCCAGTTGATGCAACTGGCAAAAAACACGCACATTCCCATTTTCATCATTGGACACGTCACAAAAGAAGGGGTCGTGGCCGGCCCGAAAGCGCTGGAACATATCGCCGATACCGTCTTGTATCTTGAGGGTGAACGCTATCACTCCTATCGACTCCTGCGCGGCGTCAAAAACCGCTTCGGCGCGACTCACGAGGTCGGCGTTTTCGAGATGCAGGGCGAAGGAATGATCGAGGTACCCAACCCCTCCGCCGTCTTCCTGGCCGACCGCGCCGTCGGGGCCACTGGCTCCGCCGTCGTCGTTAGCATGGAAGGTACACGCCCCATTCTGGTTGAGGTACAGGCCCTGGTTGCACCCAGCAACTATGGCAACGCGCGCTATACCACCAACGGCATCGAATACAACCGCCTGCTCATGCTTCTAGCCGTACTGACCAAGCGAGTAGGACTTTCCGTCAACAATCACGATGTCTACGCTAACGTGGTCGGCGGCTTCTCATTGGAAGAGCCTGCCATCGACCTGGGAGTGGCCGCCGCCATCGCATCCAGCTACCGCGAGAAACGTATTCCTCCCGACCTGGCCCTCGTGGGCGAGGTCGGCCTGGCCGGTGAGTTACGCGCCGTAAGTCGCCTCGCCATCCGCGTGCGCGAGGCCGCCAAACTAGGCTTCAAAAGCTGCCTGATCCCCAAAGCCGGTCAAGGTTCCCACATCAAGGCCGAACTGGCCGAAGCCGGACTACCTGCCGATTTTAAAATATTGACCGCCAGTTCACTGGCCGTCGCCCTGGAAATCGCCCTGAACTCCTGACTCGATATATAGTGATACCCACAAAGGGTATCAGACCAGAGGATCATGCGAACAAGCTAAAATTCGTTGCCACTTTTCGTAGACCTGTTCGTATACCTGGTAAAGAAGGGGTATATCCCCTGAAATACCCAGGATTATAACACAGCTATTGATTTCAATACCGGAAAGGTGTATACTGCACTATTGATATGAGAGTCGTACAGTTCAAGGGGCCTTGCCACCAGGATCGGTATCGTCAGGCGAGATGATAGTATTCGCACTCATCCAATTTTATCCTTCATACCCTGGCTCGCCCAATCCGACCACCAGCGAGATAGCCCTCTTGAGCATAGCGCACACGTTATCAGTGTACTGCTTCGGAGGATGCAGGGATGTCAGTGAAAAATATTGCACGCATTATCGGGTGTCTCGTCGCCATCGCCGTCATTGCCGGGCTTTATTTCTTCGACCGCCAGTCATTGCCCGCTAACCTGACCTGGGTTATCATTATCGGCGTGGTCGCAGCAATTATCGCTTTTATCATCACTCCTTACATTACCGTCGTTCCCTACCGGTGGATGAGCGATACCATTCACCGCACCGCCGTCAGCGATCTCATCGCGGCCTGCCTGGGCCTGACCATCGGCCTCATCATCTCTGCCCTCCTGGCAATTCCACTTAGAGACCTGCCCGCGCTCTGGGGCCAGATATTGCCCTTCGTGGGCGCAGTCCTGTTCGGCTACCTCGGCGTGATGATCGCCGTGATCCGTAAAACCGAAATCGCCCATCTCTTTCAAGCCGCCTTTATGCGCCGGGGCCGTGACCGCGACGAAGAACGCAACGAACGCGCCGAGAAAGAACGCGAGCGGGGCAAGGAGCGCGAACGCGAACGCGAGAAAGAAAAAGAAAAAGAGAAGGAGCCAACCTTGCCGATTCACGCGACCAACCCCATCCTGCTTGACACCAGCGCTATCATCGATGGGCGCATTAAAGACATCAGCCAGACCGGCTTTATCAATGGTACACTGGTTGTACCGCGCTTCGTCCTCAACGAACTACAACGCATCGCCGACTCCGCCGACACTATGCGGCGTAATCGCGGACGGCGCGGACTTGAAATCTTGAATGATCTGCAAAAAGACGCCAGCGTCCCCGTTGAAATTACCGATGCCGACGTGGATGGTATTGCTGAGGTGGATGGTAAGCTGGTCAAAATAGCACGCCTCATCCATTGCCCCATCATTACCAACGACTTCAACTTGAATCGCGTAGCGGAACTTCAGGGTGTCAAGGTTCTCAATATCAATGAGCTTGCCAACGCCATCAAACCCGTCCTGCTCCCCGGCGAGGATATCATGATCAAAATTATGCAGGATGGCAAAGAATTAGGCCAGGGCGTGGGTTATCTGGACGATGGTACAATGATCGTGGTAGAGAATGGACGCCAGTTCATGAACACCACAATTGAGGTCACGGTCACGCGCGTGTTACAAACCGTCGCAGGTCGCATGGTCTTCGCCCACCCGAAACAGATGAATGGCCTGACATCTACACCCGCGTCACAGCCGTCCACCAAACAGAAGCAAATCTAGCCTATAAGGACTGCTATGCAAGACAGGTCAGCCGTCGTCATTGTTGCCGCAGGCAACAGCCGTCGCATGAGAGGTCGTGACAAACT
>DATGLD010000001.1:0-115151 GCA_035294305.1 Ktedonobacteraceae bacterium | reverse complement strand
GGCTGGAGGATAGTCGCCCGAAGGTCAGGGCATTCGCGGCAGCGTATGTGAGGCGAATGGATCAGCAGATTGCCAGCGAGCAGCGTTCCGCCGAAATGCGCAGAGAGCTGAGGATGCGTGATTATGAAACTGAAAACGAATACCTACGGTTTTAAAAGCACCTTCAACACGCCCTGTTGCTCAGCGCGTTTGAAAGCGGCTGGCCCTTCGTCAAGTGCATAACACGCATTAATTAAGGAATGTACATTGACAAGTTTCCGGCTCAAAGCGCGCAGCGCGGGGCCAAACGGGCCGCAGCGCGATCCCTGCACGCGAATCTCGTCGATGACGATGGGAGCCAGGTGTAACGAACTCATACCTGAGACGGTACTTTTTAGAATAAGAACTCCTCTGGCTCGGACTATGCGCAGCGCCAACTCTAACCCCTGCGCCGATCCAGTACACTCCACAACGATGTCTGCACGCCGCCCGTTCTCTAATGCAAAACGCTCCGCATCATCAAGCAGATAGGTACGTACTCCATGCTTTTCTATCAGTGCCAGTTTCTCCTTGTGCTTCCCTACCATCGTCACCTCGCAACCACTCAATGTCAGTACCTGTGCCGCCAGCTGGCCCATTTTGCCGTCGCCCAGCACAACGACGGAAGATGTTGGCTGTATATGCACCTGCTCCAATATCTCGAGATTGGCCGCCAGAGGCTCAACAAAGACGGCCTCTTCATCGCTCACCTGGTCAGGCACAAGGTGTAAATTCTCTACGGGCAACATCAGATAGTCAGCGAAAGCACCGTCACGGTTGACAATGCCGAGCGTAGTGCGATGTGGACAATGGGTCTGCATCCCACGCTGGCAGTACCAGCAATCAGGACGGCGGCAGGTAGCATTAATTTCGCCAACCACACGCTTTCCTAGCAGATGCTTAAACCGTTCCTGGGCAACAGAGCCGTAAACTTCCTCCACCACGCCTACAAATTCATGCCCCAGCACACCCCGAAAGCCCATATAGCCACTCACAATCTCCAGATCGGTGTTGCAGATGCCCGACAATAAGACTCGAATAAGGGCTTCGCCATCTGCCGGGGCTGGCAGAGGATAGTTGCGATCAAGCATAATACCAGTTTCTCGGCACACCAATGCTCGCATGATATCCCTCCTCGTCTTCTCTTCCTGGACAACATTCTTTCCGGCGTTTTCTCCCGTTCAGTATAGCACGTCTCCCAGCCGGATTCTTCTCTGCTCTACCCTCCCTACTCACGCACTATGCATGCTGGTCCTCCCGCAAACACTTGTCTTTGACGCGCGTCATCCATTTATTGGCGGTGCTGACGCTGATTGTCAAAGCCCTGGCAACCTCACGGACTTTTGCATCTGGATGATCCGCTACGTATTGTTCCACACGCTCGAAGTTCCCTGCTCCTCGTTCATCTTCATTGCTTGTAGCCGGCTCATATGTAGTTCGCTTCTCATACTTCGGCTGCGGCAATGCCTGCTCTGCCGGGTGTTCCTCAGAAACGGTTGTTTGCGCCAGCAGGACCCGCAGTGTCTCTATTAATTCGGGCGTAAGTACAAGGCCAGGCGCGGATTGCTGTATCAACTCTGGCTGTGGTGTAGGGACTGGCTTTGTCATATGGACATGCCGCATAGCATGGGCAACAATGATAAGCACGATGGCGATTGATCGAATCCAGATAAGCACCTCAACGGGAATAAACACATGCACATAGGCGGTAGCGAGCGTCAGGTTAAGAGTCTGCTGAACGCTTTCAATGTTGGAAACGATCGCCGCTGTGAATAAAAGGAGTACAGATAATAATCCATAGAGCCAGGTCTTTACCTTTTCGCCCTCCTGGTAGTAGCGGAATGTGCGAATAACAGTGCCTGCGACGCTTGCATCGATGGCAATACACTGCGTCCATGCCCATACCCGCTGCATAAAGATGTTGTCGGTAAGTACTGCGCCTTTCGTCAAGACATTCGCCATACTTGCGATAAGTCCGAAGGCCAATAAAAGGACCGACAAACTCGATCCGAGTTCCAATATGTACAAGATACCCATGTCGAGTTTCTCGATACTGGTAAAGTGCTTCACTGGGGCATATTCCTTTCCAGGTCACAGACAAGAGACAAACACAAAGCCAGGGGATGATTCCCCTGGCAGTTATTAAGCGGCTTTACCGAGAATTCTTTGCAGGAATGTCATGATAGGAGTAGGGTCAAAAGGGGTGTAAAATTCAGCATGTGCTTTTTAAAACGATAGTGCCGCGCGGGCGTACTAACTGCATAGCCATTGCTAATCCCTGCGCCGAGCCTGTACACTCCACAACCAGGTCTATGCGCCTGCCGCCTTCAAGCAAAGCACTTACGGCATCGGCGAAAAAGGTCTTTATGCCCCGCGCCCGTACAAGCGCCAGTTTCTCCTCGTGCTTTCCTACCATCATGAGTTCGCAACCACTTAAGGCGAGAACCTGTACTGCCAGTTGACCCATTTTGCCATCACCAAGAATGATGACGCTGTCCGTTGGTTTCAGATGTACCTGCTCCAGAATTTCAAAATTGGCGGCGAGGGGTTCCACGAACACGGCCTCCTCGTCGCTGACATTTTCTGGCACGGGATGTAGATTTTCGATGGGCAGCGCCAGGTAGTCCGCGAACGCTCCATCACGATTGACGATGCCCAGTGTGCTGCGGTTGGGGCAATGTGTAGGCATGTTTTGCTGGCAATAAAAACAATCAGCACGGTGGCAGGCGGCGTTGATCTCGCCAACCACGCGTTGCCCAATCAACGATGCGCCCGATGAAGCACCCGGTGTTTCGCGAATATCCTCGACGACGCCAACAAATTCATGCCCCAACACACCTTGAAAATCCAGGTAGCCGCGCGTGATTTCCAGGTCGGTGTTGCAGATGCCGGCGAGCAGGACACGGACGAGCGCTTCGCCAGGTCTCAGTACAGGCAGCTGATAGTCTTTTTTTAATGTCAATGTATGGTTGTGGTATACGAGCGCGCGCATAGAGATGTTTATTCCTGTAACGAGAATATGATGGCCTGTTTTGTTTTGACTTGATTTTGCCCTTCGCTTAGACCTGAGCTAATTCTTCCAGGTAGGCGCGTAATTGTTCTTTGATGGCGGTGGCAGCGGTTGTTTCCACCACCAGCACCGGCTCTCCCGGCACTTTTTGCCGCGCGGACCAGGCGGCTCGTCCATCTTGCAACAGGGCGAGATTACGCCCGTCAACGATGGTTTCGCTCTCAGGGGCGCAGCGCAAAAGAGCGATATTGCCCGCCGCCAGCGGCTGCTCGAGCACTTTTAGCAGCGCATCTGTATCGCCGGCAGCAAACCCGCTGCTATGCAGTAGCTCTTTTGCGCGTTCAAGCTCGTGTTGCTCGGCGAGTCGCTTCACCGTAAAGAATACCTCCTGCTGCATCTCCAGGCTTGTTTCTGGCTCCGCCTTTGTAACCGCGTCAGAAGCAAGCTTTACAGCAAGGAATGCCTGGATACGCGCAATCAGCGCGGAAACATCCGGTAATTCGGTGATGTGATGAAGTTTCTGGCGCGTCATGCCATGTTCAATTATATGACCTTCCGCCTGGTAGAACCAGAGGAGCCTTAGACCGGCCTGCTGATCGTTGGTAAGAACAGCGATTGCTATGCCCGGAAATGCCATGGTGCTGATGATTGGGGCCAGTTGGACATCCAGCACAGGCCTGCCATCTGTATCAGTGTGGAGCATCCCGCGCTGCTTCAGGGACTCCGTTCCTCGTTCGAGGACAGCCCTGCGTTCATCCATATCCGCGGGAAACAGCTTCGCCCGGCGAATGCTGACCAGCGCCCGCGCGGAGACGGCATCCAACGCGGCAAGTAATTCGGCTTGATTCAGGAATAGTTCGTTCATTTGAGTACCTTTTCTCTTCAAAAGAAGGATGGCGCAAGTTGGATAGGACAGGCGCCAGCCGCTGCCCCTACGGGCCTAAAACGAGAAACCAAACGAGATGAATGGCAATTTGATTTCTGTCTTCTCGCCTATCTCGAATCCCAGTTCTGCCTTCAGGCCAATAGTGGCATTGACACCGACATTGACGCCGCCGATATCTGCTCCAATGCTGCCCGTTTCGGAGATCCAGGTTCCTCCGATTGTCGCGCCTAATGAGTTATCGTGCCAGCCGAGTTCTCCATCAACGCCCAGCGCCTCCGTTTCCGAGCTGGCCGTCAATGCTAAGTTTTCCGAGCCAAGACGGGCTTCATCGGAGATGTTCAACAACGCGAGTTCGCCACCGAAAGCCACACCTGTCTCTCCATTATCCCCTGGTTCCATACCAAGTTCAAGTTTGCTATAGCCAACCTTTACTGACAAGTCGTTGCTGGCAGGAACGCCATCAAGATCTCCAACACGCTGATCTTCTACCGGCTGCCAGATGGAGCCATCGACGCTAAAACCGACTTTCCCCTCGGCGGGATCATACTGCCACGAGGAAAGGAAGTCGTTGATCTCCGACTGCACTCCTGGATTTTCGAGTAACGTTAGCAGTTCGTTGCTTACCCGTATGCCGCCGGTGATGGCATCTAGTATGGAGCCTATTTCAAAGTCGGCGCTGAAGATCGCTACTTGCGCGGCAGCTGCCATCGCCACCGCTGCCGCGCCCATACCGATTGCCGCGAGTTCCTGAGCATGATACATGGCCTGCACCTGCTCGTTGAGACGACCGGCCAGGGTGGTCAGGGTCTGGGCCGTGCTATCAAGGGCATCGGCAGCCTTTGTCGTGTCGCGATGATAGAGGTTCCAGGCGTTCTGGAAGGCCTGGCTGCCCTGTCCGGCCCAGGAGCCATTTGTAAGCCCCTGCGAGGCCCAGTTGAGCCGGGTAGCTTGCTGCCGCAAGGACTCGGCGGCATTAGTGAAGGCGCCGGCTCTGGATTGCAGTTCGCCTGCTATATACGCCAACTTGGCGATATCTGCCATGTTTTTCTCCTCTGCTTCCCTACGGCATGACGTTGCGATCCGTTGCCTCGAAATTGTCAGCGGCCACACTAAGATTCTTCGCTACCAGTTCAAGCGCATTGCTGAGGCTGAGAGTGGCCTCACGCCAGCGGTTGCAAAGCACCTGGAGAGCACCGGGTGACTGGTGCAGTTCGGTATACATATCATCGATGAGTTGTTGCGCAGTCCCATTGAGGTCCTCCAGCAGGAGCAACGTATCTTGCGAGGCCTTATAGAAAAGGGATGCGGTATCGCGCAGGTGCGCGGGGGTAATATCAATATGGGTTCCCTCGACAGGCATGGTGTTTCCTTTCTATTTAGCAAGCGGGCGACCACAAGACCGATCAATCGGCGCTGGGCGCGATCAATCGGCCCCTACGGGCCTACGAGTTCCGGCGTGGTCAAAATTCCCTGTATCAATGTTGGGGGTTGGTTGCGCCGGATATAATAGCCGCGTCCCAGCGGTTGAGCGCTGGCACGTTGAGTGCCAATCAAGGCGCCTTCCTGTGGATCACCGCTCATAATCAGACCGGGGCTGCTCATTTCTCTCAAGCGCTGCAGGATAGACTCAAAAGCGGCACGGCTGGCGCCTCCAACACGCCGCGCCAGGATGAGATGCAATCCAAGATCATGCCCATTGAGCAGCATATCGAGCAATGGAGCCAGCGGACTGCCCGTGGCGCCGACGACCGATTCGTAATCATCGACAAAGACGAAGTAATGCGGTCCTGTCCATTTCTGCGGCTTGCGCAATTGCTCGAGTGAGAGCGCTCCGCCCGATGGGACACGCTTTTCAAGTTCCTTCTTGAGTTTGTCGACAGCATCTTTCACCATCTGCTGCGTACAGGCATAGGCGAAGAGGTGGTCACCTTCGGCGAGATCGAGCAGATTCTTGCGGTAATCGACGATGGCGAACTGCGCCTCCTGAGAGCTATAGCGTTTTTTGAGACCTACCATCCAGGTACGCAAGAAAGTGGTTTTGCCGCATTCCGCATCCCCATAGATGAGGAAATGGGGGTCGCTGGACATGAGATCGATGTAGACGGGATCGAGACGGAATTCATCCAGTCCCACTGGCACCCCCGAATGCCAGGAGGAGACGGCAGGAATATCCTGCCATCCGACACTGGCCGGGAGCAAACGGACAGGCGGGGCGAATTTACCGGTCCATGCTCTACTCACGCGCCGGACAAGGGCCTCCAGGCTGTCTTGCATCGTGCCAGTGCGACTGTTGATCCAGGGTAGCGCGGCTTGAAACTGGAGCTTCTCCTGCAACGCATCCTTGAAGAGACCACGGCCAGGAACGCCAGGGGGGATGGAGGCAGCAAGGGCCTTGCCGAAAAGGGACTCGCTGGGATCATTGATGTAGAGTTCCATATAGATACCGATGTTATCGGAGACCTTAGGACGAATTTCGGCGCGGCGATTGGTGGCCAGGATGACATGCACGCCGTAATTGAGGCCGTTGGCGATGATCTCGGTGATATCAGGGTCCAGCTGCTCGAAGTCACGCTGGAGTTGACCGAGGTTGTCGATGACCAGAAAGACATCGCCAAATGGCTCAGTGGCAAATTCACCCTCCTGCCGGCGCAAGCGGTACATATTGATATTATCCACGCGCCACTCACGAAACTGGAAGGCGCGATCTTCGATGATCTTGCGCATCTGGCGCACCATGCGGCGTATCTTCTCTCCCTCGCGGCGGGGGTCACTGCAAATGTCACCGGCATGCGGCGTATTCTGGAAGATTTGCTCCATCTTACTCCAATGCCGCCGGTTGCCAGTGTAGGAGTAATGGTCCTGGGCATGAACGCTTTTTTGTATACACGCCGGTTAGCGCTCCATGCTGGCAGCTCTTGCAGCTGCAAGATGGTCCCATTGACAAGTTTCTCGGCGCTTAAAGAACTGGCCGGTGGCAGGGGTCTATCCGCGTCGACTACGCCAGGCCCCCAGATCGAGGGGTCTCTATGTGGGCCAGAAACAGCTGTTGGCCCACATAGAGCAAGAATGATCGGTATCAATTCCCTGATCGGAACTTCCCCCGGCATCTCCAGATCAATAGTACGTCGAGGTCCGATAATTGTAACGAGCAGCGTTTGCATACTGATTCCATATGGGGCCGATGAATCGGCCCTATAGCGCGATGCATTCTTTCACATGAAGAGCGATCAGGCCTGGAAACCACGCGCAATGCTGGTATCGGTTTCAGAATAGGCTTGAGAAGCCTGATTCAAATGCTGGCTGACCTGGCTCAGAACCTGGTTAATGCCCTGCACATCCTGCGTCCACTGGGCCATAAGAGCATCAAAATTAGCTGCGGCCTGTCCCTGCCATGTTGAACGCAACGATTCAATTTGAGACTGAACAGATTGCAACATCTGTTCAAGTTCCGCGGCTTTGGCATTAAACTGGGAGGAAGCCTGTTGCAGTTCCTCGGGGGTTACCATAATGCGACCTGACATGCGATTCTGCCTTTCATTACTACTATACAAATTAAAAATCAATTTGCTAGAAATGTGAGGCGCCGCTTATTCGGCATAGGGCTTTTTCACTAGCAAAGAATCACCTCCACAAATGATTGAACAATTGTGATTTTACTCGATCAACTGACAAAAAGTCAACGTTTTGGATAAGATTCCTACCATTGTGTGAAATATTACCGTGTGATGGGGGCTGCGGCTATGCGCTCGAGGCACTGATTCCAGCGCGTAAAGTCGGGGCAATCGCTCAGTTGGGATGGGGCCCAGGCCTGGTCGAAGAGAGCAAGGAGCGCGGCATCAATTGCGGACAATGAAGTACGCACTGCCTGCCAGAGAGGGTTGTCGATTGTTTGCAGTTGCTGGGGTTGAAAGAGGGATTCGCTATGGTCTGCGATCAATGCGCGCACAACGGGGTCGCACCAGGTGAGCATTTCGGTCAGGAGTATGGCTCCGGCAAAGCGGTCACCGGCAAGGCAATACTGCCCGTTGCCTGGCAAGCGTGGATGCCGGTAACCTGGAGAACCCCGGCTGGGCAGCGCCGGCGGAATGGCGCCTTCGTAATACATCCCTTCAAGATCAAGCAGTTGGACCTGGTTGAGGCCGGGCGCGAGAAAAATATTGCTGCCCGCGATATCTGTATGCGCGAGGTGATGCGCTTCCAGGTAGCGCAGGACGCGAGCGGTTTGGAGCGCGAGGGCGCGAGCGTTTGCGGGGCGGTAGGCTGCCGATGCGGCCTTGTCCTGCATGAGCCCAGACCAGCTTCTCGCGGCCACCCAGGGCATGAAGATGGCATACTGGAGGTCGGGAAATACGCTGATTGCGTCAGGGCTGTTTGTGTGGTGAGGCAGATGCGATTGCAGAGGAGCAGGCCTGGTTGATTCTGGTGCGGGCGCAGGTCAAGGGCGCGACGGGCGATATACTCTCCGCGATAGGAGGGCTTGAGGACTTTGAGGGCATGGAGCGTATTGCGTACCGGGTCGCGCAGTTGATAGACGAAGGATTCGCTGCCTTCAATGATGAAGGCGGTTTGAGCAAAGAGTGGGTGCGCGGTACATTCATAGTGCGATGAGGTAATACGTAGCGGCATTCCCGGCGCGGGTTGAAAACTCAACACTGTAGCAATTCCTTTTCTTATTTGATGGGGACGACAGCCGAAGCCATACATGCCAGTGCGACGAGGTCGGGATGCAGTCCGGGGAAGAAATACGCCACGCCCGCTTGCAAGGCATAGCCATGCTGGTTGATGTTCTGGCGATAAGTGGCCGGCAGAAATGATGAGAGGCGATACAGCAATTTTGCGCCATTGCTGGCGAGTTGTTTTTCTTTCAACACGCCCCCCCACTGCCGCCAATCCTGGGCTGCGGGCCGCAACGCATCATCCGCCAGGTAGACATTTTCTACCAGGAGAGGGCCATCCTCAACCTGCATGGCCTGAATGCGTCGCACTATGTTCATGACCGTAGAATATTCTTGTTGTGAGGGGGCAGTATCTGTCACATGACAAACAAGCGGCGGAGGACTATATTGGAATGCAGGCAAATATGCCTGCAAGAATTTCTCTACCACGGTAAAACCTCTTGCCATATCTGTTTTTTCGCTGCCAGGGATGATGATGGGCCGTCCAGCTTCGATGACGTCAGGAAGGTTGCGCATGCCATCCAGTACGTCGACCACAGCAACGCTATTATACGCAAAAATGGCGATGCGGTAACGCGGCAGGACGAGGGTTTCGCGCATGGATCGCTGAGCCATGATCTGCAAGGCTTTGTAGAGAGTTGCATTGACGATATCGATTTTTGTTGTTGTGCCGGCCAGATCACTCATTGAAGCGCCGGCATCTATCAGGTAAATGATGAGAGCTGGCGCGTGCGCTGTGGCGGGTTGCCTATACATGAGCATTCTTCTTCCAATGCAAGCAAGCCTGGATAATTTTTCCGGCCCATTGTACCAGTGGATAAGAATGAGTGCAAGAGAGATTCTTCGTTGCGCTCAGAATCTCTCCACTTATGGGTAATCACCAGGTACACCTACTGTGCTGCAACGTGCAAATCTGTTATACTACTGATGCCATTTAAGAAAGTGCAATCATATATTGAAGCTTTTCGAGGGAGGAGATACAAGATGGGGGTCCTGGTATTTTCGTCAGCTATTACGCCGCGAATAGAATGCATCCTGATTACCTGTTTGCGACACAATGCATGAGGGACCTGAAGGCGCGGGGAGCCGAAATCGTAGCTGAGAGTTCGCGTATCCCCCCCACTCTACCCGATCCGTACCTTTATGAGCAGGTTTCGCGCTGCCAGTGGATGCTTATGATTCTGACGCCGGATGCCTTACAGTCCAGGCAGGTGCAACGAGAAGTGGAGGTGGCGCTGAAGCTGGCAACACAGCAGCGCCTGCGAGGGATGCTTGCTGTGTTGCCGGCTCCACTGCCGCTTGAGGCTCTACCCCCGGCATGGTCTGCCGCGCGTGTATTCGATGCTAGCGAGGACTACGCAAGGGCGCTGGCCGCAATCGCTCTGGTGCTCAACCTGGTGCGATTACAGGCGCCACCACCGGCTGTCCTGCCAAAAGAGACGAGGCAGCCCTTGACAGTACTACTACGCGAGAGGCGCAGGAAGAGTTCGGCCATTCGCACTTTCCCGGCACTTTCGGCCTTGACAGGCAAGAGCGGCCTGGTAGCTGCTCTGGCGCTGGCGCTGATTTTCCTGCTGATTTTCAGTGGTATGGTTATCGCACGCGGCCAAACAGGCGCAACGCATGCCGTCACACCCACTCCCACCGTCCTGCCCACCGACCCGGTTCAACTCTTTTCATATATAACGAGACGTTCTCCCACGCTGGCAGATTCCCTGAGTAAACAGGATATGTATCGCTGGGACGATACAGGAGGATGCGCTTTCCAGAATGGCAGCTATGATGTGTCTATTTCGACGCAAAACAGCTATACAAACTGCCTTGAGCATTTTACGTCTTTCAGCAATTTTGCCTACCAGGTGCAGATGCAGATTATCTCGGGAGATGCTGGCGGAATGCTCTTCCGCGCTAATAACTCGCTGAGCGATTTTTATCGTTTCTCGCTGGATATCGCGCAGCAGCATTACAATTTGCTGGTAGTGAAAGCAGCAGGCCAGAGCCGTCCGATCTCAAATCCAAGCCCTCTACCTGTTCAGCTTCATCAAACCTACACACTGACGGTGATCGCAATCAAGGATCTTTTGTATCTCTATGCTAATGGGCAGTCGCTCGTGATTAAATCAGATGCAAGTTTCCAGTCAGGTGAGATAGGGATGTACGCATACGCACTCTCAGACCCAACCGAGGTGGAATTCAGCGACATGAAAGTATGGGCCATTTAGAACACCCAGGCGGACAGGCGCAAGGCGCTGTCCCTACATACAACTTGCCAATCAGTTCAGGCAACGCTATACTGTTGACGCGAGATTTCGAACAACACAAAGCTGATTTACGAACAAATGAGGAGGATTTTATTTTGTATGTATAATGATCCAGGTCAACCTCAATCCCCCAATCCATATGGGCAACCGCCTGATTACCAGAACCCATATGAGCAACCTCAATCCCCTTATCCATACGGGCAACCGCCCTATCAACAGCCACAGCCATACGCGGCCACGCAATATGGCGCTCCGCCATATGTCCCGCCGCAGGTTCCTGGCTACGCGCAGGCGCAACCGAAGAAGTCGAATCGCACGTTATGGATTGTGCTGGGGATTATCGGGGGCGTCTTGCTGCTTGCCTGTGGAGGCTGCGCGCTTGTTTTTGGGCTGATCGGTAAAGGGGTGCAAAACACGGTAAATACGGTCAGCACTTCGATTGATCAAACCGCTACGGCTGTAAGCGCGGAGGGAGCTCAGGTAACCGCTCAAGCATATTATGCAGCTATCCAGGCGCAGGACTACACGACGGCGTATTCATACCTGGCTAGCGGGCTGGTAACATCGAGCGGGCAGACGCTGACGCAAGATTTATATACCCAGGCGGCAACATCCAGGGACACAAGCCTGGGCCAGGTGACGAATTTCTCTATTGCTGCCGACCCAAATGATCCGAACAGCATTACAGTGACGGTGACGCGCGCTCAAGGTTCAACCTACACGGTTCATCTCAAGTTCACATTCACGAGCGACGGGTGGAAGATCACCTCGTATGATGAGATCTAGAACGCGCGATGATGGACATGAGTGATTACGATGAGATAGCGGCTTTTTACGATATCGAGCACGCGCACTTCGATGAGGATGTCGATATGTACCTGAATTATGCCGGGCTAAGCGCTGGAACAATACTGGAGCTGGCTTGTGGCAGCGGGCGGCTATTGCTGCCGCTGGCGGAGGCAGGATACGAGATGACGGGTGTGGATAGCTCAGCACAGATGTTGGGCCTGGCGGAACAGAGGCTACGGCAGGCTGGGATGTTGAGTCGCTGCGCGCTGGTGCAGCAGGATATGTGCGCGCTCCACTTGCAGCAGAAGTTTCATATGGCTTTTGTGGCGCTGGGATCGTTTGCGCATTTAATCACCCGCAAGCAGCAGCAGCAGGCACTGCGCGGCATTCGCGATGCGCTGGTGAGAGGTGGGCAGTTCATTCTAGACATCAGCAACGCGGATGCCCGCTATATGGAGAATCTGAGCGGGCAGGTGCTGTACCAGGGAACATGGCAGCGCGATGATGGGGCCTTCGTATCACACTTTGCCAGCCCCGCTTCATCTAACCGGCAGCGCCTGTTAGAATTGACGCATTTTTATGATGTGTATGAGCAGGGAGGAGTCATGCGGCGGACGATCAGCAAAACGCAGTTGTACCTTTTTGAGCGAGGCGAGATGGAACTGCTGCTGGAGCAAGCCGGCTTTGTGGTGAAAGAGGTCTACGGTGATTTCCATCTGGGGGCGTTTGAGATTGACAGCCCACGGATGATTTTTTTAACAGAAGCGCGGTGATACTCGTATGTCGATACAACCTTTACATGCATGGGTAATAGAGCCGGCTGAGGCAGTGGCTTTGCAGCGCGAACTGGCGGCGCGTGTGATACGTGAGGATCGCATCCAGGGGCCGGTGCGCTTCATTGCCGGTGTGGATATGGCGATTAATGAGGAAAGCGAGATGGCGCGTGCGGCAGTGGTGCTGCTCTCTTTTCCAGGATTGGAGATAGTAGAGCGACACGTGTATGAGGAACCGGTGCGCATGCCCTATATCCCCGGCCTGCTCTCGTTCCGCGAGATTCCCTGTATCCTGGGGGCTTTTGGCAAGCTGAAACAGCGCCCGCAACTGGTGATGGTAGATGGTCAGGGCATCGCGCATCCACGGCGGCTAGGGATTGCCTCACACCTGGGGCTGTGGCTGGACTTGCCGGCGATTGGGTGCGCGAAGTCAATCTTGCGTGGAGATTTCGATAAAGAGGCGCTGGGTGATGAGCCTGGCGCCTGGGTTCCGCTGGTTGACAGGCGTAAGGGTGAGGTGCTTGGAGCGGCGCTGCGCACGCGCAAAGGTGTGAATCCGATGTTTATCTCGCCAGGACACCGCATCAGCCTTGAGACGTGCATACATTATGTGATGGCCTGCGATAAGGGTTATCGCCTGCCTGAGCCGACGCGCCAGGCGGATAAGCTATCGAAAGATAACGCGTGGCGCGAGCCGGAGGCGGTGGAACAGGAGAGACTGTGGGAATGAAATAGCTTCCTTCTAACTACCTCACCGGCGAAGATGCTTCTACATACAAGGGCGCGGTAAAGTAGAAACTGGAACCTTTTTCGGGCACAGTATCGAAGCCGATGTGCCCACCGTGTTGTTCAACAATCAATTTGGCGATGGAGAGGCCGAGGCCATAACCGCCCATCTTCGACTGCAGGTGATGATTGGCCTGGTAAAAACGCTCGAAGATATGTGGCTGATCTTCGACGGGAATGCCATAGCCGGTGTCTTCGACGGAGATCATTTGGAAGCGCTCGTTATAAGGGCGAGCGCGAATGGTTACGGTTCCACCAGGTGGGGTAAATTTAATGGCGTTGGTGACAAGGTTGTTGAGGACCTGCTTCATGCGCTGGGGATCGACGTAGAGAATGGGTGATGGCACGGGAATGTCTTTGTTGAGAATGACGGCGGCTTTGATGGCCTGCGGCTGCAGGCTGTTGAGGACCTGGCGCGCGAGGACGCGCAGATTGACCTGCTCCGGCCTGATTTCAAATTGACCTGAGTCCGAACGTGTTAGAAAGAGTATATCCTCGACGATAGAGATGAGTTGTTGAACTCCTTCCTGGGCATAGCCGAGATACGTTTGCTGCTCAGCTGTAAGAGGGCCGATATGTCCTTGCAAAAGCAGGTCGATGAAACCATGCACTGAGTTCAAGGGGGTACGCAGTTCATGCGAGACCATGGAGACGAAGTTGGCACGCAGGTGGGTGGCGATACGAGCGGTGGACATGTCACGAGCACTGAAGACAACTCCTGAGCTACCACTATCACTGACGTTCTGATCTACATTGACAGGTGTGACGCTGATAGAATATTCATGCGTATGATCGGGGAGAGTACCGATCAGCAGCGATTCGTTGGCAAGAGGTTTCTGACTGTGCATCACACGCTGCAATGGACAGCTGGAGGTGCCACAAAGAACCATACCGTTGAGGTTGCGGCACTTGAGAACGTCGGAACAGAGGCGGCCATGGATAGTTGCGCCATCCCACCCAAAGGCGCCGCTGGCGGCGGGGTTGCAGTCGAGGACATGAAAGTGCTGATCAACGACGATAATTGCGTTAGGTGAGTTGGCAAATAGAGCCTCCAGATATTGATGATTCACCTGCTGTTTCCTCTTTCCACCTCTGAAGATTGCTTATCGAATTTAAAAATACGGCATCACTGCAGGGCCGATTGTAGGGTTTAACAAAATACTCTGGTAATGGGCATGAAGCCGATCAATCGGCGATGGATACAGTGGACCGGCCCCTACCCGGTTCTAGAATAATTTGTTAAAACCCATTGCCGACCCTCACCTGGCCTGGAACTTGTAGCCGAGCCCGCGTACTGAGACGATGTACTGCGGATGATCAGCGTCGTTTTCGAGTTTCAGACGTAGGCGACGAATATACACGTCGACGATATTGCTGTTGCTCTCATTATCGTTCCAGACTTCAGATAGGAGCTGGTCGCGATGCACAACCTGGCCGCTGGATGCCATAAGCGAACGTAAGACATGCATCTCGGTGGGAGTGAGCAAGATAGATGTGCCATCGTGCAGTACGACTTTGAGTTCCGCGGGAAAAAGTTCGATGCGACCACTACGCAAGCTGGTTGCGTTCAACCTGCTCTGTTTTTTGATACGCCGCATGACGGCCTGCACGCGAGCAACGAGTTCCTGGTGATTGTAGGGTTTGCAAATGTAATCATCCGCACCGATGTTAAATCCCTGCAATTTCGCTTCGATGCCGTCCTGGGCGGTCATGAAGATGAGGGGGGTCTCATATCCCTGAGCGCGCAGCGTTTTGGAAAATTCAAAACCGTTGATATAGGGCATCATGACATCGAGGATAAGCAGGTCCGGTTCGCGCTTCTGGATCATCTGCATGGCGCCACGCGGGTTGTCAGTAGTTTCGACTTCATAGCCCTCCTTGCTAAGTACGAACTGAACGAGCGTGTTTGCGAAACGGTCATCATCTACGACAAGAATATACACGTCTTTTCCCCCTCTTCAGTTTTGCGACTCGAATAGATACGCCTATCCAGGCCCCGATGTGCTATTACACCACATCCATACATGGGCAGCTTCATAACCGGCATGGTGTCACAGCTATTACACCGCTTGAGCGATAATTAGATTGTCACCGTACTCCGGCACAGGGCATGGGGGGAAATGCGCTAAGCCGGTTCTATTTGCGAGCCAGAGATTGGCGAACACAAGATTTCACAAGGTATTATCCCTGCTGGTATGATTTTGCGAGCGTCCACAAGAATACGCCCATTGGGGAACGCGCTCAAGTCCGTTCCGATACCGTGAGATATGTTATACATTTATTTATGAGATTGTCAAGTTTCCATTGAGGGTATTTTCCCCTTTCCGGATGATTGACTGCGAGACAATTCGGTGGAGCGCATCTTTTCCAGATAGACCATTAGAATGGCGATATCCGCGGGGGTGACCCCTTCGACGCGCGAGGCCTGGCCGATGGTGCGCGGGCGAGTCCGCGTGAGCTTCTGGCGAGCCTGCGTACGCAAATGCGAGATCGCTTCGTAATCGACGGTTTCGGGTATGAGATGCTCTTCCAGGCGACGAGCGCGATGCACGATCTGTTCCTGTTTGCGCACGTAGCTTTCGTACTTGACCTGCAATTCGACTTCTTCTCCGGCCGCTTCAGGTAGTACAGGCAGCACTTCTTGTCCGGAATCGCCTGCCACAAGCTGCGCCAGTTGTGCTATCTGTGCATAGCTGACTTCTGGCCTGCGCAGCAGCTCACGGGCTGAAAGCATTTGACCGAGTGGGGCGATGCCGACCTCCTGCGCGCACGCCTCGGTTGTGCGCGAGGAGGTGAAAATGACCTTCGGGAGCTGCTCAAGTGTACGAGCGATGTTCTCGCGCTTCTGTATCACTTTCGCATAGCGGGCTTCATCGATCAAGCCATACTGGTAGGCGTAATCGCTCAGGCGGAGGTCCGCGCTATCTGGTCTCAGCAGCAGGCGATATTCGGCGCGCGAGGTATGCAGGCGATACGGTTCGCTCATGGGCCGCGTCACCAGATCATCGATCAGCACTCCGATGTAGGCCTCGTGACGACCCAGTACGAAAGGGGGTTCGCCGCGCACACGCAGAGCCGCGTTGATGCCGGCCATAATTCCCTGGGCCGCGGCTTCCTCGTAGCCAGAGGTGCCATTGATCTGGCCGGCAAGGAAAAGACCGGCGACTGGTTTGGTTTCCAGGGTGGGAAACAGCTGGTCGGGCGGCACATAATCGTACTCCACGGCGTAGCCGACGCGCATCATCTCGACGTGTTCGAGGGCCGGGATACTGCGCATCATGGCCAGTTGCACATCTTCCGGCAGACTGGTATTCATTCCCTGTACGTAGACTTCACCGGTGCGCCATCCTTCAGGCTCCAGGAAAATTTGATGGCGACTCTTATCAGCAAAGCGCACGATTTTATCCTCGATGGAGGGGCAATAGCGTGGGCCGATGCCCTCTATGATGCCGGTATACAGCGGCGAACGATGCAAATTATCGCGAATGACCTGGTGCGTGCGTTCGTTGGTATGGACGAGGTAGCAGGGCAATTGTGGCCGCCATCCATACAGGTCTTCATCTGTGACAGGATAGATAGGATTCGGGCGACCGCCAGGCAGTTGCACATCCTGGCGAGCGGATTCGTCTTGCGAAAAGTAGAGCGGTACACGGCTCCCCGGCTGTGGCTCCGTCTTACTGAAGTCGATAGTACGGGCGTCGATGCGCGGCGGCGTGCCGGTCTTAAAGCGCCGCACTTCCAGACCCATAGCACGCAGTGAGTCGGAGATACCCAACGCCGGGCCCTCGCCGGCTCGTCCACCAGGCTGCGTCTTCTCCCCTACAACGAGACGCCCATTGATAAAGGTGCCGGTGGTCAGGATAATCGCTCCCGCTTCGTATTGCCAGCCATTGCTGGTAACGACGCCTGTTACCACAGTCCGGCCATCTTCCCCAACATGACTGAGCAGGCGCGTGATGGTGGCCTGTTTCAGTTCCAGGTTAGGCTGGCCTTCGAGCGCAAATTTCATAGCAAGCCGGTAGGCCTGTTTATCGCATTGAGCGCGCAAGGCCTGCACTGCCGGCCCCTTGCTGGTATTGAGCAGGCGGATCTGTATAAACGTGCGGTCGGTATTACGCGCGGCCTCTCCCCCTAACGCATCTATTTCCTTCAGCAAATGCCCCTTAGCAGGCCCCCCCATCGAGGGGTTGCAGGGCATCAAGGCAACACTATCCAGATTCATGGTCAGCAATAGCGTTTTGCGCCCCATACGCGCGCAGGCAAGCGCTGCCTCGCAGCCCGCGTGCCCCGCTCCAACGACAATCACTTCGTATCTTCCCCGCATGATGTGTCCGGCGGAAAGGTCATGCTGTTCAATTCCGTTGCTCATACACTGGTGACCTTTAGTGTCTTTTCATGAGAGAACCATAGTTGTGACATCAAGCAGGCCGCCTGCGACCTCCAGGGTACGCTCTTGCTACGACAGCCCTGCTGATGTGAATAATCTTTCATACTATCCCTGCTATGTATTATGCTCCTGTCCTTATCATCCGTCAATATCCGAGAGAGAAAGCAAGCAAACAAGCAAGAAAACGGCTACTCTTGCGACATGCCCTCTTTTCTGCTATCATTATTCCCAACAGGAGCAACCAGGGGTTATTACGGCAAAGAGTGAATTATATGCAAGAAACGCAAACATGGCGTGCATTGCTGGGGACCATTATCTCGGATAGCCAGGAACGGCAACGCATTGCGAACGAACTGGGTATGAACCCCATGACTTTAATTCGCTGGGCGAACAATGAAACAAAGCCCCGCGTGCAGAATCTACAACAGCTCCTGCGAGCCATTCCTGTAAAATATCGCGAATCGATGATTGAATTGTTGATAGTAGAATTTCCGGATGTCGCACGCCTGGCAAAAGACTCCATAGATGAAAAGTCTCTCCAGGAGATTCCTTCAGCATTCTATACTAGCGTATTACGCGCGCACGCAACGACCACTAAGCAACAGCGCTTCTGGTCTATCAGCAGCCTTATTTTACAGCAGGCCCTGGGACAACTCGACTCCAATCTGCTGGGTATGGAAATCACAGTTGCACAATGCATGCCGCCGGATCATAGCGGTAAAGTACGGAGCTTGCGCGAGCGACTAGGGCGCGGCACCAGGCCCTGGAACACCGCTATCGAGCAGCGCACGCTGTTCCTTGGAATAGAATCGCTGGCAGGATTTGCTCTGACCTCGCACCACCTGCTCACCATTCAGGATCGCAACGAAAGTCAGATTCAGTTCACCGAAAGGTGGGTTGAATTCGAGCAAAGCGCGGTGGCCTGTCCGATTATATTTGAAGGGTGCGTTGCCGGCTGCCTGCTTATCTCAAGCACGCAGCCGCACTATTTCCTGCCTTTTCGCCTGCAGCTTATCCAGAACTATGCAGACCTGCTGGTGCTGGCTTTTGAAGCTGGCGAATTCTATGCACCAGAGAATATCGAACTGCTGCCCATGCCATCGCTCGAACAACAGCAAGAACACGTTTCTCACCTGCGACAGCGTATCTCGGAGACCATGCTGGAGTCCTATAAAGTCGGGCGGCCCATCAATGTACTGGAAGCCGAGCGCATCGTCTGGCAACAATTAGAGGCGGAACTCTTACAATTACCACTCAAGGCGGAGTAAGCAGAAAGACGATTGACGAATTGCGCGGAGCATGATACTATCATGGCACCCGGATTCTTCGCTTCATTCAGAATAACAGGCAAGCAGGGGGCGGTGGCGAAATGGTAGACGCAGGAGACTTAAAATCTCCGGGATGGTGAGTCCGTGAGGGTTCGATTCCCTCCCGCCCTATTCAGAGCAGAGCCGGCTGAAAACTTCCTGAGGGCGTGTTCTTGTTTGCTCGACTGGTAAATTGCCCTGTCTCTGCCTCGGGTGCGGTTCATTTTTTTGCGCCGTCCGCTTGCTTGAGCAGACGAGGGGAAAAGGTTTGTCTGCCCCAGCGATACTGCGCCTCGGTGCGTCCAGTTTTCTGGCGTGTCGGCTTGGGTGGCGGCGCAGCGGGCATGGACGGCGGTTGCCTCTGCTGGCGTTGGGCCTGGGATTGACGAAAACGCTGCTGTCGGCGGGCTTGACGTTTGAGGCGACGCTGCTGGTGGCGCAGGCGTTGTTGCTCCTGCCAGCACTCGCTCCAGCGATCATTGAGCAGCGCGAGACGCAACGCCAGCATGGGGTTGATGTGCTCCGGCCTCCAATGCATGCCTGCGCCTTTAAGACGCGCTTGCACCACGAACTTGTGACTACTCTCCACACTGCCCGACCCAATCGGCCAGCCCGCGGCACGGTAGGTCGGATAGTCCATCAGGTCGCGCCGCTTCTGCAAGTAGTTCACCTGCTCCTGGACCTGCGGATAGCGCCTGGCTAAGCGGCTGAGGTGGCGCAGCACCCGTGTTGGCCCCTCGTGTTTGAGCCGGTGCGACACGCCATCTACCCACCTGGCAGGCAAATGTCCTGCCCCCTCGCGCACTTTGTCGGCGATGGCGCTGATGTAGCTGGCGGCATGGGCAAAGTCGAGAATGCGCAGGGCATCGTGTCGATGCCCCTGCACAAACCCCTGGATCCACTCCGCTCCATCCTGGATCGCACACACGTGCTTGGCTCGTTCAATCCCCCGCCGCCGCACTTCCGCGCTGGCCTGATCGCCAAATGTCGCGGCGTCGGCCAGACGGGCAAAGTACGTCAGGTTAGTCGTGACGATCTGGTCGTCGTCTTGGCGCTTGCGGCGGTCCACTTCCCCAATCGCCACCACCTTCACCTCCGCCCACACCCCTCCCACCAACGGCACCATGCTCCCGTCGCTGCTCATGGCCATGCGCTCCGCAGCGGGCTCCTCCGGGCAGGCGCACAGTGGCTGCGCCTGCTGGTCCTGTGCCTCCAGCACCCGCTGCCCAACCACAAGGGTCTGCCTCCGGGCGGTCGAGGCATGCACCACCACTCCCAACATCCTCTCCAGATGCTTGACGACCCGCCCAAATGGGAGTTCGCTTCCTAAGCTCACCAGGGTCTCCTGCGCGTGCGGCAACAGCTGCCCATCGGGCACCTCTAATTCCTTATCCAGGGGGAAAAAACCCGCCTCCACATTGTGGGCAGGTCACATACGTGCGTTCCACTTCGACGTGTTGCCCTCCATGCGTCTGCCAGCGCCGTTTGGCGCGTCCACGTGCTTGCAGCGCCTGACCACACTGCTCACACACCAGTCCCTGGCTGACCTCACTTGCGGCCGTAGCACTGGCTTGGGCCGTTTGCTCGATCATGCGAGCGCGCAGCCGATTCATCTGCTCATCGACCGCTTGTTCAATCTCGGCCAGGGTCGCTTTCGGGTGGGCTGCTCTCCACTGCGCCACGGCAGCAAAGATCTCCTCGCCTTGTTCTTCCCAACGCTTTTGTAAGTCTTCAGGCTGCATCTGGGGCTTCTCTCTTCTTGACTGATGGGACAACTCTTTTCCTCTTCATCAGTCTACCCTCTCCTGGCTCCTTTCCACCACTCCTCCTTAGCAACCAGGCGGCGCAAAAAAATGAACCGCACCCCTCTGCCTCATCTCTATTGACACTGGAACAGAAGTTCGTTATACTATACCCATGCTAGTGCAAACCCTCCCCGATACGCTGACAAAGCTGGCACTGATGGGCGATGCCACAGAATACGAACCGGCTGGCGACCAACCACAGGCGGAACAGAAACGCGTGCCTTACCAGTCTCATAGCCTGGCGGAGTGCATTACGAATGTGTCTACCCCTAAAGGGAGCAAGCCTATCCTCAAGACCATGGTAACGACGGCTTGCGAAAGAAATTGCAATTATTGCCCCTTTCGAGCCGGGCGCAGCAAGGCGAAGCGTCTTACCTTCACGCCGGATGAACTGGCGGCGGGTCTGGATACACTGCAACGCGCGGGGCAGGTCGAGGGCATGTTCCTCTCATCAGGTATCATCCGGGGTAGCGTGACGACCCAGGATAAGATCATCGATACGGCGGAGATCGTGCGCAAACGCTATCATTATAGAGGCTATTTACACCTCAAAGTCATGCCCGGAATCGAATATGAGCAGCTTTACCGCTTGATGCAACTGGCGGACCGTGTCTCGGTCAACCTGGAAGGCCCAACGCAGGAACGGTTGAACGCGCTGGCTCCCAAGAAGGACTTCCAACGAGAGCTACTGAACATGCTGCAACTGGCCGAGCAAATTCGTCGCGCTCATCCCTATGAAAAGCTGGCCAGTACGGTGACACAGTTTGTAGTCGGAGCGGTGGGTGATACAGACCTGGAACTACTTTCACTGAGCGGCCGCCTGTATCGACAATATCATGTGACACGCGCTTATTATTCGGGCTTCAGTCCCGTCATCCAGACGCCTTTTGAAAACCTGCCCCCGACAAATCCCCTGCGTGAACACCGGTTGTACCAGGCCAGTTTTTTGCTGCGCGACTATGGCTGGAAAGTGGAAGATTTGCCGTTCCTGAGCGATGGGAATATGCAACTCGAACTCGATCCTAAGCGAGCATGGGCTGAAAGGCACCTGCGCGAATCTCCCGTAGAGATTATGACTGCTGACCGCCAGCAATTATTACGAATCCCAGGCATTGGCCCTCTGAGCGCCGATGCCCTTCTTAAGGCACGACGTCACGGGAAACTGACCTCTCTTATTGACTTACAGAAACTTGGCATTCGTGCGCCTGAGAAAGCATCTCCCTATATCCTCTTGAGTGGACGAAGGCCATTAGTCCAATTGAGCCTCTTCTAGAAGTTGTCTATCCCAGCATCAAAAGACCGGGGCCCTGCCTGCTAGCAATAAGCCTCGACGAGCGTTGCGGTTGGAATAAAGAAGCCGGTCGCTTCACAACGAGATGACTTCAGGTTTACTTTTGTAACGTCACCGGGAAATAGGTCTTGAGTACCAGAGCGACCGGTAGCGGATATGGAAACCTGCTGAAGCAGAAATGGCTTGTGCAGCCGCGTTTTCGCTGCTTGTTCCAAGTACTGCCGTCTCAACTCCGCGGTCTTTTAAGCGCTGGAGTGCTGTCAGGAGCATTGCCCGGCCCAGCCCCTGCCCACGATAGGCGGACCTCGTTCCAATGATGGCAACTTCTCCTTCGTTACGCCCACTTAGCTGGTTAGTCTCTGTAGGAATTGTGCTGTAACAAAACGCTGCCAGGGTACCATCTCGAAGCCGGTCTTGTGCCCAATTCAGGATGCCCGTTTCGAGTTCGTGGCTGCGGAAATGAGGGGACACCAAGAAATAGCAGTTACAGTATTGTGAATCGACTATGGCATAAGCGACGAGCTTCCCGCTACTATCTTCCCAGAGGGCGGTTCGCACCGTCTGGCCGGCAAGCGAGATATGCAGCAGTTCATGCAGGTCAAGGACGGTAGGGTAATCGTTGCTATTTTCGGCGGTGTTACACAAGCGTCGAAAGTCGATAACGCGCTGCCGATCCGCTTCTGAATATGAATGCATAGTGGTAGTCATGGACTCTATACCTTAGCGTATTGCAAGATCAACCAGCCAGAGCAGCGCATTGGCGACGTCATAATCACAGCATCACTTCCTCTCCCACGTGTACAATGCGCGGCTCCATCCCTCGTACAAAGACCTTGACCGTTTGCAATCCCATTACCTGCCAGCGCTCGGCTGCCATTGAGTCGCCCGTATGATTGGCTTCCACACGTACCAGCGCAGTATTTTCGTCCACACCCACGGCGATGATCCCATCCGGCAGCGTCGAGAGCAGTTCCTGAAACGTTGTGTCGTCGATAAAGTTCGCCATGCGATCAAAATGCGGGAAGACTACCAGGCGCGGCACGACGCCGAGCGATGTTACCCATCCAGGCTTTTCGCCCATGAACATCTGTCGTATCGCAATCGTATAGGCGCTCAGCGCCATTGCTCCCGCACTGCATCCGGCAAGTATCGCGCCTCGTCTATAGGCCGAAGTGATGATCTCCCAGGTGGCGGAATCGCGCAGCGTCTCAATGGTATGCTGCGGATTGCCGCCCGATAAGTAATAAAAATTGGCCCCTTCCAGCAAGGCGAGTTGTCGCGCATCTTCTACACTGGCGCGGTCAATGATAGCAGTTGGCCGCACATCTTGCACGCCCAACTGCTTAAAATGACGCAGCCCCAGGTCATTCCAGTAAGCAGGGCCATTTTCTTCCAGGCCGCTGGCCGTGGGTAGCAATGCCACCCGCGCATTGCGAACTCCGCCCAGCGTTTCCATAAGATAGAGATCTGTGGTGTTCATCACGTCCAGGTATTCGCCGGAGCCAACCAGGGCAATAGCGCCTGGCCTGGGATGCGAAACAGGTTGTTGTGCCATAGCGTCAGTCCTTTCAAGCGTGTTGTTCTGATCTTACCATATCCTATCCCTATATTTCACTCTCTAAAAAAGATATAATGGAGCGTTAAGAAGATATGTAGTCAAAAAGATAAGCGCAAACGGATCAAGAGTTGGGCTTACTTGTTTTTCTCTTGCAGGAGGTACATCATGAGCAAAGCGCTCAGTCGCAATCTCTACCTGATAGGCCTGGCAATAACCATCGTCGCTATTATACTGCTCTTCGCCGGTCTTGCGGGCACTCAGACCTACACCGATGCAAGCGGGTACACGCAGGTATCGTCGATTGGCAATCCCGCTCTCTTTGGCATATCAATCTTTTTGTTCGTCGTCGCCGGTATCATTAACCTGGTTGCCTGGATTGGAGCGCTGGTGAAGACTGCTCAACTCGGCCGTTGGGGCTGGTTTATCTGCCTGTTGCTGTTATCAGGCATTACCATGCTCGTCTACATCTTTGCCGGGCCGACTACACGGGCAAACCCGCAGGTTGCAGCGGCAGGATATGCGCCGGCTGGCTACCCGCAACAGGGCTATCCCCAGCAGGGTTATCCACAACAAGGAAGTTATCCACAACAGGGTGGCTATCCTCAACAGGGTTATCAGCAGGGTAGTTCGCCACAGTATGGAAACCCGCAGGGCGGCTATCCTCCCTATGGGAATCCCCCGTCCAACTACCCGCAACAGTGAGATACAACCGCCATGTTCTTGCATGGGGGGATGGAGAGGTTGTTTACCTGGCTCCAGCACTGGAACATGTCATGCTGAGCGAAGCGAAGAATCTTATATGGCTCGTGGATTCTTCGCTTCGCTCAGCATGACACGGCTAAGACCACTCTGACTGCCGGCTTTGATCGTGAAATTCCTTAATCAGCCCCAGGGCGGAGCAAGCTCCCTCTCCGCCCCACATCACCATCCCCGCCCCTACTGGCGATACGTAAAAATGTTTACGGTCAGCTTGATGTAAGAGATGTACTGCATGCCCTGGAATGCTCCGATGTAGCCGGATGCGTCCTTCAATTTGATCATTTGCACCTCAAAGGTCGGGTGGTCCTCGTATGTCAGGCCATAAGTGGTGGCGGCGCGGCTATCGAAAAGGTTGGTCGAAAAGACGGTGAAGGCATTGGGCACTCCCTGGCCGTTTTTACCACCATGATCGCGGAAGCTGCTGAAGATATCATGCGTTGGGGGTCGCGGATGATTGTGCTGTTCGTGACCTGCCAGCGGGGTTTTCCAATTCGCGATTGTGACCGTTTTCGTGTTGGGATCGAACGAATCGCCAACGGTGAGGTAGGTCACTTTGACATTGAAGATAGACCAGAATGGCCCTTTCTTATCTATTGTCGCTTTCGAGAGGTCCAGGATATAGACGCCGTGTTGCCCGATCACCTGCATTTGCGCCTGGGGGCTATCAGCATTCGTAATCAGCAGGCCTGTATCCTGGTCAATGCCATAAGCCATCGGCGTGTGGGTATCTGCCGCCAGACGAATAAGGCGTCCCTGGCGACCACGCTCGGTAAAATGGGTATCGAGCAGTCCATAAGTAAACAGGCCGAAACCGCCCGCGGGATTATATGATAGATCGTTCAAGTGATCTTCTTGTATATATGGAAATGCGCCGTTGCGAATGGCCTCGTAACTCTCACCACCGGTAATCATTGGCGCTTTCACCTGGGCATCGCTTCCAGCGCTTGTCCCGCCGACAACCGCTCCGGCATCGTATTTTGCGATGATGGCCTTCAGCGCAGGAGACGGCGTGGGATGATTGCCAGGAGCCGGCGTGCCATTGTAAAACATACAAAAAACCAATCGCGACTGATCTCCGCCGCCGAAAAAGAAGCCGGTCATGCTGTTGATCTGGGCAATCACTTTGGGAGATTTTGTATTATTGAGGTGCGCGCGATCAATGGGTATCCATTCAGCATCGGCAACTCCATAATGTTTCAAAAACAGGTCTACGTAGAATTGCCCATCCTTGCGTGGCGTAATCGAGGCGGCAGTGATAATGCCTATCCTTGCCACGCCCTTTCCACCGGCAAGGCTCACAACTTCGCTGTAAACAGGATCATTAAAATTGGATAGCGCGCCACCTCCCAGCACCAGAAACCTGCCTTTCTGGGCCGGAGCCCGCGTCTGAATCGAATGCCGCCCGCCGGCATAGGCAGAAGGAGCGACGAAGAAGCCAGCAGTACATAAACCCGTGAAGAGAAGTGTTGACAATAGCACTTTCGCTATCGTATGGGATATCACGTGAAGCCGCGTAGACATGACAACCTCCTGAAGAAAAATAGTGGTTGAACCCATGGATACAACGAAATCTATCCCCCACACAACTATAGCAGATTGGGTCAGGCGTCGTCAAAAATGCAAGGCCTTGCCGGTACTTTTCTAGAAAAGAGAGAAAAGAGGTTCAGGTGGGCAACGCGCGCGTTGCCCACCTGAACCTCTTTTCTCTCTTTTTGCTTATCCTACCGGCTCACATCCTTGTTCTTCAGCGCCAGCGCGGTAGCCAGGGCAATCACAATGATCATAATGACCAGCGCGCCCCAGACAATCGCCAGGTGTTCAATCGCCCCTGGCAAGGCATCGGCGGGATTGAGTGTGACATAGAGCGTGCCCTGGTACGAAAAATTATCGACTCCCAGTTTGTCTGCATGCAGGCCAATAGTCGATCCCATGCCTGATATTGCCCAGCGTGCCGCGAACAGCGCCCCTATCGCTTGCAGGATAGGCGAGTTCAGATTGAATACCACTCCTGAGAAGATTACCTGCGGAATAAGGATGAGCGGTACCAGGCTCATTGCGCGGTCCGTGTTGGGGGCCAGCGCCGAGAGCAGCAGGCCGATCATCAATCCTGCCAATGATGTCAGCGCCATCGAGATATATATTTCCGCGAATGGCGGCAAGATGATGCCCTGGTGGTAGGGCGCTTTCAGATTCACGATGTACACCAGAACGGCGCTCTGCAACAGCGATAAGATGCCAAGCACCACAATCTTCGAGAACATATAGGGCACAATGCCAAGATTGACCATGCGTTCACGCCGGTAAATAGGCACCTCACGCACAATCGCTCGCACGCCGTTGATCACTCCGAACATCACGGCTGCAAAGGCCATAATGAAGAGCAGCGTCTGCGCATCGGCTCCCGAATTGGGCAGGATGGCGGCCTGCAATAGCTGCTGCTTCGACATCCCTTGCTGGGCGGCGAATTGCGCCCCCTGCGGCGAATTGAGGAAGTCGACCACGCGCTGGCAACTATAGGATACAATCGGCCCCGTCTGCTGCAAGGCATCGGCGTGTATAGGGCACGTCGCTACGCTCGTTGATGTAAACGTCGTCGGACTTGCCAGGTAGTACAGGATCAGTCCGATAATCGGAGCCTGAAACAGCAAGATTGCCAGATTCACCGCGTCATTCTTCAACAACTCCAGGTAGCGCCTCGTCAGGATGCGAAATTGCCGCCAGGGACTGCCGCGCTTCGCCTTCTTCACGGGCAGGTTCAATTCCTCCAGGTCTTGATTTTCTTCCATCTCGCGGTTGAGAGGATCGGCGATATAGCGCTGATAATAGGGAGAATGCTTAAAGCGCTCCTCGGCCTTTCTGGGGGCATCTTTGTGTTCGTCCGACGGGTCCAGCGTATTATAAACCTCGGCGTATGTCTGCACGCCAAAATAGGACAGCGCCTCACCCGGCGGTCCATAATATGCCAGGCGCCCACCACGGGCCAGGAAGCAGACAAAATCACACACATTGATATTTGTCGTCGCGTGCGTCACTAGAATAATCGTATGCCCCTTGTCAGCCAGCTTGCGCAACAACTGCATCATCTTCAGATCAAGGCCGGGATCGAGACCCGATGTTGGCTCATCTAGAAAGAAGACGCTGGGGTTTGCCAGCAATTCCAGCGCCAGCGAAACGCGCTTGCGCTCGCCGCCTGAGAGATTGCGCACCAGCATCCTGCGCCGGTGCGTCATTTCGACCTCATCCAGCACTTCGTTGATGCGCTCCTTGATCTGCTTGCGCGTGAAGTCTTTTGGCAGGCGCATCCTGGCGGTATAGTACAGCGCGTGCTGCACCGTCAAATCCTTGTGAATAATGTCGCTCTGCGGCACGTAGCCGATCTGCGTGTTGAACGAGGCCTGATTGCGGTAATAATCGCGCCCATTATACAGCACTAACCCTTTAGCTGCCGGTCGAATGCCGCTCAGCGCGTCAAGGAGTGTCGTCTTTCCCACCCCTGAACTACCTACTAAGGCCACCAGTGAATGCTGCGGAATATCTAGCGAAATATCGTTCAGCAGCGTGACGCGCCAGCCGCCATACTGCTTGAGGTGCAGCGCGTCGATGCGAATACTATATCCCTCACCCGCCTGCACAAGCGCATCACCCGTGTAACTAAACTGGTAGCCGCCGATGCTGATCTCATCTCCTGGTTTCAGTACCTGGTCTCGCACCTGTTGCGAGTTCACGTAGGTGTGATTGGTGCTGTGCAAATCCACAATGCGATGGCCCCCACCCGGCAGCTGCTCTATACGCGCGTGATAGCCTGAAACCTGGGGACTGTTCAGCACCACCATATTATTGGGGAAACGTCCGATCGTGACAACCGGCGCATCAAGCCTAATCGGACGAATTTCTGGCACAATATCCGGAGCAGATGGGGGTTGGCCGGAATGCTTCCGTCCCCCCTCGCCCATACTCAAAGTCGGCTCGTTCACGGCATCCCGCGGCATAGGCGCAACGGGTTGCCCCACCACTCCATTTTGAGCGGGAGGTTGTAGGGACGACCCTTGTGCTCGCCCTCCCATTATTTCTCCTCCCTGCGGCCGGCCGGCCGTGGGCACATTTATCTCTTCACTCTGCTGTAAATGTATCGTAGGAACGCCGCTTATCCCTTCTCCCTGCGGCCCCCAATAGGATGTTTCCTGCTGAGTATCCTGCGCAGGGATGACATCCTTTTGCAAGCCATGCGCACGCGCGAGCTGATCCAGCTGCAACTCATCCAGCACATATTCGTGACTGGCCGGATCTGGAGAGACAGCCATATGGGCGCTTGCCATCCAGCGCCCTAACGTCTCCGTATCAATGCCAAGTTTTTTAGCCGCATCCTCGATTGAATATCTTACCATTCGCTTCACATATCCCGGTATTCACACGTTCCAGTAACATAGGAAGAGAGGCGATTCATCTGAGGACAGGCACCAGGCAGTGTTCCTGCAGCTTTTTTCTTCCTATCTCTTGTAGACACGTATCACAACAAAAAAAGGTTCTGTAGGATTGTTCATATACTCCTTGTCACGGGAGTTCAAAGCCAAAGCTCTGCCACCAGTATGAGGCTCAGACATGTCAGTTGTCAAGTTTCCCCCCGCGCAGCATTCTGAAACGACCAGTGTAGAGTTTTTATAGAATAAAGTAGAGTATTTTGCCAAAACGTCTAGCGCGAGATAAATATATTGTGCTATAATCAAAATGGTTTGGGAAAAATTCTTGACTTCTATGGAATATATCCAGGAGAAACACATGTGTACTGGCATGATGTTGCTTTGTGACGCCATTGTTTACGCAGCCGGGTCAGTGTTTGCCGGTCTCGATTTTCTGGCTGCTACTCTCCTGATCCTGCTTATTTTCCTCTCCATCTTCGCCTTTTTCCTCTCCGTCTGGCTTTACCGTCAAAATGTCCATTTCAAGCAGGTGCTTGAGTCTCGCCAGCACTTGCTGAAAAAATGCCCCTACTGCGGTAATTTTATGCAGCCCGATGATTCTTATTGCCCGAACTGTGGCAAGCGCGTCCCAAAGGTGACGACTGTGAAATAAATCATGCTGCCACTTTCTATGATATACTGCTATCATGAACACGATGCGTCATGGACATACAACCTTACCTCCAGGTCCCAGGTCTCTACCACTGCTTGGCAATATACTCGCCTTTCGGCAGCATCAACTGGAGTATTTACAACACCTCCAGCGCACCTATGGCGACATGGTTACGGTACATTTCGGTCCCATACCCGTTGTCATCCTCTACCGGCCAGAATATGTCCGCTATATCCTGACTGAGAATCCGCGCAACTTTACCAGCGCCGAGTTTAACGAGGAACTGCGCGACCTGATTGGTAATGGGCTACTCGCTCTAGATGGAGAGACGCATCGCCAGCAGCGCCGCCTGGTACAGCCTGCTTTTCACAAGAAACGCGTGGAGAGTTACGCCGGAATCATGGCGCAGCATACCCAGGAGATGCTCAAAAATTGGCATGCTGGCCAGCGCATCGACGTGGCCCGCGCTATGCAGCAACTCACCATGCGCATCGTCGCCAAATGCCTCTTCAACGTCGATCTTGCCGGTCAGGTGGATACGCTGGGGCGAGCATTCACCACTATGATCAGTAATCCCATCACCCTTGCAGAGGGCTTCTTGCGCCTGCGCCTGGACCTGCCCATAACGTCCTATGGCAGGCGCATGGCGGCCAAACGCACCGTGGACGCGTTCATTTATGACCTGATCGCGCGCCGGCGTGCCGAGGGCGGCGATACCGGCGACGTGCTTTCCATGCTCCTGGCAGCACATGATGAAGAGGGTATCCTTAGCGATACGCAGGTACATGATCACATTCTGACCTTTTTTGCCGCCGGGCATGAGACGACCGCCAATGCGCTGACCTGGACATTCCACCTGCTCTCCCAGTATCCGGCCGCGCGCGAAAAACTGCTGGCCGAGCTACAATCAGTCCTCGCCGGCCGCGCTCCAACCGTGGACGATCTGCCAAATCTTCCCTATACCGAGTGGGTAATGAACGAATCTATGCGCCTCTACCCACCGGCCTGGACGTTGGGGAGACGCGCAATTGAGGCATTCGAACTTGACGGCGTGCATTTTCCGGCGGGAACCATGGTCATGTTCAGCCAGTGGATCATCCATCGCCTGCCCGATATCTGGGGCGACCCCGAAATCTTCCGGCCTGAGCGCTGGGCTCCTGGCAGGGAACAGAAAATTGTTCCCTGGTCCTACTTTCCATTCGGCGGCGGCCCGCGCATCTGCATCGGCATGCCTTTTGCGCAACTGGAGATCCGGCTGCTATTGGCGACCATCTTGCAGCACTATCTGCCTTTCACCGCCCCCGGTTTCCGCGCCGAACCAGACGCGCTCATCACGCTGCGCCCCAAAAATGGCCTGCAATCCATCCTGATGGCCACAACAGGTAATGCGGATGGCACGCTTCTGCTGCGATTGCCTGATGAGTAGCAACGCAGGGGAAGCAAACGCAAAGGAAAAAGCGCTATGGCCTTTCGTTTTCACAGCAGCGTATTTACTTAATCCCAATCCGAACCCGATAGCTCCAATACCAGGGAATAGGTTCAGAGCCGATATATTCGAGAGCGGCCTGCCTGAGGCGATCAAGACCGATTTCTTGTTCGGAAAACTGGAACTGGCCGCTGAACGCGCTGCTCTGCATCATCTCAAGAAACCGCGCCGCGTCTCCCTGCTCGATATGATGAAGCAACACCTCACGAGTGAAGCGGAAGTGGCCGCACTCGCGTAGAGGGGTGAGTGATTTGTTCTCCGGCCAGATTTTGAGGGTGTGTGCCAGCCCTCGCTCCTGGATAAGCGAGACCATGTGCCTGATAATCTCCTGGGACAGCAGATCAAGCTCCCAATGAATTGCCGGTGGCGCATCATAATCGTAAGCAGCAAAGAGTCCTCCGGGGCGCAGAATTCGAGCAATCTCGGCCAGCGTCGCGGTCGGCTCCATCCAGTGGAACGACTGGGCAGCCGTGACAATATCAGCGCACCCATCAGGCAGGCCCGTCTCATGAGCCACTCCTGCGCGATACTCGATATGTGCCGCGTAGGGATGGCCCTCGAGTTTGCGTTGCCCCTCTTTTCGCATGCTGGCATTGGGTTCGATCCCAATCACCCGCTCGGCCCGCTCACCCCAGATCGCGGTAGATAGCCCGGTACCGCTGCCTAAATCCACCACCAGAGCGGGATGCGGCGCCTGAATCAATTGCGCCAGCAGATCGAGCAAAACTGGTGGCGGTGCCGGGCGCGCCTGGTCGTAGCTGCTGGCTTTGCCGGTCCAAACTTCACTGGAATCACGCATGGCTGTTTCTCCTGATGAATATTGACGACCAAACGAGGCAACGGAGGACCCATGCCCTACAGGCTACCTCATTGTTGAAGAGCTTAGCCTAGCAGCTCGAAAACCTGGGTGCGTACCTTTCCCAAAACCCCAAGCGTATCGAGGATATCCGCGCCGACACCACCGCCATCGCGCACAATTCCTAGCAGGATATGCTCGGAGCGAACATAACCACTGCCCAGCCGCTCTGCTTCGTCCATCGCCAGTGCGAGTACCTTGCGAGCTCGGGGCACGTAGTCTATCTCTTCCTCAACAGGCTGGTCTCCACGCCCAATTTTCTCTTCAACAGCTGCGCGCACGGCATCAAGCGTGACTCCCAATTTTTCCAGAGCCAGTGCTGCAAGGCTCCCCTGTTCGCGCAAGAGGCCTGATAACAGGTGTTCCGTCCCGATATAGTTGTGATTGAAGAACAACGCTTCCTCGCGGGCAAGTGAGAGGACATGCTGAGCATGCCCATTGAAGCGTTTGAGATGTTTGCCGGGTATCCACGTCGGTCGATAGTCCTGTAAAGCTTGAAATAGCAACTGGTTGAGGACGCTGGTGATGGTGCGATCCTCGGTCTCAGCGATCTTCACCAGTTGGTCATAGAAATAGAGCGGAATTTCGACGCGCTGGCGGTCTTTGCTGGATGGCATATACTACTCCTGTCTTTGTTCCCTTTTGCCGGTAAACATGCTGGTATTTACGGTGGTAATTTCTGCTTAAAGAATACCATGGTTTAAACCCCGGTGTCAACAGGTGAAGAGATGGTGATTCCGTGGAAATTGGACGTGAGATTCTTCGCTCCATCGTGAGACACCAGGGGCTTCCCTCGTCCTGGGATATATAGGGAATTACCAGTAACTTTTTTCATGATCTTGCCACGCTACATAAAAAGAAGTAAGCTATGTATATGGCGCGCAAATCATTACACCAGAACGCCGGACATTCCCCTGCGGCTTTAGAAATATGCCCTCAATGCCAGACATTTGTAGGGCGCAACTACCCGCACTGTCCTTACTGCCGTGACATTGCCGAACTGCCCATTAAAGACTCCTGGCAAGCTCTTCTGAATGCGCGAAATATTATGCCTGGCACACAGCAAGAACGTGAACTGGCGGTTACTATCCTTGAGCATAGCGATCAGTACTGGTGGAGCGAGGTCGAGGCGGCTATGCGGCTAACACCTTGCTCATCTTGCGGCGGCCCACCTGGATATGGCTCGCCGGATTGCGACGAATGTATCAGCAGCAGCGATATGCTCTGGGGCAGGGATTATGAGATAGCCTCTGATGGCACGCTCAGTCGAAACGAGCATGCCCTGCGCGTCGTGCTTCGTGGGCTTGGCCAGGCGCATCGCCATAGTGCGGCTTCCATCGAGGGCTGGCGGCTCTACCTGCCTTTCCTTTTACGTGGTCCGCAACCACATGGAACCAGGAACAATGTGCGTCATGCTCAGGCTATCTCTGCCTGGATCAAAGCTGGCCGCGGCCACGAACTTATGCATTGTCAAAGCATTGAAGAGATGTATGAGATTACCCGGCGCGGCAGAAAATAATAACGGTTTTTCACAACCAGTTGAGAAGAGCTTGTAGGGACAGCGGCTGGTCCCTGTCGTGGCCGGGGAATGAGGACAGGGACCAGCCGCTGTCCCTACTGCCAGTTCGATACCTTATCGAGTCGCAGCAACTGTTCCTCTGCAAGCGTTAGCTCGACTGATGACAGGTTTTGTTCTAGCTGTTCCACTGAATTTGCTCCTACGATGGGCGCGGTGATCACCGGTTGTGCCAGCAGCCAGGCCAATGCGACAGCTGAAGGTCTGCTATTTGTCTCTTGCGCGATCTCTAGCACCACTTCCAGAGTACGCCAGGCGCCGTCGTGGTCATAGCGTTTCGCGACAGTCTCAGCGTATGTACTCCCGGTGGTCTCGCCGCGCCGGTATTTGCCTGTGAGGAAGCCCTTAGCCAGGGAACTATAGGGAATAACGCCGATCTGGTACTGCTCGCAGACGGCTTTGAGGTCTTGCTCGAACTCCCGGCGATGGACGAGGTTATAATGAGGCTCAAGCGAATCGAAACGCATGGTAGCATGGACATCGGCGCTCCAGAGGGCCTCGACAAGCCGCCAGGCTGGATAGTTCGAGGCCCCTATATAGCGCACTTTGCCTGCTCGCCGCAGATCATCGAGCGCTTGCAGCGTCTCGTCGATTGGTGTACCGGCGTCATAAGCGTGCATCTGGTAGAGGTCGATGTAATCGGTTTGCAGGCGCATCAGCGAGGCTTCGACTGCCTCGAAAATATGCTTGCGGGAAAGGCCCTCATCGTTGGGGCCAGGTCCCATCGGATGCCGCACTTTTGTCGCTACGACGATGCTCTCTCGATTGCGCCGCGACTGCATCCAATGCCCAATAATTTCCTCGGATTCGCCGCCCTTATGCCCGGGTATCCAGCGCGAGTAATAATCTGCCGTATCCAGGAAGTTGCCTCCATGCTCTACGAAGGCATCCATGACGGCAAATGCTGTCTGCTCTTCCGTCGTCCAGCCCCATTGCATGGTTCCCAGGCAGAGCGCCGATACTTTTAATCCTGTGCGTCCTAATTTGCGGTAATTCATGATGACTCTTTTTCCCTACGATAAAATAGAAAGCTCAGGTAGCCTAAGAGGAATTTAGCACAAAATGGAGTGGTTATTCAACATTTTGATTAATAGCGTCATAGCTTGCTTCTGAGTAGACGAAGTCATCATGTCCCCGATGCCGGCAGCCGCTTGAACTTCGCGTATACCTCCTCATAAACTGCTTTTCTGCCTCTCGGTATTGCGACGAGATGTACAGGAGGAGCGATTGAGGCAGTAGCCGCCGCGTTATCCCAGATGCCGTTTGCGATTCCGGCCAGCAAAGCAGCGCCACGCGCCGATGCATCCGGCGTATCGACCGCCCATAATTCGCGGCCCAGGATATCGGCCAGCATCTGACGCCAGGCGGGATGTATGCTACCGCCCCCGGCCAGTCGCAATGTGCTTTCATTGCTCGCTCCAGGCAACGCATCCAGGGCGGCACGAATACCGAATGCCACTCCTTCAAGCGCCGCATGTAAGAGGTGCTCGCGCCGGTGATCGATGCGCATGCCAAGGAAGGCTCCAGCGCCACCGGGATTGGGATGATGAGGACGCTCGCGCGTCAGGTAGGGCAGGAACATCAAGCCAGCGGAACCTGGCGGCACTCGATTTGCGCTCTCGTAGAGTTCTTCCCAGGTGGCATTCAATGCTCTGCGAACCCAGTCGAGTACGAGGCCGGCATTTTGTACCGCCGCCATGCGATACCAGTTAGCTCCATCCGCTGCTCGATAGAGGTGCGTGCGTCTCGTAGGGTCGGCCTGCGGTTTCGCGATAAGCTGCACGACCTGCGCGCCGGTTCCAAGCGTCAATTGGATGGGGCCAGGGGCGAGCAAACCGGCGCCAAGCGCGGCGGCGGCAGTATCGGCCGCGCCGGTTGCGACGGGCAGGCCTGGCGAAAGGCCGAGTTCCCGCGCGGCTTGACCAGAAAGCATCCCCGCACTCTCTCCAGACGCCAGCACAGGGGCAAATAGCTCCCGTTTCAGGCCAAGAGCATCTATCACCTCGTCTGCCCATCTATCAGCGGGCAGATTGTAGAGCAAGGTGGCCGAAGCATCACTGGGATCCGTGGCGAAAGAATCTGTGAGGCGACATCGCAACCAGTCCTTTGGCTGCAATGCCCAGCAGGTTGCTTTGTAGACAGACGGTTCATGATCTGCCACCCAGCATAGAAGTGGACCTGCCATACCAGGCACGAGCGGGTTTGCCAGTTGCTCCAGGAGAGCAGGAGGCAGGTCCAGGTAGCATTGAAGTTCCTCTTCCGCCCGCGTGTCGGCCCACAGCAAAGCGGCGCGTGTTGGGCGTCCCTCTTCGTCAGTTGGAACTACTCCGTGCATCTGCCCGGAAAAGCCAATGGCCGTGATCTCGACCTGCGGGATCTGCGCTGTTGCCGCTCGTACGGCTGTTATCGTCGCCCGCCACCACGCATCGGGATCGCTTTCCGCCCGGCCCGGCTGTGGAGACCTGACCTCGTAGCTCGCCTTGCTTACGCTCAGAGTACTCCCCCTGGTATCCAGGATGAGGACTTTCACCCCGCTCGTTCCTAAATCGATGCCCAGCAGCGCCATTTCAATTGCCTCCTGTAGAATGCAAATTTATCCGGCATGTACCCTGGTCGTCACAACCTGTGCTCCACGCAGTCCCGCGTCGATGAACGCGCGTGCGTGCCTGGCAAGGTCCATGCTGTCCGTCCAGGTATTGCGCCAGATGGCGAGTGTGTTAGAGAGACCTGGAGCGGTTACCACCGACGAGAAACTTTCAAATGTCACGGTACCTGTATAGTTGATCGCCGCCAGTGCTCTGAAGAATGCGGAAAAATCCACTGTGCCGCTGCCCAGATAGCCACGGTAATTTTCCCCCACATGCACATAACCCAACTGGTTGCCACACGCGAGTACAGGAGTCGTGAAGTCGGCCTCCTCGATGTTCATGTGATAGGTATCCAGGTGCACTTTGAGATTATCAGCGCCCACGTCTGCTATGAACCCAAGCGCCTGTTGTGCAGTATTAAGTAAATTGCTCTCGTAGCGATTGACAACCTCGAGGCCCAGAGTGATGCCGGAAGCCGCGGCCTGTTGTGCCAGCCCGCGGAGCGCGTGCACGCTGTTAGCACGGCCCTGTGCGCTCGGGGGATGCGCGTATTTGCCTAGCGCGCTGGATATGACTCCTCCCAGGTACCTGCCGCCCAGATCACGTGTCACCGCCAGCGCATCATGCAGCAGGCGTTCTCCGCGCACGACCACCTCTGGATCAACGCTCGAGATATCCGTTTCAAAAGTGAGTCCAAGAGAGCAGGCCGCGGCAAGCCCAATCTCCTCGAGGGCCTTGCGGGTCATCTCGACATCTATCGATGACGGGTCGAGTACGGGTATCTCGATCAGATCATACCCTGCTGCACGTGTGTTCTCAAGCGCCAGGCGGCATTCCGCTTCACTCCAGCCACCCACCCACATAAGAGCGTGGGCTCCGATTGTATTCAAGATGGTTGCTCCTCTCCTGTCATAAACTCCTCTTGCAACTCCTGTTTATCCGCACCCGTAATCATTGAAACTAATTCTGTTCCTGTCGTCTCGTTCGTGCGACGTCCACCTACCAATTGACCGCTACGCATCACCCAGACCTGGTTAGAGAGGCGCATCACCTGGTCGAAATTATGGCTGATGATCAATACTGCTATCCCCTCGTCACGCAATCGCAGAATCAGCTCTTCTACACGCGCCGTCTCGCGTACCCCTAGAGCGGCCGTTGGTTCGTCCATGATAACCAGACGCGAACCCCAGCCCGCGGCGCGTGAGATAGCGATGGCCTGCCGCTGACCACCAGACATCTGCCGCACACGAGCATTGATCGTCGGTATGTTCACCGCGAGCCTTCTGAGCATGTTCGCAGATTCACGCCGCATCGCACCTCGATCAAGAAAAGAGAATGGACCTATGCGCCTGACCCGCTCGCGATTGAGAAACAGGTTCTGCCAGATCGTCAGATCGTTGACCAGTGCCAACGTCTGGTAGACGGTTTCGATGCCTTCCCGGCGCGCATCATCGGGGGAGGAGAAATGTACGGGCTTGCCACCGAGCAAAATCCGGCCGCTGGTTGGAGCCTGGACGCCCGCGATACACTTGATCAGCGTCGACTTGCCCGCGCCGTTATCCCCCACAATCGCCGTGATCTCACCGCCGCGCGCCCACAAGGTGACATCTGTAACAGCGTGTACCGCGCCGAACCACTTGCTGACATGATCGACAAACAGGAGTACATCCGAGGGGTCCGGTGGCTTTGTGCTATCGAACGTCTTGCCGGACGATTCCATCCCTGGTTGCCTTTCCGCCGGCGATGGTGTAAAAGATTCTTTTGCGTTCATCGTTGATACCTCATAAGCATAGCCGCCAACACTACGATGATACCAATGGCCAGTTGCTGGTAGAACTGAGAAACGCCTAGCAGCGTCAGCCCATTGACCAGCGCGGTCAACAACAATGCCCCTACAACCGGGCCGATGATGTTACCCCGCCCTCCGAATAGACTTACCCCTCCAAGTACCACTGCCGCCACCGAGTTAAGCAGGAATGTCGTATCCGCCGCAGGCTCTGCAGCCCCAATGCGAGCAGCCAGCAATATGCTGGCAAGGCCCGCCAGGAAGCCCGAAATGGTATAGGCAGCGATCTTCACCCTATCTGTATTGATGCCCATGGCTCGCGCTGCCTCGGGGTCTCCACCTGTAGCGAGCAGGTGCGTTCCGAAGCGCGTGTGGAAGAGTACGATGTGCGCGACGATGGCAACAACTGCGGCCACAATCACGAAGTAAGGAATTGGCCCCACCGAACCGGTCGCTAAGCGCAGCAAAAAGCTGCTGATGATGGTAACAGGCTCACCATTGGAGAGGATAAGTGCCACGCCTGCGGCGGCACTGAGTGTTCCTAATGTAACGATGAAATCGGTAATCTTCGCTTTGGCAATCACAAGACCGTTGACGACACCTACTGCTATACCCGCGAGGATTGCGAGCACACAGGCCAGGACCATGTTCCATCCATGACTATAAGCCTGCCCAAGCACGACGCTCCCCAGGGTCAGGGCAGAAGCCACGGACAGGTCAATACCGGCGGTCAGGATCACAAAAGCCTGCCCCACTGAGAGCATAACCAGGATAGCTGCCGCAACCAGGATTGCCTGGATATTTCCCCATGAAAGAAAAGTTGAGGAGCCGATGCCAAAGACGATCACCAGAATAATCAGCGCCACGGCTGCTGTCCAGTCAGCCCAGAACGCTGGTTCGCGCAGTTGCCGTAGTGTAGCGGCGGCCTGGGATTGCCCTGTCTGCCCGGTAGTAGCTATTCTGCTCATTTCACATGTTCCTTCTGATTATGCCGGGCGGCCACACTGTAGAGTGTAGTTTGATCCAGCACGTGGCCGCCCTACCTTTTCAACACACTATTTACCGATCAGACTGGTGAAGGGGTCGTTGTAGCTGGCAAACGGCTTGGGGAAGCTGGCAAGCGCCTGAGTAGCATTCGCCTGCGTTACTACCAGAACCGGCGCCGTGACGCTGGTTGGCAATGTCTTACCCTCCATAGCAGCTTTACAGGCTTCCATGCCCATCGCTCCGATGGTGTAGGGGTATTGAGAGACCGTTGCTGAGAGAGTGCCAGTCTGGATTGCCTTCAGCGCATCCTGAATACCATCAACGCTTACAACTTTCACCTGGCCCTGCTTCCCTGCGTCGGAGATAGCACGGCCAACACCCAATGCCATATCATCGTTTGCGACAAAAAAGCCGCTCAGATCAGGATTTGCCCGCAAAATATTGCCAGCATCCGTCAAGGCCGTCTGGCGATCCCAGTTTGCAGCCACCGTCTGAATGACATGAATGTTGGATGGTAATCCCTGCTGGAAACCGGTCAGGCGTGCCTGGCTCGTAACGTCACCAGCAATACCACCAATTAGAGCAACAGTACCGCCATTTGGCAAGAGTTTGGCCATCTCAGCTGCAGCCATCTTACCGGCGCTAATGTTATCTGTGCCGATATAGGTTGAGATCTTCAATCCTGCGCTCTGAGCGGCCTGGGGACTGATAGGGTTATCGATGTTGATGATAGGTTTGCCAGCCTGTGAAATCGGCACAAGCGGCTGCACGAGATTCGTTCCACTGATGGGGTTGACTACGTAACAGGCATAGTTCTGGCCAGCCAGTGCCTGGAGCTTATCAGCCTGCCCGGTGGTATCGGTGATACTGGTCGCCGCCTGCACGGTAACTGTCGTACTCAGGGCCCTGGATTCATCTTGAATCCCCTGTTGCATGGCCTGGAAGAAAGGATTGTCCAGACCCTTGATGATAGCGGCAACATTGCCGTTACTACTACTGCCAGAAGTTCCGCCACAAGCGGCTATCATGGTGACCAGCGCCAGGATTGCCAGCACAATCGAGACTTTGCGAAGCATCGCGCTCACTAATTTCCTCCTTGTTGAGATGCTGCTTCTTCATACAGAGATAAGTTTGACGTGACTAAAGAGGACGACCTACAAAGAAAACCAGCACTAGAGAAGACAACCTACAAAGAATGGTATGAAGGAAGTGTAACATAACTTATGACGATTGTCAAGCAAAAGTCTGACCAGTTTTGACTAATATCGACGAAAGTGGTAAATTATGGTATACTATTCTCTAGAATAGGGCAGATAAGAAGATATAAGTGGACATCAGAACATACAAAAGTGCGATGCAGGAGGCACTATGGATGCAGTAGTATAATGATAAGGCCCGCATCCACACATAGTCACTAAAGAGTTATATTTTCTGAGAAGCTGTCATTCTGTTGATATGAGGGAACGCTGAGCAAACGAGAGGAGACTGATTGATGATCGCAGGTACAAATGGCAGCGAGGCTTTTGGCCCGGGGGCAATCCTGGCCTTATTTCGTCAGGGGGAAGCCCGAACACGCTCTGACCTGGTACATTTAACAGGCCTGGCACGGTCAACTATCACACAGCGATTGGATGCTTTGTTCGCTGCTGGCTTACTTGTCCCTGATGGCGAGAGTGCCTCAACAGGGGGGCGACCACCGACGCGCTTCAGATTCAATGCTTCTGGGGGTTTGTTGCTCATCGCCGATATAGGAGCCAGCCATTTGCGCTGTGCGATTACCGACCTGGCCGGTGTGATCCTTGCCGAGGAAGCTGAAGCATTAGACATCGCTACAGGTCCATATCCAGTTCTCGAGCGAGTAGCAAAAGCATTTGAAATGCTCCTGGCTGTTGCCAGGAGGCCGTCAAAAGATGTACGGGGTATTGGTATAGCAGTGCCAGGGCCTGTCGAATTTGCAACCGGCCGTGTCGTCAGCCCGCCAATTATGACCGGTTGGGATGAATTCGATATTCCCGGCTACTTCTCCACGCTCTACAATTGTCCATCCCTGGTCGATAACGATGTCAACGCCATGGCTTTCGGCGAGCAGCGTGCCTGCTGGCCGCAGCACCATGATATGCTCTTCATCAAGGTTGGTACTGGTGTCGGCTGTGGCATCATCGCCAATAATGAACTGTATCGCGGCGCGCAGGGGGCAGCGGGTGACCTTGGGCACATCCCCTATAGCGGTGAGGGAGGCCCGATCTGCCGCTGTGGGAATATCGGCTGCTTTGAGGCTTACGCAGGGGGATGGGCGCTCATCCGCGATCTGCGGGCGCTCGGACACGATGTAAACTCCTCTTTCGATGTCGTTCGCCTCATTCGCGCCGGCCAGCCCGACGCCGTGCGCCTTGCGCGACAGGCAGGCCGAGTGCTCGGCCAGGCCATCTCCGATGCCGTCAGCTTCTTCAACCCCTCGCTGGTTGTCATTGGCGGTCGCCTGGCACACGCCGACGAACCCTTACTTGCCGGCATTCGCGAGGTTGTCTACCGCCGGTCACTACCGCTGGCTACCCGCAATTTGCAAATCACTACCAGTCGCTTGGACGAGCGAGCCGGAGTTAGCGGACTCGCGTTGATGCTGGGAGATCATATTTTTGCACCCCAGGCGATTGACCGTATGCTAGAAAAGAATACTGGTAAGGATCATCCAGATAATACGGCAGTGGTGGCAAACGAAATGTGAATACGCGCCTGCACCGTCTTTGGATCGAGATATGGCGTCGCCTTGAAGTGGAGGATAGGAGCGCATCCTCTGAACCCTTAAGGTTTCCTTGCGCAGGGTCTTTGGAAATTCGCTATTGTACACTCACTGACGGCTTCGCGAATAGCAGCAAGCCCGACGGGTCGGCGTTTGCGACCTGCAATAGCACGCGCCCGCCCGGCCCAATATAGGCGGCAGCTTGCGTGGTCGTAAAGGTTCCTGAGTTTAGCGTAATCCTCTCCCATCCATTGGTTTGCCAGTTAAATAGGCTCGCCTGTATCACGTCGCCGGCTGCACGTGGGTGGGTTTGATGAGTGAGGTCGTAGATGGCATTCGGTTCCGTTACGGTCATAGTGCTCATCGCGGCGCCCTGGGCCAGGGGTAGCGCGAATTCAAAGCTGACCGTTCCTATCGTCAGACTATAGGTGCCGGGCGCGGTCAATTCCACATCGCTGTTCTGCTCGTCTACCACCCTGCCCTGCACAATGTTAGGTGGCACGCTCGCATTTTGCTGAAAATCGAGGGCCAGCGGCGCTTCTACCAGGTTATCATGAAAACCGTTTGGTCGCTTATGATTGATCATAACGGCGGACGCGCCATCCAATGGCGCGTCCGCCCAGCCTATCAGTGTCGCCTGCGCTCCATTTAGCAATAATGGGTCGCTGTTGACCGGCACATGCAGCGTTTCGGGCGTTCCAGGTGGCGCGGTCAATACAGCTCCTTTGCTTACAAGCGCCTGCGTAATGCATGGCCCGCCGCATGGTGTATAAGCGATTCCCACGCCGCTCAAGGCCTCCAGCGTGGCCACGTGGCGCTGGAAATCGTTCGTCGCCTGCCCATTATCACTGTACGGAAAATACGATGCCGGCAGGCCGTTATTCAGAGCAATCGCATCGGCCAGCGTTATCTCCGCTTTTGTCGCGTGTCGCAGGGGAAGATCGACCTGTGTCGTTTCGCCAGCGGGCAAGTGACCAATGGATACGAAGCCGTGCGGAACCAGCACAAAAACATCGTTGAGCGCCGCATCCAGCGTATTCGTGATTGATCCGACCAGCCGACTTTGCTTCAAGGTCAGATCGGCGGTAATCTTTCCCTGTAGTTGCACATCCTGTTGCGAAACCAGGGCATGAAACGTCCATGTTCCTGTTCCCGGCTCACGCACGATGACGCTCTCTGGCGTTGGAGACAGGCTAATATGCGGGTCGCCGGACGAGTAAACAGGACTTGAAGCCGAGAGCGGATATGAGATGGGCAGTACAAGTTCATTAGCAGGAAATTGGATCGTGAAGTCACCATCGTCGGGTGTGAAAATGCCGGAGTAGGTTGTAATATGGGCCGGAGAACCACCGGCGTTCAGTTGTACCAGCGAAATCGTATTATCCAGCAATGCCGCGCCGTGCGCGTAAAAAGAGAGTCCATAGGAGAAAAGGGAGAAGAAAACGATGCCGGCCAGGATGATACGCCATATCCATTGAGGGCGCTTCAAGCGCCTCAGCGGCAAGATGCTCAGCGGCCCCAGTATCAGAATATAGCTAAGCAGCAGCACAGCGGCGATCCAGGGCGAGAAGAAATAGGGTGGCTGTAGAATCTGTTCTACGCCCTCTTTTACCAGCACATCCCCAGGCCCGCTGCTAAATTTTGGCGCATTGCCGATCAAGGTGCGATCCCCGAGCGCGCGCAATAACAGGCCTTTCCAGAAAACGCTAATGGCAGGCCAACCCAGGAACGGCTGTACAGCAGGATCGAATGCCAGGTAGCAAATCGTGCCCTGCCCATGTTGCGTCTCCACCTGCAACGGAACTGTGCCAGACGAAAGGACAACCAGGCTCGTAGGGGCAACCGTTGTAGTCGCCTGTTTGTCCCCTTGTGATTGTCCACCTGTCCCTTTCGCGCTCAATGTCGCTCTACTTATAGGAATGGACTGTTGCAGCGTATCATCAAGCGCCAGGTTCCCGTTCCCCGAGTCGCTTTCCTGCATTCGCACCTCTTCAGGCAACAGGTGCGTACCTGGCGGGAGCAGCCCGGTGCCGAGCAGGCTCACTGGCACTAATTCAGATGGTAGGCCGCGCAGTGTACGTTGCCAGCCTGTTCCGCCCACCTCGATTAGCGCCCCACCCTGGTTGACCCACGATATCAGCGCGGCGCGTTGTGCTGCGCTCAATGTCGCGGTCGTAAAATCATCAAATATCAACATGTCGAAATTGGTCAGTAGATCGGAGGATGCCGGCATGCTGGCCGCGTCCAGGGAAGTGACGACGATAGAACTGGCGTGGTAGGGCAGCGCGACGGTTGAGAGAGGTCCGAATCCGGCGTTGTTAGCGGAGAAAACACCAACGAGAATATCATTCGGGTTCAGGTAATTTGCTACATCCTGCCGCGCGACCACGACATGCCCCTGGGTATCAAGCACTCGCGCCTCGACGCCAAACGGATAATTTGTGCTCACATAGTAGAGGGGAATGTTTAAATGAATCGCTTTCCGCGCTCCCCTTGCCAGCTTAACGGGTACTTGAAAGTTCCACGGCGAATAAGCGACCGGCCCGGAGCTTGAGCGTGCCTGGGAACTGAAGGTGTAAACAGATATCGTCCCGCTAAAATCAGCGCCGCTATTACTCAGCGCGATCTGAACAGGAGCCCAGAGGTTAAGGCGATAGTTTTCGTTGAACCCGACACTCACCTGTAGCGAAATACTCCGGCCCGCGGTATGAGTTGAATCCGCTGCCGTAAGGGAAGGAAAGAGCAGCGCAGGCAACAACGGGCAGCATGCTGCCAGTAGTGCGCGGAGAAAATTCAACTGTGGCCCGGCAGCGTAACGCTTGATCATCTTCGTATATCCGTTCCCGCCGTATAAAATAACGTATGGGTATGACTATGGTGAATATGTCTTGCTGCATCTATTAAGATGATTACGTTCAACCGAGTGCTTTTTTCACGGTCCCAGCAGGCGCAGCTTCGTGATCGCTTTTGTAGGATTACTTTTTGCTCCTTACAGCCGGTCTTTCCTGCTCGGCCTGCACCAGCAGGTCATGTACTTCTTCGTCGCTGGTTTGTCCGAAATCCTGATACCAGTAGCCTACTCCATAGAACGGCTCTGGCGTTTGCACGCAGATGATCTCATCCACCTCCGCCCGCAACTCCGCGCAGGTAGAAGGAGCAGCTACCGGTACCGCGACAACGATCCGGGCCGGCTGTTGTTCTCGTAGCGCCGTCACCGCCGCACGCATCGTCGAACCCGTCGCCAGGCCATCATCTACCAGGATCACTATGCAGCCACGTACATCGGGGGGGGCCAGGTCATCGCGGTACAGGTGTTCGCGGCGCTCCAACTCTTGCTGCTCTCGCGCTGCCACGGCGTCGATTACGGCATCCGGGATGTGTAACATGCGCACCACATCCCGGTTCACAACACGCACGCCTCCGGTCGCGATGGCTCCCATCGCCAGCTCTTCGTGACCGGGTACGCCAAGTTTGCGCACCACAAACACATCCATCGGAGTGTGCAGGAATTTCGCCACCTCGAAAGCCACTGGAACACCCCCACGTGGCAAGGCGAGCACAATAACATCCTGGCGATTAGAGTATGCCGCCAGTCCGGTCGCCAATTCCCGTCCTGCTTCACCTCGATCTCGATACAGCTGCATCATAGATACCTCCATTGATGTCGCGTGCGCACTGTAGGGACAGCGCCTGGTGGCTGTCCCTACAGCTTTCTCCTATTCATTTGGAAAAATCACGATTCGAGTCTCTTTTTTCAAAGCATACTTCATTACGCTTTTGTAGGCAAGTCATCAACTCAAAGGGCCGATTGAGCGGGCTGTATCACTTGCCTGCCCCGCCTCTGGTGTCAATCCGAAATGGGCCCGCGAAGGCAGCAACACGCCCAGAATAATGAGCATCAGGGAGGCAATGATTACCGGCAGAAAGGCCATAGCGGGTATATGCAGGATATCCCAGAGCTCTCCGCCTACAAAAGGTCCTACGAAAGCGACCGCGTAGGTAAGCGAGATTGTGATTCCCGTCAGGCGCGCTACTTCGTGAGGCAGCGCCAGCAGGGGTGGTAGCGCGATGCCAAGTGTGAAGACGAAAGCGGAACTTCCTCCAAGCAGGGCAGCCCACAGTGGTTCCAGGCTTGGCGGTGCCAGCAGCCAGCCAGCCATCGAGAGGCCAGAGATCAGGCCCGCGATAATAAAGGGTAAGCGGCGGCCCGCGAGTCGCTGGGCAAAGAGTGTCACTGCCAGGCTGACCGGCAATTGCGCCGCATTCAAGATCGCCAGGGCCAGTGGCGTTAAGGCGCTGGCATGAATAGCCACATTATAGGGCGCGATCCAGCCATTCATACCAAAATAAATGAGACTGCCCCCACCGATCAGGATACCGAGGTGCAGCGCGTTGACACGGGGCGGTTTGCCGGTATCTTTAGCGCATGTGCTCTTAACATGATTGGGTCTGGCCACTATACTCTCCCACGGAGAAGCGGCAGGCACTGGACCTTTTGCCGACTGGGATTGAAATAATGATTGCGCCGCACCCTCCATCGCCGTAGGGGCAGCGCCTGGCGCCTGTCCTTGTTCCTGCCTGCGCCTGGCTCTGACCGGCCTGGTATGCGCAGGTGGCGCGAGCCACAGCCAGAGGATGAATAATACCACTATTGGCACACCCCAAAAGATAAATGTCGCCGCCCAGCCATCTTTTCCCGCCAGTCGCAGCATCAACGGGACGGTAATACCTGCCGCCACCGCTTCTCCAATGATCAGCCCATCGCTGAAGAGAGCCGACACAAAGCCAATCTGCGCCGGGAACCAGTGGCGAATCAGCACCGGTATCGTCGTCTGAGTCAAAGCAACTCCCATGCTGAAAAGCAACGTGAAGAGGAAAAGCAGCGCTGCGCCTGGTCCCGGCGTGACCCGGACGCTCAGAACGCGCAAAAATGTGCCGCCCGCAAGCAGTGCCAGGCCGATAATCACCGCTGGCCGGCTGCCGACGCGGTCTATAAAGAACCCTGAAGGCCATGCCAGGCATGCCAGCACCAGCACCGGCAGCGCCGTAAGCAGGCCGGTCCCTGTATATGAAAGGCCGAGATCGTGTTGTATCAGTGGCAAAACCGGTGGAACGGCCAGCATAACCGAGCGTAAATTGAATCCGGCCGCTACGATTAAGGCGCAGACAACGAATCGACGCCAGGGAAGAGTAATGCGTTCGTCCACGGGAATTGGGGTTGTTTTCTGCACTATCAGCTCCGCTAGCACCACATCAAATTAGCATATCGTGATGAACTTTGATTTCATGCTCTGATGAATTTTCACCGGCACAACTCGGTCGTCTCATTCTTCGCTGCGCTCAGAATGAGACGACTTCCTGCTACTTTCCGATTTTGATTGTTACAATTCTGTAGGGACAGAGACCAGCCGCTGTCCCTACAGAATGGGGCGATGTGGGTTCCCACTGCCCTGTCTGGTCGGCAAAATTCATTAGAATATGTGGATGTTCAAAATCATTATATGTACTATATCATAAGTTCCACCGGGAGACGTGAACTGATTTGACATTCCCTTAACACGCGTGGTAAGATTTCACCTGGGCAAGCGGTCTGTCCTCTGCCCATTTTTTCTATTACCTGGCCAGGCACCCCGATCACCCACAGTCGCGTGAAGCAGGCAAGTGCGCAGCCGAATTGTCCCGCAATGTTGAGCCGGCAAAAGGCCGGATATGAGTGTACAATTGTTATGAATCGTGAGTATCATCGTTGGTATAGTTCCTCTTTGCAGCGCGATATGGAGCTGCTCATCTTTGGTCATGCAGGCGCTCGCGCTTTGATCTTTCCCACCTCCCAGGGTCGCTTTTTCCAATGGGAAGATACCGGCATGGTCGATGCGCTGCGTGGTCAGTTGGAACAGGGCGACCTGCAATTGTTCTGCGTCGATAGCGTCGACGCCGAAAGCTGGTATGCCAGGTGGCGGCCGCCGTCTGAACGCGCGTTTCGTCACGCGCAGTACGACCAGTATATCCTGCGCGAGGTGTTGCCTTTCACCGCCCAGCACAATTCCAACCCGTACCTGATCGCAGCCGGAACCAGCTTCGGCGCTTATCACTCGGTCAACTTTGCCTTTCGCTACCCGCACCTGGTTGATCGCGTCATCGGCTTGAGCGGCCTCTATGATATCAAGCGCTTCACCGGCGGCTTCTCGGACGATAACGTCTATTTCAACAGCCCTACCGATTTCATGAAAGGCGAGCACGAAGCGGAACGACTTCAGGCCTTCCGGCATATGGATATTATTCTGGCCATCGGGCGTGACGACCCGTCGTGCCCGAATAATGAATATATGTCACAGATCCTGTGGGAAAAGAATATCTGGCACGCGCTGCGTATCTGGGATGGCTGGGCGCATGACTGGCCGTGGTGGAAGCAGATGATCCAACTCTATATCGGCGGTCACGATTAGGTTCTGCATTCGCGTACCGAAAGGAAAACGCTATGACCTTAAAAGTCGGTCTCATTATAGGACGAGAGTGGTCTTTTCCGCCCGCTTTCATAGAAGAGGTCAACCGCCGCGATGAAGGCGTTGAAGCAGAGTTAGTGAAGTTGGGTGGTTCGCGCATGGACGAGCCATGTCCTTACTCTGTCATCATCGATCGCATTTCGCATGAAGTCCCCTACTATCGCATCTATCTCAAATATGCCGTTTTGCAGGGCGTGACCGTTGTCAATAACCCGTTCATGTGGACGGCCGATGACAAGTTCTTTGAGGCCGCGCTTGCCACGAAGTTAGGCATCGCCAGCCCGAAGACTGTCGTGCTGCCCAACAAAGAGTATGTCCCCGGCATCGTGCATACCGAAAGCCTGCGCAACCTGGTCTACCCACTAGACTGGCAGGCCATTATCGATTATGTCGGCCTGCCCTGCGTCTTCAAGGATGCCCTGGGCGGCGGCTGGAGAGATGTTTTCATCTGCCATTCGCTGGACGAATTATTGTATCACTATAACCAGTTCGGCCTGCGTACCGGCATCGTGCAGGAATTTATTCAGTGGGATCAATATGTGCGCTGTATCGCCCTGGGTCAGGAGGAAGTGCTGCCCATTAAATACGACCCGCACGAGCGCAAGTATCATGTCGAACACGAACACCTCACTCCCGAGCTTGGCCGCCGCGTCGTAGAAGATTCGCTCAAGCTCGTGAGGGCTCTGGGGTACGACATGAACTCCCTCGAGTGGGCCATTCGCGACGGTATCCCGTATGCCATCGACTTCATGAATCCCGCGCCCGATATGGATATCTATTCACTCACACCGTTTTATTTCGACTGGGTAGTCAAACACATGGCGGATATGGCTATCCGCCTGGCAAAGCAGCCGCGCCCGCAGGCGAAAGAACTGCGCTGGGACGCCTTTTTTAAGGCCAATGCAGGTCTGGAATCTGATATTCGTATATAAATGGACGCCCGCGTACTGTAGGGGCAGGGCCTGCCCCTACAGTACGCGGAACCTTGAGAGGTACATATGTCACTACGAGAAGCCATTAACAGCTATCACGATCTCCTCACCGACGAACTGGCAGGCGAATCCCAATTCCAGTTGGAAAGTCAACAGCGCATGCGCGGCCTCTTTTTTGGGCCGCGGCCGCTTTGCAACGTGCTGCGCCCGCGCTTCTTGACCCCGGAGCAATACCAGTTCCTGCAAAAACGCGTGCATGTACTGATGGGCGCGTTCAATAAAATCTATGCCGTTGCCATCGAGAATCCCACTTTCCGCGCTCAATTCGGCCTGCTCGACTGGGAAGAGGCGCTGATCGCGCATAACCCGGGTTTTCGCGCCCCCAGCCCCACATCGCGCGTCGATACATTCTTCGTCACCGAGCGTGGCGGCCTGCGCCTCACCGAGTATAATGCGGAGACGCCTGCCAGCCCTGCCTACAATGATGCTCTCGCGGAGGTATTTTATGGCCTGCCTGTGATGCGCGAATTTCTGCGCCACTACGAGGTTCGTCCCCTGCCATCGCGCCATGGCGTCCTGCACGCGCTGATCGATTCCTACCAGCAGTGGCTTGGCCGCAGCGAAGCCCCCCGCATCGCCATCCTGGACTGGCGTGAAGTACCCAGCTACAGCGAGTTTGTGCTATTCGCCGACTATTTCAAATCTCAGGGTATCGAATGTATCATCACCGACCCGCGCGAAGTCGAGTATCGCGATGGCCGCCTGATGGCCGGCGATTTTCCTATCACCTTGATCTATAAGCGCGTCTTGCTCAGCGAACTGGTGGAACGCGGCGGGCTCGAGCAGCCCGTCCTGCAGGCTGTACGCGATGGAGCAGTATGCATGGTCAATCCCGCCCGCTGCAAAATCCTGCACAAAAAGGCCAGCCTGGCGGTGCTGAGCGACGAGCGCAATACCGAGCTATTCACTACCAGTGAACTGGAGGCTATCAATGCTCATATTCCCTGGACGTGCCGTGTTGAGGAGCGCATTGCCACCTATCGTGGCAAGCCAATCGACCTGATCCCATTCATTTTTGAGCATCGTGAGGAACTCGTTCTCAAACCCAACGATGACTATGGCGGCCACGGTATCGTCCTGGGTTGGGAAGCAGACGCGGAGACATGGGCGAAGACACTCCAGCTTGCTCTGGAACAACCATATATCGTGCAGGAGCGGGTCGCCATCCCCAGCGAACTCTATCCCAACTGGATCGATGGGCAGGTTGTGTTGATTGATCGTATGCTGGATACCAACCCGCTCGTCTTCTATGGCGATTACGTAGATGGCTGCCTCTCACGCCTCTCGACGCAGGCCTTGCTCAACGTTTCAGCAGGCAGCGGCTCAGCCGTAGCAACCTTTATCGTCGAAAAACGCTGATGCGGATAGAATGGATCGTTATGCAAGGGGCCGTCACCCCGGAAAGGCAAGGATGATATGAAAGAACCATCGCTCACACTTGGCATCGAGGAAGAGTATCAAATCGTCGATCCGCAAACACGCGAACTGCGCTCGTATATCACCGAGATTCTTGAAGAGGGTAAGATGCTGCTTCGTGAGCAGGTCAAGCCCGAATTGCATCAATCCATCGTCGAGGTTGGTTCGTCCGTCTGCCAGACACCGGCTCAGATACGCACCGAACTGGTACGGCTGCGGGGCGCGCTGCTGGAACTGGCCGGGAAGAACGGTTTGAAGATCGCTGCCGCCGGAACACACCCCTTTTCCTCGTGGATGGAACAGGAGATCACGCCCATGGAGCGCTACATGGGCGTCAAGCAGGATTTGCAAGAACTCGCGCAGCGCCTGTTGATCTTCGGCACGCATATTCATATCGGAATCGAAGATCGCGATTTCCTGATAGACGCCATGAATGTCGCACGCTACTTCATGCCACATGTGTTGTGCCTGTCGACCAGTTCGCCTTTCTGGATGGGGCGTGTGACCGGCCTGAAGTCGTACCGCAGCATTATCTTCCGCAACTTCCCGCGCACCGGTATCCCGCGCGTTTTCAACTCCTGGGACGAGTACGTCTATATGGTGAATACGCTTGTGCAGACCCACACCATCCCCGACGGCAGCAAAATCTGGTGGGATGTGCGGCCCAACTGGTCGTACCCAACGCTCGAGTTTCGTATCTGTGACGTCTGCACACGCATCGAGGAAGCGGTATGTATCGCTGCCATCTTCCAGGCCATCATCGCCAAGCTCTGGCGTTTGCGCCGCGACAATCTCACCTTCCGCGTCTATCCCGTTGATCTGATCGAAGAGAACAAATGGCGTGCTGTACGCTATGGTCTGGATGGAAAGCTGATTGACTTTGGCAAGCAGGAGGAGTTACCGGCGCGCGACCTCATACGTGAATTGATAGAGTGGTTCATCGGCGACGTCGTCGACGAACTGGGCAGCCGCCGCGAAGTCGAATACGCCTATCATATCCTGGAAAACGGTTCGAGCGCCGACCGCCAGCTGGCCACCTACCAGAAAACCGGCGACTTCAAAGCCGTCGTCGACCAACTTATTCAGGAAACAAGTGAGGGGGTCGTGTAACCCTTTTTTGGAGTCACAAATGTCACGTTCAATTACAATTGAAGATCTCTACAAAATCAAATTCCTCAGCAGGCCGCGCATCTCGCCCGATGGTGAGAGCGTTGCCTTTGTCGTCACAACCATCGACGAGCGCAAGCACGCCTATCAATCCGCCATCTGGCTCGCCCCGGTAGCAGGCGGCGAAGCGAAACGCCTCACTCAAGGTCCGGGCAACGCGCATAGCCCGTCCTGGTCGCCTGATGGGTGCTGGCTCGCATTCGTCTCCGACCGCGAAGGCGAACTGCCACCTGAATATGCGAAAGAGCCGAAGAAGGCCGGGAAAGGCAAGGGCCAGATATGGCTGCTCCCAAGCGGCGGTGGCGAGGCGCACCAGCTTACGTTCATGCCGCACGGAGCGGGTAATCCCGTCTGGTCACCCGATAGCCAGCGCATCGTCTTCAACGCTGCCGTCGGACCACTCGACGAGGAGACAGAAGATGGGAAACCGCTGCCCAAAGTGCGCGTAATCGATAGACTTGTCTATCGCCGCGACGGAGCAGGCTTCATTCACGAACATCGCCAGCACCTCTTTTTGATCGGCGCTGCCGGCGGCGAGCCTCACCAGCTGACTGACGGCGACTGGGATGATAAAGATGCCACCTGGTCGCCCGACGGCACGCGCATTGCTTTCACCTCGAACCGCGGGGAAGACCGCTGGTATATACCAACGTTTGACCTGTATGTCCTCTCGTTAGAAAACAATTTGCCCGGCGAGTTGCAATGTTTGACGGATGGAACGCAGAACTGTAGTTCGCCATCCTGGTCGCCCGATGGCAGCACCATCGCATTTCTGGCCACCCCCAAAATACACGACGGCAACCACGTCGAACTCTTCACCATCCCCGCCCCTATAATGGCCCATAATGCCCCGTCGACAACGCCCGTAGGGGCCGATTTATCGCGCCCATCGCCTATCGCTCGGCCCGAACCGCGCAATCTCACCGCCGGATTCGACGGCAGCTTCGATGGCCTGACGAATAGCGACATGACGAACGACCAGCTGATGCCGCCCCCTGCCTGGTCGTCCGACGGCAAGACGCTCTACGCGCCGGCGGCATATCACGGCGCATCGCGCATCTATGCTATTTCTGTAGACGCGGGAGCGGGCAAGCAGCCGCCTACTATCACTCCGGGCGATATTCATGTCCTCGATTTCAGCGCCGCTCAAGCAAAGGGCAGGATCGCTGCCCTGATCGAAAATCCCACCCATGTGGGAGAGATCTATGTGTGTCCCATGACATCGACGGGCGAAGTGCGGCGTGTTACCGGCTTCAATGATGAGCTGTTCTCCGAACTGGAGTTATCGACTCCCGAATATTTGCCTTATAGGGGCGCAGACAACTGGCCTATCGACGGCTGGCTTCTCAAGCCGCCCAACTTTGATCCCACGAAGAAGTACCCGCTGCTTGTGGAGATTCATGGAGGGCCGAACACGCAGTATGGCTACGGCTTCCTGCATGAAATGCAGATGCTGGCCGGGGCCGGCTACGTCATCCTCTTTACCAACCCGCGGGGTAGCATTGGCTATGGGCGCGACTTTGCCCTGGCCGTGCAAAATGCCTGGGCGGTCAAAGACTCGCTGGATATTATGGCAGGGATAGATGCCGCGCTGCAAAAGGGCTACATCGACGAGCAGCGCCTGGGCGTCATCGGCGGCAGTTACGGCGGCTTTATGACCAGCTGGCTCGTTGGGCACAGCGACCGCTTCAAAGCGGCAGTAAGCGACCGCGCCGTCAATGATCGCTCCTCGTTTTTTGGCAGCAGCGATATCGGCCCGGCCTTTACTCTGGATCACGTGGATGCGACGCCCTGGGACGATCCCGATTTCTACCGGCGCATGTCGCCCATCACCTATGTGAAAAACATCCTTACGCCGCTGCTCATCATTCATAGTGAAAACGACCTGCGCTGCAATATAGAGCAGGGAGAGCAGCTGTTCGCGGCCCTGAAATATCTGGGACGCGAGGTATTATTCGTGCGTTTCGAAGGGCAGAGCCATGGGCTTTCGCGTGGAGGTCATCCAAAATTGCGACTCGAACGCCTGAGCCACATCCGCGCTTGGTTCGAGCAGCACATTACGCCAGGTCCTCTTTCAACAACGTAGTATTGATCGCAAAAGCCGCCTCGGCTCCCTCCGAGGCGGCAACTATCCGGCTCCCCTATCCAGGCCGCGCGCTCCGAAACGGCTATAGCCAGGCTCGCCGCCAGACTCGCTAAATTTCCCCGTGTTATCCCTGCTCCCATATTGCGGTATGGCTTGATCGTTTCCTTGCGAACCCAGATTCGCAAATTGATCCTGCCGGGAACGTGGCCCGATCGAATTGCTGGTCGCCTCTGCCATCTCTAACAACATCGACACCCACACCTGGCGTTTGTTCCCGCCACCTGTCTATGGAGATACGCAAGAAATCAATGAAAGGAGGATATCGTTGCTATCCAACCACACTCAAAGATGGCGTTCCAAAATACACATTCCCCTGGAAACCGCTCTGACCCGACACCTGCATCAATACCCGACCACCAGGGCCAAGGTATGCCTGCACATTGGAAGTGGAAAGGACTCCTGAATTGAGTGCAACGCTGTCCCATGAACTCGTCTGCCAGTTGTAGAGTCGCACTTGCAAATGGCTGGAAGCCCCTGCTGCCGCTGGTGAGTTGGATGCCAGCAGATCGGGCTGCCTGATGGTCAAACCTCTTGCCTGCTGACCTGTAGCGGCTGCCGGCAGTGAAAATTCAAACGTCAGATACCCATGACCCATTGAATACATTCCGGGCAGTATGATCTGGGCGTCATAGCTTTCGATATCTACCAGGCGACCGCTGATGACACCAGCGGTCGCAGCCGCAGTGGGGGACGCAGTGCCAACGGAAAGAGCAAGCGGCATCTGCACCAGTTTCTCATGCTGGCCCGTGGGCCGCGAGCCATTGATTGTCACATCATCTATGCCAGGAATGGATGCATCTGCCCAGCCGATCAGCGTGGCAGGCGCGCCCGGCAACAACAATGGCTCAGGCGGATTGATCGCGGCTGGATTGGGTACGTTGCCGCCTGTAATGAAGATGCTCCCCTTGCTGGTAATCGCGTGCATCGTGCAGGAGCCCTTGCACGGCGCGAAGGAAAAACCGGCGCCGCTGAGTGCTGACAGCAGTGCCATGTGCTGCTGGAAATCCGACTGCGGCTGCTTATTCTGCGCGTAAGGAAAGTAGGATGCGGCCAGACCGCCACTTTCAGCAAGCTCGTCCGCCAGCGATTGGCCCGGACGTAGCAAAGAGCCGCTTAGAGGCAAAGAGATCTGACGTGTCGAACCGGCCGGTAACTGTCCAACAGCAATCGCGCCTGAAGCAAATAGGACATACACATCGCTGAGTGATGTCGTGAGCGTATTAGTAATCGTGCCGACCAGCCGGTTGTTTTGTAGCGTCAGGTGGGCTACAAGACTGCCTGGCAGTCGTTCATCTGCTTCACTGACAACAGGATGAAATGTCCAGGGGGCAATGTTGGTCAGCTTCAAATCTGTCCCATCCGGCCCGGAGACAATGGTTGCCGCAGCATTATCGTCGAGTATGCCAGCATTGCTGTTCTCCAGCAATGAGTTGGGCACCGGCTGGGCCACGCTGTTCGCCGGGATATGCAGCGTAAAATCACCCTTAGCAGGCACGAATATACCGTGATATGTCGTAATATGCGCCGTTGATCCATCAGCATTGAGCGAGATGATCGAGACGCTGTTATCGATGAGTGCCGAGCCCCGTTCAATTGCAGCTAGCCCATATGCCAGCAGGGAAAAAATGACAATACTGCTCAAAATAATGAGCCAGCTGCGCCGCACGCGCTGTAACCGTGCTGTAGGGACAGCGCCTGGGGCCGGCCCTGGTATCAAGCGTGGTAAGCGTCTCACCAGCAGCATGCGTACCGGCCCGATAATGAGAATGTAACCGAGCAGGAGCGCAAGCAGTATCCAGGGGCCAAACAACGTTCGCGGCGCTATGATACTGAGAATGCCTCCGCGCGTGAGCAACTGACCCGGCCCGCTATAATAGTTCGGTGTGGTACCGGGAATGAGAAATTTGTCTCCCATCGCATATATCAGCAGGGTAGCCCATACTGTAGGCGTACCGACCCAGCCCACGAGCGGGGTCTGTGTAGGATCGAAAGCCAGGTAATAGATCGCTCCCTGCCCCTGCCGCGCCTGAACAATCAACGGCGTTGTGCCATAAGCGAGCAGCACCTCGCTGCTGAAAAGCGTACTCTGCGCGCGTACTGTACCCGTACTGATATCTAAGGCCGTTGGAAGCGTATCTTTCAGGATTTTGTTATCGTAGGTCGTAATGGCCGGGCTACCGGGCGGCAGCAGGTGCGTTCCTGGCGGAATTGAACCTGTACCGTTCACGATCACCGGCGCTAAGCCTGGAGGAAGCGCGCTTAACGTCTTTTGCCATTGCGTGCCGCCAATCTCAATCAATACGCCGCCCTGGTCTACCCAGGTTTGCAACGCCGCGAGTTGCGCGGCGCTGAGCGAACTCGTATCGAAATTCTCGAGTACGATGGCATCAAAATTTTCGAGCGGCGATTCTATCGTAGGCATGGTGCTGGCATCCAGCGCGGACAGGGTAGGCGAACTGCCCTGATGCGGCAAAGGAGCATTGCCCAGGGCATTGAAGTTCGCGTTCGGGTCAGAAAGCGTGCCGATAAAGAGGTCCCCTGGCTGAACTTCATAACCATGGGCAGAATCCTGGGTGGCGATAAGCTTCCTATGAGCATCGAGTAGATTGGCGGTAGCAGTGAGACCGCGCGTTCCCACGCCAACGTAGAAAGGCACATTCAACGTATATTGTTTTTGCTCACCTGGGCCCAGGGAAACCGGTTCCTCATAGCTCCAATAGGCGCTGGTATTGTTCGAGGTACGAGGCGAACCCGCATATGTGCTTACCGAAAGCGTGCCTGAGAAAGCACTGCGGTTCGCGTTATTTACAGTAACAAATACCGGTGTCCAGAAGCCAAGCCTGTATGTGGATTGGAAGCCTAAGACTACCTGCAAAGTAGGGGGAGATGAAAGCCCACCCACACTATATGCAAAAGTCTCTTGGGCAGGTAACAGGAATAGGCAGCACAGCAGGAACAGTACCCTGGAGGGACAGCGCCAGGCGCCTGTCCCTCCAGGGCCTCCTCCTTGGCCTTGGGAATCCCCACGCGCCTTGTTAAATTGCATCATATCATCTTGCTCTGCTTCTATTGATCAGGTAACAAGCTTTGCTAAGATGATTACGTACGAATATGCTGGGAATGTCACATGGCAGGCTTTGCTTTGCCAACCTCTGCCAGCAGTCGATCAATACCCTATTGCAGGCAGGCGCGCCTCGCGCAGAAACCTATAGTTAGCGGCTTATCACCTGCCCACGCGTCGATAGCGCGCCTCTACCAGCGAATAAATTCCGTAGCAGAACAGTCCAAACGCTACAATGCCCAGCAAGAAAGGGCCAAATGGCTGGTGCAACAATTCCTGCAAAGCCGTATCCAGCCCTTTAGCCTGGCTCGGATTATGCTGTAGGGCCGCCACGATCAGGAAGAAGCCAATGATAGTGAAAACCACGCCCAGGGCTCCATAGCCCAGCCTGCCGGAACTCACAATCCATCTTCTCAAGCGTGCAGCCACTCCGGATAAAGCAAGCCGGTTCTGGAATTTCGCGTTCCAGGCCTTAGCGAACAGGTAAAACGCGATGCCAAGCACAATCAATCCCACAATCACCACGACTGCCTGGCCAAAGGGCAATTTCAACAACCTGGCCGTCCAGTCCTGTGTCGAGGTAGACGAATGTTGCCCTACACTCCCTGTCCCTAAAGCGAGTTGGAAAGCGCCGAATGCGATTAACGCGTAAGCGACGCCTACAGCCCCATAGCCAACACGAGCAAGCATACCTTTTGCGTTCTTCCCTTTCCCCTCAGTGTCAAAAATGGCCTGAATAAAGCTCCAGAGAGCATAACCTGCCAGCCCAATACCCACTATAAGCAGCAGAAATTTGCCAAAGGGTTGCTCATAGATTGTCTGCAGCGCTCCGCGCTGGTCGGTTGCCTCGCCTCCATGCCCGATTGCCAGCTTCAGCGCCAGCCCGCCGATAATCAGGTACACGATGCCTTTAGCCGCATAGCCCAGCCGGGCTAATCCCGTCATCCAGGGACTGGTTGCCGCCCCTCGCGCCGCGTATTCCGCTCGATGCGCGTTTCGCGCCGCCGTTGAAATGCCTGGTTTCATACCTTCTTTCCTTTCCTTTTAAAAAGGTTTCAATGTGAATCCTTTTCTCTCCCCTTCCTCTCAATCATCCTGCAAGGCCAGACTTTCTGGCACAAACAGGTTAGCTGTATTTGTCACGTATTTCTGAGATAAAAAGGATACTTCTTTGCCAGACAAAGACCAGGCAGGATATGATAGAATTACGTAAGGGCCGTGTCCCTCCAGGGTGACCGCAAGGGTCGCCCCTACCCTACACGGGCCTGGTATGCCGCTTCGCATAGGGTAGGGGCGACCCTTGCGGTCACCCTGGATTCTGCCATCTTTTTAGGAATAACTTGAGCGCCTAGAAAAGAGAATCGTAGTATATGGCTAATCAGCAGCAATCACAGCAAACCGGGCAGGGACAATCTCCTGCCATCACCGATTCCGCAGTTCAAGAAGCTACTATCGATCCAAACCTGCTCAATTCGCTTGAATGGCGGCTGGTCGGTCCTTTCCGCGGTGGCCGCGTCGTCGCCGTCAGCGGAGACCCGCAGCACGCGCAAGTATTTTATTTCGGCTCTACGGGCGGCGGTGTCTGGAAAACCATCGATGGCGGCCTGATCTGGGAAAACGTCTCCGATGGCTTTTTCAAACGCGCCTCGGTTGGCGCGATAGCCGTCTCCTCCTCTGACCCTAACGTCATCTACGTTGGCATGGGCGAGACAACCATTCGCGGCAACGTCTCTCATGGCGACGGCGTCTATAAATCGACCGACGCAGGTAAGACCTGGACGCACCTCGGCCTGGCGAACACGCGTCACATCGCCAAGGTACGCATCCATCCGCACAATCCCGACCTGGTCTACGTAGCGGCATTGGGCCACGCCCATGGCCCCAATCCTGAGCGCGGCGTCTATCGCTCAAAGGATGGTGGCCAAACCTGGGAACATATCCTCTTCAGAAGCGAGAATGCCGGAGCCATCGACCTCACCATGGACCCGAACAATCCCCGCATCCTCTACGCCGCTTTCTGGGAAGCGCGTCGCCTGCCTCATACACTCATCAGCGGCGGCGAGGGCAGCGGCATCTTCAAATCAACGGATGGGGGCGATACCTGGACGGAGATCACCCGCAACCCCGGTCTGCCAAAGGGGTTGTTGGGCAAAATCGGTATCACCGTCTCGCCTGCCAGGACTGATCGCGTCTGGGCCATCATCGAGGCAGAAGATGGCGCGCTCTTCCGCTCTGATGACGGCGGCGCGAGCTGGCAGCGGCTCAGCGAAGATCGCAGCCTGCGCGGGCGGCCCTGGTACTACATGCATATCTACGCCGATCCACATGATCCCGAAACGCTCTGGATACTGGACGTGCAGGCCTGGAAATCCCATGATGGCGGGCGCAACTTCTTTGAGGTCTCCATACCCCACGGCGATCACCACGACCTGTGGATCGACCCGCACAACCCGCAGCGTATGATCGAAGGCAATGATGGAGGCGCGACCGTCACCTTCAATGGAGGAGAAAGCTGGTCCAGCATCTACAACCAGCCCACGGCGGAGTTTTATCACATTACGACCGATAACCAGGCGCCCTATCGTCTCTATGGCGCCCAGCAGGATAACTCCACTATCAGTGTGCCGAGCCGGTCAAACCTTGCCGGTATCACCGGGGTCGATACCTATGAGATCGGCGGGGGCGAAAGCGGCTACATCGCCGTGCGGCCCAACGATCCCAACATCGTCTTTGCGGGAAATTACCAGGGCTACCTGACCCGTTACGATCATCGCAGCGGTCAGGAACGCAACATCGCCGTCTGGCCAGAACTGGCTTCCGGTTGGGGCGCGAAAGACCAGAAATACCGCTTCCAGTGGACCTACCCCATCCTGATTTCGCCGCATAACCCCAATGTGCTGTATGTCACCGGCAACCATGTCTTCCGTTCAACCGACGAGGGCCGCAGTTGGGAGATCATCAGCCCCGATCTGACACGCAACGATGTCACGAGGCTGGAAGCCTCTGGCGGCCCCATCACCAAAGACAATACCGGCGCGGAGTATTATTGCACGATCTTCGCCTTCGCCGAATCGCCGCTCAAACAGGGACTGTTCTGGGCCGGTTCCGACGATGGGCTTGTACATATCTCGCAGGATAATGGCGCGAGCTGGCAGAACGTCACACCCAAAGACCTGCCTGAATGGGCGCTCATCAGCATCATTGAACCATCGCCACATGACACGGCTACGGCCTATCTGGCCGCTACGCGCTACAAACTCGACGACTTCCGGCCCTATCTCTACAAAACCAACGATTATGGGCGCACCTGGACAAAAATCACCAATGGCATTGCCGAGAACGCTTTCACGCGCGTCATTCGCGAAGACCCGCAGCGCCGCGGCCTGCTCTATGCCGGAACCGAGGTAGGCATCCTCGTCTCTTTTGATGATGGCGCGCACTGGCAATCGTTGCAGCGCAATCTGCCCATCGTGCCCATTCACGACCTGGCCGTCAAGGACGACGATCTCATCGCTGCTACGCATGGACGCTCGTTCTGGATACTGGATGACATCACGCCTTTGCGCCAGGTAGATGAGGATGTACAAAATAGCGCGGCTTACCTTTTCAGGCCCCGCGCCACCACTCGTTTCCAGACCAACTATGGCTATGCACGCTCGCCTGAATCGGGCAAATATTACCGCGGTACCGGCACTACGATGATTACCGCGCGTGTCGAAGTGCAGCCGGACGGCAAAAAGGTGGAACGCAATCTCGATGCCGGTCAGAACCCTCCCAATGGTGTAATCGTCAGCTATTACCTTAAAGAAAAACCTGAGGGGGAGACTAAACTCACCTTCCTGGATGCCCAGGACAAGGAGATTCGCTCGTTCAGCAGCAAGGTCGAGAAGGAAGAGCCGGAGGCGGCCGAACCACCAACCTTTACCGATCCACCCGCCGATACGGATGAAACCCTCGATACGAAGGAAGAGGAGCAGGAATCGGGAGAAAAAGGGCCACCGATTCCCAAAGAGGCCGGCGCGAATCGCTTCGTCTGGAATATGCGCTACCCAGATGCGAAGCGGGTGCAGGGCTATGTAGCCTCCGAAGCCACGCTCGCAGGCCCGCTCGTACCACCCGGCATCTATCGCGTGCGGCTCACCGTCGGCGACCAGTCGCTCGTCGAGTCGTTCGAGATTCGCAAAGACCCACGCATAACGGCCACCCAGCAAGACCTGGAAGCGCAGTTCGACCTGCGTATGAAAATTCATGAGAAGCTCTCGCAAACCCACGAGGCCATCAATACGCTGCGCAATATCCGCGGGCAAGTGGAAGATTGGGAGCAGCGCACGCAGGAATTACCGGACCACGAAGCCATTGCCAGGTTGGGGAAAACCATCAAGGAGCATCTCCTCCCTGTCGAAGACGAACTGATCCAGTTCAAGGCCAAAAGCCGGCAGGATACACTCAACTATCCCGCCAAACTCAACGCGAAACTCGCCACACTCGGCGGTGTCGTCTCGAGCGCCGATGCCGCGCCAACGCGCCAGGAGTACGAACTCTTCGACGACCTCGTAGCCCGCATCGACGTACAACTGCAGCGCCTGCAGGAGATCATCGATACCGACGTCAAAGCGTTTAATGACCGCGTGCGGCAATCGGGCATACCCGCGATTATCCCAATTGCGACGCTGCCCAAAAAGTAGCCATATTCCGGTTGGGCTGCGGGGTTTGGCGGCGCGGCCGCGTAGGGGCCGCGCCGCCAAACCAGAGGACGAGCTTACAGGCGGTTACTTCGTGCAGCCCACCGTGTTTGTGAAAATCGTGCTGGCGAAGCAGGTCTTCTTGCTGGCCTCGAAGATTTTTATTTCTATGACCGGCGTCCACCCGCCCCATAAGTTGAACTCGATATCGGACATCCGGCTATACAGGCTATGCATATTGTCAAACCCCAATGGGCGCAGCGTTACTCCATCCAATGCGAGCGTGGCGTCTCCTTCCGCATTGGGCGTGTGGAAACTCAGGCAAAATCAGGCACATCCCCTTTTGGCTTCTCCGTCTCGGCCTTGAAAACGGGCGGCGGCTCGGGCACGTCCTGTCTCAGCGTGCCATGGCGCGCGGCCTGTATGAGCGACCAGATTTTCTCCGGCTTGAGCGGCATATCAATCGTCTTGATGCCAAGCGGGGCCAGCGCATCCAGCACGGCATTGACGACCGCCGGCGGCGCTCCGATAGTGCCTCCTTCGCCCACGCCCTTGACACCCAGGGGATTACGGGAAGAGGGTGTCTCCACTGTCGCGGTCACAAATTCGGGAATCTGCTCGCTGTTGGGCATCGTATAGTCCATCAATGTGCCAGTAAGGAGCTGGCCATCCTCGCCATAGAGAACCTCTTCGTACAGCGCCTGGCCAATGCCCTGCGCCAGCGCGCCATGCACCTGCGCATCCACCAGGTATGGATTGAACACGCGACCGCAGTCATCGACCGCCACAAACTTCAGGAAATGCACTTCTCCTGTATCCGTATCTACCTCGACCACAGCAAGGTGCGTGCCGGAAGAAAACGTCGAATTGGGCGGGCTGAAATCGCGCCACGCCGCCAGTCCCTCGATAGGCAAGCTATTGGCGGGATTGGGGGCCTCATGTTCAATTAAATCCGGCTGCTCCTCCACCAGACGCGCAAGCTCGCCCAATTCAATCGCTCGCGCGGGGACGCCGCGCACCATCACACGCCCATTTTCCATCACCAGGTCTGCCTGATCAGCCTCTAGCTGGCGCGCCGCTAGCGAGAAAGCCTTGTCTCGCACCGCCTGCGCCGCCAGCAGCACGGCGGACCCGGATGTCTGGAGCGTGCGGCTGCCAAAGGTGCCAATGCCGAAAGCTGGCAGCGCCGTATCATTCATACGCACCTCGATCTTCGAGGCGGGCAGGTTGAAGGTCTGCGCGGCGATCTGCGCGAAGGCGGTGAAGTGGCCCTGTCCATTGGTGGCCACACCGCTGAGTACCAGGATTGTCCCATCGCGACGAATGCGCACCGTCGCCGATTCCTGTGGCATGCCTGGCCTGCTCATGGCACCGCCCGAATTCTCGAGAAATGTACATAGTCCGATGCCCAGCAGCCTGGCGCTATTCATCTTGCGCCGCTCTTGCTGCTTTGCGCGCCAGCCCGCGTAATCGGCCAGTTCCAGCGCTTTATCCAATGCCAGCGCGTAATTGCCGCTATCATACTCCAGGCCAGTTACTGTTTTGTAAGGGAAAACGTCCGGCGGGATAAAATTGCGGCGGCGCACTTCGGAAGGATCGAGATGCAGTTCTTGCGCGATGCGATCCATAGTCCGTTCGAGAATGTAGGCCGCCTCGGGCCTGCCGGCGCCCCGGTAGGGGGCCGTGGGTATCTTATTGGTGAAGACTCCCACTACCTGGCTATCTGTCGCCTGCACGCGGTAAGGACCGCTCAGCATGTATGGCGTACCGTTGGGCACCATTACCGTCACGCCAAGCAGGAACGCGCCGAGATCGGCGATTGTCCGCACCCGGATACCGAGTAGTTGCCCATCGCTTTTGTAAGCAGCCTCGATATAGTTGATCTGGCCGCGGCCGTGCGATTGCGCCTGCAAATTTTCGTTACGCGTCTCGATCCACTTGACGGGGCGCCCCAGCTTCACTGCCAGGGAAGCGGCTACAATCTCTTCGCCCACGAAGCCTGACTTGGTGCCGAATCCGCCTCCCACATCGGCGTTATACGCGTGAATGCGGTCGCGGTCAATACCCAGAAAGTTTGCCAGCGTGTCTCGCGCCGTATAGATTGCCTGCGAGGATAACCAGGCCGTGAGCCGGCCAGTTGCAGGGTCATAATCGAACATACAGGCGCGTGGCTCCATCGTGCTGGGAGCTACCCGCTGGTTGACCACGCGCAGGCGCACCACGCCATCCGCGTTCTTGAAAGCGGCCTCGATATCGCCACCGCCAGCAGGCGCGAGGAAGGCCACATTCGAGCCGAAGTTTTCATACAGGAGCGGCGCGTTCGGAGCCAACGCCGCCTCAGGGTTGGTCACTGCAGGCAACGGCTCGTAGTCTACCTCAACCAGGTCGCGAGCATCCTCGGCGGCATATAGAGTCTCAGCCACCACGACCGCGACCGGGTCACCAACATAACGCACTCTTTCCACCGCCATGGGCCGGCGTTCCGGCTTCTTTAGGCCCGGCATCGGAATAGAAAAAAGCGCCGGCATATCCTGTACGAGTTCGCGGCCAGACAAGGCGGCAACCACACCTGGCACTGCTCGTGCCGCGTCTAGCTGTATATGCTTTATCGTGGCATGAGCATAGGGGCTGCGCACTACTGCCATATGCAAAATAGCCGGTCGTCCTTCAGGGGGCCTGAGGTCATCCACGTAATGTCCCTGGCCGGTGATCAGTGGAACATCTTCTCTGCGTCGCTGCAATTCAGGTGGTAAACTTGTTTCCAGCATCTATTTCTCTTTCTAGTTCTGCATTCTGACAACGATATTATCACACGCCAGGTGGCTTGAAAACAATATACATGCGAAGCCGCCGCACTTGAGATGGCCTTTCTAATCTTTCGTATTGAAATATCGCCGCCCGCGCCAATCTACACCCCTGCCCGTGAGCACGCGCCACGCGGATTGTGCCAGGATGCCCTCAAATATCGCGCCCGCCAGGGGAAAGGTGAGCGCGTAATACCAGGGAACCCGCAGCTCTCTATCTACCCAATTCTTGTAGGCAAGTAAGGGCAACAATTCAAGCAAGGTGACTGCCCCCAACTCGGTGGCGGTAATCTCTACCTCGTAGGGACAGCGCCTGGCGCCTGTCCCGGTCGGGGTATGAGGGTAAGCGCCAGGCGCTGTCCCTACGGATCGTACCGGGTGCGCATCCTCGTTTGCTTCTGATTGTGGCTTTCCTGCCAGTTTCTTTATCCAGAGCAACAGCGGCAAAAGAAACGGTACAATCGAAATCATAGGCAATCCAATAAGCTGCAAGAGCGTAAAGGCATTGCCACCACGGCTGCCTAAGAAGGCATTTTTGAGCCAGCCGCGCCATGTATCGCGCAGCCCGCGATACATGCGCACATATACCAGGTTACGACCATCGAGCATGCGCAAGCGAAAGCCGCTCCATTTGACGACATGGGCAAGATCGCGGTCATCAAGCAGCGTATTGCGCAAGTCAGGGCGCGCATAGCCACCCAGTGTGCTGTAGACGGAACGGCGTATCAAGATGAATTGCCCATTCGCCAGGGCGATGGAACTGCGGGGATCGTTGACCTTCCGCGGCGGATACTGCATGATGATACCGATATAGGCCATGGGCATCATGACCTTATCCCAGAAGCCGGGCAACTCCTGCCGCGTGCCATATGAGAGCAAATCGAGCTGCTGGCTAATTGCCTGGGCGAGAGCGGTGCGTAGAGCCGCCGGCGCGTGCCAGGTATCCGCGTCGGTAAAAAGCAGCCATGAGCCATGCGCCTCCTGCACACCTTTGTGGATAGCGTGAGGCTTGCCGGCCCAACCCTCCGGTAACTCGTCGCGCAGGCGCAGCACGTACAGGCGATTTCTGCGTGGGTGAGTCGCCATCAATTCATCGAGGATTTGGGGAGTGGCATCGGTTGAACCGTCGTCAACCACGATTACCTCGAAATTGTCATAATCCTGCGCGAGCAACGATTCGACGCAGCGACGGATGTTGCGCTCCTCATCGCGAGCAGGCAGGATGATAGAGATCAACGGATGATTTTCCGGGCGAAAAAGACCTTGATCTCCGGGCAATAATCGCTGTATGCGGTCTTCTTTGGGCGGCCTGGTGCGCAGCCAGAGGGCAAAATAAAAGCCGGCGACGCCTATTCCATGGCTCCAGAGGAGCAGGCGCGGCCCAGGTCGATGCTGTTTTTTCATCAATTTGCTCTTCTCTCTGTAATCTATGCTTCCTATTATAATAAGAGTCAGGGAGTAGAAACAAATTGATGTGCATCCTTTCAATCCCCGATTTCAACCTCCAAACACGTATACAAGCGTTTCATCATGACCCGGCTAAACCGTAGCCCAGCGGCCCCTTGCACATGTACACCGATAAATGTACAATCCACATGAATAAATAACCATGATACAATACAACCGTCGCGGTGGTATGTGGACAGATAATTAAGGAACAAAAACGATGCGATCAAGGCGATTTCTCAGGCCAGTGCTGCTGTCAATGCTCGGCCTGAGTTTGTTGCTTACATATAACTGGTTACCATTGCTATCACAGGCCCCGGCGGTAGCGGCGCAGTCCTTTGTGATTGGCTCCGATCCCGTTGATGGCTCTACTATCAGCGATGCGCCCAGGATCATGCGTATCTTCTTCAATGAAGATATCAGCCCGGCGAGTGTCGCGCATATCTACTTCGGACCAGGTGGTCAATTGGTGGATGGGGGGCGCAGCGTCGTCTCCAGCAGCAATCCGCGCGAGTTGGATACTCCCCTGCTCCCGCCCGCTCAGTTGCCCCAGGGCAGTTACATCGTGCGCTGGACAGCCCTGTCGAATATTGATGGGCAGGCTACGCATGGCGTAATCGGTTTCAATATCGGGCGTTCAAGCCTGGGCCTGCCTGGAGAGGTCATTCTGGGTCCGAGTACCAGCAATATTCTACCGCAGCTCGATATGCTGGGCATCCTTGCTGTGGCCTGGAACTGGCTGGTGATGGCAGCGTTAATGCTCTGGCTGGGCATACTGGTTGGAGAGGGGCTCATCCTGGTGAATGGACACGAGGACAACGATTTGCCATTGCTCGCATTGAGAAAGCAATTCTTGCCTCTCCAGCGGCTCTGCCTGCTGGCCCTGCTGTTTGGAGAGATCATCAACCTTGTCCTGCGAGCAACGAACTTCAATCAATTACAGGGCAACGATGGTGTTCATCTGGGAACAGTAACTCAGGTACTCTTAGAGACAAATTATGGGTATTTGTGGCTGGCTCGCACCGTCCTCATCATCGCGGCCCTGGGATTCCTGTGGTGGACAACGCGCGAGCAGCCCACTAGCGCTGGCCCCAGCGTAGCGGGTCATAGAAAGCCTCTGGCCAGCACAAGCAACTTTAGCAAGCGAGGCCAGCAGGCCACAGTGGAGGCATCAACCTCCCCACAGCTGATATCCACGAGGGATGCCGGTAGATCTCTTCCCAGCAAGGCACCTGACGAGGCAGCAGCGATACCTCAAGAGAATAAAGCGCCCGTTGCAGGAACTCCGCCAGGGGAACAGGTAACGAGAGCAATACCGCAATGGCAAATCATCGCCTGGCTGATCCTGGCCGGCCTCGTGCTCCTGACGCTGGCGCTTTCGGGTAATGCCGCGGCCCAGGCGCAGCCACAGCCTAATACTGTCGTCCTGAACTGGATCTTCCTGGCGGCGCAAGGCATATGGCTGGGCAGTGTTGCCTACCTCGCGTTTGTGCTGCTGCCGCATTTATCCACCGGCGAACCGAATCATTCTGGGAAGTCGCTGGTAACGGTGTTGCAGCGATATACGCCCGTATTGATAGGCGCGATTGGGATAGCGTTACTCAGCGGACTCTTCCTCGCCGAAACAGCCATAAGCAACCCACAACAACTACTCACCGATCCATACGGTAGAGCCCTGCTGGTCAAGGGCGGGCTTGTGATCGTTATGCTGATCCTGATGGGCTATGCCCTCTACTATCTGCTTCCACGGCTGGCGAGACAGGTGGCGCTGCTGCCAGTGGTAAACGCCGAGCTACCGGCCAGGCGCGTCCGTCAATCGGTTCTCGAAAAGACCAGGTACAGGTTGAAACGGGCAATGACGCTAGTAGCCTGCCTGGGGGCAGCTGTTCTGCTGTGCGCGTCCCTGATGTCATTCTTCGCGCCACCGGTTGTCTTTCCCAATATTCATTACAGCCAGAGTCCAGGCTCACCCGCCGGCCCTCCTGCTCCGCAGACAAAGACCGCGGGCAACCTCTCGGTCACCTTGCAGGTAACCCCGGCGCGTGTTGATGAGACGAACACTGTCACAGTGACGCTGAAAGACAGCAACGGCAAGCCGGTAACGGACGCGAAAGTGCAACTCAGCACAAACATGGAAATTATGGATATGGGTACGACCAGCAAGTCGATTTCGGGTGGTAAGCCTGCCTACGTCGCGACCTTTGCCAGCGGCGAGGCGTTCGATATGGAGGGTGTGTGGGATATCTTCGTACACATCGAGCGCCCAGGACAACAGCCGCTGCAGGTACAATTCCAGGTAACAGTAACATAACAAGCGATGAAACACCTCACGGCACTGTGAAGCGTTTCACCGCTTGTTCGTTTTCTACCTTGTTTACTGTACCATCTGCTGGCCAAGCTGGTGCGAGATTCGCTCAACCGTCTGTGCCATCGCCTGCTCTTGCTGGAAGTTCTGCTGCAAGAGTTGCGCAACCTGAGACTGGCCCATCATGTTGGCTTTCTCGATCAGACCTTTATAGCAAGCCATTTCGTAATATTCGGTTTTGGCCGCGGCTCCAAGGTCAAACGCGGTCAGGATATCCTGCGAAGGATTCTCCTTCACGAAGGTGTCATGCTCCTGCTTGAGACCAGCGACGGCGTAACAAGCTACCTTGGGAGGCTGCTGACCAAGGATCTGGAAGCATTGCTCCAGATTCTGGATCTGTTGCCTTGTCTGTTGCTCGTGCATATTGTATGCATTGACAGCCTGCTGGTTGTTGCTCTCCTTTGCCAGCTGCGGCAGAATCTGCAAGATCATCTGCTCCGCGCTGTACATATCGCCCATTTCTGTCAAGAAGAGTTCTTTCGCACTCTGTATTGCCATATATGTAGCTCCTTTACTCATTATCTTTTTAGCGCCTGCGGGTGACCAGCAGGCGCTAAATAACGCGCGTTCCTGGTATAATACGGATTTCGCTTCAAAATGAATACATGCAATTTCTGTTAACTCCTCCTATTCTGACAACAAACAGGTTAGCAATTACGTATTAGTAAAGAGGCCATTGAGTTGTAGCACAAAGGAGTTTCATAGCGGTAGAATAGAAACGAATGCTGAAAGAGGTTTCGCTGCTGAGATGCATGCTTGTTACCATCTGCGTGCAGTGAGGAGAAACATATGCCTGGTCATGATATCGTCGTTGTTGGTGCATCGGCAGGGGGCGTGGAAGCGCTGATAAAGCTGGTGAGCGGATTTCCGGCGGATCTGCCAGCTTCAGTATTCATCGTACTCCATATACCAGCTCAAAGCCCGAGCCTGCTGCCGGGAATTCTAAGTCGCTCGGGTCCGCTGCAGGCCGCGCATCCCAGCGAGGGCGAAGCCATACAGCAAGGGCGTATTTATATTGCCCCGCCCAACCTGCACATGCTGCTAGAGGCTGGATATATCCATCTTGTACGTGGCCCTAAGGAAAACCGTCACCGGCCTGCTATTGATCCCCTGTTTCGCTCTGCTGCCGCTGCTTATGGCCCACAAGTGGTCGGGGTGATTCTCACCGGCTCGCTTGACGATGGCGCCGCCGGGTTACTGGCGATCAAGCGGCTTGGCGGTGTTGCCATCGTTCAAGACCCCCAGGAAGCTCTTTATCCAGGTATGCCTACCAGCGCTTTGCAACACGTGAAAGTAGATCACACATTACTGCTATCTGAAATAGGCGCTGTCCTGGCGCGACTGGCAAGAGAACCCGTAATCGGGGAGGGAAACCATCTCATACCCGAAGATATGGAGTTAGAAGTGAGGATGGCAGAAATGGATATGGATGCATTAAACAATGGGGAAACGGTCGGCACCCCCTCAGTTTTTTCGTGCCCGGAATGCGGCGGCGTATTGTGGGAAATCAAGGATGGGGAGTTAACTCGCTACCGCTGCCGCGTTGGTCATGCCTTCTCTACCGAAAGTATTATAGCGGCGCAGGCCGAAAGGCTAGAGGATGCGCTCTGGGCGGCTCTCAAAACACTTGAAGAAAGCGCGAACCTGTGCCGAAACCTGGCACAGCAGGCGCGCGAACGTGACCAGAACTGGTTAGTTCAGCGTTTCGAAGCACGGCTGCGAGAGGCTGAACATCGCGCCGAGTTGATTCGCTCAGTCCTATTTCAAGATAAGCTGCTACCTACGATCGATCTGGCAGCGACTCAGGATTAAGAGGTTGTGGCTCTATCAGCCCTCGACCGGTTGCAGCATGACATGCCACTTGCAACAATTTGACAGACGCCTGTAAGTGAACGGAAGGCAGAGAAATTCGAGGCTATATGATATACTTTTATGGAAGTCATACTGGGTCCGTTTACTGATAGAGAGAGGTAGAGGGAGACTATGGCTGACATATTAAATGCGCTGGAGGCTATTGAAGATACTTATCTGCTACCTTCCCAGGAAAATTTTATAGAACAGCAAGCAACTTTTCGCCGAGAAAAACAAGTCTTGCAGCAACAGCGCAAAAATTTGCAAGAACAGCGCTCCTTCCTGGAAGCGTACCGCCAGTCCCTTGCTGAAGAGCGACAACTGTTATGGCAACGCTGGCAGGGGCAATTGTCGCAGAATGCCGCGTTCAACCAGTCGTCTTTTCAGGAGTGCATGCAGGAGTACCAGGAGTTTGTGGCATTCATCAAGCGACAACGAGAAATATTCCAGCAGTTCCAGCTGGCATTCCAGCAACGCCTGCGCAGCTTGTACGAGCGCGGCATCATCCTCTATGAGCTAGGACGGGACTACAGGCAATGGCAGCAGGACTACCAGCAGTTGCGGGCCGATTACCAGCAATTGAAAGAAGAGCTCAGGGAGCAGCAGGAGCTCTTTCGCGAGCAGAGAGCCACCTTTCGCGAACTCCGCTTCGGCGCTAACGACTTGAGAGGGAGTGGCGTCTTCACAGCCTTCCCCTCTTTCTCGGAATTCGCACTCCGCCCACACACATGGTAATGAAAATATCTTAGATTGCTGGCGCATCAGGCAGCAACGCAGGCACGCACGGCTCATTTGAAGAGCGGGACAAGAGAAGGAGCGCTGTTCCACTCCGGGGTAATTCCAGGGGGATTGACCAGTCGTATCACTTGCGGGCAACTGATGAACCCCCTCATGAACTTTGACAACCGAAGCTTCTGAATGGCCCTGGGAGCGATCCCCCTTTCTCTTGTATATTTCTTGCCTATATGCTATAGTAACCTGCGTGAGAGTAGCGGTACATCCTCGGAAAAACCCTCATATTGAATGAGAAAAGAGATAATTTGTTGTCCTGAACTATAGTGCCCCTGTTAGTTTGCCGGTATCATTATGTACAGGAGGAGGGTGTAGATCATGAGCAGAGTTGAGCTAAGTCCCACAGGAGAAGATGAAACTTCGAACAAAAATCCTGGTGACCTGGTTGTCATTGGCTCGTCTGCTGGCGGAATTGAAGCGCTTTCGATTCTTATTGGTAACCTGCCTCTGGATTTCCCGGCTCCCATTGTCCTGGCCCAGCACCTCGATCCTAATCGTCCCAGTTCCCTGGACGCTATTTTACGCAGGCGCACATCTCTTCCGGTCGAGTTAGTAAGTACGAGTAATCACCTTGAAGCCGGAAAGATCTATGTCGTTCCATCGAATCGGATGGTTTCTGTCCAGAACGGCGAGGTCATAGTGCAGGAGGATAGCACGAAACGTTCGCGCCCCAGGCCATCAGTCGATATGCTGCTTTCGAGCGCGGCACAGGCCTATGGCGACCACTTGATCGCGGTTATCCTCACGGGTATAGGTTCCGATGGCGCCAGTGGGGCCATCGATGTGAAAGAGGCAGGCGGAACTGTTATCGTGCAAGACCCTCAAACGGCGCGCTATCCCTCGATGCCGCTGGCTTTACCACCGGCCGTAATAGACTTTGAGGTCGATGTAGAACAAATCGGCCCTCTGCTCTACGATCTGCTCACCGACGTCGAACTTCCTCGTATCGAGGGTAAAACCGAGGATATGCTGCGTACGATCCTCGAACGTGTCAGTCACCAGGCCAACATCGACTTTCGCCTCTACAAAACCACCACCATTCTGCGGCGTATTGGACGCCGCATGACAGGAACACATTGCCAGACAATGCGCGATTATGCAGATTACCTTGAGTCCCACCCGGAGGAAGTAGGAGAGCTGGTAAAATCGTTTCTGATCAACGTCACGCAGTTCTTCCGCGACCCCGAGGCATTCATCTACATCAGGAATGAGATCCTTCCCCCCATCATTATGCAGGCGCGCGAGCGGGACCGCGTGCTGCGTTTATGGGCGGCCGGGTGCGCCTCGGGCGAGGAGCCATACTCCTTGGCCATGTTATTGACAGATCAGCTGGGAGCGGAACTGCCCGAGTGGAGCGTGAAGATATTTGCCACCGACCTGGATGAGGCCGCCATTAACTTTGCTCGCCGCGGCATGTATTCCGAAACCCTGCTCAAAACTGTTCCTGCCGAGTATCGCGAGCGTTTCTTCGAGCGCTTTGATCAGGGATACCGCATCTCCAAGACACTGCGGCAAATGGTGATATTTGGGCAACAAGACCTGAGCCGTAGCGCTCCATTCCCACGCATCGATATGGTCCTGTGCCGCAACGTCCTGATTTATTTCACACCTGAATTGCAGGAATATGTCCTCAACCAGTTCGCTTTCTCGCTCATTCCCGGCGGCTATCTCTTCCTGGGCAAGGCTGAGACAGTTCGTCCCACTTCATCCTATTTCGAACTGGTCAACAAGCATTGGAAGGTATATCGCCGCACGGGCAGCCTTGTACCAATGGCTCGCCGCCCCGGTTTACCGGAACTCAACGTGCGGCCTGTAGAATCACATTCTGCCGCTAGCAATCTTCCCGCGGCGGGTAAAAAGAACATTGATCAGGAGATTACCCATTCTACTGCTGAATTGGGACAGATGCGCCGTTTCAATGAGTTGCTGCTGCGCTTTCTCCCTATCGGCGTGGTAGTGATTGATCGCTCTTACCACGTGCTATCGGTCAATAACGCGGCCCGCAGGCTGCTGGGATTGCGTGATAGCACGAATAAACAGGATTTTTTGCATTCCGTGCACGGTATACCCTATCTAGAGGTACGCACGGCGATTGACACCGTCTTTCGCGAGCGCAATACCATCACGCTGAACGAAATTGGTCTCGATAATGCGCTGGGCGGCAATGGACGCTTCGTTTCGCTTTCTATAGCACTGATGCGCATGGATACCAACTCGCAGGACCTGGCAGCTATCAGCGTGAGCGATGTCACAGAAGAGGTGCAGATTCGACGGCAGTTAGAGGCCGCTCATGTCGAGCAGAATAAGCTCATGAACGAGATCAGCACCGTCAATAAGCGCCTGAATGATGTAAACAAAGAACTCTTGGATTCCAATGAGGAGCTGCAGGTCGCTAACGAAGAACTGATGTTGACGCAGGAGGAGCTGCAGGCGACCATCGAAGAGTTTGAAACCACCAATGAAGAATTGCAGGCCACCAACGAGGAACTGGAGACCAGCAATGAAGAATTGCAGGCCACCAACGAGGAACTGGAAACGACGAATGATGAGCTGCGGGCGCGCACAAACGAACTGCAAGAAATGGCCAGTATGCTTGAAAGCGAGCGCCTGCGCCTTGGGGAAATGGTCGAACTCGCTCCTTTCTATATACTTGTCCTGCGTGGGCCGAATCTGGTCGTCGAAGCCCTCAGTCCTGGCTTCGAGAACCTGCTTGAGGAGCGAGGCCTACCAACGCAGGGGCGCTCACTGGAAGAAGTCGCCGGATTCTTTAGGGAGTTCGAGATACCGATTATGCACCTGGCGCGCGAAGCCTACCAGCTGGATATAGTTCGCACTACATCCCGCACGCTGGTTCACCTGCCGAAAGGACCGGGGCAAAATGAATATACCCAAAATTACTTCGCTTTTACCGTTGTGCCCTCGCATGATGCCATCGGTCGCGTGACCGGCGTGATTATCTACGCGGCCGACCAGACGCAGCAACATGCTAGTGAAGCTGAAGAAGAGCTTCAGCGATTGAAACGCATCTTTGACAGCGTCGATATGGTGCCGCTGGCCCTCTATAGCGCGCAATCGGCCAGACTGCTTATGGCAAGCCCGCGTTACCTCGATATCGTCTCTCAGGTGCGTCAACTCAATCGAGATGAACTGATAGGCCGCAAATGGAGCGAACTGACTGTCCTGCCTGCAAGTCAGGATACAGAGAAACTTTTCCAAACAGTGCTTGAGAGCCGCGCACCGCTAAATTTGCCCGAGGTTCGCCTGAAGTTCTCGCAGGACGAACAGGAAACCATGTGGTTCTACAATCTCATACCTCTCTTGAATACACGGCAGGAAAGTGTTGTTGAATTCGTGCTTATCTCGATGGTTGAAATAACCGCACAGGTAAAAGCGCGCGAGGAAATGGAGCAGTTAAACAGGCTGAAGGACGAATTTTTCTCGCTTGCCAGTCATGAATTGCATTCTCCACTCACCTCGATCCTGGAAAATACGCAAATGCTCGAACGCTTTATAAAGCGCGAGGAAACAGGGCAAGAACACGAAGACCTGGCCCGTATTCTGGATAGCATCATTCACCAGGTGCATCGCCTTTCCCGCTTTATTGATGAGGTGGTAGATAGCACGCGCATCGGCGCTAATATGTTTGAGCTACACAAACAGGAAAATGTCGATATCGTGGCGCTGGTACGCCAGGTACTTGAAGAGTACAAAGATGATCATCTGTTGAGACTTGAAGCAGGCGAGGAGCCCATCACTGGCAACTGGGATGCAGGCCATCTGGAGCGGGTATTGAACAACCTGGTCAGCAATGCTATCCAGTATAGTCCCAGTGGCCGGCCGGTCGTGGTACGAGTGGAGCGGCAGGATGGTGAGGCTATCGTCTCGGTAAAAGATGAAGGGCGAGGCATTCGCCAGCAGGACCGGGCCCACATTTTTGAACGTTTCTACCGTGCTTCCAATGACAACGAAGAGCAGGTTGAGGGCCTGGGTCTGGGACTTTATATCGCTCACGAAATCATCGTGCGGCAGGGTGGCCGCATGTGGGTGGAAAGCCAGCCAGGCGAGGGGAATACATTCTTTTTTTCGTTGCCGCTGAGGAATAACGGCGGCTAACCGGTATAACTCCATAGAGAGCAATCACAACTCTCTCCCTGGCACTTTTTAAGGTGATAGCAGGAGTGGAGCAGGCCCCTGGAGGGCATTTGGTGGATTCCCCCAAAAGAGTTACTGATGAACACCTGCTTCCATAATTCGCACCATCTGATCGTACGCGAAGGCAATACATCGTCCATCAGGCGACCATGCTACGGTACGAATCCATTTGGGATACCCACCGTATTCGACAACGGCTTTTCCCGTAGTGGCATCCCAGATCTGAATCGTCGCATCATCGCCACCAGATACAACATACCGGCTATCGGGCGACCATGACAGGGCCTTAACCGGATGCGTGTGGCCCTCGTAAATACAAAGATGATCTCCTGTTGCTGCCGACCAGGTGCGCACAGTCGTATCCTGTCCCGCCGAGGCGATATATCTTCCGTCAGGGGACCAGCCCATGGCATAGACGGGCATAGCATGGCCTTTATAATGAAGGAGATTGCCACCCGTGAACGCATCCCAGATTTGCACTCTGCCATCAAAGCTGGCGGAAGCGACCCTGCTGCCATCAGACGACCACGCGACGGCAAACACCCTGTACCGCTCTTTGCAGGTATAGATCGTGCTACCGGTGAGAGCTTCCCAGACCTGTGTCGTACTATCGCCGAAGTCGCCTCCCGAAGCGATGTACTTGCCATCAGGCGACCACGCAATGCTTCTCACAAAACGCGTATGGCCGCGATAAGTGAGAATAGCGCGGCCTGTAAGAGCTTCCCATACATGAATGCCTCCATCCGTATCGCCGGAAGCCAGGTAGTGGCCATCAGGCGACCACGCGACCGAAAGCAGGTGGCGCGTATGCCCCCGGTACACATATCTATCCTCGCCCGTTGTGGCATTCCAGATGCGCACAGTAGTGTCCCGCGAAGCGGAGGCGATAGACGCGCCATCAGGTGACCAGGCAACGGCAAAAACGTAATCAGTATGGCCCGCATAGGCGAAAGGAGCCGTGGGATAGTTATTGGACAAATTCAGTGTTCCCTCGGCCCATCGGCCAGCAAATTCACGGCATGCGGCAGAACGGGCAGGATATATTCGAGGCACTCTTTCACCGCTTTAGGGCTGCCGGGGAGATTGATGATCAGCGAGCGGCCACGTGTGCCCGCGACTCCACGCGAGAGCATGCCAAAAGGAGTATGTTGCAGGCTGGTGGCGCGCATGGCCTCTGCGATACCTGGCGCCTCGCGGTCGATAACGGCTTTTGTCGCTTCTGGGGTGACATCGCGTGGCGCGAGGCCGGTTCCGCCGGTGGTAATGATCAGGTTGAGATGCTTCTCATCGCACCACTCGATCAACGTAGCCTCGATCTGCTCACGCTCATCAGGTATGATGGCACCCGCGCTGATGACGGCTTCCGGCAACTGCGCGACCAGCGCCCGAATATTTTCCCCGCTGGTATCGACGCGGGCGCCAATTGCGCCGCTATCGCTGATAGTGAGAACTCCGATGGTGATCATGATATGCGCCTGCCTGTTTCTAAGTGCGCGCGGCCAGTTCGCGCATGATGGCACCGATCTGGCGGCGGGAGCCGAAAAGCCAGACAGTATATTCGTCTGAGAGGTCTTCCACCTCGATCTGGCACTGCATTTCGGAGGCCAGCTTGCGGGCAATGGTATGTAGTTGCGCGCGTTCGGCCTCGTCATGGCTGTGGGTGCTTAAGGCGATTTTGCCCAGGCGCTCATCCTGGCTCAGCACGGCATTGATAAGTTCCTGTAGCTGATCGACACCAAAAACGACCTGTAAGGGCGGGGTTTCCATTGCTCGGGTAGCGTGGCCAGTAGGCTCGATGCTGCTGATATCGCCGCCGGCTTCCTCATTGAGATGTTCTTCGGCCTCACCGACGATATTGACGTAGGTATCGCGCAGCCGCTCCAGGATCATGAGTCGCGCCTCTTCGGGCGCATCGCTGCGCGGATGCACATACGCGAGCAGCTTATGGGCCGGGTCCGAGTAAATGAAAGGGCGAGCGATGGCAGCGCGACGCCCGCAGGATGGACATGTCGAGACATTCAAAAGCCCTGCCAGAACGGTATATTGCAGTTGCGGGTCTTGCGCAATATTGACATAATCATAAATCGCGCTCTCGAAAACCTGCCCGCACGGGCAGGTGAGCGTCTGTTTGATCGAACGAGACATAAAAACTTTCCAGGGTAAACTAGCTACTAAGCGTTGCGTTAAGGTAAGTATATCATATGGGGGGAGGAGAAAGAAATTTGGTTTAATGTAATATTCGTCCACTTTACTGCAAGCGATGGCCATGATGGAATAGGAAATAATCTGATAAATTTTATCATTTCGGTTCTATTTCGTTACTCTTTAAAGGTAATCGTATCATTTTAACACCGTTAGTTCGACAACGTCATGTTTGTCAGTTCTTTTGCCGCCGGAGCTCCGAAGAACGATGAAAATGAGAAGATGCTGCAAATTACACGGGAGGGCGGACCTCTGTTCAGGGGCCTTGAGCAGCACTTCGATGACTTAATGAAACGATCCATTTCGATAGAGAGTATTCTTGGTGGGAGAGTACAATGGTAACAGAAGCTTTGGGGAAAACTCATGTGTTAAATGATAGATTGTGGGAGAAACTAACAGTATATTTCTCTGAAGAGGACTTCGACCTCGTTAGCAAAGCATGCTCATTTGCAGAAGATCATTTTGCTCATCTCAATCATCCAATTGGTAAGCCTTATCTCGAATATATCTATGAGGTCACTGAATTACTTTGTGAGTTTAGAGTAAATCCTGTTGCGATTGCGGCGGCTATAGCCTGTCCACCTCCCTCTCTCCTGAAAAAAGTTATCGATCCTCTGAGGAAACAGTTTAAGAATGAAATCACTTCAATAGAACTCGTCGAGTCGATACTACAATTAGGCCGCCTCGAATGGAGTATCTGGCCAATCGTTCAAGATCCGAATGATCACGAGCAAGGTAGAGAGCGCCAGGATATCTTGCATAAGATGTATGCTTTAGCCATTGACGAGGTAAGTAGTGAGGATGCTGAACTTCCTTCTCCTGCGATCCTTCATTTTCAAAAAAAAGAGAAGCAGATTGAGAACATCATCAGAATGTTTCTTGCCACCACAACCGACATGAATGCCCTGATTATTAAGCTTATTGACCGCCTGTACCTGATTAAACTGCTGAAGGATTTACCTTCAGAGAAGCAAGAAGCCCTCAATCATATACAACTGGCAAAAATAACCTTAGCAATCTATGCACAGCTTGCCGATAGAATAGGAATATGGCAACTCAAATCAAATCTAGAAGATATGTCCTTCCGGTTGATTGACCCGCTGCGCTACAAAGAAATAGCCAGGCAACTTGCAGCAAAAAAGGAACAGCGTGAGGCACATATCAATAATATCATTCCACTGTTACGAGAAAAACTGGAGGAATATGGCATAGAAGCGGCAATTACGGGCCGGGCAAAACATATCTACAGCATCTATAACAAGATGGTGGCCAAAAACCTGTCTTTTGAGGAAGTGAAGGACCTGCTCGGCTTCCGTATCATCGTGAACAGTAAGCAGGATTGTTATGATGTATTGGAGATCATTCTGGATAACTGGCCAGCGGAGACCGATGTTTATAACGGCGAATCGTATAGAGATTGGATAGCGACTCCTAAAGAAAATCAATATCAATCCCTTCACACCACCGTAAAAATTGGAGACAAAATAGTTGAGATTCAAATTCGTACCAAAGAGATGCACGAGATTGCTGAATATGGCGTGGCTTCAGCGCACTGGCGGTATAAAGAGAGCAAAACATACCGGAAGGGCAAGACGCCACGGGTGCTGAAGACGAAAGAACAAATCTGGGATCAAGAGCTGGCTCAATTGCGCAAAAGTGTGATCGAAGAAAAAAAGCAGGCTTCTGCTAACCGGTCAAAAAGTAAGATTCTAAAGGATCGTATCTACGTGATTACTCCCAAGGGGCACATTATTGATCTACCTACAGGCGCAACCCCACTGGACTTCGCTTACCGTATCCATACTGACCTTGGACATAGATACCTTGGGGCTAAGGTTGGGGGCCGCTTTGTATCTATAGACTACGAGTTGAGAAATGGGAACATTACTGAGATAATCACTTCTCGCGCAAGAAAAGGGCCGAACCCTGAATGGCTTAGTAAGAGCAGGTTGGACAACGAGTTAAAAAGTGCCGATTTAGCCGAATTTCTCATTGCCAGCATTGAAAACGGTCGAATCCCTCAATGGCTTTATAGAAAAGAGGAAGCTAGCAGGAATAGAGATAAAGAAACCAAAGAGACTAAGAATGAGGAGGATATCGAGGGTAAAGACGAATCGAATTCCAAAAAGCAAAAGTCTGTAGATATCAATGATGAGATAAATAATTATATGTACTATGTTTTTGCCCGGACGCGCCAGGCCAGAAATAAGATTCACCAGTGGCTTAATAAGCACCAGGAAGAATAAAGGTCTAAAACACAGAAACGCGTTGTTTTCATCTTCTCCGGCTCTTGCTCACCGCCTTCGTCGAAAACGAAAACTTCAGACCCTGGCGCCCGATAAACTCCTGGAATTGCTGGTAAAACTCTGCTCTGTCTTGCATCGTGATCACGGAGACAGCATCTGCCGTTTCAATGGCGTAGGGATAGCCCTGGCCCGTGATCACCTCGGCGCGCACAACATCCAGTACGGGTTCCAGCACGCCGTCGTCGAGCATCCAGCGCGGGAATTCTAAACGCGCCGGGGGACGGTTAGCAGTGGTTTGCAGGTAGCAAAATGCCACGCTTTCGCGGTATGCCCCGTAGCCTTCGAGGATATCGCCGCGAGCGCAGATCATCGCAGGTGTGCGGTCTCCCCAGCGCATGTGCCCCTGCCAGAGTAGCGCGTCGTGGACTTTTTTCGTTTCGCGCAGCATGGGCCGGGCATGCTGTCCAGAGGAGTCGAGGCGCAACAGCATGGTGATGATGTCACGCGCATAGCTGGTATCGATGTAGCCGATCAGCGGGATGCGGTACTCCTCTGAGGTTTGCAGCAGCGAGACGGCTGAGGCGATGTACTGCTCGCGGTAAGGACTGGGCATCGTCAGCGCGAAGGAGACGACCAGCGAGCCATCAAAAAAGACGACGGGACTATGGGCCGGATCACCTGGACGGCGCATGCTGGCAAAATGTGCCATTTGTTCGCAAAGCGTCTCGACCTCCAATTTGTAGCGGCGCAGCGTGACCTGCATTTCGGAATAGGGATAGCTATCGGGGTCTTTGCCCTCGCTTCTGGACGCTTCCATGATTTCATCCGGCGCGAGGACTTCCATGCGCACATCCTTGATATATGGGCGGCCATGCGCGTGAGGATTGGCGAAGAAGCCAACTTGAATGAGCGCCACGGGAATTGAGGCATCGCGCCAGGGCTGTAGCTGGCTGCCATCGACCGCCAGCGTCGTTACTCCCTCGATGCACTCGGCCCACTGGCGCGCCTGTTCGTGATTGGCAAATTCGCGCCCGAAAGGGAAGAGCGGGCCATGATATGAATTGTAGGGAGCGTTGACCAGCCAGCGATCAAATTCGATGCTGGGTCGCGCCCCGGCCGGCGGCATGCTTGGACCATCTTCTGGAAAGGCCTGTTCGAGCAGCAAGCCCGATGAGTATTTCAGGTACAGCGTTTCGAGCGCATGCCGGTACGCCTGCACCTGGTCGTTGAACGAATCGTCGTAGGCGCTGAACTGGCCGCGCTTGACGTTCAGAGCCGCCTGAAGTTTACCTTTGTGCAGCATGGACTGGCACCTGCTCTTCTATCGCAAACATATTGTCATCGTCTTCGGTCAGCAGGCGCGTCTCACCGTCTATTTTGCGCAGGCGCACCAGGCTATCAAGTCCCTGCTCAAATGTATCGTCGTGGCTGATGACGAAGAGTTGGTCGAAGCCGCGCACACGCCGGATCTGCTCTGCCAGATTAGAGCGGCGCAAGAGATCCATGTTCTGCGTCGGCTCATCGAAGAAGGCGATATTGAGCGTGGAGAGCTTTTTGAGCAGCGCCAGGCGAACGGCCAGCGCCGCGCTCATCTGCTCGCCGCCGCTCAACTGCGCGAAGGTGCGATTGACAGCCTGGCGGCGCAGGACGATCTCGTAATCGTTCTCCCAGAAAAGTTGCGCGCTGCGGTCGCCCATGATCTCGCCGAAGATCCGATTGGCCTCGGCTGAGATATCGTTGAGCATCGCCTTCAGCACGTATGGCGCGGCCTCCTTGATCAACTTGCGGAACTGCTCCACCATCGTTTGCAGGTCTTCGAGTGTCCGCTTCTCCTGCTGCGCAGCCTCTAGCTCCTTCAATAGCTCTTCCGCGTGCGCGATATTTTGCTCCAGTTCGTTGATATCGAGCTGAAGTCTGGTCATTTCTGTTGCCAGCGTTGCCTGCGTGTTCTCAAGCAGCTTAATTTCTGCCTGGATGGATAATAGCTCCTGCTCATTAAACGCGGATGCCGCTTCCTGATAGGCCGCTTCGGCCTTCTGCAAGTTCTGCTGAGCCTGTTCTGCTTGGCTCGCTGCCTGCATAGAAGCCCGTTCTCGGGCGGGTAGGAGCGTGGCCACGTTCTCGTTCTTGATATAGGTATCATATCCAGGCTTACAGCGGGCGCGAACCGCCTCTTGCTCACCGATTTGCACGTCAAGCTGCGCGAAGCCCTGTAGTTGCTGATCCAGGGCGTGCAGTTGTTGTTCAGTTTGCTGGCGATTTTGCTGCTGTGCCTGCAATTGTTGCTGGTAGACAGGCTCCTGCTTGATGGTTTCTTGCTGGACTTTAAGGAGCGAGCGCGGGTCGTTCAGGGCCTCCAATGCCTGGTTCACCTCTTCGAGTTGTGCGGCGCTGCCACTGACTGCATCCGCCTGCCTCCTGCGCTCTTCCAGATCGGCTCTATATTGCTCGATCTGTGCCTGCACTTGCTCAAGCTGTTTGCGGAAACCCTCCAGCTCACGCACCTGTTGATCGGCCTTCTGGCTCTCGTCACGGTCTGCTGTTGCCTTGAGAATGAGTTTATCAACGAGCTTCAATTCTTCCAAACCTTGCTCAAGGTCCGCAATCTCGCGTTGCAGGCGCGTGATGTCGATGTTCAAACGCTGCAATTTATCGGTACAGATGTCGCGCCTTTCGATATACTGCCCCACTTTTTCCAGCGCGCCGGCATGTTTTTTCACATAAGCGATACGTGCGCTGATGGCTTCCAATCGTTGCGCGAGCGCTTCGTATTGCGTATGCTCCTCGTCCAGCAGGCTATCAAAGTAGGACTCGAGGCTCACCAGGCCTATTTGCTTGATATTCAGACAGGGCTGGTGCAGCAGCGGACATTGGCCACCGGCGGAGAGACGGCGCGATTCTTGATAGCTTTCGATGTTGCCTTCGAGTTTGTGCTTTTGTGCCGAAAATCGTTCAAATTCCTCTTGCAGTCCCGGCAGTTCCTCGGCCTCCGCGCGATGCTGCTCGGCCTTCGCAATATAGTCTTCTGCCTTGCGTAACTGGGCAGCAGTATGCTCTTGATCCGCAAGTTTCTCCTGCAACTGGCCGCGTTTCTCCTCGTACTGCTTGCGTTTCGCGCCGCGATCAAGCAGCCTTGTCTGAAGCTGTACGACCTTTTCGACCCGTTCGGTCAATTTTTCGGCCAGCGGCTGGAGCGGTTCGATCTCGGCAATACGCTGTTGCAGTTTTTCCTGCTGTCGCCGGCAGTCCTCAAGTAGCCGGCTGAGGCGTGCCGCCTCTTCTTTTAGATTCTCGTGGTTAGTAACTTGCTGTGCCAGCAGCTCTTTCTGCTTTTCCAGCTCAAGTTGCTGCTCATAGGCCGGCAGCAACGCTTCTAGCCGCTGCCGGGCAGCGGCCACCTCGTCAAGTCGCACCTGTAGATGAGCGATATTGGCCGTAACGGTTGCCAGCCGTTTTTGCTGCTCCGCATGCTGTTGCCGCAAGGCATTACGCTCCCGTTCATCCTCACGCAAACTAAGCAGCGTTGCTTCGGCCTGCTGGTAGCGCCGGTAATCCAGCAAGGAATCTTCAACAGCCCGTCGCGCGGCGCGAGCTTCATTTAGAGCCTCTTCGCTTCTGGATAGCTCCTGTTGAGCGCTTTCATGTTTCATGCGACTCAGTTCAAGTTGCGCGCTGCACCGATTGAGACGATCCTGGCTCTGCCTCAGGATCGCCTCGCGCTCTTTGCAATCGGCAAGGCGCTGCGTAACCTGCGCATTTTGTTCCTTTTTCTGCCGGTCTTGCAAGCGCATACCCGCCAGTGCCTGGCGCCAGGCATCAAGTTCCTGTGTCTCAAAGGTGAGGCGGTCAATTTCCCGTACTTGAGCCTGTAGCTGATCTCTGTAGGTATTTTTTACCTCTAAGAGATAGTCGAAAGCGGTTTTGTAGTCTTCTATTTGCAGCAGCGCATCGAAGATTTGCTTGCGCTTGGCCGGAGTGAGCAAGAAGCTGGCAGTGAATGTCCCCTGTGGCACGCCCAGCGCATCGCGGAAGAGGCTATCCAGGGGACGCTCGCGGTCGATGCCGAAGAGCTCGTGTAGCTTATCGAGTACATCGGTGCTTTGCTCAAGGCGCATATCAGCTTCGCAGTCATACACGAACCACTTCGCACCCGCGCCACAGCGCCGCTCGACCTCGTAGGGACGATCATCGTTGCCGAGGAAATGGACGACGACGCGACCAAATTTTTCGCCTTCACGCACAAATTGCGTCTGATTATAGGGGAGAAAGTCGAACAGGGCATAGCCAATGGCTTCAACAAGTGTAGTTTTGCCTGACCCGTTAGGGCCGCTGATAGCGGTGGTGCCGCGCCGCAAATCAACGGCCAGGTGGCGATAGCTCTTAATGTTCTCTAACTCGATGCGTGTAATGAGCATTGCAATGCAGCCTTCCCAACAAACACGAAATATGTTTTTCTCCACTTCTCTATTCTGCTGCTTGCCGGGAAAAGTGGAAATTCTGAAGGGATTATAGCATGGATGGGAAGAGAATGAGAGACTTGCTGGCTGTGGCGCTAGCAGAAGGTGACCACAAGCAGCCAGAGGCTGGAGGGCGACCACCTATATGATGGCATCCTCTTTTTCATATTGTTCTCGTTCCCGGGCCATCTGCTTTGCCTCTTGCTGCTGCATCCAGCGGATGAAGAGAGCGCTCATAACGACGATATAGAGGATATTGCCGGGAATCCACATGATGAGACCGCCCAACTGCTGGTCGGTGGCCGCAGAAATGCCCCATACACGCGGAGCGGTGATGTAGGGAGCATAGAGCGGCGGCAAGAAGGTAAGGCCGGCTCCTAGCGCGACGGTGGGCATGCCGCTGAGGAAGAGATAGAGTACCTGTCCGCCGATAGGCAGGCGCGGTAAATCCCTGGATGGACTGAACATCGGCCACCAGTTCAGGACGCCAAAGATGATAAAGGTCAGGTGTTCGATGATGTGAATGGACTCGTTTTCCAGCGTGGCATCGTAGAGCGGAGGCGCGTGCCAGAGCCAGAAGTCGATATTGAAAAGGGCAAAGCAAATAACAGGCATCGTGAAAAACTTTGCGATACGAAATAGCGCCGGGGTGCGCACTATTGGTCTCAGGAACCATTCGGGCGTTCCGATCAGCAGCAATGGCGGTCCGACGATAGTGATCAGCAAATGCTGCACCATGTGCGCGCTGAACAGGTAGGAGTCGCCAAGCTCGTCCAGCGGAGTAACAAGGGCCAGGAACATAATAATCATGCCGGATAAGAACGCAAAGACCTGGCCACGCGAGGCCTTTTCAAAGTTATAGCGCCTGCGCAGCGGGCCGATAGCATACAGATAGCCACCGATAATTAATGCCGTGCCGATAAGAATGGATGGATCAAGATTCCATTGTGTCAACCAGAAGTCAAGACCAATATTTGCCGTCATAACCGGGACCTTTCACCTATGTTTACCTATTCGTTAGATACTATAGCAGGGGTGGGAAAGGGGGGCAAGTAGTAAAGATTCACCTCTCGCCCTGTTCAGGAACTTGTAAGGCATACAGCAATCTTTGCAAGGAGAGCAATAGGAGCAGCCACGATAATAATTTTCAATCACACACGGATTTGGCTCCTGCTGCTCTCTCTGAACAGATAGCTACCAAACCCAAAAACGTCAAGTGTAAATGCACTGACATCCACTCATAACTCGGGGTGCAGGGGTTTCACCCCTGCCGGGGTGCGGGGTGTCCCCGCTTGCTTCCCCTCCCGTCCTGACGGGCCGTAGGCCCGCTGCAAGAATTATGAGTGGATGGCAGTAAATGCACTGATGCCCTCATCATCAATTACTGAAGGATATCTGGTTTCATATGAAGACAGCACAACAGCTGGAAGAGCTTGAAGGGATAGAAGAGAAGCGAGAGACCCGGCCAATCAAACAAACAATCGGTAGCTATATCGACCTGATGAAACCCCATGTGACGGTTCTGCTGCTGGGCACGACGATGGCGGCTATGGCTATCGCGGACCGGGGATTCCCATCGTGGGGTCTGGTGCTAGCAACGCTGCTGGGCGGAGCGATGTCGGCGGGCAGCGCCAACTGCATCAACTGCTACATCGACCGTGATATCGACCAGGTGATGGGGCGCACGCAGCGTCGTTCGCTGCCCGCCGGCAGAGTGCAGCCAGCGCAGGCGCTCATCTTCGGCCTGCTGTTAGGTATCGGATCATTTCTGATCCTGGCATTCTTCGTCAATCTGCTCAGCGCGCTGCTGGCGACTTCGGCCATTTTCTTCTATGTTTTCGTGTATACGGCCTGGCTCAAACGCACCTCGGCGCAAAATATTGTAATCGGTGGGGCGGCGGGTGCTGTACCCGTGCTGGTGGGCTGGGCCGCCGTAACGAACAGTATTTCTTTGCCCGCCATCTGGCTTTTCGCCGTCATCTTCTACTGGACGCCGCCGCATTTCTGGGCGCTCTCGTTGCTGATTCAAAAAGACTACGAGAAGGCGCATATTCCTATGATGCCGGTGGTGATGGGTGAATCCGAGACACGCAAGCAGATCTTCCTGTACTCGCTGCTGTTGCTGGCGGTGACACTGGTGCTGTTCGCAATGAGGGCAATGGGATTTCTCTACCTGGCAGCGGCGCTCGTCCTGGGTGGTATACTGGTATACATGGCTCTACGTTTGCTGCGCGATAAGACAAAGAAATGGGCGCGCACGCTCTTCTGGTACTCTAACTGCTATCTGGCGATGATCTTCGCCGCCATGGTCATTGATAGAGTCATTTTCAAATCCTAACGGGTCGAGCCATCAAGAGCGTTCGCACCGCTGCCAACGAGGAAAGGGTAGCTCTCCAATAGGAAAAGATCAAGTGGAATAGTCTTAGAGGAATCAGGAACATGAATATGAGCTGGCGTCTGGCTTCACGTTTATCAGTTGTAACGATGGCCCTGCTTGTGGTATTGATCGTGGCCCTCTTGAGTTTGCGCAACGCGGCAGGCGGGGCCAGCACTAGTTCCTCAACTACAACCAACGCATTGGGCTTGCAGGGCATCGATCTGGGCGGTTCACCTGCGCCCGGATTCCAATTGACGGATCAGTTTGGACACACGGTTTCGCTCGCTCAATTCAAGGGCGAACCTGTCATTGTAACCTTTATGTACACACACTGTCCTACCGTATGCCCACTGATCGCGGAAAAGCTGCACACGGCAATGCAGAGCCTGGGCAGCAATGCGCAAAAGGTGGCAATCCTGGTAGTTAGTGTCGATCCCAAGGGTGATACGCAAGCCTCGGCCCTGACCTTTTCCGAGCAGCACCAGATGACCGGCTACTGGCACTATCTCACCGGAACACAAAACCAGCTCTCGCCGGTCTGGACTGCCTACGCCGTCGATGCGCAAAGCATATCCGCGAGCACGAGTATACATACCTCGGTGCTATATTTGATCGATAAGCAGGGCCGCGAGCAGGTGTTGCTGGATCAGAACTTTACCAATAGCGAGATAACCACGGATTTACTGAAGTTGATTCAGGCATAGGGGGCCAGGTTGATCGCGCCCCAGGTGCGATTTGCTCAAATTATCCCTTAGTATAGAAAAAACCAACCAGGAGAGCAAAACTGATGCGTGCAGTAGTAATCACTCGTCCCGGTGGACCAGAAGTGCTGGCAATACAGGACGTCGAAATGCCGGAAGCGGCAGGAGACCAGGTCAGGGTGAGAGTCAGAGCAGCTGGGATTAACCGGGCAGATTTGTTGCAGCGAGCAGGAGGGTATCCCGCGCCACCAGGCTGGCCTTCGGATATCCCTGGAATGGAATTCGCGGGCGAGGTGGATGTTGTCGGCCCTCTGGCGCGAATGTGGAAGCCAGGACAGAGGGTGATGGGACTGGCAGGCGGGGGAGCACAGGCGGAGTATATCGTGGTTCACGAGGGGATGCTGGTAGAAATTCCGGCGAACCTGGATTTTGAGCAGGCGGCGGGCATACCGGAGGTCTTCATGACGGCGCATGACGCGCTCTTCACACAGGCCGGTCTGCAAATGGGCGAGCGCGTGCTGGTTCACGCGGCGGGCAGCGGGGTCGGGACAGCAGCTATTCAACTCGCGCATGCGGCAGGCGCAACTACTTTTGGCACCTCGCGCACGCCGGAAAAGTTGGAGCGAGCTAAGGCTTTGGGTCTGGATGCCGGTTTCTCTGATCAGAACTTCGCAGAGAAGGTGCATCGCCTGACCAACGGCGCGGGCGTACACGTAATCATCGACTTTGCCGGCGCACCCTACCTGGAACAGAATCTGCAGGCCATGGCCTCATGGGGGCGCATTGTCTTCCTGGCAACAATGGGCGGCTTCCAGGCAAACGTGAACCTGGGCATGCTGATGGGCAAGCGCATATCGATGCGCGGCGTAACCCTGCGCACGCGCACATTGGAGGAAAAGCTGGCAGTAACGCGGCGTTTCGCGACGAGTGTCCTGCCGCTCCTGGCAAATGGCACAGTCAAGCCGGTCATCGAACACATCTACGCGCTCTCGGAGATCGCAGAGGCGCACCGGGTAATGAGCGAAAATAAGAATTTTGGCAAATTGATCGTGAGGGTAGAGTAGCTAAACAGGGAACGCCCGGTAGACCTGTCGAGCGTTCCCTGTTTAGCTACTTTCTAATAACAATAATCCGGTTCCCTCGTCTCTCCTCACCACCAGCGGCACGCTCGTCCCTCCATCTTTTTGCAAGCAAAACGTCACATCATCCGGCAAACCCGCGTTGATTACGGACTGCGCCGATTGGCTATGCTCGATCAGCTTCGCCAGCGGATAAGCATTGTAAAGAGTGATAGCAGCATAAATGCTTTCATCGATCAATAGAGGTTCAGCATGAGGATATGCCTCGTATTGGCGCAACAGTTCAAGGGCCAGATACCCGGCGCACACAGTATCATCGAGCGCGAATAAACCGTATTCCCCCGAACATAGCAGGCTGATGCCGCTCTTGTACCGTTGCGCGAGCTCCAGTGCTCTGGCAGTAACCGCATGGGCATTGTAGAAGCTGCCAGCTATGCGAATTGATTGTTCGGGGCAGGCATAGAAAGCGCGCGTGCCGTTGGTGGTTGTCAAAATCAGTTCGCGATCTTTGAGATCGAGTTGAGAAAACTGGACGGGCGAATTACCGTAATCAAAACCGGGCAGCGGCTTCACGTTGCGTTCACCGCAAAGGAGCCACCCGGGCAATTTCTGGGCGGCTGCTTGCGCCTGCTCAAGCGTTTCCGCGACAAGAACGCGCGCGGCACCCTGCTCGAAGATAACAGCAAGCGTAGTGGTGGCCCGAATGACGTCTATGACGATGTAGATGTGATTGATTGCTGGCTCCTCCACCATGACGGATGAGGGAGTAAAGAAGACGTTCAAGCGCAAGTGACTTATTCCTGCTTCTGCGTAATCTACTTCAGTTTCGAAAAGACGCATCCTGCTATGAACAGGATACTCATGCTGATTGATTATAGCAGAATCGAGGAAGAATTGGCAGAATTACGACGAATTGCCGAGCTTCTGGAGATATCTCAGCAAATTGGACCGTAATACTCTATATTTTGTCGTAAAGCTGTGGTAAGATAAAGGTAATAGATGTTTTTAGGGAGACTACGACTTCATGGTTTACCGGTTGATTGGCCTGCTATCATATTGTCTTTGACGCTTCAGGGAGGGGAAACAGAAACATATGGCGTTGTTACTAACGGCACCGCAGTGCTTTTTCATAGCCATGCTTGCTTTTGGTGTGCTGGGCTTTATGCGGGGATGGCGTCGTGAGATAGTCTCAATGGCATTTTCGCTGGCGGGTGTGTTATTTTTATACCTGGGAGGCGGAAAGGGGCTCGCAGATTTCATTTTTGTGCGTTTTCCCATCATTCTGCAAATCATCGCCGGTGGCAACTCATCCTCTACAAAAACACCGCCGACTCCTACAGATGTAAATGTACTTGTGGTGACTATCATCGCCTTTGTTGTTATTGTCGGTTTGGGGTATATTATTGGTAACAGGGCATTTCCAAAGCCGGCTACGCCTGCCGAACGTTTTCTAGGAGTGATCCCGGCAGTTATCACCGGCTATGCTTTGATTGAGTATGTAACAAATGTCTTTGCCAAATCTCCTCTGATTACGGTCGGTGTGAATACACCCAGTCAGAGCCAGGTGGGCAATTATTTGTTGATTATCTTTGTAGTAGCGGTAGTGGCGGTCATCGCAGGCCTGATAGCGGCGAATGCGAAGAAAGGCGGCTCAGGAAAAAAGTAGGGACGACTGCCGCGTAGAATGCGACAAGGTGTGTCTCTACCTATCCGCACTCTACGCGGCAGTCGTCCGCTCCAAAGACCGAGGTGAGTAAATGAGCAGCAATGCACCCCAACAGGCACCTGATGAGGCATGGCGTCCCAGACGCGTTCATGGTGGTTTGCGCCAGTTGTGGCGTGGCCGTGACAAGCAATTGCATTTCCGTGGCCAGGAGCCGGATGAAGTAGTCAGGAAAGTGGTGCGTAGACATCCCTGGTTTCTTATCAGGTCCGCCTTACCTTTTCTTGGTTCTCTGCTCCTGCTTATCATCTTGCTCGGGGTAGATGTTGGTCAAACAACGCTGAAGCCCCTCTTCACGTTTTTAACTCTGCTCGCCGGGCTACTTGTTATCATCACTGCGGCCTACTTCATTTACAAGGACCTCATTCTCTGGTGGCTCGAAGTCGATATTATCACCAATAAGCGTATTCTGACCTGGCGCGGTTTCCTGCAACAAACACGCCAGGAAACGGGCCTGGATAGGGTACAGCAGGTGGGGATCGACCGCACCACTCCTATGAGTTTCCTGGCATCTTATGGTACGGTCCATGTCTATCTGGTGGGTGGTCGTCTAGATATCAAGGATGTGCCCAACCCCAAGGCGATAAGAGACGCCATCCTGGGCGTCTCCGAAGCATATAAAGCGGCCAAAAAAGCCAAAGCAAAGCCGCCTAGACCCGCCAACCCGGAGCTGGATGAGGTACTTTCGAGGCTCGCGAAAGAGGAAGAGGTCCCAAAGCTGCAGGACGCGGATGCGAAATACACACGCCGGCAAAAGCCAGAGGGGCGGCGAGGTCCGTTGCGCACATTTGGAGGGCCGCTGCGTATTCCCGCGGATGTTCACTATCAAACCGACGAATTTACCGTTATGTACATTCAGCGGTCCAGGTATGTACTTGCCATGCGCCTTTTTGTACCTGTGTTGCTCCTTCTGCTGGGACTGGTGGGCATCATCTATCTCCCGCATCAGTTTACCGGGTTTGTTGTGGCCGCGGTGCTGCTCTTAATTATCGCCATCCTACTGACCATCATCAATTACGTTGACGATGTGTTCATTCTAACGAACAAGCGCATCATCGATATCGAGCGCAAGTTTATCTTCTTTTTCGAGGCCCGTGACGAGACGGAGTACAGGAATATCCGCGATGTCAAGGTAAGGATGAGCAATGTCTTTGAGTTCTTGCTTGGATATGGGGACGTTTATGTTGAGACGCCGGGTTCAAGTCCTGACATTAAAATGACCCATATTGATCATCCTTTCTTCATTCAAGATAAGATCTACGCCATCAAGGGGCACAAAGAGAAGGTAGACAAGATCGAGCAAAGTAATAAACGCAAGCAAGAGTTGAACGAGTGGTTCAGCACTGTTGTGACGGTACTCGAAAAGCAGATGGTCAACCGTGGAGTACCGAATTTACAGAAGTTGGATTTGTTGACAGCGGTGGAACGGGCCGAAGAGTTTGGCATGAAGGTGGTTCCCATAGGGGAAGTCCCATCTTATCCTCAAATTCCAGCAGGCATGATCGTAAGCCAGGAACCGCCGGCCGGGGCTGTGATTCATGTCGATCCTGATACAGGCGAGCGACCAGAGATTCGGGTGCTACTAAGTAAGTGAAGGGGGATGAGATAAGAACCGGCCAGTGCGCGTATGGGCGCCTGGCCGGTTTATTACCCCGGTTCTTATCTCATCCCTGTACGTGCCAGCAATGCGATGCATTCGATATGGTATGTCTGGGGGAACATATCGATGGGCTGGGCCGCCACGAGGTGGTAGCGCTCACTGCCACAGAGTGTAGAGATATCGCGCGCCAGCGTACTGGGATCGCACGAGACGTAACAGATGACACGCGGGGCAAGCGATTGTAGGGCCTGTAATGCCTTGGGGTGACAACCGGCGCGCGGCGGATCGACCAGCGCCAGGTCAATTCGTTCGCGGCGGTAATACAACTGGCCCAGGAGTCGCTCTAAGGTTCCTTCCAGCGTCGTAATATTATTCTGGTTGTTCAGGGTGGCGTTGGCTCGCGCATCCATCACTGCACTGGGCTGCGATTCGATGGCAATCACACGACCGGCGCGGGCTGCCAGGAATGCCGAGAAGAGACCTACCCCGCTGTAGCCGTCCAGCACCGTATCGTTGCGTTGGGGCTCCAGCATAGCGATAGCACGATCGACCAGCACAGGGGTCTGTACCATGTTGACCTGGAAGAAAGAATCGGCAGAGACCCGGAAGCGGCGACCGGACACAACATCGGTCAAAAACTCCTGGCCTGCCACGACACGACCGTAACGCCCACCGACGCGCTCAATGATGACGCCGACAATGCCAGGAGCGATGGTCATGAGTTCCTGCGCCAGCTGCTGCGGCGCTTCAATTGTTGAACCGGGACGCGCATGCATGCAGAGCAGTGTGGGCACAGCCTTTACGGTCTCGGCATTTGAGCTGGGCGTGCTGACCGCGCCGATAGCGCCGCGTATGGTAAAGCCCTGGATCATTTGAGGGAGAGAATCGCCGAAATAGGCTTTGAGCTTGCCGCGCACTCGTTGATAAACCATATCCAGGGCAGGATGTAATAATTCGCACGTTGCGAGGTCCTGGACGTCATGGCTGTCGGTGAGTTTGAAGCCCACTTCTCCTTCCGGGCCGATTGAAAATAATGCGATGTTGCGATAGCCCCAGGCCGAGCTAGCGGCAGGCATGCCAATAGTGGGGTGGACAAGCGCGTCGGGCTGCTTGCCAATGCGTACAAGAAGCTGGCGCACAATGTGTGCTTTCCAGGTCAGTTGCGCGGGGTAGGCGATATGTTGCCACTGGCAACCACTATCCGTGAGCAGAGGATAGGCCGGTTCGATTCGCTCAGGGGCGGGACGCAGGATTTCTAAAAGGGCCGCGCGCGCGTGTCCGCGACGCTCTTCGACAACCTCTACACGCACCCGTTCACCGGGGATTCCTCCAGGTACAAAGAGTACTCGCCCCTCGTAACGGCCCACGGCATCTCCACCGTAGGCGAGATCGGTTAGTTCAACGTCAATGCTCATATACACCTCGGCGGCACACCTGCGGGCAGAGGGGGTCAGAACAAAGCCCTGTGCCTATCTTTGAGCTTCCAGGAGGACAGGTCTTGTACCTGTCCCTACCCTCTGCCGCTGCTTCCTGGTGTCCGTCCCAACTTTCCAATATATTTGTACCGGGTCAATTTCGTCCTGTAGAGAGATGAGCTCCGCTCCAGGTCGATAAAAGCAATCATCAGAGATTCAAGGGCCCCTTGGGCCGCCCATAAAGCCGCGTCCCAAAACGGCTTAAGAGGACTGCTCCAAGTCCTAACAATCCGACTACTATCGTAATAAACCAGCCAATCAGGGGCAATGCGCCTGCCAGCGTTAGCACTGTCAATCCAACCACCAGTTGCACAGTGCGTGTATTGTAGTGCGGCGCTATAGCATGTATCAGGTGTTCGCCGACGAGCCATCCGACTGCCACCGTTCCCAAAGCCCATGCCGCAACCAGCCCTAATGCTACTATAATTGCTAACGGAATAGGCAGAATAAGCGCTATCAATACAACCAGGACAGCCGGAGCAATCAATATCGTTAACAATCCGACAACGAAACTGCGGCCCTTATTAGTTTCCGCCGTTGTGCGCACTAACATTACATGTTCGGGGAGTAGTAGAGTGAATATCAGACCCAGCGCTACCCATGTGAGGATAGACAATAAAGGGAAACTGAATGTGCCACCACTGCCAAAAAACCAACCGAAGCGCCCTGAATTGTAAATAGGCCGTCCATCAAACACCGCCCCTTTGTCTTTATAATAACTGCCTCCATACAGAAGAATATTCCCATGTACCTGGGAACCATTGTGCAGGACAGCGCTGCTTCCATACAGGTCTACATTTCCGGTAACGCTGCCATCAATAATGACACTACTGCCGAAAGCAACTACATCGCCGCGTACCTGGCCCTTAATAGTAATGACCCCACCGAATGAGGTTATGTCGCTGCATATTACTTCTTGCCCATTGATAACAAGCGTTCCTCCAAAAGATGGCCCTTCATGACTCGTTGTACATTGGCTTGCAGGACCCTCGCTCTGTCTGGCAGACGCCTGTACGATTGTTGGTATAAACTGCGCCAGTAGATTTTGGGGCCCGCCGATTGGAAGAACCAGGATCAGGAACAGCCCAAACAACACCAACAGGACCCAGGGTGTATGTCCAGTGTTACGCATACAGGAACTCCCTATCATGGTTAGGCAACCATGATCTTCGCCTTCTACACCACACATTCCGAAATGGACGCGCAGACAGGCGCCAGGCGCTGTCCCTACGGAGTGTCCGTTACCCAGGTGAGGACAGGCGCAGGCATTGTCCCTACGTTTGTGGATAACGCATCAAGCGAAGCCACATTCCCATCATGACCACCAGGACAAGTGCTATCCCTGATAGAATCAAACTATTGCCCGTGATGAACGCCAACCCTACCTGCAAATACTGCCCGGCCACAAAAAAGGCGGCAATCACATCACCCATCAATGAGAGCATTCTTACCAGTATGTCGGGCCGGAAAAAGGCCAGTATCAATGCCGACACCGCCAGCCCACCTGCCAGCGAAAAAGTCACTACCAATACCGGTGGAAGGATGCGCAGGCGGGCCTTCTGTTGAGTACGAATTTCCTCAAGCTGCCGGGTTATCTGCCTTTGCTGCTGTACTGCCTGCATGATACGGTAGGTCGATATCGGCTGGTACATGCGCGACAACGGGGGCTGGAGCATGTTATCGAGATGCTGCGGGGGTTGTCCTGATGGATGGGCAGTGCCACGCTCAACCAGCTGTTCCTGTACCGGCGAGGTGTCTGGCTGCGCAACTTCCCTTGCATCTTGAGCGGTGAGCCGATGGTCAGCGTCGTGGCAACGCATCGCTCTGCTCCTCCTCGTTCTCTTTGTTTTCTTGTATGTAGCGAGCCAGTAGCTCACGCGCGCGGTGTAAGCGGGCTTTGACCAGAGCCGGTGTCAGGTTAAGAGCCATGGCAATTTCTTCATAAGATAAGTCGTACCAGTAACGCAGCACTATAACGGCACGATACTTGCTGGGCAGCTTCTGTAAGTAGGCCTGGATTTCGTCGTGCTGCTCTCCCTCCAGCGCCGATTGTTCCGGGCCCGCGCCGAGATCGGTAATCCATTCCAGGAATGGGACATCTTCTAACGGTAACGCGAGAAAACGCCGGCGCCGCAGCTGGTCAATAGCCAGGTGTGAGGCGATCGAAAGCAGCCAGGTGCTAAATTTATGCGCGGGTTTGTATGTGGAAAGCTGAGTGTATGCGCGTACAAAGACTTCCTGCGTGACATCTTCGGCCTCCGTGACATTACTCAGCATTCGATAAGCAAGGTTCTGGACAGCATCTTTATAGCGCTCGACAAGTACCTCGAAAGCCTCCTGCGTACCGGTAAGTACCAGTTCGACAAGCTCCGCGTCGCTCAACTCCTCGACAGCTCCTCGCGTATAGACGCCGGGTATACTTTGCATTGCTGCCGAAGTATCGCTACTCACTACCTGGTCCTGGCTTAAAATACCCTGGGATGAGACTGTCCCGGTACTTTGCCGGCGTGACTTACGCGCCGGCCTCGCCAGAGGTCCAAAGACTTCCAGGGCCCCTGAAGGATTTAGTGTCGATTCCATTTCTCTCACCGCTCATTATCTATTTTCTTTAGTAACCATATGGTTTTAATAGAAAAAACCTTTTCCTTACTATACATACGACAGGTGCCTAAAAAAGTTGTAATCTCTTGCTAGCAGTGTAACACGAGGATACTCAATAGGCAAGTCCCTTTCGGGCACGAGCCAGGGCTATGCAATCAAGAACAGTCCTTCCACGAGGATCTTATTAAAAACTGCTCAGCTCTTAGAAACAAAAATAAGAAAAAAATCAGAAAGGCGCACAACGCTTTAAATTTCGATGAGAAAACTGAAACTTCCTTGTGATCTATTACGTACTAATAGAAGAGATAGTTAGTGTTGTAAGGAAAAGGGAGTGAGCTATGCGATTTGCTCCAGATATCTATGCATTAAATGATACCTCTTCAGATAGCGGCTTAACGGATGCCCCATTGCCTAAGGATGATGTGGATGTGCTCTTTGATAAATTACAAATACTAGAGCCGCCTGAGAGTCTTATTGCGCGTATCCTGGAGCTTCCGAAAAACTCACCTATGTTGCCCTTACTCGCTACTCCTACCTTGCGTAATCCATGGGAGGATTTTGATTCTCTAGCCTTACACAATGGTAAGGAACATCCTTTAGCATGAGGAGTCCGTACATTCATATGAGTACTCGTAGTCCCTGCTAACTTTTTCAGCTTCAATACTATCTGAGGTTCGCAAATCTTTGTGAGCCTTTTCCCCGCAATAGAGCCTGTCCCGGCTCTATTCAGTGCGCCAGCAAACCCTCGCGCTTGCATTCGCGCGCCCCTCCTTCTCTGAAAATGCATTCATAAAACGCCGCCATTTTGATATCACGTATGCGTTTTCAGAGAGGAATATATCCTGCATGTTCAATTCATATATCGTTTCGCGATTCCGGAATTTTTTGCCATTACGCCTGATATTGCTCAGTATGGGCCTGTTTGATGAGCTGATTACGGGATTTCTGGTCGTAGGTCTGCCGCTCTTGCGCGATCAATTGGGACTGACATACGCGCAGGTGGGATTGCTTTTCAGCGCCGGAGCCATCTCGAGTATGATTCTCGAGCCAATCATTAACCTGGTAAGCGACCGCGGCTCAAAACGCTGGTGGATCCTGGGAGGTCTGCTTGTACTGGCCTGCGATTTTGCGCAGGCCGGAACTATACGCAGCTTCGGCTGGTTATTGTTCGTGTTTATTGTGCTGTATCCGGCCATCGGCACAGCGGTGGGACTCTCGGAAGCGGCTTTGATCGACAGCGCGCCAGGGGATGGCATGCGAACGATGACGCGCTGGACATTGATGAGCAGTATCGGTGATTTGCTCTCACCCCTGGTCGTCTCAGCTTTTGTCACGCTGAGTATGGGCTGGACAGCGTTGTGCTGGTTAGCTGTGGGCCTGTGGTTAGCAGTGGCAACGATTCTCTGTTTGCAGCCCTTTCCGCGTCCAGTCTCCTCACCCCATAATGAAGAGGAAGCCGAATCGATTGGCATACTAAAAAGCTTGCGTAATGCGCTACGAGACCCACTCCTGTTGCGCTGGGCGATCCTTGCCATTTTACCAACGATGCTGGATGAGATATTCGTTGGTTTCGCGGCTCTCTACCTGCACGATGTGTTACGTGTGAGCGAAGCGGTAATCGGCCTGGTGATTGTTATCCATATGATTGGTGGGTTTCTAGGATTGATTCTCCTGGATCGGCTCGTGAAGCGCATCGCTGCTCACCGGCTCCTGATAGGCCTGGCTCTGCTGACGCTGCCCGGCATGATTGGATTTCTAGCCCTGCATTCCATCTGGCTGGTGGCCTGTTCGCTCTTTGTAATGAGCCTGGGAGCCTCTGGTCTTTATCCAATTGCGCAGGCCGAAGCATATGCCCGCCAGCCGGGACATTCCGCCATGGTACGCACGGTGATTGGCTTAGGAGCGCCATTTGAGATCGTTCTGCCAGGGATTGTAGGGCTGGTTGCCAGCCGCTTTGGTCTGCTGGCAGGAGTCGGGTTGTTGGGGCTGGCTCCGCTACTCATATTGATTATCGTACCGAAACGCCGGCAAGTCAGCATACGAGATACAGGTAATGAAGATTAACAGCAGGACCGATCATATCATTCCTCGCTCGGCCATGTCTTTCTTCGCTTCGCTCAGAATACGCGGTGGCCAGCGCAATTCTTCCCCTGCATTCCTCAGGGCTCCGCCTCACGTGCTCAGAATGAGATGGCCAATTTGATTTTTCATATTCATCATCTAGTCTTGCGGTTATTACAAATCAGAATAAATCGTCATGTTCGCATTTGAAAAAGTCGGCCTTGCTGCGTACACATATCATAGAAGTTAGCAATCTGCTATAACTATTCGGTAAGGCACCTTACCCAAAGTTTGGAAGCAGTTCGATAATCAGACGAACAAATAGCAAGATATTCCGGCAATGAGTAGCATTGTACGGAGAAAGAAGAAAAAAGATGAAGTATATACCTCCACCTACTCCAGGACGATACGAGGAATTAGCGAAGCTTAAATGGAAAGAACGCGAACGGATTAGAGACCTCAATTTGTCTGAGCTGGATACCTCTGCTAGCCATCGGCTTTCCCGGCGAGCAGTTGTTCTTATCCGCCTGCTGGTTATTGTCCTGGTGATCGTTGCTGCTGTCGTTCTGTATCGTCTGGTCTTTTAGGCCAATACCCGGCTTCTCCGGCCAGTTTTACCAGTTGAACAGCAAGCGCTGTCACATCGATCTGGCGCGAACTGGCCGATATTTGAATATGATCCTGCGCCTACCACTTATAACCCCGAGCCTACTTAGTCATCCTCAAGTTTCGTAGAGTCTAAAAATTCCTCTGGTAATGATCGAGGTAGTGGGGTATAGTATTTAGAGTACGAGCGAATAGTTTTCATGAGGATACAATTTCCGAGGAGCAGAGTATGTCGTACCAGGACCCATGGCAGGCGAGACGAGCGGCACGGGATGCGCGGCGAGCCGCCAGAATGCAGTGGCGCATGCAGAGATTAGCCTATCGAAATGCCCGCCGCGCCTATCGATATAGATACGGAAGGCCAGGAGGCGGCATCGTCGGCATGGTCTTTCTGGTACTGTTAATCGCTTTCATTTTCACCCATATCTGGACATGGCTCGTCGCCGGATTGCTCGCGGTGGTGGTCGCGGCCATTATCCTGGGCCTGCTGCGTAGAGCCATGGCCGGCAATTCGTTTATGGGGCCGCAGCAGCCATACTCGCCTTACCAGCAGCAACAGCCGCCCCAGCAACCATACCAATCCTACCAACTCTATGGAGAGCCGGAGCCACCGCCTGAAGAGCCTTATGCCCCTTATGAGCAGGGATACACTCCGACTCCTACACAGGGCAACGTCCAGGGGTCTATACCTCCTTATTCGTATCCACCAGAAGAACAATCCCGCAGTAATGCACAGTACGAGGAGCCCACAGTGCAATATCCACAAGAGATGCCGCCGATGGAACAATAGGTTAGTGAGGCGCGAACGCCGATATCCCGGTAATATCGCGTCCCACGATCAGCGACTGGATTGTATCCGTTCCTTCGTAGGTAAAGACGGCCTCGATATCGGCATGGTGACGCGCGATATGGTAGTCCAGCAGGATGCCATTGCCGCCCAGCATCTCGCGGGCCTCCGCGACAACTTCGCGTGCCAGCCGTGCATTGTTCATCTTCGCCAGCGAGGCCATGGCGTCGGTCATCTTGCCCTCCTGCTGCAACTGGCCGAGGCGCAGGCACAGCAATTGCATGCTGGTGACGTTGGCAAGCATCGAGGCCAGCTTGGTCTGGATAATCTGGAAATTGTTGAGCGGGCGTCCAAACTGCACGCGCTGCCTCGTATAGTCCCGCGCGATTTCGTAGGCGGCCACTGCATGACCTACGGCTTCCCAGGCAACACCGGAACGGGTAGCAGTCAGCACCCGCGAGGTATCTTTGAAGCTACGCGCGTTGGCCAGCCGATTTTCGGCGGGCACACGCACGTCGGTGAGCGTGATATCGGCCTGCCAGACGGCGCGCTTGGCTACCTTGCCGGTCATGACCTTTGGTTCGAAGCCAGGAGTGCCTTTTTCGACCAGGAAGCCTCCCACCTTGCCCTCGTCATCGCGCGCCCAGATGATGGTGACATCGGCGAAAGAGGCGTTGCCAATCCAACGTTTGGCGCCATTGATGATGTATTCGTTGTCATCACGCCGCGCGCGTGTTTCGAGCATCACGGCATCGGAGCCGTGATTCGGCTCGGTCAGGCCAAATGCGCCGATCTTCTCCATACGCGCCATGGGCGGCAGCCAGCGCTGCTTCTGCTCTTCGGAACCGAGCATAGCAATCGAGGACATGGCGAGGCCCGAATGGACGCCAAAGAAGGTGCAAATGCTGGCATCACCACGCGCCAGTTCCAGCGCAATCAGGCCCGATGCGATGGCACTCATGCCGGGACAACCATAGCCCTGAATGCTGCCACCGGCAATATTCAGGGCCGCAAGCCTGGGAATAAGCTCAAATGGAAATTCGGCTCGCTCCCAGTAATCGTTAATGACAGGAATGACCTCTTTTTCGGAGAATGCACGTACCTTGTCGCGAATACTGCGCTCCTCAGGTGTCAGCAATTCATCCATCAAATAAAAATCTGTCTGGTGTGCCTGTCCTACTTCTGTTACCATGATGTTTCCTCCCTCTATTGCTAACAATGAGACGCTTTCAAGGCCGCTAGATTCCTATTATATATCGCGCGAACAAGGTTCGTTTCGCAGTACGAACAGGGCGATTGGTATCAATATCATATCCAGCAAGATAATGGTAATATGCAAGGTATCTTATTGTTACCGTTTACGTGCAACAAGATAGCGTTTCAGCGTAAAATAGGTAGTGGTCACAGTGTGAGAGAACAGCAAAAGCGAGAAAAGAGGATGGATCTTCAAGCACTCTTCACCATACGCGACAGGAACGTGGTTATCACAGGTGGTAGCGGCGGCCTTGGAGGAGCCATGGCTTCGGCGCTCGCCAACGCAGGCGCGCGGGTGGCAGTCTTGAGCCTGCACATGGAAGCGGCCGCGAGGGCCGCAAAGGCAATCCAGGCAGACGGGGGTGTAGCGCTTGCGATAGCCTGTAATGTGCTCGATCGCGGCGCGCTTGAACAGGCGCAAGAGCAGGTACACAGGGAGTTTGGTCAGGTCGATATTCTGATCAACGCCGCCGGGGGCAATAATCCGCATGCTACAACAACCCTCGAACGGTCTTTTTTTGACCTGGATATACATGCTACACGTGAAGTGTTCGACCTGAATTTTCTGGGCACATTTTCGAGCTGCCAGGTGTTCGGGCGCGATATGGCCGGGCGGGGAGAGGGCTGCATCATCAACGTCGCCTCTATGAACGCGCTGCGACCCCTGACCCGCATCCCTGCTTACAGCGCGGCCAAGGCAGCCGTCGTCAACTTTACGCAATGGCTGGCAGTTTATATGGCGCAGGAATATAGCCCACGTATTCGCGTGAACGCTCTGGCCCCCGGCTTCTTCTTGACGGAGCAAAATCGCTATTTACTCACCGATGCCGGAGGTGGAGCCTGGACAGCACGTGGAAAGGCCATCATCGAGCATACGCCTATGGGACGTATGGGAATGCCAGAAGACCTGGTCGGAACGCTGTTATGGCTGGTCAGCCCTGCCTCTGCCTTCGTCACAGGGACGGTTATCCCCGTTGATGGCGGATTTTCGGCATACAGCGGCGTGTAGGATGATCCGCTTTGCGGCAATAGCCGGGAGAACGATTTATGACCATAGGAAAAGGCTCAACAACCGCGATTCTGGCGGTTGACGATATCCGCCAACTCATAGCGCAGGCCATTGATCCCTTGCCGCTCGATGGGAGGCGCGTACTTGTCATCATTCCTGATGGGACACGCAGCGCGCCGATTCCACTCTTCTTCCGGCTACTTTATGAACAGCTTGGCCGTCGTGTCGCGCAACTGGACTATCTCATTGCCCTGGGAACACACGCGGCCATGCCGGACGAGGCAATTGACCGTCTGGTGGGAGTTAGAGCGGATGAGCGCAAAGAGCGCTACCCCAACGTACAGATTTACAATCACCACTGGGATAAGCCCAATCAGCTGCAAACGATAGGGGTGATATCGCGTGCGGAGGCCGACCGGCTCACAGATGGTCTGCTAGTCGATGAAATACCGGTCACGCTCAATCGCCTGATTCATGAATACGACCAGTTGATTATCTGCGGCCCTGTCTTCCCTCACGAGGTGGCTGGCTTCTCCGGCGGCGCCAAATATCTCTTTCCAGGCATCGCCGGGGCGGATATCATCAATTTCACCCACTGGCTGGGTGCGCTCATCACGAGCATGAAAACCATCGGCGTCAAAGATACGCCTGTACGCCGGGTGATCGAGCGAGCAGCAGAGTTTGTCCAAAAACCGCTGCTATGCATGGCGCTTGTCATGCAAGGAGCCAACTTGCACGGCCTTTACACCGGCCCTTGCAAAGACGCCTGGAGTCAGGCAGCCGATCTCTCCGCACATCTCAACATCATTACGGTCGATGCGCCATTTCGCCGCGTTCTCTCCATGCCGTCAGAGATGTACGACGACCTATGGACTGCTGCCAAGGCTATGTACAAAACGGAGCCGGCGATAGCCGGTGGCGGCGAGGTCATCATCTATGCTCCACACCTTCAAGAAATATCCTATACGCATGGCAAACTGATCGACCAGGTGGGTTACCACGTGCGAGACTATTTTCTGAAACAATGGGACCGTTTTAAAGATGTGCCCGGCAGTATCCTGGCCCACAGCACACACGTAAAAGGTACAGGCGCTTACGATGCAAAAACGGGCATCGAAACGCCGCGCATCCAGGTGACGCTGGCAACCGGCATTCCCGAAGCCCGCTGCCGCCACGTCAACCTGGGTTACGCTGACTATAAGAAAATCGACCCCGAAGCATGGAAAGGGCGAGAGAACGAAGGAATTCTGGTCGTGCCACATGCGGGAGAAATGCTTTACCGCGCAAAAAATTTGTAGAAGTACGATCCTGATCTGGACAGAGATGTGAAAAATCCGCCGGAGTTTAGAAGGAAAGAGTTCAAGACATGAACATAGAAGATTCGCCCTCAATGCGCAGGCTCATCCAGGAGGATGCTATCGGTCAATTGCGGCGGCAGGAAGGACTGATGGCCGTACTCGGCAGCGAGGATGGCGCGCTCAAATTGGATTGGGTGGAGGGTGTGCCTCGCCTGCTGGCCGATCCTATCATGCTGGAAGAGGTAGAAAATGAGGCGCGAGAATTATGGGAGCGCGGCATTCGCCATGTTATCTGGGCAGGCATGGGTGGCTCTGTCATTGCCGTGCGCGTCTTCACCGATCTCGGCTTTTGCAGTGGTAGTGATAATGAGCTGAGGGCGACCTCAAGGGTCTCCACCACCCCATTACCCAGCCCCCGCCCTTACTATGATCCGGATCACTTCACGATCTATCCACTTGATAGCACAGACCCGGCAGCATTGGATGAAATCGTGCGCAGGATAGCGAACCCTAAAAATCTGACGCTGCCGGCAGATGGCGCGGTACCAAATCCTGAGTTTTTGCGCGCGCTGCTGGATGATGTAATGATGATCGGCGTTTCGATGGGAATGACCTCAGAGGAACCTATCACGCACCTGGAATGGTTTACCGACCTGCTGAAACAAGCGCGCCTGCGAGCGGCACAGCATCTACTCGTGATGACATTGCCAGGCTCTTACCTCGACACATTTGCCCAGGAACACCAGGTACCGGCACGTTCTTTGCAGTTGGATGGTGGAACCGGCACCGGTGGGCGTATGAGCGCTCCAACCACAAGAGTTTTCTTGCTGCCCGCGGCCCTTTACCTGACACGCCTGCCGCAGAAATCTGACAGCGAACAACAGCAAGAGTCGGGTCAACCGCCGATTGATCGGCCGCCCCCGCCACCTAATATAGACGCGGATGTACATGACGAAAATCTCGCAGACAGCCGGCCAGTAAGAAAAGCAAGCATGCTCGAAACATTGCTGCTGCAAGCCTGGGGCGAGTATAATCTGGAACTCGCGACCGCGCGCCCGGCGGATGCGCCGTTTGTGCAACTGGCAGCTGCGCTGAGCGATGCCAGCGTGGACGGAAGATGTAGAATGCTGCTGCAAATGCCACCTGGGTGGTCGCCGTTTATACCCTGGGTGGAACAGTTGATGGAAGAAAGCCTGGGCAAGGGCGGTAGGGGTATCGTAGTCTTCGAGAACCAGGCGCTCAACCCCAAAGCACCCGGCTATTCGGCGCGCGGTTTATTGCACGTACATGTGGAGACGGATATTGCAGAAAGGGAGGACGAAGCCGGGCATTTCGTCCTCTACCAGCCCTTGCTTGCCAGCGATGAGCCACGGCGCCGCTTGATCGCCCTGACGGCCAGTTTCCTGGAATGGCAATTGAGCATGGCCCTCTATGGATACCTGCATCGCATTCGATTCGCCGGTCAACCCGCCGTCGAGAACTATAAGACACGAGCCCACTCACTACGCATGATGCACGATCCCTTACAATTCGTGCAGGGCTGGCAAGCCAGCGCCGCGAGCGAAACCATTACGCTGTACGCCCCGCCAGGGACGAGGGTACAGGGCAACCCCGCATCTGTCTATGCAGCAGCATTGCGAGCGACTCTGACTGCGCAAAATGGGCAGGCGCCTTCTCCCGAAACTCTCGCTTACCTGGATTTCACCATCAACGGTGAGATAGCTACAGATGTATCGAAACTGATCGTCTCGCACATGCAGCAGATCGGCAATGTGCTGCTGGGTGTTCCCGTGAAGATTCGCCGCGCGCCCGCCGCTTACCATTCGACCGAGCAGAGCGAGATGGACGGGCCGCCTCACCTGGTGAGCCTGCGCTTGCTTGCGCCTGGTTCTCAATCCCTAAAAGGGGCGACCACCAGGGTCCCATCCTTTCAACCGCCCGGCGCGGGCCGCCACAATGATAACAAAACCACGCTCCTTGGCAGCTATAACGATACATTTTTGCGCGCCCAGGCGGTAAGCACGTGGCAGGCAATGATCGAGGTTGGGCGAATGTGCCTGCTGATGATCTTGGAGGGATCTGGAGATGCTCTCTATGAGTCGCTTGAGCATTTTTTCCAGGAAACGACAGAGATACTGAGCCAGGAGAATTAGAGCAATGACGGAGCAACTACGCTTCGGGATTATCGGAACTGGCGTGATTGGTCCGACACACGCCGAAGCCATTCGCAGTCTTCCGGGGGCTGCACTGGTCGCCGTGGCCGATATCGTGCCTGCCACGGCGCAGAAACTGGCCGAAAAGTACGGCATTCATGCTTATACCGATGCGCGGGAGATGCTGGCACGCGAACGATTGGATGTGGTGAATATCTGCGTCCCCAGCGGTATGCACGGCGAATTCGCGTGCATGGCGATGCGGGCGGGAAAACACGTAATTGTAGAGAAGCCAATGGAGATTCGCCGCGAGGCGCTTGATGAGATGTTGCGCGTACAGCGCGAAATGAATGTGAAGCTCGCGGTTATCAGCCAACATCGCTTTGATCCGGCATCAATGCGCGCGCATCAACTGGTCGAGGAGCAGGCCTTCGGACGGCTGGTGCTCGGCAACGCGCTTGTACCCTGGTGGAGATCGCAGGCCTATTATGACAGCGGCGCATGGCGCGGCACCTGGGCACTCGACGGGGGAGGAGTATTGATGAACCAGGCCATCCATTCGATTGACCTGCTGCAATGGTTGATGGGAAGTGTCAAAAGTATCTACGCCTATACGGATACGCTGGTGCATCGCATGGAGACGGAAGATATGGCCGTGGCCGTGCTGCGCTTCACAAATGGGGCGCTGGGTACTATTGCGGCTACAACGGGAGCATATCCAGGCGTGACGACGCGTGTCGAAATTTTTGGCGATAGGGGATCGGCAGTGATCGAGGATGATCGATTGGGCTATCTACACCTGGCACGCGACGATCAGCAGGAAGTGGGGGCCTATGGAGCCAGTGGAGGCAGCCAGAAAGAGACCCGGACGGGCACACAGGGTGCAGAGGGAGCGGCTCAGAATCCTGCCGCGCTGTCAATCAGGAGTCATGCCGCGCAGATAGCGGATATGATGCGCGCTATTCGCGAGCATGGGACGCCGCTTGTAGATGGTTATGCGGGACGGCTCCCCGTGGAAATTATCCTGGGCATTTATGAATCGGCTCGCGCGCATAAGGAGATCCTACTGGCATGATACACATTTCCGCTTTTGCCGACGAAATTTCTCTTGACCCACGCGAACAGATCGCGGTATTACAAAGCGAAGATATTCACTTCCTCGACCTGCGCGCGGCCTGGGGAACGAACGTGCTGGATCTGAGCGATGCGCAGGCAGACGAACTGCGGCGCATGTTGCGTGAGCGGGGCGTGGCAGTTTCTGCCATTGCTTCGCCTATCGGTAAAGCGCCTGTAGATAGTCCTTTCGACGAGCATTTACGGCGCTTCGAGCGTGCCATTTTGCTGGCTCACTTTTTTGCGACACCTTACATACGCATTTTCTCCTTTTATCCTCCACAAGCGGCAAAAAGTGATCCGGCAGCATGGCGAGACGAGGTACTATGGCGCCTGCATGAGATGACTGCCAGAGCCAGTGCTGCTGGCATCACGCTGCTACATGAAAACGAGAAGGATATTTACGGAGATACCATAGTTCGCTGCGTTGACTTGCTGGAAAGCATCAATGACGCTCATTTCCAGGCCATTCTCGATCCGGCAAATTTTATCCAGTGTGGTCAAATACCTTACCCCGACGCTTATGAGGCCATGCGCCCCTGGCTGCGTTATATGCACGTAAAGGATGCGCGTTCTGATGGTAAAGTCGCGCCTGCCGGGGAGGGCCTGGCAAGATGGCCCGAACTCCTGCAGCGATTGCGCGAGGACGGCTATGATGGCTTTTTCTCGCTAGAGCCACACCTGGCAGCAGAGGGAAAATTCTCGGGATTCAGCGGGCCAGAGCTCTTCCAGCAAGCATCACAGGCATTGATTGTAATGCTGCGAAAGATGGGATGGGCCACATCCTCTTCCGAGTGAGGTGAATCATCCCTGCGCCGATCAATCGGTGGATCCGATGAATGGCCCCGGAGGCGCAACCACCGGAGACCACTCATCAGATTATCTTGTCGAACTCCATTCACTTACGCTCGATGGAGCGTTTAGAGGCCCATGTAGCCTATATCATCGCTGCCGCCCTGTGTGGTACCTACATTCCAATACATGACGCGTTCGGCGAAGAAGTAGCCGGACGATTGCACAGTCATTGAAATGTTGTAGCCCTGAGATTGGCTGCCATTATACAGGTTCTGGTGGACGATACTCGTAATATCCTGCACCGATCGCCCATTGGCTGGCACATTGACGTTAAACGAATAGACACTGCCAAAGCCATTGACAATTGTCACGGTTACCGTTTCATTGCTACCGGTGGGATTGAAGAGCGTGAGCCATTCGTTGAAGTCCGTGTTCACGTAGCCCTCGGCGAATGACTCGGAGCGGGAAGCAGTCGGACCAACGGCGCCTGTTATATCGGTCGCACCCGTGGCATTCATACCCTCGCCGGTATAGTGGAAGAAGATCTCACGCTCCACAACGATACCCGCAGTAGGAGAGGTGATATCCGCCGAGACATCGGTACTGCTATGCGCATTAACATCCCAGATAGCCTGGCTGCGCGGCCCGACTGTGACGGGGAACGATTGAGATCCACCCGGGCCCTCAAGTTTAATATTCACCTGCGCCGTGTTCGACGGATCGGGATTACCGATCACCAAGTACTCCTGGAAACCGCTGCCGCTCTGACCCTCAGCAAAGAACCACTCGTTGGCGGAATTGAGCGCGCCTACCACCGAGGCCGCACCGGAGACATTGCCAACGCTGCCTGCCGGGAAGCTGCTGAAGTAGGTGGGCCGCTCTACGACCACCGGCTGCGTTGAGGTTACAATGGCAATGACACGCTGCGACATCGGCGGTGGATTGATCGTCTGGCGCCTGCCGCCTGTGACTGTGGTTGTTTGAGCGGAACCAACCTGCTTGCCTCCCGCGTAATAGGTCGCGGTAACGGTTGCCGTACTGCCGCCGGGCGGGTTCAGGATGGTGATAAACGAGTCGGAGCCCTTCACCGTGGGCATGTCGGCAAAGTAGAAGACCTTGGCGGGCGTTACCGTACCCATGACGACACTGCCACTACTCTCGCCAAAGAAGTTGGTGAAGTAGATGGGGCGCTCCGCCACGACACCGAAGCAGGTGGTCGGATTATTGACGGTAACAATAATGGAATCTGTCTTGTATGAACTAGAACTGGGTGGAGTACCTAAATCACTATTGACCGACGCCGTATACCGGCTTTTGGGATTGACGGTGCGGTTAATGGTCACTGTACCGGTCGTCAGAAGATACTGAATTTTGACCGAACAGGAATTGACGGGATCAGGGTTCTGTATGGTGAGCCATTCGATAAAGCCCTGGCCAACCTTACCCTCGGCAAAGTACCAGGTAGAACTGATTGGCCCTGGTAGGAGCGTACCATTGGCATAACTTGTCAGGTATTGCCAGATCAACACGCCCATATTGGGGGCCGGCGTGCCATTATAATCGGTAACGAGTTGTGGATAACCACAGGCAGAGTTGATGTTGACCCACGCCCAACCAATCCAGCTGATGTTATGAGCATCAAAGTAGGTCAGCAGGCGGCTCATGTAACTGGTGCCACAATCATATTCGCCATTCTCAGCAGAGATGACAGGATAGGTTTTGCTGATATTGCCAAAAGCATTGTCCCAGTATTGGGGCATCTTCTCAGAATAAGGATAGGGATGAGTGTCATAGACGACATTGCCGCCCGTGATAGGATTCTGGCCGAAGCCGCTCAAGTCGAAGCCCCAGTCCATTCCAGCCACCAGTACAAGATTTTGCGCATTCGTACCGCGTACTGCATTGACCAGCGCCTGCATACCAACCGCCGTATAATTGGCGGTAATGTAGCAATTACAATCGACGACATACGATTTATCGCCGGTAATCGCGCAACCTGATTCGAGGCATGCCCAGTTGCCGGGAGCAGGATGAGGCTCATTGTATAATTCAAAAAGGACATTGGGGTTACCAGCAAACATGGTAGCAACCTGTGTCCAGAAGGTGACACTATCAGCATCGGGCATTTCAAATGCGGCGCCGCCGCCGGGAGCAGCCCCACCGGCATCAGTCCATTGCAGATCGATAATGACATTCATATTCATGCCGGTAAGGGTCGAAACGACACTCTTGATAAGGTTCTGGTACTGAGTATGAACACAATGTTTAGAAGGATAATCTCTCAGCCAGTAGCCCTCGGTGAGAGGAAGACGAATGGTATTGGCATCCCAATACGTAATGCCATTGCCGCTATGTCCATACCCCATATAGGACAGGTGGGTAGAATCGAAATAGCCATCGGTGTTGCAGTCATACTCCAGAGAATCCCGGCCAATACCATGAAATAAATAGGGCTGACCTTTAGCATCGAGGATCTGATTGCCACTGACGGTATACGGACCATTGGCCTGGGTGACGGCCGGTCGAACATCATTGCCAGCGGAGGCAGCATTCGACGAGCCCCGCGGTATATACCAGAGGACTCCCATAGCAACTATAGCCAGCAGAATGATACTGGCAGCAATTACTTTAAATGAACGTGACATCTACGACTCCCTTTTCGTGGGCTACCACAATGGTCACCCCATAGGTTTTATACCAAACGACCCCTGAATGGCTATTTAGCATTCTAACAAGATAAACGCGTGAGTCAATAGTTCACCTTGTTTCAATTTATTTCTTCTACCTCAAATAATCGGCAAAAATGCGGAAAATCTCTTAAAGCGATTAGGAAAAAAGTCATGGCACCTGTGTATATTTGTGGGTATGGTGTTACGTATACATTCTGAACGATATTTATAAGCAAGCATCTCAAGCCTATTGCGAATTGCTTTTTTGTGATATCGTAACAAGCAAGGGTGAAACTGATCTTTGTCTTCTGGAGGAACTATGCGTATTCTCATACTCGGCGGAGATGGATACCTCGGTTGGGTACAAGCGATGTATCTTTCGAATAAGGGACACGAAGTCACAGTCTTTGATAATTTTATGCGGAGGCAGTTTGATCTAGAACGCGGGTTTAATAGCTTGCTGCCTATCTCTACGCTATATGAACGAGTACAGAGGTGGAAAGAGATCACAGGACGCTCCATTCATATACATGTCGGCGATACAATGGACTATGATGCGCTTGTTGCCGCGATACAAGCAAGCGAGCCGGAAGCAATTGTACACTTTGCCGAGCAGCGCTCAGCCCCTTATTCTATGATCGACCGCAAGCACGCGATCTTTACACAAACGAACAATGTGATCGGCACGCTGAATGTGCTGTATGCGATGCGAGAATTCGCGCCGCAGAGCCACCTGGTAAAATTAGGCACGATGGGCGAATATGGGACACCGAATATCGATATCGAAGAGGGCTTTATCGAAATTCATCACAAGGGCCGCTCGGATGTGTTGCCCTATCCCAAACAGCCAAACTCTATGTACCATCTAAGTAAAGTCCATGACAGTCACAACATCATGTTCTGCTGCAAAATCTGGGGACTGCGCGCAACCGACCTCAACCAGGGGGTCGTCTACGGAGTCGAGACGGATGAAACGCTGCTCGATCCGGTGCTGGCAACGCGCTTTGATTACGATCAGATTTATGGCACGGCGCTGAACCGTTTCTGCGTGCAGGCCGCGGTGGGACATCCGCTGACCGTCTATGGTGAGGGTGGTCAGACACGAGGCTATATCAACATCAGAGACACGATACGCTGCATCGAACTGGCAATTCTGTCCTCGATACGAGCGGGCGAGTACCGGGTGTTCAATCAGATCACTGAACAGTTCTCGCTGCTCGACCTGGCGCACATGGTAGTGCAGCAGGGCAAGGAGATGGGATTGAAGGTGGAGATCGCACATATGAGCAACCCTCGCGTCGAGGCGGAGCAGCACTATTACAACGCCGTGCATACGCGCCTGATCGAGCTTGGCCTCGACCCGCACCTGCTGGACGATGGCGTGCTACAATCCTTGATCGCGATGGCCATCGAACACCGCGAGCATATCGATCATAGTTTGATCACGCCAACGGTTAACTGGCGCAATGCCTCCAATATAGTTTCGAGGCCTGGGAAGCAGGCCTTCGAGTAAGGGCAGTGCATGGAGGCCCTGGTGATTACCTGGAGGCCCTACCCCATTTGTCATCCATCACGCATGCATTAAGCCTCAAGGGTGTCTTGATAGCCCAGCAGTCTATTGAAGACGGATGGAATGCTGGCATTCGCCGACATATTCCATTGCTTGTATGATTGAATGCTGCTGACTTTTTCGGCGATGAGGTGCGGGTTCTGCACGATGCGGGTTAGCAATTGTTGCTGGCCGCCCGCGTCCAGGCAAGTCCAACCAAGATTATAGCGTTCAATGAAGCGCAGGTTCGGCCCTTCCTGACCGGGGATGTAGGTGGTGATGAGCGATGGTTTCTCGAGCATGATGGCTTCCGTCAGGAAGCTTGCGCCTGCCTTGCCAACGATGAGGTCTGAAGCGGCCATATAAGACGCGATGGTTTCGGTGAACGGCAGTACGCGCAGGTTGGATAGGGCTGAGAAACGCGAGATGATGGTATTGTTGGTACCTGCCGCCAGGATAATCTGAATGGGAGCGCTCGCGCTGCCGGCGGCGAAGATACTGGAGATGGTTCGTTCGATCCTGGCAGACCCTTTCGCGCCGCCCTGGAGAAAGACGGTAAAGGCCTCCGGCGAGAGTCCCAGCCTCGTGAGTGTCTCAGTCCTGCAAGCAGAATCATATGTTTGTAAAAATTGTTTGCGCACGGGCCTGCCCGTTATGTGCAGGCGGCCTTGCTCAATACCCCGCGCGCGGGCCTGGGCAAAGATTTCACGCGTAGGAGTCAGGTAGGCATCGGCAAACTTCTCGCTAAACCAGGTGGAGTGCACGCATTCGAGGTCTGTCAATTGGAACGCCAGCGGGATACGCATGCCGGTTTGCCGGTTAGCAGACGCGACGACATAAGACAAGAGCGCGTGCGTTGAGACAATAAGTTGGGGGGCGGCTTGCTCGATAAGGCTTGTGAGACGTTTCTGGCTGAGCAGCGCCAGCCCCTTATGCAGCCAGAGCGAAGCAAATTCGTTATCGGTGTATTTGTATTGCCAATCCCACAGGGTGAGGAAGTCGCGACTGAGCCCCGCGTAATACCTATCGACGACGGGTGGGAAAGGATCAACGATATCAATAGAGAACCTCGCGCCAAGCATATCCTTAAGGGACAGCGCGAGGTTCATATGGCCCCCGCCGGTGCGAGAGGTGATGATCAAGATGTTTGCCATAGTGTACGATTACTGCTGGTAGTGTTCGACGATGTTCGGATCGCGCACTTGCGCCTCGTTTGGATTGAGGCCAAATTCACGACGGGCGCGGCGCTGGCGCAAGAGGTCCCAGCATTGATCCAGTTGAAGCTGGAGTTCGTGCATGCGCGTCCGCTCCTCGTCACTCAGACCGCCTTCTTCTTCTGATTGTTGCATCAGATAATGTTCTTCGTCCACAAGAGCAGTTATACGATGCAGGATTTCGCTATCGTTCATGGTTTTCCTCCTGATGGCCTGAATGAAATGTATGTAACCAACAGCCTTGTCAGGCCAATCTGTCATAGTATATCACGCTTCGCTGCTCACAAACGGATACGTTTGTACCTTTCCCTTTCAACTCGACTTCACGCTATTCTGGGTTTGCTTTCCCGCCTCGCCAGGCTCGCGATGTGGATTCCAGAGTGGGTATGGAACACCGGAAAGGCGATTGATAATAAGGGCCTGTAAAGTAAGTAATACCACTGCCACCATCAGTATGAGCAGCTGCAGTGGTTTTGTCAACAGGCCAAGCGAGATGATGAGCGTGGTAGCGCCTGCCGGCGGATGTGGAGACCTGAGCAAAACCATCAATCCCGCGGTAAGGCCAAGCGAGAGAGCAGCTGCGAGGACACGCGGCCAGGTGACGCCGGCGGCAAGAGCCGGCCCTGCCATCGTTAGACCGGTGACGACCAGGCTGAAATAGCCGGCCAGCACACCGATGGCATGGCCAACAATGGTGTTGCGCGGAGAGGCGGCTGGCGCGGTAGGCGTATAGAAAAAGAGGAAGGCTGTGGGGCCAAGCGAAGGGAAGATGAACGCGGAATGTGTAATAAGGGCCAGCGCCGACATGATACCAATGCTGATGCAGCCATTAATGAAGCTGAAGAGGGCAAGAACCGGCGTCTGCGCATGATGCCCTAAGAGCCAGGGCAAACGCATGCGTGTGAAAAGACCCTTGACGATATCGGACATTTCGCCGCCGATAGGATGTTCGCGATCAATACGATAGCGCCAGCGCCGGTTCATAGCGTTTTGCATACCCGCCTGTGCTGGTCTATCGCTCCTCTGCTGCTGCGCCGTCGGATCTTCTGTACCTGGTTTCGGCTCCATGCTGCATCTCTCCTATCTTCAAGCACCGGAGTTGCGCATCATGCTACATTGAGAAATCGCCTGCCAGGGAAGCCTAATGCAGATCAACCCTGAACGCAAACATAACATTGTTTGCATTGACCTGCTCCCCTATGCCAGCAAATCGCGCAAAACGACCGCATTGTTATGCTCGCTATCGTGCGCGGCAAATACTAATGTCACCTTGCCCTGACCGGCCAGATCACGCAATTTCGCCAGCGCCGCCTGGCCTGATTCAGATTGCAGTTCGGCCTCGTAGCGGCGGCGAAACTCTGGAAATTTTTCTGGATCATGGCCGAACCACTTGCGCAGGTCATTGCTGGGCGCAACCTCTTTGAGCCAGGTATCGACCTTTGCGCGCTCTTTGGAAAGGCCACGCGGCCAGAGACGCTCCACCAGAACGCGCGTGCCGTCACCAGGTTCGGGCTGATCGTATACACGTTTGATAGCTACGGTAATATGCCGCTTTGCCATATGCAACACCTCGCTGATACCGGTCTTATCTGTACCCACCATAGATGGCATGTCCGGCCTGCATCCAGAAACAGTCGACTATGCTAAAGCCCGATTCGCGCAGCCATAGCAACTGGTCGCTGAGCAGGGATGGTTTATCGTAGGAGTCGGGGTCGGCATAGTCGTAGATGAAGTAGTTCCACTTCAACTCCTGGAACGAGTCGTAGCCACGCAAATCGCCATAGGCGGCCACGCTTTGCGCGCGCACGATGTCGTCATATTGACGCGCGAAGAGTTCGGCAATCTGAGACGTGGCGGGTTTGACGATATCGGCCAGCAGCAAGGCCCCGCCGGGTTCCAGGCGCGCGAACATATCTTTGAAAAGCTGGCGTTTGCCATCGTCTGGCAGGTGATGCACGGCTAGCGATGACAGCACGCAGCGCAAGGGAGCGGGCAGAGCCCCACGCCAATCCTGCTCCTCAAGTTCAAAAGGACGCACCTCGAGGCGCTCTCCGAACTCAGCCAGCGAGCGGCTCAGGTGGTCGCGCATGACCTGCGAACCATCCAGCGCCACGTAATGGCAGGCAGGAAAGCGCTCGAGGATTGCGCGCCCCACTATCCCGCCACCCGCCGCCAATTCGGCGATCGTGAAAGCTTCTTCCATTCGCGCGGGAATGAGATGCAGCAAGCTCGCGATCTGTTCCATGCGCCCCGGCACGAATACTTCGCTATGATTCAGGAATGTTTGCGAATCGGCCTCGCTCCACCGGTCGGTTGTATTGTTTGTCTCGGTCACTGTAGGGTCTGCCTTTCATCCTTATGATATCTATTGCTCTTCACAAAAATATACATCAGAGGATATCAGCAGGGCAAATGAGCGAGCTATCTTTCTTCACTACGAACCGAAGATCGAGCCATAGCCGCTGGCAACTGCCTGGCCGATGCTGTTGAGCTGTAACTGAGCCGACTTAGCAGCGCTGCCCTTGACCAGGTCTTTTGAGCCGAAGTAGCAAGCCTCGACATCATACTGCTTGAGGAAAGGGATCATGACGCTGGGGGAGGGTTGGCCAGGAACTCCTCCCCATTCGCCAACGATAAAGGCGTCTCCATGCGCGTGGACGAATGACACAAGTCCGGTTGTATCACCCGGCTTCCAACTGGCATCGTAGATGTGGGTATCAAACATGAGATTTTTCTGCGTGTACATCGGATATTGCCCGGACATGATCTGCTGCAAGCCGTTTTCATAGACCATGACGATGGAATTGGGAGCGTACTGCCGCACGGCATTGATGCGTTGATTCATATCCTGGAAGTAGGTCTGCATGCTGATGCCACTGATCTCCTTGGGCGAAGGCTCATTCCACACGTCAAAGATGATCTGGGGGTCGTTGCCGTACATTTTGGCCAGGTCGGTGAGAGCCTGTAATGGCGTGGGCTGGTACGTCGATTGCTCCTCCGGATTGGGAGGGTTATTCTTGCTCGCCTGGTTCTGCGATGGGCAGGGAACGGTCACTCCTGTGCCGCAGGGCGGGTTGTGGAATTGCGTGGCGGCATCAATGATGACATAGTTGCCGTTCTGCTTCTGCCAGTTGATCACCGTTTCGAGCCACTGTTGGAAGTGCATGTGGGCGTCGGGCACGTAGACGTTGGTATCCCACCAGTAAGTATTGATGGCTTCGCGTACTACGTTCATTGGAACATTCTGCTTATACCAGCTAATCGAGGCCGGTGGTTGATGGCCAGCCGAACTGAGGAAGAGGCCCCCCATGTTCATGCCGAGCAGGTGAACCAGGCAATTATGCGCATCGACGACCTGTCCCTGCGAATTGACGTGCAGCCAGGAAAAGGTGTAGCTGCCATCGGCGTTT